>NZ_JBYTEI010000001.1:0-485195 GCF_058792415.1 Niabella sp. CPT15-335-S11
GCCGCTTAGTGGATAAAGCATTTGAAAAGCTGAAAAACTCTAATTGACACTGGCCCAGTTTTAGGGGAAGCTTACAGACCCACTACAGAGTAGAAAATGGAGCGGCAAATATCAAAAGAAGATTATCGGTGCAAAAGAAGCAATTGAACAATATAAGCTTATCAAAAGCAGAATAGAAAAATCAATAATAAACTCTAACAGGAATCGATATTCTTTAGCTCTTATGTACCAGATCAATGAATTACAAATATATCCGGCCAAGTTGCTCCTTTCTTTAGAAGAATATGATTGTACTTCTCCATCAAATAAGCAAGCGGAAATGAACCATATCAGAAAATACGTTAACAGCTTTACCGATATCAGAAAGAATTTCGAGAAAGTATTTTCGGAAACCAGGATACTACCTAATACAGGGAATAATGATCTTATTTCTACTTTCCCACATCACCTGGCCAATGCTACGGTTAATGGCGATTGGATGTATCTCTTTGAACTTGCAATGAACCGTAAAATTTTGCAATGGATATCCCGATAGCCCCTAATAATCCGCTGTGTTTGCTCAAAAACAACTGGGAAAATCCGTGCCTTTCGGTATACAATCTACGGTACTTTCACACTTAACGCCTTCACTATGTCCGATAAGTTCCTTGTAATAAAGACGAATGCCACCACTATTACATTTTCGGGTATCATCAAATGCCGTGTAGCACTCGACACCGATGTGCCACCAATCTTTATTTCTGAAGCAAGCTGATCGTAGTACTTTTTTTGTTTTCAATATTGCCTGCCTTTTTGTTATTGGGTTTTTTATTGATACCCAATCCTTTGGGCGTATCAAAGTGTATATCAATATCCTCACTGATTCTGTCAATGATACCAAATCCATTAGACAAAGTTGTGCCGCCATTCAACTGAAATCCGTACCTCATCAGTGTGAGTCCATGAAGTGAATCATAACCCAACGGTCATCAAAAATATCCGTACTAAGAGGAAAAAACTCAACATAAATACAGAAGTCCTCATTTTGGAGAGGATTGTAAGCAACTCATTTTCATCGCGCCAGGAACGGTCAAATAGAATCTAAGGCAGGCTTTTCACCGAAACAATACCTGGGGGAATTGAAACAGGATTTGATACACTTGACATTTTTTTTATTATCTTTAGCTATTAAAGTATGGTGCCAAAAGATCAACGAATATGCCAAAAGATTTATCCTATATTACTCAATTGCTAAAGCAGTTGAGAGATGGAGATGAAAAAGTTTTTCGTCTAATCTTTGATTATTATAAAGCACCTTTCTACGCCGCGGCTTATAAAATGACGCGTTCTGCGGATATTGCTGAGGAGATTACTCAGGAAGTTTTCGTGAACCTTTGGTTAAAAAAGGAGCTGATAGCTGCGGCTGAAAAACCGAATGCCTATATATTTGCCATCCTCCATAACGGTATCTACTCCCATTTTAGAAAACTCGCTCAGGAACGTCAATTGAAATTAAAATTTGAGCAGGAAATAGAAAATAACGAAAACTCAATCGAAATCCTATTGGATGAAAAGGAAAACAGAGACAAGCTGGAAAATATAATCAACCGACTGCCACCTCAACAAAAACTGATCTACAAATTAGCCAAGCAGAAAAATATGAATAGAAATGAAATCGCCAGGCAACTAAATATTTCTCCTAATACCGTTAGAAACCACTTATCTTCTGCAGTCGAATTTGTTCGAACCTGTTTAAGAAAAGAGTTTCTAACCATAATATGGATTGCTATCCTGATACAACGATAACTTTTTTATCACTCTACTAGTACATTTTGACCTACTCTTTCATCTTTACTATGAGAGGGATAATAATTTAAAAAATCAACATAAGAACTTCAAAGAACAAACTATCCTATTTATTAGAGGTTTACTCTAATGGTAAAGCGACTACAGAGGAAGAGCAGGATCTTTTTAAATGGGTAGCGCGTGGGGGGAATGACGTACTCATAAAAAGGCATATTGAAGAACTAGTTTCTCTGTATAATTCCGAGGAAGTGCTTCCAACGGTCGATTGGGAGCATCTTTACCAGAATATTATTGAAGAAAAAAATAGCCGAAATTCTCAGCCGATAGTACATAAAATAGCATGGGCTCGTTGGGCGGCCGCAGCGGCCATAGCTCTGTTATTGGGAACAGGACTTTATTTTTTTACTACGACCCAGAAAGAGCAAAGAGATTTGGTGGATATAAAAAAATCAAGGCAGAATGACATCGCGCCGCCGAATAGGATCAAAACAGTACTCACTTTAAGTAATGGGCAAGAGGTCATTTTAGATAGTACCGGCAATGGGATGTTTGCGACGCAGGGATCAGTGAATGTAATTAAGCTGTCGGATGGTCAAATTGCCTATAGTGGGACTAATAAGGAAATACAGTATAATACGCTGACCAATCCAAAAGGGAGCAAGGTTGTTAGTCTGATGTTGACTGACGGTACCAAGGTCTGGCTGAATACCGCAAGTTCGATAAGGTACCCGACGGCTTTTGTAGGAAAGGAAAGAAAGGTTGAACTAACCGGAGAGGCTTATTTGGAAGTGGCACATAATCCGGCTATGCCTTTTATCGTAAGTAAAGGAAACACAAGCATAAGAGTATTGGGAACTCATTTTAATGTGAATGCTTATGATGATGAAAGTTCCTTGAATGTTACGTTGTTAGAAGGAAGCGTGAGCGTTACATCCAAAGGTAGCAAGCAAGGTATAGTAATAAAACCGGGTGAACAGGCGCAGGTAAGTAAAAACGGCTCAATTGGACTTCTCAATTCCGTTGACCTAAATGAGGCGACAGCGTGGAAGAATGAGGTATTTTCTTTCGATGGGGCTGACATTGAGAGTATTATGCGACAGATATCCCGATGGTATGATGTGGAAGTGGTTTTTGAAAAGAATATGCGCGTGTCAGAGAAATTTTATGCTGAAGTTTCAATGAGTACCAGTATCTCAAATATATTGAAAATGCTGGAAACAACGAAGGCTGTACGCTTTAAAATTGAAGGGAAAACGATTATTGTGATGCCGCCGATTTCGCCCTAAAATCCTTATTTATCAGAAAGGAAATTAAAACGATTATCAAGATTAGCTTAAGAAAAAAGCCAGATCCTCTGGAACAGGAACTGGCTGGGCGTTTGAGCTAACTCAATAGTTATAAAACAATTGGTACTGTCTTACTATTTCATCAACACAAACAAAACAAAGTTATGCTAAAAACTTTTTACCGATCGTTTTTTTTTCAAAGGCGATCTGTAACCAAAATTCTGGGGATTATGAATATCACGGCCATTCTCGTTCTCGTATGCTGCCTCCAGGTTAATGCACGCGTTAATTCCCAAGGAATAACACTTCATGTGAGGAATGTGCCCTTGCAAAAAGTTTTTCAGGAGATTAAAAAACAAACTGGTTATACATTTATGTACACTGAAACTATGCTGAAGAAGGCAAACAGAGTAAGTATAGCAGTAAAAAATTCTTCTCTTGATGAGACTTTGGCCATCTGTTTTACCGGCCAGCCATTTACTTACAAAATTATTAATCGGACTGTAGTGGTTCAGCCAACAGAGAAAGAAAAGGTCCATCAAGATATAAAGCATACAATTAATGTGACTCCATCGCCGCCCCCGCCAGTTAAAATTTCTGGGAAAGTAGTCAATTCACAGGGAATGCCTTTGCAAAATGCATCAGTAATTATATCAGAAACTAAAATAGGGACTACCACGGATAATGAAGGTCGTTTTACATTAACCGCCCCGGATAATAAGAATATTGTTCTGGAAATTTCCAGCGTTGGATATCAAACGGTTAAGGTGAATGTCGGAAAAGAGACAGAAATTAAAGTTACGTTAAACCAGGATATCTCAGGGTTGGAGGACATAGTGGTTGTTGGATATGGAACGCAGAAGAAAGAAAATCTTACTGGTTCAGTCACCCAAATTGATGTATCATCGCTGGGAAACAGACCCACGTCTGATGTGGCGACTCTTTTACAAGGTGTTGTTGCCGGGTTAAACATAAATTCCCCGATCGGGGGAGAGCTCGGGGCGGAACAAGCTATTAATATACGGGGAATAGGTTCTCTTTCTGGTAACAGCAGTCCTTATATATTAGTAGATGGAGTTCCGATGGATTTGAGTGCAATCGATCCGAATCAGGTTGAGAGTGTAACAGTATTAAAAGATGCAGCAGCATCTGCTATATACGGCTCAAGGGCGGCATTCGGAGTAATTCTAATTACCACTAAGAATGGAAAGAAAAATAAAAAGCCCGTAATAGAATATTCGGGGAACTATGGATGGCAGACACCTATCGACTTGCCCAAATCCCCAAACTCGCTAGACTTTGCGAATGCGATAAATTATTCTTCTCAAAATTCCGGAGCCAGCGCAGTTTTCCCACAAGAAACTATTGATAGAATAATTAAGTTTCAAAAGGACCCTACGAACACGCCAAATATGATACCTATTCCTGGTATGGATGTATGGCCGGGAACAGGTAATTTGGGGCAAGGTTATTCAAATGCAAATACCGATTGGAGCAAGGTCTTTTTTAAAAATCGTTCTGCCAGACAAAGTCATAACCTTGCCATAACGGGCGGAGGAGCACATTCGAGTTATTATATCGGCACAGGTATGCTGAAACAAGATGGACTTTTCAACTTTGTCAATACAGGATACACCAGATACAATTTCACTGCAAATATCGAGGTCAGTCCGACAACCTGGTTATCAACGGCAATAATGACCAAGTACATGCTCTCCGACTATGCATATCCTGTCGGAACCAGTACTAATCCACCAAGTCCGGGCGATATAAAGGGAGGAATTAACAATGGCAACGGCGCCTGGCCTACCTATCCTGTTTATAATCCAAGCGGAGATATAGCGTTCAATCGCCTCAAGGTGATGGTTCAAGGGGGAGAAGATTTAAGACGTAAGAACCAATTAATTATTTCCCCTGAGGTGAAAATCAAGTTTACAAAAAACTGGAAGCTAACTGCAAATTTTGATTATCATTCAACTAATGGCAGACAATTATATACAACCCGACAATTATTTGATATAGCGCCTAGTGGGAAATCAATTCCCATGACGTGGAGAAAGTTTTCTCAAGTATATCGATATTTATCAAATGACGAATATCTTTCAACTAATATTTTTTCTGACTTTACTAAACAGCTAGGCGACTTCTCTTTCAAGGCAATGGTCGGGTTCCAGGCTGAAAAATATAAGTCGGAAGCATTAAATGGGTGGAAAATGAATCTTATTTCACCCGACGTTACAGCCATCAACGCCGCAACGGGCAATTACGGAGTTGGCGACGCACTTTCTCAGTGGGCTACTGAAGGTTATTTCGGACGCATAAACTTTAGCTATAAAAATAAGTACCTTTTAGAGACTAATGGAAGGTACGATGGTTCTTCCCGGTTTGCGGCCGCCGACCGTTGGGGATTATTCCCATCGGCCTCATTAGGCTACATCATATCAAAAGAAAATTTTTGGAAGCCTTTACTGAATGTAGTTGATTTTCTTAAATTAAGAGTATCATACGGATCCTTGGGAAATCAGAATGTTCCGGGAAATTTAAGCTATATTTTAGTGCCGACGTATGCGAATCTAAACTACATTTTCGACGGCATGAGGCCAGCATATGCAACCGCACCAGGATTGGGTAGTTCGGGCCTGACATGGGAGTCTATTAGAACTAAAAACCTCGGAATTGATATTACAGCTTTACAAAGCCGACTCAGTTTAACCGCTGACATTTTTGACCGGAAAACACTAAATATGTTCGGACCCGGTGAAGCGATTCCAAATTTACTCGGAACCAGCGCCCCGCGAAAAAATAATGCTACTTTAGGCACCAAGGGTATAGAAATTTCAGCAGGATGGCGCCAAACATTAAATAATTTCAATTACGGTTTTACACTCAACTATTCAGATAATAAGTCAGTCGTTCTCGAATATAATAATCCTACCAAGATTCTGACTACATTTTATGAGGGTATGACAATAGGAGAATTATGGGGTTTTAAAAGTGTGGGCCTCTTCCAAAATGCTGAAGAAATTAATAATTCCGCGAGTCAAAAACAACTTTTCGGGAAATGGAGCGAGGGAGATGTCAGATATACCGACATAAATGGAGATGGCAAAATTACATATGGTAAAAATACCGCCACTGATCCTGGAGATCAGGTAATAATTGGCAATAGCCAACCCAGAAAGGCTATAGGACTAAGTGCATTTGCAGGCTATAAAGGATTTGATTTCAAAATTTTCTTTCAGGGAATACTTCAAAGAGATGTCTATTTGAACGATATTATACTCTTTGGATTTAGTTATCAAGGTATTAGTCATACAGGTTTAAGAGATTATCAGATGGATTATTGGACTCCAAATAACACGAATGCCTACTATCCAAAACCATATGAAACGAATGAAAATCTAAAGAATCAACTTGTTCAGACAAGATATCTTTTAAACGCCCATTATTTAAGATTAAAAAATCTCCAGATAGGATATAATCTTTCAGACAGGTTACTGAGTAAAATGCACTTCCAGAAATTAAGGCTGTATCTAAGTGGGGAAAACCTTCTAACCTTTTCAGGCCTCCCAAATGGAATTGATCCGGAAAGTACTTATACTCCCAGAACATCAGAGAAATCACCAGATCCCTTTTATAAATCAATAACGTTTGGTATTCAGATCTCACTTTAAATTAAAAAAGTTATGAAAAATATTATTTGTTTACTTGGGCTGGTTTTTATATTTGGTTGCAGTAAAGAATTCTTGAATAAACCACCCTTAGATCAAGTTACTGACGGAGCCTTTTTTACTGTACCTGAAAACCTCAAGACATACATGAATCACTTCTATCCTGTATTCTATTCTTATAAGGGTAGAGGTAGGGGAATATATAGTTTTGATTTTAATAGTGACAACATGGCCAGAGAGATACCCGATTCCAGATTAGCTGGATTGCTTGTACCCCCGAACGATGCCGGCAGAAGTCACTATGACGAAACATGGTACACGAAATTCGATGTAGCTTATAACTTTGATTGGATTAGGGACGTAAATATTTTTTTAGCTAAGTATACTTTGGCCAAAGGCTCGTGGGACGAAATAAAACAATATGTTGGAGAAGCCCGCTTTTTTAGAGCCTATTTATATTTTGATTTGCTAAAGTCTTATGGGGATGTGCCATGGATTAGTAAACCATTAACACCGGAATCTAAAGAATTATATTCCCCACGAATTTCCAGAAGTATTATTGCGGATTCAATCCTTAACGACTGCGATAGTGCTATCCAATACTTATACAAGAAAGGAAGTGTGAGTGCATCAAGACTAAACAAAGAGATAGCCCTGCTATTAAAATCACGCGTTGCTCTTTATGAAGGTACTTGGGAAAAATATCATAAAGGTTCGGCTTTTGGCGTTGAAAAATCCAGGGAGAATGAGTACTTGAGAATCGCTGCAGAAGCTGCAAAACAACTTATAGATATGCACAGTTACCGCATATACAATTCGGGACATCCAAATGAAGACTACCAAGTTCTATTTAATCAGATTGATTTTTCAGGTAATCCGGAGATAATGCTCTGGAAACGCTATTCGATCAGTTTAGACTTGTTAAATAATTCACAGATGGGATTAATAGCCCAGGACGCATGGCTAGGTTACGGTGGGGTCACTAAGTGGCTTACTGAAACTTATCTTTGTACAGATGGATTGCCGATTTCAGTTTCGTCCTTGTATCGTGGCGATCACACGTTGGAAAACGTAGTAACAAATAGGGATCCGAGGCTGGGACAAACAATATTTAAACCCGGAGATGCCATAGAAATCAAACCAGGCAACGATACTGCTCAAGTTTTTACAAAACCTACTTTTAATATTACTTTTAATAGCAGGACCGGATATAGATTAAAGAAAGGTCTGGACCCACATAATTCATTGCCCGGGAATAACAGAGGAGAATACGCCCAAGTATTATTTAGATACGCAGAATGTTTATTAAATTATGCGGAGGCAAAAGCCGAATTGGGGACTGTTACACAGAAGGATATTGATGAAACGATCAATGTGCTTCGAGATCGGGTCAACATGCCACATTTAGAAATAAATAATATTACCGCTGATCCCGATTGGAGGTTCCCTACCCTCTCTCCTATAATAAATGAAGTTAGAAGGGAACGAAGAGTAGAACTCGCATGTGAAGGTTTCCGTATGGATGATTTAATGAGGATGGCCGCTGCCGGTTTGTTTATCGGCAAAAAGCCCCAGGGAGTATTTTATCACCCATCGGATTATCCAACCGTCAAAGTGGGCAAAGATATATTTGTAGATAACCAGGGATATGTCGATATCTACCAGAAAATTCTACCCACTGGCTTTCGTTTTAACCCCGGACGCGACTATTTATTGCCCATTCCAATTAATGAGTTAACCTTGAATGCTGCGCTTAAGCAAAACCCGGGTTGGTAATTTGTATTTTGAATTCTGAGTTCTTTAATAAAGAATTAAAATGTTGAAATCGATTGTCAGTATTTTATTTGTAGGGCTTACCCTGTTGCCCACCAGCCTATTTAGTCAAGTGGCTGAAAAGGAACATATAAACATTATATTAATTGTGGCTGATGATTTGGGATATGGGGATTTGAGCTGTTATGGTTCTCGTGATATATCTACCCCGAATATTGATCAACTTGCAGGCGAGGGAGTACGTTTTACCAATTTTTACTCGAATAGTTCTGAATGTACTCCGACCAGAGCAGCTCTGCTTACCGGAAGATATCAGCAAAGAATAGGAGGACTTGAGTGTGCGATAGGACTTAACGGTATTGGGAGATATCCAGACGCAGCAAGGCTTAACAATCTTCATCAGCTTGGCCTACCAGTCAAATATAATGCCCTGCCGTCTATACTAACTTCAGCAGGATATAATAAGGCCATCATCGGGAAATGGCACTTAGGATATGAGCCTGAGTTTAGGCCTTTAGCCCAAGGGTTTGATTACGCAGTAGGCCCATTAGGTGGAGGAGTAGATTATTTTATGCATACTATTCCGGAAGGAATATTTATGGGGCACTGGGAAGCTGCGAAACACGACCTCTCCAGAAATGGCACTGAAATATATCCCGATGGGTATTATTTAACAGACTTTTTGACGGATAATGCTGTGAGCTGGCTAAACAATCAGAAAAAGGAAAGGCCTTTCTTTTTGTATCTCCCATATACGGCCCCTCATCAGCCGAACCAGGGCCCAGGCGACTTTACAGGTAAGAGCCTAACCGCCGAAATGTTTGGGGCAAAGGGGTTTTCAAAAGAAGGATATGTCGCCAATGTTGAAGAGTTGGACAGGGGAGTTGGCGAGATCGTGAAAAAAGTGAAACAGAAAAATATGGAAAATAATACTATAATTATATTTTTTTCCGATAACGGGCCTGCCCCCCCGGGAAGTGCGATGCCGTTTCGTGGCCACAAGGGGCAGATGTTTGAAGGAGGTATCCGGGTACCGTGTATTATAAAATGGCCCGGACATATCAAGGCGGGCACTGTAAGCGATCAAGTATCAATCAGTATGGATCTGACCGCGTCGATTGCAAGAATATCACATTCATCACCTCCAGAAGCCCTGCCGTTTGACGGTGTGGATATTATTAAAGATATAGAGAATAACAGACCCGTTTATCCCCGAACGTTATTTTGGAGACTGCAACGTTCACCAATGATAAGAAAAGCGGTTCGGGATAACTATATGAAATATGTTATCGACATCAACGAGAAAAATAAGACATCGGAAGAATATCTTTTTGATTTGAAGAAAGATCCAGGAGAGAAAGAAAATTTAAAAGACAAACTTCCTGAAGAATTATCAAAGATCAAAAGAAAGCTGATAGATTGGGAAGAAATGGTAAAACCGGTTAGATAAACAGCCGTTAATTTTCCTGGTCGTTTTAAAAAAGGTCGCAATTAGTCTTTTCTTACGCGCGTAAACATTATCGATAAAAAACCGGATCAGTTACTCTTAATCTTGGATTTGGACATTTGAGAGTGTTAATCACCATCGACGCGAACAAAATAACCAGATAATAGATGTAATAATGCTGTTAGGATTAATTATATACTAAAATAGATAATTATGCGGACAATAAACTTAGTAATTGGGATCCATATAATTGGATTTTTAATTCTGTTTGGATTGAGTTCTTGTACCAGTTCAAAAACAACCAAAGTTATATTACCTATAAATGATTCTATTGAGGGTTGGATGCCGGGTGCCATAAGACCCTCTTTGAGGCCCGAATTTTCGTATTCGTCTCGACAGGGGTATAAAAACGAAGGCAATTTTATCATTTCGATGGGGAATAAGTCCGGTTTACAGGGCTATTGGGCGAAAACTTTTAAAGTGAAAAGTGACCGGTACTATCGTTTTACGGCATTCAAAAAAACCAAGGATGTCAAAAACTCCGTTAAAAGCGCTTTTGTAACTATTGAATGGAGAGATAGCGAGGGTAAAAGCGTTGAAGTGGATAGCTCAGTACACCTTTTAGGCTCCTCCACTTTTGACGATGGGAAAGTATCCCGATGGGCAAGTATCATTAAATACGAATTTCCGAGCGATCAGGCGGATAAGGTAGATGGCTGGACAAAGGTTTCTAATGTTTATAAAGTTCCATCCAGGGCAACGCAAGCGGTTGTGCGACTATATTTAATGTGGGCTCCGCGTGGTTTAGTAAAATGGTCAGGTATAACATTCTCTGAGACCGACATGCCGCCGAAGAATATAGTCCGTATTGCCACTGTTCAATATGGACCCGTAGATACCATCGCAAAGACAACACAAGGTGCTATCTCTCTTTTTGAGCCAATGATTAAGGAGGCATCACAAAAAAAGGCAAAAATTATTTGTCTTCCTGAGTTCCTCACATCAAAGTTTTCCTCGGTAGGTTTCGTCCAGTCAGCGCATCCGATTCCGGGGCCGGATTCCAAATATTTGGGCGAGCTCGCAAAAAAATATAGCATTTATATCGTAGCGGGACTAATTGAATCTCAAGCGGAACAAATATTTAACACCGCTGTGTTAATTGGCCCAGACGGGACTTTAATAGGAAAATATAGGAAAGTAGCTATCCCTACAGATGAATATTTAACCCTAGGAATCTCTCCCGGGAATGAGTACCCTGTATTTCAGACTTCATTTGGGAAAATTGGAATGATGATATGTTGGGATGGGCAATACCCATCAATAGCACGAAGATTAAGAGACAAAGGGGCAGAAATTATCTTCCTACCCGTCGCAGGAATCAACCCGAAGCTTATCAGTGCAAGCGCAATAGTAAATCAGGTTTATATAGTATCAAGCACTTTTAGCACCATGAAAAACTGGATACGCTCCGGGATATTTGATTATGAGGGAAACATGATTGCATCGGGAAAATATAAAGGAGAAGTGGTTATCGCAGATGTGGATCTTAACTCCCCTAAACTCTGGGTACATATCGGTGATCTTAGGGAAAAAACTGTCCGACAACGACCAGACCCCGAGTGAGATGTATTATACATATAATACACACCTTATATATGATACCAGAGTTTGTTTAAAGGGGCCCCGGCTATTTTTCCAGACATTCTTATTCTTTATTAATACCTTATTTGAATACCTGAATTGTCTGATGTTATAGCGCTAAATTTTCTAAACTCTTTTCATATCAAATTCGCACCAGGACATGTAAAATATTCTGCAAGAATGTAACGAAATATTAATTCATAATAAAGATCAAAATAAATAAACAATTAGCCTAAGTATTCCAAATGAAAAAAAGAAATAATCCTTCACGACGCGACTTTCTAAGGACATCAATTCTTTCAGCCGGAGGTATAGCGACCTTTGGGGTCATTAAGATTCCAACAGAACTAACGGCGCGTGATGAGACTGTAACGGGCAAGACTACTTCTTTACGATTCCTGGGAAATATAGATAAAGGAAGCCAACAGGATTGGTTACAGACGGCACGCGTTTTTCTTTTGGATGCCTATCAACCCCCCATAGTACCCCATCTTCAATATGACGCACCCGCGTGGGCCGAAATGATGTCGGAGATGAATGTGAATGTGATTCGTTTTGGAACTATGGGCAAATATGCTACAGTACAGGGCGTTCGTTTTAGCACGGCCCCTGATCAGGGAAAACGTGATTTACTACAGGAAACGATAGACGCATGTCGGCCTAAAGGTATTGAAGTGCTTCCTTATATTTCGACGGGCCATAAGCTGGCCTGGTCCATGGTAACCAAGGATTATCCGGAATATGGGCAGAAAACTACGCCTGGTGGTCTTCCCGGTCGGGATCATATGTATGTCGGGGAAGATATGGGTACAGTTTGTTGGCAGACACCATACAAAGAAGCGTGGTTCGATTATGTGGCACATATAGTCAGGGATTATAATATTAACGGCATGTATTTTGACACTTTCTTTCCTTTTTATTTCTGGAAGGGTAAAAAGGTATGTTATTGTGACTGGTGCAAGAAAGGATTCTACGATGCCAGAGGACTTCACATTCCCTATAAGGAAAATGAAAGTGATTATTCAAAGGGAGAGCTTGAGATTATTGACAAATATCATGACTGGTACACCGAAAGATTTATGACCGAAGTTGTACAGAAAGTTCGACCATTAGTAAAGTCATACAAAGATGTTCCGCTGATGTCCAATATCAATGATCCGCAAAAAATGGCTTCAACCGACTCCCGGGTTCTGAAAGTTATGGATGCATTCTTATACGAGCGCGGAAAATCCATGTTGGAGCGCGCTGAAGCGATAGGAGTGCCTAGATCCACCGGGTTATATATTTGGCCCTACGTCGGGTCGTATCATAACTGGCCGCGGCTGGCCTTCCAGGGGTTTAACTACCAGCAGGAAATTTTTATCAATTTGATGTTTGGCGCAGGTTCTATAGTTGCCCAGCCCACAGGATATATTAACGATACCGAAAATAGAAAATACGTCAGCTACCCTTTTAGTATTATAAAAAAGTACAATGATGTTTTTAAAGGATTACGTAATTATCCGTATATAGGTGTTTTATTTTCATACAACAGCCCGACAGAATATGTGAGAAAGGGGTGGCACACCGGAGTTACCGATGCCCGTACTTCAGGATTGGGTGCATTTTCGGCTTACCTCCATAATCATCTTCAAGTAAGTTCGATTAGTGAATTTGTGCTGGATGATCCGGAAGAGCTTAAAAGGTATCCGGTACTATGTCTTGCAAACGTACCCTTTCTTAGTAGCGAAAGAATAAAAAACATTAAGAACTATGTAAAAAATGGAGGACACTTAATTTTAAGTGATGCGACTACTTTGTATAATGAGCAAGGAGAACGTCAATCAGCTTTCGGGCTGGAAGAATTAATGAGCGTCAAGCCCGTGGAACCAAAAGGAGAGTTATTGGAGATAATGAACAACTACACGTCAATGACGGGAGGTCCCAATGATCTGTATCTGTTACCTCGAACAAATAATACCAGTAAAAAAATCTTTAGCGAGAAATGGCAGGGTAAATTATTCCCCTTATGGTATTATCAACCTGTAAAGGCATTGGAAGGAGGAGAAACGATAATGGATATTGTTACCGGATATAATAGAAAGACAATTCTCCCGGGGGTTGTTTTATCAAGGTTTGGAAAGGGAAAAGTTCTCTACTGTGCTTCATCTTTGGAGGCTTTCTATAATCATGACAAACCTAAAATTATAGGCGAATTATTAGTAAAGTTTGTGAGAATCCTTTCTGATGAAACTCCGCCCTACACGTTAAATGCCCCAAATGGTTTATTCGTCAATCTTACCCATAAAAGAAATCTTTTAGTCTTGCATCTGACAAATTGGACGGGCAATAAGTATGAAGAGAGCTTAATGAACGAGTACTACCTCCCTCCAGTAGAAAATGTATCTCTAAAACTACGCATCCCGAAGGGGAAAGAAATTAAAAATATATCTACATTAATAGAAACCAACTATAATAAAAAGGTCTCTGGGAAAGACCTGGAAATATTTTTCCCCAGGATTGAATCTTATCAGGCGGTCGTTATTGAACTGTATTAGTATTAACAAGGTACTGTCAATTTTGTAAATGCGGCTATAGCCACAAAATGGCGAAAACTGAACCACCAAATTATTTTACACTTAATCCGAGAATTATGAATAAAAATACAGTTAAACTTTTGGGAACAACGTTAGATAATATACATAAAATTAACTTTTAATCAATAAAAAATGGGAAGTCTTAAGGGAAAAAATGCCTTGATAACAGGGACCTCACAGGGGATAGGCGAAGCTATATCAAAAGAACTTATTGAGAAAGGATGCAACGTTTGTCTGCACTATTTTAGTGCTCAGGAAAATCCAGAGAAACTTAAAAAGCTAGCAGAAGCGAAGGGAAGTAAGGCACTTTGTATTAAAGCCGATTTAACGGTTGAGGAAGAAGTAATAAAGTTCATTAAACAAGCAACAGCTTACCTCAGGTCCTTTGACATTCTTGTAAACAATGCCGGCTCTTTGGTCGAGCGTCGCTCAATTCGTGACATTGACACCAAATATTGGCAGAAAGTCGTAAATCTCAATATGACTACTTTAATGTTGGTTACAAGAGAACTTCTACCCTATTTGAATACGAATGAGGGTAGCAGTATTATAAATATTTCATCTTTGGCAGGGAGAAAGGGCGGTCACCCCGGATCACTTGCTTATTCATCAGCGAAGGGCGCAGTATTGACCTGGACCCGGCATCTTTCAAATGAACTGGCTCCTCAAGGTATTCGGGTAAATGCCGTTACCCCCGGCTTTATTGAAGGGACACGTTTCCACGAAAAATTCACTTCACAGGAATCTGCTCTTAAAACCATCCAGGGAATTCCTCTTGGACGTTCGGGTATGCCCGAAGACATAGCTCGTACTGTATCTTTTTTAGCATCGGAATATGACGGATTTATCACCGGTGCGACCATTGATGTAAATGGTGGAGTCTATTGCATGTAAACCCGGTATTTTAATCCCCACAAGTCAGCATCATTAAAATACCCTTCCAGTTGGGTTTATGGTTAGGCCCAAAAGATTGGTTATTGAATTTCGAAAGAATTTAAAGAATGAATTCCGAAAGGAAAGCTGTGGGCTCACTGCCAGCTTAAATATAGTATAATCCATTTTATTTTAGACTTATTTTAATGATACAAGATATCATCCGTTCAAGTAATAGAAACTCTCCAAAGACTCGCTGGTTAATGCTGTCATTTGCGTTGGTAGCTACAATACTGAACTATATTGACCGATTAGCATTTAATTACTTAAGCGCTGATGGCGCTCTTCGAAAGTTAATCTCTGATGAAGCTTTTGGCTATATTGGTACTGCCTTTTTTATGGGCTATATGATTTCCAATTTTGTTTCAGGCTTCGTAATCGATAAACTCGGCACAAGACTAGGGTATTCTTTAACGATGGCTTTCTGGACCACAGCATCCCTTTTACAAGCATTTGCAACTCTACCCTTACATTTTGGAATATTCAGAACTTTATTGGGCATTGGGGAAGCTGGAAACTGGCCCGCCGGCATAAAGCTAGCGACTGAATGGTTTCCCCCTGAAGAACGTTCCACAGCTACCGGGATATTTAATAGTGGTGCTGCAATGGGAGCTATAATCGCCCCCCCATTAGTAATCTGGCTTGGAAGTGCTTATGGCTGGCGGGAAGCTTTCATTGCCATTGGCGTCTTAGGCTATATTTGGCTAGCAATATTCTGGTTCATCTATTATACACCTGAGCATTCATTGAAAGAATCAAAGGCGAGGATTATAGCACCCTGGAAATTAATGAAAATACGTTTTGTATCCTGGTTCACACTCTCCAAAATATTTATCGACCCCATCTGGTATTTTATCTCATTTTGGATTGGCCGTTATCTTGTAGATGTCCATGGTTGGGGGCTGAAGGAAATAGGATGGTTTGTGATACTTCCATTCGTTGTAGCCGACATAGGAAACATATTAGGAGGATTGTTTACTCAATATATTATTAAAAAAGGAATGCCCGTGCCAAAGGCAAGAAAAGTATCTGTTGGCATATTTGGTTCATTAATGGGTCTCTCGCTAATTATAGGACCCTTACTGATTAGTTCTACAGCTTCTGCTCTTGTTGTTTTTTCCCTCGCAGGATTCGGATATGCAGCATATACATCAAATTCAATGGCCTTCCCGGGGGATGTTGTTCCACAAAGTGCAACCGCATCAGTTTGGGGAATTGCAAGCGCGGGAGCTGGCTTTGGAGGTATGATTTTTCAATCAATCTCCGGTATCACTGTCAAGAATCTTTCCGCCGCTTATAATTATTCGACAGCATATAATGCGATGTTTATTGGTTATGGGATTTCGGCGCTAATAGGGCTTGCAATTGTATTATTCTTAATGGGGCCGATTACCAAAAACAAGGAATTGCACGAATATGTAAACCATGAATTTTTGAAATCTGAGCCAGCTTAGTCACTTAAGCTTATAACCATATTAATAAAAACGTTATGAAAAAAAATGCAAATGTTACCGAGAATAAAAAGTCAATTTGTCTAATAATTATTTTATTAATTATTAGTTTTGAACAACCAGTATTCTCTGCGCCACTTAAAGATACTATTCCGCCAAATATTATTCTGATAATTTCTGATGACCAGGGCTGCAATGATTTAGGCGCTTATGGAAGAAAAGATATTCAGACACCTACGCTGGATAAATTGGCTGCGGATGGGGTGCGCTTAACCAGCTTTTATGTAACCGGTTCAACTTGTACCCCTTCCAGAAGTGGGCTACTCACTGGAAGATATCCTCAGAGGAATGGCACTTATGAACTTTTTCGGAACAATGAAGTCAATTATGGACACAGATATACCGAATATGAATATAGTGTTTCCCCGGAAAGAGTATTGGGTACTGATCTTAGGGAAGTCTTTATTTCTCAAGTATTGAAAAGCGCCGGGTACATAAATGGATACGTTGGCAAATGGGATTTAGGGCAATTAAAAAGGTTTCTGCCTTTACAACGAGGGTTTGATTATTATTACGGCTTTGCAACTACCGGGATTGACTATTTTACGCATGAGCGATATGGCGTACCACAAATGCTTGACGGGAATACGCCTACAACAAAGGATAAAGGAGTGTATTCCACATATTTGTTTGAAAGGGAAGCTATTAGTTTCTTAAATAAAAATAAGAATTCCAAGAAACCTTTCTTTCTTTATTTATCCTTCAATGCCCCACATGTTGCATCTACCCTTGATTCCATAGAAGTACAAGCGCCTGAGGAATATCTTCAAAAATATCCAAAAGGAACTACAAAAGCTGAAAATGATCGTAGAAAGTACATGGCTGCCGTAACCTGTATGGATGATGCCATTAAGAATATTTTGCAAGTATTAAAGGAAAGTGGTAAAGAAGATAATACGCTGGTGATCTTTCTATCCGATAATGGAGGATCTAAGGGCGCTAATAATTCTCCATACAGAGGCGGAAAAACTTACTTCTTCGAAGGCGGAACGAGGATGCCTTGTATCATTAAATGGCCTGGATATATTAAACCAGGAACAGTAAATGATGGTTTTTTAACCTCGCTCGAACTTTTCCCTACTATAGTCTCCGCAGCAGGGGCACAATTGCCACACTCAGTTATTTATGACGGATTTAATATGTTACCCTTTTTGGAAGGAAAGGTGGATCATTCAGCAAGACGAAAAATGTTTTGGGAAGCTCGTGGAGATCATGCCGCCAGAATCGATAATTGGAAATTAGTCGTATCAAAACGAGGTGGGGGACTATTTGATTTATCAAATGATATAAGTGAGAAGAATGACTTATCAAGTAAACACCCCAGAGTCTTAAAAATGGTCAAATCAGAATTTGAAAAATGGAAAAAGGAAATGGAAGATGCTTCGCCTCGTGGGCCATTTAAAAATTTTTAGCCATAAAGTAATCACCAAATATTTTTTATCTACAGCAACAAAATATGATACCTCAATGGAAAAATGACGACGAGCTTTTTTCAATGACTCGCAAAGAACTCTTTACAGCCGTAATTGGGGATGTTATGGATAAACTTGGCTTACAACATCAGTTTTTGTCACCTCAGTTACAAGCCTTGCGAAATGATATGTTTGTTGTGGGAAGGGCTATGACTGTCTTAGAAGCAGATGTTTTTGAAGAGTGTGGGAGTAATCATAACCCCCTATTGAAGCAGCCTTTTGGCTTAATGTTAGAAGCTTTAGACGATCTAAAGAAAAACGAAGTTTACATCTGTACCGGTTCTTCACCTAGATATGCACTTTGGGGTGAGCTCATGAGTACTCGTGCGTTAAAGTTAGGTGCAGTTGGTGCCGTTGTTGATGGATATTCAAGAGACACGAACGGAATTCTGCAACTGAATTTTCCAACTTTTTCGAGAGGCCGCTATGCGCAGGATCAGGGACCAAGAGGAAAAGTGCTTGATTTCAGGATCGCTATAGAAATGGAAGGGGTAAAAATCAGAACAGGTGATATTGTAGTAGGCGACATAGATGGTGTGTGTATAGTTCCTAAAGAAGCTGAACAGGATGTCTTTCGCTTAGCCATTGAAAAGGCAAGAGGCGAAAAGTTGGTGCAGCAAAAAATTTTAGAGGGCATGGGTGCGAAAAAAGCCTTTGATACGTATGGAATCATCTAATAGGATAATGCTCCCCTCTATCGGCTAATATAAAAATCAAGTCATTATTTGACGCAATGAGATCGACACAATGAAAATTACCAAAATAAGCACGGCAATTGTTGAAGCCAACTTTCAGTGGACATATGTTCGTATATACACCGATCTCCAGGGAGGACTTTATGGCACAGGGGAATGTTTTTTTGCACCAGGTATTCAATATATTATTCAGGAATTTTCGTCTATATTAATAGGGGAAGATTTTAGAAATATAGGTAAGTTGATTGAGAAAATGAGTTGGGCTGCTTCGGGGGCTGGGTCCACCGGCGGTATCATTATTAATGCAATTACGGGCATTGAAGCTGCACTTTTTGATTTAAATGGTAAATATGCCGGCATACCGGTATATCAATTCTTCGGCGGGAAATTCAGAGATGATGTTCGCATTTATCTTGACTGCCATGCAGGAAATTCTTTAGAGGCTTTAGACACCTTACTTCAACCCCATAAACCGAAATGGGACCGAAGCTCACACCATATCGCAGAGACCATGGAATCGATACTTGATTCAGCGCCGGAAAGAGCAGTAGCCATGGCGAACCTCGGATATGATGCCTTAAAATTTGATTTGGATATTCCAAGTTCTTCTTTCGATTCACCTACCGGATATTCCTTGTCAAAAAAAGAAATTGATTGGATGATTGAACTCATTCACCGGGTACGAGACGCCGTTGACGATAAAACTGACCTTGCTTTTGATGCTCATTGGAGATACAGAGCACATGAAATTATTGAAGTATCTAAAGCTGCAGAAAACTGTCATCTATTATGGCTGGAAGACCCGTGCCCGCCCTCTGATTTCGAAGGATTGAAGTATCTACGTAATCATAGTCATACTCCCATAGGCACAGGAGAGAATCTTCAGCTTATGAACGGTTTTCAGCAGCTTATCGAAAAAAATCTGGCTGATGTAATTACACCGGATTTACAAAAGGTAGGCGGATTGCTGGAAGGAAAAAAAATTGCGGATTTAGCTCATGCATATAATAAGCCATTTGCTCCGCACATGATTGGCAGCCCAATAGCATTGATGGCGAGTTGTCATTTATCCGTTGCCGTTTCTAACTTCCTGGTATGTGAGTTTCATGCGCATGATGTTCCATTTTTCCACGAACTGGTAAACGATAGCGCAGAATGGTTTAATAAGGGCAGAGTAACACCTTTGGAAAGGCCAGGCTTTGGCATTGAACTCAATGAAAAAATTGTAGCAAAATACTTATGCGATAATTCAAAATTATTCGCATAAAAAAATTCTGTACTAATTTTACAACAGTTAAATAAAATTTTTATGGAAGTACAACAGCCCGTTTGCGAACATATCAGGAAAATAAAGTCACTAAAACAACCCAAAGAATTGGTTTGTGAAGAATGTATCAAAACGCATAGCGAATGGGTTCATCTGCGAACCTGCCAGACTTGCGGGGTTACATTATGTTGCGATGCTTCGCCACATAAACACATGACGAAACATCACAATCATACGCAGCATCCGGTGATAATCTCCGCCGAACCGGGCGAAAAATGGCTTTGGTGTTATGTGGACAAGGTATTTTCGGAATATGAGTAAAGAAACTTTTAATGAAAATACCGGAAGAACTTAATCAATCTTCCAGCATTTCTCTGTCCCAGTTTGCCAAATCAGCACCTGCAACATATGTGCTCTGCAAAAATTCAAGCAATTTTGTTTCAGCATCTTTTGCTTGCTGCACAGCCGAATAAGGTAAAATAAACTCTCTGAAAGTAGCGTTGTAATATGCCTCCGAAGGCTGCACTTTTGCAATCCAATATCCTTCGGGTTCAGGATATAAATAACAGTAGAACACTGCCTCAGCAAGCCCTTCGCCTCCTGTCCAGAAACCACAACTACTTACTTCGCGGCAATAGGCCTCTTCCGCGACCCAGTCGGGCATGCCTGGAATTCCCCCCGGATGTTTTGGCGCTCTCCTCCCAGAAAAAAAAGATAACGCTAAATCAAAACCTCCCCAGAAAAAATGAATCGGGCTGCACTTTCCTTTAAATGTACTTCGAAACTTCATAAACACATCCTGTATTCTCAACAAGGCATTGTGAAAAGCAGCCACCTGCTCATTTACATAACTTTTATGAATCACATCTTTTTCAAAAAGGACCGGATCCGCTATTTCTGAAGGGATCGAATCTATTTTTACATCAATTTTTAAATCACCAAGCAATTTGAAAATCTTTCTATAAAAATCAGCAACAGAAATTCCGTGCAGGCCAAATTGACGAAGTTCGCCCTTGCTTGTTTTTATTTTTAATTGATGTTCGATAAAATTGAAATCAATTTGAAAATTCTGATCTTTGTAAGGCATGGTTTGGGTTGTCAAACCGTAAGGCACGATATGTAAAGTAACATGCCATGAATGATTGACCCATGGAAGGATTGCCAATTTTATTTTCCCCACAATCTGTGTAAACATGTGTAATGTGTCGTACGTTGCTTTGCCTTTTTGATAGGAAAGGACAGGCCATTGTTGTTGCATCTTTTTAGATTTAGATTTAGATTATTACACAATTAATTCAATTAAACAAAAGCAACATTCATTTATATCCGGGATAATAATTATCTGAGAGGACTTCTGGCAACTTCTTTTCTTTTAGCCGCTGTGCTTCTGCCGTGAACAATTTTGAGTAGTTATAAAACCGTTTGTTCATTTAAATCATGAAAGCTTAGTTTAAATTTCTGTATTCATTCGGCGACTGACCTACACGCTGCTTGAATAATCGGCTAAAATGCTGGGTATATTTGAAACCTAAATCATACGCAACTTCGCTGGCAGTTTTGCCGGGTTCAAAAAGTTTCTCTTTTGCTAAGTCAATTACTTTGTCTTGTATATGCTCCTGAGCCGATTTGCCTGTTTCTTTTTTAACCAAATCCCCAAAATAGTTTGCCGAAAGATGCAGTTCCTCTGCACAATAACTTACAGTTGGCAATCCGATAGTGTGTGGTTTATCTGTATAGAAATAGTTGTTTAGTAGTTGCTCAAATTGCTCAATCACACCTTTGTTCACCTTGTCTCTGGTAATGAATTGCCTGTCATAAAAACGAATGCAGTGATTTAAAAACAATTCAATAGTAGATACAATAAGCATTTTACTGTGTTTGTCCACCGCATGACTTAATTCAAATTCAACCTTTTTAAAAAGGTCTAAAACAATCTGCCGTTCATAGTCCGATAAATGAAGCGCCTCATTCACCTCATAAGAAAAAAAAGTGTAGTTGCTCATGTGTCTGCCAAGCGTTGTGCCGTGTATCAGGTCGGGATGAAAAACTAAGGCAAGACCTTGCGGTTGATAATATTTCCCGGGATCGTTAGAGCCAATCGCCTGTCCGGGTGCAAGAAATATCAGCGTTCCTTCTTCGTAGTCATAGTAGTCGCATCCGTACCGAAGATCACCACATTTTATCTCTTTCAAAAACACGGTATAAAAATTATAACTCATTCGCCGTGCTTCCCGTGGTTCTGCCTTTGAAAGGTCAACCACACTCACAAGCGGGTGCAACGTTTCATTTTTGTTAAAGGCGTTGTATTGACCAATGGCTGTAAACTTCAAGATCTCTTCCATGTGCCTGTCTTTTAAAAAGTTGATATACAAATTTACGGCTCCTCTGATAGGTAAAAAAATACCAGAAGGACAATCAGTGATTTTGGTACAGAATACCGTGATGCATATACATGTCAACATCTTTTTTGTGCTGAACTTTGCATGGTCAAATTAGATAAACAAAATCTTTAAATATGAGAAACGTGTTTCTTTATTTGGCGATTAGCCCTGCTCAAAAGGGAGGTACCGTATGGCTGTAAAAAGTAACCGATGAAGAATATTATGGCAAAAACCCATCCGATAAAAAAGATTAGTGTCAAAACAGCACGTAAAATGAATACTACCCGGCTTTATTAGAACAAGGCACTGATTGAAAAATGTTGTTATGAGAAAAATAAAATGGTTTGTTCTGTTATCGCTTTTCCTGGTTCAATTTGTTTTCGTAAGCAAAATAAACGCTCAAGATAGTATGCAAACCAATCAGGTATTAGATGCCAGGCAACTGGCCATCATCACTATTTCTGCCTACACGGCCAAAGGAGATTTGGTACAATTGCAAAAAGCATTCGAGCGTGGGTTGGATGCAGGGTTAACCATCAACCAAATCAAAGAAGCCCTTGTGCATCTCTATGCCTATTGCGGATTTCCCCGCAGCATCCGGGGCCTGCAAACTTTTATGGAAGTGTTAAACGAACGCAAAGCAAAAGGCATTGCTGATAATGCAGGCAAGGAAGCATCGGCCATAAAAGAAGATAAGAATAAATATGAGAGAGGCAAGAAGATTTTGGGTGAACTAACAAAAATCCCACAGCCCGATACGCTTACAGGCTATTCGGCATTTGCTCCTGTAATAGACACTTTTTTGAAAGAACATCTGTTTGCAGACATTTTTGAAAGGGATGTTTTAAACTATGCTGAAAGGGAATTGGTAACGGTTTCCGTAATCTGTGCAATTGGCAATGCAGAACCTATGCTTCGTTCACATCTGACCATTTGCCTCAATGTGGGTTTGACTCCGGAGCAATTACAACAATTCGTGAACATCATTAAATCATCTATAGGGAAAAAGGAAGCAATAGCAGCCCAAACCGTATTGGATGGAGTGCTTAAAAACAGAGGATAACATTAAAATTATAGTAAAATGAAGCAGATAACATTAATTCTAATAGCAATTTTTATGACAACAAGTATTATATCTTCAGCACAAACCAAAAATCCCTTTGGTTTGATCTATGGCGATGCCATTACGGAAAATGTAAAGGGGAAAGTGAATATCCACCCAGTAGCTTACAAGCTGAACGGGATTGATATAGCTGCGAATGTTTATACACCTGCGGATTATGACCCGTCAAAGAAATACCGGACAATTGTAGTAGCGCATCCCAATGGCGGTGTAAAAGAACAAGTAGCCGGTTTATACGCGCAGCGCTTGGCAGAAGCGGGTTATATAACCATTACTGCGGATGCAGCATATCAGGGAGCAAGCGGCGGACAGCCTCGCAATGTGGACAAGCCTCAAAACCGTGTTGAGGATATACATGGAATGGCTGATTTTATTTCCGGGTATAAAGGAGTTGATATGGCAAGGCTTGGGGTACTTGGTATTTGCGGTGGTGGTGGCTATACCTTAAAAGCGGCCCAATCTGATAAACGCTTTAAAGCCGTTGCCACATTAAGCATGTTTAACTCAGGAGAAGTAAGACGTAATGGATTTATGAACTCGCAGGTTGCAACTATCCAGGAAAGATTGAAAAAGGCCTCGGATGCACGTGCACAGGAAGCAGCAGGAGGTAAAGTTTTATATGCTTTCCCCGATGCACCGCCTTTGACGGATGAGCAAATTTCAAAAATGCCATTTGACTTATACAGGGAAGGTACTATCTATTACGGCAAAACACACAAGCACCCAAATTCAAGTGGAAATTATACTTTAAGCAGTCTGTTTGATTTAATGACTTGGGATGCAACCGACCAAATTGAACTGATTAACCAGCCACTACTAATGATTGCAGGCAGCAAAGCCGATTCAAAATATATGACTGATGAAGCATTTAGTAAGGCAACCAATGCAAAAAATAAGGAATTATTTCTAATTGAAGGAGCTACGCATATACAAACCTACTGGAAACCGGAATATGTATCGCAAGCTGTAAATAAATTGCTTGGATTTTATAAATCAAACCTATAAGCTCAAAGGTGATGAAAAATAATTTTTGGTATATCCTGCCACTTGTAGTTGTCTTTTTTACTGCGTGCAAAAACCATCAAAAAATGGAAAAAGCAAACCAGCAAAACAAGCTTGTGTTTCCGCAAGGAGAAAAAATTACCAATTCAAATTTCACAGGAACAGCCTACCTGCAATTGCTGATGGATGCTGATAGTCTGAACGCCATATCCGTTGGAAATGTAACTTTTGAACCGGGTGCCAGGAGCAAATGGCACACACATCCTGCAGGGCAAATACTATTGGTAATCGACGGCATAGGTTATTATCAAGAGAAAGGGAAACCCAAAAAAATATTGCGCAAAGGAGATGCTATCAAGTGTCCGCCCAATGTCCCACATTGGCATGGAGCGAGTGCCGAGACGGCTTTTGTACAGATAGCAATTACCGGAAGAGAAAAAGGTGAAACTGTTTGGCTGGATGCCGTAACTGATGAAGAATACAATAAATAAAAGTAACACCATTTATCTGTAAATGTTTCCCTTTAACGACGTGGGCTCAAAATAATTCCTGAACGTAGAAGTAATAATTTCCAACCAATAAAAAACCGGAAACATTAGCTGTTTCCGGTTGGGTAGTCCCGACAAGAATCGAACTTGTATCTAAAGTTTAGGAAACTTCTATTCTATCCATTGAACTACGGGACCAAAAAAAAATCTAATTAAAGATCTGAAAACTATTCTATCCCCGCCCGAACGTACCGTTCGGTACGCCCGCCCGGACGATGCGTCCGATTCGGACGGGGGCGGGCATTGAACTACGGGACCAAAAAAGAACTTTAACCACCGCCTAACGAGTTGCTGGTTATCGCTCCCAAAAGGGCGACAAAGATAATAAAATACCGCATTCCCCCCTCGTTTTTTAAGTGAATTTAAAAGGTGTACAGACAGCAAAGTCCCTCCAGTATTTGTTTAACCTCTCCCCTCTCCACTTATAACGAAACAAGCCGCCCAATGGGCGGCTTGTTATAATAAGCTTTAAAAAATGTTCTAAGAAACGCTTAGTTTACAGCTTTCAGATAATCCTTAGCCACGATGGTGTTAACCTGGCTGGAAGGAATCAACTGAATCTTCAGACGAAGCAGCTTGTCACCTTGAATAGCAGCCAAACCTCTCGCACTTGTAGCCTGATAACTACCAGTAAGCGTTTGAGCAGGACATGCCGTAGGAGGACCATAGAAAGTAGAAGTCCAGTTTGTTACTGCCGGAGGAGCCACGCTCGTTCCACCATCTGAAACAAAGTAGTTCACCTTGATCCAGCCATTCTTAAGGGTGATACCCTTATCAGGATAAGCGGTACTGGTTGTAGCTTTTGTTGGGTCATACGCGCTAAAAGCATTGAAGGTATAAACCGGAGGAGTCAGGTTATATTTAAATCCAACCAATGCTCCAGGGTTATAGTCATTCACCGGACCATTTCCATAGACAGTACCAACTGAAGAAGATGCCCCAATATCATTCAATGAAGTCCAACCCTTTTGTAAAAGTGAAAAATCAAAAGGTACAGAACTTGGAGCCCCAACACTGGCACCGAGCTGGTAATTACCAGTAATAGCTGCCGCACCAGCGATTGCAGGATATTGCATTTGCATGAAAATATTCCCGCTGTCTTTTACAGGCTGCCATCCAGGAATCAACGTATTCAGGTCTATCGTTTTTTGTAATGTATAATCCCATCCTGTTACACCATTAACACGAGGTGCTTTCATCATCAACGGATAGAAATTAACATAACCTCCAACTGTTGGAACACCAGTTTCCACACCAGCAGAATTTGCATAAACAGCTTCAGCATACATCCAGTAACAGAGTGGGTTGTATGTTACTCCTGATACATTAGATGCCAACCTCAGTGAATCTTCTGCTGAGAAAGTGAAAGACTGACCTGCAGGAACTGTAATTGCGTCAAACGCAACCAAGTTGGCGGCGGCAAGAGCTGTTCCGTAGGTCTTTCCACCAGCTGCCAGATAAGCTGTCATGAACGCTGCGTTCCTAGGATCCGCCGTATAAATAAACTGTGCACCAACCGTGCTAGTCAAGTCAGTGGCCAAAGCAGGAATCATACCTCTCTTGGCTCCGGAAATAAACAGCACTTCACGACCATTTCTGTTTTTCCAACCAGCATAATACTGAATCCTTTGAGCTACATCCGTATTATTCAGGGTGTAAGAAGAACGAATAACCGTTGAAGGATCTTTCATAGTAAGCGTATCCACGTATGCCTGAACAGAAGAACCGGCAACTGTAGCAACGCCTGACATAGAAATGTCAACGTAGTAAGTCCGCGGAGTAGCAGTTACGCCAATAGCGCTTCCGCTAGCAGGCCAGGCACCACCAGCTTTAGGCCCATATAACATGGACGCAGCCGTATCGAAATAGTAGTCTCCGTTAGCACCAACCGTAGCGGTAGGAGCGCCGGCTCCGGCCAGAAAGCTAGTACCATTAGTACCATTAGTACCGTTAGCACCGGCAGGACCAGTTGCACCAGTAGCACCAGTAGCACCTTTCAGGGAAATTTTAGTTGCACCAGACCAGGTAGCACCAGTCTTGGGACCATAAAGTTCGCCGGTTGCGGTGTTTAAATAAAAATCATTTACAGCACCGGTTGCATCTGCAGGAGCAGTTGCCCCGGAATAAATTTTGGTGCCATCAGCACCTTTGGCACCAGCAGGACCTGCAGGGCCAGCAGCACCGGCGGTACCCGTGGGACCAGCAGGACCAGCAGGACCAGCAGGACCGGTATCGCCCTTTTTACATGCATCTAAGACCATGATTGTGCTTAGAATCAGGATTGAGAAAAGAATTCGTCTCATAAAGTTAAAAGTTTAAAGATTAATGCCTACTCTCTTCACTGCTTTTCGGCTTTCGCATTGTTTTTGGTGACTGTTTTAAAATAAAGATTTACACACAAGATTACTGATTAAATTATTATATTTTTAACAGATAGGACATAAACTGTTAAATTAAGGACGAAGCTAATTTGATCAACATTTCGTCCTAAAATAATCAGGACTTTTGGGTTAATTTGTGGAGCCTTTCCACCCCTGTGTGCGTGAGCGATTTCGTAATTTCATCCCCGCTCATCAGCCGTAAACGGCAACTTTTATTGTAAATATCACTGTCCAGAAACACGATTCTGCCGAGGTGAAGTATGGTGCTTTTATCGATACGTACAAGCTGTTTAAGGGACAATCGCTGCTCTATCGAGCTGATGTTTTCATTGATGGTCTTGACCATGCCATCCTTTAAAGTGAGACTGCAGATATTCCGGCTGGATTCAATATAGACAATATCGTCCTGGTTGATCATCAACCGCGAACGGTTAGAACGCAGCGTGATGAATTGGCCCACGGGCCGATCTTTCAGACCTGCCTCTTCTACCCGGGATACCACCCTGGTTAAAGTCTTCTTCAGATCCTCGGCGCTCACAGGTTTAATAAGCAGTCCGGCAATGCCGATCTCGACGATCCGGCGGATCATGGGTAGCTGGTTTTCGGTGGCGATAATCACCATCTCCAGTTTTTGGGTGCCTGAGGACAACAGGCGTTCTACTACATCCAGGTGGTGGTTATCGAACATCTTGATATCCACCAGTACGATCCGGGGTTGGTGTATGAAAATAGAACCGATGGTTTCGGCTGGATTAGAGCAGGAAGCTACAATACTCAACTGACTGTCGAAAGCCGTTTCAATCTTGAATTTGATCAAGTCCCGGGATGATTTATTTTCATCAGCAATGATCAGGCTATAGCTCATCTGGGTGCGGTTAATTTTTACTACCGGCGAAAAATTCAACCATCTGGTGCCACACAAGTCTAATTTCCGGTTAATACGTAAAACTAATCAATACGAGTTAGTTAACAAAATTTTAATTAATTACGAATTACCGAACTACGAATTGCGAGGCTCGAGATAATTACAAATTGCAGAATTACGAGGCTTAGATGAACTAAAAATGAAAATGCGGGTCCCAAACTTCATCGAATACAACATTCTCAGACAAAATTTCCTTTGCTACGAATCCATTCGTAATTCGTCATTGAACATTCGTAATTAAATGAACAACTTCAATAGCATGTACTCGATCCAATTTTCCCCCTTCTATTTCAATAATACCCTCCCTGAATTTTTATTGTAACCTGACAGACTGCTATATTTGCAAGCCGATGCCGGAACTTCGCCACCCGGCACGGGTATGGGTTTGGTCCGCATTTTTTCAAAACAAATGGGACTGAGAGGGCGAAGCTGTAGAAAATAGATCCGATGAAATGGTATGTGATATATTGCCGGGCCAGGTGGGAAAAGAAAGTCCAGGGACTTTTGACCGAAAACGGCATGATCGCGTGGTGCCCCCTAAACCGTACATTCAGAAAATGGAGCGACCGCCTCAAACTGGTTGAAGTGCCATTATTTACCTCTTACGTCTTTGTTCGCATAACCGAAGCCGAAAAAACAAAGGTGAGAGAAACACCGGGAGTCGTCAATTTTGTGATGCACGAAGGTAAACCCGCCGTTGTCCGCGAAAAGGAGATTGAAAGGATCCAACGCTTTCTGGACGAATACGACGACGTGGAAGCCATTCATCACATCGAAAAAAATCAACGCGTGACCGTCCAAAAAGGACTGTTCGTGGAAAAAGAAGGTCGCGTCATCGATTTCCAAAACAGCAAAGTAAAAGTGGTCATCGACAGCCTCGGGTACACCCTGGTCGCACTTTTCGATAAATCCAAACTCACTTCCAAATAAACACTAAAAACAGGATCTCAGATCCCCTGACTAAATGACTAAAACCATTATTATTACGGGTGGCGCCGGTTTCATCGGCTCGCACGTGGTGAGGCTGTTTGTGACCAAATACCCCTCCTACCGCATTGTGAACCTGGATGCCCTTACCTACGCCGGCAACCTGGAAAACCTGAAGGATATCGAAAAGCTGCCAAACTACGTTTTTGAAAAAGCCGATATCGTAAATGCGGACCGGGTAAACGAAATCTTCTCCACTTACAACCCCGACGGGATCATCCACCTGGCGGCCGAAAGCCATGTGGACCGCTCTATTTTATCACCCCTGGATTTTGTGTACACCAACGTCATCGGGACGGTCAACCTGCTGAACGCGGCCAGGAATGCCTGGAAGGACCGCTTATCCGCGTCCGGTACCGGCGTTACAGGGCCTCGTTTTTATCATGTATCCACCGATGAAGTGTACGGCGCGCTGGGCGCGGAGGGCTTGTTTACCGAATCCACCCCCTACTCGCCCAATTCACCCTATTCCGCTTCCAAAGCCTCGTCGGACCATTTTGTACGGGCTTATGGCGAGACTTTCAACCTGCCTTATGTGATCAGCAATTGCTCTAATAACTACGGTCCCAATCATTTCCCGGAAAAGCTGATCCCTCTATTTATTAATAATATTATTCACAAGAAACCGTTGCCGGTTTATGGCGATGGCAAGTACACGCGCGACTGGCTGTATGTGAAAGACCATGCCGCCGCCATCGACCTGGTGTTTCACCAGGGAAAGAACCACGAGACCTACAACATCGGCGGGTTCAACGAATGGCAGAATATCGATCTGGTGAAACTGCTGGTGAAGAAAATGGATGAGAAGCTGGGCAATCCGCCCGGTACCAGCGAGTCGCTGATCACCTACGTGAAAGACCGTCCCGGCCACGACCTGCGTTACGCCATCGACGCCACCAAGATCAATAAAGAACTGGGCTGGCATCCTACCGTAACCTTCGAAGAGGGCCTCGCCCTCACTATCGACTGGTACCTGGGGAATGAGGAATGGCTGAAAAGTGTCACCAGTGGTGAATATCAGAAATACTATAAGAATCAGTACGGGGGACTCTAGCATCCCCGCCCGAACGTACCGTTCGGTACGGGCGGGTAATATCTAACGTCTAAACAAATGAAAGGTATCATTCTCGCCGGGGGTTCCGGCACACGATTGTTTCCCATTACCAAGGCGATCAGTAAGCAACTGATGCCGATTTACGACAAACCCATGATCTATTATCCGCTGTCGGTGCTGATGATGGCGGGCATCCGGGAAGTGCTGGTGATTACTACACCGGAAGACCAGGCAAGTTTCAAAAGACTGCTGGGTGACGGATCATCGGTGGGTTGCAGGTTTGAATTTGCCGTGCAGGAAGTGCCTAACGGACTGGCACAGGCCTTCGTGATCGGAGCAGATTTCGTGGGTAAAGATAAAGTGGCGCTGGTCCTGGGCGATAATATTTTCTACGGCACCGGTCTGAGCACCCGCCTCAAATCCCTGGCAGATGTAGATGGCGGATATGTTTTTGCCTACCGCGTCTCAGACCCGGAGCGATATGGTGTGGTTGAGTTTGACGAGAACATGATTGCCGTCTCCATTGAAGAGAAACCTCAGTCGCCCAAATCAAACTACGCGGTACCGGGACTCTACTTCTACGATAACGATGTGATCCGCATCGCCAAGGAACTAAAACCCTCACCGCGCGGTGAGTATGAGATCACCGATGTCAATAAAAAATATTTGGAGCAGAACCGGCTGCACGTCGCCGTCCTGGACCGTGGCACCGCCTGGCTGGATACCGGTACCTTCGACTCCCTCACCGACGCCTCAGAATTTGTGCGGGTGATCGAAAAAAGGCAGGGTTTGAAAATAGGCTGCATCGAGGAAGTCGCCTGGCGCAACGGATTCATCTCCACCGGGCAACTGGAAGTCTTAGCGAACGAACTGATCAAAAGCGGATATGGATCTTATTTGAAGAGACTGATAGCGGGCTAAGACGCTAGACACTAGACGCTAGATACTAGACACTGTTACACAATAGAATAAATATAGGGCAAACGGTTAAACCGCGCCATACACTTCAATGTCTAAATACTAAAATCTAACATCTAGTATCTAAATACTAGTATCTAGATACTAATATCTCAAAATATGAATATTACCGTAATAGGAACCGGATACGTGGGACTGGTGACAGGCACCTGCTTCGCGGAGAGCGGCAATACCGTTACCTGCGTGGATGTGGACGCCGCGAAAGTGGAAAAGCTGAGAAACGGTGCGCTTACCATCTATGAACCCGGACTTGAACACCTGTTCAACAGAAATATCAAGGAAAAAAGACTTTTCTTCACCACGGATATCAATGAATGGTTTGATGCGGCAGAACTGATCATCCTGGCCCTCCCTACCCCATCCGGGGAAGACGGCTCGGCAGACCTCAGCTACGTGCTGGCCGTGGCCGACCAGCTCGGCAAAATGCTGAAGGATTATAAAGTGATCGTGAACAAGAGCACCGTCCCGGTGGGAACAGCCGATAAGGTTACGGCAACGATCCGCAAGCACTACAGCGGCGAATTTGATGTGGTTTCCAATCCCGAATTCCTGCGCGAAGGCGTGGCCGTAGACGATTTCATGAAACCTGAACGCATTATCGTAGGAACCGGCTCCGAAAGAGCAAAGGCCGTGATGGAAGAATTGTACGCTCCATTCCTGCGTCAGGGGAACCCGCTGATCTTCATGGATGAAAGATCTTCCGAGCTCACCAAATACGCCGCCAATACCTTCCTCGCCATGAAGATCTCTTTCATGAACGAGATCGCCAACCTCTGCGAGCGGCTGGGAGCCGATGTGGACATGGTGCGCCGGGGTATCGGGGCCGATGAGCGGATAGGCAAACGTTTCCTGTTCGCCGGTATCGGCTTCGGGGGAAGTTGCTTCCCCAAAGACGTGAGAGCACTCGTGAAATCATCTGAGGATGCCGGGTACGATTTCCGGATCCTGAACGCCGTACTGGATGTGAATGAAGACCAGAAGCTTTCACTGCTCCCAAAAATCCTAAGCTATTTTAATAATGACTTAAAGGGTAAGAAGATCGCTCTCTGGGGACTGGCCTTCAAACCCAATACCGATGATATCCGTGAAGCGCCAGCCTTGGTGCTGGCGGATGCGCTGCTCAAAGCCGGCGCTGAAGTCACCGCCTTCGACCCGGAAGCCATGGGCAATGTGAAAAAGGAATGGGGCAACAGGATCCAATACGCCGCCGACCGCTACGAGTGCCTTAAGGGCGCCGATGCCCTGGTGATCGCGACCGAATGGAATGAATTCCGCACGCCGGATTTCGGGATCATGGCGAACAACCTGAAACATAAGGTCATCTTCGACGGCCGCAACCTCTTTACCCTGAAAGAAATGAAGAAATACGGTTTCCATTACGAAAGCATCGGCCGGGCCAGGGTGGAAGCGTGAAATAACTGACTGACACTGAAACTTTACTATCAAACGACATGAGTAAACGCGTTTTAATAACGGGGGCCGCCGGATTCCTGGGCTCCCACCTCTGTGACCGGTTTATCCGCGAGGGTTATGAGGTGATCGGGATGGATAACCTGATCACGGGCGATCTGAAAAACATCGAACACATATTTCCCCTAAGAGAATTTGAATTTTATCACCATGACGTGACAAAATTTATTCATATCTCGGGCAACCTGGACTATATCCTGCATTTCGCGTCGCCGGCATCGCCGATCGATTACCTGAAAATTCCTATTCAGACCCTGAAAGTGGGCGCCTTAGGTACTCATAACTGTTTAGGCCTGGCCAAGGCCAAGAAAGCCCGGATCCTGGTGGCGTCTACCAGCGAAGTGTATGGCGACCCGCTGGTGCATCCCCAGAACGAAGCGTACTGGGGCAATGTAAACCCCGTGGGACCCCGCGGCGTGTACGATGAAGCCAAACGATACCTGGAATCCATTACCATGGCCTATCACAATTTTCACCAGGTGGATACCCGCATCGTCCGTATTTTTAACACCTACGGTCCCCGGATGCGGCTGAACGACGGCCGCGCGCTGCCCGCTTTTATCGGTCAGGCCCTGCGCGGCGAGAACATCACCGTCTTTGGTGATGGCTCCCAGACCCGCAGCTTCTGTTACGTGAGCGACCTGGTGGAAGGCATCTACCGGCTGCTGATGAGCGATTACACTGACCCGGTGAACATCGGCAACCCCGATGAAATTTCGCTCAAAGAATTCGCTGAAGAGGTGCTGGCACTCACCGGGAGCAGCGTGCGTATCGTTTACGAGCCACTGCCCGCCGACGATCCCAAACAGCGCAAACCCGATATCACCCGGGCCCGCCAACTCCTGGGCTGGGAACCGCAGGTCTCCCGCGCCGACGGCCTCCGCATGACCTGGGAATACTTCAAAAATCTACCGAGTGAAGAATGGTATAAACAGCCGAAGGAGTTTGAAAGGAGACACTAAACGCCGGACAACAGACTTAACCTTCCCATCTAATAAAACAGCCCATCCCCGCCAGCTAACCTGCACATGCTTATTTCCCCGAAACCAGCCTGGCTTTATTTACCGGCAATCAAAGCACCTGCCTTTGTTTGCTGGAATTACCACAATCGGTTGTTTCGTTTTTTCTGAAACGGTCAACTACGTTTATATTTGCACCTCATTCAATGCAATGCAGGCCTTGAGTGATTTCTGAGTAGTCGTAGCCTGATCTGTGACTGAGTTGGCGAAGCTGTGATTTGCCGGTTCGATTTTCACCTTTCAGGCCGCATGACCTTTTTAATAAGATTTTTAATATATGCAATATATGAAAGTCAACATCATCCTTGTTTCTCTTCTGCTAGCTATTGTACTGGCTATACTGCCCGGTGGTCATGCCCAGGCGCAGACAGATTACAGTAAGGTAAAGGTGGACGAGATGTCAGATGCCCAGGTCAAACAGATGATGCAGCGGGCTTCTGAATCCGGATATTCAGACAAACAATTGGAGGAAATGGCGACAGCCCAGGGCATGAAGCCCGAGGAGGTGCAAAAGTTGAGGCAAAGAGTAGAGAAGATCAGGAAACAGCCTTCCGGGGCCGCCGAACCAGGATCTTCCGAAAAGACAGAGAGTACGGGCAGGGAGGTGTCTGGAGCTGGTGAAACAGGCAAACCTGGCGCCAGTACTCCAAAATCAAGGATTTTCGGGGCTGAACTGTTTAGTAACAAGGCTATCACTTTTGAGCCGGACCTGCGCATGGCCACACCGATGGGCTATGTAATCGGTCCGGATGACCAACTGTTGGTGGATCTCACCGGAGACAACGAAGCCGCCTATAAATTGAAGGTTAGTCCCGAAGGATTCATTCAAATGGAATATGTGGGAAGGATTTCGGTGGCCGGATTGACGATTGAGCAGGCTGCGTCCAAGATCAGGTCTGCGATGGCAGGCACCTATCCCGGTCTGCGTTCAGGAAGAACGAAACTGGCCGTTAACCTGGGTAATATCCGCAGCATCAAAGTCATTATTACCGGGGAGGTGAAAACGCCGGGGACCTACACGTTACCTTCTTTAGCCACTGTCTTCAACGCCTTGTATGCATCTGGCGGGCCTTCAGATAATGGGTCTTTCCGCAAAATCCAGCTCATCCGCAATAACCAGGTAGTCAGCACCATTGATGTATATAACTTCTTGCTAAATGGAGTGCAATCCGGCAACATGCGTTTACAGGATCAGGACGTGATCCAGGTGCCGGTATATGATACCCGTGTGGATGTGGTGGGAGAAGTGAAGCGATCAGCCATTTTTGAGGTATTGCCCCATGAAACCTTTAGTGATATTCTCCGGTTTGCCGGCGGATTTTCGGATATGGCCTACACCGCGAGGGTGAAGGTATTTCAGAATACACCCACGGAGCGCAGGATAGTGGATATAGCCGCCAATGATTTTGCATCGTACCATGCCAAAAATGGAGATAAAATCACCGTGGAGCCCATCCTGGAACGGTTCGAAAACAAAGTGGAGATCGAGGGCGCGGTTTTCCGCCCCGGTACTTTTGAGCTTACAAAAGGGTTGACGCTTTCCCAACTGATTAAGCAGGCGAGCGGTTTGAGGGAAGATGCCTTCATGAACCGTGGGTATATCATCCGGCTCAATGCGGATAATACAACCTCCATCGTACCCTTTGATGTGGCTGAGGTCTTAAAGAATTCTTCCGCCGACATAGCCTTGCTGCGGGAGGATGTGGTGCAGATCTCATCGATATTTGATCTGAGGGAAGAATATAAAGTCAGCGTTGGTGGTGAGGTTCGTGCTCCCGGAACTTTTGGGTACGCGGATAATATGACCGTAAAAGACCTGGTGCAAATGGCCGGCGGCTTTAAGGAAGGCGCAACGCCCAAACGGATTGAGGTATCACGCAGGATAAAGAGCGCGGACCTTTCACAGAAATCCGCTGCAACCGCAGAAGTGTTCACCGTAAATATAGACAGCGCGCTTGGTTTGGCGGGCAATGAATTTTTGCTGAAGCCTTTTGATATCGTTTCGGTTCGTTCAGAAGAAGGTTACACCCAGCAGCAGCAAGTGCGCGTTGAGGGAGAAGTGCTTTATCCGGGTATTTACACGGTGAATTATAAAAATGAGCGGATCTCTGATATCATCAAAAGAGCTGGTGGTCTTACGGCTTTCGCCTTCGCGGAAGGGGCTTCTTTGAAACGCCCGGGCGCTGACGCGGGTAAAAGCAAAAACATAGTCACCGATCAGGAAAAGAGTGAGTTAAACCGGTTGAACCTGAAAAGGCTGTCGCAGGCGGGGGCAAAAGATAGCATCAGGCAAATAGCGGAGAAAATAATTGAGTCGGACCTGGTGGGAATCGACCTGGAAAGGATCTTAAAACATCCGCAATCCAGGCGGGACCTGATCGTGGAAGACGGAGACATCATTCGGATCCCACGCTTATTGCAAACGGTGAAAGTCAGTGGCGAGGTATTGAGGCCTAACAGCGTGGTATATGTACCTGGCAGAACACTCGCCTATTACATCAACAGCGCCGGTGGCTTTACCCAGCGTGCGCTGAAGCGCCGTTCCTTTGTAACCTATGCCAACGGCGAGGTGCATGGTACAAGAATGTCTTTATTTGCCAGAAGCTATCCTAAGGTTCTGCCCGGATCGGAAATTTCAGTACCCCAAAGAGCGGAGCGTGAACGAATGAGTGCGCAGGGATGGGTCGGTATTGGCACCGCGGTGGCTACTTTAGCGGCGTTGGTGATCTCTATTATAAAGTAAATAGCATGCAGGAAAACACAAAGACTGCCACAGTACAAGCGAACCAGGATGAAATATCCTTAAGGGAGCTCATCCTGAACATACAGCAATGGTCTCGCTACCTCCTTTCGAAATGGTATATCATCCTGTTATTTGGATTATTGGGCGCAGCCATTGGATATTGGTATGCGGCCTCAAAGAAACCGGTTTATACGGCTACCACTACTTTTGTTTTGGAAACGGGCGATGGTAATGGATTAAGCCAATATGCTGGTATAGCTTCTATGGTGGGAGTTGATATTGGCGGGGGTGGTGGAGGTCTTTTCACGGGAGATAATATTATTGAGCTCTATAAATCCCGCAGCATGATCGAGCGCACCCTGCTTTCGTCTTTGGTTGACCAGAGAGATAATCAATTGCTGATTCACCGTTATATTGATTTTAATAAGCTCCGGGAAAAGTGGAAAAAGCCGGAATTGCGCAATATTCATTTTACGTCTGATAACAAATACAGCACCGGTAAAGAACAGTTGTTACATGATAGTATTGTAGGTACAGTTGTAAAAGATATTAGTAAAAACTATCTTATTGTTGCCAAGCCAGATAAAAAAATAAGTATTATTAAAGTGGACGTAAAAGCAAAAGACGAACTTTTTGCCAAAGCATTCAATGAGCAGTTGGTGGCGAGAGTGAATGATTTTTATGTGACTACCAAGACTAAAAAATCACTGGAGAACGTAGCCATCCTGCAGCATAAGGCAGATTCGGTACGGGGTGTAATGACGGGGGCTATTTACCGAGCGGCGAGAGTGGCGGATGCTACACCCAATCTGAACCCTACACGACAAACCCAAAGGGTGGCACCCATACAAAGCGCTAAAGTAAGCGCAGAAGTTAACCAGGCTGTTTTGCCGGAGTTGATTAAAAATTTGGAATTGAGCAAAATATCTCTGAGCAAGGAGACACCTTTGCTACAAGTGGTGGACAAGCCGGTATTGCCTCTTGACAGTACCAAAACTAGCAAGATGAGATCAGCCATCATCGGAACGTTGATTGGGCTACTACTGATATTGGCTTTTCTATTACTCCGCAGATTTGTACAAAGCATTATGAACAATGGGCCTGTTGGCAATCAGGGAGGCCAATCCGGATTAAAGACCCGTAACGCATAACCTAATTATTCAGCGTATTTTGAAAACTAAAATATTGATAACCGGGGCTGCCGGCTTTATCGGCATGCATCTGGTTTCGCGGTTGATCCAAGAAGGGCATAATATCGTTGGGTTGGATAACCTTAACGACTACTATGACCCGGGTTTGAAAAAGGCGAGACTTTCGGAACTGGGAATACAGGACGCCGATAAAGCAGGAGAAGTGATCAGTAGTAAGTATCCGAATTTCAGCTTTATAAAAGCGGATATTACAGACAAGGAAGGGCTTTTGAAAATATTCCGCCATGGTATTTTTGAACTTGTTATTCACCTGGCGGCCCAGGCAGGGGTAAGGTATAGCCTGTCAAACCCCGGATCCTATATTGAAAATAATTTGGTGGGGTTTTTTAATCTGCTTGAGGCTTGCAGGACTTTTCCGGTAAAGCACCTTCTTTTTGCCAGCAGCTCCAGCGTGTATGGTATGAATCAGAAGATACCCTTTTCAACACTGGATAAGGTTGATCATCCGGTGTCGCTGTATGCTGCCACCAAGAAAAGCAACGAACTAATGGCCTATACCTACAGCCATCTGTACCGTATTCCGGTAACCGGCATGCGCTTTTTTACTGTGTATGGCCCCTGGTACCGACCGGATATGGCGATGTTCCTGTTCGCCGATGCCATCTTTGCCGGGAGACCTATAAAAGTATTTAATAACGGGGAAATGAAACGGGATTTCACTTATATTGATGATATAACGGAAGCTGTTAAAAGATTGATCGATAAGATCCCTGGTGAGAATGAGAAGTATGTGGATGAACAGAATTCCAGTTACAGGGTGCTAAACATCGGCAATCATAGTCCGGTAAATCTGCTGGAAATGATAACCGTGCTTGAGGAAAAACTGGGACGGAAGGCCGTTAAGGAATTTCTTCCCATGCAGCCCGGGGATGTACCGGTAACTTACGCCGATATTGATGACCTTCATCAATTAACAGGTTTCAGACCGGAGACGGATTTAACGAAAGGTATTGCAGCGTTTGCCGATTGGTATAAGTCATACTTTCAGTTACATTAAACGTATTTTTTATGAAAGGATTACTTCGTTTCCTGTTATTAGCTTTGGCAATAAATGGTAGTTCTGTTTTTCCGGGAGTGTCGGCACAGAATGCACAGTATATTTCAGTAAAAGATTATGGCGCAAAAGGGGATGGCAAGACTGATGATACTAGAGCAATTCAGGCAGCGATTGATTTCGCCGAAAAAGAAGGGTTTAGCCGCCCGTCAATACCCGGCATTTATGAGAAAAATACAGTTTATTTTGGTGCAGCAAAAACCGTTTTTTTTCCAGTGGGTACATATTCAATTTCCAGATCTCTTAAAGGAGGGACATATCTCCGTTTCATAGGAGAAAAAGCGGTATTGATACCGGTAAGCAGCCAAGTGAATAAAATGGATGCTGTTCAGGCGGTGGGATGGCAGGCGTCAATTGAGGGACTACAGTTCATTGCCTTTAGAATTGCTCTGAAGCTTAATAATAATAATGTTGACGCAGGAAAGATATCAATTAGCGACTGTGATTTCATGAATAACTATACTGCCATTGAACTGAATTCCAAGTCTGCAGTTAATATTATTCGTGAAAACCGGTTTATTAACAATAGTAAAGTTTTGGATATTATTTACGGCGATAAAGTTGATATGTATGATAATTGGATTACTGCTGCACCTTTATCCGGACAGTATGGAGCCCAGATAATTAACAGAGGAGTGCTTCATTTCGATAAAAACTTACTGGTTCCTGTACCCCCTCAAACGGGGGCCAAAGAACCTGCATGGATTAACAATTATAACCTGGTAACCATTGACGGAGTTCGCCAGGGAGGAGAACCTGGCTCTTTCACCCTGGTTAATAACTTTGCGGAGGCAAACACTACATATCCGGTCTGGCCAAACGGGGTGGTGATTTCCAATAGTGATTGTTATGCTGTTTACGGTTCCTCAGGTTCCTATAAAGCGCCGGCGGCATTGCGGCTTATTAATATTCCCAATAATATGGTTTTACAGAATCTGAGAGGATTTGTTGATGCAAAACTTTTGGATTTTACCCAGGATAGAGATAAAAAGTTACAGATTGAAAAGAAAAACTATCCGAAGAATTCAGTAATGATGCGGGTGGAAAATATTCAGGTACCACCGTTTAAGCACCCTAATGGCAGCGATGTTCCTGAAGAGCTATTGAAATTTGTAGTAAAATGAGTATTATCAAATGTTGTTGAACACGGTAAAAGAAATTCAGCTTCCCAAAATTCTTGACGATCGGGGTAACCTTTCTTTTCTGGAAAACCCTGCGCATATCCCGTTTGAGATAGAAAGAATTTACTGGATCTATGATGTGCCGGGAGGTGAAATCAGGGGCGGCCATGCTTACAGAACTTTATATGAGTGCATCATCTGCCTTTCCGGAAGTTTTGATCTTGTATTAAATGATGGGTATTCAAAAAAAAAGTTTTTCTTAAACCGGTCATATAATGCCATATTGGTTCCGCCCATGATTTGGAAGCATATGGAAAATTTTTCAACCAATTCCCTGGCACTTGTATTGGCGAATCAGGTCTATGATGCTGATGATTATATTAGGAATTTTGATGAGTACAAACGCATACAAGTAGAATCATAATGACTGTTTTTGATTGTTCGATTTTAACTTTCCCCAGGCTGAAGAACCGTTCGGGAAACATTACACCAATCCATAACGGCATTGACATTCCTTTTGATGTTAAACGAATTTTTTATCTCTATGACATCCCTGCAGGGGAGTCGCGAGGGGCTCATGCACACAAATCATGTCATCAGGTACTTATTGCTGCCAGCGGAAGTTTTGAGGTATTACTCGATGATGGGAATACTAAGCGACAAATTCAGCTTAACAGGCCGTTTCATGGGTTACATGTTCCTCCCGGAATATGGGCAAGCGAAATAAATTTTTCGAGCGGCGCGATATGTCTGGTGCTTACCTCGCATGCGTATGATACCTCAGACTATATCAGGGAATACCAGGATTATCTCCACTATATAAATGATGAAAAGAGGAAATAAAGATTATATGATTCATCCCACAGCCGAAGTTCAAACTGAGAAAGTCGGGAAGGGAACGACTATTTGGCAATATTCTGTCATTTTAAAGAACGCCCGGATAGGGAATAATTGTAATATAAATTGTCATACTTTTATCGAGAACGACGTAGTTATCGGAAATAATGTTACCATCAAGAGTGGCGTGCATATCTGGGATGGTATTGAAATTGAAGATGATGTTTTCATCGGCCCATCAGTCGTTTTCACAAATGATCTCTTTCCGAGAAGTAAAAAAAGAGTAGAATTTGCAAAGACTAGAATTAAAAAAGGAGCATCTTTGGGAGCAGGGAGTATTATAAAGCCCGGTATTACTATCGGACAATTTTCTTTATCCGGTATTGGATCTGTTGTTACAAAAGATATTCCGGATTATGCCCTCGTTTATGGAAATCCTGCAAAGCAACATGGATGGGTGGATGAGGATGGGGTCAAGATGACAGCATTACAGAAGGGGAAGTGGCAATCAGCTTCAGGAGCAATATTTTTAGAGACGGAAGGGAAACTAAAAAAGATATAATGAAAGTTCCATTTTTGTCATTCGATAAAATTAGCGATACGATCCGGGAGGAAGTATCCGGAGTTTTTAACTCGTTTTTTGAAAGCAAATATTATGTTCTTGGTCCGCTGACCAGGCAATTTGAAAAGGATTATGCTGCATTTTCACAAGTGGCTTTTACTACCGGAATAAGCAATGGATTGGACGCTCTCCATTTAGCGTTACTTGCTTTAGGTATAGGGAAGGGTGATGAGGTAATCGTACCCTCAAATACGTATATTGCCACCGTTTTGGCGATATCTTATAGTGGTGCCACACCTGTATTTTGTGAACCGGATGAGGGAACCTTTAATATTGATCCTCAAAAAATTCCTCCTTTAATTACTCCGAAAACAAAAGCTGTAATGCCGGTTCATCTGTACGGTCAATGCTCGCAAATGGATGAAATAATGGCGTTGGCCAAGGAGTTTAATCTGTTTGTGATAGAAGATAATGCCCAATCCCAGGGCGCTGCCTACAATGGCAGGCTCGCCGGTTCTTTTGGACACCTTAATGCCACGAGTTTCTATCCGTCTAAGAATCTGGGTGCCCTGGGCGAAGCAGGCGCTATCACAACTGGCGATGAATTGCTTGACCAAAAAGTAAAGGTATTGCGCAATTACGGTTCTCAGAAGCGCTATTATAATGAAGTGAAGGGGTTTAATAACCGAATAGATGAATTACAGGCGGGAATTCTTTCCGTGAAACTTAAGTATCTGAACCAATGGAATCAGGAGCGGCAAATACTGGCCAAAAGGTATCACGATGAGCTTTCTGATATTAATGAACTGCGTTTACCTAGATTAGCACAAGGGGCTTCTCATGTATATCATATGTTTGTCATTAAAACAAACAAAAGAGACAAACTGCAATCATACTTACACGATCATGAAATCAGCACCCTGATACATTATCCTGTTCCTCCGCATTTGCAGGATGCCTATAAGGATTTAAACTATCATACCGGCGATTTCCCGATTGCGGAAAAGCTTGCCGCAGAATGTTTAAGTATTCCACTTTTTATTGGAATGAGGGAAGATCAACAACAATATATTATTAGTAAATTGCGATCTTTTTACAAATGAGTTCTAATACAAAGTTTAAAAACTATTATTGCTTTGGACTAAACAAGATCAGATCTTTCTTTTATTCTTTCGGTTCAAACAAAAAAATTGTAGACGGGAAACCTTTTTTTAATCAACCAACCATAGTGAGGGGTGAGGGAAAAATCGTTTTTGGAGCTGATGTTGCATTTGGCCAGATTGATAGTCCTTTTTTTTTATCAGGAACCAGTTATCTCGAAGCTCGTTCTTTGGGCTCTAAAATTATCTTTCATAACGATGTTTCCTGTAATAATAACCTGACAATAATTTGCGACAGAACTTGGGTTGAAATCGGTCCAAAAGTCAGAATCGGAACTGGCGTGCAGATAATTGAATCAGACTTTCATAATGTCGATCCATTAAAACGAAACGCTTCTGATTACTTGTGCGAACCTATCAAGATTGGGGCAAATGTGTGGATTGGGAATAATACAATTGTATTGAAAGGGGTAAAAATTGGTGATAATTGTGTAATCGCTGCTGGATCGGTCGTAACTAGTAGTTTTAAATCTAATCACCTGATTGGAGGAGTACCAGCCAAAATTATTAAATCCATTTAGCTTTAGGGAGTTACCATGTTTCATCAATTTATTAGAAATCTGAAAGCAAACAAGAAACTTCTGTTGGTTTTTAGCTGGACTTCAATTTCCACGGTATTGAAAGTTATCACAAGTTTTATTACAAACAAGGTTGCGGCCCTTTTTCTCGGTCCTTCCGGGATTGCCATAATGGGGCAAATGAATAATTTAATTGTAAGCTTTAATGCGTTGGGAACTGCCGCAACTGATACCGGGATTACTTCTTTAGTAGCCGAAAACGCAGACAATAGCGATAATCTTAAAGTTATTATTCATAATATTTTCAAGTATTGCCTGATTTTTTCGGTAGTTACTGGGATTTGCCTTATTTTATTCTCTGATCCTCTCAGTTTAATATTGTTTCAGGATAGTGGGTATAGAAAGTACTTTGTTGCACTTGGGACTTTTGTATTTTTTGGTTCGGCCGCCAATTTAACTGTATCTATCATCAATGGGTTGCGACAATTTAAGGATTTAATTATCCTCAATATAATTTCAAATGTTTTGGTGCTCATCGCAGTTACCGCATCTATTTTTTCTTTTGGCCTGAATGGTGTTTTATATGCTTTGATCTTTGCTCAACCTGCTTGTTTTTTTGGTGTTTACTACTTCATGCGAAAAAAATTTCCATTTTATAATAAAAATACTCTGTTTAAATCTCAACCAATTACAAAATCTTTGGTAAGAAAATTGACAAAATTCAGCGTAATGGGAATTATTTCTATTTTACTTATGCCATGGATTTCCGTCATCATCAGAACAATAATAATAAGAAATCAGAATTTAGAACAGGCAGGTTACTGGGATTCGATAACCAAGATCGGATCGATGTACACTATGGTAATTACGGCCGGGATTAGTTTTTACTATCTTCCAATTTTATCTGGTTTAAAGGAGTACTCAAAAATAAAGGCCGAAATATTTAATTTTTTGAAATTAGTAATGCCCGCCCTGGCCCTTGCAGGAATCCTGCTCTATTTATTTAGGTCTGAAGTTACCCTGATTTTGTATTCCCCGAGGTTTAGCGTTATTAATGAGTTTTATTCTGTCCAGATATTAGGTGAGCTGGTTAAAATAGTTACATGGTTGTTCGGTATGATTTTTTGGGCAAAGGCAAGGGTATTTGATTTCTTTTTAGCGCAGGTAGTATTTGCGATTACTTATATTGGTATCACCTTTTATTATGTTGGCAAACTTCAGGTTGGAAGCGCTGTTTGGGCTTATCTGTTTGCCAATTTGTTTACCTTAATCACTACAATCGTTTTATTGAATATCCGGGAAGGTGCAAACTTGAAACATGAAAGATTATCCTAAAGTTTCGGTCGCTATTGGCACTTGGAATCGTTTCGAAATGGTCAGCGAGGCCATACAGGCTGTGCTTGATCAAACGTACCCGGTGTACGAAGTGGTTGTTTTTGATGATTGCTCACCGGATAATTCATACGAAAGGTTAAAAGAGAAATATTGTAACGAGCCTCGCGTTAAAGTCTTTAAGCAAACGAAAAACACCGGTGGGGTGCCAAATTGGAACGCTGCCATTAATGCCTGTAGCGGAGAATATATAGCTTGGTGCAGTGATGACGACCGTTTCTTTTCTGACCATATTCAATACGCTGTGGGTTACCTGGAGGAACATCCGGATATTGGAATGGTTCACTCCGAGTTTGCAAGTGTTTTTGAGAATGGTTCTACCCGGAGAAAGTTTAATAAAATTGACGGGTCAATTTTGTCGCAGGTTCATATTGATTCAAGGAGGTTTAATGAGCCATACCAGATCAATGCTGACAATTTTTTCGAATATTATCTCAAATATTTCAACTGGCCTTTTCATCCTTCTACGATGGTTTTCAGAAAAACGATTTGGGCAGAGGTGGGGGAATTTGACCCTGATTATGAATTATCGGATTCAGATTGGTATATCAGGGTTGCTGGGAGTTTCAAAATCGTTTACCTTCCTCATTTTGGCGTTTTAAACCGCCGGCACGAGGGCAATTGGAGCTCGAGAATGGGTACGGCTAATATGCAGGACGAATTTTTCGATATGATCTATAAGTATCTTGATCGTCCCGCATACTTTTCAACCTTCGAGAAAAGAGCACTACTTAAAAAGCGATGGGAAAATTTTCACTTCAAATTAATGCTTAGAATTTACATTGCTAAGAAAAGGCGCGGAGAACATGGTGAAGCAATGAAGGTCTCTAAAATGGTGGAAAGTAATTTTTATGGGCCCAAGATTCTTATCTTTAGGATTATTTCCGCATTAATGAGTCCATTTAGTTTAATAAAGGGAAAATGACGTATAGGCAATTTTAAATTATCTTAAAGAGTATAATACGGTATGGCATTAAAAATGCATGGAGTATAATTAAAGTACTAATCAATGTAAAAGGTGTTCAAATGCAAGAGATCTTGTAAAATTCAGGATCAGTAAATATGATCTTGAAATTCGCTTAAGAAAGGGCACTTCGGATTGGCTGGTTTTTGTTGAAATATTTTTTGATGAAGTATATAAAATCGAACCTGGAAAAAGATCTGTAAATACTATCATAGATACCGGTGCAAATATTGGGCTTACCTCATTGTACTATTCTGTAAACTATCCGAACGCTAGAATAATTAATTTAGAACCTGAGTCAGGAAACTTTGAGTTATTGAGGATAAATTCTTCACAAAGACCTAATATTTCAGTTTTTAACTGGGTACTTTCTGGTGAGGATGGGGAAGTAACCATAGTTGATCAGGATTTTGGGGATTGGGGGTTCAGAATTGGTGAAGGCGAAAGCCAAAAAGTAAAAAATCGGGTTGATGGTTTTTCGATGTCCACGATCATGCGTAAGAATAGTATGGATGCCGTTGATATATTTAAGATAGATATTGAAGGCGCGGAGAGGTTCGTTTTTAATGCGGATATCTCATTTCTTGACCTAACTAGTGTTATAGTTATTGAATTACATCCTGACGTTGAAGATAGTGTGGCCTCTTATTCAAGATGTCTTGCAAAACACAACCCTTACTCCATTCATGGCAAAGGGGAAAATTTGATAATAAAATTCAGGAATTGAATGTGCGGGATACTTGGGGTACTAAAAAAAGGCAAGATTAATAAGGAAACGTTTCAGGAACAACTTGCCTTGATAAATCACAGAGGCCCTGATGATCGGGGGGTGTGGTTTAATGACGATAATAATATCGGATTAGGTAGCGTAAGGCTTGCGATACTGGATCTGTCGGACAATGGCCATATGCCGATGCATTCGCCAGATGGAAGATTCGTTATTGTCTTTAACGGGGAGGTTTATAATCACCAGGAGATTAGGAAAAATTTGATTCCGTTGGGCTATAAATTCATGTCCAGCTCTGATACAGAAACGGTTTTATATGCGTATCTGGCCTGGGGTCCGAAAGCTCTTACCCATTTTGTGGGAATGTTTGCTATAGCTATTTATGATAGGCGGGAACAAAAATTATTCCTGGCAAGGGACAGGGCGGGAGAGAAACCATTGCATTACTGGCAACATGCCGAGGGTTTCTCGTTTTCATCAGAGTTAAAACAATTGCTGCCCGACGAAAACCTGCCCCGAAAACTCAATAAACTCGCGCTTAAGCAGTACCTTGAGGATGGGTTTTTAAAATCGGGTGAAACATTTATTGAATCCGTCTTCAAACTTCAACCTGCCCACTACCTGATCTACGATGTACCAACCCATACTTGTACTATCCAATCCTACTGGGACTTGCCGGGAATGGAACGCGAAACGTCGGCCGGTGAGGAATTACTGGAAAAACTGGATAGTTTATTGTCTTCTGCTGTAAAACGGCAACTGATTTCTGATGTACCCCTAGGTATTCTATTGAGCGGTGGTGTGGATAGTTCGCTGGTGACTTCCTACGCAGTTGAACATGCTTCGGAAAAAGTAAAAACCTTTCATATTTCTTTCGAAGGGTTCGGTAAATACAATGAGGCAGCATATGCCCGTCAGGTAGCAGCATATTTTGGAACCGAGCATATTGAGCTCAGCGGCAATGAGATCGGCTATGAAATGATAGATGAGCTTCTCAATTATTATGACGAACCACTAGGTGACAGTTCCATGCTGCCCACCTACCTGGTTTCACAGCTTACTCGGAAGCACGTTACAGTAGCGCTGGGCGGGGATGGCGGCGATGAACTTTTTGGAGGATATACTACCTACAGAACTTTATTTGAACAGCACAACAGCTGGGGGCGAGTCCCCGATTTTATTAGAAAGGGAATGGCCGGGGGTGCATCCCTGTTGCCTGTCGGCTTTAAGGGAAGGAACTTCTTAAAGAATCTGCCGGGTGCCGGACTCGTGCGTTTCCATCATAACCGGTTGTTTGACGCAGACACCATCGCAAAAATGATTATTCAGGACTGGAGGCCAAAGATGAGGAAGCTATCATCCAAGCCAGCATTGGAGGATTCAGGGCTGTTGGCATACGACATGGGCCGTTGCGATTTCAAATATTATCTTCCAGAGGATATTTTGGTAAAGGTTGATCGCGCCAGTATGGCGCATTCCCTGGAGATGCGGGCGCCGTTTTTAGACAGGGACCTTGTTGAGTTTGCCTTTTCAGGAGTTCCGGATCACCTGAAAGTTACCAATACAGAGCTGAAAATACTTCCCAAGAAGCTTTTGAAAAAGCGAATGCCGGTTGATTTTGATGTGGACCGCAAGCAGGGCTTTTCACTTCCTTTGAATGATTGGATTGCCGATAAATGGTTTGATTTCTTTATGGACGATCTGCAAAATCATCTACCTGAATTTCTAAATAAGGACTTTGTGCTTACTTTGTGTAGGAATGTAAAAAAAGGTTACGCAAATTCCTCAAGACTTTTTGCTGTGCTAATATTAAGCAAGTGGGTCAAAAAGTATAACATTAAATATTAAGAATATGTCGATTGCTCTCGTAAAGTTGTATGCACGACTGCATGAATTCGTGCATGAGAAATTTAAAGTAAACATTCCGGGACTTGGATACTTATATAGGCGTGTTAATAAGGACTCTATTTTTAAGGTTAAAGGGAAGAAACTTTTTTTTAATCATAGAATTGCGGATAATTATGGCAACCTTATCAATGGCCATTTCAATGAAAAAGAGACGCACTTATTTTTAGATCTTGTTTTTGCCGGTGAAAACGGAAATAGCTACCATTTTGTGGATATTGGGGGGAATGTTGGCGAATTTGTTCTTGATTATGCATCAAATCCCGGTGTAAAGAAAGTGACTGCTTTTGAACCCCAGCCTGAGCAACAATCAGCTATTGAGAATACAATAGAATTGAACAACTTCCATCATGTCAAACTGATTAAATCCCCGGTTTCTGAAACGGCAAAAGACATTTTGTTTAATTTTAATACAATAAATTCGACTGCATCGGGTATAACAGAAGACATTTCCATTGGGAAAACACTTCGTGCCACAACCATTAATAATGAATTTGGTAGTACTCCCGAAAACGAAGTTTACGTTTTTCTTATTGATACTGAGGGGGCGGAATTGGGAATCATGAAGGGAGGAGCTGAGTTTATAAAAAGGAGAAAGCCTCTGATAATTTTTGAATTTAATCACGTAACCCGAAAGCATTTTAGTATTGATGATGTCAAGACTTTTTTAGGAGGTGATTATACTGTGTACCGACTTAGGATGGATGGAAGGCTGGATAAGGATTTCAGCAGGACCTGGAATCTTGTAGCGTTACCGGATAATATTGCTTTTGATCACCTCAGGAGTCTTATTGCAATTGATGGAACCAAATAAAACATCCAAAGAAATCGAAAGTTAATTAATAATGGCGGGACCGTTTTTATCTATTTGTGTGCCTTCATATAACAGGCCCGAGCAACTCATAAGGCTTCTAAAGAGCATTGATGCAAAAGATAGCGCTGAGATTGAAGTAGTAATATGTGAAGACAAAAGTCCTGCCAGGGCTGCTATTCAAAAGCAAGTGGACGCCTTCAGGGAAAACAGCCTCCTTCCCTGTCACTTATTCCTGAACGAAACGAATCTCGGCTATGATGAGAACCTGAAGGAACTGATAAAAAGGGCATCGGGGAAATATATGATGTATATGGGCGATGATGATATTTTTCAGCCCGGCAGGCTGGATGAGTACATCGGGTTCCTGAAAACATACCCAGATCCGGCTTATATTCTGAGGAGATATGCGGTCGTCCACCGAGATAACGGTTCTGAGGACTTTCGTTATTTCTCGGAGCATACTTTTTTTCAACCCGGTGAGGAAGCTTTTGCAACCTTATTTCGGAAATCAGTTTTTATTTCCGGCTTTTGTTTTCGCAGGGATTTTGTATTGCCCTGGTATAATACAGAACGGTTTAAGGGTACCTTATTATATCAGTTATTTCTGTGCGCAAAACTCGTATTGCATTATCCTTCTGCCTATTGCGATATTCCTATAACATTAATGGATGAAAGTGCACGCGGTATTCCCGAGTTTGGTTCATCGGAAAATGAGAAAGAAAAATATACGCCGGGAAGGATTAGTGTGGATAATTCCATCAATTTTATGAAATCTTTCCTAGTGGTAACCGGCTATTTTGACGAACACGAAGGCATTAGCGCAACAAACATATTTTTAACGGATTTATCAAAATATGCATATCCTGTGCTTTCCATTCAAAGGCCCAATGGGATAAGGAAATTCCTGGAGTATGATAAAAGACTGCGTAAAGAAATTGGCATGAATCGTACCTACCATTATTATCTGTACTATTATGCGCTTTTATTCCTGGGAAAGGAGAACTGTGACAAACTCATAAGGGGAATAAAAAAGATACTGGGTAAAACCCCGAAGTTGTGATGGATAAATTGAAATTTCTGGTCGTGGGCGATTTTATATCTTCCATACACGAGCAAGCTGTTTGTAATGCTCTGGAAACAATGGGAGTTGATGTAGAAAAATTTGTGCTTAGAAAATATTTTCAGAGGAAACAGTTGCTGTTCAGGAAGTTTTATAATTTCCAAAAGAAACGTTCATGGGGCCCATCAGTTTGGAAGATCAACAGGGATTTAAGGCGGTGGGTAAACAAAGAAAGTTTTGATTGTATTTTTTTTTACCGGCCTGTTTTTATCAAAAAGAAAACCCTCTCCGAATGCAGCGGAAAAAGCGTCGTTTATTTTTACAACAATGATGATCCTTTCAGCAGCCATTATCCAAAAAGATTTTGGAAGGACTTTTTCGCAGGATTACCGTACTGCACGCATATATTCTACTACCGGGAAAAGAACAGGCAGGATTATATAAATGCGGGTTACCATAACATTAGCCTATTACGGTCTTATTTTATCCGGACGTTGAACTTTAAGATGGATGTTCCCAAAAAATTTGATGTGATATTTATCGGGCACTATGAGAACGATGGACGCGATGAATGGATAAAATATTTACTAGAACAGGGAATTAGTTTGAAACTCTACGGGCCTGAATGGCACAGAAGTAATAGCTTCAATTACTTTACTAAAAAAATGGGACCTATTGCGGCGCTAGGAAAAGATTATAATAAAGTAATTAATGAAGCAAAAATTGCCCTGGTTTTTTTGTCTACCCTTAATTCGGACACGTATACCCGCCGGTGTTTTGAAATTCCGGCCACCGGAACATTTATGCTTTCACAGTACAGTGCGGACCTTGCGGGTATGTTCGAGGAAGGCAAAGATGCTGATTATTTTCGGTCAAAAGAAGAGCTAAAGGAGAAAATCAGATTTTATCTTGTAAATGAGAAGTTAAGAGAACAAATTGCGAGAAACGGGTATGATCGTGTAAACTATGATAAACATGAAGTAACCGATCGGGTCAAAATAGTTATGAATCAATTGGCCAAAGATCAAAAAGCGGGAATTGAAAGAGGTTAAACATATTCTATTTTATGCTATAAAAGGGCTGGCGGTAACTGTACTGGCCTTTTGTGTAATGGTATATTTTAATCTTGCACCGGTTCGCGCCCTTTCGGTCTTGCTGGTAATTTTGCAATTTCTTCTTATTCTTGAGTACAGAAAATTTAAGCCTTTTGCATTCTTTCTTATATTCATATTGCCTTATACACTTGTTGCTTATTGGCATTTTGCTAATCCAGAATTTCCGTTAAGCCTGGTTGAGGACCTGGATTTTGATAAGGAGGTTTACCACACTGGCGTTTTTATCATTTTATCGGTATTCTGGGCTGTTTTTGTATTGTTATTGCCAAAAATTCACCGCCCTGTCGTCTTAAGAAACTACATAAACTGCGATAACCGGCCAATGGTTTTTTATTTTATTCTGATTGCCCAAATTTTAATTTTGATTTTTGGCAGGACTGGTGGGACAATTTTCGAAGCTGGAGGTTATGCAACGGAAGCATCAACAACAAAAAATCTTGGTGGTACTGCAATTTTTGAGTATTTTTTGGTACTATATCCGATCGCTTTTTATTTTTCCGGAAGAAATCGTATAAGAATACTGTTATTAATCGCAATAGCTGCTCTTTATTGCCTGAAAGCAATATTATTGGGCGGCAGAATTGAGATGTTGCAATGCCTGATACTGGTTTTTATACTTCATTTTGATAACGCACGTACATCACTGTTTAAACTGATCTTGCTGGCATTACCATTTGTTGTTTTTTTTATTGCCTTCGGATTCTTCCGTAGCGCTCCCGACCTGAGCTTTCATGAACTTTACAATTTGGTTACGGAAAATTTGAAGGTTGCTGGTTACAGTTTTTTTGGTAACCAGATCGATGTATACTACAGCTCTTCCAGATTATATGGTTTCTGTACAGATGGTATTTTGAGTATCAGTGAAAGATTGTCCATATTTCTCTATAATATACTTGCAGTAGTTGTACCATACAGTTGGCTGCCACCCCAGGCCAACCTGGCGGCCTACCGCCAGGCCGATTATTTTTCGGGAGGAGGAGGGTTTATTCCTATATACTTCTTTGTATACCTATCCTATATTGGAGTACTTTTTTTGAGCATATTTATTGGGACAATTCTCAGAAGAATTATAAAATATCCGGATAGAGCATCAATTTACCTTCAGATTTATGTGGTGATGGTTTTGGCTACCTATCCGCGTTGGTATGCATATAGTGCCAATGTCATCTATAAATTCTGCGTATATTCTGTACTGTTACTTTTGATTATACGAGTATTAGTCCGGTTAACTAATAGATCAGGTGCAATTTCTAAGATCGAAAAGCCTTTAATGCCCTCAGAGTAACCCTGAAAATTCCTTAAAAAAATTATCGTTACTTTTAGAAGATTGCGTGTGAAGAAAAGGATAATCATCAATGTTTCAAATCTTCAGAAAGGGGGTGCACTTCAGGTGGCAGACTCCTTTGTACAGGAAGCCTCAGGGGTTAAAGATTTTGAGTTTTACGTGATTCTGGGAACGGCTTCTTCAAAAGTAATTTTTCCGGAGAAGTACAAGGGTGCTAGTCACATGCATTTTTTAAATGTAGATATTCATCCTTCCGAATCAATGACGAATTTTTTTCGATTCCGGAAACGGCTTTCTGAGTTTGAAAATAATATAATGCCGGATGCGGTTATAACCGTTTTCGGGCCATGCTACTGGAAACCAGAGGCTCCCCATATCATGGGTTTTGCAAATGGGTACCTTTTATACGAGGACACCTATTTCTTTAAAATCTGGAAAGGATGGAGGACCCTTAAGTACAGGATTAAGAAAAAGTTCCAACAGTATTTATTAAAAACAGAGGCATCAAAATACTGGACCGAAACAGAGGACAGCAGAAAAAGGCTTGCGCGGTTTTTGGGGAAGAAGGAAGAGTGCATTGTTGTTGCGTCCAATAATTGTAGTCATTTTTTCAGGGAAGTTTTTTTTGAAGAATTACCTGGTTTGCCGGAGAAAAAGTATCAGAGGCTGTTGTATATCTCAAGTTATTATCCTCACAAAGGTTTTGAATTAATACCACCCATGTTGCGCCTTTTGAAAGAAAAGGGTATTTTAGTGGAGTTGGTTGTTACCATACGCCAGGAAGACTTCTTGCGAATTTTTAATGGTATAGATAATGTAATTAACCTGGGCAATGTGGCTCCAAAATATTGTCCTTTTTTATACCGGGAATCAGATATTGCTTTTGCCCCAACTTTGCTGGAAACCTTCACAGCGGTTTATCCAGAAGCCATGTACTCAGGAAAGCCAATTCTTACGACAGATCTCCCGTTTGCAAGGGCTATCTGTAAAGACGCAGCGGTTTATTTTGACCCTGAATCACCCGAGGACGCGGCGGAAAAGCTGGTACGGATTCTTAATGACCAGAGTTTACAGGATAAGCTGGTAAAAAAAGGAAAAGAAAGGGTTCGGGAATTTGATCTTCCCCGAGAAAGGTTTGGAAAAATAATGAATTTCCTACTCGATTCAATTTTATAGTAAATACTTTACATAGATAAAACATGTTTCAAAATAAAACTTTATTAATTACCGGCGGTACTGGTTCTTTCGGGAACGCAGTGATGCAAAGATTCCTTAATACAGACCATTTCTCCGAAATTCGGATTTTCAGCCGGGATGAGAAAAAGCAGGATGACATGCGTAACCGGTTGAATAGTCCGAAACTTCGGTTTTATATAGGCGACGTGAGAGATTCGCGGAGTGTGGAATACGCCGTGAAAGGAGTGGACTATATTTTTCACGCCGCTGCTTTAAAACAAGTACCATCTTGCGAGTTTTTTCCGATTGAGGCAGTAAAGACCAATATACTGGGCACAGAGAATGTATTAACAGCCGCTGAAAAGTATGAGGTTAAAAGGGTGGTAGTTCTGAGCACAGACAAGGCTGCATATCCCATAAACGCCATGGGCATGAGCAAGGCATTGATGGAAAAAGTTACTATAGCCAAGTCCCGAAACCTGGATGATAGTAAAACCGTTTTTTGCGCAACCCGCTATGGCAATGTAATGGCTTCGCGCGGATCGGTCATTCCATTGTTTGTAGACCAGATAAAAGCTGGAAAGCCATTAACCATCACAGATCCGGGTATGACGCGTTTTATGATGACCCTGGAGGATGCCGTGGATCTGGTACTTTATGCTTTTGAACACGCCCGGCAGGGGGACCTCTATGTACAGAAAGCGCCAGGCGCTACAATAGAAACGCTTGCTAAAGCCTTGCTGGAATTATATAATAGTAATAGTGAGATCAAAATTATTGGAACCCGACACGGTGAAAAGCTATACGAAACCCTGGTGAATAAGGAAGATATGGTGAAGGCTGAAGATCTGGGTGATTACTACCGTATCCCCGCTGATAATCGTGATTTGAATTACGCACAGTTTTTTTCCGAGGGTGATACAAAAGTCGGTGCCATTGAAGAATATCATTCGCATAATACGCACCGCCTCGACCTGGAAGGGATGAAAAACCTGCTGAAGACACTCCCGCTGATACGTGAAGATGTTTTAGGAGAAACCAATGTAAATCATTATCCTGCTTAACATGGAACCCTATATTCTAAAAGGAGCTATCTCGAAAGACGAAAGAGGCTCAATCAAGCATAACAATACTTTTGATCTGTTAGGCGTTCGCCGTATGTACATCATACAAAACAGGGACACCGAATTTGTCCGAGGCTGGAAGGGCCATAAAGTTGAAAGCCGGTGGTTCGTTGCGCTGAGCGGGAGTTTCACCATACGCATGATTAAAATTGATCAATGGGAAAACCCTTCACCAGATTTAGAGCAATTAACCTTTCAGCTTTCTTATGATTTACCGGACGTTTTGTATACACCTCCTGGCTACGTTACAGCGATCGTCGCAAACGATGAGGGATCATTACTGTTAACCATGTCAGATTACCTCCTGGGTATTACAAATGACGATTGTATTTACCCGATTGATTATTTCAAAGATTGATAAATTATATTAATCAAAAAGAAGTTAAGGAACACTCCACTTATGATAAAAGTCGGCATAACCGGTCAGGAAGGATTTGTAGGGACCCATTTATTTAATACACTTGGGTTGTGTATCGGTGATTTTGAAAGAATTCCGTACAATATTTCTTTTTTTAACAAACCCCAATTGTTGGATAGATTTGTCAGTGATTGCGATGTGATCGTTCACCTGGCCGCATTGAACCGTCATCCGGACCCGCAGGTACTATATGATACCAATATTGAACTTGTTCAAAAATTGATTGGTGCCCTACAAAAAACGGGTTCTAAAGCCCACGTTTTATTCTCTTCTTCTTCCCAGGAAGAAAGAGACAATCTCTATGGCAAATCTAAGAAAGAAGGTCGGAGGATGCTGTCAAACTGGGCAAAAGATTCCGGCGGCACATTTACCGGCCTGGTGATACCAAATGTGTTCGGACCCTTTGGGATGCCGAATTATAATTCCTTTATTGCTACATTTTGTCATAAGCTTACCCATGGTGAAACGCCGGAGATACACCAGGACGCAGAAGTAGATTTGATTTACGTGGGGGAATTAGTGAATGAAATTATCGAGCAAATAAAAAAAGGAGAAACCCGGGAAGAATACAGAGTGCCTCATACCTCTACAAACAAAGTATCAGAAATATTAAGAAAACTAAATTATTTCAAAGAATTATATTTTGAAAAAGGGGAAATTCCGGTGCTGGAAAGTTCGTTCGACATGAATTTGTTTAACACGTTCAGGTGCTATTTTGATTTACAAAGTTATTTCCCGAGGAAGTTTACACAACATACTGATGCACGTGGTGCATTTGTGGAAGTCGTTCGCCTGGGTATAGGGGGGCAATGCTCCTTTTCGACAACGGTGCCCGGCATCACAAGAGGTAATCATTACCATACCCGTAAAATCGAGCGTTTTGCCGTTATAAAGGGGAAGGCCCTTATTCAGTTACGAAAAATAGGGACCGGCGAGGTACTGGACTTCAACTTAGACGGCGTAGAACCCGCTTATGTGGATATGCCGATCTGGTACACACACAATATCAAAAATACAGGCACCGAAGAGTTGTATACCATATTTTGGATCAATGAACCATATGATCCTGAAGATTCAGATACCTACTTTGAAGAAGTTTAAATACCAGCATGAAAAAGTTGAAAGTACTCACGGTTGTTGGCACCAGGCCAGAAATTATCAGGCTTTCGAGAGTCTTGGCTGCCCTGGATAAATCCGAAGCCATTGAACATACCGTAGTCCATACCGGCCAGAATTATGATTATGAGTTAAACCAGGTTTTCTTTGAGGACCTGGGACTACGTAAACCCGATTACTTTTTGGAGGCTGCCGGAAAAACGGCGACCGAAACAATTGGGAATATCCTGATTAAAATCGATCCGGTATTGGAGGAACTGAACCCTGATGCCTTTTTGGTATTGGGCGATACAAATAGTTGCTTGTGTGCGATTCCGGCAAAGAAAAGAAAGATTCCTATTTTCCATATGGAGGCGGGAAATCGTTGCTTTGACCAGCGTGTACCGGAAGAAACAAACCGGAAGATTGTGGATCACATCTCAGATGTCAATTTAACCTATAGTGATATTGCCCGGGAGTATTTGTTAAGGGAAGGGCTGCCTGCGGACAGGATTATAAAGACAGGCTCGCCGATGTTTGAAGTGCTGCATTATTATTTGCCTCAAATCAGGAAGTCGGATGTTTTAGCGCGACTGAATCTTGAAAAAGGAAAATACTTCGTGGTTTCTTCACATCGTGAAGAGAATATCAATTCAGAGAAAAATTTCGAGGGGCTGATTGATACGTTGAATGCGATAGCAGAAAAATATCAATACCCGGTTATTGTATCTACCCATCCACGCACCCGCAATATGATTGAGAAAAAACAGGTTGTGGTAAGACCGGAAGTGCAATTTCTAAAACCCTTGGGGTTTCATGATTACAACGCTTTGCAGATGAATGCGTTTGCGGTGCTGTCGGATAGTGGAACCATTTCTGAGGAGAGCTCCATATTAAATTTTCGGGCGCTGAATATTCGCGAGGCACATGAGCGCCCTGAGGCAATGGAGGAGGCTAGTGTGATGATGGTGGGCCTTTCCCCCGAAAGGGTCATGCAGGGGTTGGTACAGTTAGAATACCAAAAGACAGGAGATGAAAGAAATTTCCGGCAGGTATCAGATTATTCTATGCCGAATGTTTCTGAGAAAGTTGTGCGAATAATTTTGAGCTACACGGATTATATTAACCGCGTAGTATGGAGTAAATAGTTAAGAATGAAAGAAAGGATGTGGCTGATTTCGGAAGTATTTTATCCGGATACGGATATTGCTACCGGGAATATTGCCACTGAAATTGCCGTCAGGTTTTCGCAGCAGTATGAAGTGCATGTAATCTGTGGCCCGGCGGATTATGATGGGAAAAAAAATAGGGTTGAAAAGGACGGGTTGAACGGGCAGGTCATCCTGCACCGGGTTACTCACTTTAACTTCGATAAAAACCATCCGGTCAAAAGACTATTTCGCGTTGCAGGTATTTCCTCCGGATTATTTTTGAAAGGCTTCGGGATCAGAAAAGGGGAAAAGGTATTTGTTGTTTCTAACCCCGCCTTTATCATCCCGTTGTATTCGTTTCTAAGGGTTTTTAAACGTTTCAAATATATCGTTTTAATGCACGATGTATTTCCGGAAAACCTGGTTACGGGCGGATATATTAGGAAATGGAGTTTAGTATATAAAATTACCAGGAAGGTTTTCGAGTTATGCCGGAAAGTACCCGATCAGATAATTGTAATAGGAAGGGATATGAAGGACCTGTTATTAGAAACCTTTCCTTTATCCCGGGCCGGTGATATCACCATTATTCCTAATTGGGCGGACGTTGAAACGGTGAGGCCTGATCCATTACTTTTCAATGAGGCGGTTAAACAATATGGGCTGGAGGGTAAATTAATCATATTATTTGCCGGCAATCATGGGGTCTTGCAGAATCTGAAGGACTTTTTGGAGGTCCTCAAAAAAGTCAATAACCCATCGTTGCACTTTGTCTTTGCGGGGGGAGGTTCTGAAAAGCCGGTCCTGGAGGCGTTTGCCAAGGAGATGGATCTTAGCAACACAACGTTTTTGCCGGCCTTTCCAAGAAAAGAACTCAACAGAATGCAGAATTCCTGCCATATAGGGTTAGTTAGCCTCAAGGATTCGTTTTACGGTGTTGGTGTGCCTTCAAAATCCTATAATATTCTGGGTGCAGGCAAACCAATCCTTTTTATTGGTAATAAGGAGACCGAGATTGCTCAGTTCGTCGAAGAAAGTGATACCGGCTGGGCCTTTAATTACTCCGGCTCACAGGAGATTATTAACTTTTTAAACAGTTTATCCTTCGCCAGCGTTCCGATGATTACCGAAAAAGGCAACAGAGGGCGGCAGATCGTTGAGGACAGTTACAGTAAAGAAAAAGTACTTGAAGCGATCATGACGCTCGTTACTCATTCCTGATCAAATGCAGGGAGAATATAAAACAAATTGCGTACATGTCGACACTATAATCTAACCATCTTTCCGGTAGAAGCAGACCGGTCAGCAGCAAAAATGATTTCGTGTGTTTTGATCGCATCGTTTAAACCAGTTAAAGGCATTTCCGTCCCATCAAGGATTGCCTGAAAAAAAGTGTCAAACTGAAGGCGATACGGATGATCCGCAACGTCACCTGAATCCACCGCTTTCATTGACATTTCACTCCACTTAAATTTATCGGATTTGAGCTTTTCAGCATGAAGCTTATTATCTAATAAGCTACCTTCGCTCCCGATCAGGTGCGTATGAAAATAATACGGCTGGAGGCAATCAACACTTACCGCACATTTTGCTATTCTTCCACTTTCAAATTTTAGTATCGTTACACTTGTCGTTGCGTATTCGTACGGCTCAAAAATTTTACTTTTTGAGCGGGTGTCGTAACTGGTCACCTCAACTACATCACTCCCCATATACAAAAGAAGGGCATCTAATGCATGGCATCCTGCAGTCAATAACGAACTGCCACCGCCGCTTTTCTTTGCGTTCCAATAAAACTGCCCATACCACGGCCCTATTCCATGAAAATAATCAACCTCACCATAGTGTAAATCCCCAATCAACCCCTGATCAATAATCGCTTTTGTGGAAATAGCCTGATTTGAAAACCTTAATTCGAATCCGATACACAATTTCACATTTGCCTTTTCTACTTCATGTTTTATGGCAAGGCAATCATCCCAACTGAGAGCCATTGGTTTTTCCAATATGATGTGCTTGCCCGCTTTTGCTGCAGCAATTGCATGTTCTTTATGCTGATAAGAATAACTACAAATAGAAACAGCATCTAGTTCTTTATCACTGAGCATCTTGTTTAAATCAGTATAAGATTTAATCTCCGAGCCCCACTTCCCCCTTAGCTTTCGGTCATCTAACTCACGGGAAGAATATATCGCTCTCACTTGTCCAAGCCCTCCGCTATTGATCGTAGTAATGTGCGCCGTGGCCACCCATCCATACCCAATAATCCCAACATTTAATTTTTTCATAGTCTATTTCATTTTTTGAATGACTTATTTTATCTTTCGATTAACCAAAGTATTTTGAATGATCCTCACATTTTTTTTAAAGCAGTTCCGCGCCTTCTCCTTTTAGCTTTAAGCCCGCAGACGGTATAGCCTTGCTTTTGGGTTCACGAAATGAAACCATAAAAATAACCAGAACAATAACGGCCGCCAATGCCGGATAAATCCAGATTCCCCGCCAATCATGGGCAATACTACCACTTAATGACGTCAATGTATGCGAAGCTAAAAAAATTCCGGCTATATGAGTTCCCACAAATGCACCAACACCCCAAAGGATAAATGCTATCAACCCTTGAGCCGCACCCCGAATTCGCTCATTTGCTTCGCTATCCACATAAAGCTGCCCTGTAATAAAGAGAAAATCATAGCAGACTCCATGAAGTAAAATTGCGGCGTAAACAAACGTTGTCTGTAACGAACCTGCATCAACACTGCCCGTCAATAGAAAATATCGGGCGGCCCAGGCAACAATTCCAATAGCAACGGTCTTTTTATACCCAAAACATCTTAAGAATAATGGCAATAAGAGCAGAAAGACAAACTCAGACACCTGAGCCAGTGACATTTTTGCGACTGTATATTTCCAACCTAATTCCGTAACGTACAAGTTCATGTTGACAAAATAAAAGTAGAGAGGAATACAAATCAGAAACGTGCATGCAATAAAAATGGCAAAGGAAGGCTTTTTTAGAAGCGCCAGGGCATCCAGCCCCAATACATCGCGAAGCCTCACATCTTTGCCGGTTTTCTTAGGGGGCGTGTGTGGCAACACGAACGAAAATAAACCAAGAAATAAGGAGGCTGTTCCTGCAATATAAAATTGCGCAGCCGATTGCTCAGCGTCAAATACCACACTCAACGTTACCCCTCCCGCAATAAATCCCACCGCAGAGAATGCTTTAACGAGAGGTAGATCCCGCTTAGGGTTGGTAAGGTGGTGAAGAGATAACGAAGTGGCCAGGGCGAGTGTTGGAACATATGATCCACAATAGATGATCAGAACTGGATAAAATGAGGCAAATGCCGTGGCTTGAGGAAGAATAAACAAAAGCAAGCCACCGACAATTCCGAGTACAGCCAATATTTTTTCCGAGGCGAAATACCGATCTGCAATCAAGCCCACAAAAAATGGAGAAATCATAGCCCCAATTGCAAATGCCCCATAAGCCAGGCCAATTTGTTCACCTCCAAATTGCAGCGTTCGGCTTAAATAAGTCGCCATACTTACATACCACGAACCCCAGACGAAATATTGGAGAAACATGAAAAAGCCAAGCTTGGCCTTGAGTTGTGTTTGCATAAAAGTGAAGGCGGTTTTATTACGAATTAATCATTTTGAATCACAGTCCGGCATGATGCTATTTCATTAGCTTCAATTAGTGCCATAACTCACCTTTTATCAGGAAGCATTAATAGAACTGCGCAAATGAGTGGTAGCAAACCAAAATATATCAATAATATTGATTATACCAGACTAGTGATGCATTTTCATCCCCACAATAGGACCTTTTTTTCTTCGAATAAGAGGAATATTAACATCAGTTCCGATTTCGGGCATGTTTCCGTGTGATTGCACATACAGAGCTCCATACATAACTGATCCATGACCCGGCACAGTGCATACGTATGGATAAACCCCAGGCTGCTTTGGGGCGACAAACGTTACAGAATCCTTCTCACCAGGCGAAAGAAGGCGAATTGTCCATAAAACTTCACTTTTTTCAGGAATATAATTCATAGCCTTGCCCTTGGGTCCCAAGCGCAAAGCAGCATTAACTATAGATTGACGCGCTCCAGATGCGGTAACGATAAGGTTATGCTCCTCCTTACTTTTATTAGTCAGTATGATCTTAACTTTTGCCCCGGGTCTAACCTTGAACCGGACAAGGTCATACTGTAGTCCATCAACCGCACTCATGACCACCTTAACCGTAGATTTCGTATTATTTTTTTGTGCAATCGCTGTAGTCCAAATAGTTTGCGAGATAAAAAACAAAAGGGTCAGTTTAATATAAGTTCTATTAATAAATAATCTATTTACAGCTTCCTGTAGCCATGTATTTTTATACTTCATACGTTTAAAGCTCTTTGATTTGAATATTTTTCCATCTAACTTTGATACCACCTCCGCTATGAATCTGCAGCGAAATCTGCCCCTGCCCTTTCCCAAACTTCGCGTCCTTAAGATGAACCATTTTTACCCCGTTAAGCCAGGAGGTCAATTTATTCCCTTTTACTTTAATTCGCATATGGTTCCACTCGCCCTGTTTCAATACTTTTTCTTTTTCGGAGCTTGGTTTTATCAACCAACCCCGACCACCACGTCCTGATTCATACACCCCTCCTGTATGCAAGCCCGAAGGAGCTACTTCCACCTGCCATCCGGTAATATTTGGGCCATACTTGCCGGTGCCTTCGATAGAGGAACGGACAAACACCCCGCTGTTACCATTTGCTTCCTGTTTAAAATCAAGATCAAGTATAAAATTTTTATACACCTTATCTGTTCCGAGATAGCCGTACTTTTTTTCAGGCCCGCTCTCGCAAACCATATTGCCCTCATTATCCACATACCATTGTTCGGTTCCGTAGATATGCCAGCCCGACAAATCCTTCCCGTTAAATAAACTCGTATATTTTTGAGCATTAGCATTAAGACTCCAAAAGCAAACAACTAAAAAAATATATTTCATAGCCCTTTGATTATTTAAAAAATATGATTTAACATTTAAGATAAAGAACGACAAATCCAGTAGACCCAATATTTCACCCTAATAATCCTCCATTTTTACTGTCCAATATTTATTAATCTCATCTGCAGGAGGAGTCACTTTAGGCCTAACCAGTCTGAATCCTACAAAAGGCGCACTAGTTAACCACCAAAGACTTTTTGGAATCTGAGGATCAAGTTGTTTCCAGGCTGCGGACGATCCCACCCGACTGGCACAGCGTAAACTGTCAGCCCCATCCATCCAGGAGCCACCCCGCACCGACCGAGGATAGAGCTTTGTAGGCTTAACCCAGGGATTATCCGCAGGATTACCCTTCAATTGCTGAAAATAATTCTCGTCAAACTGATCCATCGTCCATTCCGACACATTTCCTAACATGTCATAAAGCCCAAATGCATTTGGTTTTTTCTGGCCTACCTTACTGTATCCATCTTTAGTATTATCTTTAAACCAGGCATAATCTTTTAGCTTACTGGCATCATTACCAAAATAATAGGCTGTGGTCGTTCCGGCACGGCAAGCATATTCCCACTCGGCTTCTGTTGGAAGCCGATAAAAATGTCCGGTCTGTACATATAACCATTTGGCAAACATAATGGCGGCATAATTAGTCATGTTTACCGCGGGGTAACCTCCTTCCCTACCCATTCCAAAACTCATGTCAATATACTCCGCAGTAGGCGATGTAACACCGTCTACCTCAACCTCTTTACCTTTAATTTTAAACTTTTTGTTTTTTAGATTAGCATTTATAAACTGCTGAAATTGATCCCAGGTGATCTCATAAGCGCCCATCCAGAATGAATCAACTTTTACCAGCCGCTGTGGCCCCTCATCGCTGTTTCTTTTCGGCTCATTATTTGGGCTACCCATCGTGAACGATCCTCCCGGAACAGGAATCATCTTTATGCTCTCTTTTGAGCCGGGAATCAGTTCAGCATAGGATGCAAAATCAGAATTATCCGGGGTGCTATGGGGAACCTGCGCCATTTGAAAAGACAAAAGAGAAAAACTGATGGCAATCCCAAAGATCAATATATACCTCATTTTAAAAATACGTTAATAAATTAAAGGATAGGAGCTGATTGTTCCGGGGAGGTTATTCCGGGTGGCAGTTCAATAATTTTAAAGTTGCGAAAATGAATTCTTCCACCTTCGGACTCTATACAAATGTATCCTTTCTTTTGAGAAGCCTTACTAATCCCATTAACAAATTTTCCGTTTACTGCGAGCTTAATAACGCCATCTACGCAAACGACGTCATAGACATTCCATATCCCATGGTCTTTGACCCTATACTCAAGCCCCTTACTTCTTTCACCCCTGGGGTTATCCGGAGTAGTTATTAAGCCATTTACGCCCCACATTTCACCACTGATATAAGCTTTCGTTTGAGGCTCACCGTCTTTAGTCTTGTGAATATTTATCCAATCAGGATCCAGTATCTGTACTTCTACACCATTAGGATAAGGATTCCCTTCTTTTACGGTAGCCCCATTACTCCACACAAAAACACCGGAATTTCCACCGGGATCCAGGTGCTTCCATTCAACATGTAGTATAAAGTTTTCATATTGTTTCTCAGATCTGACGACCCCTATTGGTTCACCGGAATCAATCAGCAAGCCGTCCTTCAAAGACCACGTATCTTTCCTGGTATTTACATTGATCCATTTTAAAGGTTCCCCTTTCTTATTGTTTTGTGAAAAAACAGACTCAAACTTCAGCGATTCGCCAAACACAAATTCAAAATTTGATTGGGCCCGGCATAATCCATCGCCAAACACCAGAAGCAGCACCATAAATAAAATCTTCATAAAAGGAATTTTAAATGTCAAATTAGTACATTAGTTACTCCGGGAACCGCAATGCCCGGCCCCACGTACTTTAAATCCCTGCTATACTCTTTGGGTCCGAGCACCTGGTCACTATTTATTGCTTCATCCCAGCTAATTGTCTTCCCACTATAACCAACCATTCTCTGTAATATAGCCATCATTGTGCTGTTGGCAGCCCTCTCCCCATCATTGATGCCCTTGCCATGCCGGATAGAATTAAAAAGCACGTTATGCTCTTCCTGATACATGTCATTCGCTTTCCCTTGAAAACTCCAGCTATTTTCGCCAGTTATTTTCTGTGCATTGCCAGTATAGTAAGCGTTCCCCTTGGTGCCAAAGACTTCTACGGAATTACGGCCGGAAGCGCCTTTTTGCTGTCTGGTATTAGCAAACGCCCTTATTCCATTTTCATATTCAAATTCGGTGGCAAAATGATCGTAAATATTACCATATTGCGCAGCAGTTCTCTCCTGCCTCCCGCCTGTTCCAATAGCACGTATAGGCACTTTATCCCCCAATACCCACGAAATCTGATCCAGACTATGCACAAACTGCTCTACGTTAAAATCACCTGAAAGCCAATTGTAATAATACCAATAGCGAATTTGATATTCCATATCGGTCCAACCAGCCTGCCGCACGGGTTCATGCCAGGGACCACCATAACGAATAGCAGAGACTACTTTAATATCTCCGATTGCCCCTCCCAATACTTTTTCGTAAATAGCCTGGTTTACAGAATTGTAACGAAAACATAATCCACAAACAAGTGAAAGATTTTTTTCTTTAGCCTTCTTCGCCGCCGCTTTTACCATCCGGACGCCGGGAGCATCAATGGCGACGGGCTTCTCATAAAAAACATGCTTACCCGCATTTACACTAGCGGCCAGTTCAACAGGCCTAAACGCAGGGGGAGTAGCTAAAAGAACAACGTCCACAGAATCTATAACCTTCTGATAAGCATCAAAACCGGTAAATCTCCGACTTTTATCAACCTGAACCTTCTTACCATGTATCTTTTCCAACGCAGTAAGAGAATCATTTATACGATCCTCAAATATATCAGCAACTGCATAAAGTACAACATTAGGATCCGCATTCAAGGCTTGATTAGCCGCACCGGTACCTCTTCCTCCACATCCCACCAGCCCGATTTTTAAGGTATTGTCACTTTTGGCAAATGCGAGATTAGGAAATCCGAAACCTAATGCGGCTGCGCTTCCTATTACGGTTGTCCCGGTTGATTTTAAGAAAGTTCTACGGTTTATACTACTCCGTTCCATGATATCGTTTTTTTACTATATTTTTTGAAATAAAATGTTTAATACTAAATTTCATCAATTCCCTGACAGCTCCCCAAACCATCCAATTTCAATTTGGGAGACAGCTAATATCCGGGGTTTTGTTCAAGATCAGTCTTCTCCATTTCACTCCTGGGTATCGGTAAATAATAGAAGTTAGGCTTGAACACCCTTTTTTGGAAAACATCAAAGCTGTAAGTCAATTGACCATTTGGAGCCAATTTGCCATTTTGATCTAACTTTTTCCAATTTATACCTACTGCCGGTTTGTTTTCGGTCTCCATAGCAATCATCCACCGGCGCACATCATAAAACCTGTAACCCTCAAAACACAATTCTATTCTCCGCTCATGCTGTATATCCTTAAAAAGCTGGTCACCAGAAGAACTGATATCAGGTAAATGAACTCTGTTACGCACCTTATTAACATATTTTCTAGCCTCGGCTTCATTTCCCAACTGATATTGAGCTTCAGCATAAACAAGGTAAATGGTTGCCAGTCTTAGCCGGGACCAAATAGCACTCATATTATTTATCAACAGTGTTTCATCGAGAAATTTCCTGACGGGATACCCAGTCGTCGTAAACTTTAGATTCACATCATACCCATCCGGATGTACAAGTTCCCATGCCACATTTTTCCATACACTTCCGCGATGATTAATATTTGCATCAAACCGTAAATCACGGTTGCTATAGATTGTTTCCGGAGACGGATCATAACCAGAGCCGGCATCAGAAATGCTTTTCCCGTTTGCCATTTCATAATCATCAACTAAACCCTGGAGAGCCTGAGTCTCCATCCAACCTCCTAACCTTGGGGGGCCATTCACCTCGTTGAGTCTACCACCTGCTTGAAATTCAGTCGAATAAACTCTGGCAAATATTATCTCGGAATTTGGACGAAGAAAAATATTCGCATAATCTTTCGATGTCTCAACTTTCTGAAGTTCATACATGGGCATGTCGATTACTGCTTTCGCTGCATCAGCACAATCCCGCCATGTATTCTTATCATAACTAAACAACTTACCCTTAGGATCTGAAGTTGGCTTATGAAGCTTACTGTTTGCGTGAAGCAGTACTTCCGCCTTTGTACCCAGGCATATCCCTTTAGTGATCCTGCCCCATTTATCTGCGGGCCTTGATAAAGGAACTAATCCCGTTGCTTCGTCTAATTCCTTAACAATCCAATCAACCAGTGGTTGATACCCATCCCTGGGTACCTGAAATTCGTCGTTCAACTTAAAGACTTTAGTAATAAGTGGAACTCCTCCGAAATTTTGTATTAAATCAAAATACATTTTTGCCCTGAGAAACTTTACCTCACCTTTCAATACATTCCTTTCTTCGGCGGAACCCAATTTTACTTCATCTATTTTCGATAAAAAGATATTAGCCATTCGGATATACTGATATCTCAGTGTCCAGATATTTCCGAATGCCCCCGTCGCATCCGGGGAAATATTCCCGACATTGATATTATAAGCGTCATTGAGATTTTCTGCGGACATCGCTTCATCACTGTAAGACGCCAACATAATATTACCAGCATCTCCCACACCCCATGAGCCCAAACCCTCGTAAATCCGGTTCTCAAACTGTTTTATGAGCCCAAAGTCATTCCAGACATCCGCTTCTGTGAAGAAATCTCTCGGGGGTTTGTCCAAAACTTGTTTTTGGCATCCGGCTCCAATTAGCAAAACAATAAGAAATAGTATATTGATTTGTTTCATTTCAATTAATTTTAATAGGTTACAATTTTACAGTGTGATGTTTACTCCTACGGAATACGTAACTAATTGAGGGTAATATCTTGCTCTACTGCCTCGCTCGTCCGGCGCAAGAGGGACTTCGGGGTCAAAAATCTTTACGTGATCCAAAGTCCACAGATTTCGTGCCCGTAAGAAAATACGGAACTCCTGGAACACTGTCTTTGACACTAAACCTGAAGACAAATTGTAGCCTAATTCCAGATTTTTCAGCCTGATATAAGAAGCATCTATAAAGTTAAAGGTTGATAAGAGATTCTGCGGAGAACGCCCCTGCATGGCCCGCGGCATTTTAGCATCTTTATTTTCTTCTGTCCATCTGTCGGTAAATAGTTCTACAGGCTTTGTTCCATCATCATTAAATCTTAGTACCGTTGTTGCGTTAGTCTGTCCCTGAAACAATGCAAACAGATCAAATCCCTTATAACTTAAAGAAGCATTTAATCCGGCCTGAATTTCAGGGGTTGAACTGTTATAGAACCTTTTTCGGTCAGCGTTGGTAATTTTGCCATCCCCATTTATATCCAAATACTTTATATCTCCCGGTAATGTACCACCCAGGTGCGGATAATTATCTACTTCTGCCTGAGATCTAAAAAGTCCCCCCGATTCATAAGCAAGGAAAGAATTGACCGGATGCCCCTCTTGTCTCTGGTACCATGGAACATTCTTTGGTTCGTCCATATAGACGATCTTGCTACGATTGAAAGTGAAATTGCCTCCAATTCGATAATTAAAATCTCCGGCATTATCTGCATAGTTCGCGCTAAATTCCACTCCCCAGTTATCCACTTTACCCAGATTCTCAGGAGGTAAAGCCATTGCCGTATAAAGTGGCACCGATAGAGAGCGCGTAATCAAAATTCCCCTTCTTTTTTCCTTAAAATAATCCATTGTGATACTTAATCTGTTGTTTAAGAAGGTTGCATCAAGACCAGAGTTCAACATATTTGATGTCTCCCACGTAATATTTGGATTCGGTATGTTTGCAATAGATATTGCCGGATTATAGGTACTCCCTGTACCAAAAATGGCAAAAGTACCCGTTGTATATTTGGATACGTATTGATAATTGGGTATCCGATCATTGCCCATTTTACCATAGGAAAATCTTAATTTTAAATTATTTACTGTCCTATTTATCTCAGCCATAAAGGGTTCCTTCGAAATATTCCACGCTGCGCTCATACCTGGGAATACGCCAAACCTGCGTTCTGGCGGGAAATTGAATGACCCATCATTTCTTATTGTAAAATCTACCAGATATTTTCTCTTGTAATCATAAGAGAAGGTTCCAAAATAATTTACCCTGCCACCTTCCGAGGTACTACCGCCAACAGTACGCCCATCTTCCTGTCCGGCAAATAATTCGATTTTATTCTCACTAAATAAATCTCTTCTGCCGGCGCTCGTTACCTGGTATCTCGTTTCATCTTGTTCATAAGCTGCAAAAGCACTGACACCATGATCGCCAAACCTTCTGCTATATGCTAACCTTGTATGATATAAGTAATCACTGGATACGCTGCTGGATTTGTTAAGGCTCACATGACCTCCTCCCGGGTATAAAGTCTGGTGTCCTACATATTCTCCGGTAGCAGGATTATATTTATAGGTCGTTACAGGCTTTTGGAAAAGAGTACTTTCGCCCAAATTATAATTAAAAGAAGCGTACCCGATAAGCTGCAACCCTTTAGTGATCCAATCCATATTTAAATCAAAAGACAATCGGGGTTGTACTATTCTCGCTATCTGTTCATCATAACCCGTTTCAAAGCTATTGATCACCGTAGTATTCCCGTCTTCATGAACAGTGCCAGGGAGGCCATTTGGGAAGCGAGCTACCTCTGTTGGATAGTTAAACCAGGCTCTATGAGTTATACCGACAATTCCAGCGGGAGGTTGACGGTTTGCCTCCATTCTAAGACTGATATCAGCTCCCAATTTCAAATATTTGTTGATCTGGGCATCCACATTGCTCCTTAACTGATATCTACGATAGTACCCATCATTTGACGAATAGTTTGTCCCTTCTTCATGATAGCTCCCGCTAAGAAAAAATCTGACTTTCTCACTTCCCCCTGAAACATTTATATTGTGATCGCTTGTATGGGCGTACTTTTTAAAAGCAGCGTCATACCAATTAGTATTTGGATGGGTTAACGGATCAGAACCACTCTTATATTTTTCCAGATCTTCTTTACTAAAAGGCAATGGTAATCCACGACGCGCAAACGCTTCATTTCGGTAGGTTGCGTATTGCCAGGAATCCATCAGTTTGGGATCCCGGGTTAAAGAATTAACACCATAACTTGAGTTAATTTGCAATCTGGTTTTCCCCTGACTGCCTCTTTTGGTTGTTACTATAATAACCCCATTTGCTGCCTGTGCCCCGTAAATGGCAGCAGAAGCGTCTTTCAACACACTGACTTCTTCAATGTCATACGGGGATAATTGCGTTATACTTTTTTGAGGGACACCATCAACAACAAATAACGGACTATTATCTCCCAGGGTGTGAGTCCCTCTGATAAGTATTGTTGCATCTTCTCTGCCAGGCGCTCCCCCGGCATCTTTTATAATTAAACCAGGCACCGTACCTTGTAAACCCTTTACCAAATTCGTAGTACGATTTTTTACGAGGTCATCATTGTTAATAGAAGCTATTGAGCCAGTAACTTCTCCTTTCTTTTTGGTTCCATATCCTACCACCACGATCTTGTCCAACGCAGATACTGTCTCCTCCAACACGACTAGTAGCGACGACCGGCCGTTAACCGGCATTTCTTTCGTTGCAAATCCCACATAAGAAAATACCAGCGTCCCATTCATGGGAACATCGATAGAATAATTTCCGTTTCCATCCGTTGATGTACCAATGTTCGATCCCTTGATGGTAACACTGACACCCACCAATGGCTCTCCCTTTGAATTGGTTACTCTCCCCTGAACAATATTGGCGACTACGATCGGAATGTCTATATGTGAAATCGTTTGAACCCTGCCAAACGATATCTCCCTAGCCCTAATCACTATCGTATTCCTCACCAGAGAATAAGTCAGACCCTGTCCATTCAAACATGCTGATAGTGCCTCGTCTAATGTTGCGCTTCTGATGGCAATATCAATGGGGCGGGTGTTTTTAAGCAGCACCTTGTCGTAAAAGAAATGATAGCCGGATTGTCGCTCGATTAACTTAAAAACCTCTGCTAAACGAACATTGCTTTTCACAATAGTAATTCTTTGAGCATAGCCATCGGCGTTCGCCTGGAGAGTAAAAAATAACAATAATGCAATTGTTAACTTCATAATCATCCCTATTTTGGCTTTTGGTGATCCCTCAGATCTAATTTGGCAACTTCTCGTTAAAACCATAATTTTGACTTGATTTTTAGGTGATAAATTTTGTTCAACAGACAATATTTAGCCTTTCAACCAGCGATGCCGCGAACATTGCTGGTTTTTTACTTTTCTGCTACAAGGCTTGATAGCATAGACTCGTTAACGGCCTGCGATCGTTATTCGACGATAATTTTCCTCCCTTCCAATCTGAATTTTACATTACTCAGTTCTAATATGCGCAGCACGTCCGATAATTGAGCATCCCGGCTTATCTTCCCTTCGAATCTCCTGACCGGCACGTCGCCTGAGTAGACGATAGTCACATCATACCAACGGCCGATCTGATTCATGATACTTTTTAAATCTGCCCCATCAAACTGAAACAACCCATTTTTCCATGCCATCACTTCTTCCAAATCCGCATCTTTTATCTCAACCTTCTCTTTGTTTTTTGCCAGGATTGCCTGCTGCCCCGGTCTTAATAATCCACTCACGCTTCCTCTTGTTATATTTACACTGCCTTCAAGCAAACTCGTCTTTATGGAACTCTCATCCGCGTAAGCGTTCACATTAAAATGCGTTCCCAGAACATTAATCGTCATCTCTCCTACCTTCACGTGAAATGGCTTTGCCTTATTCTTTGTTACTTCAAAATAGGCCTCACCCATCAGCTCCACCTCACGCTGATGACCCCGAAAGGCTGTGGGGAAGCGGAGTGAAGAAGATGCATTCAGCCAAACTTCGCTGCCATCAGGCAAAACCACTTTATAACTGCCACCTCTCGGCGTAGAGAGCGTGCTATAAGAAATTTCCGCTGCTGAAGCGGGCGTGTGTGCAAAAACCAGAAGTCCGTCTTCCTTAGTGATATTCAAATTACCTTCCCGAATTCTTCCATTGTCGACGCTATCTAAAATGATCCTGGTTCCATCACCCATAGTAAGAACCGCATGATTGCCGCCCGGCAAAATTTTCGCCTGCTTTTCCTGTACAATTTCGGTTGTTACACTTCTTGATTTGCCATCCTCATTCTTTGTGTTGACATACCAATAACCGGCGCCAGCAAGAAACAGGATCGCAACTGCGGCAATCTTCATCCACTGAGGCCTCCAGGATCGTTTGATTGGAACGATCCGGCCTTTTCCCGTATCCAGAATATCCCGTAAGATAGTAGCAGCCTTACCTTCCGGCATTTCCGTACCCGTTTCTTCATGAATAGCCTTGTCTATTAGAGAACGGACTATATCCTCATTTTCAGGTAAACTTATTAAGGCCATGAACTCCTTCTCTTCTACCAAAGAACATCTGCCAGCCACGAAACATTCAAACAAATATTCTACACGCGATTGATCCATATGTCTTATTATTTACACTACAAGCCAGCAGTTCATAAATAAGAGTGCCTAACCAGAGGCGATGGGTGAGTTAGTCGGAAAATTATTTTTTTGATCAGGGTTGAACATTTGCAAGGAGATAAGCGCATACTTCAAGGCAATTGTTTTACGGTTCTCCTGAACTGACAGCATCTTCCCTCTCCGGGAAATACGCCACCAATTTCCCGCGGGTGCTTCTGTCCTGTTATTCAAGGTTTTACATCAACCTCTAAAATAGGTCAGCTCAGAATGATCATCACTCCAATGACAATGTGTAAATGAAGCAAACAAAAATTCCGAACGTTTTTCATTGCCTGCGCAAGATGAGACTTAACGGTCTCAGGATGTAAATTCAGAAAAACTGCAGCTTCTTCCCGCTTCAATCCTTGCTCCTTTATGAGTGTATAAACCTGCTTTTGCTGATGTGGCAGCCGGTCAACTGCCTTGCGTAGCAAGGTGGAATATTCCTTTTCCATCACATATTGTTCAGAACTATTTTCAGTAAGAACTTCGTTTTCTTTATGTAAAACATGCTGATAGTTCCTGGCGATTTGTTTCATTACTCTGTAAACGTCATTGCGTGCGATGGTAAAGAGATAAGCCTGTAGATTTTCGACTTGCATCAGATCAGCCCGCTTCATCCATATTTTTAGAAACACATCCTGCACAATCTCTTCTGCAATCGAAGTCGAATGAGTGAGCTTAAGGGCAAGTCCATAAATCCTGTTTTTGTAATGATGATAGAATGTAGCAAAGGCATCCTCATCCCCCTGAATGACAAGGGCAATCACTTCCTCCTCCCGGTATATCTGATGATTAATCACAATACGGTCTAGAAAACGTTAATGTCTTTCAAAGTTAGGAACTTTTAAATACCAACCAATTCCATTTTTTCTCAACGGCACGCTCGATTTTCATCCGCTTCAGTCAAATACTTTACGGCTCAATTTCAAAAATGATAATGGCCTTTGCGCCATTTTCGCCTGTAATAATCAGATATAACTACTTAGGCAACCAAATCTTTTCTTCGGGTATCTGACCTTTGTCGCCGGTTTTTCTTATCCAATTATTTAAAATATCCCGCATCCTTTTCAGCTCCTTTGTGTATTGAGCTTTGCCGGCAAGGTTATTCAACTCAAAGGGGTCTTTCACAATATCGTATAATTCTTCAGCCGGTTTCGTGTCAGCCGTAAACAGAGCCTGCGCTGGAGTAAGCTCTCCATCTGCTTTTAGCTCTTTCAGCAAATTCCAAACGGGATACTCCGTCTCCTTATATTTATTGGGCTGCATGTAAGGCCTCTCAGGGTAGTAATTTTTTATGTATTTAAACCGGTCGTCCCTCACAGCCCGCATTTTATCTACCGTTTCATCCATACGATCGCGTGCGGCTATTATATATTGCCTCTTTCTTACTGCTTTTCCAATAAAGGGACGACCTTCTATATAAGACGGTACATCAACCCCCGCAATGGCTAAGACAGTCGCCGATATATCAATGGAACTGTGCAGATCATCGTCTATCGATCCCGGTTCCATTTTCCCGGGCCATCGAATAATACACGGGATCCTGATACCCCCGTCATACAAAAACTGCTTGTCCCGTACCATACAGCGACCATGGTCACTGTTAAAGATCAACACAGTATTTTGATCCAAGTTCTCGTCTTTCAGGCGTTTGACCAAACCGCCCACATAGCTGTCCATCAGTTGAATCGACTCCAGATAGTTCGCCCAGTCCCTCCTGGCTACCGGATGGTCGGGATAATAAGGCGGTAGTTTTAAGATATCCGGATTTATTTGAGGTTGGTGTTCCTGCACCTCCTTGTACCACACGGGACCACGATGGGTGACCTGAATCATCACCTCCGCGAAGAAGGGCTGTCCCGGTTTTCGGGTCGACCAGTCAACCCCGTCAAAAGGCTCCTTATCTAATACAAAGTTATAATCTGTTTTACCCTTCCCTTTAATCAATCCCCCCGCGTGCAATGTCCCGTTACTCGTGTAATAGCCGGCCTGCCTTAAATACTCCGTGATTGGCTTCACAGGAGCCGGAAGATGATAATTGTCGTCCCGGTGGCTACGATGATTATGAGCGCCTATGGTTGTCTGGTACATGGCCGTTATCATAGCCGAGCGACTTGGAGAACATACGGGAGCCGTTGAAAACATTTTTGTATAAAGACGACCTTCAGAAGCAAGCTTGTCGAGATTAGGCGTCTTAACATACGGATCCCCGTAACAACCGAGCTCAGGACTGATATCTTCCGTTATGACCCATATGATGTTTGGTTGATTGGTCTTAGTTTGTTGTGCCGTTGAAGAAAGAACTATCACCACACAACAAAAACAAGCCAGCGCAATTTTAATACTATTAAACATCCTGCATTCTTTTAAATCGCAAAAACATGATCAAGATAGGGAAAGTCCTCCCAACATCACGCATACAAGTCGATCACTTAGCCCAACAAAACTACCTGAAATACAAAAAATGATATGCCAATAAAATTAATTCATTTATTTGATTAACATTCGACCATATTCGTCGCTATGCGGGTAAGGTGTCTGATAACCTTTCGCATGATGCCACAGAATCTTATTCAGTGTAATTTCGTCTTTCTCACTTAAATCGTCATTTTCTTTTAAATTCAATTCCAACGACTTTTTTGCCCAATATAATTGTTTCCCTTTTAATGCCGATAACGGCGGATTCATTCTGTCAAGCGGAATATTATTGGGCACACTTTTATAAGGCGCAAAATTTGGATTGCTCGTAAAACAATCGGTCATTGGATTGGCCAACAGATCAAAATACGTCATCGGCGGCAATCCCAAAATTAACTGGATGGTACGGAGCAAACTGTTCTGATTGTAGTTCGTACTGACCACCGCGTTCCGTTTTGTATACGGACTTATGCACAATGAAATGGTACGATGGCCGTTTACGTGATCAAATCCGAACTGCGGATCGTCCTCAATAACTAAGATAGCCGTTTCTTTCCAGAATTTGCTGTTGCTAACCGCTTCCACAATCCGGCCAAGCGCCAAATCATTATCTGCAACCATTGCCTCCGGCGTAGGAAAGCCGGGCTGCGTACCAGAGGTATGATTATTGGGTAATGATACCATCATCAAATGAGGAAAAGAATCCGTTTTTTCAAACTGCCTTAACTCCTTGATGAAGACATCTGCCTTGTACTGATCGTTTATTTCTCTGGGGCCTCCGGTATATGATGGGCAATAATGGTTTTTGAGTGTATGGACCGTCGGTGTTGCAATGATTTTAATTTTATGAGCACCCGAAAGATAATCCTTGTAAATATCGGTCCAGGTCGAGTTTGCCGGCACAATCTCATCAAAAACAAACTCACCATAAGTCCTGAAGCGTAAACCGGCGGCCAGCACATAGTCCCATATGAATCCTGATGGCGAATAGTTAATGGCGTCCCCGCCGTTCCAGGGATAACTCCTGACAAAAGAAGGATACATTTTTTCCAGGTAGTCGGTAACGTACCCCTGGCTCGCCCAATTGTGCCCCTCTGCGCTTTTTAAACCATTACAGTATGTATTATCAAGCAGCACAAATTCTTCGGCTAACTTATGCTGGTTGGGTGTGATATTTCTCCCGTACATACAGAGACTGCTATCGCCATTACCCTGAGGCAGGTCTCCAAACACCTGGTCGTACGTTCTATTCTCTTTAATAATATATATAACGTGCTTAATGAATGATTTTTCTCCAGGCTGCGTCGGAACGGGAACCCATTTTTCTTTTACTTTCGATAAATTAAACGCTTCGTTGATCTTGGGTAACCTCAGGTTCTTCCCGGCACGAACCGTATAATCTTCAAGTGAGTCTTTGGAGAGATCGATGAATGAAACGGAACCTAACTGATCGAGCACGTTGTACCCCTTTTCTTTCTGATCAAACTTTTGGATACCCACACCCTTCATGTTTCCAACCACCATGCTTTGCCCGCGGCGCGATATTGCAACAGAACCGGGATACCATCCCGTTGGAATCAATCCGATCACCTGATGATTCAACAAATTAATCACGGCTATAAGATTATCACCCGCATTTGCTGAGTAAAGCGTCTTTCCATCCGGAGAGATAGCCAGCGCATCAGGCGCTGAACCAAACGGCAGCCCCTTCATCGGTTTTACACTAAAAGACCTCACTAATTTATCACCCCGGGTATCAATCTCTGAAATTGAATCGCTGTTAGCATTTGCAACATAGAGTAAAGACTGGTCTTTTGAGAATACCATTGGACCCGGATGAAGCCCTACTTCAATTTCCTTCACTTCTCTCCTATTAGCCAGATCCACAACCGACACCGTTCCTGAGGCGGCAACGCCGTTCTTTTTATTAATAGCCACCAATGAACCAGAACTGAGAGCCGACAAATCAGATCCTTTTGGATGCCTGCCCCCCCAATTTGAAACGTAGGCCTTGTGGCCTTTTACTAAAACAGCGTAAGGAGCTACCCCAACGGGAATCTGCGCTTCAATCTTTGACGTCTTTAGATTTACAATCATCAAAGTATTATTTCGATTTGACGCCACGTAAATCATCCCGTTTTTTTCATCGAGATGAAAGCCTGTCAAATATGAACTCTTCTTATCGAAACCACTTACAAAAATTTCGTCCTTCCATTTAAACAAACCATCTCCATCTTTTTCGGCCGATCGCAAATAACCATGAGCATCCGTAATCCAGATTTTCCTGTCTCCCGCCTCCCAGACAATGCCCATAAAGCTGGTCCCCAGTCCACCCCCCGAATTTTGTTTGGGTAAGTAGAGTTGTTGGATAACCTTCCTTTCTTTAGCACTAAAAAAGATGATCCCATCAGAATTCTTGACTGCCAGCACAGATTCATCAGAGTTGAATGCCATATCTTTTGGCCTACCGGGAAAATCGATGGTAGTACCAACCGGCTGAACAAACTGTGAAGTTGGGACAACATACGACCCATCCTTTTGCAAGCCTACATTTTGCCTCGTAAGACTTTTAGATACTTCTTTTGTTTTGATGGATTGCGCCTTTGAAACATTACCTGTGGTACAACCCACTATGAGCAGGAGTGAAAATATACTGAATTGAGAGCATTTCATCGACATGTCTTTTAGATCATTTAAACCATTGAATAATTCCTACGGGTTCTGCACTAGTGCAGGATTGAGATTAATTTCAGCTTCAGGTATAAACGGCACAATTAACGGGGAATTTGGCGACACTGACCTTGGACCAGACCATCCTTCACTTAACGTAAAGCTTCTATCCAACACCCTGTTATTTCTGAAAACATCAAAGGACCGCTGGCCTTCCCAGGCTAATTCAAGCCTTCTTTCATCCAGCACCGCATCCAAAACCGAAGTGTATCCTCTTAAATTATCTACCGAAAACAATTGATCGCTTAATCCCGCCCGCTGTCTGATGATGTTAACCATTTCAATGGCTTTAGCTTCCTGACCAGGCGTCTTTGCAAATGCTTCTGCCTTATTAAGATACATTTCCGCCAATCTGATAACCACTGGTGAATACAACAGTGGTGTATTGTCCTGTAAGGTATATTTCAGGCTATAGTACATCGGATAGTTTGACCTCTTGGCAACTTTATATCCTGACGGCTCAGCCGGATCAACAATCTTGTTCCCGGAAGCATCCAGTACATAATTCGGATCGATATACTTGATTCTGACATCCGCAGCGTTCTTATAAATCAATTTTTTCAATGTTTCCGAAACGTAAATCTCACCCCATCCTTCCCGACAGTATAAAGAACCAATTCCATTTTTCCCCAGATTTTCACTCGAAATATATTTTATCGCAAAAATCGTTTCAGGATTACTTTCGGGTGAAGACTTATAATAGTTCGGCAGTTGCTCCGTAGTCAGCAACTTAAACTTGTTAGATGACAAAACTTTATCAGCATATTCAATAGCTTTATCATTTTGCTCCATATAAAGATACATGCGCGATAACATGGCGAAGGCAGCTTCTTTGGATGCAAAGATATTAGACTTGGAAACAGTCATCAAGTTTGAAGCTTTTAATAAGTCCGAAACGATAAAATCGTAGGTTTGTTTTACCGTACTTCTTGCTATTAGTCCGGATTTCGCGGAACTATCCATCACTATAACACCTAAATTAGTCTGCGGAGACTGCGAGTATGGTCTTGCAAAAATGCGTACAAGATCATAATGCATCAAGGCCCTTAAAAAAAGCGCCTCCCCTTTTAATTGCAACTGGGCCTTCGGCGCATCATCCTTAATATTCTCAATAATCTTATTGGCCTGAAAAATTCCGTAATAAGCTTGTCTCCAAAACTGAACGCACGCAGTAGAATTCACCAGTCGGTTATAATTGTAGGCATTTTGGATGTTATCTCCGCTACTTTTACACCAGGCCAGATCATCACCCGGTAATTCCTGCAGGAAATGCCTGAGTCTTGAATAATTAGGATCTTTCAGGCGACTATATACGCCGATTGTTAAAGTGGAGAGAGACGACGGGGAGGTACTTATTTGTTCGTCTGATAATTCATCGGATGGAAAATATTGTTTTTTGCAACCCGCTGAAGATATCAGGCATATTAAAAGTAGGATCGTGATATATTTATTCGCTTTCATTGTAAATGTTTTGGATTAAAGATTAATATTCGCGCCCAGGATGAATTTTCTTGAGGCCCCATAATTAAGGGATCCTTTATCCTGCTGTGCAACCGCAGATTCTATATTAACATCCGGGTCTGACCCACTGTATTTAGTAAATACTGCCAGATTATCAACACGAAAGAAAAGAGATACACCCGACAATACTTTGGGGATTTTATAGCCAAGCGTGACGTTTTGAATCCTGATATAACTGGCATCTTCGAGGTATCGGGACGATGGTCTGTTTGAGTTAGCGTTGCCTCCGAGCAGTAAACGTGGATGGGTGGCAACGTCACCTGGCTTTTGCCAGCGAATCCAATCTTTGTAAGCGACCATTTGATTTTTGGATAGCACCGTTCCATCATCATCAATTGCCTCTCTCTGTCCAAAATAGATGGTCTGCCCAACTACAAAATTACACAATATACCCAGCGAGAAATTCTTGTAAAAAAAATCATTGGAAAGCCCTCCGGTGAATTTGGGATAAGCGGACTTTATAAATAAATTGCTGGCGTCATTATAACTGGAAGTCGTCGAAACTTTTGACGGATCCTTTCTATCTGCACCGTGAATAATTTTTCCGTTTTCATCCTCCCATCTTACCCACAATGGGGCGCCGGTTTGAACATCAACCCCTGCCCATTCTTTCATGTAAAAATATCGTAATGGTTTGCCAACACTAATGCGCATGGAACCACTTGTAATGTCCTGACTATTGTTTAACCCAAGTACGGTGTTTTTATTCAGGTTAACATTAAAATTGGTCTCCCATTTAAAAGCCCTGTTTATATTTAAGGTGGTCAGGTTTATATCCACTCCACGATTTCTGACTGAACCCACATTTCGTTGTTGGCTTGCAAAACCCGATGTAGCCTGCAGGGGCACACTTTGAAGCAAATTCTTATTGTCTCTGTTGTAAAAATCTAGTTCAAGCCTTACTCTCGATAACACGGACAGCTCCATGCCTAGGTTAGTGGTGTATGCCGTCTCCCAGGTCAGATCGGGGTTCCGCAACCTTGCAGGTCTTGCACCTGAGAGCCCGTTATAGGTATTAGTCCTGGAAAAACTATAGCTGCCGATTGACAGGTAGGGAGAAATATTTGCGTTCCCGGTCGTTCCATAACTTCCCCGTATTTTTAATAGATCAAGCCATTTGACATCCTTCAAAAAATTTTCTTTATTTACCAGCCAGGATGCCCCAATTGAATAAAACGTACCCCACTTATTATTAATCCCAAATAAAGACGATGCATCTCTGCGTAGTGACCCAACGACAAAATATTTATTAAGATAGCTATAATCTACCTGACCGAAATAAGACAAGAAATCAGTTTCATCCCTTGCGCCCGCAACGGATTTTGCACTTGCTGCGGCATTTAGCACGTCTAAACCCAGGGGCAAATCATTACCAACGGCCGTAACATTTGATGAGTAAAGGTAATTATATTCCTGACCCAAGATGGCGGCAAGATTACTATTGCCAATACCACGGCGCATCCTCAATAAATTTGAGGTAATAAATGAATAGTCCTTATTATTTGATTCTGTAAGCCTTCCATTTTCAAAACTTGCACCAAAATATAATTTATCCAGCAACTGACTTTGCTTTCTGTCAATCATTCCTCCCCTATTTGCGGTGGAGAACGACAGCCAATCCGTTATGTCAACGTTCAGGGTAATACTACTGTTGAGGTTTATCCGCCGCGTATTATCTGAATAATGCCGGCTATCGTAAAAATAGTTAGCCTTGTTGTTACCAAACCAGGGGCCTGAGGTATAGGGGTTGTAGGGCGTTACACCCTCTTTTTCATAGGCGGGATCCCATGGGACATTGATTACCGACTGAACCATCACGGCTTCCTGTGCCGATTGAGGATCATTGGGGTTTCGCTCAAGTCCGCCATTTATTCGCCAGGTCAGTCCGATTCTATCCGATATTTTATGGCTTATATTAGACGTTAAATTATAATCTGTAAATTTCTCACCTACCAGGGTTCCTTTTTCCTGAAAGAAGTTACCACTGAGATAGAAGTTCGTTTTTGCATCGCCTCCAGATACAGAAAGATAATGCTTATTAATATTGCCGGTTCGATTGAGTAGTGTTGGCCAATAGCTGTTTGTATTTAATACGGATGCCGGAATTACTGATTCGAGATACTGTTCAAAAGTCCTGTTCGTAAAAGACGGATTGTTGGCTTTAATTTGGTTATCATAATAGTTCTTTGCGGCTTCCTTTCTGTTTTCATACAGTTCCGCAGAATTCATCATTCTTAAGTTGCCCCGTTGATAATAGGAAAGCCCGGTTGAACCTGAATAGTTAACTTTTGTCTTCCCGCTTCTACCGCTTTTTGTTGTAATAATGATGACGCCGTTTGCTGCCCTTGATCCGTACAAGCCTGTCGCAGCGGCATCTTTAAGTACAGTAATCGATGCAATATCATTCGTTGCTGCGGTACCACCGATGATACCATCAACCACGTACAATGGCGCATAACCGGCACCAATTGAACCTACACCACGAATGACAATATTCGCGCTTCTTTCAGGATGTCCGCTACTATTTGACACGACTAATCCCGGCACTTTCCCCTGCAACATTGTTCCAAGATCTTCAGACATAACCCCATCCTGCAACTTTTGAGCGCTTACAACCGAAACGGATGAAGAAAGCTCGGATTGTCGCTTTTTATTATATCCCACAACGACCACTTCATCCATGGACGAGGACTTTTCCTTCTTAAGCCTCATTAGGACATTATTTATTTCGTTCCTATTAACGACGAAATTTATAATAGAGTCCCTTCCATAGGAAATGTGTGAAAAATACAGGTTATACCTGCGTCCCACATTGAGTTTGCGAAACTCAAAAATACCAGTCGAGTCGGTAGTTACGTTTAAGTCAATATTTTCTTCGATCGATTTAAGGTTAACGTTTGCTGAAACAACAGGTATGCCCTCTTCGGATAAAACTCTTCCCCGAACCGAGGACACATCCTGGGCTTTTGTTTTGAATGCTGTCGTCAGGAGTAATAAGAAGGTGAAATAAAATAAAACCCTTTTCATACTTTTATTATTATTTTGGTTTAACAAAAATTGAATCTCCTTTTTGAGTATAGTCGAGATTTGCGAGATTACAGAGCGTAGGGATAATGACATCCAATCTATCGCTATACATGATCTCTCCGGTAAACCGAACATCTCTGATACTCGCTGTATCAATTACAATCACTACTTTATACCTCTTCGATATCTTATTAAATACATCGATAAGAGAGGCCTTACTCGTAGTATATGATTCATTGGTCCAATCGTTAATGGCTTTTGTTTTTTGCTCGTTAAGAGCCGAACCCGAGAACTTGTTATCGTCTTTTTCAGCAACCGACAAACTGACTTCTTTGTTTTGCAATGCGTTGACTTTGGTCGTTCGGCCTTCAATTCCATAAATTAATTCTTCGCCCGCCTTCAGATACGTCTCTGATTGTTGAGCGGACCGGGGATGAAAAACAACGACTTTACCCTCCAGTAAAGTAACCCGTATTGTTTGGTCGGCATTTTGCATGGAGACTTTAAACTCGGTGCCCACTGCTTTGGTCTTAATAGCTCCGCTTTCAACGATGAACGGATGAACCGGATCTTTCGCAACCTTAAAAACTGCGTTACCCGTCAAAACAATGTAACGGTCATGCTTAAAATCTTGTCCAATGACCATTTTGGAAGATCCTGATAAAACAACCCTTGATCCATCGGGCAGGAGGAAGGAGGAATCTACTCCGCTGTTATTAGCAATGGTGAGCTTCCCGACTAAATTATTTGGGTCAGTTTTCGGCGCAGAAGGAGTTAGCCAAACAGAAACACCGAAAAATAAAATCACACTCGCGGCGGCTGCTATAGCGATGCTTATGATCGTAGTCGGGGTTCTTCTTTCTACCACCGACCTGATTTTTCCTCGGATGTTTCTACTTAATTTATCTGTATACAGATGAGACTCTTTGCCGACATATTCTTCAATATCCAGCAAAGAATCCAGGATTTCCGGGTGTTCAGCAAGAAACTCGGCAATTTCATTTGCTTCATTTACATCGACACACTGGTTGTCAAGGAATCGTTTGATCTTTTCTTTTGTTTCGCTATTTAGCTCCATCTAAAACTAATACCGTCTAAGAAGAAAAAATCCCTTAAAAAAAACTCAGCTTAACTTTTTGATAATCTTGAGGGCTGTGTATAGTCGGGAATCGACCGTTCGGATGGGGATATTAAGCATATCGGAAATCTCTTTATAAGATAACCCTTCAAAATAGTGCAGCAGGACTACTTTTTTGTGCTTCGTTGATAATTGTTGTGTAGCCCATTTAATTTTTTCGAGTTTGGCGGATGTCTCGTCATGCTCATCGGGACCTACTTGTCCTTCCGCATGCGCTATCAGTTTACTCCTTTTTACCACTTCCTTACGAAGCCAGTCGATATAAAGTTGTTTGGCCTTTTGAAATAATTGCGCTTTGATGGGGATGCTTTCTTTGAGGGTTTCCCTGTATTTCCAGATGCTTAAAAAGGTCTGTTGAGTAAGGTCTTTAGCTTCTTCAACAGATTTTGTTTTGTTGTAAAAAAAGCTGAAAATAGTCTTATCCCATTCAGTATAAAAGTCAGTAAAGGCTGAATGGTCTCCAACAATTATTTTCGAAGTGATCTTATCCATCACGGACTAAAATTACAAGTGGCAATAAAGTAAAGTTGTTGATCTCGTTTTGTTAATACTAAAATAATATCCAGACAAACATTGGCTTAAAGTTAGCGAAAAACTATATCTATTACAAAGACAGTTAAGACATTTATAATTTTACAATTTATAAATTATTTAGGATCAATATTTTATACCGAATTAACAAAAAAATGAGCAATCCTCTTTTTCATACCGGCTGTATCATCTCGTTTAAATGAAGCTGTCCCCCTAACCTATTTCTTCAAGGTATCTGCTTAGGCGCCTCATTCATCATCATTTAACCTGAGAACTTTTGGGTCGGTTTCATAATCTTCTTTATTCACCCATTTTGTGGGCGGCGCTTCACCGTTCAAAAACAGGTTATAAAAATTCAATCCTTCGGTCGGCGGATATATATCAAATACATATCCTTTGCCAAACATCCTGGGGTCGCCTTGTGCTTTTAGCGCAGTAAACAATTCCGTTTTCAGAGAAGTTTTTATTTGTTGATATTTTTTATTGGCTGCGAGGTTATTCAGACATAAATAATCGGTGGCAAGATGGTAGAGCTCTTCCTGGGGCCTCTTTCCAAAATTCATCTTCCAGTAGTAGGTTAAAGTCGGACTTTTCCGGTTCTGATTCAATATGACTGATTTCACAGGCCCACCGTCGGTATTCAAATACCCTGTTTCAGGGTTCCCCTGCGGCCATCGTCCGGGCTCGAAATTGTGGATATACATATACCCACCTTTGATAATGGACCTGATCGGATAACCCACTTCGTTTGGCCTGCCCACATCATGGCGCTCCTGTCCTAGCAAAACACGATCTCTTTTAGTCTCCACCCATCCCTGCTTTTCTGTTTTAAGCAAATTCAGTAAACTTTGACCCTGCGGTTTGTTGTATTTGTCGGTAGGAGAAGTGGTGGCGGAGACCTCAAAAAACGTGGGTGCGAAATCAATAAAACTCACGTAATCTTTTATTATGCGGCCCGGTTTGTTAATCCCATCTTTCCACATGATGGCCAGGGGCATGTGGTTTGATTGTTCGTATTGCTGACCTTTAACCCGTGGAAAGGCCATACCGTTGTCCGATGTAATAACTATAATCGTGTTATTTAGCAACCTTTTTTTCTCAAGTAAGCCGATCATTCGCCCCACAGTTTGGTCAAAATATTCCACTTCAACTGCATAATCGAGCAAATCATTGCGGACACTGTCCGTATCGGGCCAGTACTTAAAAACAGACGGTATGGAGCGGGTTTGTTTTCCACTTTTTAATCCAGAGCCGTATTCAAACTCCCGGTGGGGCTCATGGCTTCCAAACCAGAAAATAAACGGTTCATTATTTTTTCTGTCGTTCAAAAAATCTTCAAAATTGGCAGCATAGTCTGTGGTGCTGATGCCTGAAGTGGGCGCTATTAACTTTTTAGCGTGGTAGCCAGTACCTGTAAGAAGATGAGGTTTGCCGTTCACAGTCATCGCAACACCCGGAGCCCATCCCTTTCCTGTAAAACCTGCTTTATAACCATTGGCGGCGAGTCGCTCCCAGGCAGTAAGGTATCGTGCTGGCCAATAGGCAAGGTGGTTACCCAATTCCTCCAATTGCCATGAATTTCTGCCCATTAGAACGCTTGCGCGCGATGGGGCACATTTGGCATTAGGCGTGTAAGCATTTGTAAACAGCAAGCCTTCTTTCGCTACCCGGTCAAACTCAGGGGTTTTCACCCATTTGCTGCCGTTAGCCCCAAAATGTTCGTACGACGCATCATCAGCGATACAGAAAAGGATATTGGGACGCTGGGAAAACGAAGCAAACGAGACGAGGGCAAAAATGATTGTTAGCCGTATTTTAAATTTAGCAATTGCCATCTGATAAATTAATTTTTCCAAAATTATCTGATATTGTTCCGTTCACATCATCTCTTTTAAGAAAGGTCGTTTTTTTCCCACTGCTCAGCAGGCGAAAACATTTGTCTCCGGGATTTCATCTGATTGACATGACCACGAAAATAATTCGTCTGCATGGTAATAATAATATGGCTTTGTTGGTGGGATACTTAACAATGCTCATTCGGAGCTTATACTCCATCGCTTATAACTATCCCTGGCACGCCAAAAAATGCCCGGCATCAACTGCCGGGCGTAAATAATAATTAAAACTTTAAGGAAGGATGATCGAATACCGTCAATAACCGGGGTTTTGAATGAGCGCGGGCGCATTCCGGTCAATTTCTGTTTGGGGAATTGGCCAGTATTCGTACTTGTCCTCATATTTTAGTTTAACATTGGGGGCAAAAGCCGGATTTGGAACATAGCCATTTATTTTTTGAGTTTCAATCCCTTTCTAAATCAATAATCAACAAAGTCATCTATGATTGATGGTACATTTTTATTACCGGCTCTCTTAATGCAGCAGCCTTATCACCGGAATAAAAAGAAATGACACCGGCAATTTGCTCAGGCGTTACCCACGTGCTGAAATCTGCTTCCGGCATGGATTCCCGGTTCTGAGGCGTATCAATAATGCTGGGAACGATTACGCTTGTTACCACGTCTTTTCCCTTGGATTCTGCGTTTAATATTTCTGCCAAACGAAAGATCAGCGACTTTGATAAAGCATACGCAATAGTTCCTTTTCCTTTTGATACTTCTAAGCCTGCACGCGACCCAATTAAAAAAAGGCGACCGCTACCTTGTTTCATCATTTGGGTAAATATGGGCCTTGCCATATTGTAGGCGGTTTCAAAATTTAGCTGATATTGTTTGTAAATATCACTGGTTTTTGTTGAAGAAACGTTTCCCATTGTAAAACCTCCGGCAGTTAAAACTGCCACATTTATTGCACCCCGTTTTTCGACAACATCATGTACGAGCTTTTGAGCATTTTCTTCGTTCAATAAATCCAGTGACACTTCTTCAAAATCATTTTTCGTAAAATTAGTTGCGGCTGATTTCTTAAGGATGGTTCCTATCACATGGTATCCTTCATCAATAAATTTCTTTGCTACCGCTTGCCCCAGGTTGCCTGCAGCGCCTGTTATAATTGCTATCTTTTTCAAAATTATTTTTTCAAAATTTTTAGATGACGCAAAATTATTATATAATACCCCCAAATTTTAGTACCGTCAGGGTTGATTGCTAAGTTAAGATTTCTTTCTTTTTCATTAGGCAGCTTTTTGAATTGATTGCAGATATTTTACCTGTTTAGCTTTTTAAAGATCAGCGATGCCGTTTCCCAATCCAACACATCCATATCCACAAGCTTTAGCGATTTGACCATGCGCAGAGTTGTTGTTTTGTATTCCAGAAAATGGCTGGTTTTTAAATGAGACTGGTAGGCAGTTTTGTTTTGATAGATTTCCAGTATCCGCACCTGCGTCGGGTTTTCCTTTTGAAACATCGGGAAGATAGCGACAACGCCTTTTTCCAGTTTTACGGATGCGGCTGATTCCTGCTTTAGTATTGTTTTATATTCCTCCAGGTGTTGCGGGTATATCTCAATTTCCGAGATACGGGCCATCATTGCCCGTTGCTGGGCATGGATAGTATTGCTCATACAAAAAAAGAGGATAATTGCCAGCGCAGCCTTAAGAGACCGCCTGAAACAAAGTGGGTTTTGAAAAACAGATCCGGCCATGTTACTATGGTTTGTTTGTCAGTTAAATGTTCATGGATGGTTGATATGACTCCTTCCCGCACATTTGTTAGCCTTCACGCTAAACCATTTCCAGCTAATCGTTTAAAATTAGCCTAATAAAGGTAGTAAAACTACCCGTTCTAGAACAGATACTCCACCTTTGTAACCACAATTGGCGCAAATATGTTACCCCAACGTCCATTTGTCTGGAGGTCTTTATCACGGGTAGAAGCATTATACAGGGTAAAATTTGGCGTATTGAAATATTCGTCAGCCCATTTCTGTTCGTAATACGTAACCATGCCGTTAGGATACCTGATCTTTTTGATCCATTCGGCAGGAGTTAGGAGTTTAAATACAACGGTATGTTCTGTACCCGGCGCGTCATATTTTGGAGATACCAAACCTACATTGCCATAACCCAGGCGTAGTTGAAAATAATCCTTCACCGGATCAAAGGGATATACGGAGAAACTATATTTTCTTCCATTCCAGCTAACGTAAGACGCTATCTCCCCTTCTACTTTGCTACCGGCAAAACTAACCCTGATCTCTTTTACGCCTGCCATTTTACTACCGCCGAAGGTAGCGATAGTCGCAGGTCTCCAGCTTACACCGGAGAATGTATACAGAAACGGTTTTGTGCCTTTTGAGAAAGAAGTATCCGCGTCATAGGATGGACGGTATCCCCATAAACCATCACTTGCCCCATATTCCTGGAACGGGGTTACAAATCCACCGTTATAATAAATGTTTGGTGTAACAATTCCGGCATTATTTCCGCTAACAATTATTTTCATGTTGCTCCAGTCTTCTAACACCGAGCGGGTAATGGCTGCATTTAATACATCGGTGGTGTCACGCACGGCAATATAGGGTTCCGTACCATTCATTCTGAGGATACCGGTAATAATGCTTACACTATCCGGCGCTGGCCTGTTTTCAAAAGTTGCCCCGGGAAATACCTTCACCCCAATACCGGCTGTACTGTATTGTTCATTATAACGGATGGTGCCACTATATTTTTTATTGCTTAAAAAATCGCCGCCATAAAATCTCACCAAGGTGCCGGCATAAGCAGATGGATTGTTTAAAACTGTCTGCAGCGGCGGACTCATTGGTGTAACATTCAAGCCCGCTCCTTTTTTGGTAACCCTGCTTAATGACACCTGGCTCAGCGTAAGCTCTCCGTTTTTCTGCACCAGTTTCTGTCCACCTGCATTAATGGCAAGGGCATCCCCTGGCTTAAAATTATGTGGTGCATCAAAACTCACGATGATGCCTGCTGTATCTCCTTTGTTTCCCTGTAAAACCAGGGTATTGGCCTCTATATTTTTCGCCGCAGCGTCGGAAATTACAATCCCATTGATCTGAATGCTGTCAGGCAGCGCTATTTCCTGTGGGGTACTATACTGCCTTAATTTTTTGATGGCCGTGTTTTTCACATTGCTGATCAGAAGCGGGTCCTGGTTGGGCATTTCATCCTTCTTGCAGGCCGCAACAGCTACCAACATCATCAAAGCAAGAAAAAGAAAATTATATTTTTGTTTCGGGTTCATATATTTCTATCGTTTTTTATAATTACCAAATCTGCCTGATCTCGGCTCTTAAATCGGCCGTTACCCTGGCATTACCGTAAACCAATTTTTTATCCGCGCCTACACTCCTTGGCACACTGAAATTCCTTGTCTGTCCAAATCCCGTAACAGACAAAATATAAGAGTGACCGCTATTGGCGGGGATAGCTGTACGCAGATATTCCTTTCCTGAGCTTACCCCTGTAAACCGAAGGGCAATCAAACCTGCCCGTGCTTCTTTGGTATCCAGCAGTATTTTATCTGAAACCGAGGCATAGGAAAGTGACTGTGGCATTCCATTGGAAGCAAAACTGCCGTCCGCTTTGGAGTAGGCGACCTGCAGGGGTTCGGTACCCGGACTTTGATGAACAATTTTAACCAGCACCTTTCCACTGTCCAGCCGCAGGGAACGTTCCGCATCAATCGTGAGTAATTTAAAAACCGGTGCGGCGCTGTCTTTACCAAGTGGACCATCTATCAGATAGGTAAGTGTGGCACTACCGGCTGGCATATTGAGTGTGGTATCAATATACCCAACGGTAAATACCACGCCATACGAACGGGAAGCACTGTCCGGCGCCATATATCCCATTCTTAAGCGATGACTGCCGGCGTAAGCAGGCATATAATACAGTCCAGGCGATCCATAGATCAATGGAAATTCATTTCTGTTATTGCCATTCTCTGTTTGAAAATTTGGTATCGCAGAACTTGTTCCGGTAAATGTATTGTAGGGTTCTATGTCCATAAATATGCCAATGCCGCCAATTGAATAATTCTTTAACACATCCGACACCGCTTTAAAATTTATTCTGGCTGGTTCTCCGCCGGCCGGCACGTCAGACGAAATATCCTTGTTACAGGAAACGCCTAATGCAATGCCTGCGAATAAAAAAGTTCTAAACAAAATACATCTGTACATAACACTTAAGCTTATTTGTTAATGGTTTTTACAATTTTTCTTCTTCCGTTTGCGGTTGAATAAAGATTACCTTCTTCATCGCTGTTCAACAGCTCGTCTTTGAATATACTGCCACGTGAAAAAGAATAACTGGCAATATCCGCACGATCAGGCGAGTATTGATAACTGCGGCTTTCCATAAAATCGAAAAGCATCCATTTGGGTCCGCCTACCTGGCCGTTATAATTTCCCCAGTCCGAGCCTCCGATGTATTGATACAGCAAAAAGCTAAGGCGGTAATGCTTCATCGGCAACCACCCAAAGCACACCTCAGACGCGCTTGCAAGATCATATACCGGCAATTTGATGCTTTCCAGATCGCCATAATAATTCTTTGGGAGTACTCCATATTGCTCCTGTCTGATCTGCACTTTTTTGATCAGTGACCTCAGCAACAGGTCATATACATAAATCTGACTTCCCTGAAAAACATACAGCGCCTGCTCATCGGGTTGAATGCGTATGTAGCCTATATTTCCCAGTGCTGGAGCAATTGTCCCCGGGATATCGGCAGGAACATATTGGCCTCTGAACTGATAGCTGAGCGTTTTATCGTTGGAGTTATACCTGGCCAGCGCCACCATACCCTCATCATTGTAAGAATTGCCTTTAACCGCCATGTACACATTACCCGCGGAATCTGCATACATAAGGGTGGACTTAATGTTTACTCTGTCAATTTGTCCGGTATAGGGTTGTTTTGCAATAGAATCTTTTGGTGTACTGTTAAGAATAGTTGCTGCCTTGCTTGCCAGGTTGGCTTCTATAATGCTGAAACCGGAAGGGGTTTGTACAGAGATCCAGGCCCTGGTTCCCTGCGGATTTACCGTACCCGCGATATAACTGGTAATGGAAGTTTGTCCACCTGTAATCTGGCTGGCCGTGAGCAGGGTTTCCACTGCGCCACCTTTTTTAATATGTACAAGATTTCCTGTGGAGGCGTCTATATAATATAGATCTCCTTTACCATTCGGGCACTTCAGCATCAGGTTCTGGAAATCAAACTCAGCTATATAATCCGTTATTTTCAATGGTTTATCAACACCGCCCTTTCCTTTGGTGGAATAAATAGTAACTGCATGTCCAAATGTGGTAAACCCACCTGAAGTGATGCTCACCGGAATATTCTTACCGGAACCCATAGAGTCATTGATCAGGATTTTCACTCTGTCCATCCGCAACAGAGAGGTATCCTGGAAGCTGTCGTGGTACTTTTGTGAAAACGTATCACTGGCAACTATACGCGCAATGTAGTCCCCGATCTTTATCTGCAGGTTATTCTTTGGATTGAAGACGCCTGTGATTGTCATCGTATCCCCAACAGTGTAGGAGTTTTCGTAAGCATATTTTAACCCATTGTCTACCTGCGGCAGCGTACTCAGTTGCGCGTGAAAGTTTTCCGCTTTGTAACAACCGGCCAGTAACAACAGACCCAAACCGGCCGCAATAAATGGCTTTAATTTAAATAGTTTCATTTTATATATGATTTTCTCAATTTGAGGGTTTTTCGAACCAGATCCATTTAGAAGGAGTATAATAAGGACAGGATGAAGTGTCTCCCGTAACGGTACTGGTTATTGATCAGATCACCGGTAAACCGTTTGTTGATGACCTCATTGCTGTTGTATCCTGCCTTCTCATATTTATAGCTAAAATTTTCATCTTCCGCCATGCGTACCTGCTGATCGAGCAGGTTTTGCACACTGAATTTCAATTGCAGGCTTTTAATGATACGCTGCGTAACCGCCAGATCAAGTGTTTGCCTTTCCAGTTCAATGGTACTTCCCAGATCACCCGGCGTGGGATAGAACAATTTTTTTGCCGTATCTACTGCAGCGGCTGTTACTCCATTCGCGGCGGCATAGATGCGTGGCCCGATAACATTCCATGTCACGGCCACACGGGTACCCAAACCCGCATTGTCGTAGAAAAGTCCAAGGTTGGCAACATAAGGCGCCTGTCCCTGGAGTTGACGGGTGTAATGCGGGTTAACTTTCGGATCCGGATTTTTCAAAACGGAGGTATCAAGGGTTTTATTTACAGTACTATTGATGAATGAAACGTTACCAATAACCGAAAGCTTCTGAAAAAAAGAAACGGGTATAAATCCAAGATTCTTTCTTAAGTCTATCTCAAGCCCTCTTACGATCGCTTTATCTGCATTGGCATAGCTAATGACAATCGGACTGTTGCTGTATAACGACTGGGCGATGGTTCTTTCAATTGGAGATTTTAATTCCTTATAAAACGCTCCAATGCTGAATGTTTCTCCCTTGTTATTGTTTTTTGGATAGAGCTCTATTCGGGCATCGTAATTATCCACCCTGGCTGACTTAAGCAGATAGTTACCTTTTACATATTGGTTGTTGAGGTAATCTAATTCTGTGTAAGGAGATAATTCCCTGAACTCCGGACGGTTTACCGTTTTACCAAAAGCAAAGCGAAATACCAGTTGTTCTGATGGTCGATAACCGATGTTTACAGAAGGCAGATAATCAGTGGATTTATTGTCGGCCAGGACCGGACGATTTACACCCCCCTGATAGCTGGCAGGTACAGCGCTTGATACTCGCTGGCGATCATATTCTACCCGCAATCCGCCATAGATATCCAATTTGCCTTTAAAGGGAAGCAGACTTACAGCAGCATACCCGGTATTCAGTTGCTCCGTGGCGGTATAGGCATCGCTTCCACTGGTAGCATCAAATACTTTTAACGCGGAACCATCGTCTTTCAGGTAATCCGTGCTCCATACCCTATTAAGATCCTGCTGAAAGAAAAACACCTTGCTTATGTCCATATTCGGAGAAGTGGATCCAATTGCGGCATAGGCATTGTCTGCATAGCCCACACTGTTCAGGTCACCTTCATTCAACCTGTACACCCTTCTGAAAAGTATCCGCTGTTTCCATTGCTGGTACGTGCCGGCTTTAACGGTAACCCAGGGTTTCCATTTAAAGGTATAATCAGCCGAAGCATTATAAAGGTTCTCGCTGTTTTGTGTCCAGGTACGGGAAACAATCCCTCTCTCAACGCTGTTGTCAGCCGTTTCTTCATCCGGCGCTATTACATGGCGAAAGGCCGCTACCCAATTCAGGTTGGAATCGGTGGGAAGCTTTGCATACCCAATCTCTCTACCGCGGTTCTTACTTAAGCGGATCAGGCGCTGGTCTGGTATTTGCTGGCGGCTGTAGGTATAGCCGAGGTTCCAGTCGAGGTTCCCCTTGTTTTGTTGTAATGGATGGCTACCTGTAAGGTTGCCCGAGTACAGAAACCGCTGGGTATAACTCAGGATAATATTTCTTTCGTACGGACGGTAGCCTACCGCGTCATCCTCCCAGGGAAGGTTTCCCAGTTTAGAAAAATCATAGTCCTGATTTTTGCCATAAGGAAGCCGCTGTCCGGTTTTTGTGGTACGGAGTACAGTTCCGTTTTGTCCCTGTTGAAGCAAGTAATTCTTAAATGCGATGGAGCCTTTATTTCTTAACCTGTAGGTAAAATTTTGCAGTAATGTGATCTGTGCAGTTTGAGTTCCCTGCGTTTCGCTGGATGTGGAATGAAAACGTTCGCCATCCGTATTCTGACTTTTGGTCCGTTCTACATCCATTTGCTGGCTTTCGTTCTTATAGCTAAGTGAGGTCAGCGTATTTAATGTCCTCCCTCCTATTTTGATACCATTGTAATAGTTAACGGTAAGCTGCATGGTTGGCAACCCATGGGTATAACCGTAATTGAGGTTTGGATTAAAATGTTGCGCGTAAGATTTCTGAGATATCTGCGCCCTGGTGAAATCGCCATAGCCTGGTAAAACAGCAGGCAGTTTACGCAGGCCGTTGTCAAATCCAAGAAAATCGGTTCCGCTACCCTTATTGGTCAGGAACCTATCGTTGAAAGTTGTATTGGAGCGATACCCAAGCTGAAGCTCTACATCAAAATGTTTTACATTCACCGCGTCTTTGGTAAAGATCTTAACCGCACCGCCGGTCATATCCGCCATCAGGTCGGGCGCAGGTGATTTATACACCAATATGCGGTCGATGATCCGGCTGGGAAGCAGGTCAAGTGCGAATGCGCGGCTATACAACTCTGTTGAAGGTGCAATATTTCCATTAAGATAGGTAAGGTTATATCGCTCATTCATTCCGCGGATAACGATGAACTTATCATCCCTAACAGAAACCCCCGAAATTTTGCGAACGGCCTCTGAAGCATTACGGTCGGCGCTCTTGCTGATCTGTTCTGAGGAAATACCGCTTACCACACTGGCCATATTCTTAATGCTTGTCACAATCTGTTTGTCGGTGGTATGGGTAACCGTACGCACTTTTTTCCCGGCGGTAGTAATCAATACATCGGTGAGGGTTTGACCATTTCCCGCTTGCATTTTTACATCGAATGTTTCGTTTCCGTGAAGCTTCACGCTTTCCAGAAAATTGGCATACCCTGCGTAGGAAACGCTAATGGCTACCTCCTGCTTTCCCAGGTTAGAAAAACTATAGTAGCCCTTTTCATCTGTAAGGGTTGTTTTTCCTACACCCTGCAAATTAACGGTTGCTCCAACAAGCGGTTCGGAAGTTTCAAAATCCACGACACGGCCTTTGAGAGAAATTTTGCCGGTGGGTGCGGCCCTATTTACGGGAACCTGATCCATTTCATCCGCTGTTGTTCTTTTACGCACCGCAAACCCGGACTTTAGCGCTACAAATTCGAGGGGTAATTTTTTACAAAGCTGATCCAGGGCTTCTTTCACGGAAACCTTGTGTACGATAAATTCATTGAGCTTAAGGGTTTGTAATTCTTCGGGTGAATAGATAAGTTGAACGGAGGACTGTTTTTTTACCTCTTGCAGAATCGCTGCTGCATTGGTATTTTTTAGGGAAAGGCTAACTGTTTTCGTTTCTTTTTGAGCAAATAGGCTTGCCTGGCAAGCCAACAATAGCCACAGGAGCACGGGCTTTATAAATGAACGCAGTTTTACTTTTTGGATGATAACATCCAATTTGCTAATTTTATTTTCCATTTAAAAGAGATTTCTTTTAGGAGGATTGTTGACGCAATCCTCTTTTTTTATTTTAGAACGATTGTTTTTTGCTGAATAGTAAAGTCAATATGATTGATGTATAGGATGCCGGAGAGCATGTCTTCCGCGCTTTGGTCATTTTCAAAATGGATGGTAACCGGCCTGGCTTCATCCTCGGGGGACAAACTTCCCTGTAAAACATAGCCATGTTGACGACAGATGCGTTCCAGTACGATCTTCAGAGGTGTTTCCTTAAAATATGTTCTGCCATCGGTCCAGGAAGCATAGCCGGACACATCTTCCTGTCTGATATCAAAGGAATTGCTACCAGTGCGAAGGCTGCCGGTTTGTCCGGGCTGAAGTCCGCCTGGCCGGATATTTTTTGTTTCGCTGCTAAGTTCTACGCTGCCTTTTAACAGGGCTACCCTTACCTGGTTTTCCCAGGAATAGGCCTCCACATTAAATGCTGTGCCGGTCACCCTGGTAGTAACCGTTTTTGCTGTTACCAGGAAAGGATGCGCTGCATCTTTCATTACTTCAAAAAAGCCTTCGCCATCTAATGCAACCTGACGATATTTTTGACCGAATTCCTTTTTCCATCTAAGTGTTGAACGCGCATTCAGCCAAACGGTTGATCCATCGGGCAAGGTTATTTTTTTTGGAGACGAAGCATCATTATAAACTGTATATACGAAGGGTGTAAGCGTGGTTTTCTTTATTCTATCAGATAAGAATAGAAAACTACCCCCAGCGACTATCAGAAAAATAATGGCTGCAACAGCGGCTTTGTTCCGGAAAAGGTGAACCAGTTTAGATTTCGCTTTTTTAACCTGAAGTTTTTGGTCATCATAACCGGAATTTATGCGATGAAGTATGGCAGCTTCCAGCCTTTGTCTCAAGGCTTCGTTGTGCAACGGGTTACTGGTTCCGGAGGAAAGGTTTATTTGGTCATACCAGTTTCGGAGGATTGCTTTTTCCGCTTCCGTGCACTTTCCCCGTTGATACTTGTCGAGTAATTCTTTTGCTTTATTGATATCGCTGTGCATGTGTTCCAAACTAAATAGAATGTTTCTACTGATAAGTCGGCAAAAAGGAAGTTTTGTACTCCTGATTTTGCATTACCAAATTGTTATCAACCAGGAAACGAGCGAACTGTTCCGTGGCATGTCTTCACCCGGGAACGGGTAATGAGATCAAAATGATTTTACGCTTAGGGTGCTATTACTTGTTAAGCAGGATCAGTTGAGATAGCACAACAATAACGCAAGGGCCAGGTTTCCCGTTGCGTCATATAACATGGCAACTGCCTTGCTATATGCGTTGCGGGCAGATTGGGGTTTGATGTTCAGCAATTCGGCAATTTCTTCATAACTATAACCGGTACGAGCCCGCAATGTATATATCTCCCGAATCCTTTCCGGAAGTTCTTCCACCGCGGTCTCAAAAACCTGTTCCTTTAACTCCCGCTCTTTCAAATAATCCGGGGTTGATTCTTCTATTGCATCATTTTTGAGCAAATGACCCAGCCTCGCCAACAGGTCATCATGCTTTTGCGATGTCCTGTAAAAGTCAAATATTTTGTTTCTGGCTATCCGGCTGAGGTAAGCATTCACAGAAAGGATATTAACCAGCCTATGGCTATTTTCCCAAAAATGTACAAAGATTTCCTGCACAATATCCTCGGCTAGTGCGGCATCCCCTGTTTTTGATATGACAAGTTGGTACAGTGCATTGTAGTGTCTGCGAAACAACAATGTAAAGGATTGTTGGTCTCTAAATAAGTGTATATTCTCCAGCAATTCGGCATCACTAGTTTCCTCATTTACCATAGAGCCATGAAAAATTTGGAGCAAAAATAATGGTATTACAATGACATAAACAGCGGATTCAAACGGGATTTACTGAATTTAATTCAGGCTCACTTTGAAATACAATTGATTACCGCAAGAGAACCATTGGATTAATTTATTATTAAATCTGCGTTTCATTTTCCTTTTCACTTCATGCAAACAGATCAATGTCTATCGTTTTGGTTGCCATTAAATTAAATTTTATTTTCTTTCGTATGGGCTGTCGGCACCTCCCGACTTGCTAATTCGTTCATCAACTTACAACTTAAATTGCTGGTCAAATTCCATTTTTCTGGTGTGAATAACCCGGATGCGTTTGATGTCCTGATGAAGCGGGTTGATTAGATAATTGAATTCATCAGGAATAATACTGCTGGGGACTTTTAGAACGGCAGCTTCATTGTAATAGACAAACTCATCCCCCATGATCTGGGTGGAAGGCATAGGCGGCTTGGCGTTCCAGTTATCGGGGAGGTCTTCTATTGACACTTCCTGGATGAGGAGATCGTCGGGTATTTCTATTTCGACGTAATAGCAGTCGTGTGGTAAATCTTCACTGAGATCTAAATGAACAGCTATTTCCAACGTTGCCAGAGCCCTGCTTTCGGCACATATTGCCAAACAGCTTTTTGGGTGCTGCCGTTGTTTGTCGTTATTAGCTAGCACTCTGTCCGAAAGTCAATAAATTGCCGTCAGGGTCAAGCAATGCAAATTCTTTTTGCCCCCAAGGTTTTGTCTGTAATTTTCCGTTTGGGTGAATGTTTACTTTGTTGTCCAATAATGATTGATACAAATTGTCTATGTCGTCTGTTCGGATATAAACTTGTCCGTAGTTTTCTTTTGGGTCAAGTTCCTTGAACTCAAAAAAGTGAATTTGAATGTTGTCTTTTTCAACCATTAGATAGCCGTCAAAATCCGCACTTCCAAAGTTTCGGAAACCCAACTTATTCACATAAAAGTCTTTTGTTGCGCTCTTGTCCCGCATTGGTAATTTTGGGTTAATGTCTGTCAGCATACTTTTTAGTTTTTGTTTGTTAAAGTCTAATTGATTCTATTCAGTTTCTCTTTCAGCAACTCATATTGTTCTTTATGCTTGCCAGGGTTCTTGTCTTTTAGCTTTTGAAGGTTCTGCAATTTCCAGTTGATTGATGGGAACCGCTGAAAATCATAGATCTCCCAATCGGGCGCTAGATTCTTAATACTTAGCAGAAACTGCTTATCCGTATCCGTTAAATGCTCATGAATGGTTGAAATGAGCTTTTCTCGAATGTTTTCGTATTGTTCATAGCTAAACTTTTCATTCGTCATACCTGAGAATTGATTCGCAAGCGCAGATTGCTGATCAAGGCGGTTCGGCGCAATTAATTCGTTTATTGGTCTGTCACTGCATAGTAAACAAAGTAGAAAACCTTCTTTTATCTGTTTCGTGAAACCCTCCTTTTCTAAAAGATATTTTACATCGAACAAATCCCGGGGATGTTGACGATCAAGCGCTGCTACTATTTTTCCACCGAATAGTTGACCTAGTGGTACTACAGGTATGGAGCAAAAGGCTTCAAATTCTTTTTGGGCCTTCCCGCACAACGTCAGTGCTATTGGGTCTGATAAAACCCCCCGATTAACCAGATTGACTTCGAGCTTTATATCAGCTCTGTTTGCCGAAATTTGGAGCTTACCTGCATCAAATCGCGATGCAATCCGAACGCCTGGAATAATTTTTTCAACCCGTATTTTTAATCTTCCCAGCGCTCTGGCGATGTTATTTAACGAAGACTCTCTGTCCTCAATTGGGATATAAGTTAGATCAATATCAACTGACAATCGTGGCATATCACGAATAAAAAGATTAATGGCCGTACCACCGTGAAGTGCAAAACATTCTTCCCTGGCCACTTCAGGCAACACGTTCAGTAATAATGCAACCTGTTGTTTATATACTTTTTCCATGTTCTTCCAATTCTTTCGGAACTGTTATCCCGTACTTATCAATAAATACTCCATTTTTTACGATGCTACGTTTGCCCTTCCCCAAATCTACCTTTGTCAAATCAAGTTGTTTTAACCAACTGTGATCCGCTTTTTCGGCCAGGTAAAGAAATAAACGCTTTACTTTCACCGACTGGCAGTTTTCGAGCAATGTTTGAACTTGTTTTGGTGGAAGATTGTTTAATCCCTCCATAAGCTCGTAACACTCCGTGAGCTCCTGTTTTAACGGGGTCAAGTATAAACATTCCAGAAGCGCACGGGCTGCGCCTGAAACTTTTATCGAAAAACTTCTTATCTCAATTTCTGAAAGACCCAAATCTGGAGGAAGAAATGAGGTTTCGTAGTAGTCAATCTTCACACCCCAGTCATGCTTTTTAAACCAGGTCGGGAGTGTCTCGCCTGCGGTACCAAACAAAGTGACTCTCTTTGATGCTAATTCCAGATAGTGGGTTCTACCCAATAGAGAAAGGGCAGTCCTGCCTCCGGGATGTATGGTGAGTTTAGCTTGTCCTTGCAGGGCGTATATTGCCCCCTCGTAGCCAACCTTATCACCTGCTCTTATTTGGGCCCCCGTACCGACAGATTGAAGCCAGTTGGTTTTTCGGTAGTGCTTCTGCAAGTCGCTGCTGTATCCCCGCTTTGCAAGCCAAGAGGTCAGAAGTACAACCCCTGGTGGCTGTTCGTGTAGAAGCTTGTTTATTTTTGTCTTATTTTCAGTAGTCATACTTCCTTTTTGGCACTTATTTTAAACTAGCTTGACTTGATAGTTTATTTTTACCTAAATAAAGGTAGTATAACTACCGTATTTAAGCAAATTTTAAACTAGCATAGTACGCATTTGTATAAGCCACCCAAATATGGTAACAGCGACTATCTCTTGAAAGATCGCCAAAAAGGGAAAGAAGGAGCGACATAAAAAGGCATGGCAGGTCAACATAGATCAGAATCAATCGTCAATTTATCTACAACTTAAACCGCTGATCAAACTCTATTTTTCTGGTGTGAATAACCCGGATGCATTTGATATCCCGATGAAGCGGGTTGATTAGATAATTGAATTCATCAGGAACAATACTGCTGGGGACTTTTAGAACTGCAGCTTCGTTATAATAAACAAACTCATCCCCTACGCTCTGGGTGAAAGGCATAGGCGGCTTGGCGTTCCGGTTATCGGGGAGGTCTTCTATCGACACTTCCTGGATGAGGAGATCATCGTAGTTCCCGTTCTTATTATCAGGCCCCTGCTTGTATGTTCTTGTAGATCAAGTGTTGCTCCGGGCTTACTCATGCTGTTTATCGTGTATATCAAATCTACAGCTTTATTCTGATGCTTTCACCTTTCCGTTTGTTTCGGCGAGATACATGTGGAATCCGTCAAACATTTCGTCAGTTACTGTCAGTCGAAAGATCGCTGACCAGGTGAACGAGAGAACACATCTGGACAGAGGGCATAAATCTACATTTTTTTTACTGGCAAGGATCCTAAACTTTCTGATAATAAAATCTGTTGGTTCCCTTTATCGGCCTACGTTTTATCTGTTGCTTTTCTTCCCTCCGCTTTAGTATGTTGCCAATATCATCGCCTTTCAAAACGACAGAATATTCATGTTTACAATATTCCACGATCTCCTTCATTTCTTTGGGTTTATTAAGGAAATCAGTTTCCATGATTTTATCGACATAATAAGCTGTTCCTCGTTTCTTTTTAAAAAGCATCTTAAAATCAACGTCGAGTTTGTTTACTTTAATGTGCTTTTTAATGGCGTCCCTGAGTTGCGACTCCGTTGGTACCTCGAAGTTCTTGCTAACGAGGCCTTCAATCTGATAACCAAAAACCCGTGCAATTTTTTCCAGATTTTGAAATTCAAATGATTTTGCACCATTTTCCATCCGTGAGATTGTCGGTTCTGATACTGATGACAACATGGTGAGTTCTCTTTGAGACAAGTTGGAAGTCTCTCTCAAAGCGAGCAGCCGTGATCCAATATTTATATTTTCATGTTCCTCCAGCACTTTACAAAAGGAACATTTAAAAAAATTATTGCATTTTCTTTTGTGAAAAGAAAATAATCATTATATTCGCTTTGAATTAGCTTGATAACATTGCTATAATCAGATTGATTCTGGATATTATTCGAAGAGTCTCGTTTTCCGAAAACCGCCAGTTTTACCGGAACCACGAGATGGTAGGACACTAATCCTCATTTTGTATCTAAGATATGGAATGGGTTCCTATCAGTTTGTTGGTTTATGACTTCTGACGGTACTGTAGACAAAACAAAACGGAGTCTGTTTCATTTTTTTCTTGCCAAGAGACTCCTCAAAGCCCTGACGATGAGTGCCAAAACATCATATTATTTTATTCTTGTCCATGCAATTGCATACCGGGTTCTTTATGCCTGCAAGCCTCGTCTGCCGGAATGAACCTGCGCCGGGGTAACGGAGCTGTCCCGCCGACTTACATACTCCTTTATTTCGGCAGACCCAGGGGCAAGGCGTACCCTCTAAACCTAATCGGATACCTATGCCCCATTCTTAGCTAAATCACATTACAAAACGAATCAATTCTTTAAGTATGAAAAAATTAACGCTGCTGGGCGTAATGGCAGTGCTATGCCTTCTTGTGAACACAGCGCTCAGTCAGGGAAATGCTGTTGACCTTCGTACAGCCCCGTCCCCAGTCTATATAGGAGAGTGGATCAGTCAGGACATGCCTTTTGGAAAAGTAATAAACTATAAGAGAAATACCATTTCACTAGCACATTTCAAAAATAAAATGGTAATAATGGGGTTTTGGTTTCCCTCTTGTACGCCTTGCGTTGCACAATTCCCCAAAGAATTGGCCTTGCAGCAAAAGTTTAGCAATGAGATACAGTTACTGTTGGTTACTTATGAACCAGAACAAAAAATCAGGATGTTTATTAAAGATTGGGAGCAAAAAAACGGTATCAGTTTTACTCTCCCCCTTATCGTGGAAGATACGTTGTTAACAAAAGCTTTTCGTGTTCGCTACAATCCACATTACGTATGGTTTCTCCCCGGCGGCAAGGCAGTGGCACAAACGGAGCATTATATGGTTACTGAAGATGCGATAAAGAGTATGTTGCCAGCAATTAAGGAAATGAATACGCACCTGGAAAAGTGGAAATCAGAAAGTGTTGAAAAACAATTACCTAACCATTGAATTTACTATATGAAAATTAGCTTATTAATAACTATACTTCTATCCACGATGCATCTTAGCGCCCAAAATGAACGCATAATGCATGGCCGTGTCGCTGATTCAACGACCGGCAAAGAGATAATTGGCGCAACAATAAGTTCGTCTGGCGGACATACCGCGCAAAGCCAAGCCGGAGGTGTTTTCACAATTGTCGCAAAGGAGGCGGACTCTTTAACCATTACGCATATCCACTATGAGACAAAACGAGTATTAGCGAAAGAACTGGAAAAAGCCAGTTTAATTTGGATGCAGCCAAAAACTAATCTACTTGATGAAGTAACAATAAACACTGGTTACCAGTTACTCAAGCCAAATCAAGTAAACGGCGCAGTGACTGTCATTGACAACAAACTATTGAACCAGCAAATGGGGACTAATATACTAAAACGATTGAGCGGGGTAACAAGCGGTCTCGCATTTAACCAGGGATTTACAAACCGGAATTTTACCAATAAGACAGGCATCAACATACGTGGTATGGGCACCATAAATGGTCCATTGGACCCCCTGATAGTGCTGGACAATTTCATTTACGAAGGCGATATCAATAATATTGATCCAAATGATATAGAAAACATTACTGTGTTGAAAGATGCTGCAGCAGCCAGTATTTGGGGCGCTCGGGCAGGTAATGGCGTAATTGTATTAACAAGCAAAAAGGGCAGACTGAATCAAAAGCCCAGGTTAGAATTCAACACCAACCTGACCGTCACTGATAAGCCCAACCTCTATGCACTTAAATTTATGAGCAACGCTGATTATATTGGAGTGGAACAGTTTCTGTACAACAAGGGATATTTCAATTATGCCATCAGTACAAAATATATGCCTGTTCCGCCGGCTGTCGAAGTATTCCTGGCCCGCAAGACTGGCAGTATTTCAGCAGCGGATTCTGCAGCGCAAATTATGGCTCTGATCAACACAGATACCCGAGATCAATATATGAACCACATCTATCGAAAACCGATTGCTCAGCAATACAGCATCAATGCCAGTGGGGGCACAGCAGTACAGTCATGGCTACTTTCTGCTTCACTACAGCGCGATATAAGCGCATTGGATGCAACAGGTGATCGATTAAACCTGCGTTTTAATAACACGTATGAGCCATTTAAAAAGATGCGCATCAATTTAGGAGCATCTCTTACACGAAGTAATACGGTTTCCGGAAAGTATGACTATACAGCTGTAACCCGGATAGGTACCCGAAGCCTGCCATATGTCGCACTAATGGATGAGCAGGGTAATTCATTACCGACAGCTCAAAATCTGCGAAAGGCTTATACCGATACGGCGGGCGGCGGCCTACTTCTTGACTGGAATTATTATCCATTGGAAGATTATCAGTACAGCCGATCTAAGACCCTCATGGATCAACTTATCGGAAACCTTGGCCTATATTATCAATTGGCCAAACCCCTTTCCATCGAGTTCCAGTATCAATACCAGTTGCAACGCACAGGATCCAGAAAAACTGCGGAGTTGGAAAGCTTCAGTACCCGCAACTCTATTAACACTTACAGTCAACTAAACCGGAAGGCGGGCACAGTAAATTACATAATCCCTCCTGGTGCAATCGTAACTGTAGGAGACAATACGCTAAGTAGCTGGAACTTCAGAGGTCAGCTTAACTTCAATAAACGCTGGTTGGTCCATAAGGTTTCCATGATGGTTGGGGCCGAAGCCAGGGAGGTGAAAGGAGACGGAGAATCGAGGACACAATACGGTTATAAGGATAATCCGGTGACCTATGCCAACCTGGATCTTAAAAACAACTATCCAAATTTCATTACCGGAGCTTACCAACAAATTGGATTGAACCCATCACTCGTCAAAACCAACAACCGGTTCGTATCATTTTTTTCTAATTTCTTCTATGGTTTTAAAGAGCGGTATTCCTTTTTTGCAAGTGCCCGGAAAGATGGGTCAAATTTGTTGGGCGCTACATTCAACGACAAATGGAAGCCGCTCTGGTCGACGGGTTTAGGCTGGGAAATTTCAAAGGAGCATTTCTATTCACTTCAATACCTTGAATTCCTCAAAATACGCCTCACATACGGTTACAGTGGTAACGTGGATCTGACAAAGACAGCTCTGCCACTTGCTCAGTACTATACTGATGCCAATACTGGACTAACCGCAGGCTTGATCAATACCATTAATAACCCCGGGCTCAAATGGGAACAGGTAGGTCAGACTAACCTGGGTATCGATTTTCGAACTAGTGACGGTTTACTCTTCGGATCCTTGGATTACTACTTCAAAAAAGGCAGCAACCTGTACGCACCCACACCCATTGACTATACCGCTTGGGGGCTGGCCAACACCGTCGTTAAAAATGTAGCTGACATGAAAGGAAGAGGTATTGATTTCCTCCTGAACATTAAATGGTTAGACCGGGCAATAAAGGCAAGCACGCAACTTTTATTTAATCATGTAGATAACAAAACAACAGCCTATTACGGGGACGCAGCCTTGCGGCTTACCTCCATGTTGGGTAGCGGAACAATAGTTACTCCTGTAATTGGCAAGCCTCTTTACTCAATGGCAGCATACAAATGGGGCGGATTAAACAACCAGGGTAACCCGTTGGGTTACCTAAAAGATCAGCCAAGTACAGACTACAATGCGATAAGTCGGGAAGCCTCTTCGGGAGGTTTTGAAAGTACAAATATTGTGTACAAGGGAAGCGCAGCCCCTGTGTATTTTGGGTCGATAATCCCAAATTTCGAATATAAGGGATGGCTTGTCAATTTCAACGTGAGTTATAAGCTGGGCTACTATTTTCGTCGACAGGGAATACTCTACAATAACCTCGTAAGGGGAAATTTCATCGGCATGTCTGATTATCCGAAACGTTGGCAACAACCCGGCGATGAAATAATAACGGATGTACCTGGCTTTGTATATCCGGTGAATAACTCGCGCGATGCATTCTACAGCAGCTCGGAAATTAACGTTCTGCGGGCAGACCAGGTTCGTCTGCAATATATCAATTTATCGAAGCAGCTAAGAACCCCGGCCTTCCTACCCTTTAGAGATGTCTTGATTTACTTGAATGCAGCCAATCTTGGGTTGCTCTGGAGGAAAAATAAGGAAGGTCTCGACCCCGACTATGTAAACGTCGTACCTCCTTCAAAGTCATTCACATTCGGCATTCGTACTGCTTTCTAAATTTTAAAAACTTGGTTATGCACAATTTCAAATTTCAATATATATTGATATCACTAATGATAATAGGGCATTTTTCCTGTAAAAAGTTCCTTGATGAAATACCCGATCGCAACAAGAACGTACCACAATCTTTGGAAGACCTACAAGCTTTATTAGATAACACGTCAAGAATGAATGATAAAACGACTCCATCATTTGGAGAATCCTCCTCTGATGATTATTTTATGACGGGTTCCGACTTTGAATCGAGGGGTGTAGAGCAACAATCGATTTATATTTGGCAGCGGAGTGACTATTTTATCGGCAATGATTGGTCTGCAGGCTATCTTCCGGTATATCATTCAAATTACTGCCTGGAACGACTAAAGACGGTCGCAAAGAATGCATCTAATACAAAAGCTTGGAATAATGTGTACGGTTCGGCGTTATTTTTTAGGAGTTACAGTTTTTTGAACCTGCTCTGGAACTACGCGCTGGCTTACGATGAAAAAACGGCAGCCACCGATAAGGGCATCGTGCTGCGAGAAGGCACTGATTTGAACGTCCGCTCGGTCCGTTCAAGCGTGAAAGACTGCTATCAGAAAGTCATCAATGAAACACGCGAAGCTTTGCATTATCTTCCCGAAAGATCAGTAACTATAATGCGTCCATCCGCGGCTGGCGCTTACGGTCTACTTGCCCGGACATTCCTCTCTATGCGTATCTACGACAGTGCCTATAAATATGCAGATCTTTGTTTATCAATTAACGACAAGTTAATGGATCTGAATACGGATCCTTTTGTGAATTTGTCGGCTGGGTTTACTTTTCGGCGCTTCAATCGTGAAATTATCTTTTTCTCCGAGATGACCTCGTTCTTGGATGCACTATACAACCCCGGGTACTCATCGTATATTGATACTTTTTTATTGCGCAAGTATGATGAAAATGATCTGCGTAAACAAGCTTATTTTAACAGACAATCGGAGTTTTTCAAATTCAAAGGAAGTTATAGCGGCAGGTCGCAAAGTTTTTCTGGATTGGCAATAGACGAAATTTATCTAATTAGAGCCGAGTCTGCTGCGAGAATTGGCAAAAAGGCGGAGGCTATGCATGATTTAAACAAACTGCTTAGGAGTCGTTGGAACAGTGCTGTGCCGTTCATCGAAAGGCTCGCCAATACTGACAAGGAAGCATTGGAGCAAATTTTAATAGAACGGAGAAAGGAACTATTAATGAGGGGCTTGCGATGGATTGAAATTAAAAGACTCAACAAGGAGGGAGCAAATATAGTTCTAAAACGTGTAGTTGGAGGTGAGGTTTATACGCTTGAACCCAACTCAGCCTATTATGCGTTGCCTTTGCCGGCAGACGTTATCAGAGAATCAGGGATTGAACAGAACTAGCAAAGAACCGACCTTTCGAGGGCCGGTTCTTCCAAATACCTAGTTCAGCTTGTTGGAATAGGTCGGTAATGCACTCCCCGAAATTCCGGAAACATGGATATTTGGCGCGCTACCAAATTCCGTCACTGAAACCGTACTGGCGTTCAACACCGGGCTGGGGCCGCTAATATCTACGTCTGCCGATGCCGCAAAAATACGGCACGCTTTCACATCATCATTGCTGCATTGAGCCTGATCCATACCGATGTATTTCCAGTTGCTCAGATTCTGAACTTCACCGGCTATATATTGGCCCTGAAACTCAAAAGTGTACTGCCCAGCTAATTTTTGATTTGCCGGCTTTGTGCTAAAAGCAGCAGCCCCCAACAAAATCCCCAATGCTGCGACGGCCACCAGATTTCTCTTTAAAAATCGTGCGATTTTCATCTCATGGTCTTTTTTATAATTCAAAAAAAGATTACCAATAAAAAACTTTAAATTTAAATTCAGATTAATTGGTTTGCCTTTTGGCCGGCCAGCCTGTAGCGCCCACTGTCACTGACGGTGGACGTTGCTTTTTGTTATTTGTTTCAATCCATAGGCATTCAGAATTAGAAAAGAACAATTAAAAAGAAAATGTTGTCGCCAGCTCATACCGCTGATCACTGAACCGCAACTGCAGGGCACCTGCCCCCATACACCCAAGAGGGCCAGCCCTACGTAGACGGTGAATGATAGCAATAGTCCAAAGGATAGCCAATAGCCCACTTTGCGAGTTCGAAAAGGAATCAACAAAAGCACAGTAGATATTTCCAGGAATAACAAAAGGTACACGAGAACGCCAAGAAGCCATCCGGGTAATGGCTGTTGCATTATCCCTGCCTTAAAATTTGCAAATTTTGTGACTTTATCGAACACTACCGGAATCCACAACGTCAACAGCAAAATTGTGATTGCAGTAGTGACAAAATTTCGCCGAACAGGCATTGTTAAACTTATTCTGTTATTCATCTTAATTGCTTTAGCGGGCCGCTGACCCGGTTGCTTTCACTCCCGAGCCGCGCGGGCCATGATTACGATCAGTCTGTCGTATCATAATTTTTGTTCTTGTGTTTAGGCAATGCGATACCACGGGGCAGTCCCCACCCCCAACGTTTCCAGGGTCATTTTTTCCTGGAGCGCTACGTTTATGAAAATTGAAACAGGCGCCGGCCGCCTTTACACTGAAATCTGTATATCCGGGCTCTTTGGGTGATTGAAGGGCCCCTCACCCTGCTAGTCCTATTGCTAATAGTATTTCCGGTCGTGGGTTATTTTTCTTTCGTTACTTTTTTTGTTTTGCTGTTTGCTGAGATAAAGATACATCGCCAAAAAGCCGGAAACAATACCGCGAAACGAAAAAATTTCGATGAAAATCGGCGTTTTTGTGCATTCCGACATAAGTTTTGAAAAAATATGTCACCGCTCAACGATCCCTGAGGCTTTGCTTGGCGGGACCTGAAACCGTTTCCGGAACTGCGCACTGAAGTGGCTGGGATTCTTGAAATTCAGCCTTTCGGTGGCCTCAGCAACAGTACATCCCTCTACCGTCAGCAAGTACAAGCCATACTGTAACCGCAGTTCCTTAAACCCGGCCCGCGGCGCTCCGGTTTTGCTCCCTGTAACCCAATTGTGCCGGAGCGTTGGGGCCTCCACAAAGAATTGTGCCTTGATGGCTCTTATAATTTCCGGAACGGGCAGATCTATAAGGCTGGCAATAGACGCGTAAATCGAGGCTGTAAGATCTTCCCGGCTTACTAACCGATCCTTTTCACCCAATTGCCGGTGAAACTCCCGGAAAAGATCTAACACAATTCCGGCCAGGTCTAACCGCCTGCCCCCGTTTCCTGCTGGCAGGTCCCCGAAGGATCTGATAATCGCTCTCAGGTTACTGGTGATGGGAAGCCGAGTGGCCAGGGCGCCCACCTCGTGCGAATTTTTGAGGAACTTCACCAGTTTCTCGAGGGTGGGGTATGTTGACGACATCGTATCCAGGTAGCTCCCCGGTATCAGGTACAAAAAGTGATAGGTGCCCGGGACAAATAAAACCTCGTATTCCCCTTCGGGAACATACTGCAGCGTATAAGTATTTTCAAAAAGCGGCAGACACCCGTGACCCTCCAGCTTCGCAAATGCAAATCCCTGGAGCGTATACAGCATTTCATTCATACTCTCCTTAAACCGTACTCGAAGGATACTGCACCGACTGAGGCGGATGGTGACCAGCGAAAGTTGAACACCAGTCCCTTCACAGTATTGCTGCAGGATGTAGTTTTCGTTTTCATCACCCCAGGTTTGCAGGTAAGGCTCCGCGAATGGGAGTATCAGGGACTGATCCCGGGGGATCTCATTTCGTTCTCTAAGCGTGTGCCTCCGGCTCACCGGGATTTTTAACTTCAGGGGAATTTCCATATGTTTCCTGTTTTGTTAATCGCTATGCAGACGATTCGGTTTGATCAAATTCACGGCAAATCGTGATCCACGGGCCATTTTGCCGATATTCAAAAGTAAACAAGCCTGGTTCTGTTTCCGGTTTATCCCAATATTTGCATAAAATGGCAACAAGGGTTTTTGCAAAATAATAGGCCCAAAAATGCATGACAATCAACAGAAGGCTTATTTCATTGTCGATTTAGTCAATGATTGCTTGAAAATGAAGATACGAAGAAAATCTGTCACGGACCTGATCACATCTGTTGAAGTCAATCGTTAAATCTGTTCTTAGCCCGTTTCCCGTTATTCCATCAATCCAACAAATTCCACCAGGTTCAAGTATTAGCAGCCACATATTTTCTCCAGCCTCTTCGCGGTAACCGATTTTAGTCGACGAAATTCGTCAAATTCGTCGCGTTAGCCTAGAAAATTCTACATTAACCGAGTTTTAGTCGAAGAAATTCGCCACTTTCGGGCCTTTGGCACTTTTTAATCTAAGAAATTCGTCAAATTTGTCGTTTTAGTCTAGAAAATCCTACCTCAACCCGATTTTAGTCGACGAAATTCGCCACTCTCGGGCCTTTGGCACTTTTTAGTCTAAGAAATTCGTCAAACTCGTCGTTTTAGTCTAGAGAATTCTACCTTTGGTCCAGGAAATGCAAATTTTAGTCTACAATTTTCTCCAACTATGAGCAATCTTCATGAAATAGTTTTTACCTCTTCTGACAACACAATTTCAAGAAAGATGCATCGGCAACTACAGGCCGGACAACTCAGGGAAATTGCACCCAGAGTTTATACAACCAACCTGTCTGATAATCCGGAAAAAATAGTGCTTCGAAGCTGGTATTTAATCCTATCCCACCTATACCCGGGTGCCTTCCTAAGTCATCGCAGCGCGTTGGAAAGCAAACCCGTGGATGGACATATATTTCTCAGTCATTCTTCAACAAGAAATGTACAATTACCGGGGCTCAAAGTACATTTATTAAAAAGTACAGATCATGTGGCCGGTGTCATGCATTTTTTCGAGGATCTGCATCGGTCCTCCGAACCGAGAGCTTATCTTGAAAATATGCAATCCACACGTAGCACTGCAGATTTCCCAAAAACGCTAAATCGCGAAGCAATAGAGGGAAAACTGGAAATGGTTATCCGTACAAGGGGAGAAAAAGAGCTGAACAAAATACGGGATGAGGCCAGGACGCTGAGCATCACATTAAACATGCCCAAGGAGTTTGAGCGTTTGAGTCGTTTGATCAGCGCCTTGCTTGCTACCAACACTTCCAAGATTCTAAACAGTGATGTGGCCAGGGCCAGGGCACATGGCGAACCGTTTGACCCGGACAGGGATTCCCTCTTTAGTCTTCTATACGACTATCTTGCCGACAAAGAATTCAGAAATTATCCCGACCCTAATATTACCGACAAGGCCTACCACAATTTTGCCTTTTTTGAAAGTTACTTCTCCAACTTCATTGAGGGAACCGAGTTTACCATCAGTGAGGCCAAAGAGATTATCACCACAGAAACGCCGATGCCCCTAAGGGATGAAGATTCCCATGACATATTGGGCACCTATCAGGTAGTCAGCGATCGAAAGGAAATGAGCATCACCCCTCAATCACCGGATCATTTTTTAGCATTGCTGCGCGCGAGACATGAAGTACTATTACGCGCCAGATCCCGCAAAAATCCAGGACAATTTAAAGACAGGAACAACCGGGCAGGGGAAACTGAGTTTGTGAATTGGGAATTAGTCGCCGGCACACTCAAAAAAGGGTACCAATGGTATTCCCTTCTACAGGATCCCTTTGCAAGAGCAGCATTTATGATGTTTCTGGTGGCTGAAGTGCACCCTTTTCTGGATGGCAACGGCCGGATCGCCCGGGTCATGATGAATGCTGAGCTGACAGCAAAAGGAATGTCTAAGATTATTATTCCCACAGTTTACAGAATCGACTACCTCGGTGCAATCCGAAAGCTCACACGTAAGCAGGACCCGGAAACCTATGTAAATATGCTTAGCCGCGCCTATGCCTTCAGCGCCACTGTCCATGGTGAAAGACTAGATGACATTGAACAATACCTGAGGCAATGCAACGCGTTCGAGGAGAGTGAGGAATTTATCCTCCGGTTCTAAAGCTAAACGCTTCACCCTTAGGATCCGTTCCGTTCTTTTCCCCCTATTCAGAATACGCAACCAAAGAACGTCTCAACCTGTGCAGCCGATTTTTTCTACTGACTTACTCTAGTTCATTTCTTCCAAAAAACAGGAAACTTACTTGCTTCGCCGTAATCGGTTATTGGTTTGATATTTAGCAAAACTTCCATATCATTTGCGGATATTTCAAAATCGGCATCCGCATTGGTTTTCATATTTTTTGGACTGACTGTTTTTGGCAGGGGTAACAATCCCAGTTGAATGCAATAACGGATGGCCAGCTGTGCCACGCTGACATTATATTTTTCAGCCATCTTAACCACTTCCTCATTCCTGAACAACTCCCCATGCGCCAGGGGCGAATAGGCTTCCACCAGGATATTGTGCTGCTGGCAGTAATCGATCAACCCTTTGGGTGTATTACTGATATGAGTTAATACCTGATCCACCATGGGCTCAACGGTAGCTTTTTCAGTTAACTTCACAATGTCCACAATCAAAAAGTTTGATACCCCGATAGCTCGAAGCTTACCGGCTTTGTAAGCATCTTCAAGGGCCCGCCACGCTTCCAGGTTTCCTTCAAAATACCTTTCCTCACCCCCAAATTCCGCCCAGGGTGTCGGGCTGTGAATGATCATCAGATCAACATAATCCAGCCCCAGTTTTTTGAGCGATTGATCAATGGAAACAACGGCTTTGTCGTAGACTTTTATATCTGCTGCAAGTTTGGTTGTGATAAACAACTCTTCCCTTTTTACGCCACAGGCCCTGATACCCTTCCCAACGCCTCCTTCGTTATGGTAAGACTGGGCGGTATCAATATGCCGGTACCCGATCGCTACGGCTTCAACTACAGCCTTGGCAACGGTTTCATCAGGAATGAACCATGTTCCAAACCCTATTTTCGGAATTTCCACACCATTTGACAAGGTGTATTTTTCATTTAGAATCATAACTAATTTTTTTATATATTATCGGATATGTTTACCTGTTTAGCTCTTTGAAGATCCGCGATGCCGCTTCCCAATCCGCTAATCAGCGGTTATATGTATCGATACAAAGTCATTCGTCGCTCTCCCGTCTTAACCAAAATTCCTTGTTTTATCGCCCATGCCAAATCCCGGCTTGCCGTTGGCGCGGAGATATTTTTAAAATATTGCAAATACTTGCTTCTGCTGAACGTATTTCGTCCTGCTTCCCCTGCAAAAAGAGCTATCCTGTCCGCCATACTAAGGATTTTAGTTTGAGATTTCAATAGCTCCTCCATAGCATCCAAAATGATCCCGAGCATAAACTCCACGAACACCGTTGAGTTGCCTTTCTTATCTGATTCTGAGAGTCTGGAATAATACTTATTCTGCCTTTCCTTGATTAAACCTTCTATCGGTAGATATTCAAAAACTGGATTCACTTGCATCAGAATCAATGTTTGCCATAGCCGGCCCATTCTGCCATTTCCATCTGTAAAAGGATGGATAAACTCCAGCTCATAATGGAAAACGCAACTTTTGACCAGGATCAGATCTTTATCCTTTTTCAAATAGTCGAAAAGATCCTTCATTAAACCCCTGACCATGGTCCCACCCGGAGCTATATGTTCCAACTGAGTACCTTTTAAGATACCAACGTTTGTCGTCCTTAATTTACCTGCATTAGAGACCAACCCATGCATTAATATGGAATGGGCCTGTTCAAAATCCTTTAATCTATAAGGATTGAACCGGTAGATTTGTTCATATACTTTAATTGCGTTTTGGACTTCGATAATATCCTTCTGAGGAGCCAATACCCGTTGGTTTTCAAGTAATGCGGTAACTTGTTTTTCTGAGAGAGCGTTCCCTTCGATCTCCAGCGAAGACTGAATCGATCTTATCCGGTTTCTCTTTCTCAGTTCGGCTTTAGGTTTTTGCAAATGAAAAGCTTTAATCTCCCCTAACTTCTCTGAAATTGAAGCCACCAGAGCCATTATCCTGTCTGTTATCTGATAGGGCGGTTTTGACATGATAGTATCATTTGATACTATCAAAATTAAGCGAAAGCTGGCACCAATCTAAAAAATGCCAGGGTCATTTGCGATTATCAAATAATACTAAAATACTTAGCATTTAATTGAGTTAATGTCTTATCTTTACTTTATGTTTTATCGGAGAAAGATCATACTGGCCATGCTTCAACAGATGGGTGGAACCATAGAGAAGATTTCGCTGCAGAAACTGCTATTCCTATTTTCACAACGACAGCAGACTCCGACATTTGATTTTATACCCTACAAATACGGCTGCTATTCTTACTCTGCCGTTGCTGATTTAACGACAATGTCCAGGAAGGGCTTGTTAACAGAGGATGATGCTCGTGTAACGATTAACAGTACGCAGAACTATATCCATGAGCTGCAAGTTACTGATCAGGAACGCCTGATTGAAATAAAAAATCTTTACGGTAATTTGAGCGCTAACGCTTTGATGAGGCACACTTATATAAACCATCCTTACTGGGCGATTAATAGTATAAAGGCCTCAGAATTACTTAACCTTCAGCAACTCCAGCAGGTACAATTAACCAGACCTAAGGGCGACCAGACCATCCTATTTACGATTGGTTATGAAGGTATTTCATTGGAGGAATACCTGAACCGCTTGATCCGTCATGATGTAAAAGTGCTGGCTGATGTACGCAATAACCCAGTGAGCATGAAGTTTGGATTTAGCGGTAGCCAACTAAAACGTTATTGCGAGAATCTGGGAATTGGTTACTTGCATTTCCCGGAGGTCGGCATAAAATCCGAACAAAGGCAGCAACTGAATGCGCAATGTGATTATGATAAACTATTTGAGACCTATAAAAAAGAAAACCTCAAAAGAACAATTAATACGCAGGAGAAGATTTATCGTCTGCTCATGCAATACCAACGCATTGCATTAACCTGTTTTGAAGCCAATATTTGCCAGTGTCATCGTAAGCATTTAGCAGAGGCGATACAGGACCTGCCGGGGTTTACCTATGAAATTAAGCATATTTAAATATGGCCTTAACTAAAGTTTTAATAACCGTCAAAACCTATCCCACATTATCAGCGAAATATGATGAGCTCGTGTGTACCGCAGGCTTCAGAGAGGATGGTACATGGATAAGAATATACCCGGTGCCCTTTCGGAAAAAGGCTTATCACGAACAGTATAAGAAATATGACTGGATAGAATTGGATCTTGTAAAAAACGAAAAAGACTTCAGACCTGAAAGTTATCGTCCCAAAACATTAGAACAGGAGATAAAAGTGGTAGGGCATATTGACACCCTTAAGAATTGGGAAGAAAGAAAGCAAATTTGCCTTGGCAAAGTATATGATGATCTCGACAGACTAATTTCCGAAGCATACAACAAGAACAGGGGAACTTCTCTGGCGGTCTTCAAACCGGTAGAAATTATTGATTTTTACTCGCAACCAGCGGAACGTGAATGGTCCCGGAGTAAGATCGAAAAGCTAAAGCAATACAATCTCTTCGAGACCAACGATGTGGGCAGATTTGACGTAGTAAAAAGACTACCTTATAAATTTAAGTTTAGGTTTAAAGATAGTAAGGGAAAAGAAAGCCTATTCATGATTGAGGATTGGGAAACAGGCGCTTTATACTGGAAACAACTGGTAAAATATGAAGGCGATGAAAGCAGGGCTATTGCCGATGTGCGAAAAAAATACTTGGAAGATTTTGCCAAAACCAAGGACCTCTACTTTTTTCTGGGGACCACTCAAACCTTTCACGCAAGGAAGGCGCCCAACCCTTTCTTGATAATTGGCACATTTCATCCGAAGCTGGAATTACAAGGCAGGCTGTTTTGAGACCATTTATCCTATATATAACCTAACTCTCATTATCCGCCCCATTTCAAGATTTTTCTTGGAACAAAAAATCCCCTTATACAATTGGGGTTTCGTACACAGATTTGTATGTGATTTTTATCCCGAAAACCTGTGCCCGTTCAAAATTATTCTCCCAAAAATAAAATCCTTTCCCAAGCCAGTCAAAATCGTTTTCGCTCGCTTTCAACATCAGCTCACCAGAAACGATAGAATCCCTTACGCTTTGGTCGCACCCGTGAAAGCCAATAATCAATCCTGGCTTTATACTGTACATATCCTATTTATTGTCAAGCGGATTTTACGGCAAGTTTTTTTGCAGATTTCCCTTTGGGCACAAGCAAATGAGTAACACCCTTCTTTTTCAAAAAAGCACTTGCGGCGGCTTTCGAAGAAGAAACCTCCCTCTTTTGTTTTTCAAGTGCAGCCTTAAGTGTATCGTAATCTTTCTTATTCACTATGCTACGAAATTACCGTTAATTCCTCATTTTATCAAATTGACACTTCGAAAGCCAATATCCTACGGGCCATTTGATATAGTTGCTTTGACATGATAGTATCATCTGATACTTTCAAAATTAAGCGAAAGCCGGAACCAATCTTAAGAAATGTCAGCTTCATTTGCGATTATCAAATAATACTAAAATATTTAGCATTTAATTGAGTTAATCTCTTATCTTTACTTTATGTTTTGGCGTAGGACGATCAAGTGGATCTAGCAATGTACCGTGAAAGGGTTAAAACCGTAAATAGCGATTTATACAAATATGCAATTAAGTGATATCAAATTATTTCGTATTATGCATATTGGAAACGTCCCACATATGCTACAAAACGGTATCACTCATATTTCGACAAACTCCAACCCAGAGTATATTTCGATTGGCGATATTAGCATGATCAATTTCAGGAAAGAAAAAATAGTGACAGTCGACAATGGCGACTTTCTAAGCCAAAATGCCTACACCATCAGAATCGGCGATTTTATTCCTTTCTATTTTGGATTGAAAATGCCAATGCTATTTGTTACGCAAAAGGGCGGGAATTTTGTGACCGCCCCTACTCCGGCAGAAGATATCATTTACATTGTTTGTTCGCTTCAAAAAATTATAAATTCGCCCGCAGAGTTCTATTTTTCAGATGGGCATTGTGCAAATAAATTTACTTCGTTCTACGACAAGACAAAAATCGAACGGCTCCCAACGATCATTGACTGGCGTGCAATCAATTCGACATATTGGGGTGGGGACGATAATCTGACCTTAAAAAGAAAAAAGCAGGCGGAATTCCTCGTTAAGAATGAAGTGGCAAAAGAATTAATAATTGCTTTTGTTTGTTACAATGAAAAAGCAGCGAACCGGTTGATTAACATGGGCGTAGAAAAAGGAACGATCAAAATCACAAAATCAGCCTATTTTTAAGGTCGTAACAATGATACAATACCTCACAGGAAATATTTTTGAGAGCCCGGCAGAAGCTCTCGTAAACACAGTAAACACCAAGGGTGTTATGGGTAAAGGCATTGCCCTGCAGTTCAAAACATACTTTCCAAATAATTATAAATCGTATGTGGAGGCTTGTAAAGCTGGAGAGGTCGTTACAGGGAAAATGTTTCTGACCCGGGATCAAAATATTGAAGCCAGAGAAAAATGGATCATTAATTTCCCAACGAAACATGATTGGCGGAAGCCTTCGGAATATCATTTCATAACTTCTGGATTAGATGATCTTGTCCGAGTTATCAGGGATAAACATATAAAAAGTGTTGCAATTCCCCCCCTTGGTGCAGGCAACGGAGGACTTGATTGGCGGAAAGTAAAGAAAATCATCCAGGAGAAATTGGGTAATCTGGATCAGGACATATTTGTATATGAACCCTACAACGAAATAGCGGAACACCTGAAAAAAGAGCGCATCAGACTTACTGACGCCCGTGCACTATTATTGTATGTTTTGTATGATCTTGTCCGAAACGGAGAATTTGCGTCTGAGTTTTCAAGTGAAAAAGTGTGTTACTTTTTACAACGATTTGGGGCTGAGAAATATTTTAGACTTGAATTCGAACCTTATTTCTATGGACCGTATTCCGGTAAGGTTCGCTTTGTATTAAACGCACTTAATGGTAGTTATATCATGGGGTTCAGCGACATGAATAAGAGACCCTTTGACCCTTTAACGCTTATCGCCGATGGCTATGAAACGGTAAGGGCTCATGTTGAAAGCAATCCAGAATTGTTTGCAATAGCCCGTAAGACGATTACTTTTCTGGATGGCTTCTATTCGGATTTTGCTCTCGAGTTGCTTTCCAGCATTGACTATATTGTACAAAAGACAAAAAAAATAGACCGCAATCTAATCAGTGAAGAATTGAAAGCGTGGAGCGGCAGAAAGCGCACGCTATTTAGTGATCCGAAATACCTGGATATATCCATTAGACATCTCAAGCAAAATCTTACAGTATAGCATCTACTCCTCAATCTTCTCATCCTCCAGCCGCGACGTGACTTCCGGCATGACCTTCTTCAGAGGATTGGAACGGTTCTCATCGTATTCGAGCCGGTTATCAATAATATCCATGCAGGAAAATACCGCCTCCCGGAAAGAAGCCGGATCCGCCTGGTCCTTACCCGCTATATCAAAAGCTACACCATGATCAGGTGAAGTGCGGACAATCGGTAACCCCGCGGTGAAATTTATTCCCTCGCCGGCAGCCAGCGATTTAAACGGTATCAGTCCCTGATCATGATACATGGCCAGCACCGCATCAAAATGTTCAAAAGAACCACGGGCAAAAAAAGCATCGGCACTATAAGGCCCAACAGTCAGGATATTATATCCATTCCCTTTCGCCTGCCGGATCGCCGGCTCTATCACCTCTATCTCTTCCCGCCCAACCAAACCATTATCACCGGCATGCGGATTCAGCGCCAGCACCGCAATCCTGGGTCGCTGGATGGAAAAATCACGTTTCAGACTGGCATTCATGATCGACAGCTTGCTCAAAATTGCAGCCGTTGTAATTTCAGGCGCCACCCCATGAATCGGCACATGCTCCGTCACCAGCGCCACACGCATATTGGTCGCGCACATCATCATCACCACATCATTCGCCTTAAATGCCTGCTTCAGATAAGGGGTGTGGCCGGTATAACTAAACTCTTCTGACTGTACATTGCTCTTGTGAATAGGAGCCGTAACCAGCCCATCAATTTTCTGCTGCTTCAGAAAATCTACCGCCGTGCGCAGTGAAATAACCGCGTATTTACCACCCGTTTCGTTAAGCTCGCCCGGTGTGATCGTCACCTCATCCTCCCAACAGTTGAAAATATTGACCTGCTTGGGATTCAGCTTATCGATCTCCTTTGTATGAAAAAAAGTGAAATTTGATTCGGCCACCGTCTTACGGTAAAAGTTGACCACTTTATTACTGGCAAAAATAACAGGCGTGCACAACTCTGTAAGCCTCGGGTCTGAAAAGGTTTTGATGATCAGTTCAATCCCGATGCCGTTCAAATCGCCGCAACTGATACCAATAACCGGTTTTTTTCTGTTTGTCATAATTTCTGAAAGACTGTAAAAATACACAATTTGATCTCAACATTTACAGGCGTCTGCAAATCAAAAATTATCGGAAAGTAGTGGAAGCACGGTGCGTCCTGACTCCCCGGCATATAATTAGGACGCCAGCAAACCATAAAAGCCACGAAAGCATGGGACGAGCCGGGCTCATACCCAACCCTTAACCCCAGCTGCCCCATAAATCACCGAAGGCCCGTATTTTTGCGCAATGTATGTGCTGAAGAAATCCTTAGGGCAACATTTTCTGACAGATGAGAACATCTGCCGGAAGATCCTGTCTGCCCTGGAACAGGAGCATTTCACACAACTGCTGGAAGTGGGACCCGGTGGCGGCGCACTCACAAAATACCTGGGAAAATCCACCGGGTTTGATTTCAAAGCGGTAGAACTGGATGATGAAAAAGTCGCCTACCTGTCAAAGACCTACCCGGAACTATCCGGAAAACTCATACACCAGGATTTCCTGGATATGGAACCTCCATTCACCGGCGAATTTACCGTGGTCGGAAATTTTCCGTACAACATTTCCACGCAGATACTGTTTAAAATCCTTGACTGGAGACAGCAGGTACCGCTGATGCTGGGGATGTTCCAGAAAGAAGTGGCCCAGCGCACTGCCGCACCGCCCGGCAACAAAGTATACGGCGTGCTGAGCGTGCTGATCCAGGCCTTTTACAACCTGGAATACCTTTTTGATGTACATGAAAATAGTTTCAACCCGCCGCCCAAAGTAAAGAGCGGCGTTATTATTTTGCGACGCCGGACAACAATTCCGGGGATGGCCAGCGAGAAAAAATTCTTCCTCCTGGTGAAAACAGCTTTCGGACAACGGAGGAAAACCCTGCGGAATGCAGTCAGACCACTTTTCACGGACGAGGTACTCACTGAAGAAATATTTAACAAACGTGCGGAGCAACTTTCTGTGGATGATTTTGCCGCACTGACTTTTAAAATGAATTAGCGTGAACAATAAAGTTTTTATCACGGGCAATGCCCACCCCTTTTTACAAAAAGCACTGGCTGAAAACGGCTACGATGTGGTTTACGCCCCCGCAATAACCTATGAAGAGTTGAAAGCTCAGATCCATGAAGCACGTGGCCTGGTGCTGACAACCCGTATCCGCGTGGACAGAGCCCTGATCGATGTAGCACCCTCCCTTAAATGGATCGGCCGGCTGGGAAGCGGTATGGAGCTGGTAGATGTTCCCTACGCACAAAGTAAAGGTATTCAATGTGAGAGCAGTCCGGAAGGCAACCGCAATGCCGTTGCCGAGCACTCCCTGGGCATGCTGCTGATGCTGATGAATAAAATGAATATCGCCACACAACAGGTAAAACAGGGGATCTGGGAGCGAAGTGCCAACCGGGGCACCGAACTGACGGGCAAAACCGTGGGTATCGTGGGATTTGGCAATACCGGGGGCGCCTTCGCTAAACTGCTGGCTTCCTTTGACCTGACCGTCCTGGCCTACGATTTGTACAAGAACGGATTCGCGCACGATTACATTAAAGAAGCCTCCCTGGAACAGGTCTGCCGCTACGCGGATATCATCAGCTTTAACCTGCCGCTAACAGACCTCACCTATCATATGGTGAACCGGGAACTGATGGCATCCATGAAGAACAAACCTATTATCCTGAACGCCTCCAGGGGGAAAGTGGTGCATACCGCCGACCTGATCCACGGTCTCAAAGAGGGACTGATCTCAGGCGCCTGCCTGGATGTGCTTGAGAATGAACGGTTAAGCACCTACAATCCCACGGAAAAAGAGCAGCTCGACTGGCTATGTGCCCAGCCTAATGTGATCATAACCCCGCACATCGCGGGTTACAGCCACGAGGCTTTCCTCAGGATGGTGACCGTGCTCCTCAAGAAGCTGGGAATCGGATAGTCCCGACAGTTTTGCAGTGCGCCCGCTCATTCAGAACCCTTAGAAGGAACCCATTTTTGATGCTTTTTAAAAGGGCTGAATTATTTTTTTGTTTCGGAATAATTGGATATATTTGTAGTTAATGTATATGCAACGCTTCGGTGTAAAACCTGAGGCGTTGTTATTTTTTTCTGTTATCTATAAAGAAAATGGTTATGAATGGGATTCATTATGTAACAAAAGAGACCCTGGAAATAATGAAGGAAGAGCTTCAGCACATGAAAGCGGTCGACAGGCCGGCGGCCAGCCGGGCTATTGCAGAAGCCAGGGAAAAAGGTGATTTAAAGGAAAATGCAGAATATGATGCAGCTAAAGAAGCGCAGGGTTTGCTGGAAGCAAAAATCGCTGCTATGGAGGGCGCACTTGCCAATACCCGCATTGTAGATGCATCCACGATCGATACCAGCAAGGTCTCCATCCTGACCAGGGTAAAACTCACCAACATGAAAACGAAAAAACAGGTAACCTACCAGTTGGTTAGCGAGCAGGAAGCAGACCTGAAGGCCGGCAAGATTTCTGTCGCCTCACCGATCGGCCAGGGAATCCTGGGTAAAGAAGCCGGCGAGGTCGCCACCGTTCAGGCGCCTGCAGGGATTCTTGAGTTTAAGATTGAAGAGATCAGCCTTTAACATCCCGGGCGGAAGGACCGCCCAGGCACCAATGATATTGAACCGGGCATTGCCCGGTTTTTTGATGCTAACCACTATCTTCCCCACTAAAAATTAAGATTTTTGTTCGTTTAGATGCAGCTTAGAAAAAATGACAACTATTTACGTTTTTGTAGAATAGAAATATTTTTCGGTGTTAATTCTACAATAAATGTATTTATTTTACATTTCCCGTAGAATTATTTACTATATTCGTGTGGTTAGTCTAAAACAATCAAGGTTATGTTAGTCCTTTTTTCACTAAAAAACTTTAGAACTTTCAAAGAGAAGGTCACTTTGAGCATGGTCGCTTCAAATTACGATAAAGTAACACGAGAAAGCGACAATGTGTATGATTACCAAACACATGGATTGAGGTTACTCAAGAGTGCCGTAATTTACGGCGCGAATGCCAGCGGAAAGAGCAAAATAGTGGAGGGTCTTGGATTTATGAGTTACTTCGTCATAAATAGCTCCAAAGAGAGTCAGGAAGGTGAAAAAATTGGAGTCGAACCGTTTAGCCTTTGTGCGGAGACAGAAAATCAGGCGTCTGAATTTGAAGTAGTTTTTATCCATGAAAATACGCTTTACCGGTATGGGTTCGAAGCTACGAGAAACAAGGTCGTTTCTGAATGGCTCTATTATAAGCCAAAGACTAAAGAGATAGAGCTCTTCTATCGGGATGGCAATGATTTTGATACACATTCGAGAATTTTTACAAAGGGACGGGCAGTGATCAAGGAGGGGCTGATCAGGGATAACGCACTTCTGGTTTCGGTTGCAGCACAATTTAATGAGAGAACAGCCATTCAGGTCATTGAGTGGTTTAAACGGCTTAAGATACTTTCGGGATCAGATGAATCCAGCTACCAGGGATTCACCATGCATAAAACCGAGAGTCCCACACACAAAACAAAAATACTAGAATTATTAAAGGCTGCGGATCTCGGCATTCAGGATATTGAACTTCAGAAATTAGACATTAATAAATTACCTAAAAACATGCCAATTGAGTTGAGGAACAAGATCATCAAAGAAGTTAAAGAAGAAAAGGCGGAGTACATTTCGGACGTACTTACAACTCATAAAAAATATGATTCCTCAAGGAATCCGATAGGGCGCGTTAATTTATCCATGGATGGCGATGAATCATCAGGCACCAGGAAATTTTTTGCTCTAACGGGACCGACCCTTGACGTGATGGAAAACGGCTACACGCTGGTAGTGGATGAGCTGGATTCAAAGTTGCACCCGAACCTGGTTTGTAAAATTGTTTCATTATTCAATTCTAAAGAACAAAACACGAAGAATGCCCAACTGATTTTTAACACGCACGACACCAATTTACTGAGCTCTGGGCTATTCAGGCGCGATCAGATCTGGTTTACTGAAAAAAACAAATACGGCGAAGCAACACTCTATTCTCTGGCTGATTTCAAGTCTGACGACGTTAGGAAAAATGATCCTTTTGAAGAAAATTACATCAGGGGGAAATATGGAGCTGTTCCGTACTTAGGTTTGTTTGAAGATTTAAATACGAGATTATTGCGATATGAAAATGAAGAACAAAAAAGCTGAGCAAATTGCGGCAAAAGAAAAACATAAGGAACAATTAAAAATTAAGCGAAGATCTCAATTCAACTTGGAGAGGCCTCCGGCAACATTACTGGAAAAGCCATTAATTCTAATTGTCTGTGAGGGGGAGAATACAGAGCCGTCTTATTTTAATCAATTCCGGTTGTCGTCTGCAACCGTAATATCAGTTGGAGAGGGCTTTAATACCACTTCATTGGTAAAAAGGGCCAAGAAACTCTCAAACAACGGAAAATATGACCAGGTCTGGTGCGTATTCGATAAAGACGATTTTTTAGACAAAAACTTTAATAACGCAATCAATTCCGCACATTCACAGGGTTTTCATGTGGCATACTCCAACCAGGCATTTGAATACTGGCTAATACTTCATTTTGAAGATCACCAAGGGGGGCAAATGCATCGATACGATTATTCTAAAAAAATCGAAAAGATCCTCCAACCGAGAGGGCTTACATTTGAGAACAAAATAATAGACGAAGGCTTTTTTGAACTATTAAATGAAGAGGAAAAAAAGACGAAGAGACGGAGGGTTAACCTGGCAATTGAAAGAGCAGAAAGAAACTACAACAATCTCAACCATGAAAATCCCGCTCAAGAAGAATCGTCTACAACCGTGTTCAAATTGGTAAGGGAACTTTTGAAATTTGTTTAGTTTCGTGCGGCCATAATGTTAGTATCTAACCTCCTCATCATAACTCACCGCATACGCCTTGCTGAAATCGACTTTCTTTACTTTCCCGGCAATAAAGCTGATACCACCGAAAATGTGATTGATGAACGTAGGATCGGAATAGTCTTTTTTGTCATGCCCCAGCGTAGTGCACCAGGTGGATCCGCCGTCGAAATCATACTCCCAGGCCGATGGGAAATAACGCGCAAACAAACCGGCATGCAGTTTCAGCAATTCTTTCTGCTTCGCATCACTGGTATCGATCGTTGAAAAATCATTCACCATCAGCGTACGTGGACCCGGATAAAGCTCCTTGGCAAAATAACACTCGTCCTCCTTCTGCCAGACAGCCGGCGTTCCCTTCATCGACGGATGTTTTGGATCAATCACCCTGACCGTGAACTTCTGAAACTTCGCATGCCAGGAAAAAGTACCGCCAAGCAACATCTTAAACCAGGTCCATTTGCGTTCAGTGCCCGTAACAGAATGAATGCCTACAAATCCCCCTCCCGCTTCAATATACCTCCGGAAAGCCAGTCGCTGCGCATCCGTGTCAAATACATCGTTGTTGGTACTGGGAAAGATCAGCATGCTGTATTGCTGCAGGTTGCGCTCCGTCATCACGGCGGGGTTTGACGAACTGTCGACCCGGAAGCCAACCTTTTTCCCTAAATCCATGATCGCCCTCGCGGCAAAGGGAATATTATCATGTACATAGCCTTTTCCGTTCTTTGTATAAACGAGGACGCGAATATTCTTCCATTTGACTTTCTGGCTAATTGAATCAGCATTAAAAAAGAAAATAGCGATCAGTAAGAAGCAAAAATATTTTTTCATTTCGGTTGAATCGTTTTGATGGTAATGATAGGTGGATTTGCAAACGACTGCCAGGCTTCCTCGGCTTCATCCTTTGACAGCCGGCCGTCATAGACCAGGAACCGGTACCTGAGAATATATTCTTTACCGGGCTCCAGCAGCCAGTTCTTGTTCTTGGTGGGAGAAAAATTCAAAAACACATCGCCCCGGTTATTCATATTCTCGGGCCAAACCCTCAACGGTTCAGGATGATTGTAATTTGCCGGAAAGCTCATCATCTCCAGTCCGCCGTAATCATTGCCCAGGTTGCCTTGCGTGAGGCACCAGCGCGCCAGACTGCCATCGGCTTCCCTCCGGTTCTTTCCCTCAGAGGTCAGGGTCTCGCTATTGTTTTTGTTCCACAATTCTGTCGCGCGTATTCCCAGCCCGCCATAGCGATACTCCAGTAACAGTACGGGGCTGGATGAAGCACAACTCAACTGTGCCGTGAAGTCCATCAGGTAATAATGACTGTTCGGCCCAGTTCTGTAAATTCGTACCGTTTGCAGCTCATTGATGGCGGTCTTTTCACCCCCACCCCTTTTAAAAGCTACGTGCTCGTGCAAAGCGCTGAACCCGGCATAAACACCCCCGGCTTCGATGGCGCTGAAACCGGCGAAACGAACAGTACCTTTCCGGTCGCGCAGGTTCCAGAAATCAACCGTATCTTTTTCAAAGAGCACATGCGTCCAGGGGTTCCACATGCCCCAGTGGTGATAATGATCAGGTGCGTTGATGCGGGTGAGCGCTTTACCACCAGGCGTGTTCAGCGGATGTATAAATCCACTCCGTTTATAAGCAGTGTCGATGCCCGCAGGCGGATAGACCGTCTTAAAATTGTACTGAAGAAAATCCCTCACGCCATCACCCAGCACTACGGCGCCATCGTTCTCTATCGCCTTCATGAGCATAACTGAACGTACGGCTGTTCCTTTCACCAATTCATAAACCCGCTGCCTGGTTTTCGAAGACTCAACAATCCAGTGGAGCTGCCGGCGACCACTTGCTTCGATCTGGAATCCAACTGGATAATGCCTGCCGCTTTTTACCTCCACCAACTGCAATACGCTATCCGGCAAATACGTGACCGCATCCAGATCAATCATCACCGGTATGGGATATTTCTCTGTCCCTTTGGTGGTCACCTGCAGACTGGCGATGGTCTGGGCGCCGGCTGATGCCGCTATCATCATCGCTGTTACCAGCGACAGGGTCTTCATGATGTGCATCGGGTGCCTTATCAACTCGTGGCAATTCCGTGATACCTGCCCATCCGGAACGCCTTTGCTGTTACCACCGAGTAATTGGTAACGCAATATTGATGCTGACTTCATTTGTTTCAATGTTGTTCCCCTCCATTTTCCCATTTGATCTGAAAAATATTATTAAATTATCAACAATCAGTTACGTTTTGCAAATCACCTTATCGGTTCTTATTTCCCCCGTTTGAAATTTACATAATTGGTACCATAGGGGTGCCGCTGCGGCCTCGATAAAAGCTTATTGGCCTCCACGTTGTCTTTAAATACTTCTTTTACCGGATCCCAATACAGTTTGGTACCCAGTTTCATAGCCGCGAAAGCAATCAGGCAGGCGCTGCAGGAACGGTGAGCTACTTCGGCGGGACTGATCGTCAGCTTTTTAGTCTTAATACAATCCAGCCAGTTGCCATGCTGTTCCGGGCTTTCATAAAGCCTGATCTCCTTTGGACCAATGACTGATCGAAGTATCTCCGGGTTACTCGCATTGAATGCTTTGTTCTGCGATGCCGCTCCCGAAGTTGGATCGGAAGCCGTTACACCCACATCACCGCGTGACACGAAGATCCATCCATCAGTGCCCACAAATTTCACTCCGTTGGGATTCTCGCTGTTTATGAGCATTGAAACTCCGTTGGCATATTTTGCTTTCACCTCATAATCACCATGCACATTCCAAAGCCCTGTCTTAGGATATTTGGCCCAGCCTTCAACTTCCACCGGACCTGTATGCTCCGTATTCATTCCCCAATGCGCGATATCAATATGATGGACACCCCAGCCCGTGATCATGCCGGCACCAAATTGTTCAAGCCTCAGCCAGCCCGGCCGGGAGTTGACGTCCGTCTGGGAATGCACGCGATCGAGCGTATAGTAGATATAGGGGGTTGATCCCAGCCACATGTCATAGTTCAGGTTTTCAGGGATCGGCATTTCGGTAGTGTTCCCGCCGGCAGGGTCAGATGGTAGCCCCACATGCACTTCCCTCAGTTTGCCGATACGCCCGTTCCTAACGAGCTCACAGGCTCTTTTGAACTGAGGCCAGGGATTAAGGGAGCGTTGCTGACTGCCCAATTGAAATACGACCCCAGACTTGCGCACTACATCGCTCATCTGGCGGCCTTCTTCAATAGTGAGTGAGGTGGGTTTCTGCAGATAAATATGCTTACCAGCCAAAGCCGCTTCGATGGCAGGTTGCGCGTGCCAGTGATCGGGTGTGCTGATGATCACCGCATCGATATCTTTATTAGCCAGCAGATCATGATAATCATCGTACAATTTTACATCAACATAATTTGCGTTGCCGGTTTTTTTCGTGTACCATCCCTCAATCAGTTTTTTCCCGGATTCCTGCCGCTTCCGGTCCACATCGGCAATAGCCACGATCCGGGCTGCATCGTACTTAAAAGTCTCGGCAAGATCATGGGTACGGGCAATTCGCCCGCATCCAATCTGACCAATATTGATTTTATTACTCGGCGCATTCCTGCCAAATACCGTTGAAGGTACAATGGTGGGCGCCCCCTGAAGGATCATCGCTCCCACCGAAAATTTCGCAGTGTTTTTGATAAACTCCCTGCGGGACCTGCTATTATTTTTCTTACTCATATATTTATGATTAATTAAAGAATCTCTTAATTTGTTTGTCAGACGCCACTTGTCTTGCAGACACCAGAGTGATTAACAGATTGACAGGAAAAGAAAGCATCCACTTTCAAAATACGTAACTGTATACTGTTCTGACAATCCTCGTCAAAAGTCGCCCAGTTGATTCAAACGCCCTTGCCCAAATCCGGCCGATATCATCCGTTTGTCATCATCTAAGACCATTTGCACTGCCACTCCCATTTACTCAACTTTCAAAGGCTTTACATTGTTCTCCGCACCGGGATATCCAATATTCTGATTGATCACCCCTTTCAGGTTTGTATTAATCACGTTTGCCGGTACCGGCCAAAGAATGTGATGAACGCTCACTTTATACTCAGCCCATTTATGCTTTAGACCCTTATTGTAGAAGTTGCTTTTATCCACAACCCTGTCATACCAGAAATTTACACCTGCCTGTTTGATGTTGGAGTTCGTGCCACCCGGGCCACTTATATTCTCCAGGTTGTAAATGCGGCCCCCGAAAATTTCACAGGGCTTTTTCGTCTTCGCATAAATATAGGAAATCCTTACCAGTTCGATATGCCGGTTCTCTTCGTAATACAGTTCACGGGCACGCTCATCCAGGATCTCCCCGATATTCACATCGGCCGCTGTAAGCGGACTGGCACCTGCTCTGGTCCTGACCTCATTCAACGCTGCCGCGGCCTGTGGCAACTGGTTCTTCCAATAATAGCTCTCAGCCATTAACAAATAAACTTCCGCGGAACGGTAGATATACCAGGGCGTTTCACCACCTGCCCATTGGGTGTTGAGCGGATCTGGAACAAACAACTTGTAATGCGGCCAGGAATACCAGAGCCGAATGGTATCTTCTACGCTCATCGCCGCGGGTTTTACAAAATGTTTTCCGTACCAGGGACTATTAGCCGATTTCAGACTTGGGTTATTATACCTCAGATCCTCCATCCTGCGCCAACTGTCATGGTTTAAGATACCCCGCATGTCGTTGGCTTCCTTATCTGCACGCCAGAGTTCATTGGTATAATACCAGGTGGGGCGGAGTCGGCCAATTCCCCGGCCGTAGTTTTTATTCAGATCCAGCGAAAGATCGGTTTCATTGGACGCAATAGCAATGCTGGTTCCTGTACGGCCATCGGGCGTTTTGATATTTCCGCTGTTCCAGAAGGGTACGCCGTTGCGCATGGTCTGGATACGATCAGATCCTTCAATTTCCGGGTAAGCAACCACATACATCAGACCTTCTGTATTGGACATGTCGAGTTTCGCTTCCACGCTGTGCAGGTCAAACATCAGGTTGGTGTTGGGTTTGTTTTTGTTAGCTGTAAACCGGTTCCGCATCAGCGGGTGTTTGGCCACGATTTCCGTACCCACCTCTATGGCCCGGTCAAAATCAGTAAGGGACATGCAAACTTTCATCAACAACACACCGCATGCAGCTTTTGAAGTCCGGCCGCGGTCCACGTTTTCCGGCACCCATTTATACGCGAATTCAAGATCTTTTTTGATGTGCTCCAGGATGCTCCATCTGTCGTGAGAGTAAAAATCGTACTTTGGCTCGTTGATCTCCACGCCTATAAAGGGTACGTCGCCAAACTGATGGGTGAGCTTAAAATAACGGTAGGCTCTGTGAAAATAAGCCGAACCCAGCACGGCATTCTTTTCATTCTCATCTTTGAATTTGGCATTGCCGATCCTTGAAATTACCGAGTTGGCGTATTTAATGCCTTTGTAACCCTCATACCAGTACCAGCCCACTTTCGTTGTATTCACAGAATTCAGGTTGGCATCCGGTAACAGGGAAATATCCATATTCATTTGGGGACCCGCTTTGTCGGTAGTGCCTTCCACAGCTACGTCAGACTGAATCATCTCGGTAAGTATGGGCGCGCCATCTCCAAAAAATTCATGCCGCATATTCCTCTCGCAGGTTGTAATAGCGGAATACATACCCTGTGCGTCCGATAAAGCGATACTTGGTTCATAAAAAGACAAAGGCTTTGGTTTTAGCCAATCTTTTTTACAGCCAACCAGTGAAATGATCAGCACAGAAAGAACCGTAAGTTTTATATTGAATGTATTGTGTCTCATTTTCAGCGATATTAAAGAGTGATGTTGAGGCTTAAATTATAAGTACGGGGAGTGGGATTTCCTCCTGATTCAGGATCTCCGAATGTCCAGTATGGCGCCCAGAAAGCCACATTTCTAACTGAAGCGGAGATGGTAAGACCCTGAGTTCTAAACCTGGTCAGCAGGTCTTTGGGTACAGAATAGGAAAGAGCCACATTATCCAGGCGAATGAATGACCTTTCCACGTAATTACTTCCTATGTTTTTAGATCCGATACGTCCGTAATCATTGATGGGATTCTCCGGGGTCCACCTGGGAATGGCATAATCAGTGGACCTGTCTGCAAAATTCGCGTTGTTAGCCGCCCGGTTGTAACCGTCTGTCTGACCCCAGTTGGAATACATAAAGAGGGAGAGGATCAGTCTCTTGTAAGAGAATTCATTTCTCCATGACCAGCGAAATCTCGGTGATGTATAATTTTGAAAGATCCGGTCTTTGTCGGTCATCACGCCATCTCCATCCTGGTCCTTGTATTTGAAGTCACCCGGCTGGTTACCAAATTTTGCTGCTTCGGCTTCTTCACCGATCTGCCATACGCCGATACGCTCGTAACTCCAAATCCGGTCCGGATCCTGTCCGATAAACCAGCGATTCTTGATATCATCGGCTTCCCGCTGCCCAATTACATTACCATTGGCGTCTTTAATATCCACCATATCGCCGTAGAGGTGTTTGATCTTTCTACGATTCAGCATAAAAATCAGCGAGGAGTTCCAGTTAAAATCGGTTTTCCTGATAATATCACTATTCAGTGTAAATTCAAACCCTGTGTTTTCCAGTTTACCCAGGTTGGCGGCGACACTGTTAAAGCCAATGATCTCGGGAAGCGCCCGGTCAACCAGCAAATCTTTTGTCTCTGCAATGTAGGCATCAACAGATCCGCTAAGACGACCCTGGAACACAGAAAAATCAAATCCGACATTGTAAGATTCTTTACTCTCCCATTTCAAGCCGAGGTTCGCCATCCGGTTCACATACAATTGCGAATACAGGTATAAATTCCCCTTCTGGTCGATATAGGGATGGAGTCCTGAGGTCATATCGGATAAAGCCTCATATTGGCCAATATCCCTGTTTCCGTTTTTACCCCAGGAAAGGCGCAGCTTGCCATAGTCCAGCCAGCCTTTGGTTGATTTCATGAAATTCTCGTCGGAGAAACTCCAGCCAAGGGCTATCGCCGGAAACGTCGCTCTCGGGTTTTCTGCGCCAAAGGCAGAATAACCGTCCCTACGTACGGATGCCGTCAGCATGTACCGGTTCCGGAAAGAATAGAACAATCGTCCCATCAGCGCGTCGCCGGTCCGGTAGGTATCATTGCTTTCGTTCAGGGGAACCGTACCCGCCTGGATCCGGTGCCAGCCAAGGACATCACTGGGACTGTAATTAGACGCTGTTGCCTTTGTCCGCCAGAATTGCCCCTTTTCAGCGTTCTGCAATAAAGTCACTTCAAAATTATGTTCGTCAAATCGCTTTTTCCACCTCAGCACATTATCGATCTGCCAGTTGAAGGTTTTTTCAAAAGTTCGTTCGCTGCTACCTCCCCTGGCTGCCCATTCAGGGTTTTTGGACGATTCATGGTTATAGTATTCATGCCACACGAATGAAGGCGTGTAATTAGACTGGAATTCAAACCCGTAAGGGAGCGTGAGCACCGCGTATATACTTGAGTTCAGCGTATTGAAAATATCTTTCCGGTCGCGGTACAGGTTATCGTGAAAGGGGTTCACCGGCGTTGGATCACCGGTTGGAAGCCGCTGGTAAACTCTGGTGGGATCGTTCAGGTTATTGGAACCATATGGTGAAATTACTGCCGATTGTTTCCAGTCTGCCTGAAGAAAGCCTTCATCCCTGACTGCAAAATTGGTATTCGCGCCTACTTTTAAAAACGATGTCACTTTGGATTCAAGATTCAACCGGGTCCTGAAGTTCTTGTAGCGGTTCCCCACGATGATTCCTTCCCGGTCGACCTGGTTCAGTGAGAAATAGTAACTGGAGGTCTCATTTCTGTTTGAAACACTGGCCGTGTAATCCTGTTGAAACCCTCTCCGGAAAACAAGGTCCTGCCAGTTAGTAATATGATTCTCCAGATAATTGTCGATTTCAGGTGTTTTAAGTTCCAGTCTGGACAGCCAGGTTCTGATCAGTTGCTCATCGGTAACCGAGGTCACCGGCGTTTTCTGGTCATAATTATACCAGGGCAGTTGTTGTACATTGGTCAGTTTGCGCGGATCCACAAACATTTCCGGATACTTCTCGTGATAGGCCGCGGTCCTTCTGCCCATTTCATAATCGTAGCGATATACCAGAAACTCATCGGCCGTCATCACACGCGGCATTGCGGCGTTTTCGACCATCCCCAGGTTTCCGTTGAACGTGATCCGGGGTTTCCCGGGTAATCCTTTTTTGGTTGTAATCAATACGACGCCGTTGGCCGCCTTAGCCCCGAATACGGCGGTAGCGCTCGCATCTTTTAAGATATCGATAGACTGAATATCATTGGGGTTCAGATCGGTAAAGGATCCATCGAAAATGACGCCGTCCACCACATTCAGCGGGCCGCTTCCGGCTTTGAGCGTACCCTTGCCCCTGATCAGGAGTGATGCGTCTGCCTTTGCGTTATTTCCCTGGCCGATAATGAGCCCGGCTGCATTACCTCTCAACAGGTCCTGTATGGACCGCGGGGCCTCCTTTTCCAGCTCCCTGGTTTGCACCGAGGCAACCGCACCTGTCAGGTCCTTTCGCCTGGCTGTACCGTACCCGATCACCACGACTTCATTCAGTGATGAAGCAATCTCCGTGAGGGATATATTATGAATATTCCTACCCTGAACCGGAGATTCTACTTTTTCGTAATTCGTGAAACTAAAGACCAGCACTGCGTTATCCGGCACATTGGCAAGCGTGTAATGCCCCTGGTCGTTAGTGACCGTGCCGATCGTTCTTCCTTTAACTGTTACGCTCACGCCGGCCATTGGGTAGCCTTTGCTATCTACAACATCGCCGCTGACACTGAGCAACGATGGTTGCGCCATCAGAAAAGCAGGCCAGAGTAACAGCAGGGCCAATCCTGTAAGCAGACCAAGCCCTCGTTTCTGCATTTGTTTTGTTTTTCTCATTTTGTTGTTTTTTAAGCGTATTAGTCGATTTTGTTATATATACGATAAAGAAAAATACTAGCCCCGCATTACACGCCGCTGAATATGGAGAACCCTCCATCTACGTTAATGATCGTACCGGTGACAAATTTTGAAGCATCGCTCAGCAACCAGATCAGGGCCCCGTTTATTTCGGCGGGATCGCCCAATCGTTTGAACGGCGTGTGATCCACGACCAGCTCGCCTCTCTCGGTATAGGTTCCGTCTGACTTAGTCAGCAGCGTCCTGTTCTGCTCTGTCAGGAAGAAACCCGGCGCTATGGCGTTCATACGAACCGCATCGTTATAACGGTCGCCCAGTTCCATGGCAAACCATTTTGTATAGCTGTCAATGGCGCTCTTAGCCAGACTGTAACCCAATACCCGGGTAATCGCGCGCTGCGAAGCCATTGAAGAGATGTTGACAATACTTCCACCCCCGTCACGTGCTATTTCTGCACCAAACACCTGGGTGGGCAATATCGTCCCGAACAGGTTGAGCTCCACCACTTGCTTAAGGGCGTCGATATTGAGCTTAAAAAGATCTGCACCCGGTTGAACAAGCGCCTCAGGCATGTTACCACCAGCCGCATTCACTAACCCGTCGATTCTGCCATACTCTTTCAGGACCTTCTCTCTGGCGCTAAGCAACTGGGCTTCCACGGTTACATCTGCGATTAATGCGATGGCTTTGCCTCCGTTTTCACTAATCTCCCTGGCCCGCTCCTGCGCCACAGCTTCGTTTCGCCCCAAAATACCTATGGCACCTCCTGCGCCTGCTATAGACTTGATAAAAGATGCACCTAAAATTCCGGTGCCCCCGGTGACAATAATGGTTTTGCCGGTTAAATTAAAATCATTCATATACATGCTTCTCGTATGCTTATTTGTGGAAAAAGTCTAACCTTATTCCGGATTACTGAATTCCTGCTCCCTGACGGTGATATGGCTGCTAATCTGCTACAGTCAACAAAACAATCCTATCCTCGGTTTTTCTCTAATTCCGGTCCAAGGTAGTCGTTTAGAATGGGTTTCCACACCCTTTCGGGGCATAAGTGTATTTACAACGTTTGAAATAAATAGTACCTTGCAGGAAAAGCAAAAATATCCAGGTTTTACTGGTAAAAAGGATGGTTTCCGCTCATGAAGAAAGGTGTAACGATCAAAGATATTGCCCGAAAGCTGAATATGTCGGTATCTACCGTATCGAAGGCGCTCAATAACAATCCGGTAATTGCTGTGCTTACCCGGGAACGGGTACAAAAATTCGCCAAGGAGTGTAACTATATACCCAACGAGGCGGCACGCCATTTTCAGCAAAATAAATCCATGAACCTGGGTGTGATCATGCCGGATTTATTAGACCAGTTCTATGTGCTGGCGGTTAACGGCATTGAAGACATCTCACAAAAAACCAATTACAACGTAATCGTATCTCAATCGCATGAAAAATTAAAAAAAGAGGAATTAGTGATTGAGAATATGATCAGGAACAGGGTTGACGGCGTGATCATTGCGGTTACAAAAAATACCACTAGTACGGAAAAAATTAAACGGCTGCTTCAAACCGGGATACCCGTGGTGTTTTTATCCAGGTCGTTTTCTGAGCCTGCCTTTGATTATGTGTGCGCCAATAATGAAGACGGTGCGATGAAAGCCATGAAATTTCTGTTTGGGCGCGGGCATCGGCGGATTGCTCATTTAATGGGACCCAAAACATTCCAGACCAGCTATTTGAGGCTGGACGGTTATAAGAACGCGCTTAGGCGCGCGGGGATTGGATTCGACGAGGGGCTTGTAGAAGAAGTTGATTTAACGCCCGGGCAGACGACCGCAGCGGTAGACCGCATGATGCACCTGGAGGATCCACCCACTGCTTTTTTCACCTTCAAAAACTATATAAGCCTGGATGTAATCCGGCACCTCAATAAAAATTATCCCGGGATAGCGAATAAAATCGACGTTGTTGGTTTCGGTAACCTCCCGTTGCTTCAGCATCTGGATCATAAGCCGGCGGCCTCTATCGATGAAAACTCCTATCAGATGGGCGTTAAGGCGGCGCAGCGGATCTTCCGGAATATTCAGTTGAAAGAATCCGGCGAGGATTACACACCCTGCTTTATTCGAGTACCTTGCACGCTCGTCGTACACTGATGATCAATTACGAATTTTTAATATTTATACAAAAAATCAATACGCAAAACATGACCATATTTTCTAAAATCATCGCGGGTGAGATCCCTTCCTACAGGATCGCAGAGAACGATTGGTTCATCGCCTTCCTGGACATCATGCCCCTACGCCGGGGACATACCCTGGTAGTGCCTAAAATTGAAATAGATAATCTGTTTGATCTGCCGACGGAATACCTTTCAGAATGGCTGGTCTTCGCCCAACCAATCGCCAAAGCCATTGAAAAATCATTCGACTGCAACCGATGCGGCATCAGCGTGGTAGGTATAGAAGTCCCGCACGCCCACATGCACCTGATCCCGATCAACACAGCCAATGACCTCAACTTTGTTCAGCCCAAACTGAAACTGCCTGATGAGGAAATGCGTGAGATACAGAAAAAAATAACAGGAAATCTCTGAGATCAGTGGATGCACGAGCCTTTGCAGCATAAACATTAAGGTTTCCTTACGCGGCCCGGATTGTTTTTGATGAAATCCTCCCAGCCTTTTAAATCTTTCCTCACCTGAACGGGAGATTCCAGGCTGTAGTGATGGCACATGGCAACCGCCAGCGCATCTGAAGCATCCAGATATCCTGGCGCTTCCGTCAGAGAGAGCAACTGCTGCAACATTTTCCAGACCTGCTCTTTACCGGCATTACCGTTACCTGTGATGGATTGTTTGATGCGTCGCGGAGAATACTCGGTCACGGGAATATGATACTGCATGGCAGCCGCTATCGCCACACCCTGCGCCCGTCCTAGCTTTAACATACTTTGAACGTTCTTACCATAAAAAGGAGCTTCAATCGCAAACTCATCGGGCCGAAATTCCAGGATGAGTTTATTCACGGTCTGAAAGATCAGGTGAAGCCGTTCGTAAGCCTGCATCCGACTGCTAATTTTTAAGACTTGCATCTCCAGTAAGCTGATCCTGCGCCCCGAACAAGCTATAATCCCATATCCCATCACCAGGGTGCCGGGATCAATTCCCATGATTATTTTATCCGTCTTTGTCAAACTGAAGTTATTTTTGCGTCCTGATTTATGAAGATCAACAAAAATATCAAAATATTTTTCAACTACTTTTTTGCGCCCCTACTGTTTTTATGGCTGGGCTGGTCTATTTACCACCAGATCCGGCGTCAGCCCGACCTGATTCAATCCTGGCGGCAGATCCGTGAAACGCTGGAAGCCACTGGCTTCTACTACCTGGCGCTCGTTCTGGTGCTGATGTTATGTAATTGGGGCCTTGAATCCTACAAATGGCAGCTCGCTGTGAAACAGGTACAAAAAGTGAGTATTCTGCGGGCTAATATGGCCATTTTTGCGGGACTGGCCTTTTCCATCACCACGCCAAACCGCATCGGGGAATATGCCGGGCGGGTACTGTACCTGGATGAGGGGAACAAAATAAAAGCGGTCTCGCCGACCATCGTGAGTAGCCTGAGCCAGTTGATCATCACGATCCTGATGGGATTACTGGCCCTGTTTTTCATACGTGAGGAGATGATTGCTGGCGGCATTCTGTCGCCTATCTGGTACCAAACCATCTTCTTCAGTACCTTTGCAGGGCTGGGCATTTTAACGTTATTTTACTTCAGACTGGCATGGTTGGTGAAAATAATAGATAACCTGCCTGCATTCAGGAAGTATCGGTGGGTGCTGGAAGCGCTGGAAAAATTTGATGCAACGTTGTTGCTCAGATTTCTGTCCATATCTGCAGGGAGGTTTTTGATCTTTATCTGTCAGTATTTCCTGTTGTTTCACCTGTTTGGTGTGGAAGTTGATTTCTGGCAGGCCTGGATGACACTCAGCGTTATGTTTTTGATCATGGCGCTGATTCCCACGATTGCCCTGTTTACGGATCTGGGGCTGAAAAATGAAATTAGTCTGAAACTACTGGGGTTATACAGCGCTAATCACCTGGGCATCAGTTTAACCTCATTGAGTATTTGGTTTATAAATTTGGTGATACCCGCAATCATTGGCAGTCTGCTTATCCTGGGTATCCACAAAATTTTTAAGAATAATTATGAAAACGCTTAGACTGGCATTTATCCCTTTCATACTGTTTTTCCAGCCCGGTGGAAAAGAAATTCCCGGCGGCGATGGACAACTCGCTCCGGCAGCGTCCTGCTCCATCGCAAATACCTCGTTCAATGCGGGAGAACAGGTCGCTTTTAATGTTTACTACTCCGTAGGCAATGTATACGTACTTGCAGGTTCGGGCTCTTTTGCTACAACAATGGAACGCCTGAACGGCCGCCCGGTTTACCACATCGTGGCCGAAGGCCGTACCCTCCCTTCCTACGAGTGGGCCTATAAAGCCCGCGATCTGTATGAAACCTATATGGACGTGGAAACGATGCAGCCGCTGAAATTTGTGAGAAATATCAACGAAGGCGGTTACAAGAAATACGAGAATGTGAACTTCAATAAATCAGCTTCCACAGCTATTACGAATGACGGTGTTTACAAGGTCCCTCACTGTGTGCACGATGTGGTAAGCTCTGTATTCTACGCACGGAACATCGACTACAATAAATTACGTGTTAACGACAGGGTGCCTATCAACCTGTTCCTTGATAATGAAATCCACAATATCTACGTCCGCTACCTTGGAAAGGAAGTGATCAGCACGAAGTACGGCAAATTCAGAACCATCAAATTCAAACCACTCACGCTCCGGGGAAGTATTTTTGAAGGCGGCGAGAAAATGACGATTTGGGTGACCGATGATGCCAACAAAATGCCGGTCCGCGTAGAGAGCCCGATCATCGTCGGTAAGGTGAAGATTGATATGATGGGATTTCAAAACCTTAAAAGCCCCATGACCGCGCTGATCCGGAAATTCTAGATCTCAGAAAGCTTAAAAAAACTTTTCGGCCGGATACCCCTTTCAGTTTGCTGCAAATCGCAGCACTCTAATACAGGATCGTGCTCAAAGAAAAGGATATAATTCCCTTCCAGCGCTTCCTGCAGAAACCTGCCTTTCTCTTCCATCGTCAACAGGGGGCGGGTGTCATAAGCCATCACATAAGGCAACGGAATATGTCCCGCTGAGGGCAGCAAATCAGCCATAAATACAATCGTCCGGCCCTTATACTGAACCTGAGGCAACATCATGGCATCGGTATGACCATAAGCAAAACGAACCGTCATGCCCGGCATAAAATCAGCCTGAAAATCCTTACCGTCAACAGAAGACTGATGGATTACCCATTGCAGTCTGCCGCTTTCCCGAATCGGCAGGATATTCTCTTTCAAAAAAGAAGCTCTCTCCCTGGGATTAGGCTCCGTGGCCCATTTCCAGTGATCCTGATTGCTCCAGTAAACAGCATTTTTAAATGCCGGTTCAAACCGGTCGCCACGCTTTTCAATAGCCCCCCCACAATGATCAAAATGTAAATGTGTTAAAAAAACATCGGTGATGTCATCGCGGTTGAAGCCGTGTGCAGCCAGACTTTTATCAATCGTATCATCGCCGTGGAGGTAATAGTACCCGAAGAATTTTTCGCTCTGCTTATTCCCCATCCCCGTATCCACCAGGATCAGCCGGTCGCCGTCCTCTATCAACAGGCTGCGCAGCGCCCAGGAGCACATATTATTTTCATCCGAAGGGTTCAGGTTTTGCCAGATACTTTTTGGCACCACGCCAAACATGGCTCCGCCATCCAGCTTAAAATGCCCGCCATTAATAGTATAAAGATTCATATATATTTATATCGTAATGAACAAGATGGGACATATCCGGGGATATCACCCCAAAGACCTGAATATACGAATTTCGGGAAATTTGCTTCAGACTGCAAGTCTCTTTTTAGCCCGGAGGGCTGAAAATAATCCCACAAGACCGGCAATAAAAAAAACCATCAGCGTGAGTACGCTGGAACGCTGCGAACGCGTTAGTTCATTGATGAACCCAAAACTGAACATACCGATCACGATGGCGATCTTCTCCGTTACATCATAAAAGCTGAAGAACGATGCCGTATCTTTCGTCGGGGGCATCAGTTTACTGTAGGTGCTGCGGCTGAGCGACTGGATGCCTCCCATCACAAAACCCACCAACAGCGCAAGTCCGTAAAACGCCATGACACCACCTTTGGGAAGGATATACCCGATGTAGCAAATAAGGATCCACAGAAAAACAACCACAATCAGTGCACCGAAATTACCGATCTTCTTAGATAACCAGGAAACGCTGTAGGCGCCAGGAATAGCAATGACCTGAATAAACAGTATAGCGAGAATGAGATTGGTCGTTGGAATCGCTAGCTCGCTCTTCCCATACAATGTAGCAGCCAGTATAACGGTTTGCACGCCCATGTTATAAAAAAAGAAGGCCAACAGGTATCTTTTCAGCACCGGCATCTTCGAGACCTGCCCCCACACTTTTTTCAGCTCGCGGTATCCGTTGATAATGACCCGCCCGTTTACGTGATTACCTGACGCAGCCGCCGGCCGCGGCAACCTGCTCAGCGAAAACTGCCCAAAACCCCACCACCAGAGGCCCACCAGCAAAAATGAAAGACGGTACTGAATAGTGCTATCTTCATTTCCACCGATCAGTTCGGGCTTGAACACGAAAACAAAACAAATGACCTGCAGGATCACACTTCCCACGTATCCGTAAGCATAGCCCCGGGCGCTGATCCTATCCCTGTCCTGCGGAGCCGCAATTTCTAGAAGGAAAGAATTGTAATAAACCAGGCTTCCCCAGAAACCAATACAACTGATCACCATGCAAAGAATCCCCAGCCAGAGCCGTTCGCGGGTGAAGAAGAAAAGGACCATGCACGCCACACTTCCCATGGTCAGAAAGAAATTCATAAAAGATTTCTTGTTACCCTTGTAATCGGCAATGGAAGATAACAGGGGTGAGATAATGGCCACTACCAGGAAGGCAAAAGCAAGCGCGTAATTATACAATGCGGTGTTGATGAAGACCCTTCCCAAAAACCGGACCTCTCCCAAAGCTAAGCCGGGCGCGGGATCCCTGGTTACCGCTTCAAAATAAGCGGGGAAAATTGTGGAAGTGATAACCAGGCTATAAACAGAATTAGCCCAGTCATACATGGCCCAGCCGTTAGTCACCCTGCGCGGAGCCGTCGTCATAGCGCCACCATCCATATGATTAATTTAGCATTTAATCCGGAAAGAAGCCGATAACCGCCCTTACCGGAAATTACCGGAAACACGCCGGGTACGCCGGTAAGCAGCTTCCAGGTTAGTGAATTTCGCCCATATACAACAGCACCAGCAGGATCACGCCCGCCACAATACGATACCATCCAAATAATTTAAACCCGTGTTTTTTCAAATAGTCGATAAAAAACTTAATAGCCAATAAAGCTACTAAAAAAGCCACCACATTGCCCAACACGAATGCCATCAGATTTTCTTGCGACTGCATGATGAGCTGATACCCTTTAATCTCGGTACCGTTCGATAGCCATTTCTTGATGAATATGGAATACAGTGTAGCTGCTGTCATTGTAGGCACCGCCAGGAAAAAGGAAAATTCTGCCGCCACATTCCGGGAGAACTTTTGTTGCATCCCCCCAATGATAGAAGCAGCGCTGCGGCTGACGCCGGGAATCATAGCCACACATTGCCAAACCCCCGTCATAAAAGCCATTTTGGGGGTGATGTCTTCATCCCTGTGGACCGTCTGATGATTAAATGCCCGGTCTATAAATAATAGGACGATTCCGCCCAACAGCATGGAGATGACCACCACCAGCGGGCTTTCCAGCATCTCATCAATTTTTGAAGAAAACAGGTACCCCAGCACCACTGCAGGGATCACACCAATCACCAACTTCAAATAAAACTGCCAGCGCTTGAAATCTAAAAACTTTTTCCAGTACAAGACAACAACAGCGAGGATGGCCCCAAACTGAATGGCCACCTCAAAAAGCTTGGTGAATTCGTTTTTATTGATCCCCAGAAAAGAACTGGTGATGATCATGTGGCCGGTGGAGGATATCGGAAGATACTCGGTGATCCCCTCCACAATAGCTATGATGAGGGCGTGTATTAAGCTCATGGACTTGTTTTAAATAATAAAGCGGCTAGATTTCATGTCAGGCCGCCCGTAAGGTATCAGAAATTCGTTGAAATAAAAATCAGTTACTTTTTAAAAATGGCATAGATCTCCAAAGCCAGACCTGCCAGTATCACCAGTGGCGCTACTGTGATCCGCCTGAAACTATAAACAGCACCTGCATCAAAAACTGCAGGATTGTCACTCTTGCCTCCCGCCATCAGGAACATGCCCAGCGTGATGAGGATAGCGCCCGCGAGCATCCAGCGGTAATTTTTTTTATTGAACATGGTAGTTTCACCTTGATTCTGACTCATGCCTGAATTTTAAAAATGCAATATTAATATTAGTTACACAATTCTTTTATTAATTTTTGATTGTGAGCATCCTGACGCCACATTGCTAGACCTGCACCTGCCACCTTTTTAATAAAGATCATCCAGCTTCTTCCGCAGGTACTTGAGCACGCTGCTATGCGTGCTCAACAGCGTTATCAGGATACCCAGAATGATCATCCCCAAAAACAACAGGATCATTGAGGTGTTGTTCCGGATCGCCTTCAGCTCCGGCACCCAGTTCTCCGTAGTTTTTATAATGGCATAGACCGCCGCCACTGCGATTGCACCACTGAGGGAACCGTTCAAAATGGCGCGGATATCCATCGGCCTGGCAATAAACCCCCTGGTGGCGCCTACCATCTGCATGGTTTTGATGGTAAAACGATTACTGAACATGGCTAACCGGATAGTATTATCTATCAAAAAGATCACCACCAGGCCCAGCAGGATGGCTACTCCCAGCAAAACCCAGCTCACTTTATTGAGGTTGGAGTTCAGGTTGCTGACAAGCTGCTCCTGGTATTGCACGCCCGAAACATAAGTTTGCTTTTCCAGGTCGGCCTTGATGGACTTCAGCGTGTCGGGATCTACAAACCCCGGCTTCAGTTTAAAATCGATGCTGTTAGGGAGCGGATTCTCGGTAAGCACCTGGCTCCAGTCTTCATTCCCGTCTGCCATGTATTTTTTCTTGGCCATTTCCTTGGTCACGAAGACGTATTCCTTAACATAGGGCCTGGCCGCAATATACCTGACCAACGATGCACTATCCTCGGGATTCAGCGGATCTCTCAGATACACATTAACCTCCACGTTCTCTTTGAAGTGCTGGCCCAATGCACGGGTATTGATCAGGAGCCAGCCGATAATACCTAACAGAAAAAGTACCAGCGTCACCCCCATAATCGCCATGAAATAAGACGCCTTGCCCCGCTTGGTCGTCGTTTTTTCCTTTTCGGTCATATATTAAAATTCAATAATAAATTGAAGCCCGTTTAGCTGCGTCCAGGCAAATTTAATGGATTCAACCCTACAATGCTTAAATTTGTCGCCCTGGATCTTCAGGTTTCTTTTGCAGGGAAGAACGGTTTCCGGATCATTATGAATTCCGGCTTTGAATCAGTAGCTTCCCGCAGGCAGATCAACAAGAGTATGGAATACAATTTTAATGAATTAGAGAAAAAGTGGCAGCAAAAATGGGTGGAAAATAAAACCTACCTGGTTTCCAATGAAAGCACAAAACCCAAATGCTATGTTCTGGATATGTTTCCCTATCCCAGTGGAGCGGGCCTACACGTAGGTCACCCGCTGGGTTATATTGCCAGCGATATTTACGCCCGGTACAAAAGGCTGAAAGGCTTTAACGTGCTGCATCCTATGGGTTACGATGCCTTTGGATTGCCCGCCGAACAATACGCGATTGAACACGGTATTCACCCGGCTATTTCCACGGAAAACAACATCAATACTTTCCGGAAACAACTGGATAAGATCGGTTTTTCTTACGACTGGAGCCGCGAGGTGCGCACCAACGACCCCGCTTATTATAAGTGGACACAATGGATCTTTTTGAAATTGTTTAAAAGTTGGTTTAACCGACTAAAGCAAAAAGCCGAACCTATAGAAACGCTGATCGGGATTTTTGAAGCAGAAGGGAATACAAACCATCCGGTTCCGGACGAGAAGTTCCCCAACAAAAAGTTCACATCCGATGAATGGAAAGGCTTCAACGAAGCCATCCAACATGATATCCTGATGCAGTACCGGCTGGCCTTTTGCGGATATGGCGAAGTGAATTGGTGCGAGGCGCTGGGTACGGTACTTGCCAACGATGAAGTGATCAATGGTTTCAGTGAAAGAGGCGGTTTCCCGGTTGTGCGAAAAAGATTACGCCAGTGGTACCTGCGTATCACCGAATATGCCGACCGGCTGCTGGAAGGCCTTACCCGCGTGGATTTCAGCGATGCCATGAAGGAAATGCAGTCTAACTGGATCGGCAAAAGCAGTGGCGCCGAAATTGACTTCAAAATAAAATATCAGCCTCTGGCTTCGATCGTTCAGGTTAATGACAGCAGCGAAGGAACTGATTTGATGCTGCGCGTCTACACCACCCGGCCCGACACCATATTCGGGGTGGATTTCATGGTGATCGCCCCAGAACTGGATCTGGTAGATATCATAAAATCTGAGGGGCAGGCGGCAGCAGTGGATGAATACGTAAACTGGGTGAAAAGCCGGAGCGAAAGAGAGCGCATGGCCGAAAAGAAGATCTCGGGTGTTTTCACCGGAGCATTTGCCATCAACCCTTTTAACGGACGGGAAATTCCTATATGGACCAGTGAGTACGTGCTGGCAGGCTACGGCACAGGAGCCATCATGGCGGTTCCCTGCGGTGATGAACGTGATTTCAAATTCGCGCGCCATTTTGATATCCCCATTACCAACATCATCGGATCCGCGTTCAACGGCCAGGAAGCAAATCCCACAAAAGATGCCATCCTGGAAAATTCTGATTTCATCAACGGGATGGTCATGCGCGAAGCCCTGGAACTGGTGATCACTGAACTGGAAAAAAGAGGCATCGGCATTAGAAAGACCAATTATAAAATGCGCGATGCCGCTTTCAGCAGACAGCGTTACTGGGGCGAGCCCTTCCCCGTTTCCTGGAAGAATGGGATCGTCTATCCGCTTGACGAAAGCAAACTGCCCGTTGAGCTTCCGGAAATGGAAAATATCAGACCCGGTAAAGACGGACAAGGCCCCCTGAGTAACAATACAGCCTGGCTGGAGTCTCCCCTGTTTGAAGGCGGGCGTGGAGAAGATTCCACGATGCCCGGCTATGCAGGCAGTAGCTGGTATTTCCTGCGGTATATGGATCCGCGCAACGACCAGGCCTTCTGCAGCCGGGAAGCCAGCGATTACTGGAACCAGGTAGATCTTTATATTGGCGGTACGGAACACGCGGTGGGACACCTGCTGTACAGCCGCTTATGGACAAAAGTACTGGCAGACCTGGGCTACCTGGGATTTGACGAGCCCTATAAAAAACTCGTTAACCAGGGAATGATCCAGGGCAGCAGCAGATTTGTGTACCGGATACACGGTGAAAATAAATTTGTATCCAAAGGCCTGCTTAGCAAAGACCTGGAGTATGACGGCAAGTTGGTTGACAGGATCCATGTGGACGTTAATATGGTTGAAGGATTTGCACTGGATATCCAGAAATTCAGGCAGTGGCGGGGCGGCGAATTTGCAACAGCAGAATTTATCCTGGAAGATGGAACGAACTATGCTCCCCCTGCATCGGGCGAAACGGCCGTTCCCGGCGTTTACCTGTGCGGATCGGAGGTAGAGAAAATGTCCAAGTCAAAATTCAATACGGTTAATCCCGATGACCTGGTCAGGAAATACGGCGCCGACACCTTCAGGATGTACGAAATGTTCCTGGGACCGGTAGAAATGAGTAAACCCTGGGATACCAAAGGTATTGAGGGCGTGCACCGTTTTCTGAAGAAATTATGGAGATTATTCTACAGCGGCGAACCGGAAGCCGGCATGTTGAGCCTTGCGGGTACACCAACGGCAGCCGAACTGAAAGTCTTGCACAAAGCCATCAAAAAAATTGAAGAAGATACTGAGCGATTCAGTTTCAACACCGGCGTAAGCGCTTTCATGATCCTGGTCAATGAACTCACTGAATTGAAATGTCATAAAAAAGAAATCCTGGATCCGATGCTGATCATGCTGGCACCCTATGCCCCGCATATTGCCGAAGAGCTATGGCATGCATCTGGTAACAATACCAGCGTTCTGGATGCATCGTATCCTTTATTCGAAGCGAAGTACGTGCAGGAAAGCAGCAAAGAATACCCCGTTTCGGTTAACGGGAAACTGCGGACTACGATCCAAATTAAACTGGATGCAAATCAGGAAGAAGTAGAAGCGCTGGTGCTGGAAAACGCGATCGTGAAGAAATGGATGGACGGAAAACAACACAAAAAAATCATATACGTAAAAAACAAGATGGTTAATGTCGTTGTTTAGGATGCCGATTCATAATTCATTCAATTACGAATTACGAATGGCCCGTAGATGAGAGAACCGCATGTAAAATTGAGGCTTCCAACCAGTTCAGAAACACGCATGGATCATTTCTTCTTCGGGTTCCCGCTCGTAATTCGTAATTCCGTAATTCGTAATTCTCCCAGCCTCGTAATTCGTAATTCTCCGTGCTTCTTCTCCTGAATAGAATTACCTTTGGATTCAAATGAACAACCCCAACCTGAACAGGGAGAAACAAGGGCTGAACGCCGTTGACAGGGATTTTGAAAATACCATCAGGCCCTCGTATATCAAGGATTTTTCCGGACAGCCGCAGCTTATTGAAAACCTGCGGATTTTCATCAAAGCCGCCAAGATCAGGGGTGAAGCGCTCGATCATATTCTCTTTCACGGCCCACCCGGTCTGGGCAAAACCACTCTGTCGAGAATTGTCGCCAATGAACTCGAAGTAAATATCAAGGAAACCAGCGGGCCGGTCGTGGAAAAACCGGGCGACCTCGCCGGACTACTCACTTCCCTCGAGCCACGCGATGTGCTGTTTATTGATGAAATCCACCGGCTTAGCACCGTTGTAGAAGAATACCTGTATGCCGCGATGGAGGATTACCGGCTCGACATCCTCATCGACTCCGGCCCGAACGCCCGAAGCATCCAGCTTTCCCTCAACCCCTTCACATTGATTGGCGCCACCACGCGAAGCGGACTGCTTACAGCACCACTGCTATCCCGTTTCGCTATAAAATCGAGACTGGAATATTATAATGCAGATGTCCTGACGTCCATCATCTTGAGGTCTGCCCATATCCTGGACGTAGATATTTCTAATGAAGCGGCGGCAGAAATTGCGGCACGCAGCAGGGCCACGCCAAGGATCGCCAATGGATTATTACGCCGGGTACGGGATTTTGCGCAGGTGCTGAACGACGGGATCGTGGATATGGGTATTACCCGTCACGCCTTGAAGGCGTTGAACGTGGACGAATACGGACTGGATGATATGGACAACCGGATACTACTCGCGATCATTGAAAAATTTAAGGGAGGCCCGGTGGGCATCACGACCATTGCTACCGCCGTAGGCGAAGAACCGGGAACCATCGAAGAGGTTTACGAACCGTTCCTGATCCAGGAGGGCTTTTTGCAACGAACACCGCGAGGGCGCGAAGTAACCCACAAAGCTTACGAACACCTGGGGAAGAAACCCCGGAGTTCCGCGAATTCCCCGGAACTGGACTTCTGAAAAAACGAAAAACCTGCCTGATTTCTCAAGACAGGTTTATTATTTCTCAATCTGAGCCTAAGCCAAAATTTATCACTCTTGCACCACAAGCCTAAAACCGTTTCCGTGAATATTCACGATTTCAATCTTTTCATCGTCTTTTAAATACTTACGAAGCTTGGCGATATAGACATCCATACTGCGCCCGTTAAAGTAAGTATCACTACCCCAAATCTTCTTCAGTGCCTGCTCGCGGGGTAGAAGATCGTTGAGATGTTCCGCCAGCATCTTCAGCAACTCATTTTCTTTTGGAGAAAGAGTCTGCGTATTGCCATTGTGACTCAACTGCCGCAATTTAGGATTAAAATGGTAACTCGCCAAATTAAATTCCTTATTTTCTGACTCTTTATTTAATTCTTCATTTCTTTTCAGAATAGCCCTGATTTTCAATAGCAATACCTCGCTGTCAAATGGCTTGGTGATATAGTCGTCTGCACCCAGCTTATAACCCTGGATGATATCCTCCTTCATCGTCTTGGCACTGAGAAAGAAAAGCGGAATATCAGGATCTACATCCCGGATCTCCTCGGCCAAAGTAAATCCGTCCATATGCGGCATCATCACGTCCAGCAGACAGAGATCAAACCGTTCCCGCTGAAAGGCGGCCAGCCCAAGTCGACCGTCCCTCTCAAGGGTCACCTCGTAATCGTTAAGCTCCAGATAATTCTTCAGTACATTTCCAAGATTCAGGTCGTCCTCACACAATAAAATTCGGGGTTTTTTAGCTTCCATAGTTTCTGTTTTTTTACCGTTCCCGGCAAATAAAGTTAATGCATTTTTCACTTATTAACAAGTGGTAACCAATTTTTTGTTAAAAACCAACAGCCAATAATTCCGGCCGCAAATTACTCCGCTTAATTGTCCCGCAAAACCAGGTTTGTTTCTGAAACATGACATCTTTTTTCCATCTGGGCCCTGGAATCTATAGCCCTGCTTCCAGAATCCGCCGAGGTTATACATTCGCTGCCCAAAGCGTCCTTCAGGAAACGCTTCCCGGACAATAAGCCCGAGATAGGACGCACTATCCGATTGCCTTCTTGAATTCTTTTATACCGGCTACCGCCAACTCCTATCAATAATTGAATGGCAAGAATTTAGCCAAACTTATCAGTTATTTTCGGACATTTATCCAAATAAATCAAACCCATGGCAGATTCAGCTAAATTCTCGGAAGAAATTAAAACCGGATACACATTTAAATCTGAAAGTTATAAAATCGGAAGGGCGATGCTCGATGGGCAGGTGGTACCCGGAGCCGATGTGTCGATCCCCTTCAAAACGCTCAACCGGCACGGTCTGATCGCGGGCGCCACAGGTACCGGCAAGACCAAAACCCTGCAGGTTCTGGCCGAAGGATTCAGTGATGCCAGCATTCCGGTCATTATGATGGATATTAAAGGCGACCTGAGCGGTATCGGCGCCGAGGGAACGCTGAACGACAAGATCACCGATCGCTGTCAAAAACTGGAAATCGAATTCAAGCCCACGGCATACCCTGTCGAGTTTCTGACACTCAGCCGGGAACCAGGCACCAGGCTGAGAGCCACCGTTTCTGAATTCGGCCCGGTGTTACTTTCCAAAATCCTGGACCTGAACGATACTCAGGGTGGCTTTGTCGCCATGATCTTTAAATATTGCGATGACAATCAGCTACCACTGCTCGACCTGAAAGACTTTATCAAGGTCCTGCAATTTGTGAGCGATGAAGGAAAAGCCGAACTGGAAAAAACCTATGGCAAAATTTCAACTACTTCCACGGGGACCATCCTCAGAAAAGTAATTGAACTCCAACAACAGGGTGCCGATATGTTCTTCGGAGAACCCAGCTTTGAAGTAGATGATCTGATGCGCATTAACAACGATGGAAGGGGGATGATCTCCATCCTGAGGGTCACGGACCTCCAGGATAAACCCAAACTTTTTTCCACATTCATGCTGCAATTATTAGCTGAACTGTACGCAGTCAGCCCCGAAGCCGGCGATTTGGACAAACCCAAACTGGTGATGTTCATTGATGAAGCCCACCTCATATTCAACAACGCGACCCAGGCGCTGCTCGACCAGATCGAAACCACCATTAAACTGATCCGCTCCAAAGGAATCGGTATATTTTTCTGCACCCAAAATCCGATGGACGTGCCGGCGCCGGTGCTGGCTCAACTGGGACTTAAAGTGCAGCATGCACTGCGCGCTTTTACCGCAGCCGATCGTAAAGTGATCAAACAGACCGCGGAAAATTATCCCCTGAGCACATTCTACAAAACCGATGAGCTGCTGACGCAGGTCGGCATCGGAGAAGCACTGGTCACCCTGCTAAACGAAAAAGGTATTCCCACACCCCTGGTTCATTGTATGGTCAGACCACCCCAAAGCAGGATGGATGTCCTGTCCGACGGGGAAATCAGCGCCATCGTGGGTAAATCCAGGATCGCTGGCCATTACAACCGGGAAATCGATCAGCAAAGCGCATATGAGATCCTGACCGAAAAACTGGATGCTGCCGCCGCCCGCGACCGCGCGGTTCAGGAGCAAAAGGACGCGGCCCGACCGCAAGCACGGGAAAAAGGTATCCTGGACGATCCGCTGGTCCGCAGTTTCGCCCGAACTGCCGGAAACACCATTATCCGGTCGATCCTCGGCGCCATCGGCATCGGCAGTAGCAGGAGGCGAACCAACCGTCTCTTTTAGGAAAATTAAAATCCAGGTTTCGTGCCGGCTGCAATTTCGGGCCCGGAAAAACCAGGAATAGGATAATTTTAATTGCTCGCCTTTAAACACTCGCCGCGATAAGTGTTTAGCGATGATGCCGGTTTGTGAAGAATATTTCCCCGGGTTTCGGCAGAGTCGTTACATTTATGCGTGGATTTTACGGTGAACAAACTAAACTAAGACCATCCCATAAGGAAAAACAAATACATTGATATGAACAAATCATTTACCAAACGCATTGCCGGAGAAATTGAAGAAATCAAGTCTTCGGGACTCTACAAAACTGAAAGAATCATTGAAAGTCCGCAGGGCGCCGAAATTCTGGTTAACGGGAAAATTGTGCTGAATTTTTGTGCCAATAACTACCTAGGACTCTCTTCACATCCCGATGTAATCAAGGCAGCCCACCAGACCATTGACAGCCGGGGCTACGGCATGAGCAGCGTACGATTCATTTGCGGCACGCAGGACATCCACAAAACCCTGGAAAAAAAGCTTTCTGAATTCCTGGGCACCGAAGATACGATCCTTTATGCAGCGGCCTTTGATGCGAACGGTGGTGTATTTGAACCTTTGTTCAACGAACAGGATGCCATCATTTCCGATGCCCTGAATCATGCCAGCATCATCGATGGTGTCAGGCTCTGTAAAGCCCAGCGCTTCCGGTACGAGCACAATAACATGGAAGACCTTGAACAGAAATTACAGGATGCAGCATCAGCGCGCAACCGGATCATCGTGACCGATGGCTCTTTCAGCATGGATGGAACGATTGCACAGCTTGATAAAATTGTAGCGCTGGCCGAAAAATATGATGCCATCACCATGATCGATGAATGCCATTCATCCGGATTCCTGGGTAAAACCGGGCGGGGAACCCACGAATACCGCGGTGTGATGGGCCGGATTGATATCATCACCGGCACCCTGGGTAAGGCGCTGGGAGGTGCATCAGGTGGATTTACATCCGGTAATAAGGAAATTATTGACATGCTCCGCCAGAAATCAAGACCATACCTGTTCAGCAATACCCTGGCGCCATCGATTGTAGGAGGTTCCATCGCCGTGCTGGATATGATCACCTCTTCAACAGCATTGAGGGATAAGCTCGAATACAACACAAAATATTTCCGCGAACAGATGACTGCCGCAGGGTTCGATATCCGCCCGGGCGATCACCCCATTGTTCCGATCATGCTCTACGATGCAGTACTGGCAGCCGATTTTGCAAGCAAGCTCCTCGATGAGGGTGTTTATGTAACTGGGTTCTTCTTCCCGGTTGTGCCAAAGGGACAGGCAAGAATCCGTGTACAACTGAGCGCGGCGCATGAACAGACGCACCTGGATAAGGCCATTGCCGCCTTCAAAAAAGTTGGCGCTGCCCTTGGTGTGCTGAAAACCCGCAATTTCACCGGCATTTAATATTTTTGTCTGACGATATTAATGAGATGCAGGAGTTTTCCGATCAAATAGACAGATCCCGTTTGCCAAAACATGTGGCCATCATTATGGATGGGAACGGGAGGTGGGCCGTCGAACAGGGTCATGACCGGCTTTACGGTCACTACCAGGGCGTGGAAAGCGTACGCGATGTAGTGGAAGGCTGTGCCGAGATTGGCATTCAATACCTGACCCTTTACGCTTTCAGTACAGAAAACTGGGACCGCCCGAAGGATGAAGTAACCGGCCTGATGGAACTTCTTGTCTCCACCATCCGCAAGGAGGCCGAAACCCTTCATAAGAACAATATCCGGCTGCATATGATTGGCGACATGGACATGCTGCCACCGACTGCCCAGGAAGAGCTGAACGACGCTTTCCGCCTTACAGCCGGGAACACCGGTCTGAACCTGGTGATGGCACTCAGTTACAGCGGCCGCTGGGAAATTCTGGAGGCTGCACGAAAGCTGGCTATCGATGCCAGGGCAGGCAGGGTAAACCCGGAAGATATCAATCAGGATAATTTCGGTCGGTACCTGTGCACCGGCGACATACCCGACCCGGAACTGATGATCCGAACCAGCGGGGAATCTCGGATCAGCAATTTCATGCTTTACCAACTCGCATACGCCGAGCTGTATTTTACCAATGTCCGCTGGCCTGATTTCAGGAAGAAAAACCTTTATGAGGCTCTGCTGGATTATCAAAACAGAGAACGCAGGTTCGGTAAAACATCAGGTCAATTGCATCCGGATCACTAAAAAACAGCCTTTCCCCATAAAACCCAATGAAATATACAAGTTCTTTTTAACATTCAGTTTCCGGAAGTTTCCGAATTTTACCGTTAATTTGCCGCCGCAATAGGATGGAACCATTTATTTGAACTCGTGAAAACTTTCCTGCTGTGTTAAAATAAAAATTGATTACCGACATCACTTATCATTTTATGCGATTTTTTTATCACAGGGTTTGCTCTATAATCATATTGTTTGTAACTGTAAATTCTGTCTATGCACAAAATGATACGATCCCGACCACTTCAGTGGACCCACATCTGATGCAATGGCTTAATTCCAAACAACCCAAGGAATACACGATTGCAGATGTGAAAGTAAAAGGCGTTACCTATCTTGATTCCAATATCGTTTTATCCGTTTCCGGCATTCAGAAAGGGCAAAAATTTGTGTACCCTGGGTCTGATATTTTTTCCAGGGCTATCGCCAACCTTTGGAAGCAAAGGTTATTTGCAGACGTGGAAGTGTACGTAACCCGCGTTGTGGACGACAAGATCAGTGTGGAATTGCAGGTTGCTGAAAGACCCCGCCTTGGAGATTTTAAATTTGAAGGGGCCAGGAAATCAGAATCTGAAGAACTGGTCAAGAAGATCGGGCTGGTCAAACAATCCATCCTTTCCGAAAATATCAGGCGCAACACCCAGGAAGTGGTCAAGAATTTCTATACTGAAAAAGGATTCTATGATGTGCGGGTGAACCTCGAAGAAAAAAAGGACCCCCTCTATCCCAATTCCAATTCCCTGATCATTCATGTTCATAAAGGGAAAAAGGTAAAAATTGACGGTGTAAACTTTTTTGGTAACCAGAATGTGGAAAGCCCCAGGCTGAAAAAGAAAATGAAGGGTACCAAAGAAATGGCAAAAATATCCCTGTACCCAACTGATTACCAAAGCCCATACGGCCCCATCAAGCGCTATACCTTCCAGGAATATATGCATGATGCGGGATTTCTGACCGGTAGCAAGACCCTGAACCTGCTGAACCCCTATTTCAGGCCGAATTTCTTCGTAACCTCTAAGTTCAATCAGAAAAAATACCTCGAGGACAAGGATAAGGTAGTGAAATATTTCTATTCCAAAGGTTATCGCGATGCCCAGATTCTGCAAGATACCCAGGTGATCCACCAGGGAAAAATGTATGTGGACATTAAAGTAACTGAAGGAAGCAAATATTACTTTGGAAATATCACGTGGAAAGGGAATTCAAAATTTTCTGATACCCTGCTGAATAACCTGCTGAGTATTCAAAAAGGCGATATTTACGATGCCAGCGTACTTTACAAGAAGCTGGGACTGGAGCCCAGCCAGGATGGCGGTGATCTGACGACAGCCTACCAGGACCTGGGTTACCTGTTCTTCAACGTGACCCCTGTAGAAACGGCAATTTACAACGACACCATCGATTATGAGATCAGGATTGTGGAAGGTCCGCAGGCGCGGATCAAAAACGTGACCATCATGGGTAACGACCGCACGAAAGATCACGTGATCCGGCGCGAGCTGCGTACCCTGCCTGGCGAGCTTTTTAGCCGTAGCGACCTGATCAGGTCTGTAAGAGAGCTGAATGCGCTGAACTATTTTGAGCAGGAATCCATCAATCCCCAACCGGTGCCCAATCAAAATGACGGAACCGTTGATATCAACTGGAAGCTGAAAGAGAAATCTTCGGACCAGCTTGAGCTTTCCGCGGGATGGGGAGGAGGAATCGGTCTGACCGGTACCCTCGGTGTAACATTCAACAACTTTTCTATCAAAAATATCTGGAGAAGATCTGCCTGGGATCCGCTTCCTGTGGGCGACGGCCAGAAACTGAGCCTGAGGGTGCAGTCTAATGGAAAAATGTACCGTTCCTATAACTTCTCCTTTACTGAACCCTGGCTGGGAGGGAAGAAGCGGAATTCATTGACCCTTGGTTATAATAACACCAAGATTATGGATTATTACTACAACGCCAACAGGATCAAAACGGTTGACTCGGCTTATCTCAAGGTGAATGGCTTCAGTGTAGGCTTTGGCAAACAACTGAAATGGCCCGATGACTTTTTCACTTTTGGTGTTACCCTGGCTTATACCCGTTATGATGTAAAAAATATGGGGCAGCGGAGTTATGGTCTGCCGTTTAATTCAGGTCTGTCAAATAACCTGAGCCTGAAACTCGGCCTGCAGCGTTCGTCAGTTTTTGATCCGATCTTCCCCCGAAGCGGTAGCGATATTTCAGCCAGCGTGCAGTTTACCCCACCCTACTCCCTCCTGAAATCAGGGAGTGAATCTAACCTGCTGGCCAATCAGTATAAGAATGTTGAGTACCACAAGTGGAAGTTTGGGGCCCAGTGGTACGTACCCCTCGGCAGACCAAAAGGTACCGATAAGAACCGTCAGTTCGTGATGAAACTGGCCGCTAAATACGGGTTTATGGGCCGGTACAACTCCTCTCTTTCGTACTCTCCCTTTGAGCGGTTCCAGGTGGGGGACGCGGGTATGACGAACACTTACGCCCTGACAGGTTTTGACATCATTGCCCACCGTGGTTACCCGATCTATGACAACTCAGACCCGTCCATCAATCCGGACAATAACACGGGTTATAATACCGCCAATTTATTTACTATTTTCAATAAGTACCAGGCTGAGCTTAGATATCCGCTGGTGGTTAATCCGGGAAGCACTATATTCGGTCTGGCATTTTTTGAAGCTGCGAACGGATGGCATAATTACCAGGAGTACAACCCTTTCAAGCTGAGAAGAAGTGCAGGTCTGGGTATGAGGTTCTACCTGCCGATGTTCGGGTTGCTTGGATTCGATTACGGTATTGGTCTGGACAGGCTGAAGCCCGGGCAGGGGCTTAAAGATGCGGGCAGGTTTACATTTATGCTTGGATTTGAACCCGAGTAAACCTTTTGGTCGCCCGGATCATCTAGTCATTGATAAATACGTATTTTTTATGAAATAGCCAAAAGCAAAAAGTTGCAAACAGACCCCGGATGGTCATTTGGCGTATTCTCTGCCTGCCTCCCTTCGGGAGTGACCATTAAAAACATAAAAAGTAAACACATGAAAAAAATATTGATCTTAACCGGTTGCGTCCTGTTCACTGTCGCAGCCTTTTCCCAGAAATACGTCGTAATCGATACGCGATATATCTACGAAAGGATGCCGGAATACAAACAGGTTCAAAAAACCGTTGACGACACCGCTGCGGGCTGGCAGAAAGAAATCGACACCAAACAGGCAGCATTAGACAAACTTTATTCAGATTATGACTCACAATCCGGTATGATGGCTGAGGCCACCCGGAAGAAAAAGGAAGACGAGCTCTTTCTGAAAGAAAAAGAACTTAGGGACCTGCAAAAGAAACGCTTTGGTTTTGAGGGCGATCTGTTTAAAAAAAGAGTGCAATTGATGGAACCTTTACAAACACGGATCAATAATGCTGTTAAAAAACTTAGCGCAGCTAATGGTTACGACCTGGTTCTGGACAAAAGTGAAGGGAAAACCATTATATTTGCCGACCCAAAATTGGATAAAAGTGATGAACTTTTGAGGGAGCTGAGATCGAGATAAACCCATCCGTATGCCGGCACCCGTCGAACATTGACTATTAAAAAAATAATGAAAGAATGAAAAAAATCAAAATTTTTACCCTTGTGCTGGGTGCGGTAATTGGCGGAAGCCTGGCTGCAAATGCACAAAAAATTGGTTTTGTAAACGTAGATGCGCTGGTTTATAACCTCCCGGAAGCTCAAAAAACCCAGGAAACCCTCCAGAAGTGGCAAGTGGATTCTGTTGGTGGTGAATATACCCGTCTGATGAAAGAATACCAGGAAAAAGACAGCGCCCTTAAGAAAAACCCGGCGCCTTCTGTAAAGCAATTACTGGAAAAGGACATGAAAGATCTGGAATACACTCTGGCTAACTGGCAGCAAATTGCGGGTCAATACAGTCAGGCCAAACAGGGAGAGCTTTTCGGACCACTTTATGACAAAGTAATGAAGGCCATCAACACCTACGCCAAAGAGAAAGGATATAGTTACGTCCTAACACAGGAAGCGGCGGTGGTGGCACCCGATGCCGATAACCTGTCGCTGCCGATAGCACAGCGCCTCGGTATCAAGATCAACCAGAATCAGCAACACGAGCCAACGCATGGAGCGCCTGCAGCTCCGAAAGCAGCACCAAAAAAGTAAATAATCAATTTAATTCTTTTGTGAAACCTCGGTTAGCGCCGGGGTTTTGCTTTTTATGGGGCTATCAGGAATTCCAAAACTTCTTAGAATCACTGAGATCACGCCGCTCAAGCCGCAAATCAAGCCATCAGAAATTCCAAAAACTTCTTTGGATCCCCGATGGATCTTTTTTCTTTTTAAAATTGTGTGGCTCACTACCGGCCATATTTGACCTGGAAGCCCCGAAGGAGCGCAGTAAACGTAGCCTTTGAGCTTTAAATGCGTCATCTATGACGTGTAAGCCGTACATTCATAGCTGAAAAATAATACTGAATGATACAAAGAGCTGCTCCAATAGGTGTATTTGACTCGGGATACGGTGGGTTGACGGTACTCAAGGAATTCGTAACAAAGCTGCCGGAATATGATTACCTGTACCTGGGAGATAATGCCAGAGCACCCTATGGGACCCGGTCTTTTGAAACCGTTTACCATTATACCCTGCAGTGCGTGAAATGGTTTTTTGAACAGGGTTGCTCACTGGTGATCCTGGCCTGCAACACGGCATCTGCCAAGGCCCTGCGCAGCATTCAGCAAAACGACCTCCCCCGGCTGGCGCCCGACAGAAGGGTGCTTGGCGTGATCAGACCAACGACGGAAGCTATCGGAAATTATTCAAAGAATAACGCGGTAGGCATACTGGCCACATCCGGCACGGTAGCTTCTCAATCCTATCCTATCGAGATTCAGAAATTTTTCCCGCAGATCCAGGTTTACCAGGAAGCTTGTCCCATTTGGGTTCCGCTGATTGAAAACAATGAGATGGATAATCCGGGGGCTGCCTATTTCATCAAGAAACATTTGGATGCACTGTTCAGCAAAGGAAAAGAAATTGATGTGGTATTACTGGGCTGTACCCACTATCCATTAATGCAAAAGCAGATACAGGAACAACTCCCCGATGGAATCAGACTCCTGGCACAGGGAGAGCTGGTGGCAGAAAGCCTGAAGGACTACCTGGAACGCCACCCTGAAATTGAAAAGAGATGCAGCAAGGGCGGCACTGTTCAATTTTACACAACAGACTCCACGGAGGATTTTGATAACCACGGCGCTCTTTTCTTTGGGGATACCGTAAAGAGCAAACACCTCGATCTCTAATATCCGGCTGAATTATCGATCACTGCCCGGCTACAGCTTAAAGAATATTTTTCTTTTATATAACCAATAACATATATACCATAACACCAATAATGAACAACAGGCGGTCACTAGTGACTGCCACAGATTATCAGCTCCCAGCAGACCCGCAAATCCTCCCGTGAAAATGCCGACAGTTTTATTCAGCCACTGGCTGCCCACGGTCTCGAAAAACAAATAAATAAAAATTGAATTCATCCCCACGATCACAAAAATCCCGGCCAGGCGTTTGTTATTCTCTAGGTCTATCAACCAATAAAGAAAAGCCATGATAAGGATGACCCAACCGCCGGAATAAAGCACGAAGGAGGAGGTTGCGATCCGCTTAATGATGGGTGTGACACCCAGTGCATCCAGCGAAAACCCAAGTGCAACGGCGGATAAACCTGCGATGATCATAATCTTCATTTTATTTTTTTCCTTCATACTGCTGCTAATCAGTTTGCCTGTCAACGATCCCCAAATGGTATGCGCGGCAGTGGCGATTACGTTGATGGCTACCCAGCCTCCGCCGGGGTTAAGTTTGCCCATGATCAGCATATCAAACCAGGAACCGAAATTCTGATCTTTTACAAAAGGCTGATCGTAGCCCGGGATATGGGTATAACGGTACAGGAGTTCGGCCAGCAGCAAAAGCCCGAAACTCCAGGCAAGTTGGGTCAGGTAAGAACTCCGGATGATCAGGTAAGCGATGACGGTGGTCACAGCGAGCTGAGTCAGGACATTCCACAGTTCCCAAACCAGTTTTCCCTTGAAGACGCAATGCAGCGCAACGCCAAGCAGAAATAACTTAAAACATCTGACGAGAATATGTTTATAGTTTTGTTTCCAGGTAATACCTTTTCGTGTCTTGCTGTTATAAGATATATACAACGCTACTCCGGCGATGTACATAAATGCCGGTTGCACCATATCCCAGAACCGGAAACCGTGCCACGGATGGTGAAAGAACTGCCCGACCAGCATGCCTATCAATCCTTGTTGCTCAAACTTTGATGCTGCATGGTACAATCCCGCACTTTCTGCTGCGAGCAGGATCATGATCGCGCCCCGCATGACATCCAGGGAAATAAGCCTCTTATAATTAGATTCAGGTATCGATCCCATTAAAAAAAAGTTTATATTATTTTATCGTGATTGTTGCCGTTAAATCGCTATTCACTGCCCTTACAACCGTTTACCGTTATTTCAAGCGAATCGTATCCCGAGGGCTGCTGGTAACCGGACCGCAATTGCAGTATGGTAAAGATACAATTTAAGTGATGCAAATTGCAGATCCTGAAATTAATTAGGGGAAGGGCTTTCAATTTCTTCAGGATCCGGCGTTTCAGACCTGGCCAACCCCTATTGCTACCAGCTCCCGTTTAAGGATTGCCTGAGCTGAAAAATGGCGCTGGATTTGTCCTATCCATTTTTTTAGAATTTTCGATTTTTACGGCGACTTATGGAATTCTTTCAAAAAAACTCCTTGAATTTATTCCTCAAATCTCTTACCTTTGCAATCCTTTCATCCGCGCCGGAGGCGGGGGAGTGGTACCCTCCTGCTGTAAAGCAATTTGAAATTAGCATGTTCTCCCATGCATATTGGTCAAAACATGAAAAAATAAGTTATTATGAAGCGTACATTTCAACCCCACCGCCGCCGCCGTAAGTCTGTTCACGGGTTCCGCAGTCGTATGGAATCTGCAAATGGCCGGAAAGTACTGGCGAGACGCCGTGCGAAAGGTCGGAAAAAACTCACTGTTTCTGACGAAAGCAGGCTGAAATAAAATTCAAGAATTTAAGAGTTCGTTTACTGAAATGTCCCGCTTCGCGGGACATTTTAATTTTCTACTGTTTCCGCAAGGGTATGACTCCTCTTGTTCTTGAGGTATTTGGCATGAATCACTTCACTCATCGTTTTGCCCTGCACCTTGCTTTCCAGCCACGAAATGATATCAAAGTATGCAAAAGAGCGGGTTTCGAATCGGTTGCCCTCCAAATGCTTCACTTTCTCAAGGAAACTCTCAAACTCAGGTTTTAGCTGATGGCGCGTAAACTTGAATGAATTCCTCAAAAACCGGAATATTTCCTGCTCTATAACAGTCAGATTTTTCATTTTCGAAAAATATCTGAAAACAGACCGGGTGAGGTAGTCCATCAGATCCAGGTTCCCCATTTCATAATGAGCCAGCAGATGCATCAGCCGGGCATACGACTGAAGATCCGTTCGCAATCCCGATGCGTCATTAATAATTTTCTGCAGATAATCGATACTTGTGCTAAAGTCACCTGATCCAAAATACAAATAAGCGATCTTGTAATTGATCACCATGACCCGATGGCTCACCAGGAAGACTGAATACTCTTCCAGCTTCTTTTCAATACCGGGAACTTCCAGGAGTCCTTCCTTAAACCGACCGGTAATGGAATAATAATTCATTTTGGCGCCCGCCAGGTAAACGAATGACTGAACCCGGAAGTTTTCGTTTTGAAGGACTCTTTTAGTCTCGCTGAATTCTTCAAAAGCCTTCAGGTCTTCCCTGAAGCGGTTAAAGTTGAGCAGGTCATAATGGGCATTCAGCAGGTTGTGATAGCCTTTAATAAAGTGGCCGGTTTCCACTCGTTTCATAGTAGGCATCTCGTGAAACAGGTCTACCCATTTCTGTGTATAATGGTAGTACATCAGGAAATCCTGGCGTATAAAAGCATACCATGTGCAGGCTTGGTAATAATATAGTCTCTCATAAAATCCCTTTTGGCTCCCTGAGCCCGAAGGCAGGTTTTTACGGAAAAACTTCTTCACATCTTCCTCTTCCCATTCATTGCGGGCATGACCGTTGGTAATAAAGAAGCCATACATCTGAAGCGCCAGGTTGGATAGCCTGGTGATCATATCGACTTTAGTATTAATCCGGTTTGACTCTTCACTAAGCGCTTCTATCCGGCTGCTGAAAGTATCTGTAACGTGCAGCGCTTCTATTCGTTTTTCCAACGAGAGAAGCTGGGGCAGGAAGAAAAACTTCTGGTTCTGCCGGGCCATTTCTTTTGCCCGGTCAATCATCCGCAGGCTTTGGAAAAACAGACCCTTTTTATATAATATGTGGGCAGAATCAAACATCTCATTCAACTGCAGATCCAGGCTGTCTCCCGTTTTAAGCAGACGAAGGCTTGCGAGCAGTTCCTTATACAGATGGGATTTCAGGTTTGAAAGCTGGGGTTTGGTTACGCCCTTGAGCTTTTTTAATAATAATTTTTCGTCATATGGCATCAACTTATCCATTGCATCAAAAAGCTTCACTATCTTCAGGTCCTCATTTCCGGAACTGCGTTTTATATACAATTTAAAGTGCCTTTTCTCAGCTTTCTCAAGCGAATGAATCAGTTGGTACAGGATGTCGTTGGGTCTGTTAGACATATTTTACAAAATTAGACGGTTAATTAAATAAACGAAAATATTCTTTGGACATCATAGCGGGAAATAAGCGAAAGTCAGGTCTACCGGCCATTTTGCATTTTTTATAACAGTTTTGGCATCCGCTATCTGGGAAATTCTTGATTTGGAAACAGGTTTCAATTACTATTATCTTTGTGAAACAATTGCAGGGGATACCACCCCGGTAGTTGAGAAGAGAAAGAAAAGTGAGATAAAAGCTGTAGGCAGCACAAGTTCGTATCAAGATTTTTTCATATGGCAAGCAATCGTTAGAGGTCAGTCCGTTTCTACGGAAGGACCTTTTTTGTTTTCAGGACGTTTCAACTCTTTTGGTGCCTGTGTTTTTTATACACATTAAAATGTTAGTTGCCCCTGAACCCTTGAACTTTTGCTTTGTTCTAAAAATCGGGTGCGGTCCTCTTGCGACATAAAATAAAACTCCCCCATCGGGAGGGAGAGTCTTCTATAAATTTCCTTGAAACTGCTACCACACACACGGCTAAGCAATCGTCAGAGTCAATCAATTAGAGGTCTGTTCTTATCACGATTTGATCGGCATCAATTGACCAACCATGATTGTTTCACACTATTCAGGCAATCATAAGAGGTCTTGAATCTGACGTTCAAAAAAAAACGCCGGACTAAAGTAATGTTAATTTATTATATAGCGCGAATTATTTTATTTTTTTTTACAGTTTGTGATTAAAAACATACCTCATGGGGAAAAAACATCCTCTGATCAACATTTCCGGAGTTTTCAAGGACAAAAACGAGGGGTGGAAATCAGTGTAGAAACTAACCGAATACACGGATTTTCAGGAGATTGGGTGGTCCAATTTACGACTGGTGATCCTATAATTAGCAAAATATTATGATTTTTAACGAGTTAACGGCTGTATATTTGTACAACAAATGCTGAGAGCATTTAAAAAAGAGTTCGTTTAAAGATTTTTTCATATGGCAAGCAATCGTTAGAGGTCAGTCCGTTTCTACGGAAGGACCTTTTTTGTTTTTGGACCTTTCTAAGCCAGTTTACCAGATATACCCCAATTGAATACTTCCGTAGTGTTGTCCCTTCCGCTGCGTGAGGGACTGTTTATTTTCCGCCACCAGGGAGTAACCAAAATAGAACTTATTGCCGGAATAGAGGAAGCCCAGCCTCCCCTGAAGGAAGAAAGGGTTTAGTCTGCCTTGAATGACCTCCGGTTCTTTCTTGAACATGGTACCCTGCACCGTAGCATTATATGCCTGTAAATAAAGTGAAGGATAAAAAAACACAAAAAACTCGCGATTCTTTTTCTGGCTACCAGCATGGTTCCCCCAGAAAGCGGTAGAGCTGTTATTATTGAATCTGCCCAGGAGCAGCGCCGTCCCCACCATGGCATGGGTAAACATATTACCCACGGCTGCCCCCGCTACAGGCTTAATATCGAAGTGCCGGACGCGCGAAGGATCGAGCAAACGGGGGGACCAGATTGCTGATCCAGTCAGTCCCCATCCCGGTTTCAGTTGGTAGGGCCACTGCGGCGTTTCGTAAAGTTCCAGTTCACGGTGAATAAAATTCTGTACTTGCTCCCCAAAAGCCGGTTTCCCGATCAATCCGAACGACACGTCCCAGCCAAGCAGGTCTTCGCGCCGGTTAAAGTGGCGCTGACGGTAGGTCCCATATAGATAACCCGTGACCGGCCTGTCAATTTTACTGAAATTATAATGTCCATCCTCCGCGTTGTAAAGAAACTGCCCGATCTCAACCTGCTGTAGCTTCCGAGACAGGGCCGTATCACCCTGTTTGCGGCGCCATTGAAAATTTAGTTTGAGGCCATTCGTATAATATCCATCGTTATTGATGGAACTGTAGGAATCATTTTCTGTAACGATGCCGAACTGGTGGAAAAATTTTTTGTCCTGAGCTTCAACTTTTAGGGCGATTATAACCGGGAGTAAATAAAAAACCAATCGGAAAATGCTTGACATTGGAGATATCGGAGATCTGAGGAAAACGGGCAATATCACCCAATCTACAAATATATTGACAGGGAGTCATTATTTGGAACAATCCAGGGGGATTTAAATAAAAACACAGTATGAATTACGAATTATGGGATTACGAATTACGAGCCGGAACCTAAGTAGAAGTAAGCTAAACGAGTTCCTAACTACATCAAGTGCGTCATTTTTAGACGAAATCCACATCTTTAAAAATCATTCGTATTTCGTAATTGAATAGATTTCCCTTCACAGCTTAGTCTCCCTGGCACAGGAGCTAATTCCGTCGTATCTTTGCAGGATGAATCAGCGAAACATCCGCGACCTGGACGCCACAGAACTGGAATCCTATTTTTTATCGATCGGCGAAAAGAAATTCCGCGCCAGGCAGGTTTACGACTGGCTCTGGGTAAACCCTGTGCAGGATTTTGACGCCATGAGCAATGTCAGCAAGGAACTCAGGGAGCGGCTCCGGTCAGATTTCACCCTGCCGACACTCGCGACCGACGTTCTGCAGCGATCAGAGGACGGTACCCTGAAGTACCGCTTCAAAACGACTGAAGGATTCCTGACCGAAGGTGTGCTGATTCCCACGGAAGAACGCAAGACCGCCTGCGTAAGCTCTCAAATCGGCTGCAGCCTGAGTTGTAAATTTTGCGCAACCGGATACCTGGAAAGAAAACGCAACCTTCATTTCGATGAGATCTTTGATGAAGTGGCAATGATCAACAAGCAATCCCTGGACCTCTATGGCACGCGGCTTACCAATATCGTTTTCATGGGAATGGGCGAGCCCCTGCTTAACTACAGGAATGTGTTGAAGGCTATCGAAAAGATCACCTCACCCGAAGCCCTGGCCATGAGCCCGCGCCGCATCACAGTTTCCACAGCCGGTGTGGCCAAGCAAATCAGACAGCTCGGTGATGATAAAGTGAAGTTTAAACTGGCATTGTCACTGCATGCGGCAAACGATAAGAAACGCCATGAGATCATGCCCATCAATGATACGAATAATATAAAATCGTTGGTGGATGCCCTCAATTATTTCTACAAACAAACCCGTAATGAGATCACTTTCGAATACATTCTGTTCAACAATTTTAATGATTCTCTGGAGGACGCAGATGAACTGATCAGGATCTACCGCCAGGTACCGGCCGACCTGATTAATATTATCGAATACAACCCGATTGAGTTTGCGAGCTTCACCAAACCACCTGAAGAAAAAGTAAATGCCTTTATGCGGTACCTGGAAAAGAACCGGGTCAACGCCCGCCTGCGCCGGAGCAGAGGCAAGGATATTGACGCCGCCTGCGGACAACTGGCTAATAAGTAGGAAAATAAATTTAAAGGAAGCATTACCACACCCCTCTTCGGGGAACGCTCGCCATCACCCTGCGCCAGAGTTGAAATTTGGACTGACAATCCACCATATATTCTATGAGCATATATATCTAACGTCCCCGCCCGAACGTACCGTTCGGTATGGGCGGGTAGTATCTAACGTCTTTCACGAACCCCATACTAATACGCCCGGGCGAAAAGTACTCTTTGTTTGGACGGTTTGCCGCTCAGGATACAGACACCATCTTCACGCTGGCTGTCATCCAGCGGAACACACCGGATAGTGGCCTTTGATTTTTCTTTTATGATGGCTTCCGTTTCAGCGGTTCCGTCCCAGTGAGCCAAAACAAAACCGCCTTTTTCATCCAGTATCGCCATGAATTCATCCCAGGTATCTGCCCGGGTGATATGTTCGTCACGGTACAGTTTTGCCTTATGGAACATATTGTGCTGAATATCGCCCAGCAGCCCATCCACATACTGTGCAATACCATCCAGTTTCACGGTCTCTTTTTCTTTTGTATCTCTTCTCGCAACCTCTACCACATTATTTGCCAGATCACGGGCGCCAAGGGCCAGCCGCACGGGCACTCCCTTCAATTCGTATTCAGCAAATTTCCATCCAGGGCGGGCATTATCACTGTCGTCGTATTTGACTCGCACACCCAACCTCTTTAGTTGCTCCATGATTTCCAGTGCCTTTGCATCTATCTGGTCTTTTTGTTCCTGACCTTTGTAGATCGGCACAATCACGGCCTGTAAAGGCGCTATTTTGGGCGGCAGGATCAACCCCTGATCATCACTGTGCGCCATCACCAGCGCACCTACCAGCCGGGTACTTACCCCCCAGCTTGTCGCCCACACATATTCGAGTTGATTGTCACGATTCAGAAACTGCACATCAAAGGCCTTTGCAAAATTCTGACCCAGAAAATGGGATGTCCCTGCCTGAAGGGCTTTTCCATCCTGCATGAGGGTTTCAATACAATAGGTTTCTACCGCTCCTGCAAACCGCTCGCTTTCCGTTTTAACGCCTTTGACAACCGGAACGGCCATGAACTCTTCCACAAAATTCGCATATACATCCAGCATTCTAAGCGCTTCTTCCACCGCTTCCTGCTCGGTAGCATGCGCGGTATGCCCTTCCTGCCACAAAAACTCTGCAGTACGCAGAAATAACCGGGTCCTCATTTCCCAGCGAACCACATTTGCCCACTGGTTGACCAGCAAAGGCAGATCGCGGTAGCTTTGAATCCAGTCTTTATAAGTGTTCCAGATGATCGTTTCGCTGGTTGGCCTGACGATAAGTTCTTCTTCCAGCTTTGCAGCAGGGTCCACCACCACTCCACCCCCATCCGGGTCGTTCATTAACCTGTAGTGCGTAACCACGGCACATTCTTTGGCAAAACCTTCCACGTGAGCTGCTTCTCTGCTTAGAAAACTCTTGGGTATGAAAAGGGGGAAATAAGCATTCACATGCCCTGTATCTTTAAACATCCGGTCTAGCGCGTCGCGCATGTTTTCCCACAGGGTGAACCCGTAGGGTTTAATAACCATGCAACCTCTTACGGCTGAATAATCTGCCAGCCCTCCCTTCAGTACCAAATCGTTGTACCACTGGGCATAATCCTGTGCTCTTGGAGTAATTTCTTTGCTCATAAAACTTTGTTAATCGCCTAATGTTGTGATTAATAGCGTTCACCCCGGAAAGTATGTTAATTAACACCATGTTATGCATCCTTTTTGGAGAAAACACGTCAATATTAACGTAACTTTATGCCGGAAATAAGCAAAAATAGATTTTTACGGGTAAAGACGGGAAATATTGGTTACATTTTGAACAAACATAAATTAGGCCACAAATGAAAACTTCAACCTTATTGCTGCTGCTCGGCTTTGTCATCGTTTTTGGCGGATGCACCACCGCATACAAAACCGGTCAGACACCAGACGATGTTTATAGTTCCCCCGCGTCACCAGAATCAGAATACGTGAAGGCGAAAAAGACGGACGACAGGAGGTATCGCCAGTATGATGGAGAAGAATACCAGGATTATGAAGACTATGACGACCGTTATCTCCGGATGAAGGTGCGGAATCGATACCTGTGGAGTGACCTGGATGACTGGTACTACTATGGCAACAGATATAATTTCAGCTATTATAATAACTGGGGCTACTGGAATGACCCCTGGTACTGGAACAGTCCATGGTCACCGGTTAGCTACTGGAACATGTATTATAACCCTTACTGGAGCTCCTGGGGATGGGGCGGATTTTATGGAAGTTGGGGTATGAATTTCGGTTGGGGTGGCCGGTTTGGGGGATTCTGGGATCCTTGGTACAACCCCTGGTATAACCCCTGGTATGGAGGTTACTATGGTTGGGGTGGATACGGCTATTGGGACCCCTATCTTTATGGACCGGGTTACTGGACCGGTGGGACCAGGGCGGTTTATGGCCCCCGCGCGACTAATCTCAGGACTTACGACAGGAATATCGTGGGCCGAAATTCAACCGGAATTGACAATAACGGCGGATACCGGAGTACCTATGGGGTACGTAACCAGTCCAGCGTGAATACCAATTCCTCCAATTCCTCCGCCAGCGGCAGAGGGGCTAGCCTTAGGGAACGCTTTGGGGTGAGCAATAATGATTACAGAAGGCCTACTGAATCTTATAGCCGGCCAAGTAATATCGGCTCTTCCTATCCTTCTTCCTCCGGTTCATCGGTTGGAAGTGGCGGCAGTAGTTCTGGCGGCGGATCCCGCGGCGGCGGTGGTGGCAGCGCGCCCGGAAGGAGGTTCTGATCCGGTCCGTCAATCAAAACATGATCAATTACTCAATTAACCTTAATAAATGAAAAAATTAATTATTGCCACCCTTGGATTGTCTGCCTTTTACCTATCCTTCGGACAAACCCCGGAGGATGCCCTGAATGTATCGCGAACTACAGCTTCCGGAACCGCGCGGACACAAGCGCTGGGAGGCGCATCAGGCGCCATCGGCGGCGAAATTTCCACCATTTTCTCCAACCCGGCCAACATCGGTTTTTACCGTACCGGGGATGCCGTTCTTAGCCTGGGCTACAACGGGAACAGCACCAAAGGCACGTATTTCGGTACTACGGACAAAGCGAACAAGGGTAGTGTATTTTTAGGAACCTCGGGCGTCGTGCTCGGTAGGCCTTCCTATCGCGGTGGTGCAATAAAAAGTTCTGCCTTCGGTATCGCGGTGAACAGAACAGCAGATTATAATAATGATATTTACTATCGGGGTGAGAACAGGATCGGTTCTATGGGCCAGATGTGGATCAACGATGTGAAAGCCTTCGGTTACAACCAGTTCGGCTCAGACCTGGCATACCGTACTTACTGGATCGATAGTGCCAACGGCGGCCTGTATTCCCCGGCTCAGCAGATCATCAAATCCGGAGGATCACTGTTACAGGAACAAAGTATCAAAACCACCGGCGGTATCACCGAATTCGCTATTGCCGGCGCAGCAAATATCAATGACCATGTACTCCTGGGAGCTACTATCGGTTTACCTACGTTAAGATATGAAAGGGCCAGGGCCTTCACGGAGGCTGATAAATCCACTGCGAGCAATCATTTCGATTATGCTTATTTTGACGACGAGCTGACTACCCGCGGAGCTGGTATCAATGTAAAAGCAGGTATTGTTATCACACCGAATCAAAATTTCAGGATTGGTCTGGCAGCGCACACCCCAACTTTCTACTCTTTAACGGATCACTACACCGCCAGAGCCGGAGCTAAGACCGAAGGCCTTTCAGGTACAAATAATGAAGTAACGGCAGCCTCGGACGATGGGTCTTACCGGAATGACGGTGTTTCCGTATCGGACTACAATCTCCAAACGCCTTACCGGATCATCGGCAGTTTCGCGTGGATGCTGGGAAATATGGCGGAGGTTTCGGGACAGAAAGGATTCATCACCGCGGACCTGGAGTATGTCAACTATATGTCATCTAAGTTCACTTCGTCTGACAATAGTTACTCCAGTTATTTCAGAAATCTTAATACCTCGGTAAAAAATGCTTACCAGGGCGCCCTGAACGCGCGTGTAGGCGCTGAGCTGAAGTTCAATACCGTGATGGCCAGGATTGGGGGCGCTTATTATGGCAATCCATATAAAGATATTGCGGGTGAAAAAAGTGAACTCTACCAGGGAACGGCAGGCGTTGGATACCGTAACAGGGGCTTCTTCGTGGACCTGGGATTTGTACAGACTTTCGGGACAGATGTCAATTTTCCCTACCGCCTCGAAAACCGGAATTCTTTTCAGCCGGCGACCCTCAAGCCCAGTAACTCAAGGGTGTTGCTGACTTTAGGTTTCAAGATCTGACGTATATGAATTGCCTGATTAAAATAATCCAGGCTTGTACCTAATTTTGAGGCCCCCCGGTTCTGATCAGAACCGGGGGGCCTCATTTATTTTGGAACACCGCGGGTAGGCCCGCCGCACTCAATGTACACTTAAACCAGGGTAGCTTCCGCCGTAATATTGGTCTTCAACAACAGGCTTATTGGGCAGTTTTCCTTAGCTTCCTTTACACATTCCTGGAATTTAGCATTATCAATCCCCGGAACTTTAGCCGTCGTTTCCAGGTGGCTTCCTACAATGACCCCATTTTGGAAGTCGATGGTGCATTTGGTGTCGATGTTATCCGGGACAAATCCGGCTTCATTTAAAACAAAACTCAATTTCATCGTAAAACAACCGGCATGAGCGGCCGCTATCAGTTCTTCAGGATTGGTTCCCACGCCTTCCTCGAACCTGCTTTTGTAAGAGTACTGGACATCTTTCAATGCACCAGACTGAGTTGAATTAGTTCCTTTCCCATCCTTACCGGTGCCCTGCCAATTGGCGGTTGCATAACGTTTCATAATCTAGTATTTAAAGGTTATTAATAAAATCATCTTCTCGGTTCACTTCGATAGATTCCCTTTCGGGATCACGATCTTCCGGCTCCACCCATTCAAGTATAAAATTGTTCTTCCCCTCCCCGATCATAATCTTCAAATAATTTAACTGTACCAGTTCCAACAGCGCTAAAAAGAGAAAAATCGCGTGTACCCTGTTTTCGGCAACCACAAAGAGTTTCTCAAAAGAAACATTTTTTTCCTGCCCCGCAAGATCCAGCAAGTAATTGCGGCTGGCCTCCATCGTATAATTATAACGGACAACCGTATGCACCGGCTTGTTGATCTTGTCGCTGTAACGTTGCAGCGCTTTTTCAAACGCACGCATTAGCTTATAGAGGGATATAGCCTGAATTTCTGTACCTTCCCCGGCGTCTTCCCCCACCCTGGACAGTTCATGTTGTATATTACCCCGCTTCACCATCAGCATGCGGGTCGCTTCCAGCTCCGCCATTTGTGCCGAGGCCTCCTTGAACTGTTTATATTCAAGGATCTTGTTAACCAGCTCCAGTCTCGGATCAATTTCATTGCCCTGTGCATCCAACTCTTTGCGGGGGATCAGCATCCTGGCTTTGATACGCATCAGGGTTGACACGAAAAGTATAAACTCGCTCGAAAGCTCAATGTTCAGCGTTTCCTGCCCATGTATATAATCGAGAAAATCATTGGTGATCTGAGTTATAGGAATATTATAAATATCCAATTCATCCCTTTCAATAAAAAATAACAGGAGATCAAAAGGTCCCTCAAACTGTGATAACCTGATCTGGTAGGTAGGCGTTGCCAAAAGTTGCTTGTTTAAATAAATCTAAAATCTAACGTCTAACATCTAAGGTCTCAAAAAATAAAGCCCTACTTTAGCAGCAGGACTTTACAAATGTAATGAAATTAGGATTTCCCACCCCAGAAGTATTATTTCTGTAGTGCGTCCCTGATCTCAGTGAGTAATTTTTCCGATACTGTTGGCTCGGGGGGCGGTGCCGGCGCTTCCGATTTCTTCATTCTGTTGATGCCCTTTACCATCCAGAAAATAACCAGGGCCAGGAGCAAAAAGTTAATGGCCACCGTAATAAAATTTCCATAGGCGAAAATGGTGACATCGGCAATTTTTCTCGCCTCCTCCAGTTTGGTCCCCGGGGGAACACTGCCCTTCAGGACCAGGTACAGGCTGCTGAAATCCGGTTTGCCGATGATCGCACCTACAATGGGCATGATCAGGTCATCAATAACACTGGTGACGATCTTTCCAAAAGCCGCACCGATGATAACACCAACGGCCAGGTCAATAGCATTGCCTTTAACGGCAAACTCCTTGAATTCTTTTACCATTCCCATGTTACTAAGTTTTTGTTTGTGATTTAAAAGATTTTGAGATCTTAAAAATATGTCTTTTCAATCAATTTATTTAGGGCTGGCGGACAAAACCGGAAATTTCATATCCAATTTCTTGAGCATGTCCCTCAGGGATTTAGCTATAATGTGTTCTTTATACCAATTCTGATCAGCGGGAACAATAATCCAGGCTGGCTTATCGCAGCGCTTGAAGCAATCTTCATAAACGGCGTAGTATTTATCTCTCAGGCCGGCTTCCTGAAAATCACGGGCATTATATTTCCACATCTTGGTTGGATCGGAAACCCTTTCCTTCAGGCGTTCCTCCTGCTCCTTTTCGGACACATGGAGATAAAACTTCAGGATATGGGTATTACCGTGTTCCATCAGCAGTTGCTCGAAACCATTGATCCGCTCCATTCGTTTCGCAGCCAGTTCATCATCACACCAGCCGTGAACCCTGGTTACCAGCACATCTTCATAGTGCGACCGGTTGAAGACCTGTATCCTGCCTTTGGCCGGCGTGTTTTTATGAATTCTCCAGAGAAAATCGTGCGACAATTCTTCATCAGTGGGCACTTTAAAGGATGTTACATCCACGCCCTGCGGATTCATGCGCCCAAACACCTTGCGGATCGCACCGTCTTTTCCGCTGGCATCCATACCCTGCAAAACCACCAGGATGGCATGCTTGCTCTCCGCGTATAAAAGGTTTTGAAGATCATCTAGCTCCTGAAGGATCTTTTCCGTCTCGGCACGGGTGGACTCTTTGTCGAAGCCCTTTGGCGCACGGGTATCCGTTTTTCTTAAGTCAATGGCCGGCATATTGAATATATTTAGCTAAAAAAACCTAAGTAAAAAACCGGGAGGCTACAATCCTCCCAAAAGTTCTAAAATGCTAAATCGCCATAATTTCCCTTTCCTTGTTCGCCAGGTGCTTTTCAATCAGGCTGATGTAGCGGTCGGTCAACTGCTGCACCTTTAACTCCGCATCCCTTGCGCCATCTTCACTGAGCCCATCTTTCTGCAGTTTTTTGATCGCTTCAACGGCGTCTCTGCGCCCACTGCGAACACCTACCCTTGAGGCCTCTCCTTCGTTGTGGCTCTTTTTTACAAGCTCTTTCCTCCTTTCTTCCGTAAGGGGCGGCAGGAACAGCCTGATATTAACCCCATCATTCTGAGGGTTGATACCAATGTTCGCCGCGATGATGGCCCTTTCGATGGGTTGAAGCATATTCTTCTCCCAGGGTTGAATATTCAGGGTTCGGGCATCCAGTACAGTAACATTGGCAACCTGATTAATGGGGACATGGGCTCCGTAATAATCAACAACAATACCATCTACAATCTGAAGCGAGGCTTTTCCAGCTCTTATTTTAGCAAGCCCGGCCTCCAGATGCGAAATGGCCCTCTTCATACTCTCTTCTGCAACTTCCAATAGCGTGTTTAAACGGTCTTCCATGATATCTAATGGGTTTGGTGAACACAAATGTAACTAAATCCGGGTGATGGCAAAGGGGGCGGCAACACCATGCAATTTAATTCCGGTGATCATTGCGCATTTCCAGAGTGCAGTTCCTCTTTGGAGTCGATATTGATGACTTTGGAAGAAAATGATCTCATCCCCCGCATTTTTTCGGAATATCGCGACGTTGCAGTGATTCGTCGTCCCGGATGGGTCAGGTGGAGCACACCCATAGACATAAAGCAAACGAAAAATAAACCGGCTATGATCCACGTATCGCCAATGCCACGAAGCAGGTAAGCAGCAGCAATCAGGACGATGTTCGCCGTTACGCATATGAACGTGGCCGTTGAGTGCCTGAAGCCGCGGTCGATTAACAGATGGTGCACATGGTTCCTGTCGGGAGAAAACGGTGATCTTCCCTTCAGCATCCGGATCATAAACACCCGTATCGTGTCGGCCAGCGGGAGAATAAGAACCGAAATACCAAGGGCGACCGCACTCCCCAATGGCAATCCAGACGTAGGTGAAGTTGCCTCTGAAATAAACTTCAGCGAAAGCACGGCGAGCACCATGCCTACCAGCAGCGAACCGGAATCTCCCATGAATATCTTAGCAGGCTGATAATTGAAAATCAGAAATGCCATCAGGCTACCGGAAAGAGCGAAGGCGAAAGCAGCATACGCGGGCAACCCCGCGAAATAAAAATAAGTGCCGAAAAGCAGGCTGGACAACAGGCCCAGGCTGCCTGCCAAACCGTCAATGCCATCAATCAGGTTGTATGCATTGATGATCAGGATAATGGTGATATAGGTCAGGGGAACCCCCAATGAGGGCTCCAGCGTTTCAATGCCGGCTATTCCGTAAAGGCTTGTTATCCGGATCCCTGCCATCTGGACGATCAGGGCAGCGGCAATGAACTGTGCTACGAACTTCTTGGTGGCAGAAAGCGCAATGATATCGTCCTTTAAACCGATAAAAAAGATTAGAAAAGCGGCAGCAAACAGGTATTGAAAATGACCCTGACCTGAATAATCCACACCAACCAGGTTCCCGAAAATGAAACCCAGAAAAATACCGATACCTCCTAGAGAGGCGATGGGCTGTGTGTGCAGTTTTCTCCGGTCCGGCACATCATACAACTTCTTCTTATCCGCGATCAGAATAATAACCGGCATAGCCAAAAAAGTGACTACGTAGGCAATTAGCGTTGTAATCAGTGTTTGAAACATCAGATAAGGTTTGGGCAAAAGTACATAATGCACCTAATAAACGATCCCCTAGACGTTCTATTTTTTTTGAATCCGTTAAAATTAGGTACAAACGGTAGGTTTAAAGATACGGCATTCCGACATTTGAAAAAAAGATTTTGAAAGTATAATAATTTTTATATTATTGTGGCTAATTGAAATTAATTAATATCCCGAAAAAATGAGTAAACAGTTGTACAGCCTGGAATATCCCGTTCGTTGCTCTCCGTCTATTTTGTTCGAATTTCTGGCGACAACCACCGGCCTCAGCGAATGGTTTGCGGAGTCGGTTGACGAAAGGGACGGCACTTTCTATTTCGGGTGGAATGGTTCATATGAGGAGGCAGAAGTCGTGGATCAGGAACAGGATAAATTTATCCGTTTTCGCTGGACAGCATCGCCTAAAAATGAATACTTCGAATTCAGGATCGAGAAATCTGAGATCACTAACCAAACCATCCTGGTCATTACAGATTTTGCCGAGAAAAGAGAGGTCAAAGATCAAACCCAACTCTGGGACTACCAGGTAAAAGAACTCTTTCACCGGCTCGGAAACTGAGTTCCGGGATACCGGGTTGACCCAGACTATCCAGATAACCGAAACAATTTAATCACCGCGCTTGAAAAAGTTAGATAAACTTATTATCAAATCTTTCATTGGGCCTTTCGTGGCTACTTTTTTCATTACCCTCTTTGTGCTGGTGATGCAGTTTTTCTGGTTGTGGATCGATGATTTTGTTGGCAAAGGCCTTGATGCGCTGACTATTCTGACTTTCATCTGGTATCAGAGCGCGGTACTGATACCGCTGGCGCTGCCACTGGCGGTGCTTCTTTCCTCACTGATGACCTTTGGAAACCTGGGCGAAACCTTTGAGCTGGTTGCGATCAAATCGGCAGGGATTTCCCTGCTGCGGTTCATGAGCCCCCTGTTTGTAGTTGCTGTTGCCATCGGTATCGGCGCATTCCTCTTTTCCAATTTCGTGATACCCGTAGCCAACCTCAAGGCCCGGACCTTACTCGCCGATATTGTGTTGGCCAAACCCGCATTTGCCATCCAGGAGGGCGTATTTTATGATAAACTGGACGGATTTGCCATCAAAATCGGTACGAAAGAACCCAATGACAGCGTGATCAGGGATGTTATCGTGTATGAGCAAAACAATTCACTCCAGGACAATTTCATCGTGGCGAAAAGCGGAATCATGAAACCCTCGCCAGATAAGCATTTCCTGGATATCCATTTCAAAAACGGCTGGAGATACCAGGAGCGGGGCAACCCCTCAGACTCATCCACGGAATATATTCGACTGGGGTTCAAAGACTATAAAAAACAGTTCGATATCAGCTCTTTCAATTTTAAAGCTTCTGCCGACAGCAACAACCGGAACAATGAGAGAGTTTACAGCATGCGGCAATTGGATGTAGCCATCGATTCTATGTCCAGATTCGCGAAGGCGGATAAGGAAAGATTCGACCTGAATATGATGGCCAGTTTTGGATTGTTAGCTTATCCCGACAGCGTAACTCAGGGCAGTTCCATTCCTGATTCTGTATTTAATTTCAGAAAAAACAGGGCCGCTTATATGGGCATCACCGGCTACCGGCGTGCGATGGCCGGACAGGTGGCCGACAGCCTGAAACGGATACTGAAAAACGGCCCTCAGGTCCGGAAGAAACCTAAAATCGCCGTTCCAGATACGCGCAAAACTGTTTTAACCCGTGTGGACACAGCGTCAAAGCCGCGGACAGACGCCAAGCTCGCCGCCGTTACCGCGAATGACAGCGCCGCCGGCAAAGTTACCGGGAAAGACAGTGCTACGGCCAGGAAGACAGATTCGGCTCATTCCCATGCTGCATTACTGAGCACGAAGAAAGAAACGAGAGATCCCGCCTCTTTCGATGCTATCCTGCCCGACAGCGCCCGGCAGTCAATAAACGAGCGGGCTCTTGGCGTGATTTCGTCGGCCAAAAGTAATATCGAGACAAATGAAAACACTCTCGGAGAACAATTCAAAGATTTGAGGAGATACAAGATCGAATGGCACCGGAAGATTTCGCTGGCTCTGGCATGTGTGGTCCTGTTCATGATCGGGGCGCCGCTGGGTTCCATTATCCGTAAAGGAGGCTTGGGTACCCCCCTGATTTTTGCGATCACCTTTTTTATGATCTTTTATTTTGTCTCCACCAGGGGTGAAAAACTGGCTAAGGAAGGCGTCATTACTCCTTTCCATGGCATGTGGCTGGCTACTTATGTACTGGTGCCCATCGGGTTGTTCCTGACTTACAAAGCCATGCACGATTCAAATTTGTTTAATAAGGAATTTTATGTCCGCCTAAAACGCAATTTACTTCGTTGGGTGGGCAGAATAAAATCAGGTCGACAGGTGAACGGTCAGGAGAACCTTAAGGAAAATGATGGGGTCTCATAATAGAAAACAATTTTCCCGGCGGATGAATTGATTTTATATATAGATGGAAAAAGAAAATCCGGCGAAGCAGAATTTTAAGATCCAGAAAATCGTGGCTACGGTCTCCGTGACCCTGCTTATTGTAAAATTTATTGCCTATTATCTAACCGGGTCCATCGCCGTGCTTTCAGATGCTCTGGAAAGCATCGTGAATGTGGTCGCCGGGTTTATAGGCTTGTACAGCCTGTATGTAGCGGCGCTGCCGCGGGATTTCAACCACCCCTACGGCCACGGGAAGGCCGAATTTCTGTCTGCAGGCGTCGAAGGAACGCTGATCGGCATCGCGGGGATCACGATCATCTGGAAGGCAATCAGCCAGCTTATCAACCCTCAGGAATTAAAACAGCTTGACCTGGGTATTTACCTGATTGGTTTGACTGCCATTATTAATTACGGTGTAGGGACCTACTGCGTGCTCAAGGGTAGGAAGAACAATTCCATAGCTTTGCAGGCCAGCGGAAAGCATCTCCAGACCGACACCTATTCCACGGGTGGGGTTGTGGTCGGGCTAATCCTGGTCTACTTCACAAAAATTGCATGGATCGATGCAGCAGTAGCTATCCTGCTTGCCCTCTATATTCTTTCTGCAGCTTATAAGATAATCCGGGAATCTGTGGCAGGCATCATGGACGAAGCAGACTCCAGGCTGCTTGTGGGGCTGGTCAGTACGCTCAACCGGAACCGACAGGAGAATTGGGTGGACCTTCACAACCTGCGGGTCATCAAGTATGGCAGCGTGTACCATATAGATTGTCACCTTTCGGTCCCATGGTATATTAATGTGCACGAAGCACACCGGGAAATTGATAAACTGACGGAACTGATCAAGAAACATTATGGTGAAAGCATTGAGTTATTTGCCCATGCCGATGGTTGCCTGGAATTCCAATGCCCCATTTGTAATAAACAAAACTGCCCCGAAAGAAAACACCCTTTTGAACACCGGATCGAATGGACCCTGGAAAACGTTGTTTCCAATAAAAAACATAACTCTCCGGAAAGTTTATTAAATTTATAGACTAATATTCGTTTGTAATCAGAACAATTGTAATTCATGCTATCTAAAAAATCGCAATATGCTATCAAAGCCTTGTCATACCTGGCCTCCAGGCAACAGGAAGGTCCGGTTCTGATCTCGGAAATTGCGGCTAAGAAAAAAATACCGATCAAGTTTCTTGAAAATATTCTGCTGGAACTGAAGAAGGGCGGTATCCTGGAAAGCAAGAAAGGCAAAGGCGGCGGATATTATTATAAAATAGATCCATCGACGGTGAAAGTGTCGACCGTCCTCCGCATGATCAACGGGCCCATTGCTATGCTTCCTTGCGTAAGCCTTTACTTTTATGAACGATGTAAGGATTGTGACGAAAAGCAATGCACCCTCCACGACCTGATGATAGAGGTCCGGGACGTTACCCTCGCTGTCCTGGAAAACAGGATGCTGAGCGATCTGAAAGATTGAGATTCATCTAGGATATTACCACATTTATTTATTCGATAATTTTTTAATGAAAATATGGTTGGTGATTTTAAAGGGTTCAATCACAAACGGCCTGCAAAATAAACGGAATGTTATTTTTGAGAGAGTCACGGCAAGTTGCTATAAAAGTCGCAATCTGGTATAACTTCTAAATATACGATATTCTGGCAATATAAAAAAATAAATTTGGCCCATCGTAATAGATTGATTATCAGCTATTCATACCCAGACGACCGCTGCGTGTTTCTGCATTTGTGAATTTCAGGCCGAAAAAAGTGTATCCCTAGGAGCGCGACCTTCGGGGGCAAAACCCTGCCTGCCTGCATCAGGATTTCATGCAATAGTACATTCATGTCTCATTGATAATCATTTGCTTAGATACTCCCATTCAAAAAAATGGTGGTTTTTTTAAAAAAATAATAGTCCATCGGATTGGTAGATTACTAAAAGCTTTAAATTTGCATTCTTTAACTATTAAAATCTGTGTTTATGTCATTAAGATTAGGTGATATTGCCCCCGATTTTGTTGCACAATCCACCGAAGGTGAAATCCGGTTTCACGAATTCCTCGGAAACGGCTGGGGAATTTTATTCTCGCACCCCGCAGACTATACACCCGTTTGCACCACTGAACTTGGCCGTACAGCACTTCTGAAGGATGAGTTCGCAAAAAGGAACACTCGCGTGCTTGCAGTGAGTGTAGATCCGCTCGACAGCCATCTGGGTTGGAAAAGCGATATCGATGAGACCCAGCATTGCCACGTGGATTTCCCCATCCTCGCAGATCCCAACAAAGAAATCGCCACGCTTTATGACATGATTCATCCTAACGCGTCTGCAACAGCTACGGTACGTTCCCTGTTCGTCATCGGCCCCGATAAAAAAATAAAACTGACCATTACTTACCCAGCATCTACCGGCAGGAATTTTTATGAGGTTTTGAGGGTACTGGATTCTCTGCAGCTTGGAGCACAATATGCTGTGGCAACTCCGGCAGACTGGCAACCGGGCGAAGACGTTATTATTTCGACTTCTGTGAGCACGGAAGACGCACAACAAAAATTCCCGAAAGGCGTTAAAGAAGTCAAGCCCTACCTGCGTTATACGCCGCAGCCAGGCTCGTAACTCATAACTGATTGATCCGGCACGCCACCCGGTGGATACTCATCAAAATGGCATGCCTTTAAATATAATCTTTGTTTACACAGGAGGAAATAGAACAAATAGACCAGGCTTCGTTGCCAGATGCGCTATCGCTGGTCGTAAACCGGTTCCCGGAGACAACCGTATTCTCCTCGTCCCTGGGACAGGAAGACCAGGTCATTACAGATGCTTTGGTTAAACAGCATCTTCCGGTCAGGATATTCACCCTGGACACCGGCAGGCTTTTCAATGAAACCTATGAGTTGCTTGAAAGGACGAACGCCCGTTATAAGATCAATATCCAGGTTTACTTTCCAGAAGCAGCCGATGTAGAAAAATATGTGAATACAAAAGGCGTGAATGCTTTTTACGAGTCCGTAGAGAATCGGAAGGAATGCTGCTATATCCGCAAGGTGAAGCCGCTTAACAGGGCCCTGAAGGGCGCCGACATCTGGATCACCGGGCTACGTAGTGAACAAAGCGACAACCGGAAGGAGATGTCCATACTTGAATGGGATGAAGCGCGGAACTTGTATAAATTTAACCCGCTGATTCATTGGTCGTACCAACAAATGCTGGATTACATCAAAGACCATAATGTTCCGTACAACCCCCTGCACGACAAGGGCTATATCAGTATTGGTTGTGCGCCCTGTACAAGGGCCGTCGGGCCCGGCGAAGACCCCCGCTCCGGAAGATGGTGGTGGGAAACTTCGCAAAAAGAATGCGGCTTGCACAATCGGTCCAATTCCTGATTTTATGAGATCCGATTCATCAATAAGAACCGCATCCAACTGGCATCAAGTTTCAATTAAAATACTGAAAGATCTCAAAAACCCGGCGTTCAACGCTTGCCGGGAATTTCTCCGCTCAGCTACAGATATTTTCAGATTTAAATGGCATAATTAAGATTAATGATTTCAACGTCCCGGTCCGGGACGACCATCCCTTGAATAAAAAAGAAGCTACTAGTGGTAACTACACTTAAATATCTCGAACAACTGGAAGCCGAAAGCATCTATATCATGCGTGAGGTAGCGGCCCAGTTTGAAAAGCCCGCGCTGTTATTCAGCGGCGGAAAGGATTCCATCACGCTCGTGCAATTGGCCAAAAAAGCGTTTGCCCCCGGAAAAATTCCTTTTCCGCTGGTACACATTGATACCGGACACAACTTTCCTGAAGCGCTGGCCTATCGCGACAAACTGGCCGCGCAACTCAATGCCACCCTGATCGTGCGTAAAGTAGAGGACACGATCCGTCAAAGAAACCTCAGTGAGCCCAAAGGGAAATTTGCAAGCCGGAACTGGCTTCAAACCCATACCCTGCTCGATACCATTGAAGAGTTCAAGTTTGATGCCTGCATCGGCGGCGCACGGAGGGATGAAGAAAAAGCAAGAGCAAAAGAGAGAATATTTTCAGTGAGAGACGAATTCGGGCAATGGGAACCGAAATTACAGCGCCCCGAACTGTGGAACATTTACAATGGACGGATTCATAAAGGAGAAAATGTAAGGGTATTCCCTATCAGTAACTGGACCGAACTGGATGTCTGGAATTATATCCGAAAGGAGAAAATTCAGCTTCCTTCTATTTATTTTGCTCATTACCGCGACGTCATTGAATACGAAGGTCAGTTGGTTGCCGTTTCCGATTTTATTCAGATCGATGAAAGTGATGTTATCCTGAAGAAAAAAGTTCGCTACCGTACTGTCGGTGATATGACCTGCACGGCAGCGGTGGAGTCGAACGCGGCGACCCTGGATGAAGTGGTGAACGAAATTATTGCCACACGGATCTCAGAACGCGGTGAAACCCGCATCGACGATAAGGTGACTGAAGCAGCCATGGAGGACCGGAAAAAAGGCGGATATTTCTAGATTATAGTCTGAAAAAAATCATAAATCCTTCCGCCCCGGCGGAACTTAAAATTAAAAAATTGGATATTCTTCGATTTATAACCGCAGGTAGTGTAGATGATGGGAAAAGCACGCTAATAGGTCGTTTATTGTACGACAGTAAAAGTATCCTGGTGGACCAACTGGAGGCCCTGGAAAAACAATCCAGGAATAAAAACGCCGATGGCATTGACCTGGCGCTGCTGACCGATGGACTGCGCGCGGAAAGGGAACAGGGCATAACCATTGATGTCGCCTACCGTTATTTTTCCACCCCAAAGAGAAAATTTATCATCGCCGACGCTCCCGGACATGTGCAATACACGCGTAATATGATCACCGGGGCATCAAATTCTTCGCTGATCGTTATCCTCATCGATGCACGGGCTGGTGTCATTGAACAAACGCGGCGCCATTCCATCATTGCCACCCTGCTGAAAATAAAACACGTTGTAGTGGCGATTAACAAAATGGACCTGGTTGACTACGCAGAAGAAACCTTCAACCAGATAAAGGAAGATTACGAAGGAGTAGCCAGGCAATTGCGGCTGACTAACGTAACCTATATTCCAATTTGTGCACTGAATGGTGATAATATTGTAGATCCTTCAACCCATATGAGCTGGTACACCGGACTGCCTTTGCTGCAGTTCCTGGAGGAAGTGGAAGTTGCCGAGGATATCAATTACACTGATCCGCGTTTCCAGGTACAGTATGTGGTGCGCCCCCAGACGAAAGAACTGCCGGATTACCGTGGCTATGCGGGGGAAGTGATCAGCGGCGTTTACAAAAAAGGCGATAAAATAAAAGTGCTTCCACAGGAAATTGAAACGACGATCACGCGGATTGAGTCGGCCGGTACAGAAGTAGAAGAAGCAATAGCCGGGCAACCCGTTATCCTGCATATTGAGCATGATATCGATATCAGCCGGGGTGACACTTTTGCGAACGTGAATAACCTGCCAAAAGTGGCGAATGAGCTGGAAGTATTATTGTGCTGGCTGGACAACAAGCCGCTGACACAAGGCAATAAATACTACCTGCAGCATAGAACAAAGCTGGTGAAGACCATTGTTCGTGAAATTGAATACAAAATGGATGTGAACTCGCTGAAACGGACGGAAGTGACCGAAAACGTCAGACTTAATGAAGTCGTAAGGGCCCGGATCAAAACGGTTACGCCGATTGTGTATGACTCTTTTGAGCAACTCGCCGATACCGGCAGCGCCATCCTGATTGATGAAACCAGCAACAGCACCGTAGCAGCGGTTATGTTCGTATAAAATCCGGGCTATTTCAATGACCCAAACCCTCAGAAATCTTTCATCCACTTTTAGTCCATTGAAACAGTAGATTAATGATCATACCCTACCGTCAAATAATTAACCCGGATCCATCCGGCCGGAGAGGACAAGTCATCATTGCGGCCGCAGGACCTGGCGACCCTGACCTCATTACCGTAAAAGCGGTAAATGCCCTTCAAAATGCCGAAGTGGTTTTGGCAGACAGACTGGTGAGCGAAGTGATTTTACACCGTTACGTGCCTGCTGCTGCTGAGATCATCCGGGTTGGTAAAGAATGCGGTAAGAAAGGTTCTACCCCTCAGGAGTCGATCAACAGACTCTTGGTGGAGTTTGCCCTGGAAGGCAGGCGGGTTGTACGCCTGAAGGGAGGAGACGTTTCTATTTTCTCCAATATCCTGGATGAACTCAGGACCCTGCTCTGGCATAAAATTCCCTATGAGATCATCCCTGGGGTAACCGCGGCGCTTGGCGCGGCAGCCTATACGGGAATACCTCTCACTGCAAGGGGGTATGCGAACGCCGTACGTTTCCTGACACTGTACAAACCCGAGCTTCTTGGCGAAGCTGATTGGAAGGAACTGGCAGCGACTTCTGATACCCTGGTGTTTTATATGTCTGCCTCTACCCTTTCAACAGTGGTGGAAAAAATGCTGCTGTCCGGAGTCTCGCCGGAAGTCCACCTGGCCGTCATCGAACAGGCTACAACCTGTTATCAGCAAACGTTTACCTGTAATATTTACCAGTACGCTGAAAATTGCAGTGGCAAAAAATTCAGCTCCCCTTCCCTGGTAATTATCGGGCGCGTTGTACAACTCCACAACGAGCTCAAATGGCTGGCAGAACCGGAAACACATGAGCATTACTTTACATCTGTACAAAATCAACATTCAGAACCCATTGAAACCGTTAAACCCTTAAAACATGTTGTCTGAAACCAAGCTTAAATCAATCCAGGATTTTACGTCTACGCTGACCCGGGACGAAATTATCTGGCTGAACGGTTACCTCGCAGGCCTGGCCGGACCTATTCACGCGGTAGCAGGTGATACTTCTGCTGCCCCGCCTCCCCACCTGAACGGGAAGAAGCCTCAAACAAAGAAGATCACCCTGGCTTATGGTACCGAGACCGGCAACGCAAAATCCCTGGCGACCCAGTTAGCCGGAGTAGCAAAAAAGAAGAATGTGCAGGCAAAACTGGTAGGGCTGGATCAGTACCGGCTGAGCGACCTGGCCAGGGAGGAACATTTTTTTGTGGTGATAAGCACACAGGGAGAAGGAGAACCGCCCGCACTTGCGCGAAAATTTTATGACCATATCCACGAGAATGAATTTGACCTGAAGAAGATGAAATTTGGCATACTCGCCCTGGGTGACTCTTCCTACGCGCAGTTCTGCCAGACAGGTATCGACCTGGATTCCCGCCTGGACGCGTTAGGTGCAAAACGGATTGTACCTTTGCGGAAATGCGATGTTGATTACGAGCAGGAGGCCTTGTACTGGCTTGACGAGCTGGCAGATGCACTGGAACCAGGCAGTAGTCCCGCCCCATCAGCACCCGCCCAAACCGTTCAAAAAAAATCAGAGGGCAAACAAATGTACAGGGGACAGGTCATCAATAGTATCAACCTGAATGATACAGGAAGTAAAAAGAAGACATTTCATATTGAGATAATATGTGATGACCCGATTGATTACCAGCCGGGAGATTCCCTGGGCGTAATCCCCAGTAATAAACCCTCCATTGTAGCTGAGATACTTGCCCTGACGGCGATAGATCCTTTAAAAGTGATCGAACATCCGAAAATGACGGCTACCGTGCAGGAATTGCTGTCTGGTCGCCTGAATATTGGATACCTGCTAAAATCCACCATTAAACAATACGCCGGGATCGTACAAAAAGACATACCAGATGTCAGGCTAAGCCTTTTTGATCTGATTCGCCAATACCCGCTAAAAAATCCAGAACAGTTTGAGGAAGTCCTGAAACTCTTAACGATCCAGGCACCCCGCCTGTACTCCATTTCATCCTCACCGGAAGCCCATGGCGACAAGGAAGTACATATCACGGTAACGGTGGACAAATTTTTTGTAGGTGAACAAATGAGGTCGGGTGTTGGGAGTCGCTATCTTTCCCTTCTGGAACCGGAGTCTACTTTTGAATTCTTTATCCAAAAGTCAAAACATTTTAAACTTCCGGCGGATGAGAAAGATGTCATCATGGTAGGACCCGGCACCGGAATAGCCGCCTTCAGGTCATTCCTGGCAGAAAGAGAAGCCAGGAGCGCTTCCGGAAGAAACTGGCTATTTTTTGGCGAGCAGCATTTTTTGTCGGATTTTCTTTACCAGACCGAAATTCAATACTATCTGGAGTCCGGAGTACTCCAGCGGCTGGACCTGGCTTTTTCGAGAGACCAAAAAGAAAAAATCTATGTACAGCACCGCATGAAAGAAAAAGGTGCGGAACTTTTTCAGTGGCTCGAAAACGGAGCCAGCTTCTACGTAAGTGGGAAACGGGACCCAATGAGCAAGGATGTAGAAGAAACCTTGCTGGATATCATCCGGGAATTTGGCGGGAAAACAGAATCTGAAGCCCGCGACTATCTCAGAGCATTGAGCGATGAAGGACGATACAAAAAAGACGTGTATTGATTTTCCGCCACTCTTCAATTTAAACAATTCTATAATTCACCAAATGGTGAACTTTTGCAAGGATTAACGCTAAACAACAGAATCTATTATGAGCGAGAATAAATTATCTGGTGTAGAAAAAATAAAGATGGCCAGCAACGGGCTCCGTGGTACACTGATGGAGAGTATGAAAGATGATTTCACGGGTGCAATAAGGGAGGATGACCGGGCGCTGATAAAGTTTCATGGTATGTACCAGCAGGATGACCGTGACCGCCGTGAAGAACGCAGTTCAAAAAAACTGGAATGGCTGTACTCGTTTATGTGCCGACTCCGGTTACCCGGAGGTTTTCTGAAGCCCTCGCAATGGATCGCGCTGCATCACATTGCAGGTGAGCATTCCACAGGGGTCATCAAGATCACTACCCGACAGACCATTCAGTTACATGGCATTCTGAAATCAGATATCCGGCCCACCATGCAGGCATTTAACACTGCGGGCCTGGACAGTATCGCCACCTGCGGCGACGTGAACCGGAACGTATGTTGCACGTCCATCCCCCCGCAATTGGAAGCACACGAGGAAGTGTTCAGGTATGCCGCAAAGATCAGCGAGATGGCGAAGCCCAAGACCCGCGCCTGGTATGAAATATGGATAGGCTCGGAGAAACTGTCCGACACAACCCAGGATGACCCTTTATACCAGGATCGCTACCTGCCGCGGAAATTAAAAGTGGGACTGGCGATTCCGCCGCATAACGATATCGATATCCTGATCAATGATGTTGCACTCGTTGCGATCATAGAGGATGAAAAGCTGGTCGGATTTAATATCGGCGCTGGTGGCGGGCTCGGTTCTACCCATGGCAATGAAAGTACCTACCCCAGACTGGCTACCATGCTGGGCTTCGTGGAAAACAATGAGGAAAAAATACTGAAGGCCATTTATGAGATAATGACCGTGCAGCGTGATTTTGGAAATCGAAGCGACCGTAAACAGGCCAGACTGAAATATACCATCGACAAACTGGGCGCCGACCGCCTCAGGGAGGAAGTTGAAGCAAGAACAGGGTTCAAATTTGACCCCATCAGGCCATTCACTTTTACGGACAGGACAGATCAATACGGCTGGCGCAAAGACTATAAAGGCAACTGGCACTACACCGTATATGTTGAAAACGGTCGTGTACTGGATGATGAAAAAATTGCCCTGAAAAAGGCGTTGCTGAAAGTGGCTGACAGCGGAAAAGCCAATTTCAAGTTTACCGTCAACCAAAATGTAATTCTGACCGATATCGGCCCGGACGACAAAGAAGCTGTTGAAAAAATTCTTATTAAATATGGTGTCATCGCACATACAGAACAAGCGGGCGCCATTCGTAAGAACTCAATCGCGTGTGTGGCGCTGAATACCTGTCCGCTCGCTCTGGCCGAAGCACAACGCTACCTGCCCCTCTTGATTTCAAAAATAGAGCCGTTGCTACTAAAACACGGATTAGAAAAAGAAGACATCATCCTCCGCATGACGGGCTGTCCGAATGGTTGCGGCCGCTCGCCGAATGCTGAGATCGGGTTTGTAGGGACCGCCCCAGGCAAATACAATCTTCATATAGGAGGAGACCGGCTGGGCCTTCGACTAAATACAAAATACAAGGACAACCTGGGGGAATCCGAGATACTGGCCAGCCTGGATGATTTATTTGGCGTTTATGTGGCAGAGAGAAACCAGGGAGAAACCTTTGGCGATTTTACGCATCGAAAATATATTGCTGTATAAATTCAGTGTTGGGGTAATGCCAACTTGCACTAATTTTGATCTACTAAACATGGAATCTGAGACTGCAAACAAACCGGTAATTGAGAATGGTTCCAATAATTTATTCCCGGTATTCATCAAACTTGAACACCTGAAGTTGTTGATCATCGGCGGGGGCGAAATAGCCCTGGAAAAATTGAACGCCGTGCTAAGCAATGCCCCTGCCACTCCCATCCGCCTCGTGGCAAGGGATGTAGATCCGGAGATCAGGCTGCTCGCTGAAAGATACAGTAACCTGGATTGGGAGGAAAGGCCTTATACGCCAAACGATATCGAACAGGCAAGTCTTGTCATAGCGGCGGTAAATGACCTCGATGTTGCGAAACGGATTTATGAGGATGCACAAGGTTTACAGAAACTGGTAAATATTGCAGACAAGCCCGAATACTGCGATTTTTACCTGGGCTCAGTAGTGAAAAAAGGACATTTGAAAATCGCGATTTCAACGAACGGGAAATCCCCGACCATCGCAAAAAGACTAAAAGAAACTTTCGCTGCAACGGTGCCGGAAGAACTCGATGAAGTCATTCAGAATATGAGCGTTATCCGCGACAAACTGAGCGGCGACCTTAGTTATAAAGTTAAAGTCCTGAACGAAGTCACCAAGGGCCTTGTGGAAAGTCCGGATGAACGACTGGCGGAATTTGCTGCTGAAACACCCGATGCCGCCGAAATTGTGGAAACCAAGGAATTGGTTAAAAAGGTACAGCGAAAAGCAAACTGGTATTTGCTGGCACTGGGCATCGTGCTGGTGATCGGTCTGAGCATTTTTGCGCTCTATGAATTCGGTGTTATGGGCGATCTGTTGCAATTCCTTGCCAAAGACTCGCATATTTTTTACTGGATGCTTCTGGCAGGCTTTATCGCAGAGATCGTTGCGGGGTCAATGGGAATGGGATACGGCGTGATGTGCACGACCACATTATTGATGCTAAATATCCCTCCGCCTGTTGTGAGTGCCAGCATTCACTCTGCGGAGAGTTTTACTACGGCTGCAGGCAGTCTGAGTCACTGGAAGCTTGGAAATATAAATAAAAAGATGACCTGGGCGCTGGCTGTGCCTGCCATTTTTGGCGCTATCGCCGGGGCGCTTCTACTGTCATACCTGGGTGAGAGATATGCGCGGATCACCAAACCATTTATTGCTGCTTATACGCTTTACCTCGGTATCAAGATCCTGACCAATGCGATCCGACATAAGCCCCGTTCGGCTACCAGAAAAAAGACAAATATCACTATGCTGGGACTTATTGGCGGGTTTATTGATTCTTTCGGGGGCGGGGGCTGGGGCCCGCTTGTAACAGGTACGTTTATTAAAAACGGCCGGACTCCCAGGTATGTTGTGGGAAGCTCAACCGTGGCAAAATTTATCCTGACCGTTACCAGCGCCATCACTTTCATTTTCACCATCGGTATCCATCACTGGAATATAGTGGCCGGTTTACTTATTGGCGGTATCGTTACTGCACCATTCTCTGCTATGCTGACGTCTAAATTACCCACAAAGAAAATGTTCATCGTCGTGGGAATAGTGGTCATTACCATGAGTTTTATTACGATCTATCGCGCAATTTTTCTCTAATCAGTGAATTTAATCAATATACAATATCCGGCAGACCAGGTCCCGAAAGACCGGAACCTTCCCGGTTCGGGCTTGCATGAACCTTATCCCTGAGATTCGACGAAACGCTTTTTTTTGCTTATTTAGTCCACTGTTTTAATAGACTAGAACAATCAAAACTCCGCCTAAAAAGTTCCCCCATGTACCCATCTAATCATATTACGATAAAACTGCTTATGATTTTAGCAAATATTTTCTCGATCGCTCTCAACGCGAGATCACAGGAAGATCATATACTCATTATTTCCGGACTGATCACCAACGAAGCGAGTCACGAACCGCTTGAAGGTATTACCGTCACCGTGAAAGAAACCGCGTACAGCACAGCTTCAGGGACAGATGGCAGGTTTACCATCAGGGAAAAGCACAGCCTGCCACTGACGCTGGTTTTTTCCTCCGTTCAGTTTGAGAAAAGGGAAATTCTTTTACAGAAAACCGGTTCCAATCTGCAAATCTCTCTCACAACCCGGACCGTGCTGGCCGACGAAGTAGTTGTAACCGCATCCAGGGTACCGGAAAATATACTCAGGTCACCTGTAGCCGTCGAGAAAATTGATGTACGTTCGATTCGCGAAACGGCTTCGCCTGGTTTCTATGAGGCCCTTGCAAATGTAAAGGGCGTTCAACTGACCACCAGCAGCCTGACCTTTAAAGTACCGAATACCCGTGGGTTCAATGTCCCAAATAATTTTCGTTTTGTACAATTGGTGGATGGCGTTGACATGCAGGCGGCTACACTGGGCGTACCGCTCGGTAATGCTATCGGTCCGACTGAACTCGATATTCAAAGTGTTGAAATCACTCCCGGTGTGGCTTCCGCACTCTATGGTATGAGCGCAATTAATGGCATGTCTAACCTGATCACCAAGAGTCCTTTCGTCACTCAGGGGTTAAGTATTTACCACAAGACCGGCATTAACCATGTTGATGGCAAGGATCATGTCCCGGCCCTGCTCACAGAGACTGCGCTTCGGTTTGCGCGATCCTTTCACGACAAATTTGCTTTCAAAATAAACCTGGGGTACCTCCAGGGAACCGACTGGCGTTCCAATACCAGGCTAGATCAGAATCCTAATAATCTGAAGAGTGCCAACCCGCAATTTCCCGCGCTTGACGGATCGGCAAATGCAGCTTTTGATGGCTGGAATAAATATGGTGATGACGCGCTCGCCGGCAGCAACCTGGTTTCTATCAGCGGGCTAAATATCGATGGCAGGGCCAACCAGACCCTCCGTGTTTCAAGAACAGGTTACTGGGAAACAGATCTGGTCAGTCCACATGTGCAAAACCTGAAACTTGATGCCTCCCTTCACTACAGGTTTAGCCCCGACCAGGAACTTTCGTACACTTTTAGGGGCGGCAAAATGGACGGCGTTTTTCAGCGGGGGAATAAAATCAGACTAGAAGGTGTATCTGTGCAAAATCACGCCCTGAAATTCAGGGGCAGAAATTTTATGGTGATGGCCTATGCCTCCTTTGAAAACACCGGGCACTCCTACAACGTAAAGCCGCTGGCAGACAACATGGATCTGTACACCGGCGGCAGTAATAACAACTGGGCAACGAAATATAAAACGGCTTTAAATGAATATGCCGCGCAACACGAAGGAAGGCTCACCAGCGAAAACCTGGCGGCAGCCACCGCCTACGCGCGGCAAAAAGCAGATGCTTCCAGGGCTGAGCCCGGTACAGAACGGTTTTTAAATATAAAAGACTCCATCATTTCTGTAAATAATTGGGATATCCGATCAGCGGCGATACCCAACGCCCCTGTAACCGGGGGCGCTGCGTTGATTCAAAAAAGCAGACTCTACCATGCCGAAGGTCAATGGAACCTGAGTGAACGGATCCATATTTTCAACCTCCTGCTGGGAGCGGACGCGAGGATATATGATATCATACCCGATGGGAATAATTTTGTCGATTTCTCGAGGCCGATCCCTGAACGAAACATAGCAATGGATGATGGGAGTTTTGGGAAGGATTTGTATTATAAAAAATTTGGTGCATTTACTCAGGTTTCAAAAACCCTGGCTCAGGAAAAGCTAAAGCTTTTCGGTTCACTTCGTATCGATTACAATCCCGATTTCGACCCCAGGGTCACGCCGCGGGTCGCTGCTGTGTACACCGCCGCCGAACGCCACCATTTCAGGCTTACCTGGCAAATGGGTTACAGGTATCCGGCAGTTTTTGAGGCACTTTCTTACGTAAACAACGGACGCGTTAAGCGCGTAGGCAGTCTGCCCTTCATCAATCAGGGACTCGGTTACCTGGAAAACAGCTATACTCAGATATCTGTAATCCGTTTCAACGCAGCCGTGAGCGCTGCCGGAAACACCGATGAAGCAGCACTGGCAAACAGAAACTTACTGGTTGTGGCTAATCTGCCGAAAGCAGCTCCGGAAAAAATAAGTTCCCTGGAAGCAGGCTATAAATCAATCCTGCTGGATAATTGTCTTGTTGTTGATTTTGATACCTATCTGAACAAATACAACGGTTTTCTGGGACAGGTGCAGGTATTTGTTCCCAATGGAGAAAAAGTGGGTTCAGATGCCGCGGTTTTAGCGATGCTTGACCGAAACAGGGATGCAACGCCCGCAACGTCACAGTCAGCAGCCAGCAAGGGGCAGGACAGATACCGCGTTTACACAAATGCAAAAAACGCCTATACTAATTACGGCGCAGCATTGAGCCTGACCGGCAACCTTCCCAGGCAATTTCTTATAAAAGGAAATATCGCCTTCAACAAACTGATCTCAAACGCACAGGACGATATTTTTGTGACCGGATTCAACACCCCATTATGGACGTCAAATCTGAGTTTCGGAAGCCGAAAAATACTACCAAATGCCGGGTTCAATATCACCTGGCACTGGCAGGACGCCTTTCTTTGGGAGAGCCCGCTTGTGACCGGCAAACTGCCTGCTTTTAATACACTGGATGCCCAGGTAAATTACAGAGTAAAACCTTCGGGCACCACCTTGAAGCTGGGTGGCGCCAATCTACTGAATAACCGGCACCTTGAATATGCCGGCGGTCCGACAATCGGAACGCTGTATTACCTGGCTGTCACGATTGCGGGAAACTAATATTATTCCTGCCTGGTTAACTTGGCGGCATTCTCGGCAAACTGGAGCTTGTCGATAAACTCCTGTATATCCCCGTTGATAACAGCATCCAGGTTGTAAGAAGTGAGGTTAATCCGGTGATCTGTTACCCTGCCCTGCGGGAAATTATAGGTCCGGATCTTAGCGCTTCGATCGCCGCTACTTACCAGGCTCTTTCGGTGGCGGGCAATTTCTTCCTCCTGTTTCCTGACCTGCTCTTCATACAATTTCGTACGCAGCATCTGCATAGCTTTTTCCCGGTTGCCCAATTGGGTTCTTTCTGTCTGGCAAATGACAACCGTTCCGGTTGGGATATGGGTTAGCATCACTTTCGTCTCAACCTTGTTCACGTTCTGGCCGCCGGCGCCACCGCTGCGGGAGGTTTCCATTTTTACATCGCTTTCCTTCAGTTCAAAATCGATCTCATCCGCTTCCGGCATCACGGCTACAGTCGCAGCCGAAGTATGCACGCGGCCCTGAGTTTCAGTGTTGGGAACCCTTTGCACGCGGTGCACGCCACTTTCAAATTTCAGCGTACCATATACTTCGTCTCCGGTGACTTCAAGCTGAATTTCCTTGTATCCGCCCACGGTCCCTTCATTTTCGCTAAGTATTGCCGTTTTGAATCCGTGTTTCTCAGCGTATTTAGTGTACATCCGCAATAGGTCGCCTGCGAAAAGGCTGGCCTCATCGCCACCGGTTCCCGCCCGGATCTCCATAATTACATTCTTTTCATCCTGAGGATCTTTAGGAATCAGTAGCTGCCGGATATGTACTTCTATGGTCCGCTTTTTTTCCTCTAATCCCTCTGACTCTTCTTTGGCCAGTTCCCTGAGCTCAGCATCATCGCCATGTAGCGCTTCTTTGTTGAAGGCCAGGTCGTCCAGCACTTTTTCATATTCCTGAGAGGCCAGCACAATCTTCTCCAGGCTGCGGTATTCTTTGCTGGTGGCAGCAAACTTCTTGTTATCCCCCACAATCTCCGGGTTGGTCAGCGCAATAGCCAACTGGTCGTACTTCGCGCGAATAGCTTTTAATTTGTCTAACATCTGATATTTTATTTTTCGCAATCCGATTACTGGTCGGTTCACGGTCCTGCTTTTTGCTTACCTTGCTTCCCGCAGCCGGAATCAGTCAAAAAGGGCTGCAAAGTTAAATTATTTTGATTGATGAGTTTTATCAAGTTTGGAGCAGATCAGATTTTTGATGGATACCGTTTATTGACCGGGAAGGTCCTGATCCTGCGTGAGGATGGTACGATTGAGGATCTGATCACGTTGGAAGATGCGGGCAGCGATATTCAATATAGAAAAGGCATTCTTTCGCCCGGGTTTATAAATTGCCATTGCCATTTGGAGTTAAGCCACCTGAAAGGCCGGATTGAAGAGGGAACAGGATTGCCCCGCTTTGTGCAGTCGGTGATGCGGAACAGAACTCCCGAACCCGACACTGTGCAGCAAGCAATTGCGGACGCGGAAACCGAAATGCGTGACAATGGGATTGTAGCCGTAGGAGATATTTGCAATGGTACAGACACGATTTATCAAAAGTCGAAACAGAACCTCTCTTACCATAATTTTATTGAAGTGATGGGAGCCGATCGGCAGCAGGTGGAAGCCAATTTTCTAAAATATAAGCAGCTTTCCCTTCATTTCTCTCAGACTCCTGATGTTGGCCCCGCGTCACTCACACCACATTCACCCTATTCGCTGGCCGATGCCCTCTTCGAAAAAGTAGCCCGGTATCCTGGCTCGGGTCCGCTTAGCATGCATAACCAGGAGACTGCCGACGAGAACGAGTGGTTTAGGCAGAAGACTGGCGCATTTGTAGAAATGTTCCGGGAAATGGGTATCAGTCAGGAGTCATTCCTGCCATCGGGGAAAAGCAGCCTCCAGACTGTCTTGCCGGAACTTCCGGCAGACCGGCCACTGATATTAGTGCATGATGTATTTACGAGTGGGGAAGATATCCGGTTCGCTATGTCCAGCCATCCGCAGATCTACTGGTGCCTTTGTCCAAATGCCAATCATTATATTACCCGAAATCTGCCCCCTGTTCCGGAATTTATGAAACAGGGAGCAACCATGGTGCTGGGTACCGACAGCCTCGCCTCCAACCATAAATTATCACTATGGAGTGAAATTCAAAGACTCCGGGACTCTTTTCCGGAAATTCCGCTGGAGACCTTTCTTAGCTGGGCTACAATAAACGGAGCCCGCGCCCTTCAAATGGATGCAAGACTAGGCAGCTTTGAAAAAGGTAAAAAACCTGGTTTCGTAATTATTGACCAGGACGCTAAAAAGTTAGAAATCTGATACCCCCCCGGTCATTGATCACCAGCCAAGAATCCATGCAAACATCAGCGGTGCAACAATTGTGGCATCACTCTCCACAATGAACTTGGGCGTATCGATCCCCAGTTTACCCCAGGTGATCTTTTCATTGGGAACCGCACCAGAGTAAGACCCATAGGAAGTGGTGCTATCGCTGATCTGGCAGAAATAACTCCAGAAAGGCACATCATGCCATTCCAGATCCTGGTACATCATGGGTACTACGCAAATGGGAAAATCGCCCGCAATACCGCCGCCAATCTGAAAAAAACCAACGCCTTTCCCACCACTGTTGGCACGGTACCATTCTGTTAAATAGACCATATACTCGATACCGCTCTTTACTGTGCCCGCTTTAAGCTCACCTTTGATAACATAGCTCGCAAAAATATTTCCGGTGGTGCTGTCCTCCCATCCGGGTACGATGATAGGGATATTCTTTTCAGCAGCCGCGATGATCCAGCTATCCTTCGGATCGATCTCGTAATAGGGTTGCAGATCACCGCTTAATACTGTTTTATAAAGAAATTCATGCGGAAAATATCGCTCCCCCTTTGCTTCCGCTTCTTTCCATTGTCGTTCCAGGTGTTTTTGCAGCCTGCGGAACGCTTCTTCTTCGGGAATGCAGGTATCCGTAACCCGGTTGTAGTGATTTTCCAGCAGGTCCCACTCTTCCCGTGGGGTCAGGTCGCGATAATTTGGTACTCGCTTATAGTGTGAATGAGCCACCAGGTTCATAACGTCTTCTTCCAGGTTGGCTCCGGTACAACTAATGATCTGCACCTTATCCTGACGGATCATTTCTGCCAGTGAAATGCCAAGTTCTGCTGTACTCATTGCCCCTGCTAATGTGATCATCATTTTCCCGCCTTCGTCCAGATGCGCTTCATAAGCTTTGGCTGCATCCATTAAAGCTGCTGCATTGAAATGCCGGTAATGGTGTTTAATAAAATTTGAAACGGGTCCTTTTTTCATTGATTCGATTTTTAGGGCCGCCTTCAGATCATAAAAACATGAGACAGTGCGGGACGCAAAGTTAAGGCTTTAAAAAAGTAAGCACTGACCCGAATATTAAAGCTGGCTTGGACGGGTGATCAATCGGAAAATTAAGTGTATATTTATAGTATTGCGCCTGGAACGGGGTATTAAATATCCTGCTGGTTAGCGTCATGGCCGTCTGGATCGACCCGGGCATTATCAGGCCGGGCTGCAATATTTATTTTCCGGCAATGAACTACCTGGCCCACGCATACCTTTCATTTGGTGACAAGAATATTCTGGTGGGGAATATGATCAGTGATTTTGTGAAGGGTAACAGGCAATATCAGTATGCCGAGCCGATACGCAAGGGGATTATATTACATCGTTTTATTGATACATTCACAGATACACACGAAGCCACGCATGAGGCCAAATCCGTATTCAGAAGCGCTTACAGGCTTTACAGCGGTGCGATGGTGGATGTAATCTATGACCACTTCCTGGCTAACGATCCTGCAGAATTTGCGGGGGACAGACTCTATCAGTTTTCCCAGGAAACCTATCGTTCCCTGACCGGATACGAAGAGCTGATGCCCACCGTCTTTAGAACCATGTTCTACTTTATGCGTTCGCAGAATTGGCTGTTTAACTACCGCACCCGCGCCGGTACTCACAAGGCACTGCGGGGAGTGGTCCGGCGAGCGTTGTATATGGACGACGCCGAACCTGCCATCGGAATTCTTGAAGAACATTACGATTTTCTGAATGCTTGCTACCGGCAATTCTGGGAGAGTGCGAGACCCAGGATTTATGAAAAATGGGAGGAACTGAGAGAGATGCCAACAAGTTTTTGAAATAACAGAAACAGGTATTAACTTGGACGCTGGGAAGCGACCCAATCCTGTACGCCTCCCAAATTAATGCGGTACATATGAAGCTAAATGCTTTTTTGATTTTATTCGTCCTGGTAATAACTGCCTGTAACCAAAAACCTGCCGGCAACCCCGGCAATGACTCGCTGGTTATCACACACCCCGCCTATCCATCGGTTCAAAACCCTAATCCACTTGACCCGCTGGACATTTCACCAATGGATATGAGTTATTTCCCGCCTAATTACCCGCAATTACACATGACCGGCCAGGTAAAAACACCTCCAGTTCTCCGGGTTATTTATAGCCGCCCTCACTTACAGGGAAGGAAGCTATTTCACGGCTTACTCAAGTACGGGGAAATATGGCGACTGGGCGCCAATGAAGCAACCGAACTAAACGTTTTCCAGCAGGTTTTTATCCAGGACAGGAAGTTTGAACCGGGAAGATATACGATGTACTGTATCCCGGAGGAAGATCACTGGACCATCGCGATAAACGGAAACATCGACACCTGGGGGCTGATGACCGACACAAGTAAAGATATTCTTCGCGTCCGTGTTCCGGTTACTGACGGGAATCCCTTCCTGGAATACTTTACGATGGTTTTCGAAAAAACAGGACAGGGAGCCGACCTGGTCATGGGTTGGGGCGAACTGGTTGCCCGGCTACCTGTAAAAATTCCGTAGCTGCCCTTCTCATCTGTTTTCAATAATCGTATTACTGCAGCTTGAAAATAGTATGCCCGCTTTTCAGGTGTTGAAGAAAACTAGTATCCTCTGAAAGAATTTTTGCTTCTTTAATCTTTTCGGGGTTCTAAGGGTGTCCTCAGGAAAAAAAGGTACCAGCGCTTCAGGCAGGGATATTTTAAAGGCCACTGAATAAAGGAACATGTCAAATCCCGATGAACCTTCATTGTTCTCAAGGTGAAATATCCTGTTTAATACCGAGAGTGTCACCGGAGTAAGCAGAACGAAAAGTTTATTGACCGTGCCTGCTTTCAGCGATGAAACAACGGCTGCCTGCCCTACTAACTCATTAAAATTTCTACCAAAAAGCTCGGAGATATATCCCCCGCCTTTTACCATAAGTTGGGTGTTCGTAAAATATCCCGCCAGCCTGCCATTCAGATAAATTGACCTGGCCTCCCTGGCCATATGGTGAATTTCGTTTGCTTTATCATCGTCCTGAATATGTGTGGCCAGACTCTTGATAATGACGTTGATCACAATCTGGGTACCCGTTTTGATGTTCTCCTCCTGTTCGCCAAAATACCCGGTCGCAAACCGGTTAAAATCCTCGTCGGAATTTATGACCTTTAATATTTGCCGTATGAATTCAATCCTTTGAACCATGTGTTTCCAAATCTGTTATTCAAAATACAGACTATTCAAATCCCGTTTACCTCTCTCTGATCAACGCACCGGATCCGGATTTGATCCCCTGTTCACCTGCTGGTGACCATTGAACGAAGCTGTTTGTCTCCTGAAAAAAGGACCTAAAAAAAGAGGGGCTTTCGTCTGATCTGGAAAGATCCCGAAGCCCACTCTTAAGCCCTCTAAACCGTTGTAAAAATAGCAAGCGCTAAAACGCATTTTCTTAAAATTCGATGAGTGCCTAAGTTTTTAAGCTGAATCACCGGATAATATAGTTGAACGAAATCGGGAATGCTGACTTTTCACGATTACCCCCATACGGGGGCTTTTACCGCCCTAATGGCAATGATAAATGATACAAAAAAATAATCTGCTGAATACATAATCCCGTTTGCCGGTTCACCTTTTAATTTACATTCACTTTCGAATAATCGATCATACTAAATGCTCTTTTAAAATCGGATTAATCGATGTGTTTATCTGATCAATCATTTCCCTGGATTCAGCCAGCGCGGCTCCTTCATCAGCTTCACCGCTCACCTTTCGGGAACTCATTTGGATCAGCTCATAAATCTTATGATCGGGCCCAAGTGGCGAAAAAGTGGATTTCATCCTGTGAAAGATACGTTTAATTTCTTTAATATCACCTGCGGATACCGCTATTTTAAAATCTGCGCGGTCGATTTCCCATTGCGTTTTCATCTCCGTCAGAATCTCCTGAATCGCATTTTGATCACCGCCAAGCAGATTGTTGAGGTATCCGAGATCGCTGCCGACAGGTAGTGGCAACTGCATAACAGCATATTTTGACAATTTTTCTACAAGCAGGTGTTCCTCAATTGGCTTTGCCAGATAGTCGTTAAATCCCGCCCTGAGGCATTTTTCCACTACATTTTCCGACACATAGGCTGTCATGGCAATCACAGGTGTTTGAAGTTTCATTTCTCCGCGTAGCTTGCCGATCGCCGTGTACCCATCCATTTCGGGCATTTGAATATCCATCAGAATCAGATCAAACGGTTGCTTCTCCAGGATTTGCAGCGCTAAGAGTCCATTTTCCGCAAAAGCCAGGTTTAGATTGAATTTATTGAGTATATGTTTTAAGAGGACCTGGTTAGCTTTGTTATCTTCCACTAAAAGTACCCTGAGATCGCTTAAAGTTGCGCCCGTCGAGATTGAACCTGTGTCAATGTCGGCTATAGGCCTGGCGTCGGCTCTGTCAAACACGCAAGTGAAATGAAACTCAGAACCAGCTCCAACTTCACTAAAGACTGAGATCGTACCCCCCATATTCTCAACCAGGCTTTTCACAATAGTAAGCCCTAATCCGGCCCCGCCATGTGACCGTGTTGCCGTACCCTCCAATTGCTCAAAACGCTCAAAGATTACGGGAACTTTACTCGCGGGTATTCCTACGCCGGTATCTTTCATGGTAAAGCCGAGCTTAAAACACTTGTTTTCCTCGTCCTGCCATACTATTCCCACGTTCAGGCTAACCATTCCGTGGTTGGTAAATTTGATGGCATTACCCAGGAGATTCACCAGTATTTGCTCCAGACGATTTGAATCCCCGATCAGCGTTTCCGGGATATCTTTTTCTACCTCCCAATCGTACCGCAGGTTCTTTTCCATCAGCGCCTCTGAAAACAAAAACTCCAGCTTCCTGAGCAACACAGATAATTGAAAGGGTTCCCTGGTTATTCTGAGCTTCCCTGCTTCGATCTTTGACAGGTCCAGGACGTCATTCACGATATTCAGCAGGTTGAAGCTGCTGGAATTGATAATACTGACAAATTCCTGTTGCTGTGGATTCAGCGGGGTATCTTTAAGCAAGTTACCAAATCCCACCAGTGAGTTTAAGGGTGTTCTTAACTCATGACTCATATTTGCCAAAAACTCTTCTTTGGCGTTTTTACTTCGCCTGGCTACCATTTCCGCTTCTTTCAGGTTCTCAATTAGTTTCTGTTGCTGGAATTGCCTCTTGATAATAATATTCGCCATGATCACAATGGCTATGATGGCCACAATTGCAAGAATCCGGCTGTAATTGGATAGCCTGCCAACTAATATTGAATTGGAATCCAGGGTTTCTTCCAGGTTGATCTCAAGCTGTCTTTGTACCTCCAGACATTTCGAATTAATCTGTACATCAACGCGCGAATTTGTGAGGGAATCGGCGAACAGCGCCTGCCGGCTCTTGTTCCCGCTATTAAGCGCTACGAGGATTTGGTGCGAAAGTTCAATCTGCCTGCTCACCAGTTGATTGAGCTCATCAGCAAGATGCGGATGTCCTGATTTTGCAATTGCTTCCGAAAGATTATTGGCTTTGAAGCCTAGTATTATGACCGAATCTGACAGCCTCGCAGATCTGATGCTGTCGACAGGCACATCAGTTTTACTTAGTTTCGAAAACAGGCCTTGGGACAGGTTCACGACTTCCCGGTTGCTATTGCTTAGTCTGAAGGTCTCAACAGCTTCCTGATTTCCTTGATTCAGTTTCCTGGTCGATTGATTGGTAAACAACTGCGTAATAACTATCAGCGCCATAAGCGCAAGCGCCAGGAAAATCATAGAGAAAAGACTGAAATCTTTCTTTTGCACCGGTTGATAGGATTTAGAAGATTACAACAAATGTAAAGACTTTAGTAACCCATCCTTGTAGGTATCAGAAATGGGAATAGCGTGGTTATGGACGTAAGCCACGCTGTCCTCTATATAATCAATTTTGTTTACGGCAAGAATATAACTCCGGTGCACCCGCACAAACCGAACGCCATCAAACTTCTCCTCCAGGTTTTTCAAGCTTGCGTGAATCACGAAATTCTTTCCGGATACAACCTGGATGCGGACATAATCGCCTTTCGCCTCCATCCAGAGAATTTCATTTTGATCAATTTTCCGAATTGTTTTACTATCCTTGATAAACAGCACTTCCTCTGAATTTTCCTGACCAAGGCGCACATCCCTGCTGTCAACGATTTCCATCACCCGCTGCAGGGAGATCATCAGTCTGGACAGGGAAATCGGCTTTACCAGGTAATCCACTACATTCAGCTCAAAAGCTTCAACTGCATAACCCTGTTTGGCTGTGATCAGAATGGTGAGGGGGCGGGGCGTAAGCAACCTTAGTAATTCCAGACCGCTGATCTCGGGCATTTCGATATCCAGGAATAAAATGTCTACAGCCTGCGTTTCAAGGAACTTTTTTGCAGAAAGGGCATCTTCGCATTCTCCGGCGATAATTACATTTCCCATTTTTTCCAATAACTGCCGAAGCATTAACCGGGCTACCTTACTATCATCGACGATCAGACAAACTGGAGGACTAAGGGCTTTCATAATCGTTAATATAGTCTAAATATAAACATTTTTGACAACAAATAAAAAAAAGAGCCCCGCAAGTGGAGCTCCTTAAATATTTGATCGAATCTTTGATTCAGATAAATGTTATTTCTTATAATGTGGAATGATTGAGCTCGCCAGCTCACGCAGTTTCACCAACCCATCTTCCGGCAGGTTTCCTTTCTTGAATTCTGCCAACACTTCCGGCAGTTTATTCTCCATTTCCAAAAGGAAATGTTCTTCAAATTCCCTGATCCTATCCACAGGCACGTCGCGAACCAGCCCATTGGTTCCAAGATATATAATGGCTACCTGCTTTTCCACGGGATACGGAGAGTATTGAGGCTGCTTCAGGATTTCCACATTACGGGCACCTTTATCGATCACAGCCTTGGTGGCAGCGTCCAGGTCACCGCCAAATTTAGAAAATGCCTCCAACTCCCGGAACATGGCCTGGTCAAGCTTCAGTGTCCCAGCCACTTTCTTCATTGATTTGATCTGAGCATTACCTCCTACACGGCTAACGGAGATACCTACGTTAATAGCCGGACGTATTCCCGACAGGAACAAACTTGATTCAAGGAAGATCTGACCATCTGTAATCGAAATTACATTGGTGGGGATATAAGCAGATACGTCGCCAGCCTGTGTTTCAATGATCGGAAGCGCCGTTAACGAACCTCCTCCTTTTACCAGGTGTCTGATCGAATCCGGCAGGTCGTTCATTTTTTTGGCCACCTCATCGCTGTCGATGATTTTGGCGGCCCTTTCCAGCAGGCGGCTGTGTAAGTAGAACACATCTCCGGGATAAGCTTCACGTCCGGGTGGCCTGCGCAACAACAGAGAAACTTCCCGGTAAGCAACAGCCTGTTTAGACAGATCATCGAATATAATCAGGGCGGCCCTGCCGGTATCCCTGAAATACTCGCCGATCGAAGCGCCGGCGAAAGGCGCGTAAAACTGAAGGGGTGCGGGATCAGAAGCAGAGGCGGCCACGATCGTGGTGTATTCCATGGCTCCATGATCCTGCAGGGTCTTCATAACACCCGCAATATTGGATGCTTTCTGGCCAATAGCCACATATACACAATATACGGGCTTGCCAGCCTCGAAGAATTCTCTTTGATTGATAATTGTATCGATAGCGATCGCAGTCTTACCAGTCTGGCGGTCACCGATGATCAGTTCCCGCTGTCCCCGGCCGATGGGAATCATGGCATCTACGGCTTTTAACCCCGTTTGCAGGGGTTCTTTTACCGGTTCCCTGAAAATTACTCCCGGAGCTTTCCTCTCAAGCGGCATTTCATATAGTTCCCCCGTAATCGGCCCCTTGCCATCAATGGGTTCCCCCAGGGTGTTAACCACACGTCCGGATAAACCTTCACCCACGTTGATGGACGCGATCTGCCCGGTGCGGCGTACCTTGGAGCCCTCTTTGATATCAGTGCCCTCACCCATCAATACTACCCCAACATTATCTTCTTCCAGGTTCAGTGCGATGGCTTTGACGCCATTGTCGAACTCAACCAACTCACCATACCGGACATTTCCGAGGCCATACACGCGGGCAATTCCATCACCTACCTGCAAAACAGTGCCTATTTCCTCCAAATCCGCCTGAACATTGAAATTGCTTAATTGTTGCCGCAGAATGGCACTAATCTCATCCGGTTTAATTTCTGGCATATAAATTATTTTTTGGTATTCCCCGTTAAATCAATGGTTTTTTAACCATTGTATTTTCAGGCTGCAAAAGTAGTGCTTCGAAGCTTGAAAACAAAAAAAACGGGCCGCGCTTCACAAAATTAACAGCCGTTTCAACATCGATAAAAACTTCAGTTTAGCCCACTATCAAAAGAGTCACCCCGAATTCACGACGGGCGGAAGGTTTATTGGCAGGGTTGCCAGATTTTTTTTATTTTTGTCTAATACAATTACCTTCGCTTTTTTGTTAAATACACTTTATATTATGCAAAAAATAAATATAAGATTTGGAATTGTGGTGGCTATGATTCTCGTGGCAGCACTTAGCAGGATATTGCCTCACCCGTATAATTTCACACCTATGGTGGCCATCGCGCTGTTTGGAGGCGCCCAGATTCGCAGGAAGGGGTTAGCCTTTGCGATTCCTCTGGCTGCATTTTTCCTTTCGGACCTTGTCATCAGCGGGTTGGGTGGAACTGGATTTTATGGCATTTCCCAGGTTTTTGTGTACGGCTCCATGATATTGATCACCGCACTGGGAAGTACGCTTGGGAAACCTGGTGTTTTGAAAGTCCTGGGATATTCACTCAGCGGGTCCGCGATTTTCTGGTTACTGTCAAATTTTGGTGTTTGGGTAGCCAATCAGATGGCCGCCGGGTCGGTTATGTATGAGCCGGGTCTGACACTGGGAATGACCTACCTGAGAGCATTGCCATTTTACAATCTCTATAGCAATCAGCTTTTCCTGGGAAGTTTCGGTGGTGACCTTTTCTACACAGGCGTTTTATTTGGAATCTTTGCCCTGGCAGAAAGGAATTATCCCGTATTAAGACTTGCGGGTAAATAAACTGATTAAAGACTTTACTTCAGTAATTCACAGGGCTTTAGCCCTGTTTGTTTTTTAAAGGCGGTACTAAAATGAGAAATGGAAGAATATCCCAGCATCTGGGATACCTCGGTCACACTTACACCTTTCTCATATAGCAGATACCGGGCGTGCGCCATACGCTGGTTCTGATAAAATTCGAAAATGGTGGTTCCGTACATCTCCCTGAATCCTTTCTTAAGATAGCATTCGTTAATGGCCACTTTGCGACTCAGATCCTTGATGGTTATAGGCTCTCCAATATGTTGCAGCAATAATTCGCGCGCCAGCATGACTTTTTTTCGCCCATCCTCGCTCGCGAGAAACCGGCAACTACCCGGTACCAGTTCCTCCGTGCATCCTTCCGCCGCATCTTCGATACTAAAGAGCAACAGTAGTTGCAGCTGTGCATTTACATAAATATTTTCAAAACTTCCGGAATAATTGTGGTTGAGTAACCCTTCTACAATATTTCTGGTTTTGCAGCAGAGGGTAAGCGGCTTTTCAAAGGGGACTTTTGAAAAAAAGCCGGATGTGCGTTCCTGTTTGGTCCCGTTTGCCGGATGTTTTGAGAACTGGGTAAACTGATCCGGCCCGTAGGACACGCTTAACATATCCAGGGAAGGTACACTTTTCTCACACTGCCGGGCCTGTCCAAGACTGCATTTTGAGCAGTCAGGCTGGTCGCAATACATATTCCCGGCCAGGCAAAATTTCAGCTCCAGGGAATCTTCTTTGTTAAGTTTTGACTTACAGCTATATTTGATAAATCCGGACTCTTCCCAGGCAAGATCGGATTCCCTGCCAAAGCGCTTGATCGTAAAATCTACGGCTCCGGGGACCCTGTATACTTTCTTGGTCAGCGGCTTAGCTCCGGGTATTCTTTTTCCTCCCGGGATATCAAAAGATGGTATAGAGATAGTTTCCTTCATGGTTTCTGCAAAAGTAACAAAATTCGTCGAATGAGGTTGAATCGGAGGCTCACCCACACGCTACTATTGACCTCAGCTACTTAATGTAATAAAAAAAGGGGCGGGATGCCCAGAATATTTAAATTTGCAGGCAACAAATCACTTTTCAGTAAGATTGACAGTTTAATGATACATTTCAACGCCTATATCCACCCCAATGCAAGGGTGGCCACTAATGTGAAAATTGACCCATTTACTGTAATTCATCCTGACGTAGTCATCGGAGAGGGAACCTGGATCGGTTCAAATGTTACTATTCTGGATGGGACGAGAATTGGCAAGAACTGTAAAATATTTCCAGGCACGGTAATCGGTTCCGAACCACAGGATAAAAAATACGCGGGAGAAAAAACAACCGTTGAAATTGGTGATGATTGCGTAATCCGGGAATTTGTGACCATTCACCGCGGTACCAGTGACCGGATGAAAACCGTAGTGGGAAATGGTTGTTGGATCCTGGCTTATAGCCATATCGGACACGATTGCATCATAGGCAATTATTGCACGCTCAGCAACAGCACCCAAATTGCCGGCCATGTAATCCTGGGCGATTATGTAGCTTTCGGCGGGGTGTGCGCTGTGCATCAGTTCGTGAAAGTAGGGTCCCATGCCTTTATCAGCGGGGGATCGCTCGTGAGCAAGGACGTCCCACCATTTATCAAAGCAGCCAGGCAACCCCTAAGTTACGGGGGCGTGAATTCAATCGGCCTGAAAAGGAGGGGCTACACGATTGAAAAGATCAATCATATCCTGGATATTTACCGCATTATCTACAACCGCGGAATGAATGTTACGCAGGCGGTGCTTTATATTGAAGAAGAAATCCCTGCATCAGATGAAAGAGACGAGATCCTCACCTTTATACAGGAAAGTACCCGCGGAATTATCAAGAGATACAGTAAATCCAACGGGGATGAGGATATTCTTGGATAACGCCGGAAAACGATTCAACCGGGAATGGATATTCCGGCAAGTTAACCTTGCGCTTGAATCAGGCCGTTCCTATGCAATCACCGGAGCCAACGGATCCGGTAAAAGCACGCTGCTCCAGGTGTTGAGTGGAGCGCTGATGCTGAACGAGGGTCGTTGTACCTGGACTGAAAACAATGAAAAACTCCGCGAAACTGAAGTCTATACCAGAATCTCTCTCTGCGCCCCGTACCTGGAACTGGTGGAGGAAATGACACTCACTGAATTCCTGGCTTTCCATCAATCTTTCAAGCCCTTCCTTCCGGGGATGGGCATCGAGGAAATTATTGCTGAAATTGGTCTGCAGAAAGCTTCGTCCAAAAGAATTGGACAGTATTCAAGCGGAATGAAACAAAGGGTGAAGCTGGCTCAGGGAATCTTCTCCGATACACCGGTAGTGCTGTTGGATGAACCCTGCACCAATCTGGATACCGAAGGCATCGAACTATATAATAAACTGATCGGGAATTACTGTGCTCACCGACTGACTGTAGTCAGTAGCAACGATGAGACCGAATACCAATTCTGTAACGAGATCATCAATATTATGCATTATAAATCTTAGTCGTGATTTTAACCATTTCTTTCCCCCAAGTAACCGCTAAATCCGCTTTCGGGAACGGAAATTGATCCCCTGGCTCTTTAACTACTTAAAAACGTCCTTTGAATGACAAGAAAATACTTTTCCCGTTTTATTCCCGCCCTTGGCTGGCTTTTGATTACGATTATTTTATTTACGCTTCCCGGGTCCGATCTGCCCAAAGTAAGCTGGATGGACGGGTTGCACGTGGATAAACTGGTTCACGTTTTTCTGTTCGCCGTACTGGTCTGGCTGTTTTTCCGGGCAATTGTTGGGGTCAAGGGAAAAATGACCGCCGGACGCACATGGATTCTGGTTCTGACGCTGCTCGCTGCCGGTATTATTTACGGACTAAGCATTGAATTTGTGCAAAGGGATTTTATTCCAAACCGCTCCTTCGACCTATGGGATGTCGCGGCTGATGCCGTGGGAAGCCTGATCGGCTTATACCTAAGCCTGAGAAAGTACCTAAGACCCAGGGACCGGGAAAAGCACTGACAAAACCAACAAATGAAAATCGGGAGAGAAACCCAAGAGCAACCTGGCTAACTCGTTGTTTCCTTTCAAAATAAATCAGGACGAAACGTTGAAAAGAGACAGCGCAACAGGCACTTGTATATAAAGATAGACCCCTGTAGAAACAGGGGTCGCAACCAAAACTAACTGCTTATGAGAAAATTGACTATCTTTTGTAAAATTGTTCTTCTAACTTAAACGCAAATCCCCTGCCATTGTTTTAACTTAATTGTTAAGAAAAAACTAATTCAACAGTTCGCATCACTCAGGGAATCAGCCATTTATTTTAAGAACTACAATTAAAAATCAGCACAAATCATGCCAAATGGTCTTATCAGTAAAATTATTTAAAGAATCCGCTGATGAGATCTGTTAACCCGCCGGATTTCTGTTGTTCACTGCTTTGACGGCCTACTTCGCCTGCTACTGCATCAGAGACTCCTTCTCCTCCCCCGGTGAATTTATGTAGCATTTCCTGAAAATCGATTCCTCCCGAGCCTGCACTGCCACCTCCTGTTAAAGAAGAAACCAGATTATTCAGATTAAAAGAAGCATCCTCAGGTTTGTCGCTAATCGTTCGCTGGGACATATTCTCCAGCACGCCGGGGATCAGGTTCGAAGAGACACTACCAGCGGCTTCGGGGCTCAGATTAAATTTACTGACCAGGTTTCCCGTCAGCTTTTCGACCAATCCACCCACTAATGGATGACTCAAAAGTCCGGAACCACCTCCGCCTCCGAATAAACTCATAACTCCCTGCAGGTTTCCGGAGGATAACGCGTTCTGAAACCCACCAGTAATCGTATGGGTTGCCTCTTCCATGACCTGGTTATTCAATTCATTGGGGACTTCGGGGTTTTCCACAACTTGTTTTTGGCCGAATTGCTGGACCAATTGCGCAATCTGTTCTAACATTCAATTATGATTTTGGATGAAAAAAAACGACGAAAACTTATTCTTCCCGCTTCGCTTTCTCACTCTGCCACCATCTGAAACTGATATACCCAACAATTGCCAGCGGTACAAAAGCTAGGTAAATAATACCTGAATTCATTCCGGCAGCCGGACCATCTCCCAATTGCTGGGCCGTTTTTGTGCACACAGAACACTGAGCATTCGTTTCCCAGGTTGCCAAAACAACTAAAAGAAACAAAAACAAAAGCCGGAACCAGGATTTCATTTTATGAATATACGCAATTTTTGTACCAACACCAAGACTTTCGTTCGTTATTTTAATGTGAAATGCGCATGAACGACTCGAAAAAGAAGTCCGCTAAAACGCAACTGTTTCCGATCTGAAAACTACCAGGGACTCAACCTTGCTCACAAGGCCGGTTTTCATAGGTAAAAAACTCTCCCCAAACGGAACTCAACACGGATCGGGGATACTTATTTATTAAGCGCCCAAAGACTGAAAATCTGCACGCTTTATCGAGTCTGGCAGGTATCCATCAAACGGCCATCGCAACTCTCTTTGCCTCGCGTGTTCTTTCGAGTTCATCCAGGATTACCTTCCGCATCCGTATAAAATTCGGCGTTACCTCAATACTCTCGTCCTGTTCAATGTATTCCATGCATTCCTCCAGGCTCATGACGGTCTTGGGAGCAATCCTGGCTGCGTCATCTGCACCGCTGGCCCGGTGGTTTGTGAGTTTTTTTTCCTCAATAGCATTTACTACCAGATCCCCGGGTTTAATATGTTCTGCCAGGATCTGCCCTGCATACACTTCCTCTCCCGGATTGACAAAGAATGTACCGCGGTCCTGTAACTTATCAATCGAATAAGCGGTTGTCCTACCCTGACTTTTAGCGATCAATACCCCATTGTTCCTGCCGGGTATCTGACCCTTCCACAGCTGGTAATCAGTAAAGCGATGGGCCATCACAGCTTCGCCGGTGGTTGCTGTCAGAACCTGCGTCCTCAGCCCGATTAACCCGCGGGAAGGAATTTCAAATTCCAGGTGTTGCAGATCTCCCTTAGTCTCCATGACCATCAACTCACCCTTCCGGCGTGTTACCAGATCAATCACTTTACTGGCAAAGGCTTCCGGTACATCCACAACCAGGTTTTCATAAGGCTCATATTTATGTCCGTTTTCCTCTTTTACAATAACCTGAGGCTGTCCTACAGTCAGTTCGTACCCTTCCCGCCGCATGGTTTCAATCAATATTCCCAGATGGAGAATACCACGCCCGTAAACCAAAAAGCTATCACCACCTTCGGTCTCTTCAACCCGAAGGGCGAGATTTTTTTCTGTCTCCTTCATAAGCCGGTTCCTGAGCTGCCGACTGGTGACAAATTTGCCGTCTTTTCCAAAAAATGGAGAATTATTAATGCTGAAAAGCATATTCATGGTGGGTTCATCCACATTGATCTGCGGAAGCGCCTCCGGGTTTTCAACATCGGCAATGGTGTCACCTATGTTGAAGTCCTCAATGCCTACCACCGCGCAAAGGTCTCCCGCCCATACCTCCGTCACCTTCTTCTTACCCATCCCTTCGAATACATACAATTCCTTTACGCGAATCTTGCTGATCTTTCCTTCCGCACCTACCAGTGCAACCTGCTGATTTTCCTTCAGCATGCCACGACTCACTTTCCCGATCGCGATCCGGCCCAAAAAAGAGGAATAATCCAGTGAAGTGATCTGCATTTGCAGATTACCCTCCTGCACCATGGGCGGTGGCACAAATTTCAATATGCCATCGAGCAGGGGGTGGATATTTTCAGACGGCGTAAGAGAGTCGTTAAACCAACCCTGCTTCCCCGACCCGTAAAAAGTGGGGAAATCCAACTGCTCTTCAGTTGCGCCCAGGTTAAAGAAAAGGTCAAAAACCGCATCATGCACTTCCTCAGGGCGGCAGTTGGGTTTGTCCACCTTATTAATGACCACGATGGGCCTCAGGTTCAGTTGCAGCGCTTTCTGCAACACAAAACGGGTCTGCGGCATAGGCCCTTCAAAGGCATCGACCAACAAAATAACGCCGTCTGCCATTTTTAGCACACGCTCAACCTCGCCTCCAAAATCGGCGTGGCCGGGCGTATCTATTACATTGATTTTCGTATCTTTATAGGTTACCGACGCATTTTTACTGAAAATTGTAATCCCTCTTTCTCTTTCCAGATCATTATTATCCATAATCAGCTCTCCCGTTTCCTGGTTATCCCTGAAAACGCGGGCGGCATACAGAATCTTATCTACGAGTGTGGTTTTCCCGTGGTCAACGTGGGCTATAATTGCGATATTCCTTAAATTCATTCAGTTGATTTACTTTTTTGGGAGGCGCAAAGTTACGCCAATTCCGTAGCGTCACCAAATCTGGTACTACTTTTTCACAGGTTAACCCGACAGGAACACAAGGTCTCCGCCCTTACTGCCTGAAAATGAGAGTCCAAGCCAGATCATGCAGGTTGATTCTCACCAAAATTTAACGTTACCTCCCGCCTTTAAGCGTTTCTTGAAGCTTTGCCAGCTTTTCCCATTTGTTGTCAGCCGCCAGCCTGGCCTGTTTCGGCCAGCTTGCGGGGTCATGCACATTGAATTTTGGACCTGCCGCGGCCAGGATGGATTTTAGTTTCTTGACCGGAGTTTTTGACAGGTCAGAAAAACTCAGGATATTTTCAGCTTCCAGAAGCTTCTCAATTTTTGGACCTACCCCTTCAATCCGGGTAAGCTTATCTTTTTTACCTGCAGATTCTTTTTCTGCTGTTTTTATCTTTCCCTTTTTTGATTTTGCTTCAGTCGCCTTTTTCGTCGCCTTGCCGGCACGCGATGGCTTGGATTTAGGTTCAGCAGGCACGGTGATCACAGAGTTCTCAATTTGAAAATCCTCTTTGTAAGCATACCCCTGTGCAGCCTCGTCGTTAATCCACCTACCGTCACTCAGCAGGTAGCGATATTCGTATGTGTTACCTTCTTCCAATTGTATCGTAGCCTGAAGTAAACCTTCTTCTACTTCGATCAGGTCCACAGCCTTTGTCTGGTCCCAATTGTTGAAATCTCCCAGTAACTGTGCCGATTCGGCTTCGCCCAGCGCTTCCAGTGGCAGCGAAAACTTAATTTCTTTCATTTGTAAGGTTCTAATAGTTTTTTAAATATACCTCCCGCAGATGCGGGGATCGGATACCCTATCCTGGTAAGTGTTTCTCCGGTATCCTGAAATATCCATATCTATAAGATATATGATAATTCGCAAAGATATGACTATCGCATCACAAAAGGATCATATCTATATTATTAAAGTGTGAAATACTTGGGTCTGAATTCGGCGTTCCGCACGGGACTCATAGTGCCGGGATTGGCGGCCAGGGGGCTGCGGTGGCATGTCAATGCGGAGAGAATTGAAATAGTGACCGCCGAATGTAAGCGAGGAATTTGTCCCAAAAAACCGGGGCCTGGGGTCATTTCATCAACGAAATGATCCCGAATATTTTCTTCCGCGGCAAAAGTAGGCCGTCAGCACGAGGCTTACCAGTAGCAACATTCCGAATAACTGGTGCAACAGGCTAAGCCAGATCATATGTGACCCAAGGTAATTGACCAGGGTGATAACTCCCAAAATGATCTGTACAAATACCAGCGCCAACGGCAGGTTCCTGAGCTTATAAAGGCGTTCGTTTCTGGGCTGAGCATACAACGCCACGGTATACACCACGATCAAAATAAACAGGAGGTAAGCCAGGTTGCGATGGATAAACTGCACGGCAACGGGTTCGTAGAAAATTCCTTCCCACTCGCTTCCGGTTATAAGTGCGGGGAAGTAGGTCCCGTTTATCGACGGCCAGGTAACAGCAGCTTTGCCCGCATGGGAACCGGCCATCAGTGCGCCGTAAATGAGCTGAAGGGCCAGTACGGTCAGGATTATCAGGGTAAACCTAAAGAGCGCAGGGGCATAGGTCCGTTCCCCCTCAGACACCGAGATCTTGAGTGCAAACCAAATAATATACACCAGCAATATCAGGGCCGCCATAAAATGTATCGCCAGTCTGACCGGGCTCACATAGACCAGGTCTGTGCCGATACCACTCCGGACCATGATCCAGCCGATTGCGCCCTGCAGGCCTCCCAGCAGGAATAATATCAACATCGGCCAAAACATGCCGCGATTGATTTTGCCTTTAAACAGGAAATAAATAAACGGTACCAGAAATACCAGTCCCATCAACCTGGCCCAATTCCGGTGAAACCATTCCCAGAAATAGATAAACTTGAAATCAGATAGCGTGAAGTAATTGTGAATATACTTGTACTGGGCAATCTGTTGGTACTTTTCAAAGGCCCGCAGCCAGGCTGCCTCATTTAAAGGCGGCAATGTACCCAGGATCGGCTGCCATTCCGTGATCGACAAACCAGAACCTGTCAGGCGGGTGACCCCACCTATCAGCACCTGAATCATAATCATGAACGCCCCGATGAATAACCAGATGGCTACAGATCTGTTCTTTCTGATTAATGTCATCCGGCGAAATTAGTTAATAGCCCGGATTGGAGAAGCATAACCTGAATTTAACAGGATCATCCAACCATAGCCTCGTAAGATGCAGCATCCATCAGGCTATCCACGTCGGCCGGGTTATCCACTTTCATCTTGATCATCCAGCCCTCGCCATACGGATCTGTGTTAACGAGTTCCGGTCCGTTTGTCAGTGCCGGATTCAGCTCCTGAATCACACCACTAACCGGCAGGTAGAGGTCGGATACCGTCTTTACCGCCTCTACGGTACCAAATACTTCTCCCGCCGCGAGGACTTTTCCAATAGTCTCCACCTCCACATAAACGATATCGCCCAATTCGCGCTGGGCAAAATCTGTTATTCCAATTACAGCAGTGTCGCCTTCAAGCCTGATCCATTCGTGATCTTTTGTGTAACGCAATTTTTCCGGATAACTCATAAAATCAATTTAGATAAAACAGGAAGTAAAGGAATTAAATATTTCCCTATCGTCAAAATTTTTTCGCCGAACCCGAAGAGAACGAGCATTTGCCACCACTGGTTGGCCAGATCAAAACCGCCATTCATCGGTGATATATTTCCGTTTGGCGGTGCGGACTTCCCCAAAATGCCGACCAGGACTAGCTTTGGCTCCACAACAATCTGGAATACTATTTATTTATGAAAACATTTTTATCTGCCTTCTTTATTCTGACAACATGGTTGCATCAGGTTAACGCAGGAAATATTTCGGGATATGTAAAAGACGCCGAGCACAAACCCATTGCATCGGCGACCGTATTACTTCTCCAAGCGAAAGACTCCTCTGTCGTGAAGATGAACGCTACCGATCAGACAGGCGCCTATTCCTTCGAAGGGATCCCTTCGGGAAACTACCTGATCAGCACCAGCAGCGTAGGCTATTCCAAAAGCTTTTCGAAGCCGGTTAAAGTGGAATCCGGAAGTACTAAAGTACCCGATCTGCTATTGGAGAAAGCGGGTACTCAACTGGAAAACGTGACTGTAACCACCAAAAAGCCATTGGTGGAAGTCATGGCCGATAAAATGATCGTCAACGTCGAAGGCACGATCAACGCCACGGGTAATGACGCCCTGGAACTGCTGAGACGCTCACCCGGCGTACTGGTCGATAAGGATGATAACATCAGCATGTCGGGGAAAAATGGCGTGGAGATCTATATCGATGGAAAGCCCTCGCCGCTAAAGGGCGCCGACCTGGCCAATTACCTGAAGTCATTATCCTCCTCCAATGTAGAAGCGATCGAGCTGATCACCAATCCATCTGCAAAATATGAAGCGTCGGGAAACGCCGGTATTATAAATATCAGGCTCAAAAAAGATAAATCGATCGGTACAAACGGATCCGTGAATGCAGGTTACAATATTGGCGTCTATGGGCGGTACAACGGCGGACTGTCATTGAATCACCGAAACAAAAAAGTCAATGTCTTTGGAAATTACAATTATTTCAATGGGTTGTTCTATAGCAACCAGACAATTTTCCGCGACCAGGCCGACAGCCTTTTTTATCAGTCCCAGCAAATGAAAAACCTGCGTTCCAGCCATAATTATAAAGCCGGGATGGATTATTTCATCAATTCAAAAAATACAGCCGGATTTATGGTCAATGGTAATTTCAACGATGGAGAACTGGATATCAATGGGCCTATGACCATTTCACCCAAATCAACCGGGGCAGTCTATCGAATCCTGAAGACCAATACCGACGCGCATTTCAACAGGGAAAACCTGAATGCAAACCTGAATTACCGTTACGCCGACACCAGTGGCAGGGAACTGAACCTGGACCTGGATTACGGGAATTTCAACAACAAATCCAATCAGTACGTCCCGAATGTTTACTACAGTTCCGACGGGACAACTGAACTCTTCAGCAACAATTACCGAATGATTGCCCCAAGTGCGATCAATATCTATTCAATCAAAGCTGATTATGAACAGAAATTGTGGAAAGGCAAACTTGGCTTCGGAGGGAAAGCGGGTGTCGTGGAAACAAATAATGACTTCAAGCGATACAGCGTCATCAATCAATCTGACATTTATGACAGGGACCGGAGTAACCATTTTGACTATTCTGAAAACATCAATGCGCTTTACGTTAACTATAACAGGCCTTTCAAAAGCTGGGTTCTGCAGGTGGGGTTAAGAGGAGAAAACACTCATTCGGAAGGCAGATCAACCGGCGAAAAATATAATCCTGCTTCCGGTCAGTACCTGAAGTATGATTCCAGCATGAAAAAGAGTTATACAGATCTTTTCCCAAGTGCTTCTCTTTCATACAATAAAAACCCCGCTAATCAGATCAGCATCAGTTACAGCCGTCGCATCGACCGGCCGCGCTATGAAAACCTGAACCCGTTTGAATTCAAGCTGAATGACTACACCTATGGCAAAGGAAACACCGAACTGACCCCCCAGTACACCAACAGTTTTGGGATCAGTCACACTTACAAATATAAACTGACCACCCGCTTGAACTACAGCCACGTGAAGGGGATGTTTGTCCAGGTATTGGAACCGGTGGAGAACAGCAAGCTGTACCAGACGACCAGGAACCTCGCGACGCAGGATGTGGCCAGCCTCAACGTCAGCTATCCTTTTACATATAAGTCGTTTACCATGTTCAATAATCTTACCGCCAACTATTCTTACTACAAGGCAGATTTTGGAAGCGGGAAAATTATCAACAGGGATGCCTTCAACGCGCAATACTATGTACAGAACAGTATTAAGTTCGGGAAGAAAAAAGATTGGACCGGCGAGCTTACGGGGCTGTATATGTCGCCTTTTGTATGGGAGGGCGTTTTCAAGGGAAAAGCGATGGGATTTGTAGATCTGGGCCTGCAGAAAAATATCCTCGATGGCCGTGGCACCATAAAAGCGTCTGTCAGCGATATTTTCCGGACCATGCGATTTAAAGGGGATGGCACTTACGCGGGCGTGTACACCAGGGTACAGAATAACTGGGAGAGCCGCCAGGTAAGACTGAACTTCAGTTACCGTTTTGGCAGTGCACAAATTAAATCTGCCCGCCAGCGTAAGACCGGTCTTGAAGATGAAAGCGGCCGTGCAGGAGGAGGTGGTGGCACTCCCGGCCAGCAGCAACGATAGTCTCAGGTTTGATGTGAAAGGTTAAGTTTGAATTTTACACAGCATGTAAAATTGGGGTTGAAGGTTGGCAGTTGTAAACTGTCAACCTTTCTGTTTTGACAATCTTTCTGTTTGTTTTGACATCTTTCCTGACATTCCTGCACTGGAGCAGCAGTTTTGATTACCGGCTTTGAATGGAACCGAAATGGCATATTTTTTTCTTGTATCTGTAGAGAATATTTATTTATATCGAATATTTAAAATTTAAAAAAGGAGGAATTTATGAGTAACCTGATCAAACGACCCAGTTTAGACCCCTGGTTAAGGGATTTCTTTGATGTGGAAAGTATGTTCCCCGGCAGATGGAAAGCCGTAACAGCAAACGCTTTTCCCGCAGTCAATATTTCGGAGACCGACAAGGATTTCAATGTCGAAGTTGCAGTTCCGGGATACAAGAAAGAGGATTTTAAAGTAAATGTAGATGATGATATTCTCACTATCAGTGCCGAATCAAAAAGCGAGACTGCCGAAGAGGGTGACGGAAAACAGTATAGCCGCCGTGAATACAGTTTCAACGCGTTCACGCGCTCCTTCCGGCTGCCTGAAAATGCCAAGGATGACGCGATTTCTGCTTCTTACAAAGAAGGTATTCTCTCACTGACGATCCCAAAAACCGAGCAAGAAACTAAAGTAAAAAAGGAAATTCAGGTAGGTTAAGAGGGCCTGTCTCTGTCATTGAGGTCTCCCTGGGGAGACCTTTTGTCGTTTCATGTGTTAATTTTTATATTTTTTGCGGTCACATGGAATTTACCTTGAAAAATTTTATAAGTATTGTTTGTTATTTATTTTGGCGCTTATGAGCGCTTCGCGGTTCATCGCAAGTGGTACAAACTTGCTCGAAAATTTTTATGGACATTTTATCCCTTTTGCTGATTCCCGCTGTAAACCAGGCGGGGCCTGCCCGCGGGGAGGAGAGCCTGTGCAATTTTCCAGCAACCGGACTTGCAGAACAACGGCTTCACTTACGTTTAACCATGCTTGCGCGGATGACCTTTACATCTTTCAGCGGTCTGTCTTTGTCGGGTCCTTTACTGGTTGGTACCGCAGCGATGCTGTCTATAACCGGGATACCCTGTATCACTTCCCCAAAGACGGTGTAGTTGCCATCCAAATGAGGCACTCCCCCAATGGTCGTGTACACCGAACGATATCTTTCGGGAATCTTTTTGCCCATCAGCCGGCCCCTTTCCAGTGAGTCAAGTCCCGCCTGAGTAAAAACTTTCCCCTGCGTCAGGTAAAACTGGCTGGCACTGCTGGCTTTGGACGGGTTGATATCATCCCCTTCCCTGGCCGCCGCGATCACTCCTTTTTTATGAAAGAGTTCTGTTCTGAATTCCGCGGGTATGGTATATCCCGGCCCACCATCGCCCAAAGGTTTGCCGGGAGGTGCATTACGGCTGTCGGGATCGCCAGACTGTATCATAAAATGATTAATGACCCGGTGAAACAGTAACCCATCAAAATAATGGGTTTTGACCAGCCTGATAAAATTATCGCGGTGCCGTGGTGTCAGGTCGCTGAGCCGGACCGTAATTTCACCCATCGAAGTCTCCAGCAAGACATCTTTTCGCAGATCGCGGGAGCTAACCTTTTTCTGCTGTGCGCATCCTACCAGGAGCACAGCGACGGCCAATAAAATGAACGATATCTTCATGACTTAAAAATCGTTTTCCTCAAAATACAACAGGACATGATCTTTCAGAAAGTTCTCCTGCTCTATCGGATTCATCGTGGGCATAGCTTTGAGCTGGCTGTAATGCGGCCAGCCATCTTCATCTTTTCTTTCCAGTAAATAATAACCACTGGGCATCAATACCCTGCAAACGGCAATATGCATCAGGTCCTGTTTCTCTTCCTTGGAAAATTCCTGTCGAAGCTGCCCAAGTTCCTGTATCCCGATCAGGTACAGAACAGTTTCCAGGTCTGGCTTCTTGCCAAACCGGTTCATCAACCGGGTTTCGAGGGCCCACCACCGGGCCTGGAGATCATCTTGTATAAACATGGGACAAAAATAAGGTAATGATCTGCCTATCTTTGCCCAAAACCTCTTAAAATGTTACAATTACAGGTGTTGCGGCAGAATGTGCAGGAAGTGAAAGAGCGGCTGGCCGTAAAACATTTCAATGATTTGAATCTGGTCGATGAAATTATCGACCTGGATGACCAGCGGAAAAAACTGCAGTTGGAATTTGACAATACCCAATCAAGGGTAAATAGCGCTTCGCGGGAAATCGGCAAACTGATGACTTCCGGGGGCAAAGAAGCCGGTGATTCGTTAAAAAAAGAAGTAGCAGCACTGAAGGAGAGACTTCAACCGATCCAGGAGCAACTGGCAACGACTGAAACCGCTTTACAAGATAAGCTGGTACTGCTGCCGAACCTGCCTTCATCGCTGGTACCGCGGGGAGATAGCGCTGCGGATAACGAAGTTGTACGTGAGGGTGGTACGAAGCCCGTCCTTGCCCCGTCTGCAGTACCTCATTGGGATCTGATCAAACAATACGATCTGGTAGATTTTGAAACAGGTGCCAAAATCACCGGCAGCGGATTCCCGCTGTATAAAGGCCAGGGCGCAAAGCTACAGCGATCGCTGGTGCAATATTTCCTGGATTACAATATTGCAGCGGGATACACGGAGTATCTTCCCCCATTCATGGTGAACGAGGCTTCTGCTTATGGAACCGGACAGTTGCCCGACAAAGAAGATCAGATGTACCATATGCCATTGGATAATTTTTATTTGATCCCGACTTCAGAAGTACCGGTTACCAATATTTACAGGGATGAAATATTAAAACAAGATGTGTTACCTGTTAAAATGACGGCTTACTCGCCCTGTTTCAGGCGTGAAGCTGGCAGTTTCGGAAAGGAGGTACGCGGTTTGAACCGGGTCCACCAGTTTGAAAAAGTTGAAATAGTTCAGATCGTCCATCCCGACAAAAGTTACGAGGTGCTGGATGAAATGGTGGCGCATGTGGAGGGACTGCTGAAATCTCTTGAACTTCCCTATCGCATCCTCAGGCTATGCGGAGCTGACATGTCATTTGCTTCCGCCCTGACCTATGATTTTGAAGTTTACAGCGCAGCTCAGGGGCGATGGCTGGAGGTTAGTTCCACCTCAAATTTCGAAAGTTTTCAGACAAATCGGATGAAAACCAGGTTCAGGGATGAGAACGGTAAGACCCGGCTAGTGCATTCGCTGAACGGGAGTTCGCTGGCACTCCCGAGAATTGTGGCATGTTTATTGGAAAATAATCAAACAGAACGGGGAATATTACTTCCGAAAGTGTTACATTCATATTTCGGAAAAACGCTCATTGAAGCGAAAGCAAATTAACAAAATTTATGAAATGGTGAGGCGTCGGAAGGATGGTGCTGAAAAATCTTTGGAATAAATTTGAAATTAACGATCGGAAATATTTTTACTGAATCGACAACCTAAAAAACAAACAAATGAAGAAAGTATTACTTTCCGCCCTTGTAGCAGGCAGTGTGCTGGTAGCCTGTGCTCCGAAAGCTTCACCCTCAGCCACGAATGCGTTGATCCCTGCTACGGCCAGCACCAGCCATGAGGCTATTACCGCAGGCGAAGTAATTTTTACCAATCAGTGTACCAAATGTCATACGGCTAAGACGCACTTTGTGAGCACACATAGCTATGAACATGTACGTCCAACCCTGGCGGTTATGGTTCAGAAGGCTAAACTTTCTAAACAACAAATTGCGGAGGTCTCTGCCTACGTAAATTCCATTGCAAAACAGTAGGTCTACCCAGGCACAAAATAGAATTAAAGCAGAAAGAAAATTCCGTTCCGCTGGAAAGGGGGAGCAATATGCCTTTCGCCCGATCTTTAATTTTCTTCTTGTTTTCCTAGAAAATCACCAACCAGTGATAATCGCTACTATTGAAGTTGTCTCAGAAGCTGAGTGGTTTTGTCCAGCAACCTGGCGCGGTTCGCATCAAGTCCGCCCCCACTGTAAATATTCATTTCAATTTCAGTCAGCAGATTTAATACATCCTGCTGCAGGCCGGAGTTCCGGCCGTCGTCATTCATCACTTTCTGAAGGGAACTTCTGTTGAACAGTGCTGCCGGAAGTTCATATCTATCCTCGAAAAAATGGATCACCCCTTGTTTTAGTTGATTGAAAAAAAGATTTCCCTTTTGATGCAGGCTATCTGTGGCGGACTTAAGATAATTTTCTACCGGCTGTACCCCAGGTTTTGCCGGAAGCGGTGTTTCATTTACTGACGATACCCGCCTTCTAACCGGGCGCTCCTTTTTTCTCCGGATCAGAAGAAGTATGAGCAGCAGCCCCGCCACGACGGCTGCGCCTGCCAGCAGCGCAATTCTGTTCTGGTCGTTCCCCAGCACATGGTCAATGCCGGTCTGAGCTGCAGAGGTCGGTTCATCGATATAAAAAGTAAGGGGCTTGTATGTTATGGTATTAAACCGGCGCATATTTTCATCGAAATAGGAGAACTTTACAGGCATCAGCGTGTATGCTCCCGGCTTGCTGCCAGTGAAGACAATGCCAAACACTTTATACCCGCTGCTGTTTGAATCCCCTTTGGTATAGTTTCCGCCGGTTTTCGCCGGGAACACTTTAATTCCTGCGGGCCATTCGATCTGCGGAAGCGCCACTTGATCAAAGTTCCCCTTCCCTACAACGGTGATGGTCAGCATACCTTCCTCATCCGGCTGAAATCTATCTTTTGAAACCCGGATATTCATACTAAAACTTCCGGTTGCACCTTCGTAAGTCGGAACCTTCGATGAAGCTGGTGCGGGGAGTACTTCCACGTCTATGGGAACTGACGAAATGTTCAACCCATAGTTTCCATTTTGCGAAGAAAAGTCTCCAGCTATCCCGTTCAGCAAAGAGATCTTGTTCCCCTGCGAATCCACCAGCCGGATCTTGTTCGACATCACCAGGGGATCAAGCCTTAGCACACCCTGTTCCACCGGTGTCAGTTGCAGTTTCCGGATGATATGCACATCGAAATTTACCCCATCAATAATCTCACGACCTTTGGACTTATCCGCCGGTCTGACAAGGTCGCGAACCTGGAAACCACTGAAAGCGGGGTTTTTTACTACCTGGGAAACGGCTTCCACGCTGGAATAGAGCTTGTAGGTCGCAATGATTGGTTCGCCAATATAGCATTTTGTCTTATTGACGGCCACCTCCAGAAAAATACTATTCTTCAATCGCCGGTCGAGCTCGGTATTTCTATCCTGACCAAAAGCCGGGAACAGGATCATCAGAACAAAAAATAGGGATATTGGCTTCATGTTGCTGATATCAAAACAAAATATGAAATTTTTACAAATCGCCCAGTTGGGGTCTTACAACAATATCCTCTACACAAGCTGCGGGAGAGAGCAGGGTGAACGTGTAAACCAGTTTTGCAATATCCGAAGCTTCCATGATCCGATGGTCCCGGTTATCAAAATCGCTCCACGAGTCGGTCTTCACTGCGCCCGGTAAAACGGCCGTTACTTTAATGCCAAGTGATCTCAGCTCATGACGCAGATTCCTGGAAAAGCCATACAGCGCATGTTTACTGATGCTATATGCACCGCCTCCCGGATATGCCTTGAGGGAGGCCACCGAGCAAATGTTGAAGATATGCCCCTCACCTTTACTCTTCAGAGAAGGCAATAAAGACCTTGTGAGGTGGTAAGCACTATAAAGATTGCTGGCCATCTGGCTCTCCAACACGCCGGCCGGTTCATTCCCAATCTCACCCGGTTCAAATACACCAGCGTTATTTACAAGTACGGCGGGTGTCCCAAACTGAAGACACCATTGCCCGAAATCCTGCGCCTCCTGCGCGATGGACAAATCGCAGGGCTTCGCATGTATCTCGATTCCGCTATAGACTGCCTGTAATTTCTCTACGGCCTTATAAAGCCGGAATTCGTTCAATGAGGTCAGAATCAAAGGGTGACCATGTTCAGCAAATACCTCTGCCACAGCGAATCCTATTCCGCGGGATGCCCCGGTAATCACTACGTTCATATACTTTTACATTGAAAAACTACATCTGCTACGAGTCTTCGTTCGGCAGCTTTCCGCGAATCAAATCGAAGGAGTATAACCCCTGTCTGCCCCTTTATTTTTGCAGAACGCAGTCCCCGAAGCCGTAATGCGAAGTAAAACAATAATTCAGTAATTTCAAAGGCAACCCCGACACAGCTCCGGAGCAAATAGTGCCGAAAACCGACCTTTATTCATGCAGAAATACAGGATCCGGTGTCAATAACCCTACCTTCGCAGCGGAAACTGAGGACTCCCGAAAAAAATATTCATGACCTATCGCCATCTTTTCTTTGACCTGGACCATACCCTTTGGGACTTTGATACCAATGCCAGGCTGACGCTCCAGGACTTGTATGAAACGCTGGCACTCCACGAAAGAGGAGTGAGTGCGTTTGAAAAGTTCCATCAAAATTATTTGCTGCACAACCAGCAACTTTGGGCAAAATACAGGAATGGCCGGATCAGCCAGGCCACCCTCAGGGTTCAGCGAATGGAGCTGACCCTGCTTGATTTCAAAATTGCAGATAAAGCGCTCGCAGAAAAAATGAGCACCCAATTCCTTGAGAAGCTTCCTTCAAGAAATACCCTTTTTCCTTATGCGATCGAAATCATGGACTACCTTACCAAAAAGGACTATCGCCTGCATCTCATTACAAACGGATTCGAGGAAATTCAGCATCACAAGATCCGCCATGCAGGCCTTGAAAAATATTTTGGGAAAGTCATTACGTCAGAGGGCTCCAATAGCCTCAAACCGGAAAAAGCCATCTTTGATTTTGCATTGAAATCAGCCGGCGCAACTGCCGATGAAAGCATTATGCTGGGCGATGATCTGGAAACAGATATCATAGGTGCCAGCCGTGCGGGTCTGGATCAGGTTTATGTCAATCACATCGGAGCGGAACCCGACTTCCAGCCTACCTATATGGTCCACAGTCTAAAAGAGTTGGAAGAGATCTTCTGACGACCGTTCTCTGTTTGAATTTTTCCAGGAGCAAGCCGGCCATAAAACCAAAACTTTTTCAGGGTACGAGCCGTCGTCCGGAATACCCGGGATCGCCTCAGGCCGTCCGATCGTTTTCCATTACTTAACCGAAAAATATTCTTAAAATACCCATCTAATTAAAAGACCAACTTAAACACACTGGTGTTTTCGCCAGGCTTCTGGACATTTTAGCAAAGGCAGGTGCATTAAGCTAAAAAAAACCAAATTAACAAAGAAGTTAGAAATATCACCGTGGAGAGAAGCGTTAGACTTGATATCTATGGTTTGGATTTGCAACGTGTAAGTACGGGGTTTAAAAAACCAAAGGGGCTATTTTAGAATTTTATCAATTAAAATATACAAACATGAAAAAATCAGTTTTGATTGTCGCTTTATTCAGCATTTTTGTAATTAGTTCCGCGAATGCTCAACAAAACCGCCCGACCCGTGGCGATGGCAACGCGATGGCTCAAAAAATGAAAGCCATTTATAAGGACCTGGACCTAAACCAGGATCAAATGGACAAATTGAAAGCCCTGAATGAGACCAACATGAAAAAAATGCAGGAACTCAAGGGGGATAGCAAGCTCACAGAGGAACAACGAAAGGGAAAAATGATGGAATTCTGGAAAAGTCAGCAAGCTGCCAGAGACTCCATCCTGACTCCTGAACAGGCCACTAAATTCAATGAAAAAATGCGCGAAATGCGGGGCAATCAACCTAAATAAAAATTGGAATTTTAAATTCTAAATTTGTACCCTTATCCCCGGATCCTCCGGGGATTTTTTTAATATGAACCTGATACCTATATTGGCATTCTGGTTGAAACACACCCCTTAACTTTGCAGTTCATACTGTTGAACCCAAATTTTGCAATTAGCTGCAAATCGACTAAATCCGGGTCACCGGAATTTTTCGCACAGGCGGCATTTCTTCCGGTAGTGGCCGGACGGCTATTTCGAAATCCCGGTTTTAAAAAACAGCATGCTCATAAAATGAAGAAAACAGATCCGCGGTTCGAAAAATTTGCGAACAAAAAAAGCAACGCCGCCAAAAAAGAAGCGTTCAGACAGGAAAAAAGAAAATACAAAAAGGAAAGAGCCGAATTTTTTGACAAACAAAAATCAACTTCCGGTCAGCGTTCAGCCGGCACCAGTAATAGACCACCCATAAAAGAAGCTCGTCCCACCAGCCGGTTTTCAGATAGGCCTGCGGAAAAAATGCCGCTGAATAAATACCTGGCACATTGCGGGATCAGCTCCAGGAGGGATGCCGCAGAACTCGTGAAAACAGGCAAGGTGAAAGTAAACAACGAACCCGTGCTGGATCCGGGATACAAGGTAAAACCAGGTGACAGCGTTTTCCTGAATGGCAAAGAACTTCACGTGGTCCAAAACCTGGTTTACATCCTGGTGAACAAACCGAAAGATTACCTTACCACGACAAGTGACCCGCAAAAGCGAAAAACAGTGCTCGATCTGATCCGAAATGCAGGAACCGAGAGGGTTTATCCTGTTGGTCGCCTCGACAGGAACACTTCCGGTGTATTATTATTGACCAACGACGGTGACCTTGCACAGAAGCTTTCACATCCCAGTAATGAAGTGAGAAAGATTTATTCAGTAACACTCGACAGACCTCTTGCGAAAATTGATTTTGACAAGATCCTGAAGGGTGTTATTCTGGAAGATGGACCGGCGCCGGTGGATGCGATGGCCATCAATGACCCAGCCGACAGCACACGCGTGGGACTGGAAATACATTCCGGCAGGAACAGGATCGTGCGCCGAATATTCGAATCGCTGGGCTACAAAGTAAAAAACCTGGACCGGGTTATGTTTGCGGGGCTGACTAAAAAGAACATCGAAAGGGGCAGATACCGGTTCCTCACAGAAAATGAGATCAGAAACCTTAAATACCTGGGCAAGGGCAAAAAATTAAACCTAAAAAAAACTGAATATCATTCACCGGCAAAAGATTCTGTCAAATGACTTCAAAACTCCCCGGCCTAAAACTTTCGGAGCTGATCCTTTTCGAGAACGAATCCCTGGTAGCACTAAATAAACCATCCGGTATTTTGTCAATTCCAGACAGGGAGGGGAAACAATATTCCCTGAAGGAGCTGCTCAGGGAAAAATACGGTGATGTGTACACTATACACAGACTTGACCGGGAAACCAGCGGACTGATCATTTTTGCTAAAACCGCAGAAGCGCACCGGCATTACAACAAACAGTTTGAAGAAAGAAAGACCATTAAAATTTATCACGGACTTTTAATCGGCACACTATCCGAAAAAAAAGGGAGCATCCATTTGCCGATTGCCGAAAACAGGGTAAAAAGAGGAACGATGCTTACTCATCAGCGTGGAAAGCCGGCGCTCACTGATTTTGAGGTGGTACAGGATTTTGGTTATTACTCCTGGGTTCAATTCAGGATACATACCGGGAGAACTCACCAGATACGGGTGCATGCTAAAGAACTTGGGCACCCGATCGTCTGCGATACCCTGTATGGCGACGGGAAACCATTCCTGCTTTCGGGGATTAAGCCCGGTTTCCACCTGTCAAAAAAAGAGGAAGAAGAAAGACCGATACTGAACCGGCTGGGCCTTCACGCGTCCACGCTCGTAATAACCGATGAAAATAACAAACAGATTAAGCTGGAAGCGCCCTTGCATAAAGACCTGAAAGCAACGCTCCGGCAACTTGAAAAGAGAAGCAATTCGTTAAGGATTCATTAATCCGCCAGGCATTAAAATCTTCGATCCTTACCTTTAACTGATTATAGGGAACATGCAGCAGATTTCGGTAATTATCCTGACAAGAAATTCAGAAGCCACGGTCGAAAAGGCGATCAATAGCGCCTCTCTCATCAGCCAGGATGTACTGATTGTGGACAGCGGCAGTGAAGATAATACCCTCACCATCGCATCAAGACTGAAAGCCAGAATCCTTTATATTACCTGGCAGGGATACGGGCGGGCAAGAAATGCAGGTGCGCGGGAAGTCTTGTACGACGATGTGTTTTGCCTGGATTCAGATGAAGTGATCACCGGAGAACTTGCCGCGGCAATACGAAGACTGAAACCCGACCCCAACACCATCTACGGCTGTAAAAGATCTAATCTTCTGGGAACAAAGATCATTAAGCACGGTGACTGGGGAAGCGATACCGTCTATCGGCTTTACAACAGGCAAACCACTTCCTGGAGCCTGGATGAAGTCCATGAAACGCTGACCGGTCCAAGGTTGAAGAAGAAGAAAATAAAAGGAACCCTATTGCATTACACCGCGCCGGATATCGTCGATTTTATAAAAAAACAGGAGCAGTACGCCAAACTTAGCGCCGTCAGGAATTTCAGGAAAAACAAAAAAGCGAGTCTCATTAAAAGTGCCCTGGCCCCTTCATTCCATTTTTTGAAAAACTATATTTTAAAACTTGGGTTTTTAGATGGACGCGAGGGCCGGCAAATTGCCATCGCCGGTTTTAATTATACCCGTCAAAAATATCGGGAACTCAGAAAATACTGGCGGGAAGCCACGGGTTGATTTTTCTGCCTGTTCAATTTCGTTTGTTCAACATTATCAGTTTGACTTAATTTTTCCTTTCCGATTTTTCCTGGACAAACCGATAGAGGTTGAAAGCGGCATCTCTGACCAGTCCTTCAATTTCATATTTCAGGCTTTCTTTATGTATATCGGTCATCCTTTCTTTCTGAATGAGCTGAAATGCTTTCTCAGCCAGCAGCCATACTTTCCTTTCTTTGTGTCGCGGGGTATTCAGTAGCTTCTGAATATCGTGATAGAGCTCAGAAACGCCTTTATGCTGGCTGGCAACGGTAGCCACGACGGGAACTTCATACTGGTTTTTTGAAAAAGCCGGCGCCAGCATCATCCGTAGATTCCGCAGAAACCGGTCTGCTCCCGGCCGGTCGCTCTTATTGACCGCAAATACATCAGCAATTTCCATCAGTCCCGCTTTCATCGTCTGGATCTCATCGCCTGCCTCAGGCACCAATACGACAACGGTTACATCAGCAAGACCGGCTATTTCAATTTCACTCTGACCTACGCCAACCGTCTCCACGATGATCAGGTCATATAAAGTGGATTTTAATATATCGGTGATCTCAATGATTTTTGGATTTAGCCCGCCCATGGATCCGCGGCTGGCAAGTGAACGAATAAAGACCCGGTCATCGGTGTACCAACGGCTCATCCGGATCCGGTCGCCCAGAATCGCTCCCAGGTTAAAGGGTGACGAGGGGTCAACGCATAGCACAGCAACTTTCCGGCCTTCATCTACGGCCTGCCCGATCAGGCTGTCCGTAAGTGTACTTTTGCCTGATCCCGGGGGACCTGTGATACCCACAACCCTGGTCTGACCCGCGCGTAGAGACTGCAAAAACTCCCTATAACCAGGCAATTCATTTTCCACCAGTGAAATACTTCGGGCTAATGCTCTCGTATCGCCATTGTTCAGTTTTTCTGTTAATTCGGCCCACATGTTCGTTTTCGCGTTTTAGTGTGTGGATGTGACCTTTTGAGGTCTCCTTTTTCTAAGATGTCATCCCCCCCGCAAAAATAGGCGATCCGGTGAATGAACACTGGGTTTCACTAGGGGAAATAGGAATAAATGGGGTCAACAGGCAGAACCGGAGCTTTATTTGATCAGCCGGTTATTTGATCAGCCGATAGTTCTGGTATTCAAAAGGCATCCAACCGGTCCATGCAGCGATCTTCCTCTTGAACCAGTCTTTGCGCGAGGTGTATTTGAAGTCCGGGTCGGGGTTGAAGGGCCAATCATGTAATTTAATCCGCTCCGTCATCACAGCCGGGTGCGTCCCATCGAAAGGGATCACGGGTTCTTCTGCCTTGTCGTAATCGAATACCCGGCCCTCGTGGATTTCCTTATCTATTTCGCCGCCATGGTATAAGGTCTCACTGGACACCAGTTTCCGGTGTTGTGCCCCCGGATCCCTCACCCAGCCGTAATGGTATATGCACGCATCGATCTGTTTTACATTTAATTTCTGATTATCCGCTTTTCTGAAACCCTGGGCGTCGCGGAAAGAAAAAATATCCTTCCGGTTACGTACGATCCGGATCTCGCGCCGATACCTGGAGTGTTTGGTACCCACATAATCGTAAGATCCGAAAAAATGCAGGTAGTTAAATAATAATCCATCCACATCCAGATTAGGCAAGTTATCTTCCATCACCTTTTGTACCACCGGAATATAATGTTCATGCAGGACTTCATCGCCCTGAATATAAAATGCCCAATCGAACTCCGTGGGTATTGCGCGGAATGCTTTATCCGTCTCATCGGCAAAAACACGGCCCCCTTCTTTCAGGTTCTCGTCCCAGACGGTTTCTATTACCCTGATCCTGGGATGCAGGGACTGTACTGCCGCAAGCGTTTCATCTTCCGACTTTCCCACCGCCACAATGATCTCATCACAAAGGGGCAGAATGGACAGCAGGGCTTCCCGGAATGGATAATCGAATTTAACGCCGTTTCTAACAAATGAAAAACCACAAACCTTCATCATCATTACACTTGGGCGCCAAAATTAGCGCTTGCAATGTAACCGTAACTTTAAATTTTTGCCCCGGCAATGGCGCAAACTGCGAATTCTTGTCTTATCGGCTGCTATCTCCCGCGAAATTCGCTGGTCGGGAGGACCCGCGTTTTTAATGTATGTTTGCGCATGACTAATTTCATTCCCATTTTTCCTTTGGAAATTGTGGTGTTCCCCGGTGAATTTCTGAACCTGCATATTTCTGAAGTCCGGTACCAGCAATTGGTCAAGGACTGCCTGGCTCAGAAGAAGCCCTTTGGGATCCCCGTTGTACTGGAGGAAAAAGTAATGGAATTTGGGACCCTGCTTCACATCGAAGAAGTTAGTCACACCTACGAAGGCGGCAAAATGGATATTAAAACGCGGGCGGGAGACATATTCAGGGTGCTCGAAATCATTGCAAAAATCCCTGAAAAGCAGTACAGCGGCGCAATCGTGAATTATCCGGAAAACTCAACCGATGGCAGTAAGTCGGCCATGAGAACTTTGGTCACCCAGGCCAACCTGGTTTTGAAGCGCTTGGGTATCGAAAAATCTTTCCTGAAAGCCGAAGGAGTCGTTTCGACCTATGACATTGCCCATTTCGCCGGCCTGGGTCTGCAGCAGGAATACGAGTTCCTGCAACTGACTACGGAAAGACAGAGACAGGCTTACCTGAAAAGACATTTTATGGAAATTCTACCTACGGTTACTGCCCTGCATCTTCTCAAGGAGCGAGTTCAGATGAACGGTCATTTCCGTCATTTGAAAAGTTACAGAGGTCCGTACCCTAAGTGACCGCAAATTCCCGGAAGTTTAATTATATACTACTTATATACTACTTTTCCTGAATCCTGAATTTTAACCTATTTTCACGAAATGTCTGTAACTATTTGTTTTGATTTTGGCAACACCCGGAAAAAAGCCGCAATTTTCAAACAGGATAAAATCGATAAAATATTAGTATTGGAGGATGATAGCACGCGCACTTTTCAATCTTTGATTGAGACCTACAAACCTGATAAGACTATTTTATCGTCCGTGATCGACCACAACCCTGAGATAGAGCCTCTGCTGAGGAAGCACTCCCGCTTTCACCTGCTGAACCATCTGTCGAGCCTCCCATTAACAACACCCATTGGTCAGCCTGCATCAATCGGGGCTGACAGGCTGGCTCTGGCGGCGGGTGGCGTACACTTTTATCCCGACTGCAATCTCCTCATTATCGGTCTTGGAACCTGCATCACCCTAAATTTTCTCAATAAATACCGTGAACTGGTGGGCGGGTCGATCTCCCCCGGACTAGAAATACGGCTCAAATCGCTGCAGTACTACACGGCAAAGCTTCCGTTGATCGAGGCACAGGCCGACGTGCCCCTGATCGGCTATGATACTGAAACAAATATACTATCCGGCGTAATCCTGGGAATGGCCTATGAATTAGATGGTTTTATCTCGGAATACAGTGCTAAATTTGACAACTTTAACGTGGTATTAACCGGGGGGGATTTGCAACATTTGGCATCACACCTGAAAAGCAGGATATTTGCCGACCCAGAATTATTATTTAAAGGACTTTATGCGATCAGTGAAGTTAACAATGCTTAGAAAATTCGACCGTATTTCTATACTCTTCCTGTTGATGGTTTTACTGTTCCCGGGGCTTCGTTCATCACTGCATGCCCAAAACAATTCACCTTTTTCCCGGTATGGGTTGGGTGACCGGGCGCCTGGAACAAACATCATGACACGTGGAATGGGCGGCGTAAGCGCTGCTTCGAACGACTATTTCAACATCAACTATTCCAATCCTGCTACTTATGCCTTTTTCTACTCCACGAATGAGGAGAAATCCAGGAAACTTTCGTACGGACGTGCCGTACTGAATATTGGGGTAAACTATGAAGGGCGCCGGACCATTGATCCGGGGACGAACAAGAGTTTTACATCGAATAATATTATTTTCAGTAATGTTGGTCTCGGCCTCCCCCTGCGAAAAAACTGGGGCCTGGCCTTTGGATTGCGACCTGTACACGCGATAGATTATAAACTAATCGACAGCAGTCAGATCACTGACGCGGCGACAGGAAGGGTTATCGACAAGGGACAGACCCTTTACGAAGGAACGGGAGGATTGAACCTGGGTTACTTCGGTACGGGCGTTAAGTTCAAAACCGGTGAGAATTCGTTTTTAGGGCTCGGTATGAACGGCGGATACATGTTTGGAAAGAAGGATTATACCACACGCAGATCCATTCATAATGACTCAATAAATTATGCAAATGGATTCCGCAGGACAAAAACGGCCCTTGGCGGTTTGTATTTTGATGCAGGCGTTCAGTATCAGTTTAAAATCAGTTCTAAAATGTATCTCGGCCTGGGCGCTTTCGGAAACTGGCAGCAAAAACTAAATGCCACGCGTGACCAAACGGCCGGTACCTATGTCTATAGTAGCACCTCTGGCTACGCCGTGGTAGATACGGTATTAAACCAAAGCGGCATCAAAGGAAATCTGATTTACCCTGCCGAGGTTACTGCCGGATTTCTGCTCCAGAAACCACAGGATATGATGGGGAAAGAATCCGGATGGCTTGTTGGAATCGATTTCACCCGGAACAACTGGGACCAGTACCGGTTTTACGGACAACCCGATAGCTCAGTAAAATCCAACTGGACTGCGAAGTTCGGTGCCGAACTACGACCGGCCCGCAAAGCAAACTATTTTAGCAACGCAGCCTATCGCTTCGGCGTTTTCACGGGTCCTGATTATATTTATCCGTCCAAAACGCTTTCCACCTATGGGCTTACGGTGGGGATGGGCTTACCCCTGGCTAATTACAACCAACAGGCAAAAGGACAGGCCAGCCAGATCAACCTGGCTTTTGAATACATAAAACGGGGAAGTAACAGCAATGTGATGAAAGAGGATCTGTACCGTCTTTCCGTTGGATTCTCGCTCACTGACTTCTGGTTTATCAAAAGAAGGTATGAATAGCTCGGGCCGGGATAATATTCTTTCCGCCTGCGCGTGCAATCTGGTTATGAAAAGAAGTTAGGAGACTTTTTCTCACACCGGCGAATGTATAAGCGAAGTTCCCTGTTTACCAAAAAGGCAGGCATTCGACCATATCACTAGCCGCCGAAGGCAGTGAAATAAAATATACGGATGAAAAATCTTGTCAGATATCTGGTTTTTCCGGCATTCCTGATGACCGTGTTTTCTTCCTGCGAGAACAGCGAGAAAGATATTGCTGCCCTGCAAAAACGGGGTCCTATGATTGATCAGGCTACAAATATTCAAAGCTTTTTGTCACAGGGTGGCAAGGTCAAAGCCAAACTCACTGCACCGGTCATGCTACGCGTTATGACCGATACGATGTACACCGAATTCCCCAAATCCCTTCATGTGGATTTTTACAACGATTTTAAGATCGTGGATACCCGTCTCGATGCCAGATATGGTAAGTATATGGAAAATACGAATAAGGTTTACCTGCGCGACAGCGTAAGAGTGATCAGTGAAAGAGGCGATACAATCTACTGCAAAGACCTTTGGTGGGATCAGAATAAAGAGTTGTTCTATACAGATAAACTGGCACTTTACCGCTCACCCACTCAAAAGCTGGATGGTAAATATGGTCTGGAAGCAACGCAGGATCTTAAGAAGATCACATTCAAAAATGTAACCGGGGAGATACAAACCGGTGAAGGCGAAATTCCCCGTTAAAACAGGACCCTATGCAATTCAGGAACAGAACCCTCTTTATTTCGGGCGGCAGCAGGGGAATCGGAAAAGCCATTGCTATCCGTCTGGCGGGCGAAGGTGCTAATATTATCCTTGCGGCAAAAACGGTTCAGGAACATCCGAAACTGGAAGGCACTATATATACCGCTGCCAGCGAAATCGAAGCTGCCGGTGGCAAGGCTTTGCCTGTGCCCTGTGACATCCGCTTTGAGGATCAGGTTGCGCATGCCGTGTCTGAAGGTGTGAAAACATTCGGAGGTATTGATATCGTGATCAATAATGCGTCCGCGATCGCACTGACCGGCACGGAGAATACGGAAATCAAAAAATTCGATCTGATGTTCGATATCAACGTCAGAGGAAGTTTCCTGGTTGTCAAGACCTGCCTGCCTTATTTGAAAGTCTCAGACCACGCACACATACTGACCCTTTCCCCACCTTTAGATATGGATTTAAAATGGCTGGCTAAGCATCAGGCTTATACGATCTCGAAATATAATATGACGATGATGGCGCTTGGCTGGGCTGAAGAATTTAAGCAGATACCCATTGCGTCCAACACATTATGGCCCAAAACCATTATCAATACTGCAGCCATCAGGCAACTCCCGGGTGGAGAGGATCTTTTAAAGATGAGCCGAAACGCCGGCATTGTTGCTGACGCTGCTTTTCATATTCTTTCCAGTGCGCCAGGTGCCCGAAGCGGGAACTGTTTTATTGATGAAAAAGTCCTCTTGCTGGAAGGAATTTCCAATCTCGACAAATACGCGGTAACGCCGGGCGCTCCTCTCTTTCCCGACCTGTTCCTCGATTGAACAATCACTTAAAACCAGCTTATAGCTGTGAGACACGGCTATAGTTGTTAATTGAACTGTTAAACCTTGGGAAGTCATACAAATTTTGAAAGGTGCGCTGGATCCGGAATGTGGAGATATGGTTAAAAATCCCAAATTAAAATTCTTTTGCATGGTATTTGTGCCATTTCCGGAATAAGCGTAGTTCCCGGACTTTGCCAAATTCCGGAAATGACCGGGCGTTTGATAACTGACCCTGAATGCCGCGAAATTTCTGGTTCACAAGATTGAGCAGACGGGCAATTTAATTTAACTTAAAATGTTTTCTTATGGAAAAACGTGAAAAGTTGGGTATAATGGATAAGATTTTAAGAGAGTTGGAAGACCTGAAAAACAGTGAAATATCTATCCTTAAGAAAGTGGTTCAAATTGAAGCAGAAAATATCAACCTGGGTGCCGGTTTATTGGATCAAAAAATGCCTGACCTGCATCAATCTTCAGACGAGGCGCTGGAAACCATTGAAAGTATAATCCAGGATTTTACCGTTTATCGAAATAAGTTTTCGGCAGACAACAAACTGGAAGTTTCTGAAGAAGAATCCGCAAATTCTGTTCCCTGACTCTTGAGCATCATCTAATCCTTTGACAAGCGGCCTGTCCCCGGGGCCGTTTTTATTTTGTGCTGACGCAGGCGCGGCATTAGATTTCAGCATCCCGGGAATTTTCCCTCAGAGCCTCTTCGTGCAGGTAATCTTTGCGTTTAAGTTCAAAATTCCGGCCGAGGTAGAGTTTTCGAACCTGCTCATCTTCCGCAAGATCTTCGGCAGTGCCACTCTTGAAAATTTTTCCCTCAATCATAAGGTAGGCCCTGTCGCAAATAGATAAAGTTTCGTTTACATTATGATCGGTAATTAAAATCCCGATGTTTTTGTATTTAAGCCGGGCTACGATGCTCTGAATATCTTCCACTGCAATGGGGTCAATCCCTGCGAACGGTTCATCCAGGAGGATGAATTTGGGATCTACTGCCAGTGCCCGGGCGATCTCCGTTCGCCGCCGCTCACCACCACTGAGTACGTCGCCATTACTTTTCCTCACGTGCTCAAGACGGAATTCCGCGATCAGCGATTCCCTTTTTTCACGCTGCTCTTCGCGGGTCAGTTTGGTCATCTCCAGCACTGCCGCAATATTATCTTCCACGCTGAGCTTCCTGAAAACAGAGGCCTCCTGCGGCAGGTAACCGATGCCCAGTTTGGCCCTTTTATACATGGGCAAAGGGGTGATATTTTCATCGTTCAGGAATACATCCCCTTCATCGGGTTTGATAAGTCCCACGACCTGGTAAAAAGAAGTCGTTTTCCCGGCGCCATTCGGCCCAAGTAAACCAACGATCTCTCCCTGGTTGACTTCAAAGGATACGTGGTCTACTACGGTCCTGGCACCGTAGCGCTTTACAAGGTTTTTTGTATAGATAGTAATACTCATCCAGGGCAAAAATAGCGAAAGCAGGAAGATTTGCCTTCCCAAAGGAAGAATTATGATTTTTTTACCGGCAAGGGACGGCCTGTTAACGAATATCTTAGATTTGCAGCCTATGAAGGTAATTGACCATATCAACCAGGCAAAAGATACGCTCATTTCGTTTGAAATTCTGCCTCCGCTGAAAGGCAGAGGTATTGAGGCGCTCTATGATCACCTGGATCCGCTGATGGAATTCCAACCGGCCTATATTAATGTCACCTACCATCGCAGCGAACATGTCTTTAAGAAAAATCCCGATGGAAGTTTCAAAAAAGTAATCGTGCGAAAGAGGCCGGGAACAGAAAGCATCTGTGCTGCCATTATGAATAAATATAATGTGGACACCGTACCCCACCTGATCTGTGGGGGATTTAGTATCAGCGAAACGGAAGATGCGCTGATTAATCTGAATTACCTCGGCATTGACAATGTGCTGGTGCTTCGGGGTGATGCAGCTAAAAATGAAACGGCATTTATACCAAACCCCGATGGCCATCATTACGCTTCGGAACTTCTTAAACAAGTGGTGAACCTAAACAATGGCATTTACCTGGAAGATGACCTCAAAAACAGGAAGAAGACTGATTTTAGTATAGGTGTGGCAGGATATCCGGAGAAACATTTTGAGGCGCCAAACATGGAAACGGACCTCAGTTATTTAAAAAGTAAGGTGGACCTCGGCGCAGATTATATTGTCACGCAGATGTTTTTTGATAATTCAAGGTTTTATGCATTTGAAAAAGCATGCCGTGAAATAGGTATTACCGTGCCAATCATTCCCGGACTAAAACCCATTGCTGTCAAAAACCAGATGACCGTGCTGCCGAAAATCTTTCATATCGACCTGCCCACTGATCTCTCCAGGGAACTGCAAAGATGCGGATCCAATGAAGATGTGGAGAAAGTGGGACAGGAATGGCTGCTGATGCAGGCAAAGGATCTGAAAAAGCATGGGGTCCCGGTGCTGCACTTTTACACACTGGGGAATCCCGATCGTGTTGGAAATGTGGTCAGACAACTATAACCAACCCCGTCAGGCTGATTACCTGCTATTTTTGTTGTATGGCTCGAAGGAAAAAAGATATCATTCTTGAAAAAGTCCGGATGGAAGATTATGCCGCCGAAGGAAAATCTCTGGCCCGGGTGGACGGGAAGGTGATCTTTGTGGAACAGGTTGTGCCCGGTGATATCGTGGATATCCGCCTTGTAAAAAACAAAAAAGATTGGGGGGAAGGATACCCGGTGCGTTTTCATCTGTTGTCGCCCGACCGTACCGACCCGTTTTGCAGCCATTTTGGGGTTTGTGGTGGGTGCCAGTGGCAAATGCTGCCCTACGAAAAGCAACTATTGTACAAACAGAAGCAGGTCACCAACAGCCTGCAAAGAATTGGGAAATTAAAAATCCCCGAAATCCAGCCGATTTTAGGCGCCGCCGAGACCATGCGGTACCGGAATAAACTTGAGTACACTTTTGCAACGGAGACCTTTATTCCAAAAGAAGAATTTGCAGCGCTGAAAGAAAAAGGCGCCGACCCTCACCTGGCAGGTAAGCAAAATGTGGCAGGTTTTCATGCAAAAAAATTCTGGGATAAGATCGTGGATATCCAAACTTGTCACTTGCAGCAAGAGCCTTCGAATGAGATCAGACTGGCTGTGAAGGCATTTGCTCTGGAGAACGGTTACAGTTTTTACGATCTTAGAAACCATCGCGGACTGTTGCGAAACCTCCAGGTACGTATCTGCGAAACCGGGGAATGGATGATCAATCTTGTTTTTGGCTATGACGATCCCGAAAAGATCAACGCCCTGTTGCAACATGTTGTTGCGAAGTTTCCGGGCATTACCTCCGTATTGTACACTATCAACAATAAATTCAACGACAGCCTGCATGGCCTTGAGCCGGTGGTATTTTCCGGAAAGGGCTATGTCATAGAAAAAATGGAAGATTTCCAGTTCAAGATCGGACCTAAATCATTTTTTCAAACCAATACCAGACAAGCAACAAAACTATATGAAGTGACACGCCGGTTTGCTGAACTGACCGGCAGGGAAACCCTGTACGACCTGTATTGCGGTACGGGCAGTATTGGGATTTTCTGCGGTAAAAACGTGGGTAAATTGATTGGTGTGGAAATGGTGGCAGAGGCGGTGGAAGACGCAAGGCTCAATGCCGAACTGAACAACTTGAAAAACAGTTCGTTTTACACCGGCGATGTGACTGATATCTGTAACGATGATTTTTTTGATGCACATGGCAGGCCGGACGTAATCATTACGGACCCGCCTCGGGCCGGAATGCATGAGAAACTGGTTAGAAAGATCAATGAAATGGAAGCACCAGTGGTGGTTTACGTGAGCTGCAATCCCGCTACGCAGGCGCGGGATCTGGCCATTCTTGACGAACAATACGAGGTAACCCGTATCCAACCCGTGGACATGTTTCCACATACTCTGCATATAGAAAATGTCGTACAACTCAAACGGCGGTAACTGGCGAGAAATAATAATGTGTGGAAGGTCGATTTATCTCAGTGTCAGGTAACAACCCATTATTTTTTACAAATTCACTTCTCATGCGGCCAGGGAAAATGCTCCCGAAAAATTTGTGGCAGGAAGTTTTGAGCGTGAGGGGAAACCTTAACGTTTAATTACCTAATATTGTGAACGTATTCACAATGAAAAAGGAGCATCTCACTTTTTACTGCCTTGTCATGATAATTTCAATGACCGTAAGTTCCTGTGGCGGTAGTGAAAAGAAGGCTCCACCGCCACTGCCCGACACGTTGATCCGCATTACGGAGTCCGTAGAATTGGACTCTGCAACCGTCAGGCTACCGGCAGATTCTGCCTTCCGGGCGCCGGTGGACAGCATCACGCGTACCGATAGTGCATTTCTCATGAAGAAAAGGCTGACTTCTGACACTGTCCGGAAAATCCCGGCCAGGGAAAAAGGAGAAATGGAAAATGTACGCAGATATATGCAGCGCAAGCGCGGCGGCTAATTGTTTGTGCAACTTTTACCCCCCGCTTGATGTGGTTTTCCTGGAAATGCCGGGTTGATGTTTGAATTCCGGGTCTGCTAAGGCGTAATCATGTTGAATTTGCGATAGTTTCTGCTACTTAATATGATTGTCCGGCTAAATTTTGTGACCATACCTTATTTTTGTTGAATGAGTAACTTCAGTTATCAGCGTCCACCTGAAAATTTTCCACCGGCGGTTCGAAATCTTATCCTCACAAATGTGCTTGTATGGGTAGCCCAGTTACTCTACGATCCAAAATATGACCTGACATCCAAGATAGGCCTCTGGCCGATCGGCACCTCTGAATTCAGGCCATGGCAGATCATCACGCACATGTTCGCCCATGCTTCTTACAGCCCCAGTGGCGGAATAGTGTTTTACCACATCCTGTTCAATATGTTCGCCCTGTGGATGTTCGGGAGAATCATGGAAAATGTTTGGGGTTCGAAAAGATTTTTGATCTTTTATTTGATCTGCGGACTTGGTGCCGCGGCGTCTCATCTCCTGATGCAATCTATACTTGGCTCAGGCGATGTTGCTGTGGGAGCATCCGGAGCCGTATTTGGCGTGCTTGTCGCCTTTGGGGTTACCTTTCCCAACACGGAATTGTATATCATGTTCATTCCCATTCCCATCAAGGCCAAATGGGCCATTCTGGGCCTCGTAGCATTGGACCTGTTCGGGGGCATCTCACAAATGTCGGGAGACAACATCGCGCACTTCGCGCACCTGGGAGGAGCAGTCACGGGATTTATTTTATTGAAAATCTGGAACAAAACCAATCGAAAAACGTTATTCTAGAAAGTGTTTACCGTGATCCGCGAGCGGGTCTAAATTTTTTCTTATGTCCATCTCAGACAGAGACTATGACAGTAGGTTGTCTTTCGGCACGACCGTCAACCCCCTGGTTGTTTTGATTGCGATCAGCATGATCCTGTTTGTCATTTTAGCGTTCTTTAAAGCTATCATCTACGTGTTCATGCCCGAAGGCGGTGCGGTAGCTGAGAATTTTAACCGCAATGTATTAAGCTGGTTCGCATTGTCTTCAGACCCGGGTAAAGCCATTGCGAGACCATGGACCTTTCTGACTTACTCACTGGTGCATCTCCAAATTTGGCCATTATTTGCCAATATGCTATGGCTGTGGTCTTTCGGATATATTTTTATCGACTTGACAGGAAACCGTAAGCTGATACCCATGTTTATATACGGTACCCTGGCTGGTGCTGCTGCATTCCTGGTGGTGGCCAGGTTCACTTCTGTGGGACAGGACACATCCGGGCTGTTTCACTATTTCGGATCGGCCCCGGCCATTCTCGCGATTGCTATTGCGGCTACGACCATTTCACCGGGTTATAAGGTATTGCCGGTTCTCGGCGGTGGTTTTTCACTATGGATCCTTACAGTCATCTTTCTGGTAGTAGATCTGGCGGGACTTTCTCCGGGCAATGCACCGATTCTCGTCTCCCATATTGTCGGCGCACTATCGGGTTTCCTTTTTATCATGATTCTGCGAAGAGGTTATGACGGCAGTGAATGGATGAATGCCCTTTACGATTGGTTTACCAATCTCTTCAACCCGGATAAAACCCGCAGCAAGACCGTCTGGGGCGGCAGTTCCTCCCTGTTTTATCATACACCTGGCCTGCCCTATCGGAAATCAACCCGCGTCACACAGCAAAAATTGGATGAATTGCTCGATAAGATCAATCAATCCGGCGGGTATGATAACCTGAGCAGTGAAGAAAAAGATATGCTGGAGCGGGCCAGCCGTGAGGAAGATCTGGAAAAATAACCATCTACAGGACATCGCAGTTTTCTACCGTTGAAATCCATTTCTTTAGACCGTTTTTAGGGTTGCTGGAATTAGGTTGAAAAGCGATACATGCTTATCTTTCAGTTAACGTGAATCATTCATGAGAAAATTCAAACGGATAAGCAATCGAGTGCTGCTCATCATCAACCTGTTGGTCGTGGGTCTGTTCCTGCTTGCCTGTATCAACCCATGGTTCAATCCGCGCATCTGGCCACTGTTTTCACTGATCGGCCTGGCATTCCCCATGCTGCTGCTTGCTGTACTGGTCTTCCTGGTCTGGTGGATCCTGGCCCGGAATAAACTTGCATTTATCTCACTTGCAACCATTTTACTGGGAGGTGGACAGATCGTTAACTTTTATGCCTTTCATTTTCCAGGCAGGTTCCGGGAAGAAAAGCAGCCAAACCATATTCGCATTGCCACCTGGAATGTGGCGAGATTCGTAGAAATGGTAAAAAACAATAATGCCGGCAGCCAGACCCGCTACAAGATGTTGCAGCAGATTCAGCGGGTGCACGCCGATATCCTCTGTTTCCAGGAGTTCAGTTCGTCCATCGATCCCGACTGGTACAATAACATCGTGGCAGTCAGCAAAGGATTGGGTTATCCTTATTATTACTATTCCCATGACTGGGATGGCGACCGTTTGTTTAACGGAAGCGTTATCTTCAGCCGTTACCCTGTTCAGGATACAGGTATTGTCAGGTTTCCCCGGCCAACCCTGCCCGAAGCGCTGATATTTGTGGATCTCCGGATCGGAAATCGGACGGTAAGAGTGTATACTACACACCTTCAATCAAACCAGTTCGAGAAGGGGGATCTTTCAAAGATTGAAGAATTGAAAGGAGGCAAAGGAAAAATAATGGATAATGCATTTCACATTTTCAGAAAACTCTCCGTTGCTATCAGTCACCGTAGTATTCAGGCCGATATGGTAGGAGATATCATGAAGAACAGTCTGTTCCCGTTAGTTTTTTGCGGCGACCTGAACGATGTTCCCAATTCCTATACCTACAGAACCTTGAAAGGAAACCTGCGGGATGCCTTCCTCGTCAAAAGTCACGGAATAGGCCGAACCTATAATTCAATTTCACCTACGCTCCGAATAGATTATATTTTACCCGACAACCATTTTAATGTCGCGCAGTTCAAACGGATCACGACTCCCTATTCTGATCATTATATGCTGGTAGCCGATATTGAGCTCAAAAATAACTAACCCTGATTGTTGGACATCAAAGAGGCCCGGAGAACCGGATCTTTCTCGGTTCCGGAGCGGGGAGACCGGCACTTATCGCTGAAATTCCTATTTTCGCCCTGGCATCAAACCCAAATGCTTTCTTTATTTTTGCACCCTTAGTAAAAGTTTACAAATCCATGAGTGAGTTGAAAATATACAATTCCATGACCAGGCGAAAAGAGATCTTTACACCTATCACACCCGGTTATGTGGGAATGTATGTGTGCGGCCCGACCGTCAGCGGGGAAAGTCATTTGGGTCATGCCAGGCCCTATGTCACCTTTGACGTTGTTTTTCGATACCTGACCCATTTAGGTTACAAGGTCAGGTATGTCCGAAATATAACGGATGCGGGACATTTTGAAGAAGAGGGACGTGAAGCGGAGGATAAGATCTCTTCTAAGGCCGTACTGGAAAAGCTTGAACCGATGGAGTTGGTACAGAAATATACCAATCTGTTTCACTGGGCCATGGCGCAATTCAATAACCTGCCGCCTTCTATCGAACCAACAGCCACCGGTCATATTATGGAGCAGATAGACATGATCAGGAAACTCATAGATGAGGGTTACGCCTATGAATCAAACGGATCAGTTTATTTTGATGTAAAAAAATATGCCGCAGGTCACGATTACGGCAAGCTGAGTGGCCGGAAAATAGAAGACCTCATGGAGGCAACCCGGGACCTTGAAGGTCAGCAGGAAAAGAGGAATTCAGCAGATTTTGCCTTATGGAAAGCCGCGCCGCCACAGCATATCATGCGTTGGAATAGCCCTTGGGGCCAGGGTTTCCCGGGCTGGCATATCGAGTGCTCGGCAATGTCAACCAAATACCTCGGCAAGAAGTTCGACATCCACGGTGGTGGTATGGACCTGCTTTTTCCACATCACGAAAGTGAAATCGCGCAAAGCACGATCTGCAACCACACGGCGCCGGTCCGCTACTGGATGCACAATAATATGATCACCATTAACGGCCGGAAGATGGGCAAGAGCTACAATAATGTGATCAAGCTGACGGAATTGTTCAGTGGTGATCATCCACTCCTGAGCCAGGCTTTTCATCCGATGACTGTTAGATTTTTCATCCTGCAAAGTCATTACCGCAGCACGCTGGATTTCAGCAATGACGCGTTACAGGCTTCGGAGAAAGGTCTGAAACGGCTTTGGGAGGCTTATCAAAACCTCCAGAAACTGAAACTGCGTTCGGGTGAATTAACGGAAACCGCGGGAGATGCGGACCTGGATAAAAAAGTGTCCACCCTGATCGAAGAATCCGACAGCTTTATCAAAGATGATTTCAACACAGCAAAGGTGCTGGCCAATATGTTTGAGCTGGCGCCTGTCATCAATGGAATCAAAGACAATATTTTGCCGGTCACTTCATTGTCAGTATCCACATTTGAACAATTACAGGATTTTTTCAAATTATACCTGGAAGATATTTTTGGATTGAAAGACGTTTCAGAAGCAGATAATGAAAAACTGAAGGAGGTCATGCAGGTACTGATGGATATCCGCAAAGAAGCGCGGAGCAGAAAAGATTTTGTTACTTCGGATAATATCAGAAACCGCCTCACGCAGGTCGGGATTTCCTTAAAGGACGACAAAGACGGCACGGTAAGCTGGAATGTTGAATAGTTTTCGCGTTACACAAACTCATCGGGAATATCACCGGTTGGGTACAATTACACATCTCCTCCAACAATATGTTTAAACTCTGGTCAAGCTTTCTGAAAGACTGGCGGATCCTTGTCCGCGACCGGATGGGCCTTGCGTTAATGTTCATCATGCCAATCGTCCTGGCCATTGTCATTGCAATGGTGCAGAACAGTACGTTTGAATTGGTCAGCAATAAGAAAGTCGTCCTGCTGCTGCTAAACAGAGACACCGGAGAGGCTGCAAAGCAGTTGGAGACTTCTCTCAGGAGTGGTGGCGTTTTCATCATTAAACAGATGCCGGATGGCAGCAGCGACTCCCTGCTGAAACAAAAGATAAGAGATAAAGATGCGCTCCTGGGCCTGGTGATACCGGAGGGATATTCCCGCCAGGTGTTGCAGAAAGCTGAAAATGTAGCTTCCCGTGCTCTTCAGGTGGCGCCTCTGCCGGTTACGGGTCAGGTTGTGGACAGTTTGGAAAACAAAATCCTGCCGGTACAGCTTTTTTACCACCCCGCGTTGCAAAAGTCATTCAGGCAGGGTATGGATGCCGCGCTGGGCAATGTTTTCCAGATGGTGCAAAGTAAATATATCATCCGGCAACTTTACAGCGGAATAAACGACTCTGCAGCCATCCCTGAGAATCTGGAGAAAGAGATCCTGGCCAACGAAACGCCCATCAATCAGCAACCAGTTTCAAGGGGAAATAGTGCAGTCATACCCAATGCAACACAGCACAATATTCCCGCCTGGACCGTTTTTGCGATGTTCTTTATCGTGATTTCGCTGGGCAGCAGTATCGTCAGGGAAAAAACTTCCGGAAGCTTCATGCGGCTGAAAACGATGCCCACTCCTGCGTGGTTGTCAGTCATTTCGAAGCAGATCACCTATATACTGATTACAATTCTTCAGGCTGTGGTCATTTTTGCCATTGGTCGATGGGTATTTCCGCAAATCGGCTTGCCTCCTTTAAATTTACCCGGAGATTACCTGGGTTTATTTCTCATTGTGGTAGTCTGCGGATGGTGCGCAACCAGTTTTGGGATATTAGTCGGCGTTTTTGCCCGTACACAGGAACAAAGTAACGGTGCCGGAGCCATATCTATCGTCCTTTTTGCTGCGATTGGGGGATTACTCGTCCCTGCCTTCGCCATGCCGGAGTCTTTTTCACTGATTATGAAGTTTTCCCCCCTCTATTGGTGTCTCGAAGCTTTCTACAACCTGTTCCTGGAGGGTGGCAAATTAAAGGATGCGATGGCCAGCGTAATCCCCATGCTGCTCATGATCCTTGTCTTCCAGGTCACTGCTCTGATCCGCATGAGGCGGGAAATGTATATATAATTAATACTTCCGATTATATTTGTAACTAAATATTCTGACAACTATTATTTAAAATGGAAAAAGAGCAGTTAAAACAGCAGGTGAAGGAACAGGTTGTAAAATTTTTGAATCTCAATACGATAAAACCTGAGGATATCAAGGACGATGAGCCTTTGTTTGGCGAGGGACTGGGGTTGGATTCCATCGATTCTATTGAGCTGATCGTTATGCTTTCCAGGGAATATGGGATCAACATCCAGGATCCCAAGGAAGGAAGAAAAATTCTGACCACCATTAATACCATGGTGGACTATATTGAGCAACACAGAACCAAATAGTTTGATTTGGAAAGAGTCGTGGTAACCGGAATGGGCATGATTACGGCCATTGGCGATCATGTCGCAATAAACCGGCAGTCACTGATCAGCGGCCGCAGCGGTATTGGGCCCGCCCGCTTTTTTCAGTCGAAATATACGAGCCTGCTTCCCTTCGGCGAAGTCAGCCATTCGACCGAAGATCTTCAAAATATACTTCAAATCGACAGCCCGGGTATTACCCGGACTGAACTTTTAGGCATGTTCGCTATCCGGGAAGCCATTTCAGATGCGGGACTTTCGGACGAACTATTGCAGTCACACGAGACAGCCCTGATAGGGGCGAGTACCGTCGGCGGAATGTGTCTGACGGACCAGATGTACCAGGACGCAAACCAGCAGGGAGATACAGGGTCTGCTTTTCTGGGTGCCTATTCCAACAGCGCCAGCACCCTTTTCCTACAGTCTCAGTTGAAAATTGGCGGATGGGTTGACACCCTGAACACCGCTTGCTCTTCTTCAGCCAATTCGATCATGTACGGGACAAGGCTCATACAGCATGGCCGGGCAAAAAGGGTGATTGCGGGAGGGATCGATAGTCTGTCGAAATTTACGGTGAACGGTTTCAACGCCCTGATGATCTTATCTGATGAGCCGTGCCGGCCATTTGACCGGGGTCGCAAAGGGCTGAACCTGGGTGAGGGAGCTGCATTTGTTGTGCTGGAACCGGAATCAGAAGTGGGGAGTAAAAAAATCTATGCCGAAGTTTTGGGATCCGGCAACAGCAATGACGCCTTTCATGCCTCTTCCACATCCCCTGAAGGGGACGGCCCATACCTCAGCATGCAGCGTGCACTCGCGTCGGCTGGTTTAAAACCGGAGGATATTGAGTTTATCAACGCCCATGGTACGGCAACAGAAAACAATGATGAGACGGAAAGCATTGCCATGCTTCGCTTATTTCAGAAGATGCCGGAATTTGCCAGTACAAAAAGTTATACCGGGCATTGTCTTGGTGCCGCGGGTGCCGTAGAAGCAATCTTTTCCATTTTGAGCCTGTACCACGGCGAAGTTTATCCTTCTCTGAATTTTGAAAACGTCATTGAAACCACAAAGCTGGCTCCCATCAGAGCCTATGCGCCACGAAAGCTCCGTCACGTCATGTCAAACTCCTTTGGCTTTGGGGGAAACTGTACTTCTCTGATTTTCGGAAATTCCGCAAAAGCATTGGAACAAACCCCCTGACCTTTGGTCAGATTCATTTACATTGTGTACATTGAGCTGGCGAGTATGCAGAAACCACGTAACCATACAAAATCCGAGGCATATCCCTCACTCCCGCAACAGGGAACTACGGGAGAGGGCTTGTATATTCTTGATCACCGGTGTATTTCACCCCAGCAAAGTTTCGGGACTACAGACCTGGATCATCCGGTCGTTTCACGGGCAGGTAAGCTGCAGGCCATTGAACCGCCGCTGGAAGGTGTGGCTCCCGGTATGTTGAGACGAATGAGCAAGGCGGTTAGAATGAGTCTGGGTGCCGGATTGCCCTTGTTGAGAGGACACGAAACCGACGGGATCATTATCGGCACTGCTTACGGCGGTATGGATAACTGTATCAAATTCCTGAACCAGATCATCGATTATGAGGAGGGCCTGCTGACTCCGGGGGATTTTGTCCAGAGCACCCCAAATGCCATCGCCGGGCAACTTAGCCTGGTTACAAAGAATCAAAAATACAATATCACCCATGTGCATTTCGGACTGGCGTTTGAAAACGCGTTAATGGACGCGATGATGCTGCTGCAGGAAAATCCCGAAAACCACTACCTGGTTGGGGGGGTAGATGAAATATCGACGTATAATTATAATATCGATAGACTCGCCGGTTGGTATAATCCAACGTTCAGCAGCGAACACCTGTTTGAGCGTCAAACAACCGGATCGGTGGCCGGTGAGGGGGCTGCCATGTTCCTGGCTGGCCTCACACCAGGAATTTCGAATATCAGGTTGGAGGCTGTGGAGATATTTCACGCCACTGATGTTGAAAAAGTGGCAAAATGGTTCGGGGAAACAATCGGTTCAACCCCGGCGGGGACAGGGGAGGGCAGGCTTTTCTTCAGTGGTGAAAACGGGGATATACGCATGGATCCCTTTAACCTGGCTTGCGAAAAGATCATACCTGACCTACCGGTGATCCGTTTCAAACAGCTTTGCGGCGATTACCCTACGGCCTCGGCTTTCGCTTTGTGGCTGGCCTGCGAGGTGCTTCAAGTGCAAACAATTCCGAAGCATCTGGTGAAAAAGGGAATTATTCCAAAGACGATCGACACGATCATCATCTATAATAATTATCAGGGGAAGCAGCATAGTTTTATACAGGTGGGCATAAAATAATATAGCCGGACTTCGTCGTTAAAAAATTAACATTAGTTTTGTAGTGTGTCAGATCAAGCCTGATATTCTCCGTATGAAATATTTCCTGATTTTATTTTATTTCCTGATACCAAGTTTTTTGGTACGGGCCCAGGGTTTCGACATAAAGTTGAGCGCTGGTGCCAACTCCACGTACATGCGGAACTTTGATGGTAATTATACAATCGAGACCGGCGAGCTGGGTGTTACGCCTAGTCTGAACCAGCTGCCATCTCATACGACTCAAGGCTTTGGAAATGTTCATTCAGTCGCGAATTATAAAGTGGGCGCGTTCGCGGATGCCGAGTTTGGGATTGAGTTCTGGAATAAATGGCGATTGTCATTTTCTCTCGGCGGTAACCAGATCACCTACACTTATGATACGAAGATACCCGCAAATAACTGGACCGGCAAGGACACCAGCGTAAAGGCCATGATTCCTTCTTACGGAGATACCAGGCTTCTTTATTTAAGTTCCAGATTTGCGAATCTTTCAAAATCCTTTGGGAAGATCTCGCTGCAGGCGGGCCCCGTACTGCACTACCTCCTGCATAAGAAATACGAGAGCGCTTTTTATTTCAGGGATACCGTAAACAAGACTTACAGCAACTTTATAGAGGAACGGGGAGCAGCTAATCATTTTCTCCTGGGCGGCAATCTGAATTTCCGCTACTCACTCATACGCGAGTTGGAAGTTATGGTGGGCACGCAATATTTCTTTAGCAAGTTGTACGACAAAGAAGGCACAGCCAAAGACCAGTATCAAAAAAGTAAACCTTTGCAACTTCAGGTTGGACTGAGCTACCGGATTGCGTATTTCTAGATGTTAGACGCTAGACGTTAGATACTAGACGCTAGATATTAGATATATGTAAATATGTCTTAAACTTAACCTTACCTCCCGGTTTACCCTCCTTCGGCGGGCAGGCCAGTCGAGGCAGGCAGGGGATTTAGATGTTATATACTACACTTTTTGATATGTAAACGTATCTTAACCTACATCGTAACCTTAACTTCAACTTCGTCCTGCAGTTTCTTCAGCAGCATTTCCGGTTCGTCGGTAGTGATCAGGTCAATGCCCTGTGCCAGTAGTTCGTCCATTATCGCCGGATTGTTGACCGTCCACGCATTGACAACAATTCCTTTACTCCGTGCATCAGCAATCCAACCTTTATTCTTCTGAAAGACGCTGAAATGATAATCCGCATCCAGCCCGTCAGCTTTTAGCTTCTCAGCCGATGCATCGCCGTTGAGATACTGAACCCGAGCACCAGGATCGATCTGTTTTACCTTTTTGCATATATCATAATCAAAAGATATATAAGTGACCCAGTTTTGTGCCTTAAGCCGGTGAACAGTCTCAACGACCTTTTCGGCCAGCCTGAGTGAATGCTCTTTTCCCAGGGTCGACACTTTAATCTCAGCAATAAGTTTTGTCTGCTTTTGCGACATGCCCGTTTTCAGATAAGCCTCAAAAGTAGGAATGGATTCGCCGTTTGACATTTTTTTCTTTAACAAGGCGGCATATGGATTTGAATCCACCGGTATCCCAAGGAAATCAGCGTCATGATTGATAACAAGTATCCCATCGCTCGTCATCCGGATATCAAATTCTGAACCACCGCAGCCAAGCCTGATGGCTTCACGCAAAGAAGCCAGTGAATTCTGAGGAGCCCCGGAATGCTTCCAGGCGCCACGATGAGCAATCACTTTGTTGGGCGGACTCCCCTGGTTGCCGGACGATTTGCGTGATTGCAGGCATCCCTGGGTCACAGCCAGCATCATAGTCATCATTAAAATATTAATTATTATCTTCATGTATAAATTTTTGTTTTTTCTCTGGTGATCTACCTTCGGCAGACAAGCCTACCTTCGGCAGACAGGCCTATCTACCGACAGCAGATTTACCATTTAAAACTTTACGCGCATTATTTGTTATTTATTTTAGCCCTTATGAGCGCTTCGCAGTTCATTTTGGTCGGATAAATCTGCTCGAAAATTTTTATCGACATTTCATATAAACAAATTTTCGCTTCATGCCCGGCTTTCTCTCCCCCGGTATTGAAACAAAGCCAGCAGATTCTCATCTTTTTCGGCCGCCCGTGCCTCTTTTTCAAAAGAACAATTCTCATAACCGTGGATAGCGCATTCCCAGAGATACTTTACCAGAAAGGGAAAAAATCCATGCCTTTCAAATTGCTGAACGTGCTTCAGCTCATGCCGGAGCCACCGCTCGTTGCTCAGGAATTCAGCCTTGCTCACACCATGCAAATGGATACGATGCCCCAGGACAATGGCTGCATTCGCTCCTTTCAGCTTCCAGGCTGCAAACCTGGCCAGGCCTGACTGTTCCCTGATTGAAAAAAAATTCACTTTTTGGGGATATTCTCAATGATCTCCGCAGCGTGATTAGCAGAATTGGGTTTCTGGAAAATTTTGCTGATCTTTCCTCTCCCGTCAATTAAAAAGGTCGTGCGCAAAACGCCCATATACTTATTTCCAAACATCTGTTTCTCGCCCCAAACGCCATATTTATCGATGATTTTATGTTTCGGATCAGGGAGAAGAGAGAAAGGTAAATCATACTTCCGGGTAAACTTCTCGTGATCCTCTGCTTCATCGGGACTAATCCCGATCAACTTCAACCCGTGTTGCTGAAGCTCAGCATAGTTATCCCTGAGATTACAGGCCTGAACCGTACAGGTTGGCGTGTCATCCTGCGGATAAAAATACAGTACTACTAGCTGTCCCCGAAAATCAGGCAGCGAGACCTTATTCCCAAGCTGATCCACGCCGGTGAATGAGGGCGCTCGCATTCCTTCCTTTAAATGTGTTGCCATATGTATAAATCGCTTTTTGACGAGTAATAAACTGCAAATTACTCATTTCTTCTTTTGCAGTTTCTTATGAGGCTCCTTCTTTGCACCGGCTACTCCCTTTTTGGCCGCAGATCCGTGGGAAACAGCAGCTTTTCTCTCATGCGATGTCTTTTTAGAAATAGTTGCCTTCGCTTTGCTGTCAGCAGCTTTCGAAGTTGACCGGGCTTGTATATGCCCACCGGTTTTTTTCCCAGCTACCCGAGGCGCCGCCACCGTTTCTTCGTCGCTTTCTCCCTCACCCTTAAACCCACGTTGTGCCGGCTCTTTACTCGTTACCGCCGCACCGCGTCTGAACCGCCAGGTTCGTTCAGTTTCATTTCCTGCGATATCAGTGACCGTTACCTTCAGGTTGTGTTCGCCGGGTGAAATTCGCCCATCAAAATAGTAAACCCAGGTCCGCCCCTTATCATTCGTAAACCGGATCCATTTCCCGTCCACCTCGGCCCTGAATGACGCAATACCAAAATTATCTGTCGGGGTGAAGGAGATGCGACCGGTTCTGTCAAAATTCAGCACTGTCCCACTTCCCGGCGAGGGAATGGTAGGCGGCACCGTGTCCAGAAAGGCCTCAAACCGACCAAAATCGCGGAACTGGGCGGTTAACCAGTCACCACTCCATTCCGCTTTCTGAACGGTATTCGTCCGCGCAAAACGTTTGATCACCACACGGTTCCTGTGTGATGCCGGAATCCCTTTATCCGGCTTGATCCTGACTTCAAAATAGTTCTGAACAGGAATATATACCTCACCCAGTTTGTGCTGAGCTGAGACACTGCTGCCACCCGTTGATGGCAGGCGTTCATACCCGCTGTTCATCTGGTCATAGAACGCAAACATGGGAAAATAGGCTTCAAAATCGTATTTAAAAAGCCTGTTTAACGTATTCGGCTTCCACTCGTACATCGCGGAAGCGGGGGGCTGAGCCCTGTCATTCCTGAGCAGGAAATTGAGGGTTGAAACGTTACCATCGGCATCGCTGACTAAAATACGGACCTCATGTTCCAGGGTATCATTCAGGTTGATCAGGTTGTTCGCGCCAAGATCATAATAGACCCCGCTCCGGTCGCCCGGAAGTTTATTTACCTGCTGTACCCACAGGCCATCTTCGGTCCTTAGTTTATAGTCTATCTGACAGTTCATATAACGCGTGTCGCCATAGCCGATGCTATCGAGATAAAAACTGCTGATCTCCCGGCCGTCCAGGAACAACCTGGCGCTATAGATGCCGTCCTGATTGCTGGTGCCGTTACGGGTATCGTAGGCCTGAATCGCAAACCCTGTCTTGTTGAGATTCGTCACGATGCTGCCACCTGGTACGGCATACTCTCCCTCACGCTTTGACAGGCGAATCATCTGAGGTGTCTGGTAATAGATCGATTTAGCCCTGTCATACATGACCAGCCTGACCAGGGTCGGGGGGATATTATCCCGGATCTCGTGCACAAAAAACGTAGGGTTCAGCCTTCGTTCCGAACGGGTGTCGAAGATTTCCCAATGCAAATGAGGACCCATCGATCCGCCGGTGGTACCGCTGTAGGAAATAAAATCTCCCTTTTTAACCGGGAATTTACCCGACGGTATCTCCGCTTCCAGTTCCCATGACTCATTTTTGTATTGCAGTTCTGTGATATAGGCTTCGAGTTTTGGTTCAAAATTGTTCAAATGGCCATAGAGTGTGGATAGTCCATTCGGATGCCGGATCACGATCCACCGGCCAAAACTCAATGGTTTTATCCCCACAAATGCGATATAACCGTCTGCTGCGGCTACAACCCGCTGGTTTACAACCTGGTTGGTCCGGATATCTAACCCCATATGCCAATGGTTGTTCCGAAGTTCACCCATGTTCGCGACGATATCAGGCCGGATGACGGTAGGCCACCGGAAATAGTTCTGGGGATAGACAGGTTTCTTGTAAAGTTGGGCAGATACAGCTACGGTCATCCATGTAAAAACGATAAGGAGGAAGGTTTTAGACATTGTGCCAAATATAATAAATCGCCCGTATTAGGGTGGGAACATGCCTGTTTTAACGATTATTTCAGGAACCCGAAAACCAGGTGCTTTATTCATTTCATATTCGCTGCCGGGTATACCGATGCGGAGGAAACCACCTAAAAACTATGACCATAGCAAGGTTAACCGGAAATTTCCGTCTTTACTTCCCGCCAAAAAACCTAATTTTGCGTCCCGATATCCATCGGAACACATTATATCATCTATTTTTTCTAATCTGAAATGCCCAGAGACAATTCCATTCAATCCGTATTGATTATTGGTTCAGGTCCCATTATCATTGGTCAGGCCTGCGAATTTGATTATTCAGGTACCCAGGCAGCCCGAAGTCTGAGAGAAGAGGGTATCCGCGTGGTACTGATCAACAGTAACCCCGCGACCATCATGACCGACCCGATGATGGCGGATAAGGTTTATCTGTTGCCGCTGACTACAGAAAGCATTGAACAGATCCTTCAGGAAAATCAAATTGACGCAGTGTTGCCGACCATGGGTGGTCAGACAGCACTCAACCTGGCAAAAGAAGCAGAGGATCTCGGCATATGGAAACAGTACAACGTGCGTCTGATCGGGGTGGATATCAAAGCCATCGATAAGGCAGAAGACCGGGAGTTTTTCCGGGACTGGATGATTGAGCTGGGTATTTCGGTGGCGCCTGCCCGGATTGCAAATTCTTTCCTGGAAGGAAAAGAATTCGCCCAGGAGATCGGGTATCCGCTGGTTATCCGTCCTTCCTACACCCTTGGCGGTACAGGCGGTGGATTCGTACATGATAAAGACGAGCTGGATGAAGCCCTGAACCGGGGATTACAAGCCTCCCCTATCCATGAAGTTCTGGTGGAAAAGGCTGTGCTGGGATGGAAAGAATTTGAGCTGGAGTTATTGCGCGATAGCGGCGACAATGTATGTATCATTTGTACCGTTGAGAACTTCGACCCGATGGGTGTGCATACCGGTGACTCGATCACCGTTGCCCCGGCCATGACCCTGAGCGATTCGGGCATGCAACTGATGCGCGACACCGCTATCCGGATGATGCGTAGCCTGGGGAATTTTGCCGGCGGTTGTAATGTGCAGTTTGCCATGAACCCTGAAACGGAAGAGATCATCGCCATCGAGATCAACCCAAGGGTGAGTCGGTCATCTGCACTGGCTTCCAAAGCAACCGGTTACCCCATCGCAAAAATAGCTGCCAAACTGGCCATCGGGTATAACCTGGATGAGCTGGAAAACCAGATCACGCAAACCACTTCGGCTTACTTTGAACCTGCCCTGGATTATGTGATCGTAAAAATTCCGCGCTGGAATTTTGATAAATTCAAAGGAGCCAATGACACCCTCGGCCTGCAGATGAAAAGTGTAGGAGAGGTTATGGCTATTGGCCGGAGCTTTAATGAAGCTATTCAGAAAGCCTGCCAGAGCCTGGAGAATAATGCCATCGGCCTGGGTTATTACGGTAAGAGCCTTAAACATGCCGAAGACCTTCTTGAATACCTGAAAGTTCCCAAATGGGATCGTATTTTCAGGATCAAAGATGCCCTGATGGCGGGTATATCTGTAGGTACAATTTCTAAGGCGACTAATGGTATCGACCGCTGGTTCCTGTCAGAGATCAATAAGATCTGTGACATAGAAAAAGAGCTCGCTAAATACGATCTGGAAACGCTTCCGATTGAACTGTTCCGGGAAGCCAAAGTCAATGGCTTTAGTGATGCGCAAATTGGAGACCTTACTTCCGGGCCAAGATATGACGAGGACGTGGTGTATAATCGCCGAAAAGAGCTGGGAATTGGGCGCGTGTATAAAATGGTGGATACCTGCAGTGCAGAATTTGAAGCGAAAACGCCTTATTTCTACTCTACTTTCGAAACACCGACGCTGATCCAGGAAACGTGTAAAAATGGCGATACAAAACTGGTTCCGTCGGCACTGGAACAAAACGAATCAAAAATCGACCCGGTAAAAAAGAATGGAAAAGGATCTATCATCGTGCTAGGGTCCGGCCCCAACAGGATCGGGCAGGGTATAGAATTCGACTACTGCTGCGTGCACGGATTACTGGCGGTAAAAGAGGCGGGCTATGAAGCCATCATGATGAACTGTAATCCCGAGACGGTAAGTACCGATTTCGATATGGCCGACAAACTTTATTTTGAACCAATCTACTGGGAGCATGTGCGGGAACTGATCGACTTTGAAAAGCCAGAGGGCGTTATTGTCCAGCTTGGAGGACAGACAGCCCTGAAACTGGCTGAGAAGATCAGCGACCTCGGCGTAAGGATCATCGGAACCTCGTTTGATAACATGGATATCGCGGAGGACAGGGGCAGGTTCAGTGATATGCTGAAAGAGCTCAAAATCCCCTATCCGGCATATGGCACTGCCCACACTGTGGATGAAGCCATCGAGACGGCAAATCGGGTAGGATACCCTGTTTTAGTACGGCCTTCTTATGTATTGGGCGGCCAGCGCATGCGGATCGTACTGAATGACGACGAAGTGGAAAAAGCAGTCATCTCCCTGCTGAAACATATCCCTGGGAACAAGATCCTGATAGATCACTTCTTAGACAGATGTCAGGAGGCGGAAATCGATGCCATTTATGATGGCGAGACCTTTCACGTCATGGGCGTCATGGAGCATATTGAGCCGGCAGGTATTCACAGCGGCGACAGCCATGCTATGCTTCCTGAGTTTAACCTCAGCAAAATGGAGGTTACCACTATGGAATACTATGCGGAGAAAATTGCCAAGGCACTGAATATCCGCGGACTGATCAATATCCAGTATGCGATCAAAGACGGGACGGTGTATGTCATCGAAGCCAATCCACGTGCCAGCCGAACAACACCGTTCATCGCCAAAGCCTACGGTATCCCTTACCTGAATATCGCCACCAAGATCATGATGGGGGTAAATAAACTGAGCGACTTCACCTTTGAGAAAAAACTAAAGGGTTTTGCCATCAAAGAACCAGTGTTCAGTTTCAATAAATTCCCAGGAGTAAATAAAGAACTCGGCCCTGAAATGAAAAGCACAGGCGAGTCTATCCGCTTCATCAAAGATCTCCGGGATCCTTACTTCAGGAAATTATACCAGGATAGAAGCATGTACCTGAGTAAATAGTTCAACATTATTCATAATATCCAGGCCGGCTGCTTTTTTCGCAGCCGGCTCTTTTTATGAGAACTGCGAGCAAATCGATATCCGGGCGGCTCACGCAGACCATCAACCGGGAGTAAACGGGGAAGAAAATTTCATCTCAATACTTCCATGGGGTTCAGTCAGACCATCGGCTGGGCGTAAACCAGTAGCGCTCGGCCGATCCCTAGCCATTGATTAAAAAAATGACCTGCTTAAAGTTTAGGTTCGTAACTTCCTCTTTTCCCAAAACAAGGGTCTATGCTTAGAAAAGTTATTCCATTGCTGTCGGTCCTGCTGTACACTACACTTTATGGTCAGCAGGCGCCCGGTGTGTTGCGCGTTGAGACCATCATGCAGGATCCCCGGTGGATGGGAACCTCACCCGACAATATATCCTGGGGTGCAGATGGAAAATCCATTCTTTTCACCTGGAACCCCGAAAAAGCGCCTTCGGATTCGCTCTACAAGATCACCCTCGGGAATACGGTGCCGCAGAAATTGAGTCCTGGCGGGAAAAACGAGCTCGTAACCCAGGACATCATGGAGTACAATAAACATCGCAATGCAGTAGCATGGTCACTACATGGTGATATTTATTACCAGAACAGTGGAGGGAAGATCGTCAGGGTAACCCAAACCCCCGAAACCGAATCGTCACCTGTTTTTAGCTTCAACGACACCAAACTGGTTTATGCCCGCCAGACTAATCTCTTTGCCTGGGATATCGCTACCGGGATTACAGAACAACTCACACAATTCATACCGGGGTCGGGCTTGCCAAAGGAAGTCATACCGACGCAAGAAGAAGCATGGCTAAAGAAGGATCAGCTATCCTATATGCAGGTTTTGAAAGAAAGGGAAGATAAGAAAGAGGCTGGCAATGACTATAACAAACAACATGGGATAAAAAAACTAAGGAGCATTGCGCTGGAGGGAAAATCGGTAGCTAACCTGCAGATCAGTCCGGACGGCCGGTTCGTCACTTATAATCTTTTTTCACACGGAACAGCTAAGGGAACCATCGTTCCGGCATTTGTTACTGAATCCGGATATACTACTGATCTGAGCGGCCGGACAAAAGTTGGGCAACCTCAGGGCACATCCGCATTTTACCTGTATGACAGGCGGAGGGATACGGTCTATGAAATAAAAACAGACCATATCCCGGGCATCAGGGATCTGCCGCCCTACCTGAAAGATTATCCCGAAGCACTACAGAAAATGCGTAAAGATTCCGCCCTGCGTTCGGTCTCCGTTTCCGGCATTTCCTGGTCACCAGGAGGGAAAGCAGGCATCGTGGAAATAAGAGCGAAGGATAATAAAGACCGCTGGATCATGCTGCTGAATCCGGAGGATGTGAAACTGACGCTGGTCGACCGGCAGCACGATGATGCCTGGATCGGAGGTCCGGGGATTTTTCGTAACCTGGGATGGATTGACCGTGAGAATCTTTGGTTTCAAAGTGAAGAAAGCGGGTACTCGCATATTTATATATATAATATTTCGCGTTATCAAAAGAAGGCGCTCACCCAGGGGGACTTTGAAGTGCAGCAAACAAAGCTATCCAATGATCAGAAATCGTTTTACATCATTACCAATGAAACCCACCCCGGTGAAAAACAATTATGGCAGGTTCAGATCAGCACCGGTAAAAGGCAGAAAATCACCAGTCTCCCCGGTGCCAATGAAGTCTTTATGTCACCCGATGAAAAACACCTGGCTATCCGCAATTCTTTTGTCGACCGGCCCTGGGAGCTATACATCCAGGAAAACAAAGCCGGGGCTTCGGCAAAGAGGATAACCAACGCCTCAAGAAGCGCGGCGTTTAATCGATACCGGTGGCGCATTCCTGATCTGGTTAAGGTTCCGGCCTCAGATGGCGCATCGGTTTATGCCAGAATCTATAAACCCGAGAATCCAAAACCGGGTATGCCGGCAATACTGTTTATACATGGTGCAGGATATCTGCAAAACGCCCATAAATGGTGGAGCAGTTATTTCAGGGAATACATGTTCAACAACCTTCTGGCCGATAACGGTTACTACGTGATGGATATTGATTACCGGGGGTCGGCAGGATACGGGCGTGACTGGCGGACGGGTATATACCGGCACATGGGCGGCAAGGATCTTAGTGATCAGGTAGATGCCGTAAAATTCCTGGTCAAAAATTTCCAGGTCGATCCCGAGAAGATCGGTCTCTACGGCGGATCCTATGGCGGATTTATTACGCTGATGGCCTTGTTTACCCAACCGGGGGTATTCAAATCAGGTGCAGCTCTCAGACCCGTCACAGACTGGGCAAACTATAACCATGGTTACACCAGTAATATCCTGAATGAGCCATTTACCGATTCTCTGGCCTATCGTAGAAGTTCACCTATTTATTTTGCAGATGGCCTGAAAGGAAATCTGCTGATCTGTCATGGCATGATGGATGTGAATGTTCATTACCAGGATGCCGTAAAACTTACCCAGCGGCTGATTGAACTGGGCAAAGAAAATTGGGAACTCGCCTCGTATCCGGTGGAAGATCATGGTTTCATCGAACCAAGTAGTTGGACCGATGAGTACAAGAGGATCTTCAAATTGTTTGAGACTACGCTTAAGTAGCATATCAGGATTTTCGTTCTCGTCATCGCCTATATTGGGTATATGACGAGGTACGCTGATGCCGTAACTTTCCTCCTTAAAAGTATCACTATGAAAACATCAGTCACGGTCCTGCTATTATTGATCTCACTAACCGGCTTAACTCAAAAATGCGGTTACTATTATTTCCAAAACAATAAAACGGTCACTATGGGGATCTTTAACAAGAAAGGCAGCCAGGAAGGGCGCATGGTCTATAAGATTCTGGACGTGAAACGGCAGGGTGGCTCTGTCACTGCCAGGATCAACTCGGCGTTTTATGATAAGAAGAACAACCCCGCAGCGGAATCGTCAGGCCATATGAAGTGCAACGGTGGTGTCCTTTATTCGGATATGCGGTTTGCGCTTCAACCGGGGCAAGGTGGCCAAACCCAGGAAACAGCAGCGGTAGGTTCGGGTGACTTCCTGGAGTATCCCACAGTGATGGAAGTTGGACAAAACCTGAAAGATGGCAACTTTGATATGGAGGTCAAAATGGGGACCGGTATCACGTCCCGGGTGAAAATGGATATCACGAACCGGCGAGTTCTTTCAAAAGAGTCTGTAACGACACCGGGCGGTACCTGGGAAGCTTATAAAATCGGCTATCACGCCAAGACTGTAGTGAATATAGGCATTTCTATCCCATTTAATACAGAATCAACGGAATGGTTTGTTCCTGATTTTGGTGTAGTAAAGTCAGAGTCCCGTACCGGCAGGACTGAACTACTTTCTATCGAATAAAAACGGGGCAGACATGCTTCCGGTTCTATTCCCCGAAAGGCCCTGCCTGCCCCTTCTAATGAAATCAACCGGCTAAGCGGTTCGATCGCTTTATTCCTGGGACCTGTATTGGGTGGTCTTGCCTCCTTCCTGAAGTACGGCGTCTTTCCCTTTCACTTTCCAGCTAACGCTGCCGTTACCGTAATCTGCGTTGATATCGTCCCCATTTTCCTGTTTCAGCGTAACGGCTGTAGATCCCGGTTTTTCAATCATTACAATCCCTTTATTATTGAGCTTGTATCCATATACTGCGGCAATCGATTTACCTTCGCTGTTCACGTAAAGAACCTTGAGGCGTCTCACGATGTCTTTATCGCCCGGGGCAACATCCAGAACGGAGATCTTGGATTCGTCTTTAATAGCGGGAGCAGCTGGCTTGGGCGCTTGCACATGTGCGCTGTCGGCCGGCGCTTCAGCTTCCACCTGTTCAGTTTTTTTATCTTCACCTTTGCAGGAATACAGTAAAACAACGGAAACTACTGCCAGTGCAACTAAATAAATTTTTTTCATTTCGATTTATTTTTGGGCGAATTTAAAGATTAAAGCTATGAGGGCCATAAATTTCAATGGTTCAATAGCAGCAGGTATTCCCTTCAGCTTTTCATGGTCTCCAGTTCTTTTTGTAGCCTGAACATTTCATCTCTCAGCCTTGCTGCTTCCATAAAATCAAGTTCTTTAGCTGCTTTCTCCATCGTCTTCCTGGTTTTGGCGATAGCTTTTTCCACTTGTGGGATGGTGGTGTATTGTTCCTCTTCCTCGGCTACCTGTCTCACCGGATCCTCGTCAAAACCGATTGCATATTTATCCTTCTGATCAAACCCTTTAATATCCAGCACGGACGTTTGCTGGAACACCTGTTGTTTGGATTTCACTACGGTCCGGGGTGTTATATGATGTTCTATATTGAAAGCTATCTGCTTTTCTCGGCGGCGCTCAGTTTCGTCGATCGTACGCTGCATGCTGCCTGTGATCGTATCGGCATAAAAGATCACCAGCCCGTCCACATTTCTTGCTGCTCTGCCGGCAGTCTGGGTCAGCGATTTCTCATTCCTCAGGAATCCCTCTTTATCGGCATCCAGAATAGCCACCAGGCTCACTTCCGGCAGGTCAAGGCCCTCCCGCAACAGATTTACGCCAACGAGTACGTCAATCTCGCCCAGTCTTAATTGGCGCAGGATCTCCACTCGGTCGAGCGTATCCACTTCGCTATGTATATATTTAGATTTTATATTTATCCGGTGTAAATATTTATCCATTTCCTCTGCCATTCTTTTGGTGAGCGTAGTCACCAGCACACGATCACCTTTTTTGATTCTTTTATCAATTTCGTCCAGGAGATCATCGATCTGATTCACGCTGGGTCTTACTTCTATCGGCGGATCCAACAAACCTGTAGGCCGCACGACCTGTTCCACGATGACGCCGCCTGTTTTCTCCAGCTCATATTTGTCGGGCGTTGCCGACACAAAAATTACCTGATTTTGAAGATTTTCAAACTCGTGGAAATTCAGGGGACGGTTATCCAGGGCTGAGGGCAGTCTGAATCCATAATCAACCAGGATCAGTTTCCTGCTGCGGTCACCTCCGTACATGCCACTGATCTGCGGCATGGTCTGGTGACTTTCATCGATGATGGTCAGGTAATCTTTTGGGAAATAATCCAGCAGGCAGAAGGGTCGCGTGCCCGGGTTCCGCCGGTCAAAAAAGCGGGAATAGTTTTCTATTCCATTACAATAGCCCAGCTCCCGGATCATTTCCAGGTCATATTCCACCCGTTCTTTGATCCGCTGCGCTTCTATGAGCCGGTTTTGCGATTTAAAATAATCTACTTGCGCGGACATTTCATCCTGAATTTCATGGATGACCTGCTGTAACATATCCTTTGGCGCCACATAGAGATTGGCAGGAAATATCGCCGCATTTTCCATTTTATTCATCCGCTTGCCGGTGACCACTTCAATGCTTTCAATTTCTTCGATCTCATCGCCGAAGAATGTGACGCGGTATCCAAAATCCAGGTAGGGCAGATTGATATCCACTGTATCACCCTTTACCCTGAAACTGCCCCGGTTAAAATCCAGGGTTGTGCGGGTGTAGAGCGAATTCACCAAGGCGTGCAAAAATGCCTGCCTGGAAAGGGTCTGCCCTTTATTGATCCGGATAATCCCGTTCTCATAATCCGAAGGGTTACCCATACCGTAAATGCAACTGACTGAAGCCACAACGATAATATCACGGCGCCCGCTCAGCAGGCTGGTGGTGGCCCTAAGTCTCAGCTTATCCAGTTCTTCATTAATCGAAAGGTCTTTTTCGATATAAATATCACTGACCGGCATATACGCTTCCGGCTGATAATAATCGTAGTAGGATACAAAATACTCTACCGCATTATCTGGGAAAAACTGCCTGAACTCACCGTAAAGCTGCGCCACCAGGGTTTTGTTGTGGGTGATGATCAGGGTAGGCTTCTGGGTGTTCTGTATCAGGTTGGCCATAGTGAAAGTCTTCCCGCTGCCCGTAACGCCTAACAGGGTCTGATATTGCTCTCCATTCAGCACGCCATCTGTCAACTGCCGGATAGCTTCAGGCTGATCGCCCGCCGGAGGAAAATCACTATGTAATTTAAAAGACAAAAAAGTAATTTTTTTTGATTGAGAATTTTTTGTATATTTATAAGTTAACCTTTATTCTCACTCACTTTCTTTAATTTCCCAGAGTTTTAGATCCCTTTTTCAATGTCCGGTAATGTCCGTTTCAGGTATGCGCTGTAATCGGTTTGAACTGCCTGATAAGGTTCATCCATCAGTGGGGAACTGAATATAAAATCTGCTGTTGCGGCATTACTGGCTAAGGGGAGGTTATAGACTGCAGAAAGTCGCTGCAGCGCCTTTACGTCAGGATCATGGGGCTGCGCTTCCATCGGGTCCCAGAAGAAAATCATGATATCCAGCTTGCCTTCTGCAATCATGGCTCCGACCTGCTGATCGCCGCCCAACGGGCCACTCAGAAATTTCGTAATATATTGCCCCAGGGCCTCTTCCAGTAATCTTCCGGTAGTGCCGGTAGCATAGAGTTTGTGCTTAGCGAGTTTTTGTTTGTTGGCCAGCGCCCATTGGAGAAGCTCATCTTTTTTATGATCGTGCGCTACCAGAGCGATCTTTTTGTTTGCATTCAGCGTTCTAGGTTCTACAGACATATTGTTCATTATTTTTTTTGATGTACTTCAATCCCGCCCCGTCACCCCAGTTTATTCCTGCCGGTCCTCACTTCTTTCGGTTATTTCTGTGAGGTATTCTTAACCTGCCAGAACTTATTAAAAATACCGATGAATTCTTCCCGGGTTCCCACCGCTATTTTCTTAGTATCCGGTGGCACAGACTCCGGAATAGCCACGTAGGTCGCCGTGACTTTAGCGTAAAGAAATTTATCCTGATAATCCACGATTGGCGGGACCTGGTTGCTACTCAGAGAACGGCTTGCATAATTTATAAAATCCTCCCGCGTAGGTTTTGTCAGGTAACAAACTACCATTAATACGAGGATTAGCAAAATAATGAGTCTTCTGAATTTCATACCTGTTCCATTAACTATGAAGGATTTTAAATCGACGCGGCAAAGTTAGGCATGGGTTAGGAATATTCAGCGCAGACTTATGGAAGCTGAGCCTACCGGCAGGCAGGCGGGGCTGAGATATTCAGTTTGACAATGATCCAAGGTTCAAAATGACTGCTCAATATTAAGCCAACCTCATAGTGCTGGCGGTGGCATTTCATCGCGGGTCAGCGCATTGACCAAACCCTGTCTCAATTGCTTTGCCGACGGATCATAAATACCGAAACCTGCGTTGAACTCCCAATAAGCCCAACTGAATCCCTGCTGTTCGAACCATCTTGCCAGGAAACGGGTCCAGCGGATCCTGGAATCCATATCTGCTTTCGAATAAGCTCCGAACTCTCCGATATGCACGGGGATCTTCTTTTCCTGAGCCACCCGGATCACTTCAGCAAAATCATTTTCCACCGTTTTCCGTTCTCCTTGCGTGTCCAGCCATTTCGTACCAAGCCAGGCATCCGAACCCTGTACCCAGGATGCTCCCTGGTGGGTAAAATGAAACGGATTGTAATAATGTATGGTCAGGATCAGTTGATCATCAACGGGGATTCTCAATTTTCCCACAGAACCAACTCCTCCCCAATTGGCCGTTCCGATAAGAACGCAGCGGCGAGGATTTGTCGCTCTGACCACGTTCAATGCAGATGGAAAATAGTCATTCCATAATTCGGGCGTAAGATTTTCATGTGGTTCGTTCAGCACTTCAAAGACTACGCTGTCCGGCGCTGATTTAAAAAATTCCGCTATTTGCCTCCATTGTGCAATAAATCTCTCTTTTTGTGCCGCGGGATCTTTCATCAGGAGGTCCTGGTGATGCATGTTGATAATGACGTGCAACTTGTGCCGAAGTGCGGCATTCACCACCTTTTGTATACTCGATAGAAACTCAGGGAAAATTTTGTATGGGGCAGTCGCCTCGCTCCGGTCATCCCGCTCCCACCGGATCGGTATCCTGACATGCGTAAATCCTAATCCCGCGATGATCCCAAAATCTTCCGTGTTAAAGTCACGCCCCCAGGACTTATCACCTTCGTAAGTATTACCTAGGTTTATGCCTCTTCCCAGCCTTTTGTTGATCTCCGAAGCGCTCGCAAAATCTTTTTGTGTATTTGCAAAATTAGGCTCGGGTTTTTCGGCCCTGCAGGAAGTTATCATTCCCATCAGACACAGGGAAAGCACGTAATGGTAAAATGTTTTAGACATGGCCAAGTATTTTCAGGTAAGTTTTGAAATACTAAATTACCGGAATATATCGATCTCCGGATCTTTAAATGGACTTTGCCCAAAAACCCAAAAAGGCGCAGCAACTCCAGGTTTATCAACACTGGTAACTACAACTTAGCTAAACAGGTATTCCACGTCTTCGCGGGTAAGCGATTTTACAAATCCGGATTCATCAGAAATCAGGTCTTTAGCCAGGGCACGTTTCTTTTCCTGGAGTTTCAGGATCTTATCTTCGATGGTATCCCGGCATATCATCCGGTAAGCAAAAATATTTTTGGTCTGGCCGATTCGATGCGTACGGTCGATCGCCTGTTGCTCAACTGCCGGGTTCCACCAGGGATCTACAATGTAGACATAATCCGCTGCGGTCAGGTTTAATCCGACACCTCCCGCCTTGAGTGAGATCAGAAACACCCTGATTTCTTCGTTGCTCTGAAAGTTCCGGATCGCCTTCTCCCGATCTGGCGCTGAAGTGCTACCATCAAAATACTCATAAGGGATGCCCAGTTCTTCCAGCTTTTGCCTGATCAGGCCCAGCATTCCCAGGAACTGGGAAAATATCAGTGCTTTGTGATCGCTCATATCTTCGGTTATCTCCCTGGCCAGTTCATCAATTTTGATAGAATGATTTTCATAGCTTTCGTCGTCATTCAGGATGGCAGGAGAATCGCAGATCTGACGAAGCTTCATCAGTCCCTGCAGGATAGTAAACTGCGACCTGGAGATTCCCTGATCATTGATTGTCCCCAGAATCCTCTGGCGATAATCGTTCCGGTACGTGTCATAGATCTTCCGCTGTTCATCCTGCATTTCGCACCAAAGGATCATTTCCTGTTTCTCAGGCAGGTCCCTGGCTACCTGCTCCTTCGTCCGCCTCAGAATGAATGGGTATAATAATTTTCTAAGATGCTCTTTGCGGTCGGGCTCACCTAATTTATCAATGGGGATCGCAAATTCTTGCCGGAAGAATTCGATACTTCCCAGCATGCCGGGATTCAGAAAATTCATTTGAGCGTAGATGTCAAACGTATTGTTCTGCAAGGGCGTCCCGCTCATACAAATCCTGTAACTGGCATCCAGCAAACCCGCGGCCCGCGTGACTTTACTGGCAGGATTTTTAATAGCCTGACTCTCATCTAGAATCACATAATCAAACCTGACTTCCATAAAGAACCGGATATCACTTCGAAGCGTGCCGTAGGTAGTAATCGTGATATCAAAATTCAGCAGGTTCTCGGTTGCTCTGTTCCGGCCGCTGCCGTGATGGATCTGATAGGTCAGTTGGGGCGTGAATTTCTTAATTTCATTTTCCCAGTTGTAAATCAGGGTAGTCGGACACACCACCAATACCTTCAGGTTCCCGTTTTCTCTTTTATAATGTTCCATGTAGGAAAGAGCCTGAACGGTTTTACCCAGACCCATATCATCGGCCAGGATACCTCCCCAATTTACCTGTTTAAGATAGTTTAGCCATTGGAATCCTGCAACCTGGTAGGGTCTCAACACACCCTTCAGGTGTTCTGGCGGCTCCTGCTCATTTATCTTCTCAAAGTCACGCAGCCGGTTGTATTTTTCTTCCAATTCAAAAGACAATTCCTGCTCATTCCGTAACTCGTACAATTCATCTATGACTCCTTTGTGGTAGCGGGACAGCTTCAATTGATCGGTATTCCCCTCGCCTACCCGGAACAGCAGTGAATATTTTTTCAGCCACTCATCGGGCAGTATCCCAAGGGTCCCATCATTCAGTTGTACGTATTGTTGTTTGTTGACCAGTGCTCTTTTCACCTCAGCTACGGATACTTTTTGATCGCCAAACAATATATCAACCCTCGCATCAAACCAGTCGGTATTGCTGCTGATGTAGATCCGCGTTTGAGGCTTAGCCGTATTGAAGCGGAAGTTCTGCAGCGCTTCAAATCCAAAGACAGGAACCTGCAGCTCTTTCATCGCATCTACAAACAAAAAGAACCAGTTGTTCTTGAGGATCTCGGTACCCTCAAGTGCCAGGCTGCACCCATCCTCTCCTTCAATAAAATTGGAATGAAGGTTTTTCAACCTGCTATAAAACGAAGACTCCTGGTCCAGGTTCCGGTGAATGGCCAGTATTTTGTCCTTATCGGGGATCAGCATGACCTGCTTGCCTGTGTGTCCTGTTTCATGACCGCAATATGAAAAGGTAGGACGGAACATCAGGTAATCGCCTTTTTCCACCAGGAACAATCTTATCTCGGGCGCAACACCTTTGACGGTCTGCAACATGGACGAGTCGAAGTCTACTTTATAGTCCTTTGCAAGCGGTAAAATAAACTGATTCAGGGTCTCCTGCCATTTTTCCTGCGGTATATGTATCCTGCCATCGGGCAAGAACTTTTCCAGAACCGAAACCGTTTCGGTGCTTTGAAACAAACAAAGCTGGTGATTATAAAGGAACATCAGCGGGTTTGGACTTTCGTTGTCTTCTATGCCGTGGAACATTCCTCCGATTCTAATCAGGCATTCAAAATTGTAGCCCACACCATTTTTTTCCACGGTGAAAGTCGGGATGGCGGGATCCCTGTAAATATCCACCTGCTTGAGGTTGTCGGTCACAAACTTCTTTCCCTGTGGAAGCACAAACCCGAGGGGATTTTCGCCGGTGTCACTCAATAGCCGTTTCAGCCTGGGCAGCATGTATTCATTCACCAGTTGCCTGGCTTCTCCGTTTAATTCGTTGACCGGCAGGTCTGTAGAATCTTCCCAGTCGGCGTGAAAAGGTGTATTCCGGATGATATACTTTTGGATATCCTGCTCCTGTAATTTCCTTACTGTATGCAGGACAGTAACATCTGCCGGGCCAAACCCCGAAATATCAATGTATTTGGCGATATCAAGTTGTTCAACTTTTCCTACAAACGCGTCAGCCTCATCATTCATCTGCCCTGAAACAACCTCAACTGAAAAAAAAGGATACCCTTTCTTATTCATGTTAAAAACGAAGCCCAAACGTTGTTGATCCCGCTCAACTGCAACCTCAGGTACCGGTGATTCCAGTACGGTTTCCACCTCTTTGGTGTGAACGACTTGCCGCGCCTGAACGGGCAGCGGCGTGTTAATTCGTTTAATACTACTGTCAAGGACTCTTAAAAACGGCTTGCCTTCTTTAAATACAAATTCGAATTTCCCTTTCAGATCGTCGTTCAGAGAATATCCGTAGGCTTCCAGCAATTTATTTTTTTCATTATCCCGATTGCGAATCGTATCAAAATAGTTTGATCCGTGAGCCCTGATCAGGTGCAAAAAGACAATCACTTTCGGGAGACACAGCGGATGCCCTGAATCCTCATATTCCGAGCTGGTATCGAAATTCCTTTCGTCATTTTTCCGGATAACGACGCTGTATTCTTTACCATCCAGCAGTACCGCTGCTTTCACGGTCTCATCTTTGGCCGACAATATTTTAGGCTTACGCCGCTGCAGATACTTTTCAGCTTCGTTGAAAACGTCCGGCGAGCACAGTTGCCTGACAGACCGTATATCAAGATTTCGGATTTTTACAAGTGTGTGGCGCTGATCATAAGCAACCTCTTCCTGTCCCAGCCGACCCCGGTCGATCAACTCCTGCAACTGGAACAACGCTGCCACTTCGTGCCTGCAAATCTCCCCGAGATTATATGGACAGGTACACCTTACGGAAACGGAACGGGCCTCACTGAATTTCGTAACATTAACACGGTAATAAGTGTCGTAAGCATCGTCCTTAACGCGAAAATTAACAGCCCCCGAAAGTTTATCATAGTCCAGCAACTCGATATTGCCCAGAGAAAATATTTTCTTCCCCCTCCTGATCACTTCATCGGTGCCGTAGGTATAAATATGTTTTAATAGATGTGGTAATGCCAATGGTCTTCTCCTGATTTAATTTCCCGGCCATATTTTCCTTTTTTTCCGATAAAATCCTTCAATTCCGGGCAATCGGCAAAAGTAAAGGAAAATTTTGCGTTTTTCCTTATTATTTGGTAAATATTTTTTGAATCGGGAATGTTACAACTTCGAACCGTCTATCAACTGACCATCAATGTATAGCGGCAAGACGTTCGCATTGTCTTCGGTCAGGCAATACCCAATATCTTCGATATGGCCGAACCGGTCAACCAACCGGTGGTAGTGTGTAAAGTTTTTAGCAAAACCGGGCAGATCGCTTTTGTGTTGCGTATACAGTAATTCCGCGGTAAAAGAGCTGTCACAATGGATGGAAAAATGGTCTTTTACTCTGGATATCAGCGCCCCCGCGAACAGGGTGTCCTCCAAATTGAAGCGGTCTTTCCATCCCGCACAGGCTATCACTACATTCTTATTTTGCTTAAGCACGTAATCCCTGACAGCACTGAGATTGCAAAAAGTACCGGTTACAATGTCGTCGGCGCCATTTTCGAGTGCCATGTGCAGGAGACGGGTACCATTCGTTGTTGTCAGCACTAAAATCCGGTTTTCCACAAAGCTGCGTTTATACTCGAGCGGAGAGTTTCCGTGCTGCAATCCTTCGGCCAGCATGCCATCACGCTCGCCGGCGGCGATACCCACCACTCTCCTACTGACTTCTATGGCTTTCGGAATAGTATCTACCGGGATGACACTTTTTGCGCCGTTATAAAGGGCTGCCGCGATGGTGGAGGTCGCCCTGAAGACATCCACAACGACGACAACAGCACGATGAAGATCGTATAAATGGATCAATGCGGGAGACACGCACGTATATAATGTTGGTTTTCTTGTCATTTCCTTTTACTAAATCGGTGATTTACACGGCTGAAACCTATGCAAAGCTAATTTGCCGGGTTTAAGGTTTACTGTTTACAATAAATTAATCAAATGGCAATTTCACCACAGTTCCGCGTAATAATTTATCGCGAACTTTTATGAAGAGCGGGGATCCGATAGCGTTATAGCCCGTTTGAAGGTATCCCAGACCGATTGCTTTGTTCAGAGATGGAGATTGCGTCCCTGAAGTTACATGCCCGATCCTGGTCCCTGACTCATTAAAAATTTCGTAGCCATGCCTGGGGATTCCTTTATCCAGCAGTTCAAATCCGCTTAGCCTGCGGTGCAGGCCATCCGCTTTTTGCTGCTTTAAAATATCACTGGCAGTAAATGGCTTGGTAAACTTGGTGATCCAGCCCAGTCCTGCTTCCAGCGGGCTGGTCGTGTCGTCAATATCATTTCCGTACAGGCAGAATCCCATTTCGAGCCGAAGTGTATCCCGGGCTGCCAGGCCCGCGGCTTTCAATCCTTTGGATGCACCAGCCTCAAAAATCGCATCCCATATTTTTCCGGCGGTCGGGTCCTTTTCATCGCTATCGAAAGGCGGCACTTTGAAATAGATCTCAACGCCGCCTGCACCAGTATAGCCGGTGGCGCTGACGATCACATTATCCACTCCGGCAAGCGTTCCTTTTACAAAATGATAATATTTCAGATTAAGCAAATCCAGCCCGGTCAGAGGCTGTAAAATAGCCGTGGCCAACGGACCCTGAACAGCCAGCAGGGCTGTCCTCTCCGAAATATTGTGAAGCTCGGCATGCTCCGTGTTGTGTGAGGAGATCCAGTTCCAGTCCTTTTCAATATTCGCTGCGTTCACCACCAGCATATACACCTTGTCTTTTTCGAGGCAGTACACCAGCAGGTCGTCAATCACGCCACCCTGATCATTCGTCATGCAACTGTATTGCACTTGTCCCTCACTTAACTTAGCCGCATCGTTGGTAGTAATTTTCTGAATCAGATCCAGGGCTTTGTCTCCCTTGACAATAAACTCACCCATGTGGCTGACATCGAAAATGCCGGCAGTGTTTCTGACTGTCTGGTGTTCATCTACGATACCCGTGTAGCTGATAGGCATATTATAGCCCGCATAAGCAGCCATTCTTGCGCCAAGGCCCAGGTGTTTTTCTAAAAAAGGAGTCTGCTTCATCCCGATTAATTTTCAGGTGGCAAAGGTAGGCAATTTAGAAGTTCGGCAGGGGGCTTATGGCAATGAGCCTCCAGCAAAATTAAACGGATTTATAGTACTTTAGAATTATGAAGCCGATCTTAATCCTGTTCATTAGTTTTACTGTCATGGGCACAGTATTTTCCCAGGTAAAAACCAGTCCCTGGCTGGAGAAACTGATCAGAACCGATGCTTCTCCACTACTAATGAATGTTCTGGATCAACCGGACACTTTTCGCTACCAGGTCATTTATACAAAAATCGACCGCACCCGGAAAAACGAACCCGTTTTTACCCATTATTATCTGAATGTGGATCGGGATCGCTATTTTAATCCCGCATCGATGGTAAAATTGCCCACAGCATTGATCGCGCTGGAGAAGCTGCATGAACTCAGCGAACCGGTCGATGCACAGACTACGATGCTAACCGACAGCTCACGTCCGGGTCAGACTGCAGTCGTTGCCGATTCAACGGCTAAGGATCTGTTGCCGTCGGTAGGACATTATATTAAAAAAGTATTCCTGGTAAGTGATAATGATGCTTATAACCGGCTGTATGAGTTCGTCGGCCAAGAGATGCTGAACGAGAGTCTGTGGGCAAAAGGATACCGGGATGCCCGTATCACGAGGCGCTTTACGGGCATGACACCCGATGAGAACCGCTATACAAATCAGGTCCGGTTTTTGAGTAATGGAAAACTGATATTGACGCAGCCACCGGCTTACAGCGATCTGATCTTTGACTTCAGCAAGAAAATTTTATTAGGGCAAGCTCATATGGACCAGCATGATAAACTCATTCATGAACCCATGGATTTCACGATGCACAATAATATTTCGCTTGAAGATTTACAGCAGATGCTGCAATCAGTTCTCTTCCCTTATTCGGTGGCGAGAAAAAAAAGATTCAAACTGAACCCTAGCGATTATAATTTGTTATATCGTTATATGTCGGAGAAGCCGTCTGAGAGCAAGTTCCCCGCGTATGACAAGGCGCGCTTTTTTGACAGCTATACAAAGTTTTTCTTTTTCAGAGACGGTAAGAGGGATATCCCCTCATATATCCGATCGTTTAACAAGACTGGGTGGAGCTATGGGTTTTTGACAGATGTTTGTTATGTGGTGGATTTTAAAAACAAAGTTGAGTTTATGCTGAGCGGAAACATTTACGTAAACAGCGATGGCATATTGAATGATGACAAATATGAATATGAAGAGATTGGTTATCCATTTTTCAGGGAGATAGGCGAAAAGATTTACAAGTATGAACTTTCGCGAAAAAGAAAAATGGCTCCTGATCTGCGTGATTGGGTACTTCGCTATGACTAACCTGACGATCCGCCCTATTCAGGGCCGGGAAAGTCAAATTTATATCATATGTATCTATAATATGAAACTTATACTATGGAATTCAAGAAGATTCACAACAAAGGACAGGCCAGGTTATTCAAAAGTAATTTCCTGGAACTGTTGACCAAAACACATCCCCTCATTATCTGGGGAATGTACATACCTGTAATCTGGTATATGTTGTACTACAGTCACAGCGACCTGGGCTATTCCACCGGGCGCGTTTTGTTATTTTTTTTCACAGGGATGTTTTCCTGGACCTTGTTTGAATATGTAGCACACCGTTACATTTTTCATTGGATGGGAGATAACAAAAAAATGCAAAAGGTTGCTTACATCATGCACGGAAATCACCACGAATACCCGAGGGACCGGCAACGACTGTTTATGCCTCCTGTGCCGAGCATTATCATTGCCTTTGTAGTGTTTAGCCTGTTCTATTTATTCCTCCGCAAACTGACCTTAATGATTTTTCCGGGTTTTATGCTGGGTTACCTGCTTTACGCCACCATGCATTACGCCATTCATGCCTGGAATCCCCCGTTCAAATGGATGAAGGGGTTGTGGCGAAACCATCACTTGCATCATTACAAGGATGAGCACAAGGGTTTCGGTGTCAGCAGTACCCTTTGGGATCATATTTTCGGGACGATGTTCGACCTGAAAAAGGAAGCAGAAAACAAGGAAAGGGTAAAGGAACTCATGTTTTCCAAAAAGAAAAACTGATACAGGCTTTTAAAAAGGCCGCATCCGAAATCCGGAGCGGCCTGATAAAACAATTTCTTTCTGACTTCTAATAGTCAGGGTTCTGCGTATAGTTAGGGTTTTGATTGATCTCGGCCTGTGAAATCGGCCAGATAAATCTTCTGTCACTATACGGGATGGATACGATAGATTTTGTGATAGCCGCCGTTGGGCCTGCACAGTTGTATATCCCTGGGACTTCAGTATGTGAAGTTCCTACTTTAGCCGGAATTCCGCCGCCCGGAATAGGCGCAAAATTAGGATCCAGGGCAAGCCTGTGGATATCACCCCAGCGTTTACCTTCTGCCAGGAGTTCTATCCTCCTTTCTTTTAAGATAGCGCTGATCAAATCATTTTTACTTATAAAGGCAATGTACGCGTTTGGTGTTCCGACTGCCCGGTTCCGTACTGCATTAAGTAGCATTAAGGCAGTAGCGGAAGGGAGCGCAGACTGTCGGGCATTTGCTTCCGCCAGGGTTAGCAATACTTCGGCGTAACGGATCATGGGCGCAGCATCGGAACTGTTTGCATAGTCCCGGTACTTGGACGTAAACACCCGCGTGATGTTTCCGCCAGTGACCAATGTAGAATATAAAGTGCTCCGGCGCGTATCGCTGCACAACCACTCCGGATCGCTCCAAATAACTGGGCCAACTCTTAAAAGTCCCCTCGCACCATTTGCAGGATTTCCCATCATAATGGCTATAGCGCCATTCACGCCTGCATTGTCGGTCGCGTCGTTCTTAATGGAGAAGATACTTTCTGCCGACGTATTATTGGCAAATGGCCCGTCCGGCGAAGCAGTGAGTGTCCAGCCGCCTATCGGACTCGTGAAACTCGTAGTGCCAGTCACTATTTTTGCACCTTCGGCGATGACTCCTGGCCAATCGCCCATATGCATTTTTACGCGCATTTTCAGTGCTATAGCAGCAGCCTTCGTCGCACGATAAGTTTTTAGAATCCCAGCGCGGGTCTCGGGCAGATTTGCCTCAGCATAATCGAGGTCTTCCAGGATCTTTGTGTAATTCTTGGCCACTGTAAAATCGCTCCGTTTCAGCGCTTTCGCATCTTCGATCGCTTTTTCATTGTCAATGCCTATTTCGCGGTAAATAATCCCCGTTTTTGATCCCGCCGCATCAGCAAACGGTCTGGCAAAATTAAGCACCAGTTCGTGGTGTGCCATTGCCCTTAGGAACCTGCATTCCGCATCATAGGCATTTGCAAAAGCCGCGGGAATTATCCCGGCAGTCTCCGCCCTTCTCACACCTTCCCTGGTAAGGGTGGAAAGAGTTAATCTATTTGATGATCCCGCTCAGTGAGTTTGAAATTACCTTCCGGATTTATTTTTAGCCGTTTTCTCGGGCAGAAGCCCCATCAACAACGCCGGCAAAAGAACCAGATTTGTGAAAGTGGCCGTCACCAAGGTGATCGACGTGAGCCACCCCAGCGCGAAAGTTCCTCCAAAGCTGCTGAAGCAAAAGATGACAAAACCTGCAATCAGGACCATGGACGTGTAAATGATACTGATACCCGTGCTGTGAATAGTCTGGGCCACCGTATCCCTCACGCTGTCATAATTCGGTAATTCCTGTTTGAAATTTACCAGAAACCGGATGGTGATATCTATGGCAATTCCCAATGCAACGCTGAAGATAAGGACTGTGCTGGGTTTCAGCGCAACGCCGGCCCACCCCATGATACCTGCCGTGATGACCAGGGGAATGACATTGGGGATCAGCGAACATAGCAATATGCGGAAAGAACGAAAAAGATAAAACATACACAACGCGATCAGCAGAAACGCCCAGAATACGCTTTCCTTCAGACCATTGATGATAAAACGGCTGCCCTCAAGGAAAGTTATACTGCTGCCCGTGAACCGCACGTCATATTTATCGGGAGGGAATAATTCATCGGTACGCTTTCTAACATTCGACAACAGGCCCGGCAGCTTATGTGATCCGATATCAGCCATATTCACGCTCATCCGTGCCTCTCTGCCGGTGCTGTCCATAAACCCCGCCAGCAACTTCACAAAGGCACCGGATTTACCTTCCGATCCCCCGGCGTTCTTCATGTTCAGATAGGATGAAAGTCCCGGCAGGTCAAATTCAGACGGCATCGCATAATTACTGCTATCACCATCATAGAAGGCCTGGCGGGCAAACTTCAGCCCATCAGTCAGACTCAGCGGCCGGGCAACTTCTGGAAGAGTTGAAAGGTATTGCGACAGGGAGTCCATCTTCACCAGGTTGTTGAAATTGCGGGTAATGCCATATTTCTTTTTGGTATCAATGATGATCTCGAGCGGCATAACGCCCTTAAAATTCCGCTCAAAAAACTCCAGATCCGTGTAAATTTTATCCGTCTTGGGGACATCATCGACCATGAATGCATTACTTTTCAACCTGAGAGTGCCCAATAGGGCCAGCAAAACAATTACACTGGTGATCAGGTAAACCAGTTTTCTATGCCCGAGTGACCATCGCTCCAGCCTGTGTAGCCATCGGTTAAGCCAGGGGTTATACAGATACCGTGTGTGTAAAGCTTTCGGCGCCGGCAAGAAACTCAATACTGACGGAATCAGGATAAGTGAAATGAAGAACAACATCATAATATTGATGCCCGCTACAATGCCAAACTCTTTCAAAATAGCGCTTTTAGTGAGGGCAAAAACGGCAAACCCAATCGCTGCCGCCACATTGCAAAAGAGCGTAACTACCCCCATCCTGGACACCATATCCACGATGGCTTTAAGTTTCTTTTTTCCTAAATTAAACTGCTTGCCTGGCGGCAAATTGTGCATGTTTTTTGTAATGCTATGCCAGCTTGCATGGTACTTATTCAGGAAATAAATGCAGTTCGGTATACCGATCACGACAATTAATGGCGGTATGAGGGCTGTCAGCAACGTAATGTTGAACTTGAACAAATGCATCGTTCCAAGGCTAAACACAACACCCACGCCCACCACGGTCAGGGAGAGCAGCATAGAAGTGAACGACCGGAAGAACAGCAGAAGAATAATTGCTGATAAAACGATAGATGCGATCAAGAAAAACTTCATTTCCTTAGCAATCCTACCAGCAAGCACCGTCCGGATATAAGGCAAACCGCTGAGGTGAACTTCCAGTTGGTGGTCGCTGCCAAATTTATTCGCCAGATCCGAGATCGCGCTCACCGCTTTGTCCCGTTTTGCAGAATTGATGACTTTGTGGTCCATCCGGAGGCCCATCAGCCAGGCGCCTGTAGCAGGGTTATACAATAAGCCCTGGTAAAAGGGAAGACTCAGAAAGACGGACGCCGCACTGTCAATCTGAGATTGCATCATAATGCTCTCGCGAAAAATCCGGTGTACTACGAGGCGGCCGGTAGAATCGTTTCGCTTCAATGTAACCGCATTGGGCACGCTGATGACATCTTCCACCCCCGTGACCTTTCTCAGGTCTCTTTGCAAGCGGGCATAATCGTTAAAGAATTTTTCAGAAAAGAGCTGCTTGCTTTGTATGCCGATAACCAGCACATTTCCATCCTCACCATATTTTTTTTTGAACGCCTGGTAAGCAATATTCACAGGGTGATTGGTGGGAATAGCTTTCGTAAACTCATAACCCAGCGTTACCTTGCTGCCCCAATACCCAAACACTGCCGTGGCCACAATTAAAATGCTTAATAACAGTAACCTGTACTTAATGATAAACTTACCGAGCTGCCGCCACATGCTGTATTTCTATTTTATGAAGTAGGAACTGCAAATAAACAAAAGTATCGGGGATTATACCCCACAAATTATCCTGTGAAATGCCCTACCTTCCGAAAAATTTCTCTATCCGTTAAAATTTCGCAAATTGGCGGGGATCCTACATAAGACCAGGGGTATCGTGTTGCGAACCGTACCTTACGGTGATACCAGTTTAATTGCCTCTATTTATACAGAAAAGTCGGGACTCAGATCCTATATACTCAAGGGTATCAGGAGCGGTTCGAAAAAGGGTAATCCAAAGTCTAATTATTTTCAGCCGGCGGCCCTCCTGGATCTGGTCGTTTATCACAATGAATTCAAACAGTTGAATCAGATCAAAGATTTTGGCTGGGCCCAGGTTTACCGGCATATTTTTACAGACGTGCTCAGGAATGGAGTTGTCCAATACATGATTGAACTTCTGGGGAAGTGTCTCAAGCAGCCGGAAGCTGACACCGAGCTATTCGCTTTCATGGAAGACAGCCTGCTGACGGTTGATCTGTGTTCCGATCGGGTCATGGCCAATTTCCCGGTTTTTTTCTCGATTCACCTGGCTCATTTTTTCGGTCTGATGCCTGCGAGCCTGGAGCCAGGTATCCCTGAAATGGAGACACGCGTTTTCGATCTTCAGGAAGGTGTTTTTTGCCGGGATGCTCCGGCACACCAGGCCTACCTGGAAGCAGAATACTGTAACCTTATGGCGGAAATGATGCGCGTGCGACAACCCGCTGAACTGGAGGGTATTACTGCCAACTCCCGGGCGAGAGGGCAAATCCTGGAGGCTATGCAAACCTATTATAGTATCCATATCCAGGAATTTGGGAAAATGAAAACCCTGCCGATCCTGCATCAGATTCTCCGGTAGAAAAATTCCTCGTTATTGGGGCCTGCACCCCAGTATCAGAAGTCGATAATAATTATCACTCAGTAGTGATAATGTGAACCGTCGTATAATCTACTGAACCGGAAGCTTAAGGTCACGCTTCATCATCTGTTCCCTGTTGGCGATTTCCCATGCTGTATAAAATACCAATTGGGCCCTTTTGGCCAGAAGGTCGAAATTGATTTTGTCAACGGTATCAGTGATACGATGGTAATCGGCATGAACACCATTAAAGAAAAATATGGCAGGCACGCCTTTGGAAGCAAAACTGTAATGATCGCTCCGGTAATAAAAGCGCTCAGGATCAGACGGATCATTAAACTTTCTGTCGAGTCTGAGCTTCGTATACTGACCATTGACCTTTTCTAAAACCGGCGTCAGATCCGTGCTCAGTTTATCGTCACCAATGACATATACATAATTTTCAGCATACGGGCTGGTCAGGTAGTCTGTTCCTATTCTGCCGATCATGTCAATATTCAGATCGGCGCTGGTCTTTTCCAGAGGAAAAACCGGATTAGAGCTGTAGTATCCCGATCCCCAGAGACCCTTTTCCTCACCGCTTACCGTCATGAATATTAAAGTCCGGCGTGGTCCTTTTCCGGCCTGCTTAGCTTTCGCGAAGGCCTTCGCTATTTCAATAACGGCAACTGTACCCGATCCGTCATCGTCAGCACCATAATAAATATTACCCTGCGCATCTTTTCCCACGTGGTCATAATGTGCGGTTACTATAACGAATTCATTTTTCTTGTCGCTTCCTTCTACAATGCCGATGACGTTCGACGCTGATGCAGCATGTCCCACCGCACTATACCGCATAACCACGTGAAAGTCGGTGACCATGGGTATCTGGAGGTCCCCGTTCAGTGCGCCTTTGATTTCATCCAGACCATGTCCGCTGATTGAAGAAACTACACGCTCGCCGATATAAAACAGCGGGATCTCCGACTTGAGACTTCCTTCCCGTTCAACAGCGGGGCGATACATGTTTGTCCGCTGATAACTTGAAGGCAGTGGCTCCCTAATCACCATCAAAGCGGCAGCACCTTTTGCAGATGCATTTCGGATTTTATTCAGCATGGAAGCCGGGGATAATCGTCCGGGCTGTGAAGGTTTATAGCTATCGGGCTGCCCTTCCAGAAATATAACCAGTTTTCCTTTAATGTCGGCTCCGCGGTAATCATCCCGGTCCCCATCTACGATACCATACCCTACGAATACCGCTGATTCAAACTTAATATCCAGTCTTTCAGGCAAATTGAATCCTGGCGTGAAATCCTCTCCCGGTTTAAATTTGACACCATTGATTTCCAAACTCATTTCAGCCATTGAATCTTTGATCAATGGGTAGGTCTGCCTGTAACTGCCTTTGTTACCAGGCAATACACCGGATTTTTTGAACTGCGCTGAAATATAGTCTGCTGCTTTCTCCAGACCTGGAGATGGCGTATTCCGGCCTTCCATGTCCGCACCCGCAATGATGCTCAGATGGACTTTCAGATCGCCTGGAGTAATGGATTTGGCAAATGTTGATGGATCTTGCCTCTCCTGTGCAGTTAAGGCTTGGGAGAAAAAGAACAGAAAGGAGTAAATGATCAACCTGAAATTCATATATTACAAAATTTATGTAAATGTAGATAAGTCGCTACAGGCAGCGCCTACCGTTCATCAAATGGCCCCCGGTCAAATTCCCGGACCTATTCACTTAAATCTGAAAGGCCAGCATCATCTGACAAAATGATCTCTTTCATACAGCTCAAACCTGGTAACGGCAAGCTTTCCGCAGAAAAAAGAACAAAACGGTCTATTATTTTATCCCTTATCAGAACTTTCCGGTCGGGGTGGTCTTCCGGACCTCAAATTACAAAGGAGGGATTTTGCCCACCCGTTGTGTGTGCCGCCCTTCTTCAAACCAATTGCTGGTGAAAACGTTGATCATCGTTTCAGCTACCTGTTCAGACACGAACCTCGCCGGAATACAGATCACATTTGCATTATTGTGTTTGCGTGCCAGGGCAGCAATTTCCTCATCCCAGCAGACAGCAGCCCGGACCGATGGGTGTTTATTTGCCGTCATTCCCATTCCGTTCCCACTGCCGCATAACAGAATTCCAAACGAATAAGCCCCCGATTCCATTGCCTTTGCAACAGGATGAGCAACATCGGGGTAATCCGACGCATCCGTCGAGTCGGTCCCAAAATCCTTAAATTTCAAATCCCTGCCTTCCAAATAGGAAATAATCAGCTCTTTCAGTTTGTACCCTGCATGATCACTTCCAATGGCAACGGGTTTACTGAGATCAAAATGTTTTTCCATAACCAGGGATTTAGCTGTTTAACTCCATTCCTGGTCTTCCCGTTTCTGATCTAGTTTTTCCCCTCTGGAAGCCAGGGCCACACTCACTTCATATAATATATACAAAGGTATGGTAACAACCCCTAAACTGAACGGATCTGTTGTTGGTGTAATAATAGCAGCAGCGATCAGCACCACCACGAAAGCATGACGCCGGTATTTTTTAAGCATTTTCGCCGTGACAATCCCCGCTTTAGATAGCAAGAGTACCAGGAGAGGCAACTGGAACAAGATTCCTATTCCAACGGTCGTATAGACCATATTCTCCAGGTAATCGGAAAAAGTAGGCCGGATTTCGATCTGTGAACTCAGCTTATAATTAAAATAAAAATTGACCATGAACGGGGTCAGGATCAGGTATCCGAAAGCGGTCCCGATAAAAAACAATACGGATACCCAAAATATAATACCGGAGGTCTGCTTCCGCTCTTTTACCGACAGGGCGGGCCTTACAAACTTCCAAAGCTCCCAAAACACATACGGAAATGCCAGGATAAAGCCTCCAATGAAGGCAACCGTGAACGTTGCGATGAACTGCCCGGTCATGGTAGTTTCCTGAAATTGTACCTTTGTGCTTCCCAGGCACAACTGATCTCCCAAACCTAATGCTTTGCCGATCCCGCAAAACCATTGTGCCGATATGAAATTGGGCTTGGTAGGTCCAAACACGATATTATCTACCAAAAAATTAGCAAATATGAAGACAAGAATGGCGCCAATCAATATCGCCACAATGGAACGAATCAAATGCCAGCGCAACACTTCGAGGTGGTCGATAAAGGACATTTCATCATCCTGACCACCACTTCTCTTATTTAAGAAATCCATTAAAGCCATTGTTCTGATATAAGTGTGCGCAAAGATAACAGGGAAAAGAGGTAGAGGTTCAAAAAATTTATTAGAGCACGGAAAGGCAAATAAGGGTCAGGAAACCTGTATTATGAAGTTTTCCCGGTCAGATCAGGATTTTAAGTTTCACCATTTCAATCCGGGTATCACTTACGGCCATAATATCAAACTCATAATCGCCAATGATAATCCTGTCATTTTGAAATGGAATAGTCTCATTGTGTTTGACAATGTATCCGGAGAGCGTTTCCGCATCGGCGCCTTCAAAATGAAGATCATATTTCTTTTCCAGATAGTCCAGCTCCAGTCGCCCGGAAAAGATATACTCATCTTCCGAGATTCTCTTTTCAACGAAACGTTCGGTATCATATTCATCCCAAATCTCGCCGAATAACTCCTCCAGGACGTCTTCCATGCTGATGATCCCGGCAGTTCCCCCAAATTCATCCACCACCCAGGCTATGCTTTTTCCTTCCTGGCTAAGTTTATTGATCAGGCTTACCGCGCTCATGCTCTCGGGTACTGCAGGAATCTCGAGCAGGATCTCTTCTATCGTGGCAGGCCGCGAAAACAAGTCGAGCTGGTGCACATATCCCTTGATATTGTCAATATGATCCTGATAAACGACAATCCGGCTGCGTTTGGATTGGTCAAACAACGCGACCAAACTCTCCACCGGAGCAGAAATCTCAACCGACAAAATTTCATTCCTCGGCACAAGGCACTGACGGATTCGGATATTGGAAAGCTCCTGTGCATTCTCCAGTAACTCCGTGCTTTTCTCCACCTTCTCAAGATCACTAGCCTCATCTTTAAACAAAAAACTCAGATCACTGCGGGTCAGAGGCGATTTGTTCTTATCCAGGCGCACGTTGAATACATATTTCAGCATCCAATTGGATAACTTGAACAAACCCGCGGTAACGGGGTACAACAACTGGTAGAAAAAATTTATAACGTGAGCCAGCAAACTCAGCAATACATTGCTGTTGGCACGGAAAAAGGCGCGGGGAATAAACTCAACGAATACAAGGACCACTACCACATTAAAAATTAATTCCAGCCCTATCTGTGCCGTTCTGGCCTGGATGCCCAACGCCCTCCAAACCGGTTTCAACACTTCATTTGTCTGCAGAACAAAAATGGTCAGACTAACAACAAATCCGATGATGGTCGTTCCCAGAAAAATCGCAGGCGAATCTATAAACCGTCCCAGCAGTTTTCCGGTATAGGTTCCCTGTCTCCTTTTCAGTTCAATGTTGAAGCGGCTGGCGCTGACAAAGGCCATTTCAATACCTGAAAAAAAAATCATCAGGAAGAAAGACACGATGAACCAGAAAAACAGCCTCCATTCCATAACTTCAAACTTACATTAAAATTACTGACTCAGGCTGGTTTAACCTGCAGAAATTTCCTTACCCATTTTTCAGCTTCAGTACAGGCATCAGCCAGTTCATCATTTACAATGATTTTGTCAAAGTGACGCATGAATGTCAATTCATATTCTGCTTTATTGATCCTGGCCTGGAGGGACTCTTCTGTTTCAGTGCCCCTGGATAGCAGCCGTTTCGACAACTCCTTGATTGAAGGAGGTTCAATAAACAGGGAAAGGCTTGAATCGGGATATTGTTCCTGTACGTGTATGGCGCCTTTTACGTCTATATCTAAAAGAGGCACTTTACCGGAATCCCATAGGCGGTGGAGTTCTGACTTCAGGGTGCCGTAATATTTACCCTCATACACCATTTCCCACTCCACGAACTCGGCTGCCTTGATCTTCTTTCTGAATTCGGATTCAGTTATGAAATAGTAGTCCCGGCCGTCCACTTCGTTGGACCGGGGTTTCCGGGTGGCAGATGAGACAGAGAATTTTAATTGCGGGAACTTCTTCAGCAGGAAATGAGTGATAGATGTTTTTCCGGCGCCTGATGGTGCAGTGATGACGATTATTTTACCGGCTGACCCCTTGCCCGCATCTCCCGTGGAAGGCGCGTAATGAAGTATTTGTCGAGAAAGGTTCATATGAGAAATGTAAAAATAAAATTCCTAACTTTAAAATTTAATAGTCTACCCTTTTTATGTCTGCCCCGAGGTTTCTCAACCGTTCGTCAATTTGTTGGTATCCGCGGTCGATCTGCTCGATATTCTGGATAATGCTTTTACCTTCTGCGCTGAGTGCAGCGATCAGCAGCGCAACGCCGGCACGGATATCCGGGCTGCTCATGGTGATCCCTCTTAATTTCTGTGTTCGTTCCAGTCCGATTACTACCGCGCGGTGCGGGTCGCAGAGGATGATCTGAGCACCCATTTCAATAAGCTTATCCACAAAAAACAATCTGCTTTCAAACATTTTTTGATGGATCAGGACACTTCCGTTTGCCTGAATGGCTGTCACAAGTGCAATACTTAACAAGTCGGGCGTAAACCCGGGCCAGGGATGATCATAAATGCTGAGGACACCGCCATCAAAATAGCGCTGTATGGAATAAGATTCCTGGGAGGGAATATGAATATCATCACCCCGGATGTCCATTTGGATGCCTAACGACCGGAATTTGTCAGGAATTACGCCCAAATCCTGGACGCCTGCATTTTTGATCAGGATATCGCCCTGCGTCATGGCGGCGAGGCCGATGAAAGAACCTACTTCGATCATATCCGGCAACATGGTATGCGAGGTGCCTCCAAGATAATCAACTCCCTCGATGGAGAGTAAATTGCTCCCGATACCGCTGATCCTGGCACCCATCCTGTTCAGCATCCTACATAACTGCTGAACATAAGGCTCACATGCTGCATTGTAAATTGTCGTGGTTCCTTCCGCCATGGTCGCCGCCATCACGATATTTGCTGTTCCGGTAACAGACGGTTCATCCAGCAACATATAGGTTCCTTTCAATTGTTTTGCTGACAAATGAAAAAAACCGTCCTCCTGATCAAAATCAAAGCTTGTGCCCAGTTTTTCAAAACCCAGTACATGAGTATCCAATCTCCGTCGCCCGATCTTGTCCCCGCCCGGGCGCGGAATGAATGCTTTCCTGAACCGCGCCAGCATCGCGCCAGCCACCATCACCGACCCCCTCAGCCTGCCACTTTTCTTTTTGAAACCGGGACTGCGCAGGTATTCCGTATCAACATTATCTGCTTTAAAAGTGGCTGAATTCCTGTCGATCCGGTTGACTTTTACATTCATCTCCTGCAGCAATTCAATCAGCAGGTTCACGTCCAGGATATCCGGGATATTGTATAACGTTACTTCTTCGGGAGTCAGCAGCGTAGCGCTTATGACCTGGAGCGCCTCATTCTTCGCACCTTGCGGAACAACCGTCCCCTGCAGTTTCCTGTCTCCCTTAACCTCAAATGCGTTCATTATTTATAATTTTTCACCATTGGGGAATATTGTAGATATTTTATCACCGAAAAGCGATAAAATCAGTAATAAGGACTGATCATCAGGTAAAGCACCGGGCCTGTAACAGCCACATAAAACCAAACCGGCCAGGTGATGACAGCCAGTCTGCGATGGGAGGCGTATTCTCCCACCAATGCCCTGTACGCTGTAAACAAAATGAAGGGCAGGATCACCGAAGCCAGAACGATGTGCGTGACGAGAATAAAAAAATACAGATACCTGATTGCTCCAGTCCCCCCGAAGCGGGTATCACCCGCCAGCAAATGATGAATTACATAACTCAACAGGAAGAACACCGACATCAGAATCGCGGCCAGCATCAGTCTCTTGTGTAACAGATATTTTTTCCGTTTTACAGCTACTAGAGCCGCTACCAGAAAAATAGCCACCAGACTATTGATCACTGCGTTAAACCGGGCGAAAATATGCACGTCAAACCCAGGATCAGTTTTCAGGGAAACTTTCCCCAATCCCGCAATAGTCAGGAATATCAGCACGGAAAAGCTGATGATAAGCACCTTCGCTTTTTTATCATTTTTTCTCCAGGCGGGTTTAAGCATGCCTCTTCTTTTTAAAAATAATCAGGAACAGACCTATAGCCAGTGCGGCAATCAGAAATATCACGGACGTTCCTTTCAGTATCGACGCCAGCCCGTTCTTCCGGCTCGGCGATTTTTCAAGGGTCAGTAAAACCAGGTCCGTTGAAAGTCTAGCCAGATCCGCAGAATCCAAACCATGATAGTAACCCCTTATGTTCCTGGAGCTGTCTATCAATACAAAATGATCAGTATGTATGAAAGCAGTGTCCAACCCCTGGCCATCCACAACCCCGAGTTTCATATCCCGGAGCGCCAGATCATAGATCGTTTTTTTATCACCGGTAAGCAAATCCCACTGTTCGGGATTGATCTGAAAACGGTCTGCCCAGGCTTTTAACCTGGAAACAGAATCCCGTTCAGGATCGATGGAGAAAGAAAGGAACTGGACAGACCGGTTGGTCTTATCACCTACCCGCTGTGCATTGGTAATCGATTCCTGCAATCGTTTCATGTTTCTGGTCAGGGGCGGGCAAATCGTAGGGCAATGCGTAAAAAAGAAATCGGCAATGATGATCTTGTTGCGGTACTTATCCAGACTAACCGCCTCGCCCAGTTGGTTAGTCAGCCTGAAATCCCGGATCTTATGCCATTGCGTATCCTCCACCTCTTTGCCGTTTCTGACCTCGCTGATAACGGAATCCGGAATATACCGCCTGGGCATTTCCAGCGCTTTGTCACTGAAATGCCTGATTAGTAAAAAGCTGACCAAGGGCAGCATAATAGCCATCAAAACCGCAAATAATGCTTTCTTATTCAATCCTGATTCTTTATATTAAATTCAATTCTCCGGTCATCACGAGCACCGAAACAACACAAAAATCGTAAATCCCCGATTAGTTTTCCGGTTTTTGACAAATTATTATCACCCCCATTTATCGCAACCCTCTGCCAACGGTGTTCCTGCAAAATACGCTATCTTTATTTTCAATTGAATAAATTCAACAAACTTAAATCAAACCCGGATGAAATTAATCAGCATTGCGCTCCTGATCCTGTTTTTCATAACACAGGGTTGTAACCCCACTACAAAATCTCCAGGTGATCCTGCTAAACCTGGCGATCTCCCGCCCGTGGAGACCAAAGCACCTAATAGCCCCGACTACAAACCCGCGTTTACCGGACAAACCAGGATAGCAGGAGTCAGTACAAAAACGCCCCTTGACGTAAAGGTGCTTACTGATCAACTGGTGAATCCCTGGGGGATAACCGTCCTGCCCGACGGAAAGTTCCTGATCACAGAGAAAGCAGGTACCATGCGCCTGGTAACCGAGGCCGGGATCGCCGGCACCCCCATCACCGGGCTCCCCAAAGTGAATGCTGAGGGACAGGGAGGACTCCTGGGCGTCACAACGGATCCTTCGTTCAACACCAACCGGATGATCTACTGGAGCTTTTCGGAAGACCAGCCCGGCGGTACGCTTACGGCGGTCGCCAAAGGCCGGCTTGCAGATGACGGAAGCAAGGTGGAACAGATCTCGGTCATTTACCGTGCCGTTCCGGCATTTAAGAGCACCCTGCATTATGGTTCGAGGATCCTGTTTGATAAAAAGGGCTTTCTGATTGTCAGTACCGGAGAGCGGAGCGATATAGTCTCCAGACCACAGGCACAACAGCTAAATTCCGCGCTGGGAAAAATCATCCGGATCGACATGAACGGAAATCCGGCACCGGATAACCCATTCATTCAAACAGCGGGCGCCAGACCTGAAATATATTCATACGGCCATAGAAACGTACAATCCCTGGCTTTTCATCCCGTGACGGGAGACCTTTGGGAAGCCGAATTCGGACCCAGGGGAGGTGATGAACTAAACCTGATCCATGCAGGGAAAAATTACGGCTGGCCGATCATCACTTACGGAATCGAATACAGCGGGCAAAAAATTGGCGATGGGATCACGCAAAAAGAAGGCCTGGAACAGCCTGTTTATTACTGGGACCCTGTGATTTCTCCCAGCGGGATGACTTTTTATAGTGGCGATATGATACCTGAGTGGAAGAATAATCTGTTCATCGGATGCCTCAGCGGATCGCATATTGCCAGGCTGGTGATAGAAAATAATAAGGTAGTTGGGGAAGAACGACTACTGGCAGGTGAGCAACAACGATTCAGAGCTGTTACGCAAGGTCGCGATGGCGCGCTGTACGCCATTTGTGATGGCGAGCACGGACGACTTTACCGGATCGCGAAGAAATAGGAACCACTTTCGGCCCCCCTGTACAAATAGCCGGATTGAATCTTTCCCGCGGTTTAAGGTCTGAAGCCGGGACAAACCCAGTCAGGATATTCGTTTCGAAAATAAACCATTGCTGCCATGGCGTCCTCCATAAAATCGGGCGTAGGCCTTTTTTTGGGGAAAACCCCATTTCTACGGCTTCTGATCGCCTTGATTATGGGAATTATCCTGCAATGGTACGGACAATGGCAAACCTGGCTTTCGATTTGTCTGATGTTATCCGGCGCTGCCTGGCTGATCCTTTACCGTTTTTTTAGCCTCCCTGCCAGGTTTCGATGGAGAACGTTTTCTGGTATTTGCCTTCACATGATCCTGGTGGGAACAGGTATGCTTTTGGTTGTACTCCGGGATGTCCGGAATCAGGGTGACTGGTTCGGCAGACACTATCAAACCGGATCCGTTATAAAAGCTACGCTGTCGGAACTGCCGGTGCAAAAGAAAAAATCATGGAAGGCGGGAGCGCTAGTCTATGCAGTTTACCGGGATAACCGCGAAATCACCGTCGGCGGAAAAATTGTCATTTACTTTCGGAGCGATTTTAGTGCCGGTCAACTCAAACCGGGCGACCAGATCATATTCAAAAAGGAACTACAGGAAATTAAAAAAAGCGGGAACCCCGGTGGGTTCGATTACCGCCAATTTAGCCTGTTCCGTGGAATTACCCACCAGGTTTACCTGGTCCCAGGCGATTTTTTAATCATGCCCGAAAAGAAAATCAGCTTTCTTCAGAACCTGCTCTACCAAATCAGAATCTATGTGCTAAGCACATTAAAACGAAATCTGCCCGGCAAAAAAGAACAGGGCCTGGCGGAGGCGCTTTTAATCGGCTACAGGGATGATCTGGACAAAAGCCTCCTTCAATCCTATACAAATACCGGCGTGGTGCATATCATTGCAGTCTCCGGTATGCACCTGGCATCGCTGTACTGGGTACTCAATCTTCTGATCAGCCCGTTACTTCGATTTCGCGCCGGTAGCTGGCTGCATCCATTGATTGTACTCCTGATCCTCTGGATATTTACGCTGGTCACCGGCGGAGAGGCTTCCATCGTGCGTGCTGCCGTGATGTTCAGCTTTATTAAAGCGGGAAAAATCATCAACCGGAACGCGTCTATTTATAATATTCTCGCTGCTTCCGCATTCTGCTTGTTGTGTTTCAATCCTTTTTTTTTGTGGGATGTTGGTTTTCAATTATCCTATTCTGCCGTGCTGAGCATTGTGGTATTTTTTAAGCCTCTATATAATTTGTTATCCATCCGGAATAAAGCACTGGACTGGTTCTGGCAACTGGTCGCAGTCAGTCTGGCTGCACAGATCCTGACCAGTCCGCTGAGCATTTACCATTTCCACCAGTTCCCGGTGTATTTCCTGCTCACGAATCTGCTTGCCGTGCCGGTTTCAACCGTTATTTTGATCGGTGAGGTGGCCCTTACTGTTGTTGCCCCGATTGGTCCTTTAGCCCGGGTGTTTGGAAAAGTGCTGAATGGACTTATTTGGTGGCTCAACAGCTTTATTGAAAGGATAGAAACGTTTCCGTTCGCATTATGGGACGGACTCCAGATAAATATTGTCCAGACTGTTCTTTTATACTTCGCTACGGCTTTTCTGGGATTCTGGCTTATTCAGAAAACCAGCCAGGCAGTCTGGCCGGCCTTAATCGCGATGGTATCTTTCGTGATTATCCGGTGGCATTCTTTTGCCCAGGCCGGAGCCAGGCAGCAAATAATCGTTTACCAGGTGCCGAGGTATCAGGCGGTCGATTTTGTCCGGGGAAGGGACTATTATTTTATGGGGGATACCGCACTTCTTTCGGACGTCGATCTCTGCAATTATTATTTAAGGCCCACCAGGATTCAAAACCGTCTTTCTGATATCGGTCAGGCTCTGCCAGCCTTGGGCAATAAACCGATGTTCCTTTTTGCCGGTAAAAGTATTATGATCATAAACCAGGATTTCTCCAACCCCGATCCTTCAATTCCTTTGCGGGCCGACATAGCCATTGTTTCGGGTAATCCGCCAATCAATCTCAGGAGGTTACCACACAAACCAGAGATCGGGCAGATTGTGCTGGACGGGTCGGTCCCTCGCCGGAAATCCAAAAGCCTGCGAGAAGACTGTGATTGGCTGGGAATAGCCTGCCACGATGTAAACCTGGCCGGTGCTTTTGTATTGCAGATTCGTTGACGTAAATTTGCCGTTCAGTTTTAATTAGATTTTCATGACAAAAAAGATTAACTCCGCTTTAATTTCGGTTTATTACAAGGATGGCCTGGAACCCGTGGTAAGAGAATTGGCACGGCTTGGCGTCACGATATTTTCTACCGGGGGCACCCAGGCTTTTATTGAGCAGCTTGGAATCCCGGTGACACCGGTTGAAGAACTTACCGGTTACCCTTCCATACTGGGCGGGCGTGTAAAAACCCTGCACCCTTCTGTGTTTGGAGGAATCCTCGGACGTCGTGATCTGGAAAGTGATGTCCGGGAGATGGCTGAATTCAAGATCCCGGCGATCGACCTGGTCATAGTGGATTTGTACCCGTTTGAGGAGACACTTGCCGGCACAACAGATGAAAAACTGATCATTGAAAAAATCGATATTGGAGGTCCGTCCATGATCAGGGCCGGTGCCAAAAACTTCAGGGATTTACTGGTTGTCGCTTCCAGAAATGAATATCCACAACTGGTGACATTATTGAAACAACAGGACGGGGAAACGGATCTTCAGCAGCGGAAGGAATATGCAGCGAGAGCTTTTGAAGTGGTGGCCAATTACGATGTGGCGATCTCGCACTATTTTAGCGGCAACAACGGTGATTATTTTCTCGCCTCCGTGCACGGACCTCAACCCATGCGCTATGGTGAAAATCCACACCAGGAAGGGGTCTATTTTGGGAATCTGGAAGACTGGTTCAATAAACTGAACGGCAAAGAGCTTTCTTACAATAACCTGGTGGATGTAGACGCTGCCGTCCAACTGATTTCGGAGTTTCCCGTTTTACGGGACGAAGTATGTTTCGCTATTATTAAACATACCAATGTTTGCGGTGTAGCCGTGAGGAGCACCGTATTTCAAGCCTGGACCGATGCACTGGCCGGAGATCCGGAAAGCGCGTTTGGCGGTATTCTGGTTACCAATGGAGTCGTGGATGAATCCACAGCGAGCGCCATAAACGACCTGTTTTTTGAAGTGCTGATTGCACCGGATTTTGATGAGGCCGCTCTGTCTGTCCTAAAGTCCAGGAAGAACCGTATCTTACTGAAAGCCAAAAAATTCCCTGAGAGATCGGTCCAGTACAGGTCGCTGCTAAGTGGAGTACTGCAACAGTCGGTAGACAAGGGTAATTACCAGGAATGGAAGGAAACGGGTGGCAGAGAAACCACACCCGAGGAGAAGGAAAACCTGATTTTTGCAAATATCATCTGCAAACATTTAAAAAGTAACGCAATTGCACTGGTCAGACAAAAGCAGCTAATTGGCAAAGGCTGCGGCCAAACGAGTCGAATTGATGCACTCAGGCAAGCCATTGAAAAAGCTAAACAATCGGGCTTTGGACTGAAGGGTGCAGTTTTGGCAAGTGATGCGTTCTTCCCTTTCGATGACTGCGTAAAAATGGGACATGCCGCTGGCATCGAAGCATATATTCAGCCCGGAGGCTCAATCCGGGATAAGGACTCTATTGAGTATTCCCAGCAGCATCAATTGGCCATGGTGCTGACCGGTATGCGACACTTCAGACATTGATCACGGTTTTACCGCTGAACCCGCTAAAGTAGCGAATACCAACAGGGTGCTTTTGGAAGGAAATTTCGTTCTCTACTCCGGTTGTGTTTGACCCGGTATGAATTGAACCTTTTCGCAGATAATTTTGTTATAATATATAGTAGTTGCCACTGATTAAAAATATATTATGGATATAAAAGTTAATACAGACAGCCACATTACCGGCTCGGAAAAATTTGCGGAGCGCTATAGTGAAAAATTAGCCTCGAAACTAAAACATTTCGATGAGTTTATTATGAGCGCGGATATCTTCTTTGCAGATGAAAACAAGGGAAAATCCGGAGCTGACGACAAGCGATGCACCATTGAGGTGAGGATCAGAAATCTGAAAAATGAAGCGGTCACCCATTTCGCCGATACCATTGAACATGCATTTTCGGGAGCTGTTGAGAAAATGAAGAACCTGCTTGAGAGTATCACCGGTAAATTGCAGGAACACACCGATAATTAGTACATGCTAACCACTTTTTGCGTTTCGTGCCTTCCATTGTTCGTTGAATGACTTACGCGGGAATTTCAGTTCACTTCGGCGACTGGTCCAGGAACCTGCTACCTTATTCAGGAAACTCGTTTTAATATCACCACTAGCCAGGTTGATAAACCTGCGGCTCAACATAGCCCGTTTCCATACCTTCCAGATAACTTTTTCAGCAAGTGGAGCATATCCCTGATCTGCGGCCTCGCGCCGGTTCTCCAGCAATAATTCGTGCAAATTGATGTTGACCGGGCAAACCTGGGTACAGTTCCCGCATAATGTGGATGCATGACTCAGGTGCTTCCATTCTTTGAGGTCCTTCATTTGGGGAGTAATCACCGCTCCGATGGGCCCGCTATAAGTGGTGTCATAGGTATGGCCGCCGATATTTTTGTAAACCGGACAAGCATTGAGGCAGGCGCCGCAACGGATGCAGTAAAGCGCTTCCCTGACCCGGTCATTTGCCAGCAATTTTGTACGGCCGTTATCCAGCAGGATCACGTACATTTCTTCAGGCCCGTCGTTTTCACCAGGTTGCCTGGGACCGGTAATCACCGTGTTGTAGGAAGTAACCCGCTGTCCGGTCCCGAAGGTAGACAGCAATGGCCAGAAAAGCGAGAGGTCGACCAGCGATGGCAGGACCTTTTCGATTCCTGCCACAACGATATGTGTTTTCGGAAGCGAGCAGCTAAGCCTGGCATTACCTTCGTTTTCTGTAACCGCCACACCACCGATATCTCCGATCAGAAAGTTAGCGCCGGTAAGGCCCACCTCAGCTTCCGCATATTTTTGCCGTAATTTTTCCCTGGCCACCTGGGTTAACTGAGCAGGGGTCAGTGACGGATCGGTTCCCAGCTTCCTGGCAAAAAGCGCAGCAATTTGCTCCTTGCTTTTGTGCATGGCGGGAGTTACAATGTGATAGGGTGGCTCTCCATCGAGCTGCTGGATATACTCACCAAGATCGGTTTCTATGCTTTCGATCTCGTTTTCTTCGAGATGTTTATTCAGATGAATCTCCTCGGTGACCATGCTCTTGCTTTTCACCAGGGTTTTGCAGTTTTTCTCCCTGCAAATTTTCAGAATGGCATCAACGGCTTCTTTTCCGGTCTCGCACCAGATCACTTTTGCACCACGCTTTGTAATTTGTGTTTCAAAATTCTCAAGCTGGAGATCCAGGGTTTCCATGGCCTTCCATTTCAGGTTCTTGGCCCGCTCTCTTGCCAGGAAGATATTCGAAAATTGCTTCTTGCCATTTGGCACTGCCGCGTTATACTTACCAATATTAAAATTAATCACTTGCCGGTGATCCCGGTTTGCCGCCATGGCGGCACTTTTCTTTTGAAATGCTTTTGATGTCTGCATCAGACGAATATTTTTTGCCGATCACTCAGCTCCTAAACGTTATTTTTCTTTTTCCTGTTTGTGCAGGGCCACCTGTTTCAGGGCTTCATAAAACTCTTTGCCATATTTCCGGATCAGAGGTTCTTTCAGAAACTTGTACACCGGGATTTTGAGTTGCTCCCCCAGCGCGCAGGCGGGGCTGCAAAGTTTTTCACGAGGTTCATAGTTGAGCCTTTCGTAGTCCCCATGTTTCCCCTGATAGGCAATGACCGGATATAAATGACAACTCATGGGTTTCTTCCAGTCTGATTCACCATTATTGTAGGCACGTTCAAATGCACACTTGATCACGCCATTGGCCTCACGATAGGCATAGACGCATATGCCGTGGTCGTCCTCGATGGTGGGCGTCACCCATCCGAATTCAATGCTGTATTCGTATTTACCTTTCTTCTCTATCTGGTCAATAGCCTCAGGGGTGAGATAGGGTTTTATTATCTCATAGTTTTTAACTACGAGATCCAATTCTTCTTCGGTCAATGGAGCTCCCGCGTCACCATCTTCGCAACATCCCCCTTTACATTTTGAAAGATCACAAACAAATTTTTCTTCGATGATGTCATCACTGATGATCTTATTCTCTATTAATATCACAATTATTCAGTCTGTTTTTTGTATATATGTTAATTTAAAATTGTTCAGTGGTGGTTTGAGACCTAACCTGATTTTTCAGGCGGCTTGTCTGGAGAAAATGGTCACTTTAACCAGTTTCACCCTGTTCTTTTCAGTCTCCAGTACAGTAAATTCAAAATCCCCTGCCCGTACTGTATTACCATTCTGTGGTAGTTCACCGGAAAGCTCAACAACGAGGCCGCCCACCGACTGGCTGGCTCCCCTTACTTTCTCAAAAGTATCAGCGGGGATCTTCATAGCCTTACACATATCCTGGATGACCACGCGTCCTTCAATAATGTATGTGTTCTCATTAATTTGTTTCACCAGGTTCTCTTCCTTATCGAACTCATCCTTAACTTCACCTATCACTTCCTCGATGATATCCTCCAATGTAACAATACCACTCGTTCCCCCGAACTCATCCACAACAACGGCAAAATGAATTCGTTTACTTTGAAAGTCGGTCAGGAGGTCCTCAATCAATTTCGTTTCCGGCACAAAATACACGGGCCTTATCTTTGAGCGCCAGTCGTAAGTCGGGTCATTGCGATACAAATCGGCAAGAATATCTTTGGTATTCAAAACGCCCAGGATATGGTCCAGGTTTTCGCGATAAACCGGGAGCCGGGAAAAATGAGTCAGGGCAATCTTGTGTACGAGGTCGTTAAAAGAAGTATTATATTCAACTCCGTTGACGTAAAGCCGGCTCTGCATAACTTTTTTAACAGAGATCTTTCCAAACTTCACGATCCCCTTCATGATATTTTTCTCTTCCGGTGTAACTTCCTCATCCGTTTGAACGTCAACAGCTTCATCAAACTGCTGGATACTTGTCTCCTCGGCCTTATCAGCTCCCACGCCCTTTCCCACACTTTCCGCGATAGCGACCACACTTCGGCTGATCTTGGCAAGGAAAAGATGTATCCCCTCCACCAGCATCACGAGTATCGACCATTCGTATGCAAATCTCAAATTATTCTGCGAAGCCCATACTCTTGGAAATATCTCGACGAGGAAGAGAAGCAGGAAAGCTATCAGGATAAACTTGAGCACAATTGCCAGCGTGCTGCTAAGATAGTGTTCGGGGACATAGAGGTTGATCAAATAATTGGACAGAACAATGATACTTATATTAATAAAGGTCTTGGAAATCAGCATAGAAGTAAAGGTCTCCCTGGGTTCTTCGAGCAGACTCAAAATCCTTCTTGCTGAAGATTCCTGTTTGGTCTTCAGAAGATCGACCTCTTCATCTTCAAGTGAAAATATGGCAGCTTGTGTCCCTGCAATCGCGAATGAAAAAATAACCAGGATACAAAGGATAACGATCAGAATTGTTGCTCCTCTGACATTTTCCGGTAGCTCTGACCCCAGAAAATTCCCGCTCGCGATTATTAAGAAAGGAAAAAGACTCAAAATAAACGAATTAAAGTTACAATACTTCTTGAGAGCCGGTCACAGGTACAGGTACGGGCAAAAATATTGATTTTTACCGATCTGCTAAAACGGGTTCGGATCCAACCCCTCCGCACCCGGTGCTGTATTTAATCCGTGCTCCTCACCGGATATAGTTCCTTCCGCCTTTTTGTCAAGCATAATGAGGTTCTCTCCAACAACTTCTGTGATATACTTCTTTTGCCCTTCTTTATCATCCCAACTCCGGGTCCGCAATCTTCCTTCGATATATACGAGGCTGGATTTATGCAAATATTTTTGAGCTAGTTCGGCGAGTCCGCGCCAAAGTACAACGGTGTGCCATTCAGTTTGTGAGACAAGCTTGCCTGTACGATCTTTAAATGTTTCCGTGGTAGCTAACGGGAATTTTGCAACGGCAATATTTCCTTCAAGCACCATTATGTCCGGATCTTTGCCCAAATTTCCGATCAACATAACTCTGTTAACGCCTCTCATAATTATAAATTTATCATTTTACCCATTTAAAGGGTATCAAGTACCAATTAAAATTAATTTTTTTGGATCATTAAACAAAAAGAATTGTTTGACCGGTATCCTCCCGAATTATTTTTCCTCCCCACGTTGAACTTTTGAGCTACGGATGCTGAAAATTCGTATTTTCTGGAGGGCATCGGTTCAGGGAAAAATCGTCTCAGGGCTGTTGAGATAATCCTTTACAATCCTGGGAAAAGCGACCCGGTGAAGTTCTTCGGGTTTCACCCAGCGAAAGGATTCTTTCATGCCCGACCGGAAAAATCTTGCCCTGATAAAAACCGCACTAATGCGTTGATGAGTAAGCGTCTGGGTATACGGAGCGCTGATATTACCGATATCCTTAAGGTGACGGATAAAACCCCGGTCAATACCATCCTCGACCATACCGGCCTCAGTCATCAGGGATTCGCTCTCTTTTTCAATCATGGGGAATTCAAAAAGATTTTTCCAGATATCATTCTCTTTCCGTTCTCTTATGGCTATTTTCCCGCCGTCTTCGAGAACCCAAAAGTAAAAAACCCTTTTCCGCAGTTTGGGTTTTTTGATTTTCACCGGTAAAGCTGCCACCTGGCCGGTCCTGAAAGCTATGCAGGATTTTTTAAATATACAGTTGTCACAAAGCGGTAAAGCCGGTTTGCAAACGGTAGCTCCAAAATCCATCATGGCCTGGTTGTGAATCCCAGGCCGCTTCATATCGAGCAACTTGTTGGCGAGCTCGTGAAATTTTTTCTTTCCTGAAGTTTCTGAAAAAGCAAGTCCGATGCCAAAGACCCTGGCCAGAACCCGGACTACATTTCCATCAACCACAGCATGGGGCTGGCCAAAAGCAAAGGACGCAATGGCGGCGGCGGTATAGGGACCAACACCTTTCAGTTTCAATATATCCTCGTAAGTATCCGGAAAAACTCCCCCTTTGTTATGAGCAATATCTGCCGCGGTCGCCAGTAGGTTACGGCACCTGTTGTAGTAACCCAGACCCTCCCAAAGTTTGAAAACCCGTTCAGGCCTGGCGTTGGCGAGTGCGTAAACATCCGGGAAATTTTTGATGAAAGCGTGGTAATAATCAACTCCCTGTTCTACACGGGTTTGCTGCAGGATAATCTCGCTCAACCATATTTTATAAGGATCCGATATACCCTTCCAGGGCATCTGCCTTTTGTTTTCCGAATAGTGCCATTTTAATAGTATTCTTGAAAACTTGTTGGATAACAATAGATTATGTATTAAATTTGTCAAAAACCGGCCTAAAAGTATTTAAATTTTTATTTTTGGACTTAAAATTGCGTGTAACTTATTGAAAAACAAAAAACAGATGATCGTGTTGTTAATTAAAATATCCTCATTAACTTAAATAAATGATCTTATGCGCAAAGCGGATTTAGTTAACAAAATTTCAGAGAAAACAGGCATTCCTAAAGTGGATGTACTGGTAACACTCGAAACCATGTTCAGGGAGGTAAAGGATACGTTGGCTTCGGGTGAGAACATTTATATTCGCGGATTTGGCAGTTTTATCACTAAAAAGAGAGCTGCAAAAATTGGCCGGAATATCAAGAAGAACGTTGCTGTTCACATACCAGAGCACTACATACCGGCCTTCAAACCCGCCAAGGAGTTTACTGCCGATGTCAAGAAATTAAAGGAGCCCAAGGCTGACCAGGATCAGGGCGAGCCACGCGATTTCTGATTCCTTGCAAAACATAATGCTTTTTGTCAAATTGGGGTTATCTTCGCATTTTCCGGATTTCAAATATGAAGAAACCGCAATTTTATGTCCTTTCTGCCGGCGTTGTGCTGGTCGCGTTGTTGTTAGTACTAGGTGGTATGCTACCTGCCATCAAAGGGCATAAGGATAAAGAAAAATCAGCACTGGGGCCTAACAGGGGCAGTCAGGGTGGAGTAATCGCCGACCTTTCAATAGATTCGCTGATTACATCAGACAAAAGAAACCTACCTCCGGATCAGTTGTCAAGAGTAGAGTCTTTAGAAAAATCCCTGTCGCCCGGGAGTGACAAATCACATCAACCCGATATTCTTCATCAGTTGGCCCATTTCTGGAGAGATACCGGCAGGGCCTTTGTTCCCTATGCCTGGTACACGGCTGAATCAGCCCGGTTGGAAAATTCGGAAAAAAGTCTGACCTTTGCAGGCCATCTTTTGTTGAATCAGGTGCAAAGGGAGGAAAATCCTGCGCTCCGGAGGTGGATGGCATTGCAGGCGAAAGACCTGTTGGAGAGATCTTTAATAATAAATCCGGCCAATGATTCGTCAAAAGTTGGTATTGGTGCGGCCTATCTGTTTGGCGATATTTCTGTCGCACCCATGGAGGGGATCGCAAAGATCAGGGAAGTCACCGATCGGGACAGCACAAATATTTACGCCCAGATGACGCTGGCTCTGGGTTCGTTGATGTCCGGCCAGACTGAAAAAGCCAGGGAGCGACTGCATACGGTGGTACGGATGCAACCCAATAATATACAGGCGCTTCTTATGTTGGCTGATCTTTATGAACGGGAGGGTGACAAAGCCAATGCTTTGACCTGGTACCGGAAATTATTGCCGGAGGTTAATCGTAACGATCTAAAAGCCGAGATTGAAAAGAGGATTAAGGTTCTTGAAAAATAGACCCTGATCCGGATATATTTTAAAACAATTTTAAAAAAATTTTTGTAGTATGCCTTGTGGTAAGAAAAGAAAACGTCATAAAATCGCGACTCACAAACGCAAAAAAAGACTGAGAAAAAACCGCCATAAAAAGAAGAAATAAGCTGATTTTATTTTTTTCCGGCCTGAATACCGGGGATAGTATGAGACCTTGCATGTACTGGTGAATAACTACCGGCCCGCGCGGGTGTTCATACTATTCCAGGTTATTGTTAACAAGGTTGGTCGACCTGGTGCGTGCAAAATCACTCCTTCATCATTGCCATATTCATTCCTTCCGCATGCAATAGAAAGGTTTACCGGCCGGGATTAATGCCCGTTTTCGGGGTATATTTACGTATGATGAACATTTCATGAATAAAGAAGTGATAATTAATGCTGCCCCCACAGGTGTGGAGATAGCATTACTGGAAGATAAAAAGCTGGTCGAACTGCACAGTGAAAAAAATGATGCCCGTTTTGCAGTCGGAGACGTTTATTTGGGGAAGGTAAAAAAACTTATCCCCGGGCTCAATGCCGCGTTTATAGATGTGGGGTATGAGAAAGATGCCTTCCTTCATTACACCGATTTGAGCCCCTATGCCAGGTCGCTCCTCAAATTTACAAACCTGGCATCCAGCGACAGCGGACCTGAGCCGTTTGATTTCTCAAAATTTGTACCGGAACCGGAAATCGTAAAAACGGGAAAGATCACCGAGGTTTTGGGTGGTAAGCCATCCGTGCTGGTGCAAATCCTAAAGGAGCCCATCGCGGCGAAAGGACCCAGGTTAAGTTGTGAACTCTCCCTCCCGGGGCGCTACGTGGTCATCACCCCTTTTAACAACATCGTTGCCGTTTCAAAAAAGATACATTCTGCGGAAGAGAGAAAAAGGCTGCAAAAAATCATTGAAGCGGTCAAACCGCACAATTTCGGTGTCATCGTAAGAACAGCCGCTGAGGGTAAGAATACCGCAGATCTGCATGAAGACCTGACGAACCTTGTAAAGTCCTGGTCTATTTTGCAACAAAACCTGAAAGGCGCCAAGGCCCCAACTAAAATATTAAGCGAACAGAACAAGACTAACAGTATCCTTCGCGACCTGCTCACTGCCGATTTTAACAAGATTGTCGTTAACGATAAAAGTCTTTACAACGAAACCCGGAATTATATACAGAAAATAGCTCCGGAAAAAGCAGATATCGTTGACCACTATCAAAGTCCGGGTAATGTTTTCGATTCATTCGGGGTTACCAAGCAGGTTAAGGGGTCATTTGGCAAAACAGTAAACCTCAATAGCGGCGCTTACATAATCATTGAACACACAGAGGCCCTCCACGTTATAGACGTAAACAGCGGGTACAAAAGCGTTGGCAATAACCAGGAGCAAAATGCCATTGAAACCAACCTGGAAGCAGCAGAAGAAATCGCCAGACAGCTACGGTTGCGTGATCTGGGTGGTATTATTGTAGTGGATTTCATTGACATGAAACTCAATGAGAACAAGCGAAGGTTATATGAGAAAATGGACGACCTGATGAAAGTTGACCGGGCAAAACATTCGGTGCTTCCTATCTCAAAATTCGGACTTATGCAAATCACGCGTCAACGGATGCGCCCCGAAGTCAATATAAACACCCAGGAAGTCTGCCCCAGTTGTAATGGAACCGGAAAAATATCCTCATCGCTTGTACTCGAAGACGAAATTGAAAGGAACCTGCATTACCTGATCACTCATAAGCATAAAGGCCTGAAGCTGGTTGTACATCCGATCATGTATGCCTACCTCACCAAGGGTTTTTGGTGGAGCAGCAAGATTGCCCGGTGGAATAAGAAATTTGGTCAGAAACTACGAATGGATAAGGACAGCAGTTTTTATCTGACGGAGTATCATTTCTTCGATATCAATGATGAAGAAATAAAAATGTAAGCTATTGTATTGCGTATTTAGCCCGGACATCATAGTCCGGGTTAATTTTTATTGATCAGAAATCTGAAAGGCTTTTCCTCCGTTTCGCGCAGAAACTCAAGAATTCTGGTCTTGCTGGCAGTGATCCGGTTGCGGTTCAGTAACTCAAAAATCCTGCAAAAATTATCTGCTGTCTCCTCTGCTGCCACGATGGAGTGGAGGTCCTCCAATTCGGACTCAAGCTGCCCCGGGGAGAGAACATGACCCCGAGTCAGATAAATGATTTCCCTTTTGTTCTGATTCTTGTTCATAAAATTTCGGAGTTGGTTGAAGGCGCCTGGGTCAGCATGTTCATACACAGGTTACCTTAATATATATAAAACAATACTCTATGCCCTGGAGTTCTATTTTTTTAAAATAAAGTACATTACACTCCAAACTCAAATAATTATAAAGAAATTATCATGCCTGTTTGGGGACCTGCCGCAGCGGAAGCAAAATTTACCATTCTCGTCGCACCTTTAGACTGGGGTCTTGGGCATACCACCCGGTGTATTCCCGTAATCCGGGGGTTACTGCAAAAGGGCGCGGATGTTATACTGGCGGGCAATGAAATTCAGAAAAAGATACTGAATCCCGAATTCCCGGATTGTCAATTCCTGGACCTGCCCGGTTACAATATTCGCTATTCACGAACTGGGAGGGGGTTTAGTTTCAGGATCCTGCGGCAACTGCCTGGCATCCTCCGGTCCATTCAAAAAGAACGGCGATGGCTGCGGAAGGTAACAGATCAACACAAGCTGGATGCCGTGATCAGCGACAATCGATATGGGATGTACAACCCCCGCATCCCCTGTATTTTAGTTACACATCAGCTCAGGATCAGGATCCCATACTCCCGGATGCTTGAAGACCTGATTCAAAAAATTCTTTATCGATGGATTCAGCGGTTCAGCGAATGCTGGATACCCGACTTTCCCAAAGCTCCGGGTCTGGGTGGTGAGCTTTCCCATCCGCAACAAATGCCCTCGGTTCCCTGCCGGTACACAGGCCCTCTTTCGCGTTTGAAGTATTTCCCGACAAGTAAAAAAAACAACAAGGTTCTGATCCTTCTTTCCGGACCTGAGCCTCAGCGCACCCTGTTTGAAGAGAAGCTTTTAAGTGACCTTCAATCAGGTATTATCGAGGCAGACCTCGTGCGGGGTCTGCCAGGCGATCAAATCTCTCTACCGCCTATTCGGGGCGTGCGTTATTTCAATCACCTGAGTTCGGAGGAGATGAACCGGGCTGTCCTGGAAGCCGGTTATGTGATTTGCCGCAGTGGATATAGTTCAATCATGGACCTCTACTCGGCTGGTGCAAAGTCAATTCTGGTTCCTACGCCCGGTCAAACCGAACAGGAATATTTAGCAAGTCTGCTGGAGCGAAACCATTTTGCTCCCTATTGCAGGCAAAATAAATTTAGTCTGAAAACTGCTTTAAGAAACGCGAAGGACTTTCATTACCAGTCAGGCGACCCCGAACTCAGCAATCTTCTGCCGGAGATCCTGGATCATTTTTTGGGGAGATTATAGGCTACCGTCCGTACACCAGCGATGGATAGTCTACCTCCACCAGTGTTTTAGCTGCCCGGTCAAAATCCTCCCAAATATTGCAATCCACCCGGATAATGGCAATGCCGGACGTGGGTATATTGTCGATATGTGAGCGGGTGATATCGTTCGTAAAATTAGTTACCCCAGGGTTATGCCCCACTACTGCCAGTGTATTAACATTTTCTCTCAACCATCTTGCCGTTTCCATGTAATTGAGGGTATCTCCGAGATACAGTGCCCGGAAATAATTGACATGGTCAGCAGAAATGCGATGTACCCGGACAAAATGTTCTGTTGTCTGTTGCGTGCGCATAGCCGGACTGGAAAAAATCCTATCAATTCTGTAGCCTTTTTCCAACAATCTTTTGGCCATCAATTCCGCATCCCGGTGTCCCCTTTCGGTAAGCTTCCGGAAAAGATCGCTTCCAAGGCTCTGCTCCGCCTTTGCGTGCCGAATAATGATCAAAGTCTTCATAAATAGTTTTTTCCAGAGTCTAAGTTACAAAATGCCTGCAATGTAACCTTGGGTCTTGCGTTAAAAAATTCAGTTCCACTACAAAGAAAAGACTGATTTTAATGGGCGCGCACAATATCCCATTAGAGATTGCTTTCCAGGCGTATAGAAGTAAATTGCTAGGACCCCAGAATCTAATTGAAGCATTATTTCTGCCTGCCGGATGCATAAGATTATCTGTAATCCACACATGCTGAAAAATGTGGATAAAAATATTTTATAATCCTTGATTTTTCACTTATTTTTATGAATTGCTATATCGCATTATTCCTTAATAAGCCAAAAAAAGCTATATGAAGCTTACAGTTTCGCAACTTAGAACCATCCTATTTATAGGTGCGGGTATGGTTTTAGCCAGAATTAAAGAATCGACAGAGTCTCCATAATGAAAGTCCCCCGGTAGCTGCCGAAAAGACTTAAATTTCATCTATTGTGCGCTTGTCCCTCTGTGTGAAGGATGTAGATGCTTGCTTATTGCGTGTCCCCGCCTTACTTTTTCGAAAGTCAATAAATCAAAAAACAATAAATATGAAAGTAAAAACCCTTGCTTACATGCTGATACCGCTGTTTGCTCTTGGCATTAGCACTCATTTGCTTGCGCAAACCAAATCCGTCTCCGGTACGGTATCAGACGAGAACAACAATCCCATTCCTAACGTATCGATAACCATAAAGGGTACAACCACGGGTACAACCACGGATGAGAACGGCCGATACACCATCACGGCTAAACCCGCTGATGCCCTGCTTTTTTCCGCGGTTGGCTATAAACCAATGGGGATAGCGGTCGGCAGTGGCTCAGTCATCAATATGACTATGGTACTTGACGTGACCGGTCTTGGTGAAATAGTTGTGATTGGTTACGGCACGCAACGAAAAAAAGATCTGACGGGGGCTGTGTCGGTTGTAAACGTAGACGACATCAAAAAGCAACCTACAGCCAATGTGGTCGAACAATTGCAGGGCCATGCTTCGGGTGTGACCATCATTCAATCGGGACAACCGGGCGAGGAACCCAGTATCAAAATCAGAGGGATCAACACTTTCGGTAACAACACGCCCATGTACGTTGTGGATGGGGTTCCGACTTTTGGCATTGCCTCTTTAAATCCTGCTGACATAGAGAGTCTCCAGGTATTGAAGGATGCGGGAGCGGCGTCAATTTACGGATCTCGTGCTTCTAACGGCGTGATCATCATCACTACAAAAAAAGGTAAGGGAAAGGTAAATATTACCTATGATGGTTATTACGGAATGCAATATGTGAAGAAAGGAAATGTTTTTGACCTTTTGAATCCTCAGGAAATGGCCAACCTGAAGTGGATGGCACTGAAAAACACTCCAGGAAGTTTTCCTACCGATGATCCCCTCTACGGCAAAGGTGCTACACCGGTTCTGCCTGACTATATTATAGCCGGGAAAGTGAACGGTTTGGCTGTAACGCCCGCGGATGCTGATCCTTCCAAATACTACGTGAACCCTAATTATACAACGGGATCTGATTTTGACCGTTTTTACCGGATCGTAAAAGCGAACAAGAGCGGGACTGACTGGTTTCATCAAATTATGAAAGATGCACCTATCACCAACCACAACCTTACCATGTCCGGCGGTGGTGAACAGGGTACCTTTCTCATGTCACTCAACTATTTTGATCAGGAGTCCAATCTGCTTACTAAATATTATAAAAGGTATAGCGCCCGCGTAAACACCACCTACAAACTTGGCAGAAGCATTAGGGTCGGAGAAAACATGGCCTTTACGCTGAGCCGGAATCCCAGGGAAACAAACAACAGCGAGGGTAACCCCGTCAGCATGTCGTACCGGCAGCAACCGATTATCCCTGTTCATGATATCATGGGAAATTATGCCGGCACTTACGGTGGTAAACTTGGCAACGCCACGAACCCGGTCGCCAACCTGATGAGAAGCAGCGACAACGTGGATTATGGATCCAGGCTTTTGGGAAATCTGTATGCCGAGGTCGATCCTTTCGCAGGGCTTACCCTTCGGACCAGCTTTGGTGGAGAGCTTAATTACTGGAATGGAAACTGGTTTAGCTTCCCTGCCTATGAGAATGCAGAAAATGGTCAGTCTAATACTTATGGCGAATGGTGGGGTAGAAATTATACCTGGACCTGGAGCAACACGGCTACCTACAAAAAGGTGATCGGTATTCATGATTTCACGGCGCTGATCGGTTCTGAAGCCGTAAAGTATCGTGGTATGGGAATGGATGGCTCCAGAACAGGCTATTTTTCATTTGACCCAAACTATACTAACATGGGCAATGGATCCAGTTCGCCGAATGTAAGTTCGTGGAAAGACTACAACTCCCTGATGTCTTACTTTGCCAGACTCGATTATAGCCTCTTGGATAGATACCTGTTGAGTGCGTAAGACGCGATGGGGCTTCGAAGTTCGTTAACTATCCCTGGGGTACATTCTGGGCGGTAAGTGCCGGCTGGCGCGTTTCTCAGGAATCCTTCATGAAGACCATTGACTGGCTCACGGAACTGAAGATCCGGGGCAGCTACGGTATCATGGGTAACCAAAATGCAGGTTCAGGAAACTCATTTACCACTTTTGCATCAAACATAAACAACTCCTGGTATGATGTCAATGGAACAAATAATACGCTGGTTCAGGGTTTCTACAAGAACTTTATCGGCAACCCCAATGGCATCTGGGAAAGTGATGTGAATGCTAATATAGGCTTCGATGCCAATATTAAAAATGGATTAATCGATCTTTCAGTCGAATACTACCGCAAAGACATCAAGGATCTTCTCTACACAGCACAGCTACCGGGTACAGCGGGCGGCGCAGGCCGTCCGGCGGTAAATATTGCCAAAATGAAGAATGACGGTATTGATATCCGGTTGGGAACAACGACGGTTCTGGCACGGGATCTGACCCTCAGAGGGGACCTCACATTTACCAGTTATCATAACAATATCGTAAGAATTTCTGACGGAAGTACTGAATTTTTCGGTAACTGGGCCCGGAACGGTGCGAACACCATCAACAGAGTTGGTGAGCAGGTAAGCTCTTATTTCGGCTACCGGGTAGTTGGATTCTGGAATAGTCAGGCAGAGATTGATGCAGCCAATAAACAGGCGCAGGCTAAAGGCGCAGACGTTTATCAGGGCGGCATGGGTGTGGGCCGCTTCAAATATGACGACCTTGGGAAAGGTTTTGTAACCCCCGGTAGCCGGGTTATTCTGGGTAGCCCCAATCCTGATTTTTCATATGGACTGAATCTGGCGCTGTCGTACCGGTTCCTCGACTTCAGCGCCTTCTTCTATGGCCTGCAGGGAGCAGAAATATACAACCAGGTTAGGTGGTGGACGGACTTCTATGGCGACTTCGCCGGTGCCAAGAGCAAGACGGCCCTTTACAATTCCTGGAGGCCGGACCATATGAATGCGAAAGCACCGATTCAGGAAAACAAAACCACTTTCAGCACCAGTGATGTGGCCAGCTCATACTTCGTAGAAAATGGCTCTTACTTACGTTTGAAGAATGTTCAAGTGGGTTTTAACTTTCCAGCTGAACTGTTAAAAAAGGCCCATCTCAACCGGGCACGTATCTATGTACAGGGTGCAAATCTTTTCACTGTGACAAAATACACCGGCCTGGAGGTTGAAGTAGGTGGCGGTACCACCGGTGTGGGCAGGGATGAAGGTATGGTACCTATTCCCCGGCAAGTTATCGTGGGTCTCAATCTGAACTTTTAACCCATCTAAAATCATTTTGATATGAAAACATTTAATATATTCAGAATCACTGTTACAGCAATTGCCCTGGTTTTTCTGACAAATTCCTGCGGCAAATCTTTTCTCGAATATAAACCCCAGGGCAGTTTAAATGAGCAGACGCTCGCCACCCTTCCGGGACTCACCGGTCTGTTGATAGGAGCCTATGGTGCGCTCGACGGTACTTATACCGTAGGCTGGGGTTCCTGGTCTACATCCCAGGACAACTGGATCTACGGGAGTATTGCTTCCCCCGATGCACACAAGGGAAGTGATGCCAGCGATCAGCCACCCATGAACTCCATTACAAACTGGAGTACCGACCCCAGCAATGGGTTTATGAGCGATATGTGGCGCGCCATGTATGAGGGTATTGCAAGATGCAATTCGGTATTAAAAGTCGCCGGCGCCACTAAAGATGTGCCCGCTGAACAAATGAAACTGTTGGTTGGCGAAGCCAAGTTTCTGAGAGGAGTGTATTATTTTCAGCTAAAGAAAATGTTTAATATGGCGCCTTGGATCGACGAAACTACGACCGATTATAAACAACCCAACGACAAAGATATCTGGCCGAAAATCGAAGCCGACTTCAAATTTGCGATGGACAACCTGGGTAATACAGCTCCCTCGGTAGGCAGGGCTAACAAATGGGCAGCAGCGGCCTATTTAGCAAAAGTCTATCTGTACGAGAAAAAATACAATGAGGCCAAAGCGCTTTTTACAGATGTAATCGACAATGGCGTTACCTCACAGGGAGCCAAATATGATCTGTTACCAGAATTCGAAGACAATTTCAGGCCGGAAAAAGAGAATGGACCGGAGTCTGTTTTCGCTATTCAAATGTCGGCCAATGACCAGTCACCGGAAATTGCACATGCAAACTTCGCGTGGATGCTGAATTTCCCCTATGGTGGACCGTTCGGCTGTTGTGGTTTTTTTCAACCTTCCTTTGATCTGGTGAATTCTTACCGGGTAGATGACAACGGACTTCCAATGCTGGATACCTATAACTCCGAAGACGTAAAAAGTGATTTCGGTATCACCTCAGAGACTCCATATAGTCCCGACGAAACAAATCCGATAGATCCCAGGGTCGACTGGACCGCAGGCCGCAGGGGCATCCCCTATCTCGACTGGCAGCTTTACCCCGGCATGTCATGGGTGAGAGACCAGGCTTACTCAGGTCCGTATGCGCCCAAAAAGAATGTGTTCTGGAGAAAAACTTCCGACAAATACTGGGACAAAAGATCCTGGGCTCCCGGTTCCGCTATTAATGTGTTACTGATACGATTTGCAGACGTGCTGTTATTGGCCGCTGAGAGTGAAGCACAGGCCGGATCATTGGAAAAAGCGCGGCAATATGTAAATAGGGTGCGTACCAGGGCCGCTAATCCTGCCGGCTTTGTTTACAAATTTGTGAACAGTACAAAACCTGAACTCGGTTTCTCCCCAACACCCGCGGCTAATTACAAAATAAGTAATTACCCGGCCTCTTATTTTACGAGCAAAGCGGCTGCATTGAAGGCCATCTATTTTGAAAGAAAGCTGGAGCTTGCCATGGAAGGCCATCGCTTCTTTGATTTGTCGAGGTGGGGTGAAGCCAACGCGCAGATCAACGCGTATTATGCCTTCGAGGGAAAAAAGACCCCGGATATACGACAGGGAAAATGGACGCAAGGAAAAAATGAGTACTACCCAATACCTTTGGATCAGATCGATGTAAGCAAAGTAAACGGCACTGCTACATTAAAACAAAACCCCGGATATTAAATACAATTTAACCTATTTTTGACGGAGGCACAAGTGCCTCCGTCTTTTTAATTATTCCCAAATGAAGAAATATTTTTTCCCAATAGTTATTTTCTTTTTAGCCCTTTCATTGTATGCATGTAAACAAGGGGGACCGCGGATAAATCCATACGAGAATACACTTCATCTACAACCGGCTTTCCTGGCGATGCTTGACACGCCCAATTACACGAAAATAAAATTTGATGATAACCAGTTTGAATTTGGGAACCTAAAGGATGGTGACAGTGTCAGTCATACTTTCACCTTCACTAATATTGGCAGAAAACCGCTTTTCATTAATAAAGTATCGTCTACATGCGGTTGCACCGTCAGCGATTATACCCGGGACCCGGTGTTTGAAGGTGAATCCGGAAAAATCAAGGTCACGTTTCACAGTAAGGGACAGAAAGGTCCTGTCCAAAAGGTTGTCACTATTGAATCCAACACCAGTAACTACGCGCACCATACGCTGTATGTTCACGGAGAAGTGATGCCTTGAGAAGACGGGTCGTCTGAATAATAGACGATAGATATTAGACGCGGGATATTAGACATTAGACATTAGATACTAGACGTTAGATACTAAATTTAATATATATATATATATATATATATTAAATCTTAACCTGCCTACGGCAGGCAAGCCTCAGCCTAAGTCTCAGGTTATTAATAACCTCTTTCGTCCTTGCCTTCCATGTAATTCATAAAGGCCTGGTTAACCACCCGGTTACCCCCGGGCGTAGGGTAGTCCCCGGTAAAATACCAGTCGCCCAGGTTATTGGGACAGCTTTTGTGCAGATCCTCAACACTCTGAAATATCACTTGTACGGGAATATTTATTCCTGCGGGCGTAATCATTTCGGCAATCTTATTGCTCAGTTCAACCACCGTAGTGCCTTTATAAAGTTGCTTCACTACATTCTCGGTGTGCAGGAGATTTGCAGCTTTCAGTTCCTTGCACCGGTCCCAAAGCTCGTCCAGGCGCTCTTCCTCGCCCTTATCCTTTAAAGCTTCCACTGCAGCATTAAAAGCAATAAAATCGCCCATTTTGCTCATATCAATACCGTAACAATCGGGATAGCGGATCTGAGGCGCAGAGGACAAAACCAGGATCTTTTTAGGCTGAAGCCTCGCCAGCATCCTGATAATACTCTGCTTCAGCGTAGTACCCCGGACAATCGAATCGTCTATCACAACGAGGGTATCCACACCCGGGCGCACAGTCCCGTAAGTCACGTCGTACACGTGCTGGACCATCTCATTCCTGCTTGCATCTTCCGTGATGAATGTTCGCATCTTCACATCCTTGATCGCAATCTTGCCGAAGCGGATGCGGCGGTTGATCATTTCACTCAGCTTTTCTTCATCATAGTCCTTCCCCCAGTTCAGGATCCGCTCCACCTTGATCTTGTTTAGATACAACTGCATCCCCTTAAGCAGACCAAAAAATGCTACTTCCGCAGTATTGGGAATATAAGAGAATATCGTATTCTTCAGGTCAAAATCGATGGCTTTCAACACCTGCTCACTCAGGTTGTATCCCAGCGCCCGTCTTTCCCGGTAGATTTTTTCATCACCACCCCTGGAAAAATAGATCCTCTCAAAACTGCAGGCCTTTCGTTCTTTGGGCTCAACGACCTCAACAATTTCGAAACTGCCGTCTGCCTGCACGATGAGTGCGTTCCCAGGCATCAGTTCTTTCACCTCATTTTCGCCAACGTTAAATGTCGTACGGATTGCGGCTCTTTCTGAAGCCGCCACGATCACTTCATCATCCACATAGTAATAACAGGGACGAATTCCGTGCGGGTCGCGAAACACAAATCCTACAGCGTCGCCGGTAATGCCTCCCACTGTGAACCCCCCGTCAAATTTTGGGATTACTGTACGCAACACATCTTTGATACAAACCTGTTCGGGATTCTTTTCATCAGCATCCACCAACGCCTTATGGATCACCTCCATCATGGCCGCCAGATCGCTTGATTTCTGAAAATCGCTGGGGACAATGCCCAGGTCCTCAAACAACTCATCTGTATTGACCAAATTAAAATTGCCCGCCAATAGAAGGTTGCGGGCAGGAAACGTGTGTCGTTTAACGAAGGGGTGGCAAAATTCCACATTATTTTTGCCGTGGGTTCCGTACCGGAGATGCCCCAGCATCACCTCTCCTAAAAACTTGACATGCCCCTTCATTAGTCCCGGATGGTTGACAATATCCGGATTCTGCTGCTTTAGGTCGTTTACCTCGTCCCCGATGCTCTTGAACAAAGCCGAAATAGCCTGGGGTTCAGCGCTGCGGCTCCGGTGCATAAACGGATACCCAGGCTCCACATTTAACTTAACGGCCGCAATTCCTGCCCCATCCTGCCCCCGGTTATGTTGTTTTTCCATAAGCAGGTATAGCTTGTTCAGTCCCCACATAACCGTACCGTAAGCTTTCAAATAATAGGAAAACCTTTTGCGCAGCCTGACGAAAGCAAGGCCACATTCATGTTTTATAGGATCACTCATACTTGTAAAAAAGAAAACCGCAAAATTAAACTAATTTTACGAATTAATTTCTTTTCCCGTATTATCCCCCGCCATGCGCCAGCCAAACACGACGACAGTGGGTCAGTAGTTGATCAGATCCTCTACCACTTGGCTCAATCGTGCCTTTGCCAGATAATTAAGTTCCAGCTCCCGGTTAAACGGGACCGGTGTGTCCAGCGAACCACAACGCATTACCGGAGCATCCAGGCAACCAAAGCAATTTTCCCCGATCCAGGCGGCAATTTCCCCCCCTATTCCACCGGTAATATTGTCTTCGTGAAGGATCAGTGCCCTTCCGGTTTTGTAAACGGAGGCCCTAATTGACTCGCGATCCAGCGGGGCCAGGGTTCTCAGATCCACAATCTCTATCGAGATTTCCGGGTGCTCCCCGGAGAATTCTTCTGCCCAGATAACGCCCATACCATAGGTTATGATTGAAATATCATCGCCCTCGTGAACGATCCTTGCCTTGCCAAATTCAATTTCATAGGGTCCGTCCGGAACCGGACCGCTGACACTTCTGTACAAGCCTTTATGTTCAAAAAAAATGATGGGATTAGGATCGCTGATCGCAGTCATCAGCAAGCCCTTCGCATCAGCGGGGTTTGAAGGATAAACGACTTTCAATCCCGGAGTATGGGTAAACCAGGCCTCATGGCTCTGACTATGAAAGGGGCCCGCACCCACGCCCGCACCGGTTGGCATACGAACCACCACATCTGCCGGCTGACCCCAACGGTAATGAATTTTCGCCAGGTTGTTTATAATCTGGTTGAATCCCATGGTCACAAAATCTGCAAATTGCATTTCCACAACAGACTTATACCCCTGGATACTCAGGCCCAGGGCCGATCCCAGTACCGCGCTTTCACAAAGAGGTGTATTCCGGACCCGGTCCCGTCCAAATAGTTCAGCCAGTCCTTCAGTTACTTTAAAAACGCCTCCATATTCAGCGATATCCTGTCCCATGAGTATCAGGTTGGGGTACTGCTGCAATGATTGTTGAAGTCCCTCACGTATCGCATCCACAAATCGTTTTTGATTTACCGGCCATTGGTCCGAATCTATCTGTGCCGGGGCCGGCCGATAGGCCATAAACAAATCGCCGGTTTCTTTTTCAGTGTTCACGATAACCGGAGGATCATTTTCCGGGATTGCGATCTCCTCTTCAATTTTTTCTTTGAGATTTTGTCTAAGATCATTCGCGACCTCATCATTCAATACGCCGATTGATAGTAAATACTGTTCAAAATTTGCGATGGGATCATTCCCTGCCCAGAGTTCAAACAAATCAGCGGGAACATAGTCCGTGCCACTGGCTTCCTCATGACCGCGCATCCGGAAGGTCATGCACTCGACCAGAAAGGGTTTTTGATACCGCAGACAATACTCCCTTGCACGCTTAATAGTATCGTAAACGGTGAGAATATTATTTCCATCAATGGTAATCCCTTCCATACCATAACCTTTTGCCCTGTCTGAGAGCGACACGCAGCGGTATTGCTCCTGAGTGGGCGTACTAAGCGCGTATCCGTTGTTTTCAATCAGGAATATGACGGGTAGGTCCCAGACAGCCGCGAGGTTAAGGCCTTCGTGAAAATCCCCTTCGCTGGTAGCTCCTTCCCCCGAGAATGCCAGGGTAACCTTATTGCTGCAGGATAACTTATGCGCTAGCGCAATACCATCCGCTACTGCAAGTTGCGGGCCCAGGTGGGAAATCATCCCGCAAATATGGTGTTCGCGGCTTCCGAAATGAAAACTGCGCTCCCTGCCTTTGGAATACGTATCCTGATGCCCCTGCCATTGCCTGAACAGGCTGTGTAACGACATATTTCTGGTGGTAAAAACACCTAACTGACGGTGCAGGCTAAGTATCCACTCATCCTGTTGCACAGCAAGCGTGGCGCCTACGCTGATCGCTTCCTGGCCGATACCACTAAACCACTTGCTGATCTTACCCTGACGTAAAAGTATCAGCATTTTTTCTTCAATAAGCCTGGGGTATAACAAGCTTTTATACATGTGCAGCAATTGGCCGTTGGATAAATTCTTTTTATCAAAAGTCATATTACAAACCTACCAAAGAAAATGGCTTCTGCCGAAAATGATTCGCAATTCAATGACGAATTACGAATTACGGAATTACGAAATTAATAGCCGGAACTTAAAGTAGACGTAAGCCAAACAAGTTTCTACTATATCAAATGTGACATTTTTAGACACGGTTCTCTTAATTACAGACCAATCGTAATTCGTCATTGATCATTTGTATTTGAGTGCCGCTCTAACCGTAAACTTCGGGATTTACAATGTTCAGAAGTCTTTCGCCTTTCAGGCCTGCGATGGCGTTCCGTGCTGCGATGACGGCCATCTTTTCACGGGTTTCTACGGTGGCAGACCCAATATGGGGAAGCACGCAAACATTAGGCATCAGCAACAATGGATTATTCTTATCCATAGGTTCGGGGTTCGTTACATCAAGGCCGGCACCCCAAATCACATTATTGTCCAGCGCCTCTTTCAGGTCTGTTTCGTTGTGTACCGCTCCCCGGCCGGTGTTGATAAAAATAGCGGTAGATCTCATTTTTGCGAAAGCGGCTTTGCTGAAAACGCCCCTGGTTTCGGGAGTCAGGTTGACATGCACCGAAATAACATCACTATCACGCAGCAATTCGTCAAATGATACGTAACGCGCGTCAAGCTCCTGTTCAGCCTTTTCGTTGTGGTTCCGGTTGTGGTAAATGACCTTCATGCCATAAGCGGCTCTGCATTTTTTTGCCATCTCAAATCCAATACTCCCGAGCCCGTAAATACCCAGTGTCTTTCCGGTCAGCTCGGTACCGAGGTCCGCCAGCGGTTCAAACTCTTTCCATTCCCCATCCAGAATTTTCTTATAATTATGAAAGGCCTTTCTGGACACAGCCAACAATAACAGGAATGCGATGTCTGCTGTTGCTCCGCTCAGAATACCTGGCGTGTTCCCTACCGGAATACCGAGCTCTGTAGCCGCAGCTATATCCACGTTGTCGTAGCCAACAGAAAACAGGGATACGACTTTCAGTTGCCTGTTTTCAAGCAAGAACTGACGGTCAATCCTGGATTTACCAACGACCAGCAGTGCATCAAATTGCCGGGATGTTTCCAGCAATTCGTTGTAGGAAAGACTCCCCGCCCTGTTGTTCGTGGCAACCTCGAGTCCGGCTTGTTCCAATGTATGTACACCGGCGGCGGGAATGGGTCTGGTTAAAAAAATTTTCATCTGAAAATATACCTTTTGCGGTTAGCTTCAAAGTTCAGAAAATCCATTGATGAAGACACAACAATTTTTGACGACAATCTCAAGGTCTGCTACCGGACCAAATCACGGCCAGTATGATTTAAGGAAGTTCATTGGTCACCAGCTCCGTGAACCTGAGTCCGGATTCTCCAAAATTGATCAGCAGGCCGCCAGGCAGGTTCAGTGCCTCCAGATAATGATTAGCCTGTTCAATATGAAAATCTTCAAGCCTGGGTATCGCTTTCAATTCCAGGTAAATTTGTTTCTCGACAAGGAATGCTACCCTGCGTGTACCAACGACTTCATTCCTGTAGTGCACCGGCATTTCAATATTCTGTACGAAATCGAGTTCCGCAACCTGCATTTCCAGATCCATCGCGTTTTGGTAAATCTCCTCTTCAAACCCGCCACCAAGCGTGACATGGACCGACATGGCACAACCAATGATCCTGGTCATGACCGCTGCATATCCGGGTGCCTCGTGGTTCATTTCTTTAGTCAATATTTTTTGCGACAACCGCGAAGTCTTCAGATTCGCATGGCTGTCCAGGTTTAGAGTTGTTAGGGGCCGGCTTGAATTCATAAAACGACAAATTACAATCATTATTTGATAGGACCGATCAAACAACGATTGATGGGCAATGACCAAATGATAAATCTCCTGTTTAGTTGCAATCTGAATTTGACCGCAAAAAGGGACTTGAACAAAAATCAGGCCGAAGCGCAAATATCGTAAATTCCCGGATATTTTTGTCTCTTTTTTATAAAAAAAAACCCGGCATCATTTCTTAAAAGGATCCAATGTCCTGAATAATGATCTTTAACGGGCAAAAAAGCAAACAAATAACGAAAGACATCAGGCTGTGAGTATAATTATCAACAGTTGGTGAAAAATAATAACTAAATTATTCACCAACCCATGAAGATGAAGATTTTGCACCGGCAAAAGACCCGTATTGCATTCAAAAAATGCTGTCTTATCTAACAGCCGGTCGGGTACCGGAAGACAACCAGTCACCGCTGATTAACCGCCGCTTACCGACTTATTACGCCTATAACAGTACTTTGCATTGCCTAATACTACCCGATACCAATATCTTTGTACCACAATTCCAGAAAATGAAAATCGAAAATACACAAAGTCAGATGCGAAGAGGAATTCTTGAGTTTTGTATCCTGTCGGTGATAAAAAGGGGGGAGGCTTATCCAAGCGATATCATTGAGGAGATGAAGCGCGCAGGTCTGCTGATACTGGAAGGAACACTTTACCCACTGCTGACCCGGCTAAAAAATGCGGAAATGCTTACTTACCGATGGGAGGAAAGCCCAGCCGGCCCCCCAAGGAAATATTTTTCGCTGACCCCAAAAGGTGAAAAATTCTATGGCGAACTGGAATTAACCTGGAAAGAACTATCAGAGGCTATCAATACCCTTACCGCAAAATTGTAAAAACCAACAAACCCCATAAAAAATGAAAAAAATCATCCAAATAACCCTAGGGGGCCGGAATATTGCCATCGAAGACACAGCCTACGAAAAGATCAGGGCCTACATCGACAACCTCCGGGAGCACTTCAAAAATGAGGAAGGCCGGGATGAGATCATAGCCGATATCGAAAGCCGGTATTCCGAACTCATGAGTGATAAAATCCGTAAAGGTGCTCCGCATATCACGGAAGCAGACGTGGAGGAAATGATTGCATCAATGGGTCAGCCCGAAGACTTTGACCGCGAGGAAAACGCCGGAGAAGAGGAACACACAGCCGGCACTGGATTCAAGGAAAAACGCCGTCTTTACCGCGATGCAAACAACAAGATACTGGGGGGAGTCTGCAGCGGAATCGCCAACTGGCTGAACACCGATCCTACACTAGTTCGGGTATTGTTTGCCATCATTGCTTTGGGCGGTTTTGGCACCGGAGTATTTATTTACCTCGTACTCTGGATCGTCCTCCCGGCACGCAATATGAACGTTTATCACGGTAAACGTTTGTTCCGGAATCCGGACGATCGCGTCCTTGGGGGAGTTGCCGGCGGGCTGGGCGCTTACTTCAACATCAATCCCAATCATATTCGCCTGGTGTTATCCATCCCCCTGATCCTGAGCATTTTGAAAAGCATGCATTTCTGGGGCTGGAACGATCACTTCGATCTGTTTCCCAACCTGTTCTTTGGCTCACTGACGGGAACTTTTATCCTGGCTTATATTGTACTTTGGATCATTCTGCCCGAAGCAAAGAGTCCGTATGAAAAAATGGAAATGTATGGCAAGACCGTAGACCTGAATACAATCAGGGAAAACGTTCAAAACACAATGGGTGATGTGAAGGAGCGATTTCAAAACGTTGGTAAAGAAATGCAGGATTCCGCCCGCAAATTCGGCCAGCAGGCTGGAACCTTCGCCAGCACGAGGGGGCGTGAATTTGGGAAAGAATTTGGCCAGGCGGCCCGAAGAGGTGGCACGGGCGCAGGATATGTCATCGGCATGATTTTCAAAGCTATCTTTATTTTCATTGCAGGAACCATTGCCATCTCCCTGTTTATTGCATTCCTTGCTTTTGTCTTCAGCGGACTAGCCTGGGCGCCAATAAATAATTTTCTTTGGACAAGTGATCAGCAGCAAATGTGGGCGTGGGGGACCCTGCTGTTTTTCGTAGGCGCACCCATTGTTGGTATTTTGGTCTATCTGATCCGAATGATCTTCAGCATCCATACTCCCGGGAATTACCTGAATTGGATGTTCGGGGGTTTGTGGGTAGTTGGATGGGTTTGCCTGATCATGTTCGTAACCAGCGTATCCAATGACCTTAAAAGAGACGAACAGACGGAAACATCGGTCAATATTTCTCAGCCGCCGAATGGAAAAATGTTCCTGACCGTAACCGAATCGGGACTTGAATATAAGAATGATTTTCGGTGGATGAACCGGGGAGACGACATGCGGGGATTCAGCATGACTGATGATACGCTTCGGCTGTCTACCGTGAATATCAAATTTGAAAAAAGTGCCGATTCGATTTTTCACGTCACACTCCGAAAAGAGGCAGTTGGCAAAACAGATGAAGAAGCCATGAGCCGTATCCGGAAGATTAGTTACCCCATTAGCTTCAAAGACAGCGTACTTGATCTTCCCAGTGGTTATGCCATCGATAAAAATAGCAAATATCGCTTTCAGAACCTGACGGTGTTAGTGCAGGTACCCGTAGGAGGGAAAATACAGATTGACCCCAGTGTCAGGTCAAAACTCAATAGCGGACAGATAACCTTCAACCGTAACCGGGGTTTTGTCAGCGGCAACTGGGGTGACATAGGTGATTTCAACCGTTATCGGACTAATGTGGAATACACTATGGATGCCAGTGGTAATCTGATGAAGGGTAATGAAATAGTTGCAACCGATTCAACAAGATCCGGAACATCTTATAGTTGGGGTGAACCAGGTAGTGCAGCCTCTGCAAAAAACCCGGCTTCGGAGAGCTCGAAACCTTATCGGTATCAGGACGCCATCTCCCCAAATGGAGCGGGAGGTAACAGCGGCACCATCGCTCCGCCAAAAGACGATGATGCGTCAAAAGCTGCTCTCCGCAAAGAAATGGAGCAAAAGGAACGGGAGTTGCAGGAACTGAGGAAAAAGCTGGGCCAGTAGCCAACCTAAATCAAGTCGAAGATGCGCGGGGCGGGCTCGCCTCGCGCATTTTTTTGTGAACGCCGGTCCTTCCACCAAAAGGAGTTCTACGAAAAGCAAATCCATTCAGTCGCAGGCTTTCCGGCTATTCATTTATCTTTGCCCCTTTCAATGATAACGTTAATGAGCACACAACAATTCTCGGAACAGGAACTGATCAGGAGGGAAAAATTACAGAAACTCAGGGAGGCGGGGATCGACCCCTATCCTGCCGCTCTTTATCCCGTCAGCCACTATTCGGCAGATATAAAATCAAACTTTACCGAAGATAATAAAGATCTATATGCAGACGTTTGCGTCGCTGGCCGCATTATGAGTATAAATGATAAGGGGAAGGTCTTCTTTATCAAAATACAGGACAAACAGGGCATCCTCCAACTCTATCTCCGGCGTGATGATCTCTGCCCCGGAGAAGATAAGTCGTTTTGGGATGTCGTTGTAAAACATGGGCTGGACCTGGGCGATTTTATTGGTGCAACCGGGTATGTATTTATCACTAAAACGGGAGAAACTTCCGTACACGTCAAAACGTTGACGCTCTTATCAAAATCGTTGAAGCCGCTACCGGTGGTCAAGCGCGATGAAGAGGGTAATGTATTCGATGAAGTAACTGACCCCGAATTCAAATACAGGCAACGTTATGCAGATATGGTCATCAACCCGGCCATCAGGGAGACTTTCATCAAACGTACCCGGCTTATTGACTCGATGAGAAACTTTCTAAACGCGCAGGGAGCACTGGAAGTGGATACGCCTGTGCTGCAATCGATCCCAGGGGGAGCTGCAGCCCGTCCTTTTATCACACATCATAACGCCCTGGACGTTCCTTTTTACTTGCGGATAGCCAATGAATTATACCTGAAGAGACTGATTGTGGGTGGATTTGACTGGGTTTACGAATTTAGCAGGAACTTCAGAAATGAGGGTATGGACAGGACACACAATCCCGAGTTCACCATCCTGGAATTTTATGTAGCGTATAAGGATTATTTCTGGATGATGGAGACCACGGAACAGATGATGGAAAAAGCCGCCATTGAAGTATGCGGAACAACATCAGTAACCGTGGGCGATAAGACCATTTCTTTTAAAGCGCCCTTCAAACGTATAAGTATTTTTGACGCCATCGAGGAACATACCGGACATGACATCAGCGGGCTGGATGAAGAAGGATTGCGCAGTTTTTGCCGCGAGCTTGGGATTCACGTGGACAATACGATGGGTAAAGGCAAACTGATCGATGCCATTTTCGGCGAAAAGTGTGAAGAATATTATATTCAACCCACTTTCATTGTGGATTACCCCGTTGAAATGAGCCCGCTAACCAAAAAACATCGCAGTAAGCCGGGGCTCGTAGAAAGATTTGAGCTGATGATCAACGGCCGCGAAATTGCAAATGCCTACAGCGAGCTCAACGACCCGGTTGAACAGCGGGAGCGCTTTGAAGAGCAAGCCAGACTGATGCAGCGCGGCGATGAGGAGGCAATGTATATCGACAACGATTTTCTCCGGGCACTGGAATATGGCATGCCACCCACGTCGGGGATCGGAATAGGCATTGACAGGCTCGTCATGCTGCTCACTAACCAGCCTTCCATTCAGGATGTCCTGTTCTTCCCGCAGATGCGGCCTGAAAAACAGGATTAATCCGGATCTGTTATCGGGGAATTTTGAAAGCGTCCGGCGACGTCAATCCAATTTCATAACCTGCACATTCCTGGAAAAACTTTCATCAAGGCTGATTAGGGTTTCGGTTCTTTCAATGCCTTTGATTTTTTGGAGTTTCTCATGCAGCACAACACGCAATTCGCTGATATCCCGGCAAACAATCTCGGCAAACATGCTGTAATTACCCGTCGTGTAGTTCAGTCTGACTATCTCCCTAATTTTAAATAGTTCCTTTGCGACCGAATCGTAAAGCGAGCTTTCTTTCAGGTAGATGCCGATAAAAGCAATTACATCATAACCAAGCAGTTTCAGGTTGGTATTCAGTTTCGTGCCCAGGACAACGCCATCTTTTTCCAGTTTTTTGATCCGCACGTGGATGGTGCCACCCGATACAAACAATTTTTTTCCCAAATCTGCATAAGAGATCTCCGCATTATCAGTCATGTGCTGAATAATCTGCAGATCCAGTTTGTCAAGATTCAATTTGTTACTCATTTCAGCATTGTTTTTTTAACGATTTTAAACTAATGGCACAAATATTTGAACGTTTTCTAAACTTTCCAAATTTTCATTAAATTATTTGCAATCATTAGTTTATTTTATTTAATTTTGTCTTATCAAAGTTCTTTTATACTGTGGGGTGATGAAATTCTTGGCAGACATACCCTCTTGTCTCGGGGGTGGAGAGCACAGGATAAACACTGCATAAAGCCGATGGCGCTGCAGCGCCACCGACTGGGGTTGACCACCAGTAGGTTGAAGGTAGCACCTTCTACAAGTTTGTGCAGCAGCTAACTGCTCCGTGGAGGTTCGAACCCTCCCCCTACAGCTCAATCTTTATGACAAACCCTTATATCTCAACGTTATAAGGGTTTTATTTTTTATTTGCTGGCCGTTTAGATGACCGTTTTTCTCCAACGGATAGCTTACCAGACTTATTTTCCCCGCGTTTCGCCCTTCAAACTTAAGAAATGTCTATAAACAAATGTCCATTTATTTTCCCTAATAACCTGATAAGCCTTTACTTCCAATCTTGGCGGGCAAATCTGGGAACCACGTAGTGCGTGTTCAATAACGGCTGCATCAAATGGCCCGATCTGCATACATTTGCAGCAAACCTGAACGCTATGCATAAAATCATGTTAGCTGCCGTTTTACTCTTGAGCATGGCCGTCCAGGCCCAGGACAAGATCGTTAAAGAACTTAAAAAAGAAGCCGCAAGATCTATTTCCAAAAATCCGGCGGACACTTCCAACAAAAATTGGAAAACCGGCGGTATTTTCAATATTAACGTAGCGCAGGGTTCCCTCAGCAACTGGGCCGCGGGAGGTGATAAATTTTCACTGGCAATCAACTCCAATCTAAACCTGAACGCTCATTACAAAAAGGACAGGCGATATTGGGATAATTTGCTCAACCTAAACCTCGGCTTCATGAATACCACTAGTCTGGGTACCCGTAAAAATGATGACCGGATCGATTTTTTAACTAAATACGGCCATCAGGTATCTCCAAAATGGAATCTGGGCCTGCTCTTCAATTTTCGCTCCCAAATGCTGAAGGGATTTACTTATGATAGCGATACCACAAAGACGCTGACTTCAAAATTTATGGCTCCCGGTTATTTTCTGGTCAGCCCCGGACTGGAATTTAAGCCGGATGACCATTTTTCAGCATTCGTCTCACCTGTGACCGCACGGCTTACCGTGGTGGCCGATGATACCCTCTCTGCTCACGGCGCCTACGGTGTTGACACCCTTAAACATTTTAAAACCGAAGTGGGAGCCTTCGCATCCCTGATTTACAATAAAGCATTTAATAAGGTCTTCTCCTACAATGGGCGCCTGGACCTCTATTCCAACTACCTGCACAACCCGCAAAATGTAGACCTGTTCTTTACCAACCTCCTCGCAATGAAAATCGGGAAGGCGTTCGCGGTGACTTACAACCTCGACCTGATCTATGATGATGACGTCAGACTTTTCGGACCTGAGAAAAAATCGCCGGCACTCCAGGTTAAATCAATTTTCGGCGTCGGGATCATGTATAAATTCTTGTAAACACATTTAACCAGGTTTCGTGGGACAAAAAAAACTAATCAGATTTGAGGAATTAAAGGGCTTTCCAAACGTATTGCAATACCCCGAAGAGCGGCCCGTCAACTGGAAACAACTTTTCGAAAACGAACATCCGCTGGTCCTCGAACTGGCCTGCGGCAAGGGCGAGTACACTGTTGGACTGGGCGCGCTGTATCCCGAAAAAAATTTTATTGGTGTGGATATAAAAGGCAACCGCCTTTGGGTGGGTGCAAAAAAAGCACTGGGGCAAAAGCTGGATAATGTGGCTTTCCTGAGGACCCAGATCGAAATGATACCTCTTTATTTCGAATCAGCCGGCGTGGATGAGATCTGGATCACATTCCCCGATCCCCAACTCAGATTTTCCAAAGCCAAAAAAAGACTGACTCATCCAAAATTTCTGAGACTGTATCACCAGGTACTGAAACCGGGCGGTATTATTCACCTGAAAACGGACAGTCCCAACCTTTACCGTTTTACCAAAACGGTCCTGGACATGTATGGTTGTCGGCTACTCCGGGAGTTTGACAATCTTTACCAGGAGAAAGATCTCCCGCCGGAATATTACATCCGCACGCACTATGAGCAATTGGACATCGCACAAAGTGAGCGCATTCATTATTTATCCTTTACTTTGCCGGCCCGGCTGCCGGGTCCGGAAATGGATGCGGACCTGAAAGAAGCAATCAGGTATGAACTGGATTGAAGGCGAACATTATTATTATGACCAGAAAGGCAGGGTGGTACTGACAGAAAAATACCACCTGATCCGTGGTTATTGCTGCAGTAATGGATGCAGGCATTGTCCTTATAATTATGTAAATGTGCCCGAACCTGAAAAATCCCGTTTATTGCATGAAAGAAAGAAACAAAAAGAGCAATAAGAGTGAGAATCCCAGGGCCGTCAAGCCCTCCGGTTCCAGGGATCTGGGCTTTTTTGAGCAGGTATTTGCTGTTGTACGGCTGATACCCTATGGGCGGGTCACTTCCTTTGGGGCTGTCGCAAAATGTCTGGGAACAGGCAAATCTGCCCGGATGGTCGGCTGGGCGCTCAGCGGAAGCAGCGGCGTTGAACCTCCGGTACCTGCCCACCGGGTGGTAAACAGCCAGGGACTACTTACCGGAAAATTCCATTTCGAAACGCCGGTGACCATGGAAAACCTGCTGCGAAGTGAAGGGGTACCGGTAGAAGACAACAAAGTGACTGATTACAAAACAAGGTTCTGGGACCCGGTCAGCGAATTGTTGCACTCGGGCGACGAGGAATAAATCAACAAGGCTGCTGAATTTTAGCGCCTGCTGCAAAGCTTTCATTTATACACAAACATGATTCAGATTCGTTCCAGGCTGGTCTCGCTGCGTTTCAGACATTGGAGCAGAAAATCCTTTGCGGCTTTTCACAGCACTGGGAAGCATGTCACCATTGGAAATCTTAAAACGATTATCGCGGACAGGCTGCTTGGTAAGCAAAAAAGTACGGCCCAGGGAGCTGAATCGGATGAAAAGAATTTTGACCCGGGGATTATTGCCCTAGCATCGGAAGATCCGCCGGAAGATAACCTTGAATTGATCATTCCGGAATTTAGACGAAATAAAAATACGACACCCGGCTGCGAACCGGCGCGGGTTCGTCGTGGACTTCATTATTCAGCATGGCTGAAAGCTCTCGTGATGATTGCTTCCGGCCATTTTTATTTTAATCAATCAGCAAAAAACAAATGATAAGATATATGAAGAAAGGATTTTTAACAGTTTTGGCAATGACAACCTTATTTTCTGTGCAACGGGTAGCTGCGCAAACCGGAGATACCGATGTCGTATTGGATCCGGTCACGGTTTCCTCCTCATTGGTTGAGCGAAGAAGTTCTGAGACGGGCCGTAACATTACCATTATCAAAGGTGAATCGCTTGCTGGCGTTCCGGTCCACTCGCTGGATGAATTACTGAAATTCGTACCTGGCGTGGACGTGCAAACCCGCGGGCCGCTGGGTGCGCAAAGCGACATAACCCTGCGCGGCGGTACTTTCCAGCAGGTCCTGGTGATCCTGGATGGCATGAGACTAAACGATCCGAACACGGGTCACTTCACGGCTTACTTCCCCATTACGCCGGCACAGATCGACCGGATTGAAATCCTCAAGGGACCGTCAGCCGCTATTTATGGCGCCGACGCGGTTGGTGGTGTAATCCATATTATCACGAAGGCGTTCCAGCCGGGCACGCAAAACAGAAACGGTATCAGCGCCGAAGCCTCCGCCGGCGAATATGGGCTGGTACATATTCAGGGCGGTGGCTACTTACAAACGGAAAAAATGAGCCTCGATGCAGGCGTTCTCAGTAATCACGCAAATGGCGTGCAGCAACGGGGCACGCGGGGATTTGTCCACAATACAACTGTCTCCGCGGGGGCAGGATTCCGACTAAGTCCCCGGTTTTTTCTTAACTACCGTGCATCCTATGACAACCGGGATTTCGCGGCGCAGAACTTCTACACTTCAAGTGTTGCCGATACAGCTTCTGAAAAAGTCACCACCTGGTGGCAACAGGCAGGGCTCCGGTACGAGAACGGGAACACCAGATTATCACTGAGTGCGGCCTACAAGAACCTGGATGATCAGTTTGCCTTTAATCCCTCTTCAATGGCCAATAGTAATAAAACGGATTTGTGGCAATCCCGTCTGCTCTGGAGGCAACGGATTTCAGATCAGAGTACACTGATCACGGGTGCAGATTTTATTCAAAAATCGATCGCTTCCAACGACCGGGGCGATCACACGCTGCGCACAGGCGCTCCGTTTGCCAGTCTGGTTCAGAAAGCCGGCGAACATTTCACAATCACGCCTTCTCTCCGGTTGGAAATGATCGGTAGTCTGCCGGCAGAATGGGTGCCTCAGTTGACTCTCTCATACAAAATCAACAGGCTTCAGTTGCGCACCAGCGGTGGAAAAACCATCAGAGATGCTGATTTCACAGAACGTTATAATAACTATGGGAAAACGTTGGTCAGCGCCGGTCAGCGCGTGGGCTTTCCCGGGCTGCATTCGGAAAGGTCCTGGGGATATGAAGCAGGCTTCGATCTGTTTTTGCCCGTCTTCAGGCTTTCCTCTACCTTTTTCCAACGTTATCATACGCATCTTATCGACTGGGTGACAACACCTTACACTGAGATGCCGCGCAAGGATAACCTTTCGCCCTCTGCATCTTACGGACTTGCCAAAAACATTTCTTCCGTCAACACCACCGGCTGGGAAACGGATTTTCAATATCTGGTGAAATTTAATGCGCAACATCAAATTTCACTAACCAGTGGTTTTATTTGGTTGTACAGCAGCAGCAGTGAGGCGCGGCCTTCTTTTTACATCTCTTCACATGCCAGGCTCCTGAGTAACTTCATGCTTGAGTACAGGTACGGGGCGCTGAAGTTTAACTTTAACGGCATTTACAAAGATCTGCAGGATCAGCAACCGCAGGGAAACACGGTTGGTGCCAGTAAGGATTATTTTCTGTTGAACGGACGTGCTTCCTGGCATTTCGGGGATAGAGTACCGGGTCTCTTTGTCCAGATGGACAATATATTTAACCGTGTATATCGCGACTTTGCCGGCGTACAAATGCCCGGAAGGTGGGTGCAGGCGGGGGTGTACTTCAACTTCAACAAGCACTAAAACAACAAAGCCGGTGAGAATCTCACCGGCTTTGTAATATTAAAAAGTAATTTAAAACCGTTTCTTCTTATACCCATTATTCCCGTTGCCATTGCGCCGGTTACCTGTATTACCGTTGCCTCTCTGCTGAAATTTGCTACGTTTTGTGTACGTTGATCTTTCGCGGGTGGTTTCAGGCGTGCGGAAAACCTTTACAGATGGCGTATTGGTAAAGGTCAGTTCACCGTTTGCAATCTCATTAAGTTCAGCCTGGATAGCGTCATCATGCACAATCTCCTTATGCCAGTTGCTATAAGCCAGTTTCATGTAATAAGCGATAGCGTTGGCCAGGCCTTGTTTCTTTTCCGGATCCTCCTCTTTCAGCGCCTTCTCAATGATCTCTTCCAGGTTACGACCGAGGTGCGCCAGCTTGGATATCCTGTTGGGATACGGCATCGGCTTGGGTCTCACCCGAAGCGTTTCCCTCGTCGGCCTTGGATAAGGCGAATCAACGTCCAGTTTGAAGTCAGAAATCAAAAATAAGTGATCCCATAGCTTATGTCTGTAATCTTCTATATTTTTAAGATGGGGATTCAGAAAACCCATGAGCTCTATCAATGCATTGGCATTTTTCTGCCGCTGCTCCCGATCCTCAATGGTCATCAGGTGCTCTACCATTTTTTGTACATGACGGCCATACTCTCGCATAGCCAGCTTATTTCTCGTGGTATTATATTCCATAAATAAAAGTCGGAGTTGAACGCAAAGAGTTTAGTACGATTAAAGTGTTTTATGCGTCATACCTTTGCAGCTAAGCGACAAAGATAAACGGAAATTAATATTCTATAAAAAAAAAGAATTTAGGGTCCACAGCCCGACTATCAAAACCAATGAATATCGGAATCCTGACAGACAGCTATTTTGAAAGATCTAAAAAGGGGCAAATTACGAAATTGATAACCAACTATTTATGCAAAGAATGGCAGAATGGTACGGTCTTCTTATTTTCAGAGACTCGAATGCCCAGATCATCTAATATTCCCTCAAATCTTCGCGCGGAAGTCCTTCCGTCCGGAGGGCCCCCATTTCCCGGGCGCAAATGGAGGCGCAGGAACCAACTGAAGAAGAAACTAAAACAACACGGGATCAGTACAGTTATTTCTTTCGACGGGGACGGGCCCGAACTGCCTGGATTTAGGCGGTGGCTGGTGATAGATGATCCTGAACTTCTGACCAGCGGGCAGGCCGAAAAACTGCATAAGGCCGAGGGAATCCTGGCAACCTCACCCTGGCTTAAAGCGAAATTAGAACTACAGATGGCCGGGCATGAAAACAAAATACTGACCGTCCCTGGCCTTCGCCCCGAATCCACCCAATCGATTACTTTCGATGAAAAGCTTGAGATAAGAGAGCGATACACAGACCAAAAAGAGTATTTTATTTGTTGTGATGCTGACCTTGACACGGGGGGATTTGTTCTTTTACTGAAAGCTTTCTCATTGTTCAAACAACGGCAACAAAGTGGATGGAAAATGTTCGTGGGCCTTCGCTCGGGCAAAAACAAAGAAGCGCTTACTGAAAGCCTGTCTACTTACAAATACAGGTATGACGTCGTGCTTAAATCCCTCGACAACACCGGGGAAATTACGGGATTATTAGCGGCTGCGTATGCTCAGATAACGGTGTCGGGGAGCGAACGCTACCCACTGGAGGTCTTTGAGGGGCTGACGGCGGAAATACCGGTTATTGCCCTGCCTGGCGGACCGGTTGAAGATTATTCAGATATTGTGCTGACAGCATCGGCGGCCCAGCCTGCTGATCTGGCAGAAAAAATGATGCAGATTTATAAAAATGAGGCGATGCGGGAAAAGAACATTGAAGCCGGAAAAACCCGTCTTGCCGAGATCGATCCGCAGGAGATTATCCGGGAAATGACCCGGCGTCTTTTGCAGGCCTGACCTGAATTTCATAAATTTGCAGAACCGGCAATTTTCCTGTTATGACAAAATCAACTATTACCATAGATATTCAGCTTGATGAAAACCGCTTCCCGGATGAGATTTCCTGGCAGGCCACGGAAAGTTCTATCCGGGATCCTCAAAAAGCCAAAGCGCTGATGCTCTCCTTTTGGAACGGCGCCGAAAAAGAAGCGCTTCGCATCGATCTCTGGACGCAGAAAATGATGGTAGATGAGATGGCCGACTTCTTTTACCAAACGCTGATGACCATGGCGGATTCCTTTGGCCGGGCAACTAAATACACGGATCAGGCTGAAGACATGAGAAATTTTGCTAAAGACTTCTATAAAAAATTTCAATCCAGGCAACTACAGGAAAATAAAGCCGGATGAGAACTACGTATTGACAACTCCAAAACACAGCTTGAAATTGTTTAACAATTTAATAACAATTCACGATGGCACTTGAAGAAATAATCAACAATGATATAAAGGTCGCAATGCTGGCCCGGGACGAAGTTGGCCTGCGGAGCCTGAGAGCAGTCAAAGCCGCAATCCTGCTGGCGAAGACTGCGGAAGGAGCTTCGGGTTCAATTTCAAAAGATGAGGAAATTAAACTCCTCCAAAAGCTGGTGAAACAACGAAAAGATTCTTTCGAGATTTTCGACAAGCAGAACCGGCCGGACCTGGCAAAAAAGGAACAGGAAGAGATCGAAGTTATTGAAAAATACCTGCCTGCACCGCTTTCGGCTGAAGAACTCCGGGAAACAATTGCCCGGATCATCCGGGAAACCGGAGCCACTACAATGGCGGATATGGGCAAGGTAATGGGCCTGGCAAGCAAAGAATTATCAGGTAAAGCAGACGGCAAAGCCATTTCAAGCGTCGTGCGCGAAATGCTGGCTTCCTGAATTTGACCCCGGGTTTCCGGCCACATGAGAGCGGGAGATCCGGCTTAAAATGATCTTTTTTTCATCTTTACACAGCTTCGATTCCCATTTCGGGCCCTTAGACAATACCAAACCAAGATAACTGAAAGAATTTTTTGAAGATGATTTTAAGTATTTCCGTTATACGGAAGATTAAAATCAATAAATTAGCAGCCATATAGGCAATACACAATGAATTACGAGATAAAACAACACGAAAAGTTTAAATATATTGAAGTCGGAGAAGGGGAACCGCTCGTAATGTTACACGGCCTGTTTGGAGCGCTCAGTAATTTTTCCGCACTGATCGACTATTTCAAAGATTATAACAAAGTTGTAGTGCCAATGCTCCCTTTGTTGGATCTGGATATCCTGCATACGAGCGTCAGCGGACTTGCCAAATATGTAGGCCGTTTTATTGAAACCAGGGGATATACCAACGTTCACCTCCTGGGTAATTCACTGGGCGGTCATGTGGGGTTGATCTACCTGCTGCGCACCGCTTCACCACGGATCAAAACAGTGATTCTAACAGGGAGTTCCGGCTTATTCGAAAGCGCAATGGGCGACAGTTTTCCAAAAAGAGGTGATCGGGAGTATATCCGGGAGAAAACTGAATATACTTTTTACGATCCTGCTATGGCCACTGAAGAACTGGTTGAAGAAGTGTTTTCCATCACCAATAACAGGGTGAAGGCCATTAAAATTATTGCACTCGCAAAAAGCGCCATACGCAATAACCTGGGAGAGGAATTGAATAAGATCCGGATCCCGGCGCTTTTGATCTGGGGATCAAACGATAAAGTAACACCTCCTTTTGTTGCTGAAGAGTTTCATAAACTTTTGCCCAACAGTGAACTGTATTTTATAGAGAATTGCGGTCACGCCCCCATGATGGAAGTGCCGGAAGAATTTAATAAAATTTTATTTAATTTCCTTAAAAAGCATTCCGCCGTTGCAACAAAAGTCTGAGCAGGCCTGTCTTAAGTGTAAATGTGAACATGTTTGTAAAATCCCTCCCTTATGATGCGATCCCTGTACCGGAAACCAGCGATCTGATATGGCAGGCACTATCTTTCATGCAGGACGAGCAACTGAGACATCTGCCTGTTACGGAAGCAGGCATATTTTCCGGGATTTGCAGTGAAAATATCCTGCTCAACGCCGATGCCAATCTACCGCTTAAAGCCTTGGAATACACGTTTCTCAATATTTCAGTGAAAGAAGATGATCATTTTTTGAAAGGTGTGGCCCTGGCTTCGAGTTATGATCTGACCATCCTGCCGGTGACCGATAAGCAAAACCATTTGATCGGAAGCCTGGGGGCGGCTCGTCTGTTGAAATCAGTAGCCACTTTTATGAGTCTCGATAGCCTGCAGGGGATTCTGGTGCTGGAAGTAGACCCGCGCCAGTACTCATTTACTGAAATCAGTAAGATCATCGAAACTAACGATGCTCAAATTACACAACTCAATACCAGCACGGATCCGGACAAAGGCTCTCTCCTGGTTACCCTGTGTCTGAACAAACTTGAAATTTCGGATATTGTGGCAAGTTTTCAACGCTACGATTACCTGGTGAAATATTATTCGGGCGAAGAATTGTACGTTAATGAGATCAAAGAAAACTATGAGAATTTGATGAATTATCTTAACATTTAATCCTGAGCGGTTGTCAGAAAAATTTTGAGACCGGTGCCCCCAACATGCTGATTGTCCAAAGATATTTACTGGTACCAGTACTGATATGCGCGGTTTCTGTTTCGTGCCAGGCACAATTATCTGTGGGATCAACATTCGATGCCGCTACTTCCGGCCCAATGCTCGATTCTTTTATTCTCGCCAACAAATTACCTCCAACACTGGATAGTTCCTTTGTGATCCGCAAGATTCAATTTGAAGGAAACAAAAAGACCCGGGATATCATTCTCCAGCGTGAACTTCCTTTCAAGACGGGGGACTCGCTGAAAATCAGGGATTTTCCCCGGGCTTTCGCCCAGGCCAGAAAACAATTGATGAATACCGCTCTTTTCCACGAAGTGACCGTATCCGTGAATGGATTCGAGAGTCCTTTTGTAGATATTCAGGTAGTTGTCAGAGAACGGTGGTACCTGTTCCCTATTCCTTATTTCAAACCCGTCGACAGAAACTTAAGTCAGTGGCTTTTTGATAAAGGTGCCAGGATTGACCGGCTTGATTATGGAATTAAATTAATGTACAATAATATCACCGGAAATAATGATAACCTCCGGTTTAACTGTATTACCGGCTACACGCAACAGTTACAACTAAGTTACCACCGGCCGTTCATCGACAAAAAATTAAAATGGGGGATGAACGTGGATTTTGCATTTGGCAAGACAAAAGAAGTGAACTACAAGACGATCGGAGATAAGCAGCAGTTCCTGAAATCCAATCAATATCTGAATAATTTTTTCACTAGTAAATTAGAATTCACTTATCGCCCGAAGTATTTCACTACACACACTTTTGGGATTGGTTTTAACCATGTTCGTGTGTCGGACAGTGTGCTAAAGCTGAATCCTGTGTACTTCTTTAACGGAGTCACACAAGTGAGATACCCTGAGCTTTACTACCGCCTTTACTATCAGAACCTGGATTATATCCCTTATCCGACGCGGGGATATGCCGTTGATATTTTTGTAAAAAAACAGGGCCTGAACCACCTCATGAACTTGTGGCAGGTTACAGCCAAGGGGCTGGGCAACTGGCATCTCAGCAAAGAAATGTTCTATAGCATCTCCGTATTAGGCTGCCTGAAAGTACCTTTCCACCAACCTTTTTATTCTATGAGAATGTTGGGGTACGGCGACTTTTTCCCAAGGGGCTACGAATATTATGTAGTGGACGGAGTAGCTGGGGGACTGGTCAATGCCACACTTTCCAGACAGCTTACAAACTTCAGCTTCCATATTCCTGGCACCAAATGGTTAACCGGGCGACTCATACCTCTGAAGATCTATGGAAAAGTTTTTGGCAACGCCGGCTACGTTTACAATCCAAGGCCGGAAGATAATATGCTTCCCAATACCCTGCTTAGCGGCGGCGGAATCGGGCTTGATATTTTCACCAGTTACGACTTTACCCTGAAACTTGAATTTTCCATCAATAAGTTAGGTCAAAACGGGTTATATTTACAGAAAAAGAGCATGTTCTGATATGAAGATAGCCGTTTACAGCAGAGGAATCGAACCCGATCAGTATGAAGATGTAAACAGGTTCTTCAGGGAATTGGAAGATTTCAACCTGGACTATCTGGTGTATAAACCATTGGCGGAAGATTTAACAGCACCCCTGAACCTGAACTTTGAAAACAAGACCTTCTTATACACCGAGGATCTGGATTCCGACGTAGAGTGTATGGTCGGTCTGGGTGGCGATGGAACCCTGCTGGATACAGTCACGCTCATTAAAGACAAACCCATCGCTATCATCGGTATCAATTTTGGCCGGCTGGGTTTTCTGTCGAGTATCGGGCGCGACAACCTGACGCTGGCGATCAAAGCGCTGTCCTCCCGGACCTACATCACCGAGAACCGGACCCTGATCCACCTGGATGCGGACAAACCGCTGTTTGGCGATATCCCCTTCGGGTTAAATGAATTCTCTATCCATAAACGGGATACAGCGTCCATGCTGAAAATCCATACGTATATCAATGGCGAATTCCTGAACACGTACTGGGCTGATGGGTTGATCGTTTCCACGCCCACCGGTTCTACCGGTTATTCGCTGAGTTGCGGAGGACCTATTGTTTTCCCGGATTCCAGCAACTTTACCATTACACCTGTGGCCCCCCACCACCTGAATGTGCGATCCCTCGTCGTAAATGATACAAGCATCATTTCCTTCGTGATTGAAAGCCGGACCGATGAGTTTATTTGCGCGCTCGACTCCAGGAAAGAGGTGGTCTCAAAAAATGTTTCTCTCGCTGTCAGAAAGGAAAAATTTATCGCCCGCCTCATTCGGCTTAGCGAAAACAATTTCCTGCAAACTATCCAGAATAAACTTATCTGGGGCCTGGACAGGAGGAACTGACATTAGACACTACTCCCCCAACGTACCACTCAGTACGCCTGCCCGACAATGCGTCCGCCGCAGCGGACGGGGGCGGGATAACAGATACTAGACTTTAGATTCTAGACACTAGATATTGATTATCAGAAAAATATATTATGAACATAATATCTAATACGCTGATTATCATTATGTTGCATTTAAAGATGCCTAATGCCTTTGCCGAAACTCCTGGAAAAATGTTAGGTGATACTTTACCTTCCTATCACCCAAAATCTGATTTAAACGTTTCTAAGATCACGGATGCGGAGGCAGAGGCGGCCGCGGTGGTCTCGGCGGGCGCGGTGGTAAAGGAGGTCGTTCCGGCCTACCGGAACGGTACCGGGCTGTATGACCGTGATGATGTCTTGATTTATATTTCTTTGCCTTGTAATGCCGCGGGTGCGGCGGGCGTGGTGGTCTCGGCGGGCGCGGTTGCGAAAAACTTGTCGCAAAGCCACCCAGAAACAACACCAAAAGGAGCAATACTAACCTTTTCATAATTTCAGATTATTTCTTAAGAACTCAAATTCGATGCCATTTGCTATCAGAACAAGGCTGTCTGTACCGGTACAATGTTAAAACTTTTTCGGTGATGTTCTGAAAGGCCAAATCTCGCAATGGCCGTCCTGTGTTCTGCGGTGCCATATCCTTTGTTCCTGAACCAGTTATATTGCGGAAACTGACTGTGTAAAGCCCGCATATAATCATCCCGACTGGTCTTTGCCAAAATACTCGCAGCCGCAATATTGGCCAGCTTGCCATCTCCCTTGATAACGCAACGGTAGGGGAGATCCCGATAGGGGACAAAATAATTACCATCTACAGCAACAAACCCCGGGCGCGGGTTCAGTTGGTCGAGCGCCAGATGCATGGCTTTCTGAGATGCCTTTAATATGTTTATCCGATCTATTTCCTCCACTTCCACCCGGGCGACGGCCCAGGCGCAGGCATTCATCTCAATATGAATACGAAGTTCCTGCCTGATCTTAGCGCTGACCAGCTTGCTGTCATTCAACAAGGGATGAAAAAAATCTGGCGGTAGTATCACCGCAGCAGCAAATACCGGACCTGCGTAGCAACCGCGGCCCGCTTCATCGCAGCCCGCTTCAGGTATTTCCCTTTGAAAACAGCTATCAAGATTCTTTTTTACTTTCATGATTCTGCCTCGGCGCATTTACCAGCAACCTGAAAGATTTCTTTTCGACCTGTATCCGAATATTTGATTTCGTACTTACCGGGTCGCCATCAATATGAAGTGGTGCACCATGTAAGTTGTGAATCGTCATTTCTTTGGTTTGGAAATAAATAACACCCCCTTTTTTACTGACAGGCTCGCCGATACCCAGTTCAGTCATTCCGCCGACCTGCAACATGGTATTATACAACAAGGCGATTTTCGATTGTTCTGTGACGATGACAACATCCACCAGTCCATCACTCAGATTTGCTTTAGGGGCAATCGTAAAGTTATTGCCAAACTGATTGCTGTTAGCAACGCTGATGAAATAGGCTTCTGTCCGAAAGGACTCATTCTTCAAAGAAATTTCGAATGAGTAGGGCCGCGCATCCAGAAAATTCTTAAACACCTGCCGGACATAGGTCCGGAGCCCCCTTTGAGGCTGAGCAGCGAAATCATGTGCAACCTGTGCATCAAAACCCAGCCCGCAAAGCATGCACGCATATTGCCCATTCACCCTGAACCCGTCAACCCAGATAGCATGATTTTTAAAAACGGTTTTCAGGGCTCTTTTGGGAATTCTTGAAATCCCGGCGCCAAATGCCAGTCCATTACCCGATCCGGCCGGAATTATTCCAAACTGGAGGGGAAGCTCTTTCAGGCTGTCCACGACCTGGCTAACCGTCCCATCGCCCCCCACAACCACCACATCAGTAATATTCTCTTCCCTGATAGTATCTATCAAATAAGTATAATCGCCGTTTGCAACCGAAGGAAAAAACTGAAACCTGATACCGGCTTTCAAAGTTTCGGCAGCAATGACATTCAGAACCGCATCCTTGGAACCGGCCCCGGAAATCGGGTTGACAATATATATTATTTTTCTACGTAACATGATCAACGCCCGTTTGAATGATCGCCGGATACAAAAATTCCTTTCCTACATTAAATTTAAGAAAAATATACATACGTTTTCACCACTTCAGGAGGGCACTTGCCCAGGTAAACCCACTACCAAACGCCGCAAGGCAAACCAGGTCGCTGGTCTCAATTTTTCCGGATTCCCAGGCCTCACAAAGCGCCAGCGGAATGGATGCGGCAGTCGTATTTCCATATTTCTGGATGTTATTGAAAACCTGTTCGTCTTTCAACCGTAGTTTTTGCTGAATATAGCCTGATATTCGCAGATTAGCCTGGTGGGGAACCAACAATTTCAAATCCTCTGCTTTACATTGATTTGCGTTTAACGCCTCGTTGATCACTTCGGGAAGTTTCTGTACCGCATACTTAAAAACCAACTGACCGTCCATATAAGGATAATAATCCTCCCTATCCATCAACTCGCTGTTCACAAACAGGTTACCCCAGGGTTCCCCGGCCTCGCTGGTTCTCCATACAGGGTTATGCACGCCGGCATGGAACCCCGGATTAGGCATACACAGTACTTCTGCCTGGCTTCCATCACTGTGCAGATGCGTACTGAGAATACCCCGGTCTTTATCTGTCGTGGGCTGCAGGACGACTGCACCCGCTCCATCGCCAAAAATTACGGATACGTTTCTACCCCGGGTTGTGAAATCAAGGGCGTAAGAATGCACCTCCGAGCCAATCAAAAGAATATTCCTGTACATCCCCGTTTTGATAAACTGATCGGCAATACTCAGCCCATAAACAAATCCGCTGCATTGATTCCGGATATCAAGGGCGCCAATGTCTTTTAATTCAAGCATTCTTTGTACGAGAACCCCGCAGCCGGGAAAATAGTAATCGGGACTGAGGGTGGCAAAGATGAGGAAGTCAATTTCCTCCGGCTTAATTCCTGCCCTTTCAATAGCGATCCTGGCAGCTTTAGCTCCCAGGATCGCAGTAGTCTCTTCGTTCCGGTCGGCATACCTGCGCTCTCCAATCCCCGTGCGCTCCCGGATCCAGTCATCACTGGTGTCCATCACCTTAACGAGATCCTCATTAGTAACCACTTTTTCCGGCACATAACTTCCAATACCGGCAATGACCGTTCTTAACATGTGATCAGGTGTTTTTTTAGCAAGTTAGTAAATTGACTTTAAAAATCAATTAACCTGGTACACCCAGTGCCCGGTAAATTGCATCCTGAATCCGGCCCCGGATCCGCAAGGTCCCCAGCCTGGGATTATCTCTGGTGGGATTTACGCGATTAGATAAGAATATGTACAGTATCCCATTCTTAGGGTCCACCCACACGCAGGTACCGGTAAATCCGGTATGACCAAAAGTGCTGCCCGACGCGAGGCTGCTGGGATAGGGGTCATTGCTGTCCGTGTTATCTCTTTCGGGTTTATCAAAACCGTAGCCTCTACGGCTAAATGAACTGTGGTAAGAGGTAAAGTTGCGGATAGTTTCAGGTCTAAGAAATCTCTTCCCATTCAACTCACCTCCGTTCAATAGCATCTGATATAGTTTGCCCAGATCATAGGCATCTGAAAAAAGTCCGGCATGACCGGCTACGCCCCCGGCGAGCGCCGCACCTTCATCGTGCACCGTACCCTGGATCAACTGATTCCTGAATCCATGTTCCCGTTCGGTGGGCACAATCTGCTCCCTACGAAAACGCTCCAATGGATGATACCCCGTCGTCTGCATATTCATCGGGATATAAAAAGCTTCCCGCACGTATTTGTCCAGGGGTTTTTGAGTAACATTTTCTACGATCTTTCCCAGAAACCAGAAATCGTTGTCGCTGTAGATATATTTCACGTTTGGCTCGGTAACCGGACTATCCAGGATCCTCTTCCAGATAGTATCCACCCAATCGTTCCGGAGATAGAGGCCTCTTGCCACCTGGGTTGTAAAGTTATTTTCAGGAACAGAACGGTACAGATCCTTTCTGGGATTCCCCGCTGAATCCAGGGTCTCTTTGTAAAAAGGGATAAAGGGAACCATACCTCCCTGATGCAACAGAAGTTCTTCCAGTGTCAGGTTCGCTTTATTCGTCTTTTTTGCCCAGCTCAGGTAATCTTTCAATTGCCCTTTGATGTCTAACCTGCCTTCCTCATACAACTTCATGATGGCGACGGTCGTAGCCGAGGTCTTTGTGACCGAAGCCAGGTCGTAAATACTATTCAGCAAGACGGGTTGGGACGACTCATATTCATAATGGCCAAATGCCTTATGATAGACGATCTTCCCATGCTGGGCAGCCAGGATCACACAGCCCGGATAGGCTTTCTTAGCGATGCCTTCCAAAGCAATGGAGTCCACAACGGCGAAACGGCTGTCTCCCACTTGCGTAGTCCCGGCTTGTAAAGTAAGTCCGGTCCCTGACTTCCAGTTGCAGACAGATACCGGCAATGTTCCGGAAGCCTGAAACTTCCCTACCAGCCAATCGGCCGCTGCATGTTGAAATATTTCGTCATCTTCATAGGCCACAGCAAGCGAAGTTGCCGAACAAAAGCTCCTTAAAGCCAGCGGGATCCCAAAAACAAGGGTCAGTGAATTGGTTTTATTCAACCTCGCCCAATGCTGTAAAGCCTGCGGGGAGATACCGAAATTATCGTTTCTGTTTCTTAGCCCGATATCATGAAATCCCATCACCACCGCGTCATACTGCCCATCCTCAATGATTTTCGCCGTTTTTTCGTCCTGTTCAGGAGAATCGGCGTAATTGATTTGGAAAAGATCAGCGCCCAGCTCTTTTTTTAACCGATCGGCAAAAATATCCGGAAGTCCTTTGCCGAATGAGACACAGGCGATTTTCTGACCTTTTATCAGCGGCCAGCTAAAAAACTGGCCTTCAAAACTGTCGGGAGCGGATTTTGCGACCACCGTCAGCGCCTTCTCCGCCACTTTAGCGCGGATATTCGCCGTTTTACTGTTGAGATCATTGAGCAGGTTGGTGGTGTCAACAGGGCTTAAATGATTGAGACCTAAACGATATTTGGCCATCAATACCCGCTTGACTTTTTCCTCAATATCCCTCCAGGATAATTTTCTTTTCCCGATGGCAGTCTTCACCGCTGCCAGGGTTTCAGGCACCGATTCGGGCAGGCAGAGCATATCGTTGCCGGCAACCAACGCCTCCACCGAAATCGTACCACCGGGGAAAAATTTTTTAACGCCTTCCATCTCAAGTGCATCGGTAAAAACCAACCCCTGGTATCCTAGGTCTTTCCGAAGTAATCCTGTGACCGCTTTTTTTGAAATAGATGTGGCTCGGTTCGGACTGTTGTCAATGGCTGGTACGAACAGATGTCCGATCATAATGCTTTGTACCCCTCCTTTGATCAATTCACGGAACGGATACAATTCCAGGTCGTCCAATTGTTTCCGGGTTTTATTGATGACCGGAAGATCCAGGTGTGAGTCCACATTTACATCACCATGACCCGGAAAATGTTTGGCACAAGCCATGATTCCCGCGTCCTGCATGCCCCGCATATAAGCCAGACCTAACCGTGCCACACGTTCCTTATCCTCACCGAAAGATCGGTATCCGATCACGGGATTATCCGGGTTATTATTCACATCCACCACTGGTGCGTAATTGACATGAACACCGAGGCGTTTGTGTTGCTCGCCAACGGCTAGTCCCATTTGATAAACCAGGCTGGTGTCCGACAGTGCACCAAGGGTCATCTGGTAGGGAAATTTCATAACGCTGTCGAGCCGCATACCCAGACCATACTCTCCATCAATAGTGATCATCAGGGGTGTTTTTGCCAGCCCCTGGTAATAATTGGTGAGCTGCGCCTGGCGTACCGGACCGCCCTGAAAAAAGCAGAGTGCGCCTACATTATAAGTGCTGATCAGGTTGGCCACCTTACTCACATGATCAGCGCCCAGGTTACTATGGGCCCTCACTACGATCAGTTGAGCGATCCGCTGATCTTTTGTAAGGCTCTTGTAGACACTATCCACCCACTTTTTTGCTTTTGGATCAACAGGGACCATGTTCTTGTTAGCTTTATCAGACCGGCCGACAGATTCCCCTGGCTTTGGAAGATCAGAAATCCGTGGGAGATTTTTGGCAGATGTCAGAAAAAGTACGGTTAACGGCAACAAGAGGTATCTCAACATATGTATCGCTTAAGTGTATTTACAAATGTAGCGGAAATTCTTTTGTACATTTACCGATTCAAAGGCAGAGCGTGGCTGACAAAATAGTAGTATTACCAGAAAATATCGCGAATCAGATCGCCGCTGGTGAGGTTATTCAGCGCCCGGCGAGCGCAGCAAAGGAATTGCTGGAAAATGCTGTGGATGCAGGCGCCACCCAAATCAACCTTATCCTCTCCGATGCGGGCAAATCCCTGCTCCAGGTAACCGACAATGGCAGCGGGATGAGCGAGACTGACGCACGGCTGTGTTTTGAGCGCCATGCAACAAGCAAGATCAAAGAAATTGATGACCTGTTCCGAATTCGCACCATGGGATTCAGGGGTGAGGCACTGGCCTCGATTGCCGCAGTTGCCCAGGTAGAGCTGAAGTCCAGGCGCGCGGAAGATGAAGCAGGTACATTGATAGAGGTGGAAAACAGCCTGGTCATCCGGCAGGAACCTGTAGCGATGCCGCAGGGAACCAGCATCGCGATGAAGAATCTTTTCTTTAATGTCCCTGCCCGGAGAAATTTCTTAAAGAGCAATTCAGCAGAATTACGGCATATCATTGAAGAATTTACCCGGGTGGCGATGGCATTTCCCGATATACTCTTCACGCTCACGAGCAACGGCCAGCAGGTCTTCCACCTGGAACCAGGAAGCCTGAAACAGCGGATCGTGCAGCTTTTGGGGAACCAATACAACACGCGGATGGTCCCGGTAAAAGAAGAGACCGACTATATGAATATAACCGGATTTACCGGGAAGCCCGAGACAGCAAAAAAGACCAGGGGTGACCAGTATTTTTTTGTAAATAACCGGTTCATCCGAAGCCCATATCTTCACCATGCGGTGATGAATGCCTACCAGGAAATGATCGCCTCCGACAGCTTTCCGATGTATGTGTTATTCATTGACCTGGATCCGGAACAAGTGGATGTCAATGTCCATCCTACCAAACAGGAGATAAAGTTTGAGGACGAAAAGATCATTTATGCTTTTATGAAAGCCGCTGTCCGGCATGCACTGGCGCAGTTCAGTGTTACACCTACACTGGATTTCGATCTTGATGCGTCCATACAACAATTGCCTTCCGTAACCCAACCCTTTACAACAGTTCAGCGGGACACTGTGGCGGGGTCATCCATTTTCAAAGGTTTTACACAAAAGAACCAGGCGCACTTCATAGAACCGTCATCCGGCGCGGGGCTCAAAAGCTGGCGCGATTTCTATGCCCCTCGTGAAAAACGATCCGAAAGTCTGGCCCCTCAGCCCCCGATCTCTGATCAGGGCCCTCTAAAGACCGGGAATACGCTGTTTGAAAAAGGATTTAGTGCGAGTGAGCATGCCGCGGCCATACAGGTGTTCAACAGCTACATCATACTGCCCGGTCCGGAAAGCTTTTTACTGATCAACCAGCAACACGCGCACGAAAGAGTTTTGTATCAGCAGATGATGAGTATCCAACCCGGCAAACCGGCAAGTGTTCAGCGGAGTATGTTTCCCCTGATGCTGGAGTTGTCCCCGTCTGATACGGTTATCCTGACTGAGCTGCTGCCGGATCTTAGTGTGCTGGGATACCTGGTAGAACCCTTTGGAAAAAATAGTTTCATTATTCAGGGAACACCAGCCGGATCCGAGGCTGGGAACGAAAGTCAGCTTATTGAAAAAACACTCGAACAGTTTAAGAATTTCAACCCGGAGGCTGGATTTTCCAGCCGCGAAAAACTGGTCAGATCGATAGCTGCCCACAAAGCAGTTAAAGCCGGCACCCACCTCACCGACAAAGAAATGCACCGGCTGCTGGCGGAACTGTTTGCTTGTGATCCGTTCAATATCTCGCCCAGCGGGCAACCTACTTTTCTTGAATTCAGCAAGGCACAGATCGAAAAAATGTTTGGGAGTTAAGGAGATTCAGGATTTTGACATCCGGACATCCCCCAGGTACCTGGAGCAGGCCTCTTTTATTATCTGTTCCAGGGAATGGTAATGGAACGCCGGAAAGATTTTCAGGAATTTTGAGCTGTCAAATAACGCACTGGCATTAGCAACCTGCGCGCTCTCCCTGGTAATAAGCGGCGCCCGCCTTGTAAAGAGGCTCTTCAGTTTCTCATAACGCCAGGCCAGCGCAGCTATCAGTGGTGTAACCTCGCGCGATGGCCGTTTGCGGCCAAATCCGTCTGCCATGGTTTCCAGCAGCGTCTTAAATGACCAGTTATCGTTACAAATAATAAATCGCTCTTCGGTAACATCTGATTCAAGCAGGGCTGCCACAGCACGGGCGGTATCTTCAACGCCCGCAAATCCGTTGATGCCTCGGGAAAACCATCCGAACTCGTCATAAACGTTCTTGAAAATAGCACAACTTCCGGTATGCCAGTCTCCATACCCCAGTATAGTTGCCGGATTTAGGATCGCTCCTTTCAGACCTTCGGCAAATCCTCTCCAGACTTCAAGCTCGCCGCGATATTTGCTGATGGCATAATGTGTCTGCCCGGGATCCTGTTGCCATTTGGATGTTTCATCCAACCTCCCCGCTACCGCCCTCCTCCCCAACGCTGCTACAGAACTGATTTGTAAAAATCTGCGAACTCCTGTTTCCAACGATGCATTGACGATATTCGCGGTTCCTTCCACGTTGACCTGGTACATTCTTTCCCGGTCATGTTTTGAAAAGGATACGACCCCGGCTGCATGGACAACCGCGTCAATCCCTTGAAGCGCATTTTCCAGAGATGGCTGATCGAGGATATCTCCTTCCACCCAATCAACCTGATCTGAAAGATGGCTGTCCATAAACTCGGGCCATCTGCCGGATGGTCTCTTAAGTGCCCTCACTTTGTAACCCTGCGCGACCAGTTCCCTGATGATGTAAGCGCCAAGGAATCCGGTACCGCCGGTGACCAGTATATTTGATAGCTGAGATTTGATACGGGTAGTTTTTGCGAAAATAGCTATAAATCAACATTCCTAAATGGATCGGGGGACTTCCGACTTTGGATAAATAGCATTACATCTGCCAGCAAAAAGATGGCGACAACCAGCAACCACGACAATGGCGAGGAAAATATCGCCTGTGCCAGAATACCCGGATAGTTTTCGGGACCCGACAGCATTTGTAATATCGAAGTGCTACCGGAATCAATGAGCTCATGACCACTGTCGGAAATTGCACCAATCAGAAGCCCCAGGACACCGAGCCATCCGATTCTCTTGATGGTTTTATAATATCGCTCATTCCAGCTTTCCAGTTGAATGACTCTCCTGACGATCAAAAAAATGAGATACCCCTGCACCAGGAAAATCAGGATTTTCAGAAAATCCAATATCGAAAGTAACAAAACCGAACGCTTGTACACAGGTTTGTCTGTGGAGTCTAACCCGTTGATATTTACCAGTACCATAATCAGGTTTACCAATACAGCCACTCCAAAAATGCAAAGCATCAGGATGGTATTTGGGTTTAACCGGAATTTCTTATCCATTTATCTAAACAATTATTTATATACAAAACAATTAATACATATTGCCTGTTGTTATATTGGCATCAGCATACAATCCAATTTCGAAATTATTGGAGGCTCATCGGCATACATACTGAAAAATTCTTCTGAAAGTCCCGTGTGTTAAGGATCATATTAAACCATAGGTTTACGCGTCTCGGCTCCTAATAAACAGTCTTGGGCATTTCTACGGTTCAAATACCCGGATACCCTTTGTCAGGTAGCCGTGGTAAACTGCCTGAGGAATCGGATATCATTTTCACTAAAAAGCCGTATATCATTAATACCATATTTCAGCAGGGCCGGCCGTTCCACACCCATACCGAAAGCAAAACCCGTGAATTTTTCCGGATCTATGCCACAGTTTTTCAATACATTGGGATGTACCATACCGCAGCCCAGGATCTCAACCCAGCCGGTCTTCTTGCATATATTACAACCCTTCCCGCCACAGATAAAGCAACTCACATCCATCTCTGCGCTCGGCTCTGTGAACGGAAAATAAGACGGGCGGAACCTGACCCTTACATCATCGCGGGCATCATTGTACATTTCTTTCACAAAAAAGTACAGGGTTTGTTTCAGGTCTGCAAAGGAAACATTCTCGTCAATATATAAACCTTCTACCTGGTGAAAGAAACAGTGGCTCCTAGAGCTGATGGTTTCGTTGCGGTAAACCCGGCCCGGGCAGATCACGCGGATGGGCAGTTTTCCCTTTTCCATCTCGTGCACCTGGGTATTGCTGGTGTGGGTACGCAGCAGCCAGGGGATGTTAGAAAAAGAATCTGACTCCACATAAAAAGTGTCCTGCATGTCCCTCGCGGGGTGGTATTCCGGTATATTCAGTGCAGTGAAATTGTGCCAGTCGTCTTCAATCTCTGGGCCTTCGGCCACAGCAAAACCCAGCCGCTGAAAAATGTTGATGATGCGGTTCATCGTTAGCGACACCGGGTGCCGGCTTCCGAGCGGCGTTTCATCGCCCGGCAGGGAAACATCAGGCCCGGCCTTGGTCTCTCCTGCTCCAGCACTCGCTGATTTGATTGCTTCATATTTTGCTTCAGCAAACTGTTTGAATTCATTCAGCAATCTGCCCGCCTCTTTTTTATCTTCATTCAGCAGGTTCTTCATTTCGCCCATAGCGGCTTTTACGAGTCCCTTTGTCCCCAACCATTTGATTCTGAATGCCTCCACGGATTGCCCATCAGTTGCTGAAAAACCGTCAATTTCGGCTTTCCAGGCCTCGAGTTTACTTTTCAAGTCCTGCATAGGGCGCAAAGATAGCTCGATTTCATCAGTTGTAAATCAGGATTTTTCGATATACAACCGGGGATTTTCCATGTTATTGTAGTATCCGCCGCACTTGCCTGGGAGAGCGCACACTCCAGCCAAGGATGCCTTTTTGAAGCTGGCGACCTGGCCCTTTTACAATTAACGGCCCGATCTCAAACATCACGTTTCTGCAATGCTTATCTTGCAGCCATGTCAGACTATCTCAATATTGAATCTTTTTTACTGCCTGTCAACATCCGCCAGATAACTGGTGACGAGAGTTATAAATCCGGGCAAATCGGCGCGCTTATTAAACGGTACGAGGAAGAGCTTCCGGATTTGGAGGATGTGGAAATTGTTATCCTGGGTTGTGGAGAACAACGCGGGAAGGGATTCATGGGACCACCCTCAGCAGGTCCGGATGTTATCAGGCGTCATTTTTATGCCCTTTATGGCTGGCATGAAGGCATACGGCTGGCCGATATCGGGAATCTGAAGCAGGGAGAAACCTATAACGATACGCTGGCTGCGTTAAAAACGGTCATTTCCGAACTGATCGAATCGGGGAAGACCGTAGTCATCCTGGGCGGTTCCCATGATCTTACACTCGGACAATACCAGGCGTATAAAAGCAGTCAGACGCTGATGGAAGCGACACTGGTGGATGCGGTGATCGACCTGGATATGGAGTCTCCCTTTTCAAACGATCATTTCCTGATGGACATGTTTACCAGTGAACCCAACTACCTGAAGCATTACAACCATATTGGTTTTCAGAGTTACCTGGTACATCCGGGTATGTTACAAACCCTTGACAAACTCAAGTTTGATTTCTACCGGCTGGGGCATGTACGGGAAAATTTAGAAGAGATTGAGCCCAATATACGAAGCAGCAACCTGTTTTCTTTTGATATCAACGCCATTGCCAATGCTTATGCGCCTGTAAACAGCCTCACCCCCAATGGATTCACCGGCGAAGAAGCCTGCACCCTGATGCAGTTTGCCGGCATGAGCAGCCAAGTAAATTCTATAGGGATCTACGGGTACGATGAAACGGCGGACCGGGACGAGCTGACGGCCAAACAGATCAGCCACATGCTCTGGTATACTATTGATGGCAGGCATAGGAGAAAAAAAGAAGCATCGATGGAAGATCGTGATTCTTTCAATGAGTTTCAGGTTATCTTTTCTGAAATTGAGACCCTATTTCTACAAAGTAAAAAAACAGGCCGCTGGTGGATGCAACTGCCCAACAGACATTTCGCTCCCTGCAGCTACAAGGATTATCTGATGACCGGAAACGATGAGATTCCTGAGAGGTGGTTTCGTGCCCAGCAAAGGAATAGCCCCCCGGAACACACCAGCACGCCAAACAAAAGCTAAGAAGCCTCCCATATTCACATAATTCTTTAATCACCAACTGGTTACCTTTTGTCAGATTTTCTTCAGTTCTTTAACTGAAGATCCTGGTCAGGTATTTTTCTGACGCGAACCGGCTTCGGCTTAGTATCCGATCGCGGGAGCACCCGGCGCTGCTATACGCCGGGAATCCTCAATCGTTTTCGCAGTTAGACCAATCCAAAGATGAAAGCCGGTGGAATTTGTTTTAACTTTCCGCCACTGATGCACCCGTTCATCCTTTTTGAACATCGGCTTATCAGCATATAAACTAATATTGCGGGCAAAATGGCAAAAAGTGCCTGCCAATACGATTTATGAAAACAATCTTTCTGGCTATTCTCCTGCTCATCGTCATCACTGGTTACAGCCAGCCGCAGAAACTTTACTTTGATCCCAATTATGCCGGGGGCTCGCCACAGTCCCAACTTTTTGAAGAAATACACTACATCCCCCTGGAGACTACCAGGGGCAGCCGTTTTGGGCGGATCAGCGAATTGATTGTTACACCTCAATATTTTATAGTGAGAGATAATGACACCGATGCGGTGTATTTTTTCGACAGGCATGGAAAATTTCTCAAGAAATACTCGATGAAGGGTTACCGGGTAATGTCCATTCAACTGGCAGCTCAAAAAAATGCCATCTATATTTCGTTCATCACCAAAAGCTACAACCCCACGCAGGCAGAAATAAAAAAATGGACGGGTGACCCTAAAGAAATATCAGGATCAGGAGTTACAAGGGCTGTGTACTACGACCTCAAAGATGTAACCAGAGGAAAAGTGTCGCCTATTGCCAATTTCAGTCTCGCTATCCTGAGACCCACCCTGCTGAAAAACGGACAGTGGGCTTACAGTCACATCTATGCCGACAAAAAATGGGAAGACTCGACTGATTACGAGCTGAAAATTTCGAACGGCCAGAGAACCCTGAAGGCCTACTTCCCATTCAATATGCAAAAGTCATCTGAATTTTTCGATGAACCGGCGCGCATTTATTTTTACTCAAATCCTTCTGATGGAACAATCCTGTTCTCCCGGCCCTACCATTATACCCTGTACCAGTTATTGCCTGATACCATCACGGAACGTTACACGCTTGTGCTTCCAGCGGAAAGTTCCCTCCCTGCATCTTTTTTTACGCAGAACTTCGAGTCCAAAACAGCATTGCTGGATTTCAAAACAAAGCATACCCAATATAACCTGGCCATCCGGAATGTGACGGAAACCGGGCAATACCTGTTCTTTGGGCTGGAATACTTCAGAGGCGGGCGCGACCGGAGTTACCTGTTTGACAAAGTCAACAATCAATTCTACAATCAGTTCCGGATTTCTTCAGACAGTAACAACTACTTTTTGCCGGTGATGCCTAATGGTATTCAATACAACGATGGTGCCCGGCTATATAGCAGTGTCTCATCAGCAGCTATGTTCCAGGCAAAAGAAGCAGCCCGGACCAGGAACCTCGAATACAATGCAGTTCTCAAAAATTATTTTGCCAGAAGTAACCGGGACGGGAATCCCGTTATCGTACTGCTAAAGCCAAAAACCAAGCGGTGATTATGAGAGTTCCCATTTTTATTTTGCTGGTGCTGTCCCTCCCTTTCGCAGGATCCGGACAGACCAAGGACTCCCTTAAGACCGGTACTCTAACGGGGGTCATTAAAGACTCTGTCGGCGGTAACGTGATGCAGTACGTTACCATCAGTCTTTTCAGAAAATCAGATTCAACGATCCTGGATTACCAGTTATCCAGTCCCCAGGGTGAGTTTCATTTTAAGTCGGTGCCCCTGATGACACCCATGATCCTTGATTTTTCCTTCACAGGGTATAAATCCGCTTCGAGGGTAATCACCATCGATTCCGCTCATAAAACGTTCAAAACGAAAGATGTGTTTCTGGCACGAGGTTATGGTACCCTGGAGGAAGTGGTGGTGCAGGCGGTGGTTCCCATCAGAATGAAAGGGGATACCCTGGAAGTCAACCCGGGCGCATTTAAGCTGGATTCCAACGCAGTTGTGGAGGATATGCTTCGACGGGTACCCGGTATGACCCTCTGGGGCGATGGTTCTATCACGGTAAACGGCAAAGAGGTAAATAAGGTGCTGGTCGACGGTAAGCAATTTTTTGCCAATGACCCCGCTATCGCCACACAAAATCTGCCTAAAAATGCCATCGATAAAATCCAGGTTTACCAGGAAACGGACTATTCGAAAGACAACGCAGAAGTCTCCCCCTCTGATTCCCTCCTGACAATGAATATCAAACTTAAGCCAACTAAAAAGTCGGGCTATTTCGGAAAAGCCGGGGGTGGCCTTGGCACGGGCAATCGGTATGAAGCCGATCTGGCGGGACAGGCTTACAATAATAAATCCAGGTTTGGCCTGGTTGCCAGCGCGAACAATATTAACAAAAGCGCGGATATGCAATCCATTCAGCAGCAAAGCACGTTCCGAAGCTTTAATCCCCGGAACCGGTACGTGGCCAACTTTGGCGGGCAGGGTATCAATGAAATCAGGTTCCTGGGGGCTAACTTTCAGCATAATTTCGCCGAGACAAATAATAACTGGTACAATAACCAGGCAAATGCCTCCTTCACTATCCGTCAAAACATCAATGAAATTGACAACCTTACGAATTCCAGGAGCAGCGCTTCGGGCAAAGTATTCCTGACCAATACACGGTATCAGTCGCAGGGTGATAATATCTCACGTTCATTTAGCGCGGGATACAACAACCGCAACCGAGTCCGCGATTTTTCGACAGATCTGAATGCTAACACAGGCTCGGGCTCGGGTACTTCCAGTTCGGTGACCCACTCAGACGTGGAAGGAGAAGGAGCCGTAAGTGAAAACAACGCACGTACCGTTTATAAAAATGACAACCAGGGCCTAAATTTCACCGCTCGGTTACGAAACAGGGGAGATGATGAACGAAACCTGAAGAGTTTTTCGCTCAGCAATTCGATGGCTATGTCTTCCAGCCGGGGTGAGCGAAACACACAAACGCTTTTTGAGTCACTGGCCGACATATCAAAGAACAAGAACATCAACCGCCTGTATGAAACCGCATCGTCCAGCTTCAGCAATACACTGAGTGCAAATTACAATGCCCTGAAGAGATTACTATTTGGCGGAAACAGCCTCTGGAACATCAACATGGGGGTCTCGAACGATCTGACATTTTCCAGCTCATCATACACATCGGATGTACAGGATTTTAATAAGCTGACGGGGAACTATCAACTCAACGGCTATCTCACCAACCACAATCAATTAAACCGGTTTGAAGACCGGCCCAGTTTCAATATTTCCAAAAGTTTCAATAAAAACCTGAGTGATCGCTACAGCCGGTGGATCAATATTTATCTGAACCTGCGCGGCCAGTTTCTGACAGAGCATAACTCGTCCAGTATCGCCAACCGCAACCTGACTCGTTCCTTTGGCTTTTTTATCCCGGGATTTTCTTTGAATTATAATTACCTGCGTCATAACAGGTACAGAATTGATATGAACCTCTCGCAGAACAGGTCTGCTTCCATTCCATCTGTTGACCAGTTATTTCCCATCATTGACAGCACGAATACTTATAGTTTTAACCACGGCAACCCCTATCTGAGTCCCACGTACAACAACAATTACGGGTTCAATCTGAATTATAACCGGCAGAACCGGCAAAGGAAGACGGATATTGGTTTTGGCGTGTACGGGAATATGAATATTTCCAGGGATGCTGTTTCCGATAGTTCTTATTATGATAACCTGGGGAGGAGAAATATTTATCAGATCAACGTGAGCGGGCGCAGTAATTACAGCTCGGGATTCAACATGAACACTTCATTTAAGTTTAAGAAAAATATCCTTCAACTACGTTATTCGGGAAATCTGAACAATGGCAATGCGCCTACGTATATCGATGGGATCTATTCACTGTCCAGGAACAATAGTATCAGCAATAATTTCAATGTGATGTATGCGATTGCTGACGTTGCAACCTTCCAGGCTTCGCAAAGTATTGCTCTGACTAATAACACGCAGAGTGGCAAAAACCTGAAGTCGTTCAAAAACACAAGTTATATAACGAATGGCAGCATCAACATCAAGTATCCGAAAAATGTTATCTTCAGCAATTCGGTCAATTATGTAAAAAATAAAAGTACGCAACAGAGTGCTGTTTTATGGAATGCTTTCCTGACCTATCGCTTCCTGAAGTCGCAGCAGGCTGAGGCAAAATTTTCGGCGATGGATATTCTGAAACAAAACAAAAATATCTCCACCTATGCCGGCGTTAACAATCTCACCACGACCGTGTCGAATGGCTTGCACCAATTTTTTATGATCACACTTTCCTATTACCCCAGAAAGTTTGGAAAAAATGAGAACCGTGGGCGGAATAGAAATTAGGGTGCTAACAACAACCGGGCTGAAAGCCTTCGCAGTAATTACCCCGCCGAAAAGCCCGCGGCAACCGGAATTTCGGGTAACTATTTGCGGGAGTTGATGTGATCGGTCGCGCAGGGAATCGGGGGCCATGATGGTTCCGGTCGTCCGGCAATCAGGCCGTAATATAAAAAACCAGCCATATATCCGTCGGATTCTATACCTTTGTCTCCTTGCAGGCGGATTTGTTTATTGTTCAGCCTGTTTAAATTATTCTGAACTAATAAACGTCCGATCGCCTCCTACAGGCTCATCCCTCGTTTATTTTTCGGTAGCTAACAACTTAATTTTTTGAATAAATGAGTAGCATCAGAGAATTACTGAATCAAAGGATTCTGTTGCTGGATGGTGCCATGGGGACCATGATCCAGCGTTATGCATTGCAGGAAAAAGATTTCCGGGGAGATCGTTTCAAAGACTGGCCGTCTGACCTGAAAGGAAACAATGATCTCCTGAGCCTTACGCGTCCTGATATTATTAAAGCTATCCACAAAGATTACCTGGCGGCGGGATCGGATATCATTGAAACCAACACGTTCAGCAGCACGTCTATTGCCCAGGCAGACTACGGGATGCAGGAGCTGACCTACGAATTAAATGTAGCTTCTGTCAAATGCGCCAGGGAGGCCATTGCGGAATATATGGATTCACTACCTGCAGGCGAAAAAAGACCGGTTTTTGTAGCTGGCGCTATTGGTCCGTTAAACAAAACCCTGTCCTTGTCTCCCGACGTCAACAACCCCGGGTTCCGGGCTGTAACCTTTGACCAGGTGGTTGATGCCTATTATGAGCAAATCAGGGGATTGGTGGACGGTGGTGTGGATCTCCTCCTGATCGAAACAATATTTGATACGCTGAATGCGAAGGCGGCCATCTTTGCTGCCAGGAAGTTTTTTGCCGATAATCCGGACAGGGAGAAAGAGATCATGATCAGCGGTACCATTACCGATGCATCCGGAAGGACGCTCAGCGGGCAGACGCTCGAAGCCTTCTATATTTCAATCGCCCACGCCCGGCCATTGAGTGTTGGCGTCAACTGTGCCCTTGGCGCAAAAGAAATGCGTGCCCATGTGTCGGAACTATCACAAATCGCGGGCTGCTATGTCTCGGCCTATCCAAATGCCGGCCTGCCCAATGCGATGGGCGAATATGATGAGCACCCGGAGGAAACTGCCTCTTTTTTAGGCGATTGGGCAACGGAGGGATTTGTAAATATTGTTGGTGGGTGCTGCGGCACAACACCGGATCATATACGAAAAATAGCGCAACAGGTAAAGGGATTGAAACCCAGGCTGGTCCCCGTTTAACCTTCGCCGGTTAAGGTGCCTGCTTTCCCAGGTTCTGGCAGAAACCGTTCTGACAGGAACGCCGTTAAAGAAAATAACGGGCATACCTAAAAATTAATTAAACGTTGGCATGCCTCCTGAAGGCTTCAAAGGAAGTATGTTTTCAATGAATGTTTAAAGTGAAATCAATGAAAGAAATTCAACCATATCTGACCTTAAGCGGGCTGGAACCACTGATAGTACGCCCGGAAAGTAATTTTATCAATATCGGTGAACGGACGAATGTCACAGGGTCCAAAAAGTTCGCCCGTCTGATTCGGGAGAACAGGTATGAAGAGGCCCTGAGCGTTGCCAGGCAACAGGTTGAGAATGGCGCCCAGATTCTTGATGTGAACGTGGATGACGCGTTGCTCGATGGCGTACAAGCCATGACACGTTTCCTGAATCAGCTTCAGAGCGAGCCGGATATTGCTAAGGTTCCCATCATGATTGATTCATCGAAATTTGAGATTATTCAAGCCGGCCTTAAGTGTGTACAGGGAAAATGTATTGTAAACTCAATTTCCCTTAAAGAGGGTGAGGAGAAATTCATAGAGCAGGCCACCATTTGCCGGAATTTTGGCGCTGCAGCGATAGTTATGGCATTCGATGAAAAAGGCCAGGCAGATACCGAAGAGCGCAAAGTGCAAATCTGTGAACGCGCTTACCAGGTACTGACCACAAAGGTTGGTTTCCTTCCCCAGGATATTATTTTTGACCCCAATATTTTTGCTATTGCAACCGGGTTGGAAGAGCACAATAATTATGGGGTCGACTTTATAGAAGCCACCCGGGAAATTAAGAAACGCATGCCCCTGACACATATCAGCGGAGGTGTCAGCAACCTTTCCTTTTCCTTCCGGGGCAACGAGCCGGTAAGGGAAGCTATGCACGCGGTATTCCTGTACCATGCGATCCAGGCAGGCATGAGCATGGGCATTGTGAATGCAGGTCAGCTCACCGTGTACGATGAGATAGACCCGGAACTTAGGACCCTTTGCGAAGACGTGATCCTTAACAGGAATAATGAAAACAATGAAGCTACAGAGAAACTGCTCGCATTTGCCGAAACGGTGAAATCACAGGGAAAAACTCAAAAGAAAGATGATGCCTGGCGAAAAGGCAACGTGGAAGAAAGATTGAAGCATGCTTTGGTGAACGGTATCACAGATTATATTGATGAAGATACCGAAGAGGCTCGTCTGACCTATCCAAGACCGCTAGATGTTATCGAGGGCCCCCTGATGGCAGGTATGGATGTGGTGGGAGACTTGTTTGGTGCCGGTAAGATGTTCCTGCCCCAGGTTGTGAAAAGTGCCCGGGTAATGAAGAAAAGTGTTGCCTGGCTAACCCCTTTTATTGAGCAGGAGAAACTGGACAATCCGGATCTGGATGAGAGCAAAGTGCCAAAAATTCTGCTGGCAACCGTTAAAGGCGATGTGCACGATATTGGTAAAAACATTGTTGGCGTGGTACTAGGATGCAACGGTTACCAGGTGCTTGACCTCGGCGTGATGGTGCCTGCTGAAAAAATCCTGGACACTGCCGTTAAAGAAAACGTGGATATCATTGGGGTGAGCGGACTGATTACTCCTTCCCTGGATGAAATGGTGAACGTGGCGCACGAGATGCAGAGACGAGATATGCAGCAACCGCTTCTGATAGGGGGGGCCACTACATCCCGGATGCACACGGCCGTTAAAATTGCACCTCAGTTCAATAATGGTGTCGTTCACGTGCTGGACGCCTCACGCAGCGTAAGTGTGACCGGTTCACTACTAAACCCGGAACTGAAAGGAAGTTTTCTGGCTTCCATCCGCAACGAATACCAGAAACTCGCTGAGGAATTCGCCAATAAAAAGACCGTCAAGCAATTCCTCCCATTCCATGAGGCCCAGCAAAATAAGGCCCCAATTAAATGGGATAACTACGCGCCAACACCACCCCGCTTCACCGGCGTAAAAATTTTCGAAGACTTTGACCTTTCGGAAATTCGGAAATTTTTCGACTGGCAGCCGTTTTTCATTGCCTGGGAAATGCATGGCAAGTTTCCGCAGATCCTTGAAGATGAGGTTGTGGGCGCCGAAGCCACCAAACTTTACAACGATGCGAATGCGTTGCTGGACCGGATCATTTGTGAAAAATGGCTGACTCCCAGGGGAACAGTCGGCTTCTGGCCTGTGGCGAAAATTGCAGATGACTCGGTAGTCGTTCATCACCCCGAAAAGAAAATCAGACTGGAATTTCTGCGCCAGCAATTGAAAAAGGCGCCCGGCCAACCCAATTACAGCCTGGCCGATTTTATCAAACCGGCAACGCCCGGCGCGGAGGCTCCTTCCGATTATATTGGTGCTTTTTCTGTAACCATCCATGGCACTGAACCGCATTTGCAGCGATTCATCGCGGAGAATGATGATTATAATAAAATCAACCTGCAGGCGCTGGCCGATCGTTTTGCTGAAGGGTTTGCCGAAGCCCTCCATGAAAAGGTAAGGAAAGAATTGTGGGGTTACGCGGCAGATGAGACGCTGAATAACGAAGACCTGATCGGGGAAAAATACCAGGGAATCAGACCGGCGCCGGGCTACCCTGCATGCCCGGATCATACCGAGAAGTTCAAACTTTTTGAGCTGCTGGGCGGTGAGGCCAATACAAGCATCCACCTGACAGAGTCGCTGGCCATGTACCCGGCCTCTTCAGTCTGCGGATGGTATTTCAGTCATCCTGAAAGCAAATATTTTGGTGTCGGCAAAATCAAACAGGATCAGCTTGATGACTATGCAGCCAGGAAGGAAATGAGCGAGGAGGGTATGAGAAAATGGCTAAGACCGATTCTGGATTAAACATAGCTGCTTATCCGGTAGTCACCGGCAAAACAGGATAATCACCAGGTAGTGATATTATACATCCCGGCACAGCTTGCTCATCCGGTGGTCACCGCTAGCTCTGACCATCACCAGGTGGTGATATTATTCATTTCCGGTCACCGTCTCCCTGCGGGGACGCTTTCCGTATCGCAGTTTAAATCCGATCATGGTCGTTGACAAGATCAGTACCACCACATTCGTCAGTACGATGACCATATCCTGCTTCAGGGCGCCGTAAACTATCCACATGACCTCATTGATCGCCGCAATGAGAAACATATTCATGGAGATATCCCTGGCGGATCTCTCGCGATAGGTTTTAATAACCTGGGGAAGGAAGGTAAGCGTGGTGATAAACCCTGCAGAATAACCCAGCATATCTACTCCTGTCATATGTTGTGTATTAAAAGTGACTTGTGGAGGAGTGTTATTTGGCTTTTCTTTTCCTGTAATAAGGTTCCAGGTTTTTAATTTCCACCTTTCGGAACTCAACCGGGTGGCCTTCACTTTGTAAAGAGATATAACCGCCGCTGAGCATTTGTCCGTCTTTCTTAACTGCCGGATCGAAGTTACTCACATTCCCTCCGCCGATCTGCGGCTTTTGGTACACGAGGACTGTATCGCCATTCACAATATGCTTCACGACTTCATTGCCCAACACCAGGACTTCAGCCCTTACCCATTCCTCGTTCCTGAAAGTCCTAGAAGAAGAATTAATACAATGAGGTGTAAAAAGTTTTCCGTTCATCTCCACATTGGTGCCTGGTGTACATAAGTTACAGGTGGGCCTTACACCCGTAGAATCACCTCCCAGCAGTTGCACTTCTATTGAAATAGGAAAATCCTGATCCCGGAGCATCGTGGCGGGATCCTGGCAATGAATCATGATGCCGCTGTTTTTATAGGCCCAGCCCGGCGCTTTCGGCGCCTGTTTGCCTACAAAGCGGTATTCTACTGCCAAAAGGTAATACGAATACGGAGTCTTATAAAAGAGGTGACCGAACCGGTCTTTGAAATCATCGCCATAGCCCTCATAGCTGGCTTTTATCATGCCTTTCTCTACCCGGAATGTATTTGCAAAATTTTCCCCATAAGCATAACCTCGAATCTTAGGTTTCCACCCGCTTAGATTCTTGCCGTTGAACAACTGTTGCCATTTAACCCCTGAGTAGGTCTGCTGTGCATGAAATGTCAGCGTTGTAAATAGTAGCAGTGCAGTCATTAATACTTTCATATACATGAATTGTTTTGAAAAAATTATAAATCGGCTATCGTTTTTCCAATAGCCAGGGTAATGTCCACCTTTTTCTAATTGTATAATTGGAAGTTATATACTGGCGTATATGATCCATAGCTTCATCTATGTCATCCGTCAGCAGCACGAGCTTCAAATCTTCCCTGGAAATTGTACCTTTTTCGGCCATGCCTTCGATCATCTGCATAAGATCGCTGTAAAACTCCTTTCCAAAGATCACGATTGGAAAAGCTGTAATAGTACCAGTCTGAACCAGGGTGAGCGTCTCAAAAAACTCGTCCATTGTACCAAATCCCCCTGGCATGATAATAAATGCATAACTATATTTGACGAGCAACACCTTTCTTACAAAGAAATGTTCAAACGTCACTGCCCGCGTCAGATAGGGATTATAGTGTTGCTCAAATGGAAGTTTAACATTACATCCTAGAGAAACGCCATCATTTTCAAAAGCCCCTCTGTTCGCTGCCTCCATGATTCCGGGGCCGCCCCCGGTCATCGTTACAAATCCAAGATCGGCGATCCGCCGACCAAACTCTCTCGCCTGCTGATAGTAAATACTGTCTGGTCCGAATCTGGCGGATCCGAAAACGGTAATACAGGGTCCTGCGAAGTGCAGGGTTCTGAAGCCCTTCAAAAACTGCCATAGCACTTTGATGGCAAAAAACAGTTCATAACCACGGCTTTTCGGCCCATCGAGATAAATGTGCTCTTTGGCGGGAATAATACGCTTCGAAGTTTTTAGCTTGATATTTGCTTCCATAATCGTGCGAGCGACAAACTCGCCGGCGGCAAAATTCGTTTATAAAATTGAATAAAAACAACCGTGTCACTTATTTTTGCCAAATCAACAATATCTGTCACCTATGCGCATCATCAGCTATAACGTGAATGGAATAAGGTCCGCTATCAATAAAGGTTTCCTGGATTGGCTGAAAACCGACCCCGCGGATATTATCTGTGTACAAGAGACCAAGGCCCTCAGAGATAACGTGGATCACAAACTATTCAATGAACTTGGCTATCATGATTTTTGGTTTTCCGCGTTAAAAAAAGGGTATAGCGGTGTAGCGGTTTTCAGCAAGATCAAACCCGACCATGTTGAGTATGGAAGCGGCCACAAGATCAGTGATGAGGAGGGACGCGTGATCCAGCTCGACTTTGGAAATATCCGGCTGCTGAATGCCTATTTCCCTTCGGGTACAAGTGGTGAGGAGCGACAGTCGTTTAAATATGAGTGGCTGGACGAGTTTCTTAGCTATGTGCTAAAACTCCGGAAGAAATTCCCGCGTCTGATCATTTGTGGGGATTATAACATCGCGCACGAAGCTATAGATATCCATGATCCAAAAGGCAACAAGAACTCTTCAGGGTTCCTGCCGCAAGAGAGAGCCTGGATGGATAAATTCCTCGCAGACGGATTTCATGATACTTTCCGGATGCTGCATCCAACCGAAGCGCATCGTTATAGCTGGTGGAGTCAACGGTTTCCGACTGTCCGGCTGAATAACAAAGGATGGAGAATTGATTATATATCGGTCAGCGACCCGCTGGTGAAAGATGTTCAGGAATCAGATATTTTTCCTGATGTAAAACACAGTGATCATTGCCCCGTCTACTTAAAGCTCAGGACGGATGGCTAAGCTGATCGTCAATGTAACTACGAGGGTTGCTGCGGAAATCGAGTCCGCCTGGCTGCAATGGCTGCGTGATGAGCATATCCCCGGGATACTGTCAACAACGTGTTTCAGCGATGCAGTTATTCTAAAACTTATAGAAGCCGATGAGGCCAGTGGACCCACTTTCGCCGTGCAGTTTCATGCCAATGAGGAAGCCGATTTTCAACGATATCTTGAGTACTACGATGAACGGTTCTTGTTGGAATTCAGGGACAAATGGGGCGAACAGGCCCTGAGTTTCAGGACAATACTGAAGGTTGTGCATTGATTGTGCATAAACTGTACCCCCGCCAGAAACGGGGCGTAGCGTAGGGTTTCGACGGCCATCCGGCCTGTTTAATCGGCTACAATGCAGTCCCAATAGGGCTTTCAGAGAAAATGATATCTAATAGCAGACTGTTCCCGGCACCCCGGGAATGCTGTGATTCGCACCCAAAGCGGTTCTGAGGCGATTTGAGCATTTTTTTATCCTCCTGATTTTTTTTTGATTCGTTGAAAAACCATTTAAATTTGTTAAGTAAACAACTCATTAAAATTTAAATTATGAACAAAGCTGAATTGATTGAAAAAATCGCTAACGATGCTGGTATCACGAAAACACAGGCGAATGCTGCATTGGATTCTTTCACCGGCGCCGTACAAAAAACTTTAAAAGGTGGCGGTAAAGTTACCTTGGTAGGGTTTGGCACTTTCTCCGTTAGCAAAAGGGCTGCCCGTAACGGACGCAATCCGCAAACAGGAGCCGTGATCAAGATCAAAGCTAAGAAAGTTGCCCGTTTCAAACCCGGCAAAGAACTTTCAGCGAAGATCTGACAGCCCATCGTATTGTAATGCTCCGGAATTCCGGGGCATTTTTTTTCGGATACCCTTACATTTGCAGAAATTAAAATTATTTATACATGGGAAGAGGTGATAAGAAAACGGCAAAGGGTAAAAGATTCATGGGTTCTTTCGGCAAAAGCCGCCCGGCAAATCCAAAAAAGAAGCCGGCAGCGGATCAGAAAACGGCTAAGAAAGAAGCCTGAATTGAACGACTAAGCAAGTGAAAGCGGTCTAACGACCGCCAGATATAATATTTCAGGGCAAATCTTATCCCGATTGCCCTTTTTTTGTATGGATGACTCTGAGGAGTTCTGAATCCCTTTGTTATAGCCTGTGGCCCCCGAGTATCAGGGCGATAATCTTTCAATTTTCCACTGCCCGCTTTCAAGCAACGAATACTGTATCCTGTCGTGCATCCGGTTTGGGCGACCCTGCCAGAATTCAATACTGACGGGCTTTACGCGGTAACCTCCCCAATGCGGTGGTCTTGGAATTTCGCCGTGTTTAAACCGTTCTCGATAAAAATCAAAGGTCTCTTTCAGCCAGGCTTTTCCTGCTACCACTGCGCTCTGGGTTGAAGCCCAGGCCCCGATCCGGCTACCTTCAGGCCGGCTGTTGAAATAGGCCAGGCTTTCTTCTGCGGTGGTCTTTTCAGCAGTTCCCACAATCATTACCTGCCGCTCAAGTTCCTTCCAGAAAAACAGGAGGCTAACTTTCGGATTTCCTGAAATCTGCAAGCCCTTCCTGCTATTATAGTTGGTAAAAAAGATAAAACCCCGTTCATCATAACCCTTGAGCAAAACGGTCCTGCTGTAAGGAATATTCTTTTCGTCCACCGTACTAAGCGTCATCGCGTTCACCTCAGTGAACTTAGACTTTATCGCTTCCTGCCACCAAACACCGAACTGCGCAAACGGATTCCTATCCACCTCCTGCTCATTCAGGGTTTTCTTAGAGTATTCAATGCGTATATCAGAAATTTGTTGGTCCATCTTAACTACATTAGAAAAACGGCTTGCAATGTCCTTACCCGGAAAAGCTTTTGAAGACCGTGTGGCGGGAGTTGAGTTCCGCGTCAGTAGATCAGCGTCCCCACTTCCTCGCCTAAAACCACTTTCATCAGGTTTCCGGGTTTATTCATATCAAACACAATTATCGGAAGGTTGTTCTCCATGCACAAGGTAAATGCGGTCATATCCATGATGCGCAGGTTATTGGTAATACATTCTTGGTAAGTCACGGTGGTGTATTTGGTGGCTGTAGGGTCTTTCTCCGGATCGGCAGTATAAACCCCGTCAACCCGTGTTCCTTTCAGGATCACATCAGCATTGATTTCGATGGCCCTCAACGAACCGGCCGTGTCGGTGGTAAAATATGGGTTGCCTGTCCCGGCGCCAAAAATCACCACCCTGCCTTTTTCAAGGTGACGGATCGCCCGTCTCCTGATGTAGGGTTCGGCAACCTGTTCTATTTTGATGGCACTCAACAGCCTTGTAAAAATTCCGGCTTTTTCAAGTCCCGCCTGCAGGGCCATACCATTGATCAACGTCGCCAGCATACCCATATAATCGCCATGCGCCCGCTCTATGCCGGTTTGTGCTTCGTTCATACCCCGGTATATATTGCCACCTCCAATCACAAGGGCAACTTCCACTCCCGCGTCCACAACTGATTTAATCCCCTCGGCATATTGGAGGATCACATCAGTATCAAAACCAAAATTCTTATTCCCCATTAGGGATTCTCCGGAAAGTTTTAACAATATTCTTTTGTACCTGGGGCGCATCGAGTTAATTTTTTGTGTGCTGAAAATAAATCCTGTCTGTCAGGCAGCGAAGATAATTAATTGGGAAGTATATCCAATAGATATAGGAGGCACTGCTTTGAATGACCGGCCGGATACATTACCTTTAACAATATCAATAAACCAGAGACCTCAAACAATAATTAAAAACGCAAACAGATGAAAAGAAAGATCGGTACGAGCAATGTAAGTATTACACCTGTCACCATGGGGGCATGGGCAATCGGCGGATTTATGTGGGGTGGCAATGATGAAAAGGACTCTATCGCTGCCATTCATGCCTACCTGGATCACGGTGTTACATCCATTGATACGGCTCCCATGTATGGATTTGGATATAGTGAAGAACTCGTGGGAAGGGCGATTAAAGATTACAGTCGGGATAAAGTGGAGATCCTGACCAAGTTCGGTATGGTCTGGGATATAGAAAAAGGCGATTACGCCTTTGACGGAAAAGACCGCGCGGGCAACCTGAAGAAAGTGTACCGCTACGCCGGTTACGACAAAATTTTGAGTGATGTGGAACTGAGCCTAAAACGCCTGCAAACAGACTATGTAGATCTTATACAATTGCACTGGCCTGACACTACTACACCCATTGAGGAGCCGATGCGCGCCCTGGATAAGCTACTGAAAGACGGTAAAACGAAAGCTATTGGTGTCTGCAATTACAACGCAGCTCAACTGGCTGAAGCTGAACAAACCGTTAAACTTCATTCAATCCAGGTCCCGTACAGCATGATCAGGCGCCATATTGAAGCAGATGTACAACCCTATGCGCTGGAGCACCAATTGTCGATCATCGCCTATAGCCCGATGGAACGGGGTTTGCTGACGGGAAAGTACCAGGACGGCAGCCAACTGGCAGAAGACGATCACCGCAGGAATTATTTTAGCCGGTTTGACATGGCAGCGGTTACTAAATTGATCAGCAATCTGAGGGGCCTCGCCGAAAAATATAATGCTTCACTATCCCAGCTTGTCCTGGCCTGGACTTTCCACCAGCCTGCAGTTGTTGCAGCCCTCGCGGGAGCACGAAATGCAAAGCAAGCTGAAGAAAATGCAAAAGCCCTTCAGATCAGCATTAGTGCCGAAGATCTTCAACTGATCCGCTCCTGGCTACCCGAAAAAGCATTTAGTTGATATGACTCAGGCAATTTGTTTTGGCGAGGTTTTATGGGATTTACTACCCGATGGGGCGAAACCCGGAGGTGCGCCCATGAACGTGGCCTATCACCTCAACCGTTTAGGTAAGAAAACAGCGCTGATCTCAAAGGTAGGCGATGATGATCTTGGTATAGATCTGATCAACTTTATGCAGCAGCAACGCGTGCCAATATCACTGCTGCAACAGGATAAAACGATGTCGACAGGAACGGTCAGGGTTATACCCGGCGCAGATGGCGATGTATCATACGATATTGTCAAACCTGTGGCTTACGACTTCATTGATTTTACCGCGGAAGCAAAAGCAGCAGTGTCAACGGCTTCACATTTTGTATTTGGAAGCCTTGCCGCCCGTAACGCGCATTCCAGAGATTCTCTTCTTGAATTGATCTCATCGGCAAATACGAAAGTACTCGACATTAACCTGCGACCCCCTCACTACGAACAGGCTCTGCTGGAAAAGCTATTTGAAAAAGCAGATATCCTGAAATTAAACGAGCATGAACTGGAAATTATTTCCGGATGGCACGCCGACATCAGTGCATTCAGGGATCAGGTCAGGTTGATGGGCGACCGTTATGGGATCCATCAGATCGTGGTTACCAGGGGGGCATCCGGTGCTTGTTATTTTGATGGCGAGCGCTTTTACGAGCACCCCGGATTCCGGGTGGTGGTAAAAGATACCGTGGGTTGCGGCGATGCATTCCTGGCCGGTTTCCTCTCCCCGCTGATGGACGGTCGCCGGCCGGAGGATTGTCTGGATTTTGCTTCGAGGCTGGGAGCGTTTGTAGCCACGCAGGAGGGGGCGTGCCCGGAATATGAGCCGGCATCGATTTTCGGCGGAGAATAAAAAAAAGCACCTCTAAAAAGAGGCGCCTGAAATAAATTTATAAAACACCATTTCCCGATAATGGGAATCCGGCTTAGCCTAAAGCCACACGTACAAATTCCTGTACCTTAACGTCTCCGCTTTCGTGGAGGTAATCGCCTACAGACTTGGAACTGTCTTTCACGTAAGACTGTGCAACCAGGGTTTGTTCTTTGAAGAATGCGCCCAGCTTACCTTCTGCGATCTTTGACAGCATTTCATCGGGCTTCCCTGCCATCTTCGGATCCTGTTTCATGATATCCATGATAACGTTTTTCTCGCGTTCGATGACTTCAGCGGGAACACTTGCTGCATCCACAGCAACCGGGCTTAGAGCAGCCACCTGCATAGCTACGTTCTTACCCACCTCATCGGCTTCCTTATTCAATCCCACCAGCACACCGATCCGGTAGGCCCCGTGAATATAAGATGAAACGAAAGGTGCATTTACTCTTTGAAATTTGGTCAGGCCGATTTTTTCACCGATGGTTGCCAATTTTTCATTGATCAGTTCACTTACTTTTAAGCCATTTACAACCACTTCGTTCAGTTCGTCCAGGCTATTTACATTATTGCTGATGGCTGCATCAGCAATGCTTTGTACGAAAGCGACAAACTCCTCATTCTTCGACACGAAATCTGTTTCGCAACTTACACAAACCACAATACCTGATTTATGATCGCTGGTCGTCTGGGCAATAACCACGCCTTCTTTGGCTTCTTTATCGCCTCTTTTTGCAGCTACTTTTTGTCCTTGTTTACGCAGCCAGTCGATGGCAGCTTCAAAATCGCCATTGGTTTCCATTAAAGCTTTACGGCAGTCCATCATGCCGGCGCCAGTTGCCTGGCGCAGTTTATTAATATCCTGTACGGTAATAGTTACTGTTGACATATTATATATTTTTAGGTTTCGGGATACGGAACGATCTGTCCCGGTCCGCTTACATTCAGATCATGGCTATTTCAGTCCAGCCCTGTTGCCGTTCGCCAGCGCGTGTTATCTTCTGGGAGCGCCGCCTGGTCTGCCGCCACCGCCACCGGTTGGGGTCCTGCGACGTTGACCGCCTGGTCCGCGGGATCCGCGGGATTGACGTCCGCCCTCTGCTTCTGCTTCGGCCTGGATTTTTGCGGCTTGTTTTTCTTTCTCGTCGCTGAAATTATCTTCCTGCTCTTCGTCTTTCGCTGCTTGTCTTTCTGCCAGTCCCTCTGCGATCGCTGCCGTGATATAGTTCACTACGATGGCGATAGATTTGGTAGCGTCATCATTTGCAGGAATGGCGAAATCCACTTTATTAGGATCACAGTTAGTGTCAACCACGCCGAAAGTAGTTACATTCAGGCGTTTTGCTTCAGCCAGTGCGATATGTTCATGACCAATATCCACGATGAACAAAGCAGCCGGAACGCGTCCCAGTTGGGCAATCCCTCCCAGTACCTTTTCCATCTTGTCTTTATCGCGGCTCAGGGTCAGGCGTTCTTTTTTGGTGATGCTGTCCAGTGATCCGTCAGCCAGCATTTTTTCAATACTCTGCATCTTTTTTACAGATTTGCGTACGGTATTGAAATTCGTCAGCATACCACCCAGCCAGCGCTCGGTAACATAAGGCATGCCCACTTTCTGAGCAGATTCAGTAACAATATCCTTGGCTTGTTTTTTTGTGCCAACAAAAAGGATCTTTTTACCGCTGCGGGCGATCTGTTTCATTGCTGCCGCTGTTTCCTGCAGGCACTCTACCGTTTTATTCAGATCGATGATATGAATACCTTTCTTTTCAGCGAAGATATAAGGCAGCATCTTGGGGTTCCATTTCTTCTTCAGGTGACCGAAATGTACGCCGGCATCCAGGAGCTGCTGTTGTAAAGATGTATTGTTATTTTCCATTTCTTGGATTTGAAATTTTTAGTGAGTTGTTCAAAGCGACGCTTGAGCCGTTCTTTTAAATAGCATAAGAACGACCATTGATTACCTTTTAGAGAACTGGTAGCTCTTCCTCGCTTTTTTATGACCAAATTTCTTGCGCTCAACGGAGCGTGGATCCCTTTTCAGGAGTCCGGCAGCCTTCAGCAGCGGGCGCAGTTCAGCGTTTTGCTCCACCAGGGCACGGGCGATACCGAGCATGGCAGCTTCAGCCTGACCTTTTACGCCGCCACCGCTGGCGGTGATTTTGATATCGAATTTATCAGCAGCTTCCACGGCCTTTAGGGGGCGTTCCACCTGGTTTTGCAGATAAACGAGGGGAAAATAGATTTTATAGTCCTTACTGTTGATGGTGATAGCACCAGTGCCTTTGGAAAGAAAAACCCGTGTTACGGCTTCTTTACGGCGTCCAACAGCATTTTTTTGTTTTTCCATATTATATATGTTAATGCTAAATGCGATTCAGTTAAAAAGTTAATTCCTTGGGTTGCTGTGCCGTGTGCGGGTGGCTACCGCCTACATAGACAAATAATTTCTTGTACATTTTCCGGCCCAGGCGGTTCTTAGGTAACATACCCTTTACGGCTCTTTCGACGATCACTTCGGGGCGGCGTCTGATCAGATCAACGGCCAGTTCCTCCTTACGGCCACCGGGGTATCCGCTAAAAGTGTCATAAACCTTTTGATCCATCTTGTTACCGCTGAATTTTACTTTTTCACAGTTGATCACGATGATAAAATCACCCGTGTCCACGTGAGGGGTGTAGGACGCCTTGTGTTTACCGCGCAGCATGGCGGCAATTTTGGCGGACATGCGACCCACGGTTTGATTAGTACCGTCCACAACGTACCAGTTACGCTGTACGGTAGCCGCATTGGCATGTTTGGTGCTAAAATGTTGTTTGCTCATTGCTAAGTTTTCTTTGTTTAAAAATTACCGGGCTATCCCCCGGCCTTTTTCAGTTAACCTGAGTAAAGGAGCGCAAAGGTAGGGATAGAAATAGCAATAAACAAGGAGAAAATCAACAAATTTTTACACACACTCTCATAATATGTTGATTATCAGTAAAAGTTTTGACTTAATTTTTTAATGACGGCAACAATTGCAGGAATTTGCTGATATGTTGATCCTGTTGGTTGACCGTTTCTAAAATAAAAGCTGCCCCGGACGGGACAGCTTTTCAGACCTCTTGAAAAACCAACTATTGCTTAGTGAGGGTGTATTTCCCAGTAGCAAAATTCACATCAATGAGATAAGTTCCTGATACGGCCGGTGCTGGTGTATTCGAACCCGGAACGGCGCCGTCCACCAGGATGTCTCCGCTCATGGCGCCGGTACCGCCATATTTATGATCCCAACTGCCATTGACCGGCAGCAGCAGGTAGCTCTTGCCCGCTGTCAGATCAATCCGGAGCTGGAAGTCAGTCAGGTTAATCCTGGAGAATTTCTGCTGTGGTACAGGAACCGGATTATTCCATCCGCCTGGTGTGGCATCACCCACGATATAGAGTTCCTGCGGAACTGGCAGCGTTCCAGTAAATGGCGTTACTGTATAAGTATTGGTCAGGAAGTTCACGAGAATCTGGTACATTCCTGTTGTAGCAGGTGCCGGTGTATTGGAGCCCGGTACGTCGCCGTCTGCAAGCAGGGTGCCGCCAGTGGCGCTGGCACCACCGAATTTATGACTCCAATCTCCGTTCACCGGCAGGAACAAGTAGCTCTTTCCTGCAGTCAGCTTTGTGATAAGGCCGAATGTAGTTGCATCGATCCGGGTGAACTGTTGTGCCGGAACAGGAACCGGATTGGCCCAACCTCCGTCAGTAGCATCCCCTACGATAAATAAGTTCGCCGGAATGTTGACCGTTACGGGCGTAACCGTATAGGTGCCCGTCTGGAAGTTCACAACGATCTTGTAAGTGCCTGAAGTAGCCGGCGCCGGCGTATTGGAACCCGGAACTGCACCATCTGCCAGGAGTGTACCTCCTGTAGCACTGGCGCCCCCGTATTTGTGGCCCCAGTCGCCGTTAACCGGCAGCAGTAAATAGCTCTTTCCAGCAGTCAGGTTAATAACAATTCCATAGGAAACCGCATCAATCCGTGTAAATTGCTGTGAAGGCACGGGAACCGGGTTACTCCAGCCACCTGGCGTGGCATCACCTACTATATATAAAGCGGGCGGCACCGGCGTAAAGGTGGTGACGTTGATGGTAACTAGATTTGAAATAACCATCTGTTGCGTGTAGTTCGCATCAGTATAACTCACTACCCGGAACTCCAGGTTTTTCGTTGAACCTCCCAACACACCTGCCGCGATGGCCGCATTGTTTAGATCGTTCACCGTAATGGATGAACTGAGTCCCTTATCGATCTTTATTTTCTGTGGCGCTGCGAAATTGTTACCGGCCTGGTCAATCTGGAGCATGTAATTGACAGTCGTGGCTCCATAAGGGCTGCTGTTCCAGGTGAAGCCAACAGCCTGGCTGGTTGCATTCTTCACATCCAGTACCAACGCGTTTGTAGAGGATGCTGTCAGTTTGATCGGCACCGCGAAAGAGGTCGCATTGATCTTAACTACATTCGAAAGCTTCAGATCATTATTATTTGCATACGATCCTTTTACCCGTACATCAAAATCCTTTGCACCATTGACTGGTACTCCTGCCGCTGATAGGATCTTGTTGATCTCATTTCCGGTAAATGAAATCGACTTTGCCCCATTAACTGTATATGTTGCCGGCAAGGCAAAATTGGTACCGGTGGGTGCTATCTCCACTACAAACTTATAGGTAGAACTGTCGGTCGCGAAATGTGGATCCGACCATGAAAGCGTAAGTACTTTGTTCAGGCTGTCTGCCGCAGCAGGCTTAACCGTTGTGGAAGATGCCTGAAGCGCTATATCAGTTCCTGACGCGTAATACGGCAATACTTCAGCCTTTTGGCAGGCATTCAAGACAACGCCGGCAGCAAGTAGGAATGAAATGTATTTTAAAATATTTTTCATATTTTTTTTTGGTTGAGTCTGTTTATTGTTTGGTGAGCGTGTACTTACCGGTTTGGAAATTCACTTGTATCTTGTAGGTACCTGCTGCAGCCGGACCGGGGAATTGTGGATCCGAATCTTTCTTCTCAAAGGAACCGGACAACGCTGCGGACTGCGATCCGTCCAGCGCGTGGTATTGTGTACCCCATACACCCTGCTCCTGGATCATCTTATAACCACCACCGCCTTTAAATGGCACGGTCAGCTCGTAATGCAGGACATCGATACGCGTAAACTTCTGGCTCACATCATACGGTGCCGGAAGCGGGTTCGACCATCCTGATGCAAACGCATCTCCAACTACCCACAGGTTGCCATCCAGGTAATTATTAGCCGCTGTGCCGGGTGGTTCCACCGCAAAATCAAGGTATGGCGTCATCGTGATCTTCAGCACATTTGAATATAATGGAACGGCAGCGCCCAAGGTCGATTTTAGCCTGAACTCCATGTTATAGGCCGTACCTGCCTTTAATTCCATAGTATTCATCATGGTATTCAATTCTTTGGTCGTAAAGTTTTTTAGCAGATCTGAACCCATGGAGACCTGTGCCCTGCTGGGGCTGGAAAAATTGGATCCCGCCTGATCCATTTCCAGGATGTAGCTCACATTCATTGAGTTGACCCCGGTATTGAATGCATAATTCGGGTTAGTCCAGTTCATGGTAAGTGCTACATCAGATGCTGCAGACTTTAAGAACACCAGGGGCCCGGCCTTCGATGCTGTCAGCTTCGGATTGGTTCCGCCCTCATACAATAACTTGTTCTCCGCCTTCTTGCAGGAGACAAAGCTGATCGCAGCAACTGAAACCAGGAATATTAATATATATGATCTTTTCATGTGTATTATTTTTTGACGTCTCTTTCGTTTACATTTTTACCGGCTGGTCAACTGCCGCCTGAAGGATTACCCTGCAATGACATGGCAGACAGCCAATGCACCATGATCCATGATAGCGATTGCCGGACAAGACAATGAATACTTTTTTCCAGACTGTTTATATTTCATGCGTTCCAAATTAATAGCCCGGGTTTTGTGTCAGGTTTGTGTTCGCATTCTTATCTGTTGCCGGGATGGGATACAGGTTCCTGTAATCCGCTACCGACGTACCACCTGACGCGCCGCCTTTCCATGGCCACAAATATGCCGAAGTGGTGAATTTTTTATACCGGATCAGATCCGTACGCCGGAATCCTTCCCAATACAATTCTCTCGCCCTTTCATCCAGGATAAAATCTGGTGTCAGATCTACGGCAGAAACAGTAGGGGCTCCGGCCCGGGTTCTTAACAGGTTTATATAATTCAGTGCCAGTGTTGCATCGCCGCCGGCTCCCCTCTTCGTAGCTTCAGCGTAGATAAGGTATTGCTCCGCCAGCCTGAAAATCGGGAAATCGATATCGGTGAAAGTCTGATCACTGCCTGGAGTTCCCGCCATGGTGATATTTTTATACTTTGTTATCGCATACCCATCGGTAAATTTAGTCTGGTCGGTGATCTCAAGGCTCTGACCCTGGGTATAAAACTGCGCGCGGCTATCTCCGTCTCCAAACAATTTAACAAGCGCTTTCGTGGTGCGGGTTCCGCCCCATCCTCCGTTGATGCCAAAGGCGGATGCCGGCATGCTACCACCCACTGCCGCGTGGGTCAGGAAAGTAGTACCACCCCAGGTCTGGGTTTTCTTACCGTCGTAATTAATGGTAAGAATAAACTCACTGGTATTTTTGTTGTTATCAGCCCGCATCAGGTTGGTGTAATTGGGTATGAGGCTATAGCCTGCATCGATCACTTTTTTGGAATAAGTTAGAGCATCATTCCACCTGGCAGTACCTGTATACACCTCTGCATTCAAATATAAACGGGCTAGCAATGCCCATACTGCGGCTTTGTCGGCCCGGCCATATTCATTCGTTTTCGGGTTTGGAAGCAGGCTCTCCAATGCTTTTAATTCTTTCTCAACGTAGGTGAACAATTCGGCGCGTTTAATTTGTTTCGGCAGCACCCCGGATCCAATCTGGTAAGTTTCATCGACGAAGGGAGGGTTACCGTAGAGATCCATCAATACCCAGTATTGATAAGCCCTCAGGAACCTGGCTTCATTCCGGAAGCTTACAATTTTTGTAGCGTCTGCCCCCGTGATACCTCTTGATGAAAGTTTATCGTCAGCCGCCTGACGAATAAAATCATTAGCCAGCGTGATCTGGAACATACTGCGATAGTACAAACCGGTCAAAAAATCGTTACTGGATGACCAGTTCATATTATGGAAATCCTGAATGCCGGCGTCACCCCAGGCGATAACCGCTTCATCCGTGCTTAGTTCCTGCGCCTTCCAAAAGAGCCGGAGAAAATCAGAAAAACCTTCATCTATCCCCTGCACATCCTTGTTACCAGCCGGGCCTTCGTTACCGGTAAGCGCAAACGCTCCATATACTTTAGCCGCTGCTTTCAGATACCCGTCGGTCGTGCTGTAGACAGTGGCCGAAGTCACGTCGTTCGTAGGAAAACGGTCCAGGTTCTTCTGGCAGGCCATCAATCCAAGTACCGCTCCCACAATTATGATCAAATTCTTTTTCATATTTGCCATATATTAAATAGTAGGTTTAATTAGAAATCGAGGTTTAATCCAATTCCGTAAATTCTGGGTCTTGGATAGAAATTATTGTCAATCCCCGACGGAATCTCCGGATCAAGTCCTTTGTATTTTGTAACGGTAAATACGTTTTGGACATTGGCATTCAGTCTGAGATTAGCTTTGTCGCGCAGCACTTTGCCAAAGCTGTAACCCACAAAGACATTATCCATTCTCAGGAAAGATGCGTTTTCCATATAGTAATCCGAGAATTTCGTTTTGTCACCATCACCCATGAATCCAGTATAGAGCACATCTGTTGATCCGTTATTGAGATAGCTTAGCGGGTTGATAATGTTGCGAACCGTACCTGATGAGGAAGCAATATTATTATACACGTAATTTCCAATATTGGCTCTCATGGAGAATCCTGCAGATAACCTTTTATAGTTCACATCGGAGTTGATGCCCATGAAAACTTTTGGATCCGGATTAAAGAAATGGTAGAAATCATTGTCATTAATAATCCCATCCCTGTTCCTGTCCATGAACAGGCCTTCAATTGGTTTCCCGGTAGCCTGATCATAAACCTGCTTCAATACAAAGAAGGAGGCCCTGGGATAACCAACGGAGTGGATCTGAATATTGCTGCCCACACCGCCCGATATACCTCCAACGGGTACACCCAGATAATTGGGATCATCCAACACGGTAAGTTTTGTGATCTTATTTTCATTATAGGTGAAATTGAAATTGAAGTTCCAGGTAAGGTCCTGAGTTCTGACTGGAACTGTGTTGATCACGACTTCAACCCCCTTGTTTTCCATGTTACCGATATTGGCCACCACCCTGTTGCTGAAATTAGAACCTGCAGACTGTGTGATCTCATTCAGCAGGTCTGATGTCTTCTTATAATAAAAGTCTACACTTCCGTTGATGCGGTTATCGTCAAATCCATAGTCTATCCCGATATTATAGGTTGCTGTCTGCTCCCATTTTCTACCATAATAGTAGGCGCCCGGTCTGTACAACTGATAAAATTTATCACCAAGCTGATATTGCGCCGTGGTTGAACTCAGGTTGTAGTAAGAAATATAATCATAGTAGGGAATTCCGTCCTGCTGGCCGGTAACGCCATAGCCGAGTCTTAATTTCAGATCCGATACAACTCTCGAGTTCTTCAGGAAATCCTCTTCTTTGATCCGCCATGCCAGTGCGCCGGAGGGGAAAAGACCCCACCGGTTCTCAGGGGCAAATTTTGAAGATCCATCCCGACGCAGAGCGGCCGTAACCAGGTACTTTCCTTTATAACCATAATTGATACGGCCATAATAGGAGACCATCGTGTACTGGGGTTTGTTCTGGGGAAAATTCGGGGTTGTTACCGCAACTTTATCGAAAGTGTAGTCGGGGAAATTCTCAATCCTTGTCAGGAAATCATAATAACCATAACCGGCCGTTACATCGATCCGGTGATCGTTGATCTCTTTCAAATAATTCAGGTATCCTTCAAACACGGAATTGTTCCGGAAGGAGGAGTACTGGTTATTTACCCCGCTGTGAAGTTTCCCTGCAGCGTCTTTATACCTTTGGTAAGACTGGGCCGCGTTTTCGTTTACGACAATGGTTCCATATCCGTGTGCGTAATCCAGGCCAGCGTTAAGGTTTAACCTAAGTTCGGGGAGGAAATGAAACTTGTAGTCTACCTGCACATTACCCACCATGCGGTCAGAGGTCCCTTTGTCAACCCGGTCCATCAGTAAGCCTACAGGGTTTCTGGGCGCCTGTTCTCTGAGCCCGGTGGTGGAACTTGCATCAAGCCATTCGTAATAGCCGTTATATTTATTATTCCCGGTTTTGACGGGTTGAGTGGGGTCATAGTTTACTGCTCCTCCGATAGCCCCTTGATTGGCGAACCTGGAATCCTGCCTTGAACCTTTTGCATTAATATCAACCTTAAGATGGTTCTCTAAAAAGCTCGGACTCAGGTTGATCCCAGCAGAATATCTGTCGAGCGTACCAGTTTTCAGCACACCCTGCTGTTTCAGGTATCCTACTGATACCCTGTAAGGCATGCTCAGTGCCGGCAAGGTACCGGAAACGCTCAAATTATTATCTGATCCGATTCCAGTCTGATAGATTTCTTTCTGCCAATCAGTGGAAGCTTGTCCCAGGAGTGCTTTTGCCGCTGAATTACCGTGTGCGTTTACGAAATCCCGGAACTGCCCGGCGGAGAGTACGTCATAATATTTTGCGAGTTTAGAAACGGTGAAGAGGGTGTTGAAATTCACCCTTGGCTTGCCGCTTTTACCTTTTTTAGTCGTAATGATGATAACGCCATTTGATGCGCGGGACCCGTAGATAGCGGTTGCGGAAGCATCTTTTAAAATATTGAAAGACTCGATGTCATTGGGGTTTATCAGCGACAGTGCATTGGCAGCTCCTGAAATACCACCGTTATCCAGCGGCACCCCATCCACTACGATCAGCGGATCGTTACTGGCGTTCAGGGAAGCTCCACCACGGATTCTGATCGTACTTCCGCTCCCGGGGGCGCCTCCATTTGATGTGATTTGTACCCCTGGAACTTTACCCGCTATGAGCTGTTCCGGCGTAGTGTTCTGACCCTTATTGAAATCTTTGGCAGTGACCTGTGTTATTGAACCGGTCAAATCCCGTTTCCTCGCTGAACCATAGCCAATGATCACTATATTCTCTAAGGAGGCCATCGAAGGCATCAGGGCAGCGTCCACCGTTTCCCCCGAAATGGGCAATTCCAGGGTCACGAAGCCTACGGATGTAAAGACTAAGGTTGTGGCTGTTGCCGGTGCGTTCAGGCTATAAACTCCCGATGCATTGGTTTGCGTGGCGATATTCGTGCCCTTTACGGTAACAGTTACCCCTATTAAGGGAATTCCTTCGCCCGACTTTGTCACCGTTCCCCTCACTGCTTTGTTTTGAGCACCCGCGGCCAGCACCAACAGTGTCAAGGAGAGCGTAAGCGTTGCTACATACAATCTTTTGTGTAACATAGACAAACAAAATTTATTTTTAAGTCAATGAAAAACTAACGTGTACTTCATACACATTAACTAATGCAAAATCAAAATTAGGAGAATCTTTGTGTATTTAGTACACATTGCCAAAAAAAATTTTAACTTTTTTTTATCCGATTGGTTATTAGTCTATTATCCGGGCTAGTAGAGCATATGGCGGGCATCTTTTTTTAAGAATAATGTGTTATTCCGACAATTATAATTATTCGTCAGCCACCTGGCTTCCGGACACTGAGCAACCTCCACTACCGTGACGCTGCCGGAATATGAACGATGGGCCTGGCTACCGGACACTGAGAAACTTCCACCCGGCATAAGCAGGACATCGTGCCGGAATGCCTTCAAGAAGGGAGGAACAGCTAACACAGGTCCCGTCAGCACGAGAATCTCATTGCCGGCATTGAAGAGGTGCAATTCGTCTTGCAGCTAGTCGTTCAGTACTTTTTTGCGAAATCGGTAGAGCCTTCCCGGCCGATGAGGGACATTATCCTCCATTTCATCCAGATCCTGCAACCAGTTTTTCAGGGCCATTTTCTTTCTGAAATTCCGCCGGTCGAGCGGAACGCCGAGGATTGCTTCATAGAGTTCCTGCAATTCGCGGAGGGAGAACTTTTTTGGAAGCAGGTTGTGCACGATCGGATATTCCATGATCTGCTCCCGTAGTTTCATGAGACAGGTATCCAGGATCTCTTTATGGTCAAAGGCCAGCTTACGGATTTTTTTTACAGGATGCCAGTTCAGATCGTTATGGTCGATTTTTAAATTGTGGCTGTTAATATTGATCAGGGAATAATAGGCAGTAGTAACTACACGCCCCGAAGGGTGACGTTCAAGCCGGCCAAAAGTATGTACCTGCTGCAGAAACACATCATCCAGAGAAGTCCGTTCTTTCAGGATCCGATAGGACGCCGCATCCAGGTCTTCATCGGGCCGCACCAGGTCACCCAACAGCGAATACAATCCCGAAAACTCTTCGAGGTCACTCTGGATCAGGAGCACTTTTAGTTCTTTATCTTCATACCCGAAGATCACACAGTCCACCGAGACAGCGATCTTAAAGTATTCCAGGTGACTGATCTTCTCAAGCTCGGCCGTTTTTAAATGCGGATTTTTTAACATCTATAGCTGTCCTTTAAAAATGAGGTACAAAAGTAGGGGATAGTTTTTAGACGATTGTTTGACGCTGACTTCGGCAGATAAACCTAACCTGCCTTTATCTCTGCCACTGCCTCAACTTCTGCACTTACCCGATTTCGGTATATTGTCCGGTTTTTTTACTTTTATTCCAATTCAAACAATATGTACTCCAAAGAATCCGTCATCGCCCTCCAGGAAGCCTCACGCAGAATGATAAAAACCAACTCCTCCATCCTGTCAGATCAACACCAGGTGAAAGAACTCCGCGATGTGCTGCGCTTCCACGAATACAGGTATTATATTCTGGATGACCCCCTGATCTCCGATGGAGAATACGACCAATTGTACAAACTCCTCGAACGGACCGAAGAAAAAAATCCTGACTGGATCACTAGCGACTCCCCCACTCAACGCGTGGCCAAAGGCCTTACCCGACAGTTTCAGACCGTCCGGCATCTGGTCCCCATGCTTTCTCTGGAGAATTCTTACAACAGCGAGGACCTCGTGGATTTTGACCGCAAAGCCAGGCAACTTGCTGGCACTGGCACCATTGCCTATTGCGTTGAACCTAAATTTGACGGTGGCGGCATTTCTCTGATCTATGAAAACGACCTACTGGTGCGGGGTGCAACCAGGGGGGATGGCGTTTCGGGGGATAATATCACACAAAATATTAAGCAGATCCATACGCTGCCCCTGTCCGCAGCGTTCAGTCGATTTGGCATCCGGCAGATAGAGATCCGGGGTGAAGTGCTGATCAATAAAACGAATTTTAAGCGCTACAATGATGAACTACTGGAAAAAGGTTTATCACCGCTGGCAAATCCCAGAAACGCAGCTACGGGAACACTCCGCATCAAGGATCCGGCAGAAGTGCGCCGACGCAACCTGGAGGCTTTTGTCTATCATATCAGCGATTACACCCTCCTCCCTGGAAAAGAAATTCCGGAACCCCTGAAAACACATCAGGGTTCCGTGCAACTACTGTGGGACCTGGGTTTCAGAAGTCCGGTGCATGAAATGGGAATTTTTGACAATATTCACCAGGTAGTGGACTTTTGCAATGCGTTTGAAGAAAAGCGCGATTCCCTTCCCTTTGAAATTGACGGCATGGTGATTAAAGTAAACGAAATTGCCACGCAGGAAAAACTGGGCTCGACCAGCCATCACCCCCGCTGGTCGATCGCTTTTAAATTCAAAGCCCGCCAGGCCACCAGCAAGTTACTCCAGGTGGATTTCCAGGTGGGCCGCACCGGGACTATCACGCCGGTGGCCAAAATCGAACCCGTCTATATTGGAGGCGTTACAGTCAGTTCGATATCTCTTTTCAACGAAGATATCATCCGGGAAAAAGACCTTAAACTGGGTGACACGGTGCTGGTTGAGCGCGCGGGCGATGTGATCCCCTATATCGTAAAATCAATGCCTGAATTGCGAACCGGTAATGAAACTACCATCAGTTTCCCGAAAAACTGCCCCGTTTGTAACAGCCCGCTATTCAAAGAAGAAGGCGAAGCTGCCTGGCGCTGCATTAACATCGAATGTCCGGCGCAGGTAGTGGAACGCATGATCCATTATGTCAGCAAAGATGCCATGGACATCCGGGGGTTAGGGGAAGCCAATATCCGCAAATTCTACGAAATGGGATGGCTGATCGATATCCCGGGCATTTATAAATTGGATTTCGATAAGATCGGTGCACTCGAAGGATTTGGTAAAAAATCAGTTGAAAACCTGAAGCAAGCTGTGTTAAACAGTAAGCAACAACCTTTGTTCCGGTTGATATTTGGGCTGGGCATCCGTTTCGTTGGAGAAACCACCGCCAAAGTCCTGGCTCAAAGTATTAGCCATCTCTTGGATCTTCAGCATCGCTCTCTGGAAGAACTGCAGAGCCTGGAAGATATCGGCCCGAAAGTAGCCGGTAGTATTGTCCATTTTTTCAGCAACAGTTCCAACCTGCATATGTTGCAGGAGTTGGAAAGCCTGGGAATAAATATGTCCAATCTTAATAAAGGACCGGCCACCGGAGGCAGTCTTCAAGGGCAGACCTTCCTGTTCACAGGTACCCTGCCCACGCTGAAGCGCAGCGATGCTGAAGCAATGGCGGAAGCACAAGGGGGTAAAATACTTACCGGCGTCAGTTCCAAACTCAACTACCTCGTAGTGGGTGCTGACGCAGGCAGCAAACTGGAAAAGGCCAGAAAACTGAATACAGTAACGATTCTGTCCGAGGAAGAGTTTCTGAAATTATTAAAGAAGAGCTAGATATTAGATTTTAGACGATCGATACTAGACGATCGATACTAGACGTTAGATACTAGACGTTAGATACTAGACGTTAGATATTATATTATAATCATACATGTTATTTTTATAATATACTGTCAAAAAAACGGGAAGCAATAAAAGATTTACTGCTCCCCGTATTGGTTGGCTTACGCCGATTTAGATATACAAACACGATTATGCTATCTGCCGGTAAACTGATTTCTTTAACCCCTCTCCCAACCTCAGGAAAATTCGAAAAAGAATGTTATCAGTACAATCCATCAACACTCAGGTATCGTTCGCCGGTATCGTAGTTAACGGTCAGTACCCTGGAACCTGCGGGTATCTCCGGGAGTTTCTTCGCGACTGCTGCCAGCGCGGCACCCGTTGAAATACCCCCGAATATGCCTTCTTCTTTTGCCGCCCGCCGCGCATACTCGTAGGACTCATCTTTCCCAACTGTGATCGTCCCATCGAGTATTTCAGTGTTTAAGATCGATGGGATAAATCCGGCACCCAGTCCCTGCAGCGCGTGCGGCCCCGGAGCACCGCCGCCGATAACCGGAGACAAATCAGGCTCCACCGCGAAGACCTTCAGATTTGGAAATTTTTTCTTCAGTACTTCGGCTATGCCCGTGATATGCCCGCCTGTTCCAACACCGGTGATCACATAATCAAGACCCTCGGGAAAATCCCTGGCAATTTCTTCGGCCGTTGTCGTCCGGTGGATTTCCGTATTAGCCGGGTTATCAAACTGCTGCGGAATCCAAGCATTTGGGCGCTCCGCCGCCAACTCGCGAGCTTTCTCAATAGCACCTTTCATACCCTTCTCACGCTGGGTAAGTACAAACTCAGCACCATAGGCACTCATGATCTTTCTTCTTTCCAGGCTCATGCTTTCCGGCATAACCAATATCAATTTATATCCTTTAACTGCCGCTGCTATCGCAAGCGCAATACCCGTATTACCACTGGTCGGTTCAATTATTACTGAATCTGGCTTAAGTAGTCCTTTTTGTTCGGCGTCTTCGATCATAGCCAGACCGATCCTGTCCTTGATACTGCCGGCAGGATTCGCCTTTTCCAGTTTGATCCAAACTTCATGATTGCCGTCAAACAGGCGGTTAATTCTTACATGGGGTGTGTTCCCGATTGTTTCCAGGATGTTGTTTACTTTCATTGTTTTGTTGTTAGTTGAAAAATGAATTTCAGGCGCCGCATCACGCGCTGCCTGCGGTCGGCCTTATATTACAAAATTTAACGCTATTTCGTTGAGGGGGTACATATCTTTTACAGTAATTTCACTTTTGTGATAAACGACTGAATTGGATGGCACACTATTAGTAAGCCAGACATTCCCTCCAATGATACTGTCGCGGCCAACGACGGTCTCCCCGCCAAGAATAGTAGATCCCGCATAAATAACCACGTTATCTTCAATCGTCGGATGGCGCTTGATTTCCGACAGCTCTTTGGCTACATTCAATGCTCCCAGCGTTACGCCCTGGTATAGTTTTACATTGTTGCCAATGATCGTAGTCTCGCCGATGACAATTCCAGTCCCGTGGTCGATGAAAAATGGATTCCCAATGGTTGCTCCCGGATGAATGTCGATGCCCGTCTTGCTGTGCGCATACTCGGTGAACAATCTCGGAAGAATGGGCAGCTCATACTTATACAACTCATGCGCGAACCGGTACACGGTTGTTGCATAAAATCCAGGATAAGATACCAGCACCTCTTCCAGGGTCTCTGCCGCGGGATCATAATGAAGGATGGATTCCGCATCATGGATGAGTTGTTCATGAAGGACCGGTATCGCTGTAAAGAAACGCACGGTGATGTCATGGGTTTTTTGATCATCCTGCAAATAATCAAACAGCATTTCTGAAAAGCCGATCTTCAGCTTCTCAAACTCCCGATGGAGTTGCCATTCCGTTTTTTGTTGAATACCGGCAGGTAAAAACAAAAACTGAAATAGTTGGTCGATAAATGCCGCCACTACACGCTTGTCCGGGAATGAACACAGGGTACTTGAATTTCTTTCGTATAATTTTCTGATGAATTCTGTTGACATATTTAGCTATACATTCTATGGAAATTCGATGTATAATTATCCTACCAAGTCGGTGAAGTTATCCCTTTTTTCTAAAAATCAATTACAGGCCACTGTAAATTCTGGGTTAAGGTATATAAACGCGCTGATTTTTTTGTGTTTGGAAGTTCTTTCCGCCCGGCAAGCATTATTAGTTCCGCCAATTTGTTCTGACCACCTGGCAAACTGTTACCGGCCGGTGAGCAGTTGACGCAGGTCGTGTTTTACTTTCTCATTAAGTGATACCTTTGCAACTCAGCCACGAAAATTAATTATTTATGGAATACAGAATTGAAAAAGACACAATGGGTGAGGTGAAAGTCCCCATTGACGCATACTATGGCGCCCAGACACAGCGATCCATTGAAAATTTCAAGATCGCCCGCGATACCGACCGTATGCCGATTGAAATCATCCGGGCATTTGCCTACCTGAAAAAAGCAGCCGCCCTGGCAAATCAGAAAGCGGGTGTATTGCCCGAAGACAAAGCCTCACTGATTGGGAAGGTCTGCGATGAAATTCTGGAAGGCAAGCTGGACGATTCTTTCCCGCTGGTGGTATGGCAGACCGGCAGCGGCACCCAGAGTAACATGAATGTAAATGAAGTGATCGCCTATCGAGGTCATGTATTGAAGGGAGGCAGCCTTTCAGACAAAGAAAAATATTTACACCCGAACGATGACGTGAACAAGTCTCAAAGCAGCAATGACACATTTCCGACTGCCATGCATATCGCCGCGTACAAGATGCTCCTGGAAGTTACAATCCCGGGTATTGAAAAGCTGCGCGACACCCTTCAGGAAAAAAGCACTGCCTACATGAAGGTGGTAAAGATAGGCCGCACGCACTTCATGGATGCAACCCCACTTACCCTGGGACAAGAGATCAGCGGCTATGTGTCCCAGTTGAGCCATGGGTTGAAAGCAATCAACAATTCTTTATCTCATCTTTCCGAACTTGCCCTTGGCGGGACCGCCGTAGGAACAGGTATCAACACACCCCCCGGCTACGATGTATCGGTAGCTGCAGAGATTGCGAACCTTACGGGCCTGCCTTTCCGGACTGCAGAAAACAAATTTGAATCACTGGCGGCTCATGATGCCATCGTGGAGGCCCATGGCGCGTTAAAAACGGTCGCCGTCAGTCTGATGAAGATCGCGAATGATATCCGAATGCTTTCTTCAGGACCACGAAGCGGAATCGGCGAAATTCGTATCCCCGATAATGAACCCGGATCCTCCATCATGCCCGGCAAAGTAAATCCTACCCAGTGTGAAGCGCTGACGATGATCGCCGCGCAGGTAATGGGTAATGATGTGGCCATCAATATTGGCGGGGCAACCGGACATTTTGAGCTCAACGTCTTTAAACCCGTAATGATCTACAACTTCCTGCACAGCGCCCGACTGATTGGTGAGGGTTGTGTTTCGTTCAATGACAAATGCGCGGTTGGAATTGAACCCATCGAAGCAAATATCAAAAAGCACCTGGATAATTCATTGATGCTGGTAACTGCTTTGAATCCTAAGATCGGTTATTATAAAGCTGCCGAGATCGCACAAAAGGCACATAAGGAAGGTACCACGTTAAAAGAAATGGCCGTAAAATTGGGTTACCTGACAGAAAAGGAATTCGATGAATGGGTGATTCCCGCCAATATGGTCGGTAAAATCTGACCTGATCATCAAGTTAACTAAAGAAGGCTGTTTCTCCGGAACGGCCTTTTTTTTAACTCTGTGGTCACTAAATTCCCCCATCTCTAAAACAAAATTCCCCCATCACTTAAATTAGTGATGCCCGAAATTTTGTAGTAGTCGCGGACAAATTTATTTTTACGGCGCGAAAGGAATCCAGAAAGTCATCAATAATAAAATATTCGGGGAAACACCATTTTCCGCTTACGAGCCCCTCTCTCTGAGCGGATTTTTTTATATCCTGAACTTTAGATTTGATCCGCCTCAGCTACAGGATGCTCATCAACTGACTCTCCCGCAGTTTCCTCTTTTTTGTGAAATTTCTTCTGAAAGACCAGCAGGGCGATCACGCCGGTGGAAATGGCTGCATCGGCAATATTGAAAATGGGTGCAAAGAATTCAAAAGAATCGCCACCAACTACGGGGAACCAGGAGGGATACCGCGAATGGATCATGGGAAAATAAAGCATATCCACGACGCTTCCGTGAAGAAAGGAGGAATATCCGCCATTCCCAATTGTTGCAATACCAGCATAACTCACATAATCTCCAAACGAGGGTTCAAAATGGTATCCTTTATCGAATATCATGCCGTAGAACATACTGTCGATCAGGTTTCCGGCCGCGCCGGCGTAGATCAGCGATATACAAACCATGAATCCCGTAGAGTATTTTTCCCGGGCAAACTTCACTAATAACCAGGTTCCAAAAAGTACGGCGGCCAGCCTGAACAGCGTCAGGGCAGCTTTGCCGGCCTCATTTCCGAATTTCCAGCCCCAGGCCATACCGCTGTTTTCTATGAAATGAATCCTTGCCCAGTCCCATCCAAAGATCCGGGTGACCTCACCGATTGGGTAATGGGTTTTGATGTACAACTTAAGTGCCTGGTCCGCCAAAAGGACCAGGATAATGATCAAAACAGAAGTCCGGAGTTTAGTCATTTTCATAGCCGACAAAGATAGAGCGTAAATAATAAGGTAGGCGAAGGGATGTCATAATTATTTAACCGATTGTTGGGCTCTCCGAACCGGAACTCCGCGGAGCTCGCCCTGCAAGTGCCTCCTATTTTTCCAAATAGCGTTCGCCTCAACTTTCCCCCCAGTAAACGCGTTTTACACGTTGGGAAATGCCGGTCATGATCTCATAGGGTATGGTTCCGATCATAGCGGCCAGTTCCTGGATCGGCAGCTCTTCACCAAAAAGGATCACTTCATCGCCTTCCTGCACATCAGGAATATCCGTAACATCGATCATCGTCATATCCATACAAACCGTACCGATGACCGGCGCTGCTTTGCCCCGGATTAACATTTTTCCCACACCATTACCAAAGCGTCTGGAATAACCGTCCGCGTACCCTATACGCACGGTGGCAATCACCGAATCCCTCTTGGCTACACCCCGTCGGTTATAACTGACAGTCTCTCCCTTCACGATATTTTTTACCTGTGCGACCGTTGATTTCAGGGTCAGCACGGGTCGCAGTCCATTTCCGCCTTGCATCTCCCCGATACCATAAAGGCCGATTCCCAGCCGGACCATATCCATTTGCATTTCGGGGAAACGTGTGATACCTGATGAATTCGCAATATGTTTTATAAAGTCATACTCCAGGATTTCCTGCAGCCTGTCTGCCGCCCGTGACAGCAAGCGGAACTGATGCCCTGTGAACTCATCTTCGGCCGGATCTTCGCTGGCGACAAAATGTGAGAATACCGATCGCACGCGGAAATATTTGTTTCCCTTCAGTGCTGTGCCTAGTCTCTCTACATCCCCCACCTTAAAACCAAGCCGGTTCATACCGGTCTCAAACTCGATATGTACCGGATAGTTTTCCAACCCCGATTGCTCCAGGTAATCCTGAAATGAGTTCAGCATTTCAAAAGAAAACATATCCGGTTCCAGGTTATGATCTGTGATGGTATCGAAAGCGATCTCCTCGGAATTCATGACCATAATTGGTAATGTGATTCCACTCCTGCGCAGCTCAACCCCCTCATCCGCATAGGCCACCCCCAGGTAGTCCGTTTTTTGATATTGCAGCACGCCGGCTATTTCAGCAGCGCCGCTGCCATAGGCAAAGGCCTTTACCATGACCATCATCCGGGTTTCCGGTTTCAGCCGGCTTTGAAACAGCTTCAGATTATGTGAGATCGCGTCGAGGCTGATCTCCAGGATAGTCTGATGCACTTTCTGTTCCAGCGCCGCAACGATCTCCTCAAAACCGAAGACCCTGGCACCTTTCACCAGGATCACTTCATCCCTGAAATCCCTGGAATTGAAAAGGTCCATAAATTCCCGGGTGTTCGGGTAAAGCGTGGCTTCCATCGAAAATTTACCTGCCTCCAGAATTTCCGGGATGAATAACTGAAGCCGCAGACCTATCCCTATCAGTCTGTTTACACCATGTTTTCTGAGCAAATCGGCCACATGCACATATAACGCCGGGTTATCATCCTTCTGAACGGTAAAATCGGAAAGAATGACCGTCTTCCGCCGGTTTCCGGCCTGTTGCTGAAGTGCATCAAGGGCAATGGAAAGGGCGCTCAGATCTGCGCTGTAGCTGTCGTTGATCAGTATGCAGTTATTGATCCCTCTTTTGTATTCCAGCCGCATACTCACCGGCTGAAGGGTTAACATTCTGCGGGCAATATCTGAAGTTGTATACCCGGCCGACAGCATCAACGCACAGCAGGTAATGGCGTTCTCTACTGAAGCCTGATCTGTAAAGGGGATTACGAATGAAAAGCGATCGCCCTTGTACTGCAGAACGAGCTTTGTGCGGTTGATATCTTTCCTGACTTCCTCGATCCGGAGCGCATTGTGTTCTTCACGACCCCAGGAAAGCCATGCAACCTTTTGCCGTTCAATCTCGTCTTTAATTATTGGATTGTCGCCCGTGGCTATCAACAACGATGCATCCTTGAAAAGTATTAGTTTTTCCCTTAATTTTTCCAGATCATTTTCAAAACCTTCGCTGTGTGCCGTGCCGATATTCGTGAGGATACCGATCGTTGGTTGGATGATTGTCTGCAAGCGGATCATCTCCCCCGGCTGGCTGATGCCGGCTTCAAAAATCGCCAGGTTATTTTGGTCGCTCATTTGCCAGACACTGAGTGGAACGCCAATCTGCGAGTTATAGCTTTTAGGACTGCGAACAATGTTTTTGTCGGGATGCAATAGCTGGAACAGCCATTCCTTCACCACGGTCTTTCCGTTGCTGCCGGTGATTCCGATAACCGGGTAGCTAAAGCGGTTCCTGTGTGCCGCGGCAACTTTCTGCAGTGCTTCCAGCACGTCGGGGACCTGTAGAAAGACTGCACCCGGGAACCTGGACATATCCGGCTGATGCGATACCACAAAGTATTTCTGCCCTTTTTCAAACAATAGCGGGATGTATTGATGTCCGTTCCGTCGTGGTCCACTGAGGGCAAAAAAAAGTGATGCGCCGCCGGGACCAAACTTGCGACTATCTGTCAGAAGGGTTTCAATCTCAACATCGGGCATTTCGCCTCTAATGTTCAGAATTTCCGCAATATGTTGTAATGTTTCAGCCACGAAGTTTTTGTAGTTTAGACTTTTTTGAATCTACCGGATCGCTAGTCACCCGAACCGGCAGTCTCATCCGGAATGCCTTTTCTCTTATACCATATAGAGTATAGAATGCCGCCGGAGATGCAAAGCACGATGACACCCAGCGACAGGATCACCTGCGCCTGTTTATCTATCCATTGGTTGATCCAGTGTTCGCCGAGCATCTTCAAACCAATAAAGACCAGAACGATCGCGATTCCCTGCTGAAGAAAATCAAATTTATCCACGGCTCCCCGAAGTAAAAAGAACAGGGATCTCAACCCCAGTACTGCGAAAATATTTGAGGTATATATCACCATCAAATCCCGTGAAATACCCATTACCGCGGGAATGGAATCGAGTGCAAATACCACGTCAATGAACGCCAGCATCACCACTACAACAAAAAGGATAGTATATTTTCTTTTGCCACCTTCCTTCACAGTAAACCTTCCACCGCCGTCGTGCGGCGTGAGCGGCAGGATTCTTTTCATCCATTTGTAGACTGATGAGGTCTGCGGATCAAATTCTTTTTCATCGCCGGCTGAAAACATCTTGAACCCGGTGTAAACCAGGAAAACGCCGAACAAATAAAGGATCCAATGAAACCGGTCGACCAGGGCCACTCCCACGGTGATAAAGACGATGCGAAACACGATCGCCAGCAGGATACCAATTATAAGTGCGCGGCCATAATAAATTTCTTTGACTGAAAAGGAGGTAAATATTAGGATAAACACGAAAATATTGTCGATGCTGAGACTCCATTCCATCAGGTATGCGCTGAGAAATTCAAGCGCCTGTATTTTACCATCTTCAAAATAAATAAAAATGCCAAATGCCAATGCCAGAATTACCCAGAAGCAGGTCTGAAACAACGCCTGGCGGATCGTTACTTTTTTACCTTTCTTGCTAAGGAGGCCCAGGTCAAAAATCAGCGCAAGGGTTAGCACAACGCCGAAGACCAGGTAAGTAATAGTTTCTCTAGACATCAGGTATTATAAAGATGGCCCGGGCAAAACTAGTCCGGTTAAATATTAAAAATGGATATCCGTACTTTCGCCCGGCTCCCGGAAAATTTATACTGAAAAACTTTCTCCGCAGGCGCATGTACGCGCAGCGTTAGGATTATTGAAATAAAACCCTTTGCCATTTAGCCCGTCGGAGAACTCAAGCGTTGTTCCCAGGAGGTATAAAAGGCTTTTCATATCGGTGACCAGTTTTATTCCGTTGTCTTCAAAAATCTGGTCTTTTGGTCTTTCCTGATTGTCAAAATCCAGTTTATAGCTCAACCCGGAACACCCCCCACTCACTACGCTGACCCTCAGGAAATAGGATGCGTTCCCTTCGGGCTCTTTGGTCGAAAAGATCTGCCTCACTTTATCCCGGGCTTTATCACTGATATAAATGCCGTTATCTACCATCAAGTTTAAATTGGCCGCTAAAGATGTCATTAACGGGCTAACAAAAATATACTAACAAAGTTACAGATTTATCGGCTTTTTTTCTGCGAAACCTGCCATTCGAAGCTCTCTGCCTGAAGTTTTACGACCGTATTCAGTACCTCAGGGATCGCGAAATCTATTTCTTCGGCTGTGGTAAATCGCCCGAGACTGAAGCGCAGCGCTCCGCGGGCGCGGGTATCAGCGATTCCCATTCCTTTCAAAACATAGGAGGGATCCAGGGATCCGGAAGTACAGGCCGAGCCAGATGAAATCGCCAACGTTTTATGGAGAGCAGCCAGGATGGTGCTGCTGTTCAGGTATTCAAAAGACATGTTGAGGACATGAGGTAAACGGTGAATTTTATCTCCATTCACAGAGGATCCCTCTATTTTGAGCAATGCTGTCTCCAGGCGGTCACGAAGATCGCGCAGCCGGGCGCTCTCCTGCTCCATTTCGCTGGTGCATATAGCACAGGCCGCCCCAAAACCAGCAATACCGGCAACGTTTAAGGTACCGCTTCGCAGGTTTTTTTCCTGTCCGCCCCCGGTGATTTGTGGTGAGATTTTCACTCTGGGGCTCTTCCTGCGGATGTAGAGGGCGCCCACTCCTTTTGGACCGTAAATCTTGTGTGAGCTGAACGCGGCCAGGTGCAGATGGTCTAGCTGCACATCCAGGAGAATTTTCCCTGCTGCCTGTGTCGCATCGGTAAAGAAAAGAATGTCGTGTTTTTCCGCAATACGCCCAATTTCCCGGATTGGCGCGATAACGCCGGTTTCATTATTGGCGTACATCACGGCGATCAGGATGGTTGTTGGTCGGATAGCTGTCTCCAATTCCACGAGATCAACCCTCCCGGATTCATCAGCTCTTAGCCAGGTAATTTCAGCGCCTTTTTTCTCCAGGGCTTTACAGGTATCTAAGACGGCTTTATGCTCGGTTTGGGTGGTAATAATATGATTACCTTTGGGGGAATACTGATCAAAAACGCCGCGAATGGCGAGGTTGCAAGCTTCTGTAGCGCCGGATGTAAACAGGATTTCCCCCGGCTCGGCATTCACCAGGGCAGCGGCTTCCTGTCTGGCTTTTTCAACAGCGGCGGCTGCCTGCCATCCGAACTGATGAGCGCGGCTCGACGCGTTGCCGAAATAAGTTGAAAAGTATGGCAGCATAACATCCACCACCCTTCTATCGCAGGGTGTGGTTGCGCTGTAGTCCAGGTATATGGGAAGGGCCCTCATATTCCTAAAACAAGGGCCCTTTCCGAAAGTTTATCAACTGCGGAATAACTCAAGGCAACATTTAATGATGATCAGTGTTTTGTGGTATCCGCTCCAGGCTCCCCTGCATTCTCGGCTTCGATGGTGATGCCGTGTTTACCCGCGAACGCGGCTCTCTCTTTGAGAAAACTGTCATCAGCAACCTTTTCTTCTTCCTGGAGTTTTGCCAGCAACACGTTCACTTTGGTTTCAGCTGACGTGTCTTTTACTTCCTTGTAGATTTTGGCGATATTCACATAATAATTGCCAATGGAGTTTTTGTAGAATTCGCCGAGGTGAGCTGCTGCATCCCGATATGCGGAATCGCCGTCAAAAGCAGGCATTGACTTGATATTTCCCGTCAGCGAATCCAGAACGGATTCATATTTTGTAAAAACCTGATCTTTACCGACGGCAGTGTCTCCAAGGCCTTTCTGCACGGCGAACAGGGACTGTTGCATTTGCGATATCGTGGACATGATCTTCTGGTCATAGTCCATACTTTTGCCTCCCTTTTTGTTCCCCTGGCAGGCCAGAAGTCCGCCGGCGATGGCAATCACAACGATTAACTTGTACATATTCGGATATTTAAGGTTCAGATGGGAATATTCCCGTATCATTATTTATACCCAGTGTGTCAATAGCCAGGCTTGCAGCGATCTGAGATGCATCTTTTTTGTTATATGCGGTTCCACGGGAAATATATTTCCCATCTATTACGGCGGCGATCGTAAACAGCCTTCTGCCGCTTTCCAGGCCTTCATCCACCGTTACAAACTCAAGAACCTTGCCTTTTTTGTTTGCCCAGCCATATAATTTGTTTTTGTGATTGATTTCTTTTGATTCTATTTCATCCATATACATATGGGGGGTGATGATATAGTTTTTCACCCACTTGAAAGTCTTTCTGTATCCGTAATCCAGGTAAATGGCCCCTATTAGTGCTTCCAGTGTATTTCCAAAGATATGGCTGCTGCGTAGGGAGTTGTCCAGTTTGTTGAATTTGGCGATCCGCTTTAACCCCATTTTTAGCGCTACGTCGTTCAGTTGCTGGCGGTTCACCATTTTGCTACGCATCTCTGTCAAAAACCCTTCACCATGATACGGATATCTTTTAAACAGATAATCAGCAATAATTGAGCTGAGAATGGCGTCGCCAAGATATTCGAGTCTTTCGTTGTTCTCATCCACCGCTTCGCTGATTGACCGATGGGTCAGAGCTGTTTTATACAGGGATAGATTACGGGGTACGAAACCCAGGATATTTCTAAGCTCACCTGTTATGGAATTTCCCCACTTTCTCCTTAAAAAAACTGTAAAAGGTTTTATCAAAATTTATGCTACATATTTTTTTACGATCATACAGGCATTATGCCCGCCAAACCCGAAAGTATTACTCAGTGCAATATCTACGGTCCGATTTTGCGATTTGTTGAACGTAAAGTTCAACCTCGCGTCAAGTTCGGGGTCATCTGTAAAGTGGTTAATGGTGGGCGGAACGATATTATAAACTACGGCATGGATACATGCAATGGCTTCCAGCACGCCCGCTGCGCCCAGGCAATGGCCGGTCATGCTCTTTGTGGAACTGATGTTCAAATCGTAGGCGTAGTCACCAAAGACGTCAACAATGGCTTTAATTTCGGCAATATCTCCCAAGGGAGTCGCAGTCCCGTGCGTGTTGATGTAATCCACCTGTGACGCGTCTATTCCTGCGTCTTCCAGGGCTACGGTCATTACTTTTTTTGCACCCAGTCCCTCCGGGTGCGGGGCGGTGATATGATAAGCGTCTGCTGTCGCGCCGCCTCCGGCTACTTCGCAGTAGATATGTGCTCCCCTGGCTTTCGCGTGCTCAAGTTCTTCAAAAACGAGAATTCCGGCCCCTTCCCCCATTACAAATCCATCGCGGTCCTTATCATAGGGTCTGCTCGCTGTTTCGGGAGAGTCGTTTCTTTCGCTCATGGCCTTCATCGCATTAAAACCTCCAACGCCGGCCTCGCTGATCACCGCTTCGCTTCCACCTGTGAGTATCACATCGGCCTTATTCAGCCTGATGAGATTTAAGGCATCGATCATCGCGTTGGTGCTGCTCGCGCAAGCACTTACAACGGCGTAATTGGGTCCTCTTAGGTTATGTCGCATGCTGATCTGACCAGCAGCAATATCGAGAATCATTTTGGGAATAAAGAACGGATTGAATCTGGGCGTACCATCGCCTTTGGCGAAATCCATTACCTCATGCTGAAAGGTGATAAGGCCGCCGATACCGCTCCCCAGGACGACACCTGTCCGGTCCGAATCAACATTCTCGCGGCTTAGGCCGGCATCCTTCATAGCCTGATCGCTGACGACCAGTGCGAACTGGGTAAAGCGGTCGATTTTACGTGCTTCCTTTCTATCGAGAAAGGCAATGGGATCAAAACCTTTCACTTCGCATGCGAATCTTGTACGAAACTTGCTAGCGTCAAACAATGTGATAGGTGCAGCGCCCGAAACACCATTTATCAATCCCGTCCAATACTCACTGACCGTATTCCCAAGCGGTGTCAAGGCACCCATACCTGTTATGACAACTCTTTTTAGCTCCATAAATACTCTGGCAATTAGCTTTGTGAAGAAGAAAACCGCCTTTGTAATGGATAGCCATATTCAAAGGCGGCATATAAATTAAAAGATGCTCATTTTACCAAATGAAAATTGGCTTGCAGGAGCATTCTTTAGGAAACTCTATTTGGCATGCTCCTCCAAATAAGATACAGCCTGACCAACAGTCGTGATTGTCTCAGCCTGCTCATCCGGGATAGAAATGTTGAATTCTTTTTCAAATTCCATGATTAACTCCACAGTGTCTAATGAATCGGCACCTAAATCATTCGTGAAAGAAGCCTCAGTGGTCACTTCTGCCTCGTCAACACCCAATTTGTCAACGATAATTTTTTTAACTCTTGATGCAATGTCTGACATGTTAATTAAGTTTTTGTTATTGAGTGCAAAAATATAGTTTTTGTTCAAATGTTCATAGGAAACAAAAAAAATTATAGAAATGTTGTTTTGACGCCAAAATTCCGCAATTTTACAGTATAAACTCCGATTTTGCAATAGGCCGCAGAGCTGTAAAGAATCGGTAATTACCCGGGTCTGGCTTTTTGGGTATGCTGGAAAATGATCTGACGAGGGTAATTGATCCAACCTTTAGTTCCCGCAAACTCTTGTTGAGTCAGGGTTACGGGGATGCAATGAACAAACTGCCCGCGCAGTCGCACAGGTTGTTGATACCAACGTTTTTTGCAAATTCAGGAGTTAACTGACAGTTTGTTTGCTGAAGCTTTCCGGACATTTCAGTAATTCACAGATATCTCAGAAGTATGGCGCTTAAAGTTATTGAATACGGAACATCCGAATATCATCAAATGGTCAATTTGAGGGATGAGATCCTTCGGCACCCGCTTGGGCTGAAGATCACGGAAGAGGATATCCGGTGTGACCGGGATAATGTGCTGATCGGAGCCTTTGATGACGACGAAATGCTGGGTTGCTGTATGCTTGAAAAGGGAACCGGCAATGAAATCTTATTGCGTCAAATGGCCGTCAAGAATGATCTTCAGGGAAAGGGTATCGGCCGCGCCCTGATGAATTTTGCTGAGAACATCGCCCGCGATCTTGGATACGGTGAAATGACCATGTATGCCCGGACGACAGTTGCAGGTTTTTATGAAAGACTGGGATACCGGATTGTCGGTAAAGAATTCATCAAACTCACTATTCCCCATGTGGTGATGCGCAAGTCGCTCCAGCCTTTAACGGCTAAGTTTTGAGATCAGCAGACTCCTGACCCGGGAAATATCCCCAGGATCTTTAAATCCATTCTTCGGCACGAGGAGAAAGGATCTGGAATCAAAATACAAATGAAAAAAATTGGGGCTTTCCTTATAGCTATGCAATGCACTATACGGCCAGCTCCTTTTGCCCTTTTCATGCTCCAGCGTAAAGTCATCCGGATCAAAATAGACCGTAAAATGATGCCTGAAAGTCTCTGACCTCCTGTAAATTACTGTTGGAAGGATGAACCATACACTGACCATCAGCGCCATCCACAACAACGCATTTATGATAAAAGCATCAGGCGAAATTTTTCCGAGAAGATAAAGTACAAGTGAGAGCAGGGCAAACACGTTTACCAGTATGATCATCAGCCGGAGCTCAATTCTGGAAATAAAATGGTAGCGCAGTGCCTGAATGACCTGCCGCTTATCGTAATCAAATTCTGCTGTCATGTTTAATCGGTTGTGAAGACAGGTTTAATAAAATACGTTCCACCCTGCCAATAGCAGATCTGCTGCTGTTTTCCGTCGACTCAACAAACAAAAATGCGAAGGGAAAACAAAGAATATTCACACTTCGCATTCAACACGCTTACCTTCAGCAGGCTATTTGTTCATCATGGACTTAGCCTCTATGCTCAGCGTAGCATGGGGAACAGCACGAAGTCTCGCTTTGTCAATCAGATTTCCAGTTACCCTGCAAATGCCGTAGGTTTTATTTTCAACCCGCATCAGCGCTTTCTCAAGGTGATCTATAAAGGTGATCTGGCGGCTTGCCAACTGGCTCAGTTGCTCTCTCTCCATACTTACACTACCGTCTTCCATGGTCATATACCGGCCCTCATCCATATCCCCTCCTTCATCGCGGCGAGTGATCAGTCCCTGAAGATAGGCCAACTCTTTTTTGGCAGCATCCAGCTTTCTGAGAATAATTTCCTTGAACTCCTGCAAGTCATTATCCGAATACCGGATAACAGATTTTGCCTTTTCTATTTTGGGTGCATCCAGAACGCTCTTGGTGAAATCGGGCTGATACTTCACTGAACTCTTAGTAGTGAGTTTTGGAACGATAACCCTGACAGGTTTTGACGTTTCTTTTTTCCTGGCAGGTTTTGCCGGATGAATTTCAACTTTCACAGCTTTTTTTGCTTTCACGGGCTCGTGTGCCACCACTTTCTTCTCTACCATCGGCTTGGGAGCAGCTCTCTTAATCTCTGCTTTTTTGACAGGTTTCACCGGTTCGACGGTATGCTTTACTGCGGGCTTTTTTTCAGCGGGCTTTTTTTCAGCGGGCTTTTTCGCCGCTACTTTGGCCACCGGTTTTGTCGCATTTTTAGGGGCAACTTTAGGCGTAATCTTTGAAACTGCTTTTACAGCAGGCTTCCCGGATTCAGATTTTGCAACCTGTTTAACCGCAGGTTTTGGGGATTTCTTTGCCGTTTCAGCTTTTTTAACTGTAGTTTTTTTTGAAGCCATGTTCTTTTACCCTTTTTTTGTTACAATCACCCTGATCTTGTTTTCATTCACCTCAATTTCTGTCCCACCTTCTTTAATAGACAGAAATTCCAGCTTGTCTGCCAGAATTTCCGTGCAAATATAATCATTAAATGCAATAAATGAGGTTTTTAGAGACTCATTTGTGTCAATTTGAACGTTTATTTTATCGGTGATCTCAAATCCGCTATCCTTTCTGATTTTCTGGATCCGGTTGACAAACTCCCTGGCATTCCCTTCCTGTTGTAACTCAGTCGTTAAGGTGATATCCAGGGCAACGGTCAGCGGTCCCCGGGAGGCTACTGTCCACCCTGGGATATCCTCACTGCTTATTTCCGTCTCTTCAGCGTTCAGGCAGATTTTCTCACCGTTTAAATCCAACTCAATCCGGCCATTTCTTTCCAGTGTCGCAATATCGGCCTGTGTGAACCCACCCAACGCGGCAGAGACCGCTTTCATTTTTGGTCCCAGTCTCTTTCCCAGCAACGCGTAATTCGGCTTGATCTTTTTCTTGATAAACCCTTCCGTATCAACCAGGTATTCGATTTGCTTCACATTTACTTCGGATTTTATCAGATCCTCCACGTATTCCAGTTGGGTCCGCATGTGGGGGTTGAGGACTGGTATGATTGCTTTCTGCAGGGGCTGCCTTACCCTGATCCCGATTTGTCCGTCGGGAAGGACTACTTTTTTCCGGAGGGAGAGGATGAGCGAAGAAGCATCCTGGGCCAGTTGCATTCTTTCTTCCAGTTCAGTGTCGATCAGGGACTTATCCGGTGCAGGGTACAGACTATGATGTACAGATTCCAGTTTATACCGGCCGGTCACCGCATTCAGGTTTCTGAAAAGGGCATCGCTGAAAAACGGGGCAACCGGAGCCATGAGGCGGCAGACGGTTTCGATACATTCATATAAGGTTTGATAAGCGGATAATTTATCCGTTTCGGCCACTTCTCCTGAACTGTTATCTTTGCTTCGCGCGGGCTTCCAGAACCGGCGTCGGCAAAGTCTTACGTACCAGTTGCTCAACTGTTCATCCACAAAATCCTCGATCATTCGCCCTGCCTGCGTGGGTTCGTAGTCGTCCATCGCCATCGTGACCTGTTTCACCAGGGTATTCAGGCACGAAAGAACCCATCGGTCAATTTCAGGTCTCTCTTCGAATGGTACTGCCGGCTCGCTGAAGGTGAAGCCATCCACATTGGCGTAGAGCGCGAAAAACTGGTAGGTATTGTACAGGGTTCCAAAGAATTTCCGCTGCACTTCCTTGATGCCTTCCATGTCAAACTTCAGGTTATCCCACGGTGAGGCATTGGTGATCAGGTACCAGCGTGTAGCATCCGCGCCAAATTTTTCGATGGTGGTGAATGGATCGACCACGTTACCCAGGCGCTTGCTCATCTTATTGCCGTTTCTGTCCAGCACCAATCCATTGCTCACCACGGTTTTGAAGGCAACGCTGTCAAAAACCAGGGTCGCGATCGCGTGCAGGGTATAAAACCAACCCCGTGTCTGATCAACACCCTCGCAAATAAAATCTGCCGGAAAGTCATGCTCAAACGGATAGTTAAAAGGCCTCGGATCGCCTTTCCTGAGTTTTTCCATATCCAGTCCCCACTGTGCATAAGGCATGGATCCGCTGTCGAACCATACATCGATCAGATCCGGCTCCCGGTACATGGGTTTGCCATCATCGCTCACCAGCACCATGTCATCCACATACGGTTTATGCAGATCCAGGATGCCATTGTGTAAATAGTGCGTATTTGCATCGCCCCCAAGCACTTCGCCTGCCTTTTTGAGTTCGGCGTTGAGTTCTTCCATAGAACCGATACATTTCATCTGTGCTCCATCTTCCGTTACCCAGATCGGAAGCGGTGTGCCCCAGAATCTGCTCCGGCTGAGATTCCAGTCGACCATATTCTCGAGCCAGTTTCCGAACCTGCCTTCGCCCGTACTTTTGGGTTTCCAATGTATCGTCCGGTTGAGTTCCACCATCCTGTCCTTCAGGGCGGTGGTTCTGATAAACCAGGCATCCAGCGGGTAATAGAGCACCGGCTTGTCTGTCCGCCAGCAATGCGGATAGCTGTGTTCGTACTTTTCTACTTTAAATGCTTTCCCTTCTTTCTTCAGCATGACGCTGATATCGACGTTCACGTCCACGTAATCTTTCTCGTCTTTGTAATCCTTTACGTACCGGCCGCTGTATTCACCCATACCCTCTATAAACTTTCCCTCGCGGTCCACCATCGTCAGAATGCCGATATTGTACTTGCTGCCTACGCGGAAGTCATCTGCGCCGAAAGCAGGCGCAGTATGAACGATACCCGTACCATCTTCGGTGGTAACGAAATCGCCCAACAGCACACGGAACGGTTTCGCGCCGGGCGTGATCTGTTCAATAACCGCGGGTGAATTAGCTTCATAAGGCATCAATTGTTCGTATTGGATCCCTTCCAGTTCCGAACCTTTGAAAGATCCCAGGATCTTCCAGGGAATTCCTTTTTCGGCGCTGGTCCTTGACTTGCTACCCATTCCAGGTTCCGTTTCCAGGCTGGCTTCGTATGCCTCAAAGTCGCCGTTCTCAGCCGCCGGTTTAAAATATTTATCAAGGAGGGCGCGGGCCAGCACCACATTTTGCGGCTGGTGTGTGTAAGGGTTGAATGTATGTACCAGCACGTATTCTATCGATCCGCCAACGGTGAGCCCCAGGTTAGATGGCAGAGTCCAGGGTGTAGTAGTCCAGGCCATAAAGGATATATTCTCCTTCGCGTCACCACTTGGTGATAATTTTGACAGTTCCTGAAACAGGAACTCGCTTTTTTGATCTCTGACAACATTGAAAAGAACGGTGGCACTCGTATCCTTTACATCTTTGTAGGTGCCGGGCTGGTTCAGCTCGTGGGAGCTGAGGCCCGTCCCTGCTGCGGGGGAATAGGGCTGGATACTGACGCTCTTATAAAGCAGCCCACGGTTGAACAACTGTTTCAACAACCACCACAGGGTCTCAATATATTCATTTTTAAAAGTTATGTAGGGGTCGTTGAGATCTACCCAATACCCCATTTTCCGGGTCAGGTCATCCCATTTATCTTTAAACCTCAGCACGGCTTCCCGGCATTTCTGGTTGTAATCTTCCACGGAGATTTTTGTCCCGATATCTTCCTTGGTTATACCCAGTTCTTTTTCCACACCCAGTTCCACAGGCAATCCATGGGTATCCCATCCCCCTTTGCGTTTTACCTGGAAACCCTGCATGGTTTTGTACCGGCAGACCAGGTCTTTCAGCGTCCTGGAAATTACATGGTGAATACCGGGCATTCCATTTGCACTGGGCGGCCCTTCGTAGAAAACAAACGGGCGGGCGCCTTCACGCAGTGTTACGCTTTTTTGAAAAGCCTGTTCCTCATCCCAATGATGAAGGATCTCCTTTTCGATCGAAGGCAGGTTTAAACCCGTAAATTCTTTATATTTCACGCTCATAATTGCCTAAAAAAGAGTGCAAAGTTAAGGAAAAATAAGGGGATGGGGTGGGATCGCCAAGCCCGAAATCGCTTCCGCGTTTCATGCGTCAGCGAAACTTAAAGTCTATATCTTTGACGATAAGACAGTATGCTATTGATCATCAAAATAATACACTCCATCCATCCGTGCAGCGGCTTTTGAAAACCCGGCCAGGCCGTGCAAGATGGAATTTTCGTAATACCCGATCCCATGAACAAATTACTTTTCCCATTCATCATTTGCCTCATACTGATGTCCTGTGGTACCAACCGTTCTGATGTTCCCGTGATTGGGTTTGTGGATGCCTTTGAGGACCACACTTTATCGCAGGCAAAAAAGGGCTTCCTGGATGCGTTGTCAGACAGCGGATTCGCTGAAAAGAATAAGTCGGTCAGGATTATCTACCGGAATGCCCAGGGAAATATTCCGACCCTGACCCAGATCGTCAAATATTTCGTGACTGAAAAAGTAAACCTGATCGCGGCCTGTCCCACGCTTTCAGCTATCACCGCGGTCCAGAACACCAAAGACATCCCCGTTTTTATGATGGTTTCGGGCACCCCCACCCTGATGAAGGTGAATGACGCAAACGGCCATCCTCCAAAAAATCTTTTTGGCGTAGGTGACAACCTCGATTATATTGACACGTCCTTTCTTCTGATACCCAAACTGATCAAACCTGCTTCAGGCCAGCTAACCGTGGGAATGATTTTCAACCAGTCTGAACCCCAGTCTGTAGAAGCGATAGAGCGGATCCGTGGCCTGGCGGCGGCAAATCAGATCCGGTTGGTTTCTTTGCCGGTCAATAGTTCTGCCGATGTGCAGCTGGTAACATCGTCGTTGTTGTCGAAAAAGATCGATGCTTTTTTTGCCAATCCCGACAACACCGTTTTCAGCTCTTTTGAAAATATTGTCCGGTCATGCAACCAGGCGAACGTGCCGATCTTTACCAGTGAAGCGGGTTTGGTAGACCGGGGGGCGGTTGCTGCTTATGGAGCCGATATTTACCGCTGGGGTTACCAGGCAGGAACGGAGGCTGCGAGATACCTGCGATCGAAATCAACAGAGGGACTGGGCTGGGAAATAGTGCAGGAAAGAAAAAAAGTATATAACCCTGATGCCGCCAGGAAATTTGCCCTGCATTTCCCTGAAGAATATCAACCCATACGCTGATGGAATTCTATTTATCTGCCCTTCAGTTATCCTTGTGCCTGGGAGCTATGGCGATGGGAATCTTCATTTCCATGAAGATTTTCAATATTCCGGATATCACTACAGACGGCAGCTATACCTTGGGTGCCGCGGTTACGGCCGTCCTGTTGGTTGGCCGGTGGCCGGTTTATCTCATCATGCCCGCCAGTATGGCTGCAGGTGCACTGGCAGGTGTGGGAACTGGGCTGATCCATACACGCCTGAAAATTGATGCCCTTCTCGCGGGAATATTGATGATGACGGCGCTGTATTCCATCAACCTGATCATCCTTGGACGCTCGAATATCCCGCTGATCCAGTTGCCGGTGATTTTTTCCTATTTTAAAGTATTTGCAACCGACCTGTACAACGACCTGCTGATGGCTTTCCTGTTGATCGGTGTTTTGGTTTTAATATTAAGGTTTGTGTTGAAGACTGATTTTGGAATCGCTATGCGGGCTACGGGCAATAGTGCCACCATGACCCGCGCGCTGGGGATCAATAACGACCGGATGAAGATCACCGGGCTGGCGATAGCAAATGCTCTCACTGCGCTCAGTGGATCGCTCGTGGCGCAATACCAGGGCTTTGCAGATATCAATATGGGAATCGGGATTGTGATTGTAGGTCTGGGTTCAGTCCTGATCGGCGATGCGTTGAGAAGCTGGCTGGGGACCGGGTCTGTGGGCATCCAGATCATCCTGGTGATCCTGGGAAGCTTCTTATTCCAGTTGGTATTGGCCGTGACATTATCCCTGGGTGTGGATCCCAATTTATTAAAGCTGGTTACCGCCCTTTTTGTATTACTGATCGTGGCCCTTCCGGTTATCAGCAAAAAAAATCTGAGATCCGTTTAAAGAAATAATGTTGGCGCCACTCTTATTAAAGTATGTTTTAACATGATCGAACTCCGGCAGATAACTAAAAATTTCAGGACGGGCGGAACCGATGAGGTGACGGCCCTAAAGGATGTCACGCTGCAAATAGAGAATGGAGAATTTGTGGTATTGGTAGGAGCAAACGGATCGGGGAAAACTACGCTGCTTAACATTATTTCCGGGGTGCACAGGCCTCAAAAAGGAAAGATTTTAATTGACGGAAGTGAGGTTACCAGACTCCCCGAATACAAAAGAGCCAGATGGATTGCCCGGGTGTTTCAGAATCCTTTTTACGGTACGGCGCCGGATCTGACGATACTCGATAATTTCAGATTAGCGGCCCTTCGCTCACAAACGAAACGGTTATCCATTGGAATAAACAGCAGGTTTAGAAAATTGGTGCAGGAAAAAATCGCAGGTCTCGATATGGGTCTTGAACATAAGCTGGATCAGCCTATCGGTCAGCTTTCCGGGGGTCAGCGACAGGCCCTCACCCTGCTGATGTGCACCATGGACAGGACCTCTGTCCTGCTGCTTGATGAGCCGACGGCGGCTTTAGATCCCAAATCGGCCCGGATCGTGCTTTCGCTGGCCGACCGGCTCATCAGGGATTTGGGGCTGACGGCACTGTTGGTGACGCATAACCTGAAAGACGCCCTGCAGTTCGGCAGCCGGCTGATTCAGATGCATGAAGGGCGTATTGAGCGCGATCTTAGCCACTCAGAAAAAGAACGATTGCAGTTGACAGATATGCTGGATTGGTTTGAATGAAATCAATTACGAATTACGGAATTATCCGATCTTCACCGAAGTCATCGTTAAAGAACCGGCAACAGCGTGATCGTTAAAGAACATCAGCGGATCTTTGTCGGTTTGCAGTCCCAGAGTATAAATAAGGGGCAGATAATGTTCAGGCGTCGGGATCGCCAGCCGGGCCTCTGCACCCAGGCCTTCATAATCCTGAAGGGCATTATGGTCGCCGGCTTTTATCAGTGATTTGAATTTTTCGTTCATAGTCAGCGCCCAGTCGTATCCGAAATCCACCTCATCCATTTTTTCCCAGGACACCATACGGAGATTATGCACCATATTACCGCTGCCAATGATCAGCACCCCCTTCTTGCGCAGGTTAAACAACTCTTTAGCCAGTTGATAATGGTAATCCGGCGCCTTCGTAAAGTCAATACTGAGCTGCACTACGGGTATATCCGCTTTAGGATACATGTGGCGGATAACCGTCCATGCACCGTGATCCAGACCCCAGTCGTGATCCAGCTCCACATGTGCAGAACGAAGCAGGGAAGCTGTCTCACCAGCCAGGGCCGGGTTCCCCGGAGCAGGGTATTGAACCTGATAAAGTTCTTTTGGGAAACCTCCAAAATCATGAATGGTCCTGGGAAAATCCATGGCTGTGACCCTGGTACCTCTGGTAAACCAGTGTGCAGATACGACCAATACTGCAGCCGGCTCGGGAATTTCCCTGCCCATCGCCGCCCATCGGCGGGAAAATTCGTTGTCTTCAATGCCATTCATTGGCGATCCATGTCCGATGAAGAGAACGGGCATCAAATAATCCCGCTCTTTCAAACCGGATGTAAATTGATTGAATGCAGAAATTGTCGTCATGTCTGTTTACCCCCTTTTGTTTTATTGATCTTAAACGGCCATCATCCCGCTGATGCTTGTACCATCGGGATGATCTCCATTCCGTTACCAGGCAACAGTAAACCGCTGACGGATATGTTTGGGATGCTCAACTTCATCCGCCAGGGCAACCGCAATATCTTCCACTGAAATTACGCTTTTTCCCTGTTCATTGAATACAGGGTTCTCCAGTCCGGTGCGGTAACTGCCTGTTCTGACGCCGGCGGTACCCTGGTTCATTTCAATAGCCGGGCTTAAAAAAGTCCATTCCAAATCCTTCTCTTTTCTCAGCTCGTCCAGGTAATCCCTGGCGCTTAGAGCGCCTGCTTTCCAGGCTTCCGGGAAATCGGGACTATCAACCAGTTGCACGCCTTCCGCCACATACAGGCTACCGGCCCCACCCACAGTGATCAGCCGTTTTACACCCGCCTTTTTGACGCCTTCCTGGATTGATTTCGATCCCTTTAAAAAATCCTGATAGATATTCGGATTATCCCAACCGGCGTTGAAGGTGCTGATCACAGCATCCTGACCTTTAACCGCCTCCGCTATCTGATCCGGTTCCATCGCATCGGCTTTTACGGGTTTAACACTGGCGTTTCCGGAAATCTTTTCTGGGTGACGGGTTATGGCTGTTACCTGATGCCCGCGGTACACAAGCTCTTTCAGTACTGCCGACCCTACAAACCCCGACGCCCCGATCAATGCTATATTCATCAATTTATATTTTTATAAGAACAATTGAAATGCAGGGTTGTTCCCCGTTTATTGTAACAGGTAATCAACCGAATATTTACCGCTGCCGCTGAGCAAAAGCAACAAGTAAGGCACCAGATACAAAATTGGCAGTTCCTTCCTGGCAAATGGATCATTACGGTGTGTATGTAAAGCTGCAACAGCCATGACCAGGATCAGCGGCACAACGGCCAGCCTGGTTGCGAAGCCCACAAGGATCATCAGGGAGCCAAGTACTTCAGCAGTAGCCGCAAGTGTCAGTGAAGTCTTAGGGCTAAGTCCCAGGGTCGGGGGAAACTGAACCGGACCGGCAGATACCAGTGGTTTCAGTTTGGGTAAACCATGCCCGAGCATGAGCGCAGCAAGGCCTACTCGGAGGATCAGCAGCGCGGCATCTATAGCCGCATCTGAAGTATAAACAGTAGTAATTCCTTTTAATAGTTCCATCGTATTGATTATTTATCTTGAGTAAATTCTCCGTCGGCTTTGATACGCACGACATCACTGATCATTGCTTCCGGAAACTTGTCGCCAAGTTGAAAGTCTGAACGCTTAATCTGGCCGGTAACTGAGAACCCTGCGGTTGTCTTCTTGTTCATGGAGTTTACCACCGATCCTCTGTAAGCCATGTCCATCGTCACTGGCTTGGTGATCCCATGCAGGCTCAGGTTTCCGGTAATTTTATATTTGTTTGTGCCAACCTTCCTGATGCCAGTGCTTTTAAACGTCAATTCGGGGTATTTTTCCACGTCAAAAAAGTCAGCACTTTTCAGGTGGTTGTTCCTGGCCTCAACCCTCGTATCGATAGAGGCTGCCTTTGCGGTCAGTTCAAATGATGCATCGCTGAAATCCGGCTTGGTCGAATTGATGGCCACATCAAAATCATTAAATGTGCCTGATACGTCGCTGATGCCCATATGTGTTACAGTGAATCCAAGCTGTGAATGCGGCGGATCGTTCTTCCAAATGGTGTTCAACGTTGTGAAAGCTGTTAGTGTAGCAACTGCTGCGGTAATTAGTAAGAATTTCTTCATTTTTTTTGTTTTATTATTTTCGATTTTTAAATAACGTAATTTATTTGAGGCACCGGTCATGCTAGGCGCAGACTCCATACTACTTAGTTTGCCGGGGTCATGTTCTGCAACATTTCTGTTCTTAATGACGTTGTCGCTTCCGGAATTGCCTCCCTGGAAAGCAAAGGTAAAACAAGGGGGACCCTATGTCCATTGCGTAAAGACAAGAAATCACGTTGATCTATGTTAAGATGGAAGCCTTCACCCGTTGCCCGCCATACGACGGCGAATCCGGCTCAGTGTTTCCGGAGTGAGCCCCATGTAAGAGGCGATCATATGTTGCGGCACACGAGCCGCAATCTGCGGGTATTGTTTTAGAAAAAACGCATACTTTTCCTCCGGACTGGCACTGTTTATAGCATGCAGCCTCTTCTGAAGGGCAACATAAGCATCTGTGATCAGTTCACGGGTGAAAGTCTCATATTTCGGGCATTTGCGGAGCAGATCCTCGTGGGCCGCTTTATTAATAAGGACAACTTCAGCGCTTTCAATAGCTTCAATAAACAGGTCCGATGGCTCGCCGGTGAGAAAACTATACAAATCTGAAATAAACCAACCCTCCATTGCGAATTGCGTCACATGCTCTACACCCTTATCATTAACAGTATAAGAGCGCAAGGCCCCTTTTTCCACGAAGGCAATCGTTCTACACACCTCACCTTCGAGCAGGAGGAAGTGTTTTTTACGCAGTTTTCTGAAAGTCAGGTGCCCGCTGATAAGTGCCTGTTCCGATTCGGAAAGCTGTATTCTCTTATTAAAATTCTGAAAATAGACATTGTACATATTGCCCCTACAAATACAAACTATAAAGGTACTTAATATTTTTGAGACCCACCCCGGGCCAACAGGAAAATCACCCCGGGAGACAGCCTCTGAAAATAAGACCTCTTGCGTGTGGGGCGATCCTTTCATTTACGCCGACCCGATTCTATGAGCGTTCAAAATTATAAAATGGATTGTAACGCGTGAGAGCAACACGATCGCTCAAAACTTTCCTTGATCACTTTCCCGATTCCCGAAAAAATACTTACATTTAACTGACCGGATTTGTGAAATTGCTGAACCGCCCAGAGGACTGATATCCGACGATAGACGAGACAACCTCAGCGACGTGAGGGAAATAATAATATGCCGGCTGAACGCCCGTATTGTAGGCCATCGACCGGAAAACTTGCTGATGAAGTATTCGCATGCAATCTTTTATAAACCGAACTATCATGTTTACGCAAACAAAGTACGCCATATCCGCGGGATTGTTCATCGGGAGTTTCCTTCTGACATTGACTTCCAGCGCGCAGCGAGAGCCGCGGCCACATGCGTTAAAGATCTCAGTCAATAATGATTTTTTTAATTTCCGGGCATCGGGCACAGACCGGTACTTTACCAACGGAGTCCGGCTGGATTACTATTATTCCGGAAAGAAATCAAAAAAGAAATTCCCGGATAACTTGCTGCCCTCCTATCAGGATGAGAATACTGACAATAGCTACGGCTGGGGGCTGGCCCAGTTCATGTTTACACCCAGCGATATTTCGATTCCTGATATCCAATACAACGACCGTCCCTATGCCGGCGCCCTATATGCCATCCACTCTCTTACGTCAATCAGACCCGACAGAAAAGAAAAACTGGAGACTGAAATTTACCTGGGCGTATTGGGTCCTATGAGTCTGGCCGGCGAGACCCAGAAATGGATACATAAAAAATTAAACTATACGATCCCGCAGGGGTGGAGCCACCAGATCCCTAATGATCTTATCCTGAACTATAATATTTCAGTCGAAAAACAACTAATCAATCCTTCGCCCGCCTTTTCCGTTTCTGGATTGGTGGAGAGCTTTAGCGGAACGCTGTATAACGCGGCAGGGTTAGGTTTCACCATCAAAGCTGGCAGGATGAATGATGCGTTCGACATCCAGCCTCTTTCGTCAAATGTACCCAAAAAGAAGACAAGGGTATTCATCTTTATACGACCCACCGGCCGCATAGTACTCAGTAATGCTATCCTGGAGGGAGGCCTGATCACCAAGATCATTGCCAGTCAAAAAGGATACATGTTAGAAAAAGATCAGATCGAAAGACTTACTCTTCTTTATGATACCGGCCTAGTTATCGGAACGGACAAGTTCTCTTTTATTATCTCACAGCAATTACGCACCGCTGAATTTAAGGGTCAGCGAAATCATGAAATCGGGCACCTGGTTGTTCAATTCAGGTTGTGATCATTGCTTCGCCGGAATGAAACTCCCCCACTTTCCCTTCGGTCCCATCGCAAGGGAGTTTTACAATCCCCATGTCAGACATGAACGTGACTCGTTTTAAGTCAGCAACAGCGCAGTTGCATCCTGACCTTTGCTCCCACCCGCATAAGCGGCATTGTACCTGGTCTTAGTTCAGAGCGATATCCCCAAAATAATCCTCGCCTCTGCACGCTCATGTTCATCCAGTACCTTATTGAAAGGTGCCGTGGCGGTCTTTCGCAGGTTGGTCCATTGGGGTAGATAGTTTGCTATAATAAACCAACGTTCAGTTCGGTAGTTGATCGTAGGACCACCAAAAAGGACCGAGTGTTCCCAGCCATTGTCTTTTGTTATTTCGTTGTGGTTACGCAATTCTATCCCTGCACCCAGGCTGTTGCTGAAATTGTATAAATACCCCAGGTCAAATTCAACCGGCATTTCAAATCCCCTGGAATCGACCTTTCTGTTCTTCCAGCCAAATTCTTTTTCGTATTCATATACGGCGTTGAAAGCAACCAGGTGTTTGTCGATTTGTTTGTCCAGGATAAGCTTCGTTTCAAGTTCCATTTCATCGCCACCCTTTAAACCCCATTCTCCATATAGCGCCACACCAACTTTATTGATGGAGGGATCAGCGAGCTTCACTTTCCATTCATTACTGAAGCCTATTTCATTTGAAGTCGTCGTTCCATCAGCGCCTTCGCTAAAACGTTTTTGGAACCGATTGAAATAAAAGGCGGTCTGAACGTTTCCGCCAAGTCCCAATTCAACCTCAGCGCGCTGATCCTGCGCGTGGAAAAACTGATCCTTGTGCCCAAACCGGGATGTGTGCCAGAGTTCCACGTCGATCGATCCCTTAGCCAATACATTAGACGTATAAGTCCGGGCAAAAAATCTGTCCTGAGCTCTACCAGCCAGGAGACTAAAAGAACATATAATTAATAGTAATACTTTTTTCATTGTTGGTTTATTTTGATTTAGAAAGCTAATATTAGAATCTCGGGGATACAGTTCAACTGATCCTGAAATCCGCGGCAAATTTCAGGCAGGACATCGGTTGATGGCTTCCGAAATTGGAAATTACTAGTTACGAGATCGGGAATTTTATTGGCGGAGACCGGATCTCTCTCCGGAATACCAGCTCAAAAACACAGTTGGCAAGTGCTGATTGGTCAGCGTTTTATACGGGCAGTAGAATTTGTTTAATCGATTAGCCAGTCAGTTTTTTCAGACCCTATTAGCGATTCGACCCAGAAAGACCCGGCTCAGTTATTTCGATATAAATCAATCTATACCGGGATTACACCTCGTCTTAAGGCTGGCCACATTTAAGAATTCGAAATTTGGGAGCTTCATCCAACCACTTCTCCGCTTAATCGCGCTCACCATTAGGGTCTCTCTTAAGCCCGAGTTGTTTTAAACCCTTTCCATGCTCCCCGAAATATTGGGTGGGAAATGGCTTATCGCCGTGTACTGTTGACCAGACATACTGACTAAACATCAGTGCATCCCGGTCGATCAGATCGGGTTTAGAGAAATCCATCTTCTCCGTCAGCGGCGCCAGCCTGGATGTGGTTTTGGACAACATCTTATTGCGTGGAGGGTTCATCTCATTGATGGGTACCGCGGGTTGCAGCGTGGTGTAAGTACGAAAATCTGGAACGTCGGTAAAGCAATCAGTCATAACAGGAGCCATCGCTACCAACTGGTTCATGGGTTGTACGCCAAAGATCCGGCAGATGGTATGCAACACGGAAGACTGGTTATAGAACTTGCTGATCACGGTATCCCGCTTTACATAAGGGCCCGCAACGAGGCACAGGGATCTCTTTCCGTCCACATGGTCGGTGCCCGACTGGGGATCATCCTCATTGATAAATACAGCCATATCTTTCCAAAAGGCACTCTTCGACAGCGCCTCCAGGATGCGACCCATCGCGAGATCATTATCCGCAACATAAGCTCTTGGCGTTGGGCTGTCCACGCTGTAGCCGCTGGTATGATCGTTAGGCAGGTAAATGATCATAAACTCCGGAAGTGAACCTTTTGCTTCATATTCGCGGAGTGCGTTTAGGAATGCATCGGCCCTGATCTGATCCGGAATATTCATATTCCATCCAGGGTACCGCAGATCACTGTAATTTTTAAGGGAACCCATATTGTACACGCACTTGAACTGTGCCGAGTCATTTTTATTCTTCCATGAGTTATAAAAATCCGTCCAGGTCTTTCCTTTGACAATTTCTGCAAGATCTGTCTCGCCGAAGTTCCTGAATGAAATTCCTTTGCGGAGCAAGTGATCCCAGATAAAACCGCAACCTGCATAGGATAGCGGGTCTGTGCCGAAATCATAAGCACAGTGTCCATTTGAAAAATCTTTTTCGTGGTAGGGCGTTGTAATTCCCTGGATCGCCCACTGATGCCCATCGCTCGAGTTTACGCCGTTGCAGTAATAGTTATCAAGCAATACAAATTGCCTGGCAAGGGCGTGGGTATTAGGTGTAATGCCTTCTCCAAATTCCACCAGACCGGGATCGCCGTTACCCCTCCTCAATGCCCCCAGTACCTGGTCATACTTCTTATTCTCTTTAATAATATATACCACATGTTTTATAGCAGAAGGTGCACCCACATGTTCGGGTATTGCCTTCGGCTTCATATTTGAACCGGCTTCAGCCTGTGCCCGTAAAATTTCAATTAAATGAAATCCTTTGCGGGCATCACTGGTATATTTTTCTGACTCCCCGCTGTTTTGCGGGATGGCCACTTTCTGCAATCCACCTTTCTGAGGCGTAACATTTCCAATATAGAGGTATTTTTCATCTGCACGAATGGCACCGGGGAATCCGCCTGCCGCAATAAATCCGTAGGGCCCTTCCTGCGGTTTATTGGGGTTGATCAACGCCACCGCGTTATTCCCCGCGTTTGCTGCAAATAGGATCTTTCCGTCCTGGCTGAACGACAAAGCGCTTGTCAGGCTTCCGTAAGGTAATTGTTTCTCAGGTTTTGTATGAATGGTCTCTATAGTCTTCAGGGTCTTCGCGTCTATCACGCTGATCCGGTCTCCGCTTTCATCAACGACATAGACAAATTTTCCGTCGGCAGACAGACTCATCGATTCAGGATGGATGCCTGTCTTGAGTTCCGCAGTTACTTTCCTCGCTTGTAAATCAATTACCGATACGGATCCGCGCAATGCAACGGAACGTTCGTCTACGGCGACTGCTGTACCTGCAGACTTTTCTGTCCTATCACCGGGACGGGGATGCGGCCCTCCGAAATTGCTGACAAATGCCTTTTTGTTATCCGGACTGATGACGATCGCGTAAGGGCATACACCTACATCGACGGTCTTCATCAGTTTTCCTGCGTGCAGATCTACGAAGGCTATCTGGTTAGTGACCGCCAACGACACCAGGGCTGTATTCCCGGTCAACGCGATACCCAGGGGGTTCACGTCTTTTGAATCTGAAAGCGCTATTTTCTTTAACAGTGTGTAAGCTCCATCCTGCCTGATCCTGGCCAGGTACAGGTTTTTCCTTAACCCAGAAAACAAGATCGTTGAGTCGTCGCTAGCAACGGTCAAACCATTCATGGATCCGATCTCTTTAGGATCGGGGTAGCTATTATGGCTGATCACCCTGAAATCCCTAGCATTGACAATGGAGATATGCCGGTTTGTTTTCACTACCAGCAGATTTTTTCCATGTACAAATTCGAGGTTCATTATCCGGTCGCCCTTCATGAGTTCCAGGCTCTGACCGGCAGGCATGATCAACTGACCATGCGCGGAGAGTTTATCTCCGACGCGCCAGCGCGTCCAGTCATCCGAGTTGACTCCGGCCTGCTGCGCAGAAACGGCCAGCGTGTTGCCTATACTGAATATCAGCAAAAAGAACTTAATAGAATAATGCAATTTCATTTTCATGGAATCCTTAATTTACCTGCCAATTTAATCACTTATTATTCCCAGCCAAATATCTGCTTTAAGTTTGGATTCAGATCAGTTTGGGATTTAGGTATCGGGCGGTAATAATATTTCGGTTCTACAAAGCTACCCACATTTTGAACTACCTGGATGGCGCCCGAATTTCCGCTTGCCAGGAATACTGAAACGTCCTGACCAAACACACCCACCCGGTAATATCTCAGGTCTACGCCCAGACTATTCTTTTCTTTTACATCGGGAATCGATTCAGTTTGGGGGATCAGCATAATATCCGGAACACCATCACCTGTAAGGTCAAACTTCCCTAATCCGCTGAAGTAAATCCCTTCGGGCCGCTTTTCCAGCAGCTTGCCGGCTTTCCATCTCATCAGGTCATCCAACCTGAAGCCTTCAAATGCCAATTCCACGCGCCGCTCACGTCTTATCTCCAGGAGTACATTTTTATTCGCTGCGGTAACGTTGGGGTATTTGGCCGCTGCCCATGGATCCAACGGGACGTCGAGCATGAGCCTGGGCATTGCCACCCTGTCTCTTAGTTTATTGATGCTTTTATTAAGATCGTCCTGCGTAATCGTGCCCAATTCTGCTTTTGCTTCGGCATAGATCAGCAGGATCTCGGCAAACCGGATCAGCGGAACGTCCATATTATAACGGGTAGCCTGATCCTTGTAATTATAGAATCCTTTAATCTGATGATATCCCGAAAAATTCTTGGCGAGCTGCTGAATGTACACGCCGCCTCCCTGCGAATAGGTGCTGGTGTAATTGAGTACCCAACCCGGATAAGCATAACTTTGAGAAAGCCTTGGATCGCGATTTTGAAATTCTGACACAAAGCCGTTGGTTTGATAGTCAGGCTGGCTACTGTAGTAGGAACCATCTTTCATCAGATAGGCCTGCACCAGATCGCGTAGCGGGCTGTATTCATAGTTCCCGAACATCCCGGGCCAATCGGAAGCGTTGACAACGTTGTACTCATAATATCTGGCAAAAATAATTTCAGGATTGGTCTCCAGTTTCTGCGTCACAAACAGGTTGTAATAATCTTCATTGGGTTTACCGGTTGAATAGATTGAGTACCCGCCCTTGTCCATGATATCCTGCGATAATGAAGCTGCTTTCGCCAGAAAATTATTAGCCGTATTCTGGAGGTTTAGTTCGCTGTGGTATTTTCTGAAGGTACCCTCGTACAGTGCAAATCTCGCGTATTCTGCTTTTATGATCCATCTGTTTACAGCGCCTGTCTTTGATTTTTCATCGACGTTGCTGATCGCGAAATCCAAATCTTCCTGAATTTTACCAACGACCATATCTCTTTTATCTCTGCCCGCAAACAAAAGCTTCTCATTGCTGGTAGTGATCACTTCGCTGATCCAGGGAACATCAGAATATCTTTTCACTTTTTCAATATAGAACCTGGCTCTGAAATACCTGGCGAGTCCTTCATAATGCTTTAACCGTTCATCTGAAATTTTTGCTTTTTTGAAATTCTCGAGAAAGTAGTTCACTTTCCGCAATTGGCTCCAGTTCCATCCGCCTGTAATGGTGGTTGAATTTGGTGAAGTGATCATCATGGTTCGAACCTCCGTGTTGGAGGTAATTGTACCATTGTCGGTACCGGCATCACCGATGTATCCGTCCGTACTGAAATTGTACAGATCCTGGATAAACAGGTTCAGATCTTCTTCCGTATTGAAAAAATATTCCTTGCTGATGCTGGTTTCAGGAAACCGGTCGAGATAGGATTTGCTGCATCCGGTTACGGCGACAATAGCTGCAACCCAGCAAATAAATGTATATTGTTTTAGTCTCATGCGAATCAGTTTAAAATGTGAGGTTTATACCAAATGAGTAAGTTCGCTGGAACGGGTACCCCATTCCATTTCCGCTTCTTGGGGATCCGGACGTCGGGTCGTTAAATATGTTGAGGTTCACCGACTCCGGATCGAAGTACTTCTTTAAAGGTGACCACTCGGTGATATTTTCCCCGCTGAAGAAAACGCGCAGCATCGATAGTTTGATTTTTGATACCAGAGACTGCGGCAGCGTGTATCCAATAGTGAGGTTTTTCAATCGCAGGTAAGCGGCGTTCAGCATATACCCCGTTTGCGGGATAGCCAGACCCTCTGCGTTATCGATACGCGTACCCAGATTACGGTCGGCCAGCCAGGACTGCAGAATCGGGAATTTTGAATTCAGGTTCTGATTGGCGAGGCCCGCTTCAATGTAGGATTTAGAATGTTTTGCCATATCAACCGGACCGTCTGTCGTTGGCCTGTAGAAATCAAGCAGATGCTTGTAAGTGCCTCCGTATGGCTGTTGGTAATGTCCCCAGTACAGGTAGTCCAGCGGGTAATAATCCCTTTTACCCACGCCCTGAAAAAACGCTCTCAGATCGAATCCATTCCATCCCAGGTTGATATCTGCACCATATCGGTACCTGGGGTTTGAGTTACCGATGATACTCAGATCCTTTGTGTCTCCCAGGACATAACCTTTTTCAATTTTTCCGTTATTATCCCTGTCGATGTACTTCGGCCATCCCGGCACGATCTGAAGTGCACCCCATGGAATGATCGCCGTTTCGTCAAGCGCCTTGATCTCTTTCTCATCTTTAAACAAACCATTGCTGGTCAGGCCCCAGATCTCTCCCAATTCCATTCCTTCGTAATATTGGAGGATACTTTTGTTGGGGTTATCAAACCGGGTAATCCATGATCTCGCGTCAGACAGCATCAGGCTTACGCCCACTGTGAAGGGTTTTGATGCTACAGTAAACTGATCGTTATAATTCAGGCTGAGCTCCCATCCTTTGGTTTTCAGGTCGGCTGCATTTTCTTTAGGCTCTCTGGCTCCGAGTACGCCAGGAAGTTGTTTGCCCAGGGTTAGCATATCCAGGGTATTCCTGCGGTAGATATCAAAACTACCGCTAAACTTATTATCGAGTATACCAAAGTCAAGCCCGAAGTTCAGGGTATTGACCCGCTCCCAGGAATAATTATCTGAAACCAGTCCGGGTGCCCCGATAGCATAGGGACGCTGGCCACCGATCAGGTAGGACGACTGGTACATGGCCATGGTGGGGATGTATCCATAGTTGGACACACTTTGATTACCGAGGGATCCGTAGGAGACCCTCAGTTTCAAATCACTGATCTGTTTGACATTTGCCAGGAATTTTTCCTGATCAAGTTTCCAGGCTGCAGAAGCCGAAGGAAAGAACCCGTATCGTTTGGATGACGGAAACCTGGATGATCCATCGTAACGCCCGTTGAACTCAAGGATGTACTTCCTGTCGAATATATAATTCAGCCGGTAGAAAGTTCCGATAATTGCGTAAGAGCTGATATTTGCATTTGTGAAACTCTCTCCTGTCGCTAGCCCCAGGGTTGGGAACGAGCTTGAAACCAGATTGTTCTTTCTGGCGTCAAAATCTTCAAAGCGATAATCTTCCATGCTGTAACCCAGGATTGCGCTCAGGTCGTGCTTGTTAAATTTCTTGGCGATTGTAGAGTAGACGTTAAACAGATTGAAATATTCAAACCCGCCGTATGCGTATGCGTTGCTGTTTCCTTCTTCCCTCACATCTTTCGGTCCGTAGCCGATACGGTATTTGGTCAGATACGATTTATAATTTTCACTACTGCGTTTGAGGGTATAGTCGGCATTGATTTTCAAAATATTTTTGAAGAAGTTCATCTCACCGGAAAATGTCGATTGAATACCCATGACCTTGTCTGTTACTCGTCCGCCGTCTACAATACCTGCCGCCAGGCGCCCGACCGTTGTGTTTGCCCAGGTTCCATCGGGGTTCACGTTGTAATCGGTAGGAAACAGGTTATAGGTGGTAAAGAGATCGAACCTGGCAGGACGCTCTCTTCGTGTATTAGAAACAAACGTATTATTGCCAATCTTTAACCAATTCCTGACTTTATAATTGATCTTAGTTCGGAAACCGAATTTATCAAACTCATCCTTAGCCAGCGCCAGGGGGCTCTTCTGATTATTATATCCGGCACTCAGGTAATAGTTTGCCCGGTTATCGGTTGATTTCCCGCTCAGTGAGAGATCATGATTTTGTGTTAAGAACCCATCTTTGAGAAAATACTTTGTCCAGTCGCGATTACCCATGTACTCCCACATGTCTTGGTTTGTAAGGTCAACGCGCACTCCGGGGATCGAAGGGTCATCTGAACGTTCCTTAGCATATTTATAAAACTGATCTGAGTAATTTACATTATCCCAGGGCGTGTTGTTCGTAGAGGTTTCCAGTAATCTTGAAAATATATAGGGATCAATAATTTTATCCGGGACGATTGTCTGTTTGTTAAGGCTCAGGTTATTGCTGTAATTGACAACTACCCGGTTTTGCGTTCCTGTCTTGGTTGTGAGCAGGATCACACCGAATGACGCCCTTGCTCCGTAAATGGCTGCTGCGGAGGCATCTTTGATCACGCTGATATCGGCAATATCCTGCGTCGCAATCCGATTTAGTTCGGCAGGAGACGTTGGTACTCCATCGACCAGTATAAGTGGAGCTCCACCATTGATGCTGGTGATTCCACGAATATTAATCGCGGCAGCTTCACCCGGCGCGCCTGAATTGAATTGTATATTGAGGTTTGGTATGATACCCTGAAGTCCCTGCGCCACATTGGCTACTGGCCTGTCCTTCAGTACTTTTTCATCCACGTGCGCGATGGCGCCGGAAAGATTTTCTTTTCGTTGGGTTCCATATCCCACTACGACTACTTCATCCAGTGAGGAGTAATTTTCGTCCATCACCACATTCACAACCGACCGTCCTGAAGTTGGAACTTCGAGCTCTTTATAGCCTGTGGCTGAAAACTGAATCAGGTTGTTGGCGTGTTCAATAATGAGTTCATAATATCCCATCGAATCCGAGAGTGTACCTCTCTCAGTATTCTTCTCGCGGACATTTACGTTAGGAATTCCTTTCCCGTTCTTATCGATAATAGTACCAGATATCTTCTGAGAGTAACCGGATATATACGCACCGATACATAGAACAACTAAGCAAAAAACTTTTCTCATGTTTGCAATTTGCTGCGAAAGAAAAGAAAACTTGTTACCAAATCCTTAACGGGTCATTACGTAATCGTTAACATACGGCATTTAAATATATTTATTATTTGAATACGTTCAATTCGTTGAAGAGCATCTTCCATCATCAGGTTAAAATAAAGACACGAAAAAAAACTAATAGGTTCTTCGAACTCGATTTTATTTTTTCAATTAACATACAAGGGGTTATTGGCAAGGTTAATTTTTTTTGAAATATGTGGATATGCGCGTATATTTGAGTTATAGCTCATTGCAAAACTATCCATAAGAAATAACGGTTTGAGCGACCTTAAAAAACTCACAAACAAACGTTATGGCAATAGTTAAAGTCGTTGAAGTTATTGCTTCTTCAGAAAAAAGCATAGAGGGCGCTATTGAATCTGCAGTTGCAGAAGTTTCAAAAACCATCCGCAATATAGATTCGGTGTATGTGAAGGACATTAAAGCCCACGTTAAAGACGGGAAGGTTTCTACCTATGGGTGCATTTGTCAAATTTCATTTCGAGTAGAATCCGTTTAAATAAAATTAGTTGTTGGGAATAGGGCTATTGTTCTGACCTTTTACGACCATATTCCAAACTTTAATAGCAAGTTTCGCTACCTGGGGCGATTACGACTGAGGCTCTTCCCATCTTAAAAGTATTTCTTCTGAAAAAATCTGCCAGCCACCCATCTTTCCGATCAAATTGACTACAATTCGAAATGCGATTTTTAGGCGACTGCTGCCTTTGGGTGTATGATTTGACAGAATTTTGCCGCAGGTTATTTTGTTTCTGGCGAGGGGGCGAAGCCATGAAGTAATTTGCCCGGCAGTTTCAAATTTCCTGATTCCTTCAAACCTATTTGGTATCTTCAACATCTTTTTTTTAATCGCCTTTTGCTACTGGCCTGAGGTATTTTGAATACCACACATACACAAAGCCGCGAACATTAGCGGTCATTGTCGAACTACAATCACAAAAGAATGATAACGATAGACAATTACTTAGACAGTCATTACATAAACCGGAGCAACTGGTTGAGGGCTGCAGTGTTGGGGGCAAATGATGGTATAATCTCTATCTCCAGCCTTGCAATTGGCGTAGCGACGGCACAATCAGACAGACAACCTATTTTATTGGCGACCGTTGCAGCACTTGTTGCCGGCGCTTTGTCTATGGCTGCCGGAGAGTATGTTTCTGTTAGTTCTCAATCGGATATTGAAAATGCCGACATTGAGCGAGAAAGACAAGAACTTAAAGAAATGCCCGAGAATGAATTGAAAATATTGGGCGAGATCTTTGAGAGAAGGGGTTTAAAAAAAGAGACGGCATTGCAGGAATTGTTGAAGGCATCCAGGGCAGAAAATCATCCTGAAGCAACTTTATTTGCAGAGCAACTTATGGATCACGCCAGAATGGAGGAGGTCGTTTCTTACCCGACAGCAATATTGATTGGGGAATATTTAAAGCTGAAGCTGAAATAAATATCACGCTTCACATAAATCACTAAAACAACGGGGTGTTAATTTCGGCTTGGTAATATGGTGGATCGCCAATTATTTATTGCCCTTTAAGTTTTTAAGTTGTCTAACATCCTCCAGGTCTTTATTTCGCCCTAGCGCCTCTTTGTCCATGATAAGGTCCGGGTAACCTATCACATTTATTTCTATATCTTCAAATTTGATGATATCTCTTCTTTTATAAGCATCCATGAATTTTACAGACGCCTTAATTTGCGGGATAAGATCTAAAGAAAAATCATCAAATTTCAGTTTAAAAAATGAAGAAAGCGGGTTTGGGCTTTTTTCACTTTTATATTCAGAAACGTCATAACCCAACTCTTCTATAACCCCAATGAGCTTAAAGTAATTTTGGAAGGAGGGATTATACCAGACGTCAATATCAGGTTTCTCTGTTAACTCTTCGGAATCATTTATTGAAAGCCGGAAATACCCATTTAATGCCACCGCGGTTCCGCCCACTAATAAATACTGCACCTGGTGCTTTTGGAGCAATTTACAAACAGTTAATAGACTATCGGAAGTATTATTTGCCATTTAAAGTAGCGGCTTTGGATGCAATACCTTTACCCGTTTTGGCCATATATATCTTATTTACAAGCATCTCAAAACTGGCATGCTTTCTCAAACTCGCTTTAGTATCTGAAGCAGCTTTTTCAGCGGATTTTAGTCGTTCAAAAGTTTCATATTTTTCAATTGTTTTCATCCAGGTAAACGAGTATCTCTCTAATGCAAAGTTAATAAAAATGTCCGGAGGAAATTGATATTTGAAATTTTATATAAATCCCTTATTGCCAATGCTTATCGTAAAAAATCGTATTCCTTCAAAGGGTCGGTCCCAATAAATATAGGCAAAATAAACTCTTGTCGCATTTGTCCCCAATTTTCAAATAATTCTGCTAATGAAATTACTGTAATGTCAAATAAAGAAAATAAAGCCAACCGGTAATTTGGCTTCGGGAGGAGCTACACATACATCAAAAATCATATCCTAAATAATAGCGTCGCCAGGGATAATGAAATCTCCTTTGCTGGAAAAAAAGTAGGCTTTCTGTTTGTCATACGAAGGCCTCAAAAAGGTTTTCGTTCCATTCCGATATCTGCCAGATAAAGTAAGTCAGGGCCGCAGATTGTCTTCTCACATACTTTCTGATAAACCTCAAACCCTCTGCTACATATTGTTTGACGGTCAAAGGTGTCACTCCCAGCAGACCAGCGGCTTCCGTGTATGTTTTTCCTTTGAGCTTACACATTTCTACAGCCATCTTTTTTCTTTCAGGCAAAAGCGAGAGTGTATTCCAAAATAATTTCCGGTAATCCACTTCATCCATATCATGGCTTTCCGCAATGAGGGATTCCGGCTCTCTTAAAGTCTGCGTATATTCTTTCTCCTCCACGGTAAACTTCAGATAGTCCAAAGAACTCCTGTTGCTTGCTCTAATTAACCAGGATTTAGCATCCTCAACGTGATGAAATTTATCGCGGGTGTCCCACAGACCAAGAAAGACGTCCTGCACGATATCTTTGGCCTTTTCTTCTTCCTGCACCAGTGCAAAAATATTATCCAGAACTGGGTTGTAAAAGTGATTGTACAAAGTTTCAAACGCCGCCTGCTCCTTCCTCAAAATATCTCCCGTCAGTGCCTTTTCCATCCGATAACCTTTTTGGCCAAATCTAGGGAACCAGATGGTATCAAAAGCTATCGGCACTATAAATTATTATTACCAAATCATTAAAAAATTGTTATCCCACCAGGAGATTCGAGGGGCATGCTCATTATTTAACAATCATGGGTGGGGTGCCGTCGAGGCTTTATCATGAAAAATCCTGTCATTTCCACTCAAACCACAAACAGGTTTTCGGCAAAGCGTTCACTGACTAAAGATCTTTTCCCGTCCACTTCAATTTCCAGGGAATTATCAAATTTCTGCCGATGGATCAGTTTTATTTTGCTGCTGAGCCCCAGTCCAACCTGTACCACATACTGCAAAAAGGTATGGCTATTATCTTTTACGGCAACGATTTTGTAGGTCTTTCCAGGCTCAGCCTGCGCCAGTGTTATCCGTACATGCGTTTTAAGCACACCCTTAGCATTCGGGATCGGATCACCGTGCGGATCAAGTTCAGGAAAGTTTAAGAATTTTTCGAGCTGCGCGATCAGTTTGGGCGATTGAATATGCTCTAACTGCTCCGCCACTTCATGTACTTCGTCCCAGCTAAATTCCAGCTTCTCGTACAGGAAGGTCTCCCAAAGGCGATGCTTTCGAACCACTTCGATGGCAAGTCTTTTTCCAGGATTAGTTAAAGAAATTTTACCATATTTCTCGTAGTTAATCAATTTCTTTTCCTTCAGCTTTTTCAGCATGTCATTGGCGGTCGCAGGCTTCACGCCTAATGAACCAGCCAGCTCATTGGTACCCACTTCCCGCTTTTCGGCAGTCTCCGAAGTAAGGTGAAATAAGGATTTTAGATAATTTTCTTCGGTTTGTGACAACATAACCCAAAATTAATCAAATTTCTTGAACAATTTTGTTAGGTCAGTCTAACTTTGTATTTTCGCCTGTTTAACTTCTACTATAGATGAAAAGTATATGTTCCATTTTCGTTTTTGTTTTTTCCATGCTGCCGGCAGGCGCTCAGGATATCGTTATCACCGGTATGGTATCTTCACTGGGGGTGCCTGTACCTGGCGCAACCCTGACGCTGGCAGGAACCCGTTTTGGAAGTATTAGCGATTCCCTTGGGAACTTTATCATTGATGCCGTTCCGAAAGGGAGGTACACGCTGAAGGTCACCGCGCTCGGCTTTGAGGGTTTTGAAAAGCACATATACTCATTCAGCGGAGACACAATATGGGTGCTACTCTCATTAACTACCGAATCCACGCTTTTGAATGAGGTGGTCGTCACGGGCGTTTCAAAAGCTACGCGCATCCGGGAAAACCCCATACCTGTCGCCAGCGTATCGACTGCACAGATAGAACAGGGTGCTGAAAGTAATCTCGTCGATGTACTGGCGAAGAATATTCCCGGTTTAACTGTGGTGAAAACGGGTTCAAACATCTCCAAACCCTTTATCCGCGGGCTGGGTTACAATCGCGTACTGACGCTGTACGATGGTATCCGCCAGGAAGGCCAGCAATGGGGCGATGAGCACGGCATCGAAATTGACGCCTACAACATGGGACGCGTAGAAGTCATAAAAGGCCCTGCCAGCCTGATGTACGGCTCTGATGCCCTGGCCGGGGTCGTGAGTTTTATTCCTGCTGTCGCAACTGGTGGAATCCAAAAACTAAGCGGTAAGTACATCACTGAATACCAGACCAATAATCGTCTTTTGGGGAACGGACTACGTGTGGATTACGGCCATGGAAATTTTCTATTTGGCGTCCGCGGCTCCTACCGGCGTGCAACGAATTACCGAAATCCCGTTGACGGCCCGGTCTACCTCACAGCATTCTCCGAAAAGAATCTTTCTTTTCTTGCCGGGCGCCGCTCGGAGAAAGGCTATTCAAACCTCAATTTCACCTTGTACGACAACCGTCAGGCTATTCCTGATGGCAGCCGCGATTCGGTGACTCGTAAATTCACCTATCAGGTATTTGAAGGTGATGAGGACGATATTAAGAACCGGCCGTTAGTATCGCAGCAAATGCTGATCTCTCATAAAATACCGGTTCTTTCACAGCATATTCAGCACTACAGGTTATACCATCAGAGCAATTACCAGGTAGGAGGCGGTGGGATCCAGGTGTTGTTTGGTTTGCAGCAAAATATTCGCAGGGAATACAACCACCCTACCATGCCACAGCAGCCTGGTATGCATGTAAGGCTAAATGTGCTAAACTATGGGGTGCGTTATAATGCGCCCAAATATGGGAATCTTGAAAGCACAGTTGGTGTAAACGGCATGATCCAAACCAACAAGAGTCTGCATGCCACTGATTTCCCCATCCCCGATTATCGTTTAGCCGAAGGGGGTATGTATATTCATTCCAAATGGAAAAAGAACAAATGGACGGCCAGCGGCGGCATCCGTTATGACCTGCGCCGCATCAGTTGGGATGATTTTTATACTGCCACCGATTCCCGGACAGGATTTGCAACACATGTTGCCCTACCCGACGCTCCGGGCGCAGAGCTTTTGTTCCCGGCCTACAGGAAACTGTTCCACGGCCTAACAGCCAGTGCCGGCGCCACACTGCAGGTGAACAGCCGGATCAGCCTGAAGGCCAATATTGGAAGGGCTTACAGAGCCCCAAACATAAACGAAATGGCGGCCAACGGCCTGGATCCTGGGGCCCACATGATTTATCTGGGAAACAGAAACTTCAACCCGGAATTTTCGCTGCAGGAAGATATCGGTCTGATCGCACGCTTCAAAGACTTGTCGGCAGACCTGAGTCTGTTCAACAATCATATTCAAAATTACATTTACCTGAGCCTTGTAACCGGCAACGATGGCCAGGCGATCGTAGATGCACAGGGTAACAGAACTTATCAATACATTCAGTCGGTCGCACAACTGTACGGCGGCGAATTTTGGCTGGCGGTACATCCAGCGGCAGTTCAGGGTTTTCGTTTCGACAATAGCCTGAGCACCGTCTATGGGTTCAACAGGAGTGCGGAAAACCGGGGCAAAAAAACCGATGGAGAATATTTACCCCTCATCCCTCCGTTCAAATTGTTGAGCGCTGTTTCGCAAACCATCAAACCCGGCAGAAGGGATCATCTCTCGCTGACTCCAAAATTGGAACTGGAATACGCTGGGGCGCAAAAGCGCTATTTTGGGGTCAACAATACGGAAACATATACGCCATCCTATGTCCTCTTCAATATCGGTATATCATCAGCAACCAGCTTTGGCGGAAAGCATGACCTGTCTTTTCACTTGCAGGTGAATAATTTGCTGGATAGAGCCTATCAGTCGGGATTAAGCCGTCTTAAATACTTTGAGCATTACGCCTCGTCTCCAAATGGCCGAACAGGTATTTACAATATGGGAAGGAATATCTCATTTAAAGTCATCCTCCCATTCTGACCTGTTCCGTAATCAGCGGATCTCAAATTGATAGCTGGTATGTGACTTAAACTTTTTCCCGGGCAACAAAACAGTAGAAGGGAAGTTAGGGTGATTGGGTGAATCGGGAAAGTGCTGTGTTTCAAAACAGAGACCTGCATATTTGTCAATGGGCTTGTCATTTTTTCCTTTATCCAGCCCCTTAAAACTATTAGCGGTAAAGAACTGAACACCCGGCTCGGTTGTATATGTTTTCATTAAGATACCAGTCACCGGACTAAAAGCCGAAGCTGCGAGTCGCGATTTCCTTCGCGGGGTTGCCAGCACGAAATTGTGATCAAACCCGCCGCCGGCAATGGCAAGCTGAGGGTCATTCCCACTTATCCTTTCGGAGACCTTGACGGGCTTACGAAAATCGAACGGCTGTTTGTCCGTGGGTTTTATTTCTCCGGTCGGCACCATCCGATCTGTTACTGGCGTGAAAAAACCAGCGTCGATAAACACCTCATGATTGAGGATATTCCCATCACCGTTCAAATTAAAGAAACTGTGATTCGTCAGGTTAATAATGGTCTTCTTATCTGTTCTTGCCTCGTATTGAATACCCAACCGGTTCATTTTATCCAGGCTATAGGTCACGCTTACCTGCAAATTCCCCGGAAATCCCATTTCACCATCTGCTGAAAAATAGGCTAGCTTGATTTTCTTTTTGTTCGCTTTTACTATTTTCCAGATCCTTTCATTAAATCCTTTTGGCCCACCGTGGATATTGTTCCCATTATTATTTTTCTCAAGCTGATAACTTTTCTCATCCAGCTCAAACCTGCCATTGCCGATCCTGTTTGCGTAACGGCCCATCACGGCCCCGTAACCCCGGCTGCCTTTGGCATTCAGATACTCGTCGATCGTATTAAATCCGATAACGACGTCTACCGGCTTGCCCTCTTTATCATTAACGACGAGGCTCACGATCCGCGCCCCAAAATTGGTAATAGCCACTTTAGTACCCTTCCTGTTCTTCAGGAAAAGCAGGTCTGTTTGTTGTCCATCCACGGTTTTTTGAAAGTCCACCCGGGCGGGCAATTGAGCGAACCCCTGCGTAATTATTAGCATGGCCGGAACAACGGGTATCAACTTGTTTAGAAGGTAACTTCTCATATGTGCAGACTAAAATATTTCCGGCAAATATAGGTCAACCACATGAAAACACCGGGTTGTAGCTTCAATTCTGATGCATAAGGACCTATTCTATTTGGGTGAGCGAGACAAAATCATAAGTATTTCTTCAATTTCAGAAAATTGCACCAATCGATATATGCACTCGGTTTCAAATGTATTCCATCCATCGTGAATTCAGGCTTGAGTATACCATTTTCATCCTGAAATAAAGGGCATATGTCTATAAAAGTGACCTTTTCTTCGGCCGCCAATAGTTTCAACTTCGCGTTCAGCTCATGCACTAGTATATTGCGACCCTTTGTATAGGCTTCTACGGTCATCGATTCGTTAATGGGCAAAGCCGTTTGAATATAGATTTTTGTACGCGGAGATTCTGCTTTGATTCTTCTGATAATTCGGCGATAATTATTGATACTCACTTCCTGCGGCAATTTTCTGAACTGATCATTAACGCCGTCCATCAAAAATATAGCTCTCGGGCGAAACCGCAGCACCTCCCCCAACCGTGCCAGTATGCCAAAAGAATTGTCGCCCCCAATGCCACGATTGATAATGGGATACTTAACTTTTGCCAGTATCTCCTGCCACCCACCTCTTTCAGTAATGCTGTTCCCTACAAAGACGATCGCTCCTTTGATCGCGGGCATTCTTTCAAAATATTCCAGCCTCTGTAAATAATACCAATTAGCATAACTGGAATCAACTGCCGGCAATTCCTGCGCTCGGGCCGATGTTAGCATCACCAAAAGCGCTGTAAAAAGTATCACAGTTTTCGACATTTTTTTATTGTGTTATTCGAATTTAATAATACAGTTGTCATCCATAGGTACCACTTTAAAACATTCTAGAACTCCATTTAATTTAGTTCGACAGGTATAAAAATCAGCGGCGTCGGAAGGCATGAAGCCCCGGGAGGTGAATACGTAAGTTTCAGCTCTTGTATTTCCTTAGTCAAATCCGGTTTAAAAATTTGAACGAGAATAGCGTCAGGATCAGCCTTTACGCGCAATTCATTGGAAGGCAATTGAATGATTCCCCCAGGAAACTTACCTTCACTAACCACCATTGTGTTTGCCATTCCCCCACACCATTTGTTATCACCGGCGCGTGAGTTCCAGGTGACCAAAGCCAGGCCCTTACCATCTGTACTTTTCCATTTCATTTCTATATGATATAAAACACCATAATTACCAGCGTTTCTGGTCGTTATACCGGTGCTGCCTTCTGTTCCTTCGATCCAGGGATCAGACTCACCGTCCGCAACGATTAACTGCCTGGTGCCCCCAGCTGTTACCAAAGTATCCTTAGCACGAACCAGATAGTTCGATACGCCAAACAGTCCGCGGCCAGCATTTGTACCCTTTGGTGGGTAAACCGACTTAATTCTTACCAATGCCGTTGGGCCGCTCGTACCCGGATCAGTCTGGATTACACTCACCTGCGCTGGCTGATCAACCAAAAATTCATAAAATCCATGGACAAGCTCATCATACTTAACAACGCTCTTCTCAAGTTTAGGGTCAATGGGTATCGCTGCTCCCGGCTTCACTGTATAAACTTTCGTGACCGTCACCGGATTGAAAAAATCACGCAGACCATTCTTGCCCGCTAAGAAATAATTTGTAGTTGGACTCTGAGAGGAGTAACGTAACATTCTCAGCTGCATTGTCTGTTTTCCGAGATTTCGAATCACCGCGGTTATCTTTCTGTCAATTTTCTTTGCTTCCTGAACGCCATTTACATTATATAAGTAGAGCCGCACCGTTCCCGGGTTCACGGCCTCCTGCAGGACAATTGCTTCTGGCACCCTTATATACTCCGGGTCATCAGAAATTAAAAATTGGGGTCCCGGCTGAACAATTTTTTTATACGCGACCTTTGGCAGTTTCTCAGTCAGGAAATTTTCCAGTTGCACAATAGTTCCCTGCGCTGCAGCATTCAGTGACTTTTGCATTTGATTTGTCACCTGCTGTGAATGAACGGTCGCAGACATAAGGGAAGTAGTAATCAGCGCCAATAAGATTTTCTTTTTCATAACTATCAAGATTTCCAGTACAATTTCCTACGGGTAAAAAAAACTGTAATTATTGAAACAATAAGTGTAAAAATAACCCCTCTTAAAAATCCCTGAAACGCATTAGCTGCCAAAGCATTAAACGCGAAATAAAGTCCCGTTAGCTTCAATACAGGTAAGACCAGCAGATTTCCCGCTGTATAAGCAATCATTGGATTCTTTCCGTTAAGTGACAAGTAGCCCACAATTTTGCCAAAAAACCTTTCTTTTTCGGCAACCAAGAAAAAGGACAAACAAAAGAATGCGAGCCCGGTTGTCACAAAATAGTAACTATACCCTGACGGGTCCTTTTTTATTCCTCCCTGAAATGCTTCAAAAAATAATCCCAGCATCAGCAAATAAACGCCCGAATTAACCAATCTTTTCAAAAACACATCTTTACTAGTTCTTGCTGACAGAAGAAGCAACACTATACAAATACCAAGACTAACGAACAAGTTTGGCAATAGTTGCCTGGAAAAGAGTCCTATGATATTTGTTACTACGAGGGTGAATGACAGCACGGCAATCCACTTGTCCCCTTTAGCGTAGTCAACCACCCTGCCCGACCCTTTAAGCAACCAATCACCTGCAATGGTTCCGGGGATAATAATAAACAAATACTTCAGAAAATGAAACTTGTAAAGCCAGGGGGCCGGAGAGTAGTGGAAGACCCAGCTATTCCATGAGTCTGATGCGTCGGATGCGAGCATGATCGCCATTATGAATGGTAGTAGGCCAATACGCAACCAAGGTCGTTCCCGGGTAAACATCCACAGCAAACTTCCAAACAAAGCCATGTTGGCCAGAACCAGTATAATAATATCATTCTTCTGTAACTGAAACCCTCCGTTATAGAAAGGATAACTAAAAAGAAAAATCAAGGCCATCAAAATACCAACATACTGCAATATCGCTGCAACTCTCCCTTTGACGAGTTTTCCCCAATTGCCATAAATCAAAAACAAAAGAATGAAACAACCCAACGACAAAAGCTGCTCGGTCGCTGTTGGGTCCTTCTTCATTACCCATGCACGTGCATGCATGGTGAAAATAGCAAAAAATGAAAGCAGGGCAAATCTCTTTACGATGTCGATTACCGTATTTAATCGGCCTTGCTGCATAATCTTCTTTTGCAAGGACAACGGCATCGCCATACCCATTGAAAACAAAAAAAGAGGGAACACGAGATCTACCCAGGAAATACCGGGAATTGAGGGATCAAAAACATGATTGGGTGGGGGCACCTGCGCATGATACATCCATGCCGGAAGAACGCCACCAAAAGCAATACTTCCCGACAAAACCATTAGCAGAATCGAAGCGCCCCGCAACGCATCCAGTCCTAAGAATCTCTCGGAAGTCATATTGTTATGTGTCGTCATAGGTTCTGCTTGTACTCCTGGTAGCGGTTAAAAAGATGATGAGCCTGTAAATATGCACTTTGTGGGCTCATAAAATGTGAAAACTCAAAGGTGATTGCTTTGTCATACCCTGCTCTTGCTGCGGCCTCAAGCTTCAGCTTCAATTTTTCAAACTTAATAGGCAAAAACTTAATAGGCATATCGCGATCGAAAGTCTCTGCGTTAGTCCAGCATTCAAAACCAAATTCATCTGCCAGTTTTTTATTCACCGAGAAAAAAGTATCCAGTTCATCATAGTCAATATGCCCGTCCTGAAAGGCGACCGCATCTACCGCACTTTGCAGCCCGCTAAAAATTTCGCGCCATTCCCTTTCATGTTCTTCGACGCTTACCTTTTCTGTTTTTGTAAGGTCGGATGACGAAGCTAATACCGCCTTCTTTCCATCAATCCATGGGGACATGAATGTAGGGAGTCCATTGCTCATTTCTTTACATTGTACCCCTAGTGCCCGGAATGCTTCTGTAGCACCAATTGTACGGCGGCTTATTTCCATACTCAAATACCACCCCTTAAACGAAGGGTGATGCCCGTACTCCTTCCAGGCTTCTTCGATAACAAACTTGTTGTCTTCGATTTCGTGCTTCAGATCCCCAGTATCCCAATACATGCCACTGTCATATAATCCGAAATAAAAGTTCATTTCATACTTATCAGCAAGTGAGAGAAACAAATCGATTAAATCAACCGGAGGTTTGAAACAGCCTCTTTTCTGAATCAGATATTTCGATGGATATGTAACGAACTTCCGGTAGCCGCAGCGAATCACAACTACCGTATCAATTCCCGCCTGTTTCATAAGCCGGAAATCCTGCTCCCACTCCTTAACACCCCAATTCTGATGCGGGATATCATGGCTTATTTCGTCAATAAATGTCCCTGTAATAAGCATCTTCTACTTTTTTAATTCATTGTTATTTTCACATCGGGCTAGCCAACCAGCCGACCCTCAAATAAAAACCCCGTCCAACTTTAGTTCAGCGCCCAACTACTCCCTTTGGTTCATCTCCATTGAAGTTGCAAAATCATTGGGACTGGCAGACTCCGCATGGTCAAGCGCCTCAATTTCTGACTTTGACTTTAAGGGCACCAGCCAGGAAACGACGAATGCCGGAATAGTGCAGATGAGGACCCAGATGAAAAAATTCCTGTATCCCAAATAATCACTGATGACTCCACTTAACATCGAGGGGATCATGAATCCCAGATTCATAATCCCACCCCCAAAAGCATAGTGTGCCATTTTATATTTTCCTGGTGCTACATTTTGCATAATAAACAGAATGAGACCAATAAACCCAAAACCATAACCGAAATATTCAAATCCTACGGCGGTTCCAATGGCATACATGTTTTGAGGTTGTGACCAAGCCAGGAAGGCATACACAGCAAATGGAAGATTGAACACTGCACAAAGTGTGAGCAGCGTTTTTCTTGACAATCCTTTGCGCGAAACATAATAGCCCGATATGATCGAACCGAAAACAAAAGCTACTGCGCCGATCGTCCCGTATAAAAAACCAATCTGATCTGTCGAGAGCCCAAGTCCTCCTTCCGCCCTGGTCGCTTTGAAAAATAAGGGTGCTATTTTGATAGCATGCCCTTCTGCGAATCGATAAAATACGATAAATAGCAGCGCAAACCAGATATTCTTCTTCTGAAAAAATGTGACAAACACGTCTCTCAGCGTCTTTGCAATGTCTTTAGAACTTTCTTTCCTAACGGCTTTACCTCCCGTGGGTAGCACTCTGCTGTTATAAATACCCATCAACAACATAATTCCCCCAAACACTAACATGATGATGACCCAAGCCTGTGTAATGCCCGCGCTTTTCTCGAGCATCCCAGCGAAGTAAACTAAAACGCCTCCGGCAACAATTTTTGCAACATTGTAAAATGCCCCCTGCCAACCCGCGTATCTTGCCTGCTCCTTAGAATTCAGTTCATTTAGGTACACGCCATCTGCAGCTATGTCATGTGTTGCCCCACTTATAGCAATGATTTGCAATACGGCAATTGAAACGGCGAAAAATGCACTCAGATGGAGGCTCAACGCAACCAGACCAAAAAGCACTCCCGTCAAAATTTGGGTACTTACTACGAAAAACTTTTTGGTTTTGTAGAGCTCCATAAAAGGACTCCACAACGGTTTGAAAGTCCAAGGCCACATAATGACTGATGTCCAGATTGCAATTTGCGTGTCGCTGATCCCCATGCTTTTGTACATAATGGCCGCTGAGGTTGCCAATGCTACAAAAGGAAGCCCCATTGCAAACCAAGTGGAGGGTATCCAGAAAAATGGATTTCTTTTTTTTAAGTCAGACATCAATTTCACTTTACCAGGCAAATAAATTCGTTCAATACAAGTTGAAAAATCTTACTGTAACGCTTTATCAATACCTTGTTTCACATATTGCCACTGGTTTGCCAGCTTCAGGTGGATCATATCAAACAAAAAATACCCATCACATTCATCCATACATGCTTTCACTGAGCTTACAATTGCCTGATTTTCCTGTTCCTGTGTAGCGTTGTTTCCTGGATCCCAGTTGCCCACGTCTGGCCCGGCTGCAACCATCGGGCAATCATTGTAGATTTTCTCCTTTGCCAGTCTGGAAAATCCCTGCATGGTCCATTCACCAGTGCCAAAGACCTTTAATGGCGATGCATAAGCACCAATCAGGGTTTGATCCATCAGAGCCGCATACCCATACTTATAATAATTTGCGCTAGCCCATTTATAATACCTTGAAGGATCATATTTTGAGCTAGCCCAATTTACACCCACGTCGTAGTATGAGGAATACCATCCCCCCACATAGACACCAAATTTTATTTTCGGATTCACCGACTTGATGCCATTCCGTGCCTTTTCCATAAACTCATATATCGTTTTTACTCTGAACTCCAGCCATTTTTTAAAGAGAGGCGGATAAACCGTCATTGCCGAAATGGTTGCCACGGTTGCGCCAGCCGGCATAATATCACCGGGATAGTTGGTAACGGCTGCACCCCCATTAAAATCCTGAAACTTCTGCTTGCTAATCTCTGAAAAGTCTGCATCGATCCCGTTATATCTGCCCCGGTCAATAAATATCCCATCCAGATCGTACTTCGCAAGATCTTTCAACAAGCCAACCAGGTAATCCTGAACCTGCTCGTTAGCCGGATTCAAGAATTTTGTACCTGCACCTAGGTCCATGGTGTTCATTATACCTGAACTTGTATTCAGTGAGGTTGCCCACGATTTTTTTGCAGCCTCTCTAAACAAGATGCCCTGACTGCCAAGTCCCGAACTCTGACCGCCAACCATCGTATTAAAGCCTGCATGAACCTTCAACCCAATTGTTTTGCCGGCGTCTAGAAATGCCTGGAGGTAATCCCAATCCGCCGTGCGGTTCACTTTTGTGTAAACCCCATTCACCCAGGCGGGCAACCATTCTACTTTTTGCACTCCTGGGACCGCGGAATTATACAGAATGTCTCCTGAGGTAGGCCTTATATCTACGACAACATCGGTAAACCCAGCGTTCTTCGCTAATGTGAGATCCCGGGATATTTTATTCTTATCGTTTGCGAAATCATTGAAATTCGCAGCAGCATCAATCCAAAGGAACCTTGGTTTCTGAGTATTAGATTTTGGAGGGTCAGGAAACGTATGAGTTGGAGCGCTTTTTTTTCCACATGAACCAGTCAATACTCCAAAGACTATTGAGAAGAAAAATGCTAATACCCCCGACTTGTTTGTCATAAATAGAGCCATAATCAAATCCATTTAATCTATCATCACATATCAATACAATCGTACTGAACACAAACTACCTGACCATTAGTAAACATAAAGTACAGGTACAAATAATATCCATTCTCCGAAACCTGCAGCGCTACATCACCCGTCCCATTTGCATTCTGTCCGCCATTGTCCTTTCCGCCGTAGGTACCAATGGGAGCACTCCAGATCGGTGAACTAAATGCGGTTGTTGAACTGGCATCGTACAAGTACACAGCATCATCGCTTCCCCAGGTAAATGAATTGACTGAATTCTGAACTGCATAAGCGTTGTTATTGAATACCGCGAAATCAACCGCGTTTGATAGCCAATTCGAGCTGAGCGCAGGTCCCCAGGCTTTAACTGTATTTGTTAATCCATTCACCCATGCAAACTTATATGGCGTTGCGTAATATGCTACAAAATAATCACTGGTAATATTCGTTGCACTCGTTTGAACCACGTCGGCATTATTACCCCATCCGCCTCCAATACCGGAAACAGCTATAATGTCCGGCGTCTGTGATTGCAATACACCACCTACAACCCTCCATCGTGCGAACTTGTTTCCCGTACCCAATATAGTGCCGGTGATGATGGCGTCAGCATCCAGGCTTCCTTTTACTGAGAGTTTCCTTCCGATCGCCTGTCCACCGCTCCAGTCTATATACAACTCCGGTGTACCAAGAACATCCTTTATGCGCCAGACTTTAAAAGATCCTGCATTCGGAGAAAGATTACAAACCAGAATATTATTGTTTTCATCTGCCGTACTATAGAAGTTAGTGAGGTTTCCTGCAACTGAACCCAGATTTACACTACCCGCAATCTCTCCCGTTCTTCGGTCAAGATAAATACTATTTAGCGTTCTAGTGTTTACCACCAGATAATTTTTTGTTGCGGCAATTCCAGTGGTCAGATTCATTACATTAATGCCCAGTTCAGAACCCAACTTCTTAGCCCAAAGAATTTTAGCGCTTCCGGGCCGCATTCCAAAGGCTGTCTTTTTAGGCACTGCCTTTCTAACATTATAAATACTTTTTGTAACCCCGTTTTGAGCGGTAACCGTTAATTGGAAGTGCGCATCGTAGTCTTGGGCCGTTGTCGCCGGATCGGGACTTATTGACGCTCCATGAGATATAACAACCTTTGCCAGAGCTTTCCCCAATGCATCAATCGAAATGATAGAAATAGTTTTCGAGTTTTCGTCAATGATTCCATTCAGTCCTAATCCCGGAAGTTCAAACCCCGTAATTTGTGCCTTGTCGCTCTTTCTTATTTCAGCAACAATTTTGTATTTCCTTGAAATTTTTGTCTGATCGGTTACGTTGACAAAATTTTCTTTTGTCAGATCCAGGTACAGCAATCCTGGAGACAATGTCACGTTATCATCAAGATTTGCCTTGACTCTAACGTTCGTCAGATCGCTCATTTTCAGAACATTATTTGACGTACGTGGATAATTATAAGGAAACACAATCGTAATCACTTTCTTTTCATGATCAATCTCGCTCGAAAAAGCATTTTCTGAGCTTTCATCATTCGTAAAGCTGGCAGTGATGCTGTTGATTCCTTCCCTCGAGGTTGAAGGTGTAAGGTCTGCAACCTTTTGGCAACTATAAAATCCAAAAAGTAAAATGGGAATCAAAAAAGAGATATAAAATTTTTTTGTTTTCATAACGCTGTTTTTTTCTTTATTTCCATTGATCTACCTGCTGTATCAGCGAATTGTTCTCAAGCTCGCTCAAGGGAATGGGGAGGATATAGGTTTTTTCGAAGAACTTCCGATCTTGATAGTCAACATCAATATACTCGTAATTCGATCCTGTAATCTTGAAACCATGGGCCCGGTAATTGTTGTATTCAATATGAGCCAGCTTCCATCTTCGCATATCCCAGAACAGTTGCCCCTCATAGGCTAATTCCACCTTACGTTCATTCCGGTAATCCCGGAAAAACTCTTCACCTCCTGAGGTTTTGGCAGGTAAGCCGACACGGGCTCTGACCAGATTCAAAGCAGCCCTTGCTTCCGTCATCTTATTCAGCTTATAGGATGCCTCGGCTTTATTCAACAGAACCTCAGCAAACCTTAGCTCCACCCAGGTCTGCGTGCTGGGCTTACCCTTGACATCTATTAGACTTTCATCCAACAGTTTCCGTAAAAAATAACCGGTCGTTGTATAGCCATATGTATAAGGTTGCGCCCGGTATGCCATAAAAGTCCCATTGGTGCCGTTCACAGCGTTTTGCATAACTTTCCCTTTCCACTGGGAGCCCGGATAAATAATAGTGGCTTTAAATCTCGGCTCCAGATCTTCGTAAGGGGGCCGACTGGCACTTGCAACATGGTAGGGGGCCCAATCCATTTTTGTTCCATCAGCTTTCTCGTAACTCTCTACCATCTCCTGTGTGGGCGTACCTAATCCGCCAAATTCATACCCATCACTTAAGGGAACATAGTCTTTATCAAATGTGTGATTTGGACCTGTAGTACCGTATTGGAACTCCAGGATCGACTCACTATTGCCGCCCTTGTACGATTGTTTGTAGTCGTTCACCAACGAGTATAGACCGGAATTCACTACTGAATCCGCTGCATCATTAGCTGCCTGCCAACGCTGTGCGTACAACATCGCACGTGACTTGAAAGCAAATGCTGCGTATTTACTCACCCGACCTTTGCTGGCCGCAGGCCACACCGCCGGTAAATTAGCAATGGCAAAATCAAGGTCTTTGGCCACCAGGTCCCAGGTTTCTTCTGCAGTACTCAGTGGCACATCCTTCTTCATATTTGCGATATCCGTATAAATAATTGACCCGCCGTGTCTTTTAGCAATTTGGAAATACATGAAGGCCCTAAAAAACCTCGCCTGCGCTTCCCACTGATTATTTTGACTTTCGGTATATCCTGAGTACTTTTTCATGGAGGCCAAAAATTCATTCAACCGTCTGATTTTATTGTAGCCATCGGCCCAGTTATCATAAAAGCAACCCGCAGGCGTTATAATAGAGGGATCAAAAACGTAATTATTCGGATGACCCGCCTTGTGCCCCAATGCATAAGAACCATATTTAAATGTGTTTGTGAGGCTCTCCGTCAGGCTGCCCTGAAACTGTTGATTTCCAAACTGCCCATATTGGTGCAAATAAGTATAAAACCCGTTAACATAAAGATTGACGTTATCCGCGCTTTCCCAGATTACCTTATCACTGAGTTGATCACGCGGCGTTAGGTCAAGCCATTTTTTGCAACCAGAGGATGTGAATGCCACCACAGTCGCCAAGAATATTATAGATATTGTTGTTTTCATATCATTCAATTTAAAGAGTCAGATTGATACCGAAGGATAATGTCTTTTGTTGAGGATAGTACCCATTATTGACACCGGGCTGTTCCGGATCAATATTATACTTCGTCAGCTCACTAAAAGTGAGAATATTAGAACCCTGCAAAAAGATCCGGAGTTTTTCGATTCCAGCAGCCCTTATAATTTTTTTATTGAATGTGTACCCCACTTGAAATGATTTCAGTCTCAAATAATCCCCGGATCGGTACCAAAAGGTTGAAGCGAAACCATTATTGTTGCTTACATTCACTAATGACAACCGCGGGAATTCTGCATTTGTATTCTCTGGCGTCCATGAATTCTCGGCCAGAAACTGAGGAGAATTTCCTCCGTGATAAAATAACTTTGTGAACGCAGTATTATCCATCACGCCGCTAGAACCCGATGCCGTATAAACGCCGGTTAGCGCGACATCCCTTCCGAATCCGGCCTGCAACAAAATATCAAAATCTATTCCCTTCCAATCTCCATTAAGATCCATCGAGGTTTGAAATTTGGGATAGGGGCTTCGACCCACATAGGCCATATCCTGTGCATAGGTGATCTTGCCATCGCCATTCAAGTCCCGGTACTTGATGTACCCCGGCAAAACTTTGTACCCTTCCACTAGCGGGGAGGCATCGATTTCCTCCTGCGACTTGAATAATCCCTCTGAAATGAATCCTAACTGTGCTCCAACTTCTTTACCGGTCAGTTTTCGATAGTCTGGTGTGTTTTCAGAATCGCCAGCGTAATACAGCCATTTTCGTTTTACGTAAGATCCGACCAAACGCACGCCATACCTGAAGTCGCCCAAGCGCTTATTATGAGTCAATGTGAAGTCCAAACCCCGGTAATCAATTTTATTCACATTTGCGGTTGTGAAATAGTAACCACCCATTGAAGGGGGATAGGCTCCTGCTATAGCACCTAATAAATCATACTGATATTTATAAAAAAGGTCGAATTCTAAGCCCAGTAGGCCCTTCCATGCAACAAGATCCAAGCCAGCGTTATAGGATATCGCTTTTGCCCAGGTCAGATTGGGATTTCCCAAAGTTCCTGAGTACACCATACTCTGGCTTGATCCGCCAATGATAACCTGATTTGAAGAAAGCGTCATCAAATTCAAATATTGGAACGGGCTAACCGCCGAAGTCGCCGTCTTACCAACTCCTCCCCTTAGTTTTAAAGTGTTAATCCATCCCGACTCAAACCAATCTTCATTGTCTATTCTCCAGCCCAGAGATGCAGCAGGTAAATTAACCCATCTTGCTCCATTCATCCCACTAAATAGGTAGCTGCCGTCTCGCCTGACAGAAAACTCAGCCAGATACCTGCTATCGTAGTCATAATTCACCCTGCCGACATAACCGATGAGGCGCGATTGACTGCTTGAACCACTTAACGATGGAATCTTCTCGCTGCCATTTCCTGAAAGATTTGTGATCTTACTTAGTTCATCCAACTGCAGAAAATCCAAACCAAAGCCAGTTACGCCAAGTGAATTCCCAAAAGCATTTCTTGTTTCAGCTAATCCAAGGAATGTTACTTTATGTTTTCCAAATGCCCTTTCAAAATTGGCACTTGATTGGGTGACTACGTTAGTTGAGTTGTACGCAGATTCTGTCAATGAGACATTTCCGGAATTGTCTGTAAACAACCGGTAAGCGATGGATTGGCTCGTTGCTGTCGGAAGACTAGCCAGCATGGTTTTATAGGGGATAGCCAAAGATTTGGCAAACTGAAATAGCTTGTCGTAAGCTCCCATAAACTTCAACGAAAGACCTTCCAACCAGGGTGCATCATACTCAAGTGTAAAGTTCGACTGCACAAAATTATTATTTGATCTGGCATAGCCCGATTCATAGATAGCCGCCAAAGGACTCACTGGCGAAGAGGCCGTCGGTGTCGATGTGAAATACCCGACTCCGTCAATTGTCATTCTCTCCGGAAAGTAGGGAAGTGCCCTCACAACCTGTTGAGGAATATTGTGCCAATCGTTAGGATTTGCACTGTATCTGGGATTGTCTCTATTCTCAACCCGGCCACTAATGCCAAGCGCCATTTTGAAGCTCTTTGAGATATTGGCATCGATGTTCGCCCGAAGGTTGTATCTGTCGTAATTGAATTTCGCTACATTCCCATTCTGAGTGAAAGCGCCTATTGAAGTGAAAAACTTTATTTTTTCATTGCCACCCGCCGTTGTGACGTTGTGTTGGGCCGTGTTACCCGTTCCAAAAACTTTCTGATACCAATTCGTATTGCCCCATCCATCAACTCCGTCTTTCATTTTCTGAACCATATCTGCGTTAAACAGGGGCTGGTCCCCATCAAGAATTCTTGCCTGGTTATAGTAATAAGCATATCCTGGTCCATCGAGCCATTTGAGCTGGTTTGCGTTTTGACTGGTACCATAAGAACCATTGTAAGAAATATTGAGCTTCTGTCCCAGCCCTCTCTTTGTGGTAACAATGACAACGGATGTCGCATTCAAGCCGTACACGGAAGCGGAAGTCGCATCCTTCAGGACCGAAATAGACTCTATTTCATTTGGATCTATTTCATTTATGCTACGCACGACTCCATCTACTATGTAGGTGGCACCCTCACCACGAATCAGGAGTGATGCCGCATCGCTTCCCGGCTGTCCGGATTGTTGCAGCATGGCTACCCCCGCAACCCTCGATCCCAAAATATTTGTGATTCCGACGGGAGGGGCCTTCAGTATTTCTTTGTCCGTAATAGAGGAGATGGCTCCGGTAATACTTCCTTTTTTTTGGGTGCCGTAGCCAACGACAACGACTTCAGCCATCGATCTCCCCCCCGGAGCAAGCGTTACAGACACGTTTGGGCCATTTACCGTAATTTCTGCAGGAGCATAACTAACGCTAGTAACCTGCAATACCTCGCCAATTTTACTCAGGATAGTAAAAGCTCCCTGCTCGTTACTTGTAGTTCCGATTGTAGTGCCCTTTACAATAACCGAGGCCCCCGCTACAGGATCACCCTCTAAATTTGTAATTTTCCCGACGATGTGCGCTTGCTGCGCAAAGACTGGCATACAATTCCATAGAACTATTAAAGCAAGAATTAGTCTTCTCATAATCTATGTTTTAATTCAGAATTTATTTTTAAAGTAACCGTTATAATCTATTTCCTTTTTAAATGGATCGAGAGTCTTGTCTAATAGTACTGCTAACTCCGATCTCTTGATCATCCTTTTGGTATCGAAATTCTCTAATCCCCAGGAAAACCATTTTTCCCTGATGCCTTCCACGGGATAGTTGAGTAGTCGCAAGACATCGATAGCTTCTTCAATCGTCAGATACTGTCTGCTAGAACTATATTTAAAGGAATACATATCCTGCAGGTTCTCCACAAACTCTTTCGTAACCACCGATGAATCAGGATAAAACCAGGTTTGGTTGGCCCATTTGTATGGAATACCTGTTCCTCGCAAAATTCCGGTCGCCCCAATTCGTTGAATAGACTCAAATAAGGGATGAGCCCTCGGGACATCAATATAGGGCATGATGTATGCGCTCGCAGTTAATAATTGCTGTTGAAGCGCGCGAATTCCTACATCTCTTGGTGCGATTTTCCCTGTTGAGCTCATTGCAGCCAGTATTCCAGCAGCCTGACCGGTTAGCAAAACACAAGGTTGCAGGCGTGTAGTTCCGTTTACAACATTGCTCACGGAAATCCCTTTCTCGGCGACAATCAAATTTGAAACATTTTTCGGGATGATGGCTCCCAAGGGAACATTGAATGATGGGATGGGGTGAAATTCCAGGTGTTGGGGCGCGGACAAGTTCTTTTTATGATGATGATCAATTGGATAGTCTCCAACTGAAATTCCGGTTCGGTACAAAGGTTCCTTATAGTCGAAAGGCCTTTCAATGTAAGGCATCGTGAATCTAACTAATCCCTTTGCCCGCCTGCCTTCCCGGTAATAAGGGATGATTGCCAGCTTATCCTTTGTGGGAAACTCATCGTCTGCCAAACCCAGATTCTTGTAACCCAACTCATGTTGGATAAAATATATAAATCTCATGGTGGTTTGACGGGCCGCTTGCAATGCAAACTCCCGCTCTTCACCAGTCATCTCGATCACATTCAAATACGTATCATTCCCCCGAATCGGCCAATTAATCATGTATTTACTTTTTGGCAACTTCCCATACTCCAACATCTTTTTCGCGTTTACGGTGGGAGCCTTTATCGTCTTATCATGATAATAATCTGTATTGGAGCCATCAAACTCCTTAGGGTTGTATTCAGTGGGGCGAGGAATGGTTTTATCAGCGTCCTTGCCAAAATCTTTCAGGATCGCCACGTAGGTCAAATCCTGAATGATATCGTTCGTTTCATTCACACCCACACTCTCTCCTGTTTCCGACCCCGCCTCCATTCCTATATCAAATGGAACTCCAGCAGCTTTGAGCACATCGCCAAGCTCAGTAGCATCAATAACAATGGGTGCCTTTACGATCGTCAATGTCCTGTTCTTTTTATTTTTGAAATATACAGCCGCAATCTTCGTCCCGTCCATCGTAAGTCTTTCAAAACTATTCTCATAGAGAACGGTCAGATTCTTTTCTGCAGCAACCATTTGCTTAAAAATGCTATCAGCCACATGCGGCTCAAATTGTGTCTTACTTACCCATCCCGTCTCTACTTTAGCGGGGCCACCATATACTTTATAGATCTTCTCTCTGAACTCATTCCAAAGACCCGATGCTAACGCATGGTTGCCATCAATTGCACTTACACCCGCCGAAGAAATCATTCCCCCCAACCACACCCCGGGTTCTACAATTACAGTCTTAGCCCCTGACCGCGCACTCTGAATACCTGCTGCGGTTCCACCCGTTCCGCCTCCTACCACTAATACATCTGCCTTGAATACTTTTGAGGGTTGGCAACCATATAAAAAACTTGTCATAAGTATTATGGCGGCAACTGCGAAAAATCGTCCCGGCAAGTTGGCAAAACATATCATGTCAGACATAATATTTCTCTTCATTGCATTTGTTGTATAAAAATACAATTATTTTAATAACAGCCAAAACTTTTTAAAATATTTTTTTAACTGTCTTTCAGTAATATTTTTATCCTACTTTTATTGCCTGATTATTTGTTTGAATTTTTAAGTGAAAAAATGCACCTACAATTAAAAGATGTTTATTCCTCCAGTTCAGAGTCTGCAGGACTGGCTAAAAAAAATAATGCGCTGAAAAGAGCCATCCTTGAGTATTTGGACAACAATGATCAGGCGACAGTTGCCGATTTAAGCAAGGAATTGCATATTAGTTCCCCAAAAGCGATGGCTCTTGTGTTAGAGCTTAGTGAAGAGGGACTGATTACCGAAAACGGCAAGATGGGGTCAACTGGCGGCAGACGAGCTTCCAGTTTTAGCCTGAATCCATCCGCTGCTTTTTTTCTTGGAGTAGACGTAAGAAAGGACGCGATTAACATGGGCTTGATTGATTTTAGAAAGAACGTTGTAGAAGTAAAACTGCAAATCCCTTTCCAGCTTCAAAACGATATCGTTTCCTTCAACAAGCTGGTAACAATAATCCGGTCCTTCATTAGAAAATCATCTGTATCCAAAAAAAAGATACTTGGTATAGGAATAAATCTGTCGGGAAGGGTTAATATAGAAACGGGATATAGCTACAGCTACTTCTACTTTAGAAAAGAACCGGTGGCAATTACGCTGGAGAAACTTTTGGGAATACCTGTATATATTGATAATGACTCCCGCTCCATGGCCTATGGTGAATATTGCCTGGGTGGGGGAAATGAAAAGAATATGCTTTTTATCAATATGGACTATGGGCTAGGTATGGGTGCTGTTGTAAACGGAACTATTTACTATGGTAAATCAGGTTACGGTGGCGAAATTGGGCACATCCCTTTTTTTGAAAACGAGATCATTTGCCATTGCGGAAAAAAAGGTTGCCTGGAAACGGAAGCATCCGGATATGCATTGCTTAGAAGGTTCAAAGAAAAGCTTCGCTCAGGTTCCAAATCACAAATTTCAAAAAAAAATATAGATATTGATGGTATTTTACTACAGGATGTCGTTAATGCGGCCTTAAACGAAGACGTGCTGGCTATAGAACTATTCGCCGAAATAGGTGAAAAGATCGGAAAAGGCATCTCTGCACTAGTAAATATATTCAATCCTGAATTAATAATTCTCGGCGGTGTACTAGCTCAAACAGAGGATTATATACGCTTACCGATTATTACTGCCTTAAAAAAATACAGTATAAATCTCGTGAACAACGACGCAAAATTAAAGATGTCAGTGCTGGGTAAAAGTGCCGGAGTCATTGGCGCATGCTTCATTGCCCGATACAAGGTCTTAAGCTTCCGCTTATTACCTTAATAGGCGGAAGTCAAACTAATGTTCAGCGAAGATTTGAAATTCCGGGCCAACTTCGCCCAGGTGAATCAGCCTCTGACACCAAAGTTTTTGCCTGCCGAATGATTGGCGGTCACTTAGCGCTGTTGTCTAACGATGAGGTTCCCATTTAGTGGTAAAACGTCAATCCCTGGGTTTGACCGGTAGAACCCGATCCTTTTAAGTTCCCCATATGAGGAAGGTAATATGCTCACTTCCGCCCCAGGTACAACCCCACTTCCGCAAGCGTTGGGTTTAGTCGGGATGATTCAATATCAATCTTGATTCTTCGTGCGGTAACAGGATCGAACCGTAGTAATCTTTTGTAACCGATCGTGGTCCCCTGAGTAAATTTTTCCCATTTCCCGCCATCGTCATAATAGGCTGAAAATTTTTCTACGCGCTGGCCAATCCGTATATTTTCCTGCAAGGCCAATATATTGAAGGTGGTATTTTTTCGTAAACTGATAATGATTGAAGTCGACGTATCGCGGTTCTTTGTAGTAAAGAACGTTGCATCATTGCCGTCTGTCAGAGTATTGAGACCGGTACCATTACTGCTGGTCACGCGGGCACCTTTTGCCAGGTTGCTGGAAAACATTTTTTTCCTCATCGTTGTCCAATCCCGAAGGGTCTTCACATCTGCTTCATTGACGAGGCCTCTTCTATCTGGTGGCACATTTAATAATAAGACACTATTCATCCCAACGGATGTAAAATAAATATTATTGAGCACTTCGGGTGACTTCACTTTACTATCCTGATCCTCGTGATAAAACCAACCCGGCCTGAGGGAAACATCGGTCTCCGCAGGATACCAAACCAACCCCCTAGCCCTTAATATTTTCTCCCGGCTGCCCAGGTCATCGCCGCGCATATCGCCCTGGGGTTTAAACGCCAGATCTTTTTGTGATGTCGCAGCAATCGAACTTTGATCCAGATTGTTTGCGGGCACCACACTCCATTCCATTTCACGGCCTACTCCCGTTTCGGTCCCCACCCAACGAACATCAGGGCCCATGATAGCAATCACGGCCTGCGGCTGCATCCTGCGGATCAACGCATACCAACGATCAAAATCGTACACCTGCTTTTTCCCATTTGGACCCTCGCCATTAGCGCCATCAAACCATACTTCATCCACTTTCCCATACCAGGACAGCAGTTCGGTAAGTTGTTGTGTAAAAAAATCGTTGTAGGCATCAGTACCGTAAACGGGCGCATTCCTATCCCAGGGGGAAAGATAAACCCCAAAGCCTATATTCAGCTTCCTGCATGCATCGGCCACTTCTTTTACAACATCTCCACGGCCGCCTTTCCAGGGGCTGCTTTTTACGCTATGGCTAGTGGTTTTAGTAGGCCAAAGACAAAAACCATCATGATGCTTGGCTGTGATAATCACTTGTTTGAAACCCGCGTCCTTCATGGTTTTCACCCATTGTTCCGCGTTCAGCGCTGTAGGGTTGAAAATTTTCGGATCTTCTTTGCCCGTTCCCCATTCCCTGCCGGTAAAGGTGTTTACGCCAAAATGAAAAAAGGCGGTCAGCTCCAATTGTTGCCAGCGAAGCTGCCTGGGCGTGGGGACTATATTTGCAGCTTTGCGAATAATATCCGCCTCCGTGTCGCCCGGATTAATCGTCACGAAATTCGTTTTCTGGGCAGTTGCTGCCGCTTGAATTAGTAGTCCTAATATTAGGATCTTACAATATCTCATCCACATAGTTTTTAAGATTGACCTGATACTTTACCTGTTACTTCTTTTTCAACTGCCCCCGCTCAAACCTTTTGCTGCGGTTGCCAGCAGATGGCTATTTATTATATTGGCGTATTAAATATACGTTTCGCATCCTCGTCTTTATACTTCTCTATCAATTTCAACAGCTCGGGCTTTAATGTTTTGGTAAGCCTATTTCCGAGTTTAGTATCGTATATATTATTTAGTTCCCGCGGGTCTTTCTCCAAATCAAATAATTCCCAGCTTTCTACCCTTTTGTAAAAACGGATGAGTTTATATCGATGGGTTTTGATACCAAAATGCGGGGACACTGAATGTTCGCCATTTTCATAGTAATGATAATACATTGCCTTGCGGGCCGAATATTTCTCGTGTTTTAACAATGGCAAGAACGATTGACCCTGTATCTCTGCGGGTATTTTCGCGTGACCCGCATCCAGCAGCGTTGGCGCCAGGTCGAGGTTCATGATGAAGTCGTTGATCTTGGTTCCGGATTTTATCACGCCAGGGTACTTCATGATCATTGGCGTCCGGAAAGACTCTTCGTACATGAACCGCTTATCAAACCAGCCATGTTCGCCCATGTAAAAACCCTGGTCTGACAGGTAAATGACAATCGTATTTTTAGAGAGATTATTTTTATCAAGGTAATTCAGCACCCTGCCAATGTTCCGGTCGAGCGATGCCGCCGTTGCGAGATAATCGCGCATATAGCGCTCATATTTCCACTCGGTGAGTGAATTCCCTGATAGATTCTTAGCTTTCAGCTCATCGCGGATCCTATCGTAGTGATCCAGAAAGATTTTCTTTTGTTCAGGATCCATTCTGATAATATTTCCTTCCTTGTCGGCATCTGCCCTGGCGTCAAACATCTTCAGATCATAACCCATGCGCATGGTCTTCGCAATCGTCATATCCTGCACCTGTGCTGCTTTCCGGGTAGCATAGTTATCGTAAAAGTCACTCGGGAGAGAAAATTTTTTGTTTTCGAACAGGTTCAGATCCGGCAGATCAGGCATCCAGGTCCTGTGGGTGGCTTTGTGACCGATGACCAGGCAGAACGGCTTGGACTTATCTCTTTTGTCAAGCCATTGTTCCGACAAATCTGAAATAATATTGGTGACATAGCCGGCGTATCGCTGGCGCTTATTGCCGGTTTCGATAAAATCCGGGTTGTAGTAGTGCCCCTGCCCCGGCAGAATATTGTAATAGTCAAACCCTTCGGGAGTGTTCTCGCCCAGGTGCATTTTCCCGATCCAGGCAGTCTGGTAACCGGCGGATTGCAGGCGCTTCACGAAAATGTCCTGCTTGAAGTTGAAGTTCGAATTCTCGTTGTCTTTGAATCCGTTGAGGTGACTATACTTCCCGCTCAGGAAGGTTGCCCGCGCGGGGCCGCAAATTGAATTGGTCACGTAGGCTTTTGTGAACAGCGCGCCTTCGTTTGCCAGCCGGTCGATATTGGGCGTTTGCGTGAACTTACTACCATACGCGCTAATGGTTTGATAGGCATGATCATCAGAAATAATAACCAATATATTGGGTTGCTGCTGAGCAAACAGCGCCCAGCCCCAGGCTAAAAACAACATCAAAAAAAGGCCAGATTTTCTATACATGATTATGTATGAGTTTATGCAATATTACGCTATTTAGACCAGATTTGGAGTTGCCTGAACCGCTCAGAATTTTGTCCCGAATTGTTCTCGCACTTCGGTTAAACTACCGACTTAAGTCTGATTTCAACTATGATGCTGTCTTTCATTCCCATCTTCTGAAATAGTTTGACTACCTACTTGAGTCTGGTAGCAAATCGCTAGTCAATCCGACTTACATCAGCAATTTAGGTCGGAAAATTCTTGAATGTGATTCCTTCAAATAGCCGGTCGCACTCCTATTGCCAAACAATACCACTTTTACACCCCTATTATTTCGACTTTGCCTTTCCCGCTTTTCTGCTTGCTTACCCTAATCTGGACGGGAATCCGCTCGGTCATTTCCTGCACATGTGATATGACGCCCACCTTACGCCCCAGGTTGTGCAGGCGCTCCAAAGCATCCATCGCAATGTTCAGCGTGGTGGGATCGAGCGATCCAAAGCCCTCATCAATAAACAGCGATTCAACCTTCATGCGCCTGGAAGATAGCGAGGCTAACCCCAGTGCCAATGCCAGCGATACCAGAAAAGATTCACCGCCGGAAAGAGAGTATACGCTGCGCTCTTCATCGCCCATATCCTGATCAATCACACTCAGCCCTAACGACCGGGGTATCCTTTTTAACAAGTAGCGCCTATTGAGCGCCTCCAGATGTACATTGGCGTAGCTTATCAATACATCCAGCGTGTATTCCTGGGCGATCTGTCGAAACTTCTTTCCATCGGCGGAACCAATAACATCGTTGAGCTTAGCCCACTTGTCCACGACCAAAGCCTGTTTTTCTATTTCCTGCAAAAGCAGACCGATCCGATCTTTATGTATCTTGTCTTCTCCTATTTTGAAATCGATCTCGCTGACCTTTTTATTGCTTTGCTTCAGGAAAGTCGCAACTTCATTTTGCAGTTCAGCTAATTCTTCAAACGTCTTTTCGGATAATCGTTGTTTATCATGAGATTCCAGGGACTTGTTCCGCTCAATCAAAACTGAATTAGCGCTCATCACCGCATCATCAATCTTGCGCAGTTCATTTCCTTCTCTTTCAATCCAATTCTGGTCAAATGCTAATAAGCGCAATAACTCCGCTTCAGTGAGCATCGTTCCCTGCTGTTGATTAAAATCAGCTAGCCATTCCTCCTGTTGCAACGCTAGCCCGGCTTCCCGCCCGGACAATGACATCTTATCCGTTCCTAACTGTTCGAGCTGAGCAGTATTTCGTGTAATACCACTCTTCAACTGCTCACCCTCTTTGTTCTTATCTTCCAACTCACGTCTGGCAGAGGAAACCGCGGCCCTCAACCCCACTTCTATTTCCTGAACCGGGGACCCGTTGAAAATGGACCCGCGTTCTTTAGAAACTTCATTCCACAGCTCCTGCACCTGATTTAATTTTCTTTCCCGAAGATTCAAATCTCCCCCGATTTCTGTAACCTGTTCTTGCATCTTGTCTATGGTAACAGTGAGAACACTCGACTTCTTCTCATGTTGCTCGAGGGCCTTAAGGTTATCCCTCCAGTCACTAGCAAATTTTTTAATCTGGCTCAGAAACGTTTCTGAATCTTTCTGCCAGTTCTCGAACCACTGCTCCGAAGAAAAATAAGGCGACAGGTTTTGCCTCAGCTTATCCAGGCTATCACTTGCCTTCTGCCTTTCCCGGGTATCAGCCTGCATTAACTCTCCGAGAGAAACAAGTAATCTGTCAACGTCTTTAATATTATTTTCATGTGTTGTCAAATTCCTATCGAGCCCGATCAAAACATCATTTACGTTTTCCAGTTCCTGCTTTTGCTTTTTATAACTGATTAATTGCTCCTGTAACTGATACTGCCTTGCTTTCTCCTCCTGTAATTTCTTCTCAAGCCAATTTTGTGTCGCTATAACTGGGACTGTTTTGGCTGATGCATAAATGCTAAATTCAGACCAGGTTTTCTCCAGTTCCAGCGCCGACGCGGTCTTCCTTGAAATATCTACTTGCTGCGATGCTATTATCTTGCTTAATTGCGCACAAGCTTCAGCCAGGCTACTATGAGATCTCAAAAGCCTTGTATATGCTAATTCCGATTGCTGATAGCTCTCCTTCAATTCGTCAAGGACATCATCAAGCGGCGGTTGATGCAATGCATATGGATGCTCCGTGCTACCACAAACGGGACAGGGTTCGCCCTGCTCCAATAGACCGCGAAGACGCTCTACACTTTCGGCCGCGACCAGCTTCGCTTTCTCAAATATTTTAAGCGATGCATCCCTTTCAATCTTTTTCGCTTCCAATTCTCTTGCTATCTCCTCTAAATTCTCTGTTTGCTGCAGAAGCTCGTTTTTGTTCTGCTCTAAAGATTTCTGGAGTGATTCTTTTTCTTCGATTGTCGTATATAATATTCGCCAATGGGCAGTTGCGGCAACGATATCTCTGACCAGATTGTCTGTCTCCTTTTCATCCGCCTCGATACGATTTACATCAATCCCTAATAAGCTTACCTTAATCGTATTATGATTAATTTGCGTTTGTTTCAAGGAATCGCGAACCGTCACAAGCTCACTTTCCAAACTTATCTTTTGCTGCTCGTGGGCTTTAATTTTATTTTCTGAGTCATTGATGCGGGAATCATAGCGCTTTAGATTTTCGAGTAACCCTGTAGCATCTTCCAGCTTGGATACGATGATACTTTCCTGCTCAGCTATCGCCCTTCGCACCTCGTTGTCGCCTATCCACTGATGAAGCTTTTCAAGCTCCCGTTTCAATCCTTCGGATTCTTCCTGTGTCCGCTTTAATTGATCCTTTTGTAGTTCTTGCTTTTTGCGGATCGCCGCCAGCTCCTCATTAGCCTGCGTAAGCTGCCCTGCTTTCTCGTCTAACTGGACATCCAAGGCTCTTGCCCTGGCAAGTTGTGGCTTTGCGTTTTCCTCATTCTCCGTTTTATTATTCAGGTCATTGGTCAATTCAAGTATCAGACCATTCATCTTCTCTTGCTGCTGTTGCAGATCAGATAACCCGACGCTCAGCTCTTTCGATTGATTTGCATTCATCGCTAGCTGATCCCGAACATCTTTTAACCTGCTAACAATCGGCCTGATTTCCTGCACCCGTATGATTTGCTGTAATAATTTCTGGCGTGGAAGCGCTTCAGTCTTATCAAAACCGGCTGCTTCATACTGCGCCTTGGCTGCCTCAACCTGCTTCTGCAAATTCGTGTGCTGTTCATGCCAGGCCTGCTCTTTCCTTAGACCTTCTGCCTGCTGTTCGCTTGATTTTATAGTCGCCTCCAGGTTTGTTTTTTCTTCGTTTAGTGCTTCGATTTCTTCAGCAGTCAGCGTCGCAATTCCACCTCGTTGAACAGTCAAATCCCTCAGTAACTGCTGCTGTTCGCGATGGTTTTCAAATACTTTTTTTGAAATCTCTGAATAGACATGTGTCCCGGTCAGTTTCTCAAGCAACGAAGATTTCTCATCTTTACCCGCTTTCAGAAAAGCCGTAAAATCTCCCTGCGCCAGCAGCACCGAACGGGTAAATTGCTCGAAATTCAATCCCACCAACCGCTCTAGTTCTTCAAGAAGTTCCGTTTTCCGTCCGGGAATATCCTGGTTGGCGCTAATGTTTTTTAAGGTGATTTCTGCGGCCTGCAAATTGCCATCGGCTTTGTTCCGGGCCCTCCGCACCCTCCATCCTGCGCGGTAAGCCTGCCCATCTACTCCTATAAAATCCACACCCGCAAATCCCTCGGAAGCACCATCTCTTAAAATGCCGCGTACATCGTCCTGTTTGATTGTACTGCCTTTTACGTCTGTTACATCGATGCTATTTTCGGCGGAGCGGTACCTGGGAGCCTTCGCATACAAGGCGAGGCAGAGTGCATCCAGTATCGTTGATTTTCCTGCCCCCGTAGGTCCGGTGATGGCAAAAATACCTGCCGAACTCAGTGGCTCCCTGGTAAAATCAATCTCCGTGATGCCATCCAGGGACGCAAGATTCTTCATTCTGATAGCTAATATTCGCATGACTACGCTTCCATTTCATCGACTTCCCGAACAGTCTGCTGAAATAGCTTCAATAGATCCTCGGGGAGCGCGCTGTTGTATTTGCTCTGATATACTTTATGCAGTACATCCTCAGGTTTTAGATCAGTCAACAAATCGGGTGCAAAGGTCGCAGACTCCTCATGTCCTGTCGATAGTGTTTTGTAACGCAGATCTATTCTCGCGAGCCGTACATTTTTACCCGCGAGCGCAGATTCTATTTTATGACGAAGTCCTGGTTCAGGCCCACCCAATAATACACGAACCTCCAGGTAAGGGGCAGTGTCGGATTTCAAATTAAGATCATCCAATTGTTCTAAAGCATCGATAACCTCAGCGAGTGAACTATGAACCGATGGAATCCGCACCAGAGGCACGGAAACCGGTATTTCAATGGCCTGCAAATTTTCAATCTTGTCTTCTTGTATTTCAAATACGATAACCTGATGTTTGTAATTGATTTCCGAAAAAGACATAGGTAAGGGGCTGCCGCTGTAGCGGATGTGTTCCTTGCCACCAACCCGCTGTGCTTTATGAATATGTCCCAACGCAACATAACTGATATGTTCATCAAAGGCCGATGCGGGGATAGATTCAACGCCACCCATAATAGGTCTTTCGGTCAGATCTTCATCACCTGTTTCTGCCTGCTGCGCGTGCAGGTGACCCATCGCGATAATTGCCTGACCTGGCTGTCTCATCGACAACGCATATTGATAGGCCCCCCGATAAAAAGCAATGATACCCTCCGTATATGTATTAGTCGCGTTAGAAATTGCCGGATAATCTCCGATTCTTAAGAACGGAGCGGCAATGCACCAGGCTCGTATCTCTCGGTCTTTACTTTTTAGCGGCATAATAATTTTGTCGTAATTAATCTCGCCCGTTTCGCTTTTTTCAATAAGGCCGACAATATGAATATTGGACGATTCCAGGAGCGGCTTGGGCGACTCTAATCTTGACGCCGAGTCATGATTGCCGGCTGTGACGACGATCTGCAACGCCGGTGTTGCTTTTACAGCCCGGTTTAAAAAAGCATAAAACATTTTAACAGAAGCCGCAGAAGGGTTCGACAGATCAAACACATCACCACTGATCAGTAAAACATCGATCTTCTCACTGGTAAGCGCCTTCAGCAACCAATCCAAAAACTGCTTGTGTTCGAAAGTCCGGTCGTACTCGTGAAAGAGCTGACCAATATGCCAATCGGCGGTATGCAATATCTTTAAATTCACAATAACGATTCTGTTTTAACGAGTGAAAAAGAACGGATACTCATTTCCTTATTCTGGCTGCCAACCCGCCATTCCGCGCAAGCCTCACTTCAAACTCGTCACCCTTACGTACGATTCTTTCGTTCCGTCGATAATCCATCGCCTGCGTTGGCGCATTAATGCCATCTTCAAAAATAGTCATTTTGTACTCGCTACCGGGGTTAAGGAAATCCAGTTTGATTTTGAATGTTTTCCATTTATCGCCATCATTTCTGATACCTCCAATAAACCATTCATCTCCTTTTCGTTTCGCAACAATTACGTCTTCACCTAACCTGGCCGACAAAACTCTTGTTTCATCCCAGGTGGTGGGCACCGACGTTATGAAATCAGTAGCTTCAGGGTTCTTATAATATTGGGTAGGATTATCAGCCAGCATTTGTATGCCGCTCTCGAATACAACATACAAAGCAAGTTGGTAACAACGTGTCCCGATTGACGCAGAATTTGGCCTCCTGGAAACATACACTTCGGGTTGCATACTGATCATAGCGCCGGGCGTGTAATCCATCGGACCGACCGAATTACGGATAAACGGGAGATACAAACTATTATTGGGCGTTGCGCCCCCCATTTGCTCCATGCCCCTCACACCTTCAAAAGAAAGAACATTGGGATAAAGAAACTCCAAGCCAGACGGCTTAAAAGCCCCATGAAAATCGACAAACAAATGATGCGTAGCGGCTTCTTTTGCGACGCGCTCATAAAAATTCACCATCCATTGATCTGAACGGTCCATAAAATCAATTTTCACCCCCTTCACACCCCAGTCACTAAAAGTCTTAAAGAGATTGAAATTCTTCTCCACGGTCAGCCAGGTCAACCACAGCACGATGCCCACGCCTTTTTGTTTGCCGTAGTCCACTAACTGATGTACATCGACTTTTGGATTCGGCGTAAAAGGATCCCGGGTATTGGCCGCCCATCCTTCGTCCATCAGGATATATTTGATCCCCTTTTTTGCTGCAAAGTCAATGAAATACTTATAGGTATCCAGGTTGAATCCAGCTTCAAAATTGACATCCGGCCCGTAGGGCGATGCACCATTCCACCATTCCCAGCTCACCTGACCAGGCTTGATCCAGGACAGGTCCCCGAGTTGACTAGGGCCTGCTAGCCTGGCGTTCATGGTGTTGGTCAGCATAGCGCCCTCATCTTGAGATATTAAAAAGTAACGCCATGGATACTCTCTGGTGCCTTTTGTCTTAGCAATATAATCAGCTTCTTTAAGTATTTTCACGCTGCGATCACCATCGTCTCCAAAGTCCAATGGCACCTTAGGGAAGGTCGCTCTAATGCTATTGGCAGAGGCGGGAATAAAAAACATTCCGGGGTAGTCGCGCAAATTGGTCTCCGACATAAGGACCTTTACACCTTTCGCGGTTACGCCCAACCAGGGCAACTCAGCCATTTTCCCCGACGTCTGCCATTCATTAATATTTTTCGTAACGTATGGCTCCTCGTAAGAAGTCTTGAAAGACCCTGGTTGCTGCATATGAAACTGAACTTCATCTGCGAAGGTTAATTCCAGTTGCTCGTTCATGACTTCCTGCTCGCCCTTCAGGTTGGTTAGATACCTGTAAGCTATCCCATCGTCAAATAACCTGAATTCAATAGATACACCATTTCTGAATTTTAGCATAACATCCCTGTAATCTGATTTCACTGTCGAAAACTTCATCGGAATTGGAGGCTTTATTTCCTCATAAACTAATCTTTCGCTGGCGTTGCGCAACGCCCAACCTTGCGGTAACGGAGCGTCTTTCATGAACAATCCGATATCAGTCTTCTCTATTACGATGTTTCCCGCTAAAGACACTGAGAAGGAGACTCGGTTAGTGCGTTCTATTACCAAGGTTAAGTTCCCACCCGGAGACTTGTATTGTAGGGGCTGGGATATAGCAAACACGTTAGACAAACAAAAGCAAGCGATTAATAATGCAGTTTTTGTTTTGAACATGTGGTTCTTTTTACTAAATAAAAAATTAGTTTTCATCGTTTAGTTGTGTATTCTTTTATTGACAGTTATTCAAAATAGATAGGGGTTCCCCGGTGGTACATTGTCCACTTTGCAACGTCGTCGGGTGCTAAAATACAAACTTTGAAGGTGATGATCCTATGTAATTTCGATGATCAGGCTTTGCATAAACCCGGCGCCGCCAATCGCCAGGATTGGTTTCCCTCGTTCGGATTTAAGTGCACTGATTTCCTTTGCCAGGTCGCCTTCAAAAACCGGGCTTCAGCCCAGGAAGCAACTGCGCGCGACTGCCCCGGCGTACTTGTGTGTACAGGATCAACCACTGAAAAACCTTTTTTGGTAACGAGCGCCTTGGAGGGATCAGCAATCGTTTTTATCCATGGCTGGTCGGCGACCGGCAGAACCTGAGACGATTAGATTTCCTTTTTTAAAGATAAACTCAAGTTTATTCTTGTTGATTTGCCTGGCTCCGGACTCACTTCTTACCGCCAGGGTTTTGAAGATGATGCCGCCAGAAGCGGCCAAAAACCGCATCCCTAGAATTTACACCAAACTTGCCTCTAATTGAAACCTAGACAATTCCGAAAGAAATTTCAAATGAAGAAAACCTACCTTTACGCAACAAGGAATGATCAACTTACTGGTTTACCGTTCAGGGATGGACAAGCTTTGCCGGCCCTGCACAAGATTGCGTTTTACCCTTATATTTGATGCTGTTTTTATGATCGTAAAACGCGATCCCTAGAAAGCAGACCAACGGAGTGCAATAGCAACTAAGTTTGTAGGATATGGATGAAGCAAAAGACAAGCGATACATTAAAGAGATTATAAAAGAATATAATATCCGGTTTGACTCCTGGAGCTCGTCGGAATTCTGGGATCTTGATCAGTTCAGGACCTTGGAGCATATGATTTTTGAAGCTACCGATATCCATGTAAATGCCAATACGCTCAAACGTTTTTTTCAGCAACGCACCGAGAACCCTCAGTTAGCAACAAGGGACGCACTATGTCGCCTGCTTGGCTACGCCGGCTATACGGATTTTGTTTTAAAAAAGACGCAAAAAGAAGAGAAGGCGCCGGAGAAGCCGGTTGCATTGGAAGATATAATCATAAAAAACAGTCCACCGCCGACAACTAACCCTCAGGTTGTGGAAACGGTAGAAAGACATCCAATAAAGGCAAAAAAAACAACCCGCCTCCCTCTCTATCTAATGGGCACCCTATTACTCATCATTGGCGGGTATGCACTATATGTATATAAAATAGAAGACTTGTACATAAATCGCCTGATATCGAAAATAAAATTCACAGCGGTAAACACAAAGGGCGCCTATCCACTTACGGTTAATGTGTCATATGATATCCCTCATCAGTTACTGGATGATGTGGTGCTAGTTTACCAGGAATCCACAGGCGATACCACTGAAAAAAAGCTGGTAAAACCTACCGGTCGCGTGAATGCCACTTATATTTACGAAGGCGATGGATTCTGCCGCCTAAAGTATAAAGGGCAAACCATAAGAACCATTAATGTTGAAGCTCGCAAGCCAGGCTGGTCAATATTTACCCGGAATGAACGAAAGGGAATCTTCCGTACCCTGCCCATTGAAGAAGCCTATAGTGGTAAAGGATATCTGAATCTACCCCTGGATAGAGTATTGCCGGAGGCCAGACCGGGGCATTTGTTTGTAAGCTACGTTTATTATAAAAAAGACCTTACAGACGGAGATAATTTTATCTTGGAGGCGCGTGTGCGCAACGCCGCCGAGGACAATGCCATTCCGGTCTCTGATGTAATCATGTACCTGCTATCCGACACTGGCATGCATGGCTTTGCATTAAATGAAGCTGGCTACGCATACATGAAGTTCATCGGCAGCGAAAAAACTATAAAAGGCGACGAGTACAACTTAAGCGGCGTGCACTTTAATGCTTCCGTCTGGCATGTCCTGAGTATTAGAGTCGCTAATAAAAGGACTGCTTTTTATATGGATGGAGTTCAATTGCTAAACATTGCCTATCAAAAACCAATCGGCATGGCCAATGAAATAATTCTTCGCTTTAAAGGCTGCGGCGCTGTGGAATATGTAAAACTGCGTAAACTAAATGGAGCGCTGGTGTATCAGGCAAATTTTAACTAATGCGCGCGACAGCCATACCTGGTTAGAATGTAATCACCCTTCAATTTTAGATATATCATAACTCGTTGATAATCTTTAATCTGTAATTTTTGTACACACTTTGTATGTGTTTTGCTCTTGCTTTATCGTCCTTTTCTATTGTATTTCGGGACCGGTTGCCATTACTTTTGAGCATTACAATTATCTCAGTTTATCAGCGTTGTTATGACAAGAATAAGATTCTTCCATCTTCCGGAGACAGCCAATTTTAACGCTGTTTTGCTTGACCCTGCCTCTGCCGAATTTAGCTCCGGCCGTCGGTACCTTTTAAAAAAGGAATTAACCCATCCGCCGCCTTTCAATAAAACAGGAGCACAAGCTTCGCTACAAGAATAAAGGATAAAAGTGAGTAAAAAGAAACAAACAGTGTTCTTTATGTTTTTGCTGCCGTTGTTTTCTTTTCTCTTTTTCTGTTAACTCATGAAAGCACCACCGATGGATTTGCAAAGCGTTTTTTCATTTTAAAATTATAAAGTCATATGAAAATGCAAAAGTTCTTTAATATTGTCCTTATCCTGCTGCTCCTCTCTGGAGGAGGGCAGCAATTGATGGCTCAGGACAAAACAGTAAGGGGACAAGTTGCTTCAGAGCAGAATGAGCCCTTAGCAGGAGTTACGGTCACAGAAACCGGAACGTCAAACAGCGTAACGACGGATGCTAACGGAAAGTTTTTGATTTTGCTTCAAACTACAACATCCACTTTAACCATCACCAGTACAGGTTATTATACCAAGACCGTTCCTGCCAGTAGGGGCAATGAAATGATAAAAATCACGCTATTTCCAGAAACGAAACAACTGGACGATGTCGTGGTGATTGGGTACGGAGTGCAAAAAAAAGCCAATCTCACAGGATCTGTGTCCTCCATCAAAACAAAAGATATTTCCAGAATGGCCGTTTCAGGAATTGGGAACCTCATCCAGGGCCGCGCGGCAGGTGTACAGGTTATCAATTCCAGTGGGGATCCCCGCTCTAACGGGACCATTATTATCCGCGGCGTAGGAAACATCCGCGGCATGGCACCACTCTACGTTATTGACGGGGTGCCTGCAATCGGCAATACCGGGTTTAATATGAACCCAAAAGATATTGAAGACATCCAGGTACTGCGGGATGCTTCTTCATCCGCTATTTACGGATCAAGGGCCGCCGGTGGTGTGATCCTGATAACCACAAAAAGAGGCGCACGCAATGAAAAGATGAATGTTGACTTTTCTCTGAACCAGGGATATAGAACGGCCACCTTTCTGCCGAAACTGTTGGGTACGCCAGCGTATAAAAGGGCCTGGGCAGCCATCATTCCTTCAGCCTCCGGCTGGGACGAGTCCGTGAATACGAATTGGGTGGATTATTTATACCGAAGAGGAAAAGAACAAAATTATAATGTCTCGCTGAACGGAGGCAGCCAGAAGCAAAATTATTATGTATCAGCCGGCTACCGGCGTGTAGATGGTGTTGTCACCAACTCCTGGTCAGAAAAATACAGCATCCGGTTGAATAGTGATTACACGCTTGGAAAAATGTTCAAGGTTGGGCAAAGCCTCAATTTATATTATTACTCGGACCAACCACCTGCAATATCGGGCAATGCTGCCAATGCAGATGCGCTGCCATTCCGGTCCTCACCGATGATGCGTCCGGTTAAAAGCGATGGAGGCTGGGGAGGCCTGCCGGTATCGGGCAACTACAACGGAGGTAACTGGGCCGCACAGGTAAACACAATCAACCGGCGTTATAATTCACTGGAAGCAGAGGGAAACCTATATATTGATTTTGAACCAGTTAAAGGATTGCACTTGCGTAGCACAGGCGGTGGCAGTTGGGGTACGAGTATGGCCCGCCAGTTTGAACCCAAGTGGTTCGTATCTGGGCAAATTAACCAGTCACAGGACAACCTAAAAAAACAAAGCAACCTGTCCATGGCCTACGTGGGCAACCTGGTAGCCTCTTATGATAAAAAGATTGGCGATCATGACTTTAAGCTACTAGCCGGGACAGAAGCCCGAAAGTCCTCTTCGGATTATCTTGCGGGCTCTATTTATGCCATCGGTTCCGCGTATTCGGTGCCGGCGATTCCAGATGCTTTCCCGGTTGGTTTTGCCGAGTCCTCAGCAATCAGCAATGTGCCGGGTAACAGAGCAGGACGGTCTACCGATATGGACTATGGCATATCTCGCATGCAAAGCTATTTTGGCCGGGTAAACTACGTATATAACAATAAATATATTTTTGAGGCAAACGTACGCCAGGACATCAGTGACCGCTTTGCACCAAAGTACAGGAAGGGCGTGTTTCCGTCTGCAGCCCTGGGGTGGAGGCTAGTCGCTGAGCCGTTTATTAAAAACCTCCTCCCCAGATTGTCGGAGCTGAAACTGCGGCTTACTTATGGAAGCCTCGGAAATGACGGGGTAGGAAGCTACGCGTACATCCCTTCCCTGGCCAACTATGAAAAAACCCAGTTCAACGAATTGCCTGGTACGGGGAGTGTAAGCGGCTGGGGCATCGGAAAAGTGGCCAATGAAAATATCCGCTGGGAAACCGTAGTCACTTCCAACCTCGGTCTGGATATCGGGATCCTAAACAACCGTTTAACTTTTACAGCCGATTACTATGTAAAGGATACCCGTGACATGCTGTATCAGCGCCGACTTCCTCTGAGCTCAGGAATGGCCGGTGGGCATAGCTCTTCAGATGTTTATGCCATCGATATGAACCTGGGGAAGATGCGGAACAAGGGGCTGGAGCTTACTATAAACTACCGGGATCATTTTGGAGCACTTGGCGTGGATCTGGGAGCCAATGCCGCATTCAACCGAAACAAAATTCTGTCCTTTGGTGGGGAAACATTGCCAATTGATGCAGGAACCGCAGGTGGCTACTGGGCCGGAACAGTTACTCGAACAGCGCTCAATGCACCCATATCGCAGCTCTACGGATTCAAAACAAACGGACTGATTCCCGATCAGAAAACCATCGATGACCTGAATGCAGCAGCACAAAGCGCAGGAAAGGCCTATTGGTATTCAGCCGGCTCCGGGCCCGGGGATATTTGGTATAAAGATATCAACGGGGACCATGTTATTAACGATCAGGACCGAACAATCATCGGCAACCCCCTGCCCAAAATGACCTATGGGTTCAACATCGGGTTATCGTTTAAAAACTTCGACCTGCTCTCCTTTTTCTACGGTGTTTACGGAAACGATGTTTATAACGGGATGGTAGGATATTATCAGAGTGTGTATAACGATTATAATACTACAAGCCGGGTGTTCAACAGCTCATTCATGTATGGTAATGCTCTTACCGATCAGCCTCGCTGGGGTTACTTAGCGGGGAATGCCTTCCAATATGATCCAAACGGCAACTACAAACGGATCTCGGATTTTCATATTCAAAAGGGATCATTTCTTCGTTTGCAGAACTTGCAGGTAGGATATAACCTGCCTGTGCGGTGGTTGGAGCGCATAAAAATGTCCCGCGCAAGGATCTACTACAGCGGGCAGAACCTTTTCGTAATCTCCAAAGTAAATTATGCAGATCCCGAAGTGGGTTTTGCCGGAGCCAATAACAGCGCCCTGCAACAAGGTATTATATCCCCCGAGCTCTATCCAAAATCCCGCTTGCATTCATTCGGTATAGAATTCGGATTCTGATTATTTACATAAATAAAAATTTTGATAGCAATGAAACAGATTTTTATAGCAGCAATGTGCCTCTTTGGAAGTATTTTTTGCGGATGTAATAAAGGGTTTGTAGATGAGTCTATGCCCTACAATGTGCTAAGCCCGGAGGCATTTCCCGAAACGATGGCACAAGTAGATTATTTTTTGAACGCACCATATGCCAATACTCATAGTGTGGAGTTATTTGGCTATTTAGTGCTGGGCCGATTCTTTTATAATATTGATCATACCGGCGACCTGGCCTGGCTTGGTACCAGTGAATGGAACGAATTGCAGTTGCTACGCATAAGTGCCGCCAACAGCTACTCCGGCGCCCCCTGGCGTGGATTGTATCGTGGCGTACAGCAGGCGCGCACTTTTATTGATCTAATTGTACCCCGCTTTAAGGAAAAAAAGGGGTCATCATTAAGTCCCGCCGATACCATGGCGTTGAGGAACAAACTGGGAGAAGCCTATTACCTCCGGGCCTGGCATTATTTTTTTCTGATGAACCTGTATGCACAGGAAGTAGTAGTTAAAAAAAACGGGGATAACACTGCACCCGGTGTCATCCTGTTTACATCAGACATTAAGATCGGCGACCGGCAGGATGAAATGCGTGCGCGTAGTACGGTAAAACAGTCCTGGGATTACATCATCAATGATCTTAAAAACGCCATGAGCCATCTTTCTGATCCAGCTAACGGGTCAAAGAAAACATGGACAGGAGCAAACCAGGGACGCATAGATTATTATGCAGCCGAGGCGCTGCTGGGCCGCGCCCTAATGTACCAGGAGCGTTGGGAGGAAGCCCGCGACGCCCTCCTTGATGTAGTTCAGCATTCCGGAAAATCACTGATGCGCTTCGAAGATTATTATAATATGTGGAACGGCAATCCGCAGTACTCGCAAACAGAAACCCATAATACAGAAGCGCTGCACCAAATCACCATTGTCCGTTCCGGCGATAATGCTATGGCAGGCCCCTCTACTGCTTCTTCTGTAAGTCTTCTCATTACGCCCTTCTATGATAACGGTACGCCCGGCGGAGCCACACCAGGGTACGGCAATATGTTTCTGCACGACCGCAACCTTGGCCGCTTCGGATTTCCACAAAACTATTACCCTGTGATGAAGAACCTGGGCACACCGGGCCGCACCGTGGATGCCTCTTACGTGGACTCCTGCCGTAATATGAAGACGCTGAAGCGTTACAGCATCGACCCCGACCCACGCCTGTGGGTTGCCGCCTACCAGCCTTGGGTAGACACTGTGATGAATAATACCGCAAAGGTGGCCATACTACCTTATGGTGGAGGCACCGAAACGGAATACCAGCTGAATCAGCGCCAGAGTGCGGACATCATCAAACATGGGTGGACACTCCGCAAGTTCAATCTTTACGATATGCAAGCCAGTCAGAACCCCCGAACGCATGGGGCAGATTTTTATTTTACGCGGTTACCCGAGGTTTATCTCAACCTCGCAGAATGCTACTGGAAGCTGAGCGGAAATAATGCAGATGCCAACGCTCTCGATTATATTAACCGGGTACACCGGCGTGCCTGGAATGTCGCGGATGCGGCAGCATCCGTAGAAGTGGATTACACGGAGGTCGCCTCCAACTCAAAGATTACCAAGGCCACACTAAACCCCAACAAGGCCGACGGCACTTTTAAAGACCAATTGGCATTAAATGCACTCTATTATGAAACCTGGGCAGAAACCTTTGGAGAAGCAAAATGGTGGTTTAATGTAAGAAGATGGGGACTGGGTGCAAACGAGGCAAAAGTATATGAAAAAACAAGGGCCGGGGCGCTTAGCTGGTTCTCAGACAATCAATATGCATTGCCGATCATTCAAACAGAACTAGACCGAAATGCCAACTGTGTGCAGAACAAAGGATATTAAAATGATTAGAGGGGCTCGGAAAATTCTGATCTATAGAGTAAGCGCAGCCTTGTTGCTGGTTCAACTTTTTTGCGGATATCGGCCGGCTCCTCGAATCGTCTGGCTGGATGAACTGGATCTATCCCTCGTGGACCAGTCAGCTGGAAAAGCACTTGCCAATCAGTCAATGTGGAAAACGCCCTTGTACATAGCAGGTGTACATTTTGAGCGAGGTGTGGGAACGCACGCGGCGAGCGTGTTCCGTATCCGGCTGGATGGTAGCGCGCTTCGATTTAATGCCGCAGTTGGACTGGACGATTCCCCACCCGAATTTGAGTTGCAGCAGGCCAGCGCCGAATTTTTAGTGATAGGCGACGGAAGAGTGCTTTGGCGAAGCGGCATCGTGCATGGGCGCGAAAAAGCACGGCCTTTTTCGGTTTCGCTAAAAGGGATCCGGTTGCTAATTTTAAAAGTTGATCATGCGGGTGACGGAATTACGGGTGACCGTGCCGATTGGGTCAATGCTTTTTTTGAAATAGGAAATGCGCCGCCGGTCGCTGTGCAAAGGGCCCGTGAAAAGGAATATATCACAGCTCCTGCAGCATCGAAAAAGCCCCTGATCAATGCTCCCTATGTTTATGGAGCCCGGGCAGGAAGCCCCTTCCTTTTTACCATTCCGGTTTCGGGGCAACGCCCAATGCGTATCATCACCACCGCATTGCCAGAAGGGATCACGATCGACAACAATACCGGTATCCTGTCCGGAGAGGCATTGAGGAATGGCAGTTATAAAATAAAAGTAATGGCATCCAACAGCTACGGTAATGATCGTAAAGAGCTGACTATCGAAATCGGTGATCGCATTTGTCTTACCCCACCGATGGGATGGAACAGCTGGAATGTTTTCGGCGCGGAAGTGACCGACCGGAAGATTCGAAAAATGGCAGACGCCTTGGTGGAGCAGGGACTCACTCAGTATGGCTACTCCTATATCAATATAGATGATGGGTGGCAGGGACAGCGCGGCGGAAAGTTCAATGCCATCATGCCCAACGACAAATTTCCAGATATGAAAGCCTTGGTAGATTATGTACACAGCAAAGGACTTAAAATTGGTATTTATTCGTCGCCCTGGGTACAGACTTTTGCGGGGTTTGTGGGTGGGAGCGCGGACACACGTGAGGGAAAAGTGATCAACCCTTCACGCCGCTATGGTGCTTTCTCATTTGTAAAAAATGATGTGCAGCAATGGGCGGAGTGGGGATTCGACTATGTCAAATACGATTGGGTCACCAATGATATAGCACACACCGCTGAACTCTCCTACCTACTGCGCTATTCAGGAAAGGATATGGTATGCAGCATTTCCAATGCTGCGCCTTTTGAAGAAGCGGAAGATTGGTCGCGATTGACCAATTTATGGCGCACGACCGGTGATATTCATGATTCGTGGTGCAGCATGACCACCATCGGATTTCTGCAAAACAAGTGGCAACCCTTTGCAGGTCCCGGCAGATGGAACGATCCGGACATGCTGGTAGTTGGAAAATTGGGTTGGGGTAAGCAATTGCAACCTACCCGGTTAAGCCCCGACGAACAATATACCCATATATCGCTTTGGAGCCTTCTCGCAGCGCCATTGTTACTAGGGTGCGACCTCATGCAGCTCGACTCGTTTACTTTAAGCCTCTTGATAAATAACGAAATAATTGCCGTAAACCAGGATGTCGCCGGCATCCAGGGTAAGCATGTAAACTCCGACAAAGACAAGGAAACGGAAGTTTGGAGTAAACCTTTGAGTGACGGCCGTCTGGCAGTTGGATTATTCAATCGCTCTGATACCGCTCAGGTTGTTGCCATAACCTGGAAGGAGCTTGAAATCCAGGGAGCGCGATCCGTACGCGATCTATGGAGGCAAAAAAACGTAGGAATATACAAGGATCAATACCGCGCAATGATACCTGCACATGGAGTGGTGGTTGTAACGCTAAGCACGGTCATTAGTGCCGGTACTACCGGCCACAATCTAGCTTCCGACCCGTACGCACATGTAGGACAGGACGGTCCTTATAAACGGCAGGAGACAGGAAAACATTGTCTTGAAAAGATTTTTAACGGTTTAGACGTGGCTTTGTTCCGGTTCCCCAAGTGACCTTAAACAGGGTTGCCGTGCTATTCCATCTTGCAAGGAATATAATAAAATGAATACGTGATGACAATAAAAAAAAGTATTGGATTACTACTGTATGTGGTACTGGCGCTAACCGCGGCAGGGCAAGGTAAGGAGCCACCTGTAGTTAAGATAAAACAAATCGGGGACAAACTGATCCGGGAGACGCCCTTTGCCTACCGGCTGACACTTCCTCACAGGAACCACTTTTTCAATGGCCTGCATTTTGTGGATTTTCGTCGCACATTCGGAACAGGCAAACCCGCGGTGGCCTACGCCTACACCCACTTGACTGTTGATAAAGACACCATTCTTACTGTTGAGATAGAGCATAACGATGCTTGCAAAATATGGAGTAACGGAAAATTGGTATACCAGAGAAAAGGCAGGCGTAACGTACAGATCCAACTCGATGAGCGCAGCGTGAATATGTCGAACGCATTTCAGCTGCCGCTTAAGCGGGGCAATAACAGGCTTCTCATTAAATCGGAGACCGCGGGAAATGATTGGTGTGTGTTTCTGCAGCCACCGAGCGAAAAAGATGCGGTCGTTCTGGGAAAAAGGACCTATCCTCGTATTGGTCTCTCCACTGTTGAGCACGTAGATAACTCGGTGGCCGAGCTTAGTAACTGGCTGGTGGTAGGCCCATTTGCCCCGGGTATTGACTTGGTTCACGGGCCGGAACAGGGAGTTCATTTCGGAATACTATATAATGGGTTGAACGGACCAGTAACCTGGACCATTCCTAAAACGGAAGTGATCGGCGATGTTATTGGTGCAAAACCGTGGGGCACAACTTACCAGTGGAATTACCATAACGGTGGTGTAGCATGGGCCATGCAACAGCTAACCGAGCTGACGGGCGAGCCACAATACCGTAAATGGGCAGTCCATTTTTGCGACTACCAGATGGAGGGGATGCCTTTTGTTGATTATCAGGTGAATCAACTCAGGGCCTACAATGCAGCAAATGCAATGATCATCAATTCCAGTCTGCTGGATTTTACCCTGGCACCTTCCTTGCCGCTAATCTACCGGTTGCGCAAGGAAAAGAATTTTAGAAATGAAGCTATTTACCGGGCCTATGTCGACAAAATGATCCGGTACGCCCGTTCCGGACAGATCCGCAGTCCTGGATATACCAACTACACTCGTACCACTCCGGAAAAATACACAGTTTGGGTAGATGATATGTTCATGGGAATTCCCTTCCTGATGCAGGCCGGTTTATACACTAATATACCCGAGCAGCGCCAGCAACTTTTTGATGATGCAGCAAATCAGGTCCTCGATTTTAACAAGCATGTATGGGATGAGGATTCGAGATTATACATGCATGCCAGCTATTCGCAGCGGCCACAGGTTAAACTGCCGCATTGGTCAAGAGCAAATGGCTGGGCAATATGGGCCATATCGGATGTACTGCTGGCCCTGCCTCCAGATCATCCCAAATACAAGACAATCTTGAAGCAGTACCAGGACTTTGCCAATTCCCTCATCCGATTTCAGAGCAAAGAAGGGTTTTGGCATAATGTGATCGATCGCCGTGACTCGCCCGTGGAGGTATCCGGAACTGCTATTTTTACCATGGCCATAGCTCGAGGGGTACGGCTGGGATGGCTCAACCGGAAAGAATTTGCCCCTATTGTTGAAAAAGGTTGGGATGCCGTAGCTTCCGAGATCGAAGATGATGGCACCGTGCATAAGATCTGCATCGGTACTATGTGCTCCGAGGATGTGAACTATTATATGACCCGACCGTTTTTTGACGATGATACACATGGATCTTTTGCCGTAATTTTCGCGGGGATTGAAGTACAGCGAATGCTTAACCAACTAAACGATTAACGTGAACTGGAAATTAAATGTAGTTTTTCTGGCCGTTTTACTGCTGACAGTCGGCGGTCTCTTCGGACAGGACATTCAAACCCAGCCGCTGCAACTAGCAGCCGAGCAAATAGCACAATTAAAAAAGCAACTGGCCGGCGAAGAAAAACAGTACGATCCGGATAAAAAAATGATCCGGACCATTACAAAGGAAAAACACTACCACAGCGATCTAGACAGCGGTGTAGCTGTACATGATACCCGGGCTTCTGCTCAATATGCTGCTGCCCTGATGCATACAGCCGATCCTGTACTTATCCGGCGATGCGTTGACATAGTAAGCGCCATCCTGCCGTTGCAGGAAAAGGATACCAGCCAACCATATGCGGGTGTATGGCCCTATTATCCGGAAGATCCGCTACAAGGCCGCAAGGCGCCTGTTGATTACAACTGGGCCGATTTTATGTCGGTTGCCCTGATTGATGTAGTCATAAATGGGGCGGCCTACCTTAACCAGGAACTGAAACAACAGATCAAGGAGGCACTCATTCTCGCATCAGGCGCAATAAAAAAACGTGATGTAAAGGCGGATTATACCAATATCTGTATTATGGGGACTTATGTTTGTTATATGGTAGGAAATTTGTATGAATTGCCAGATGTTAAACAATACGCACGTAACAAACTGGCCTACTTTTATCGTTATACAAAAGCTAACAAAGGTTTTACTGAGTATAACAGTCCTACCTACAGCGTCGTGGCGCTCGATGAATTGCTACGCATGAAGCAGGCCATTTTAAGGCCGACAGACAAACAAATGGTGGAGGAATTGTACGAAGATTGCTGGCGCCTGATTGCCCGGCACTTTCACAGGCCATCCGGGCAATGGGCCGGTCCTTACCTGAGGGCATATGCAAATTTGATGACCCTGGAGCTGAAACAATTGTTTTATAACGCTTCGGGTGGCAAAATAGATTTTCCGGGCAATGGAGTGCATGTGCCGCGAGTGCTGGCGCCCCATAAGATGTCGGAAGAGACCGTACAGCAATTCTTACATGCCGCTTTGCCACGGGAAGTAATCGATACTTTCTCCGTAGGCCGGCTGCAGGCCCACAAAGAAGGGACCTACCTGGGCCGGGTTATTGCGGCAAAGGATATTACTGGTAAATTGTATTCGCATCCGCAATACGCGCTTGCCTCAGTCAATACCGGATATTTGTGGAACCAGAGCCGGCCCCTAATAGTACACTGGGGCACACCGGATAAACCTGCCAGCCTTCAGGTCCGCTTCTTACATGATCGATACGATCTTGCTGCTGCGCATATCAAGAACGCCCAGGACTCCTCAACAGTATTATCCATCATTAATGTAGCCTTTGATGGTGGAGACCGGCATCCAGGTATCGACCGCATCCGGGATCGCAGGATCCGCGCTGACGATCTGCGGCTCCGCTTTGAAACAGAGGGCGCCATCACCAATGCTGCTTTTTCAATACTTGACACAGACCAGGTTTTGTTCCGGGACGGGGCGCTGCAATTACTGATCCGGCTGCCCTACTGCCACTGGACGGGTTTAAGCGGGCATTGGGAAACCGGAGGTACGGGAAACCGGAAGTGGGCCGATTATGTACTCTACTCAGGCGCTCCCAAGACTTTCGACCTTTCCGCAATGGAGGAAGCCGTGATCGGTTTTAGCCTGTCGGTATTACCTCCCGGCGGTAAAGGCAGGACCGGTAAGATCCGGCAGACAGCAGACCCTACCTACCTCCATTTGTCCATTAACAGGCTGATGGTGAAAGCACTCAAAAAGCCGGCAGATGTGTTCCGGATAAAAAATGACTTTGAAATCAATACACAATAACATGAGCATTAAAGAACTTGCCGGGGTCCTGCTGCTAGGGTTAATAGCCTTTAATGGAGCGGCCCAAATGAAGGAACCCCAGGACTGGGTAGGATACGAACAAGTACTGGGCGTGAAGAATGGATTACGGAGCTATCAATATGATGTAGCACTAATCGGATCATCAGCTCCAGCCAATGTCTTTTGGCCGGGAGACCCTATCCGGCTGACCTTCCAACTGGTTAACCGGACCAGTGAGCCCATCCGCATTCAGGGAAAAATAAAAGTGATCCGTTATGGGACAAGGGGAATACCCAATGATATTTGGTTGCCCAAAATGGTAAAGCTAGATTATGAAAAGACCGTGCCGGTGTCTATCGATATTGCACCCAACGGGTATACTAATACTGAGTTGCGGATTGATGATATTAAGAAATATGGTGGTTATGCCGTTGTATTTGACTTGGGCACTTTCGGCAGCCGTTTAGGCACCAGCTTTGTACTGAGTATGAAACCTTCCCCTGTTAAGATGCAATATCCCCGGCAGTCGCTGGACTACCTGGGTGTAGATTTCTTACGCCGCATAGGCGCACAAGCCATTCGCTATGGGATACCATATATCGCAACTACCAACCCGGATTACCAGGTCTATATGCAGGAGTTAAGACGACTGATGAAAAACTTTATGGACAACAATATCACCGTCATGCTGATGTTTGGGGAAGGGAAAGCGGCACAGTCCATGCCCCTGGGCACCCCACGCCCCCACCTGGATGAGAAGGCGCAGTTCCTCCGCACGAAACAGGATCTATCCTGGATGCCTGACATGGATGAAGATTTTAAAAAATATGTAAAACAACTATGCATGGAGTTTGGCTGGCCAAAGGGTCCCCTTACTGCGGTATGTTTGTGGAACGAGCCCTGGGAGGGAAGCTCTATCTCCGGGTGGCAGGCGGATATGCTGAGGTATCGCGAGATCTACACAAAGATGTCCGAAGCCGTGTTGGAAGCCCGAAAGCAAAATCGGGATGTGCTGGTAGGTGGCGGAGATTCCAATTCCAATGCGTGGGATAAATTCTTTTCTGACGGAACCAACAGTATGCTCCCCATTTTTGATTTTCTTTCTATTCACTACCAGGGAATGGAATCGCCCGTGCTCTATCCCTCCTGGAACCGGCGAAAAGACTATAAAGGGAGAGTCAAGATCTGGGATACGGAAAGCTGGGTGGGCAATACAGACGACCGCATCGGACTGGTGGTGGCAGCCAACCGCTCTGCCGGCTATGACCGTTCTATGGGCATCTATGGCGGATATATGTACTCGGGTGATCCCAATCGGTCGGCGCAGAGCATGACTATCCGCACAAAAAACGGAACAGAAACCGTATCCAAACTGCACAATACGTGGTCAACGGCCGCTGCCATGGGAGCGGTACAGGGCTTTATTGGCGAGCGCGCATTTAACCGGCTACTATTTACGGCAGGGCTTCCCTGGGTAATGGTTTTTGATGGCTACAGGCAGGATAAGGAAGATGGAACGATTGTAATAACAGGAGACCTGGGCGAGGCCTTTGGTGCAGCCAATGTGTTATTCCGCAATGTGCGTAGCCTTACAGAAGCAAAAAAAAGATATGAATTGTACCAGCGCTTCAAAGCTACTACCGACGCGGCGGAACGTAACGAGCTGGAAACGGCTCTTGACAACTGGAATCCCATTACAGATGGCAAGTTGATCATTAAGGCAGATCCTGCTTTCCGGCTGTTTGATTTTTATGGCAACATCATTGCACCAGCCAATGAGGCTTATGAAATACCGCTGAATTACCAGGGATACTACCTCCGGGTAAATGGGGAAAAAGGCGCTTTTGACCGCCTGGTGGCCAACATCGAGTCGGCAAAGATCAGCGGCTATGAGCCACTGGAGATCATTGTCCGTGATTTTACCGCCCCTATCGAGTCAAAGCCGGCGCTGCAATTGCAGCTTACCAACATTCTTAATCGCCCGGTAAAGGGTCGTTTAGCGGCAACCATTAAGGGACTTGAACTTGAGCAACCGGATTGGCTGTCCTTTAAACCTCACGAAACAAAAACAGTTGCTGTTAAAGTAAATAAGGGCGATGCTAATCATGATAATACCTACCCGCTGGAGGTTTATTTTGATGCAGGAAAAGATGGGTTTACCTGGTACCAGGAGGACATGCATGTAAACTTCATTGCAAAAAGACGGATCACGGTAGACGGTGATTTGTCCGACTGGCAAGGGGTAATTCCTCAAACGATCAAAGGAAGCGCAAAAGCCAGCCTATCGGTAACAGAAGCCGCGTGGCATCCTTACCTGGAGTTTGACCAACATGCAGACGGGCTTGCGCAGACATACCAGGCTTATGATACTGATTATTTCTATTTTGCAGCAAAAGTTGCCGATAAAACACCCAACAGGGGCACCCTGCGTTTCGAAACCCGTGATGATGACCAGTATTTTTATCCGGATACTGCTTATATGCAATCTATTGAAGCTATGCAGGCAGTGCTGATTCGGCAGCCTGTTAGTGCATCGGATCAGTCGGCACTAAAGCTACCCTCCGGGAACGGGCGGGTGTTGAATTATTATGAGAATACAGCCACAACAAAGTCAATAGGTATTGACCTGGATCTGCCGGCAGACCGCCTTACACGCACTGCACTTTATTTTCCCGGCCTGAGCCAGCGCAGCATCGCCGTTACGGTTTACGACCGCGAAACGGGTCGGGAGTTGGTTACCACCCGGGTGGAAAATCTTTGGAACGGCACCTATCTGAATTTTGAACTGAGTGGAAAACTGCGTATCCAATGCGGGGCATATTCCTGGGATGTGTGGCGCAACACCTCGAAACTTGCGGGCATTTTTTTTGATACAGGCACCAACCGAACCGCAGAAACGGGGGCTGCTGCGATTCTTGCCGGTAAAGATTTTGACACCGAAGGTAACTGGATCGGGCATTACGGAAGCATCGGGTATTTTTTGGCGGGCGCCGATACTTCGCTACCTGGGGGCACCCGGCTCAGCATCGTGTCAAAAGATGATTTGATCCCGATGATATGGCCAAAGGGCGTACGAAAATTCTCATATCGCAAAACGGGCACGTTGCCGGACGGGGTAACTGGTGAAAAAACCGATAATATTTTGATCGCTTTTAACCCGCTCCCCATCGGGCAGGATGGGATGGAAGCCGCGGCACCGGGTACCATGCCCCGCTACATCGGCTATAAATGCACTGATTATGAGTATGCGCTTAATACTGTGGCACCGGAATATGGCGGCGGTTTTGAGATCTGGCGCATGCTTGTGCCCGGCATGCCACGAAAACACTTTTATCCAAGGCAGCCGCGCTCGCCCTATGACGGGGCCGTAAAAGGCGGAAAGCTGATAACTCTTCGTAAGGGCAATACCCTTTATACAGAATGTGCTATTCCCTGGAGTGAGATCCCCGAAGTAAAAAAAGCACTGGATCGAGGGGAACCTTTGAAATTTTCGGTACGGATAAATGATGATGGTGCAGCCGGCGCCTGTATGGAGCTTGCGCGTGGCCGCAGTGTGTCTAAGATCAATGCAAGGGCTTTTCACCCGGACTGGAAGGAGCACTGGGCTAATGAAGTGGAATTTGGAGTAGAAAAATAATAGACTATGAGTGGATTTTTCAGGTGGCTGGTGCTGGCGGGCTTATGCTATGTGCCGGACGCAGGCAGAGTCCTGCATACAGTGCCGCTTCCACCGCCGGTGGCATGCAGTGCCCCTGTATTGTGCACTTTGTCGGTTGGGGATCTTTCCTTTACCGTTGCTCCCAGGGAAGGTGGCAAGATCGTCTCTTTTAGATTGAAGGGGCAGGAAATGCTGGTGCCGGATTCCGTCCACCCGATTTATTACGGAAGTACTTTGTGGATCTCGCCGCAGTCGGAGTACTGGCCACAATATCCGGAGGTTGACCGGCTGCCTTATGAAGCGCAGTGTCGGCCGGGAAAGATCCGGCTCACGGGGCGCGTAGATCCGGTAAATGGGATTCAGGTAATTAAAGAGTTCACGGCGGTGCCGGCCGATACCTCTATTGCACTTTGCTACACTATCCGCAACGAAGCGGCACAAACAAAAAAACTAGCTGCGTGGGAGGTCACCCGGGTTTTTGACGGCTTCAGCTTTTTCCCAATTGCCACAGCAGGCGTGGCAGCGGCAACAGACTTAGAAGGATATACGGTTGAAGATGGACTGCTTTCCTTTTTTCCACCTGCGCATGCCAGCAAAAAGGGACAAAAATTATTTGCTGCGGCACAGTGCGGATGGTCGGCTTATTATTATAAAGGGGTGTTGTTTCTCAAATCTTTTCCGGAAGTGGCGGGGGCAAGTGTTCCGCCAGGCCAGGGAGCTGTGGAGATTTACAGGGCACCGAACGGAAGCTATTTGGAACTGGAAACTCACGGAGCCTATACTGAATTGCCACCCGGAGGGACCCTGCAATACCGGCAGCGATGGACCCTGCGTGCCGCCGACGGCAAATCAAAAAAAGGGCTACGATACCTTGCGGAACACCTACATCAAAAAATGAACGACTTGCAGTGATGAATCGATCCCTGTTTTTATAGCAGTTAGTGCTGCAGCATCCATGCTTGGGCACAGATTGAAGGACCCAACGGCGCTCCGATGGACGCGCAGGATTTAAGGTATTACGAAAAAAAATCATACTCGATTACGGATAATCACCAAAAAAGACGAAGAACCAACATATTCAGGTATCTACAAGTGCGTCATGATTTAATTGCCTAACGGAATTTATGCCCGAATTTTTCAAAGAACTTTTCCATCTGGGGTATCACACAAATTCGGAATAACCCTCTAAGTCAAGAAAAAAACTCTCAAAATAATTTACGACAATTTTGTCTGAAATATAAATTTTCCCTTACCTTGGAGCGTGAATTGAAGAACAGATGTTTTCGAAAACCTGCAAATACGGCATAAAATCAGTCTTATTTATTGCAAGAGCGTCTGTCGACGGCTCAAGAGTAAAGGTCGGAGATATCGTTAAAAACGCAGGTGTACCCAAAGCGTTTACCGGAAAAATATTGGGCGAACTGGCACGTAATGCCATAGTGGAATCGTACACAGGGCCTTCTGGTGGATTTGAAATGAGGGCCGATGCTTTGAAAAAAGTGAGGGTAGCAGATATTGTCAGAGTTATCGACGGAGACAATTTGTATAAATCTTGTGTATTGGGTCTTGATAAATGTAACGCAATGAAACCCTGTGCAATGCACCATAAAATGGCGGGAATAAGAGAGCAGCTCAGAAAAGTGCTGGAGTCAACTTCAGTATATGAGTTAGCGAACGATGAAAAGGCGGAGAAATTTTTACTGGAATCATTATAAGGAAATAAATGAAAGCGAGATTAAATTATAACGAAGTGGCCCCCGGGGCATTAAGAGCAATGCTGGAGCTGGAAAAATATGCCAAAAATTCCGGGTTGGAATCTTCATTGTACGAATTGGTGAAAACCAGGGCGTCCCAACTCAATGGTTGTGCTTATTGCATTGATATGCACACCAAAGACGCCCGCAAAGCAGGTGAAACAGAACAGCGTCTCTATGGGCTGAGCGCCTGGAGAGAAACGCCTTTTTATACTGATCGGGAGCGCGCCGCCCTTGCCTGGACGGAAGCTCTGACAGTAATTTCGAATAACGATGTGTCGGACGAACTTTACGCAAATTTATCTGAGTATTTCAGTGAAAAAGAAAGAGTGGATTTAACTATGGCTATAATCGCGATTAACGGGTGGAACCGGCTGGCTATTCCTTTTCGCACTGTGCCTGGATCTTATGAGCCAAAATAGTATGTGAGCAACGATAGCGCTTAGGATTGGTTTTGCAGGTTATCATTAGCAAAGAATCCCTGATCATAAATCAGGTACCCATATAATGATATCTATTTTAAAAGTTTGAAATACTTTTTCTATGCAAACCAATTTATTTATTCTCGCCCTGGTGTTAACTGTGGTGATCATCGTGGTGTTCTCTTATGTCTACTTTAGCAGTCTGGGAAAATATACTAAAGAAGGAGCCGTCGCCAACCCGTTAAGATCACGCTTTTGGTTTATGTTGATCTTGCTCGTAGTAATCGCCATATTCACGTCGGTTACCATTCCTAAGTCTCCCTACTATCTTTTCAAGGATGAAACACCCTCCCGCGTTGTGCACGTGGGTGCCATGCAATATGCATTCTTATTTTCCGATAATGCCATTACTCCCTCAACCCCGGCGAAGCTTCCAACATTTGAATTAAAGGCCAATGAACTTGTAGAGTTCAGGGTAACCAGTCTTGATGTGAATCACGGTTTCGGAATCTACGACCCTTCTCACATGCTTATAGCACAGGTGCAGGCGATGCCGGGCTATGTGAACCGATTGCGATGGAAGTTTGACAAGCCGGGACAATACACCATTCTTTGCCTCGAGTTCTGTGGCCTGGTCCACCAAAGTATGAGGGCGACTTTCACTGTAAAATAAAAACACAATGGAAACAATTAAACTAAAAAAGGAAACCGCTCTCTGGATTATCATTGTTCTGTTATTATTCATTACCGCCATAACATTAGGGATCCTCATGAGGTTGAACCAGGGTGAGGTGATCAATGAATCGCCATATACTTTCTATTCCTTCCTGACTACACACGGACTTACGATGGTCGGCATCTGGTTTGTTGCCGGCATGGCTGCCGTACATTACCTGATGCAGCGATATGTAAAAGTAAAAAGCTGGCCAAATATTGTGGCAATGGTACTTACAGTGATTGGAATATTGATGCTCTGGACTTCAACGTTCATAGGGAAATATCATGCGGGCTGGACCTTCCTGTATCCACTAACTTTCAAAGCAAGCTGGGATGGATGGGCAGTACCATTATTCCTATGGTCATTAGTAGTTCTGGTAGTAGGCTGGCTGGTCTGGACGATTGGCATGATGGCGCAGTTACTGAGGAGTTATTCCATTTCCGAGACATTTGCCTGGCAATACTTGAGAAAAAAGAGACCCGAAAAAGAAACGCCCCCATTTGTCCTAATCTCCATGATAACGCTTGTTGGAATTCTTACCTGCCTGATAGCAGCCGTACTAATGGCAGTGCTGTTTTTTGCTGAATATTACTCGGGCGGTACTTTTAAGAACGATGCATTGTTAATGAAGAACCTTACTTATTTCTTCGGTCATACGATCGCCAATGAGATACTTTATCTCGGACTTGCGGTAGTGTATGAGCTTTTTGGGGAGGTAAGCGGTCGCCCGAAATGGAAAACTACCTGGTATATATCGCTTGGCTGGAATTGTACACTTGTATTTATTCTCACTGCTTTTTTCCATCATATGTACATGGACTTTGTGCAACCGGAAGGGTTCCAGATTGTAGGGCAATTAGCTTCTTATCTTGCCAGTCTCCCGGCGGCAGCAGTTACGGTGTTCAGCGTGCTGATTGCTGTTTACCGGACTAAAATTAAATGGACGATGACCAACCTGCTGTTCCTGATTGGCGTGGCGGGGTGGATATCCGGCGGATTGGCCGCCGTAATTGACGCTACTATTTCTAATAATTTTGTTTTACACAATACGCTTTGGGTTCCGGCACATTTCCACTCTTACAATGTTTTGGGCGCCGTGTTGTTCAGCCTGGCATTCTTTAATTGGTTTAGTCTTCAATTTTCGGAAAAGATCCTGAAAATGCTTTCTAATATTACGATCGGCTTCCTGATCGTTGGCGGGTTAGGCTTTCTTACAGCATTTTTTATAGCCGGTGCGCAATCTGTTCCACGCAGATATAATGTGTACCCTGCGGAGCTTAAAACAGCGCCTTTACTGGCCGTGATTGGAGCAATTTTTGCAATCGTTTATTTAATTGCCATTTTGTTATTTCTATCCGATATTGGTAAAAAATGTTTAAAAATTCTATTCTCACGTGCCTCATAGCCTTTCTCTTTAACCCGGTTTGGGCCAATGTACCGCAGAACGATTTTAAAGAAGAAGTGAACATTTATAAACGGGTGTATGATGCTTCTTTATCTACTACGAAAGGGGAGAAGATTAGCCTATTGCAACTCACCCAAAAAAAACCTGTAATACTGGCGCTGATCTTCTCGAGATGTTCTAATATTTGTTATCCTTTCCTGCTACGTTTGAAAGAAGATTTACAATTCGATAATCCCGCCGGGGATTTTACAGTTGCAGTAGTAAGCTTTGATCCAAGGGACAGTCGGGAGGATATGAAAAAGATGGCCGGGGGGTTTGGGTTGGAAAATGAACCTGGTTGGGTCTTTGGAATAACAAAAGATATCGATTCACTAAATCAATCGATCGGGTATGAAGTGGTTTGGGATGAAGCCCGGGGACAATTTGATCATGATGCATTGCTGATTGGCCTGAGCGGCGATGGATACATTGTTAAAAAGCTGATTGGCATCAGAAATAAATCAGACCTAAATCTGCTGGTCAGTAGTATCAATAACGTGTTTACAGCTAGTTACAGATTACCCGGCCAAAACCTGCTGTTTTCTTGTTTTAACTACGATCCCAAAACGGGTAAAACCAAACCGGGGGCGGGATTGTTATTCCTGGTGCTGCCGGCCGTACTTGCAGTTTCTCTTTTAGTCGGAATACGATTTGCGGTCGGCAAGCGGGAATAGATGTATAACCCGGAGCAAACTGGACATAAAATCTAAAAATATGATCATAAAAGATTTTTTGCCAAACCCCGCATTCATCGATTTTGTACAATGGTACAGAATAGTTCATTTTGAATTTGATAACCCTTTTGCAATCCATATTAAGGCTTACCCTCCCAAACCAGAAGAGTGCCTTTATTTTATTCTTCGCGATCGTTTAATGGTTGAATCTAATAATTCCAAAGAAAAAGAAATTCTACACCCAATTATCCTGATAGGGCAGCAGACCTCAGTTACCAGGCGATATCTACAGAAGGATTTTTTAAATTTTCAGATTGTTTTCCAACCTACCGGTTTATTCCGGTTAACAGGCATACCTTCTTTTGAACTAACGGATCAGTTTGTTGATGCGACTGTTATTTTCTCAAAAAATATCCTCTTTACTCATGAACAACTACAACGTACCAAAAGTTACAGCGAGATGCTTTTAATAGCAGATAGGTTTATAGCCGACCTGGCAAACCATTCAAGAAGAGATGTTCACTTGTTAGACTCTGTAAGTAAATTGATGATGAAACGCGATGGTAACATTTCTCTTGAGTGGTTAGCTAAGGAATCCTGTCTCTCCACAAAACAGTTTACGAGAAAATTCAATGAAAGAGCAGGTATTAATCCTAAAATGTATTCAAAGATTATACGGCTTACCAAAGCCTTTAATATAAAAAACAAATACCCGGGTATGGATTGGCTTAGAATAGCCATTGAATGTGGATATTATGATTATCAACATTTGGTAAAGGATTACAAATATTTCACTGGGTTAACTCCTCTTGAATTTCATTTGCTTGAGAGCAATTCCCCGGAATGTAAACTTGGACTTTCAAATGAGCTTTATCGGGATCGCATTTAACCGACCCAAATGCCAGAATCCTAAAATGTCCTTTTTTTACCACTCCACAATACCAAATCGCTTCAACTTTGTAAGTACAAATTTATTTGCCATGAAACGAATTAGTATTTTACTATTAATAACCTTTTTTATTGCAACCATTTCTTATTCACAAAAAAAAACACCTAACATGAAAAAAGTTCTTATGGAAGCAAAGCCGGGCCCAATTACTGTTAACCTGGCAAAAACAGCCTTGATTGTAATTGATATGGAGAATGACTTTGGCTCAAAAGGAGGCATGTTTGACAGAGCCGGAGTTAATATTTCTATGATTCAGAAAGTGGTACCGGCAAATGCCAGCGTTATAAACGCAGCACGGCAAGCAGGTATAAAAATAATTTATCTAAGGATGGGTTATCAAAAAGATCTGTCTGATGTTGGAATAGAAGGATCAAAAAATCGTATAAACCACGTAATATGGATGCATGTGGGAGATGAAATAACTGCTCCAAACGGATCAAAAAGTCGTATTCTTATCAGGGATTCATGGGGAACGGAAATCATTCCGGAACTAAAGCCTCAACCAGAAGACATTGTACTATATAAAACAAGGTTCAGCGGGTTTTATCAAACAGATTTAGATTCGAAACTTAAAGACTTAAGTATTACCGATCTCATTTTTATCGGATGTACGACGAGCGTATGTGTAGAATCTACTGTAAGAGATGCCATGTTCAGAGATTACTCACCCATTGTACTGGAAGATTGTACTGCTGAGCCCATTGGTTTTGATTTGCCAAGAAGTAATCATGAAGCATCCCTTTTAAATATTCAGAGCGTATTTGGGTGGGTTTCAAATTCCCAAGAATTCATAAAAGCAATTAAGGTAGAAACTGGCAAGTAGTGAGAAAACAAAAATCCTCCTATTGGCATATGTAATTTCTCGCAATCGCTAGAATTGAGGTTACTGTTAGCCTAATTAGGTTTGGATTTTGCATCAGGCTTCTCAATAAGAACCACAGAACCATGCCTTATCATGCAACCTCATTAATAAAGCTTATCAGATTTACATCCTGCTGTAATCCTAACTTTTTCCTTAGGCGGTAACGTCCTATTTCTACTCCTTTCAATGAAATATTTAATAGTTGCGCAATTTCCTTTGACGATAAGTTCATTTTAAGATAAGCACATATCTTCAAATCGCCCGGCGTAAGTTCAGGATAAGCACGTTTAATATTTTTCAGGAAATTGTTATGAATCTGGTCAAAATGAATTGAAAATTGGGCCCAATCCTGATCCTGCTTTTCCTCTTCCGCAAGCAATTTCAATAGTTGCCTGAAACCAACCGTATCGTCCTTATTTTTCAGATTTGCCAGACCCTCCGACAGATCTTCTTTGATCTTGCCGATCAATCTGCCGCGCTTATAAAGGTGCATGGTCGTTGTGGCCAATTCTTTGTTTTTATACAAGACCTCGGTCTCCAGCTTTTCATTTTTTAACCGGAAGATTTCCTTTTCATTACGCTGAAGCTCGAGATCATGAACATATTTTAAATGTGATTGCTCTTTTTCGTGCTGAGATTTTTGGTGGCGAAGCCTGTTTCTGTGAACTTTATCAGCCGAAAAAAACATGGCTCCCAATATGATTATATATGCAACGTATGCAAGTTTGGTCTGATACCATTTTGGAAGTATGATAAAGGAATAAAACACTGGTGGAGAAATATTCCCCAGATTGTCTTTCGCCTTTACTTTAAAAGTATACTTACCGTAAGATAAATTGGTATAGTCTTTTTCATTTTTATGTGTCCAGTCTGACCATTTTTCATCAAAACCGTCTAATTGGTAGCTGTAGAGCACTTTATCTTCCTTTCCATATTGATTGGATGAAAACTCAAAATGGAAAGAGGAGAACAATGGGTTTAATTTGTACACTAGACCGGAAGTCTGCGCGGGCAATAGTTTTTCATTTTCAACAAAATATCCGCCAAATAGCAAACTGTCGGATTTCCCCGTCGCGACAACTTTACTAAGCGTTAAACGAATATTAGATGTACTTTTTTTATATAGATCATAATTCAAGTGCATAATGCCTTTATAAGAACCTATAAAAATATTCTTATCGTTGAATGGATAAATATTTTCAAATCCTGCAATTAGCTGGCCATCGAGTTCCGGAATGTGTTTGAGGGAGTCATTTTCTACAACGCCCATACCGCTTTCGGTAGCAAACCATATTCTCCTCTTCCCATCTTCAGCCATGAATTTAATTGAGATGTCACCAAAAATAGGTCGGTACTTTTTCGACATCATAAACCTGGCGCCTGCGTAGTTGTACTCGTAAACACCTCTTTCAGTTGTAACCAGGATCTGATCCTCAATCTTAAAAACGAAATTATTTGTATTCCCCGGAAGACCGTCTGCTTTTGTCAATAATGTTATCTGCTTTATCGAATCGAATCGGGGAGTGACATCAATCCTATAAATTCCCCGATAAGGATGTGATGTCCAGATTATTTGGTGAGCAAAGTCTAATTCGACAAACCTCATAGGTTCCTTTAAATTCGAAACTAATTTGTGAACAGGCACCAGATCAGCTTTATTATTTTGAAATAATTGCAGGCCCTGGTAATTTCCTGCAACAATGCTTTGCCCTCCTTTGACTGACCTGAATAGCCAGTTTCCCCCGGAAGAGTTGTCAACCAGCCTGGCCTTTTCCTTTTCAACGACAAATGCGCCATCATGATGGGACATCAAAAGCTTTCCATCAATATTGCAAAGATTCCAGACTTGCCGGTCTGAGTTCTCAACCCTTTTAAATTTACCCAGAAAAAAACTCATATCCTCCCGTGAAAGTCCATTTAGCGGGGATGAATACAATCCGTCAGATGTCCCGATATAAAGGCGGTTCTGAAAAACGTTTGTCGTATATGCGGGTGCAGGTTTCGCAGTTGGGCTGATCTTGTGAATAGGCGATGAAAAATCGATCAGGTCAATTCCCTCATCCAGCCCGGCCCATAAATTCAGATGATCATCAACAAATAAACTCAGTACGTTATTGTTTTGCATCCCATTATCAGTGGAAAAATGCATGATGATTTCAGCCTTATTGTTTAATAAATAAATACCGTTGGATACTGTACCTAAGGCAAATATTTTGTTGTTGACCTTATGAGCACGGTATATCTGACTTGTTGTAACCTCGGAAGGTAAGTCCATTTTTAGAACGCCGGTCGGAGTAAGCAAAAACACTCCGTTTCTTAATGTGGTGACAATTGTTGAATCTTCACCTAAATCGACTACCGAAGTTATGAGCGTATAATTCAATTGTGGCGCTGATGCGGATTTCCATGAGTCGTTTAAGAATTTTACAAAATAGTTCTCATTATTATGAGCGACTAGTGAGTTCTGACATACACCCATGAACGACCATCTTACACCATTAGGTTCGGCGTAAACATCAATTTTCTGCCCCACGGGATTAAACTTAAAAACCTTCCCCGACGATTGAAAGAAAATTTCGTTTTTGTAAGAAACTATATACCAGATATCATCAAACAGGCGGTGTTGAACAGGTATTTTCTCATTTAGGCTGTGGAACTGCAGTACTCCGTACCTATCAGGGAAAAAATATCCTATTATTCCCTGCCCGCCGACATAAATCCTGTTATCCTTATCAATAAACAGTGAGCGCGCAATGGTTTTATTTGGCAATTGATACAATCTCCATTCCTTATTGTTGAAGGACAGCAGCCCCGAGTTATTTGCGAAGTACATGATCCCAAATTTGTCCTGAGCGATCTGCCAGGTCTGGGCGCCAGCCCTGATTTTCCCATGTGTATAATTTAGGATATTCGGCGTACCTATCGTACGCTGAGCCTGGATCATCAGCGAACAGAGTAATAAGGTGGCAATCAAAAGTGTTGTCTTCATGGACGGGGCGCTATTCTTAGACAAAGGTTACTAAAAAAAAGAAAAAATAGGAACGAACAAGTTTGTTGTGTACTATCTTATTGACTATCAATTGCAAATGTTTTCCTTGTAGTGGTATTGTAGGGACTATAAATTTTTTTACCGAGAAATTTCGCCTGAAATTTATAAAAAATTTAACTGTTCACAAACAAAATACCTTTTATGAAAAAGTTTTTTGAACTAACTCTCTTTTTCTTGTTTCTTTTTCATGCTTCGTTTGCACAAAATACGAAGACCATTGAAGGACGCCTGACAGACAACAACGGAAATCCTTTGGCTGGAGCAACCATCCAGGTGGTGGGTTCAGTTGTAAGCGCAATAACCAACGAAAATGGGAAATATGTGATTGCGGCACGAGAAACTGATAACCTCGAATTTACCCATATCGGATTCAGTAGTCAGATCATCCGGGTAGGAAATCAGGCTTCGATTGACGTTCAGATGGTGCCTGGACCCGGAACCAGTCTGGAAACCGTAGTGGTTACAGCCCTTGGCATTAAAAGATCGGAAAAAGCGTTGGGTTATTCTGTGCAAAAAGTTAGTGGAGAAAACCTGCAAAAGGTTGCCGGGGTGGATGTAGCGACCTCATTGACGGGTAAAGTGGCAGGATTACTTGTCAAAAACTCTCCTGATTTTGCAGCACTTCCGGATCTTACCATCCGTGGCGAGAAACCATTACTGGTCATTGATGGTATTGCTTACGCAAATAAAACGTTGAGCGATATCTCGGCGGAGGACATTGAATCCGTCAGCGTACTAAAAGGTGCTACAGCCTCCGCTCTTTATGGGTTCCGTGGCGCCAGCGGTGCTCTTATTATCACTACTAAAAATGGCAGCACAAATAAAACCGGCGTAACCATGGATTTCACCACCAACACCATGTTTACAGCAGGATATCTGGCGCTGCCCGAAAGGCAAAACGTGTACGGACGGGGTAATAATAACACTTATAATAAATATTCTGATCAATCCTGGGGAGACAAAATGGATGGTTCCGTGAAAAACCAGTGGGATCCCAAACTGATGGAATGGAGAGACTATGAATATTTGCCGGTAGGAAAAGATAACTTTAAAAACTTCCTCGAACAGGGGTATGTCACCAACAATAACGTCAATTTCGGATATCGCACTGATGTGGCTTCCCTAAGAAGTTCTTTAAACTGGACACAAAACAAAGGCCGGTATCCAAATTCTACATTAAATAAATACACCTACACGTTTGGCGGAGACGTCAACCTGGGGAAATTCCAGATGAGTTCTAACCTTGCCTACTCGCGCAGGTCTTCCCCGAATGTTGGTTCTAATGGCTATACCTCTTACGACCCAATGTATTCCCTGCTGATTTGGTCACCTTCCGATTATAATATCCTGGACTATAAAAATAACTATTGGTACAAAAGAGGTTTGGTACAGAACTTTATATACGGAGTAGATAACAAAGCCTTAAATATTAATAACCCTTATTTTGACCGGTATGAAAAAACCAATGAAATTGCGAGAGACATCTTTAATGCAGACCTCCTGTTAAGTTATAAGTTGACAAACTGGCTTAAGGCAACCGTTCGATCCGGTATAGACTTCTACAAGGAAGTTGGACAATTGAGAACCTCAATGGGTTCCTATTTAATGACCGGTAACACAGGAGTACCTGGCAATCAATACACCTGGAACGGATATAAGACAGGTGGATACAATATCGGACAGAACAATGGACTTAGTATCAACTCCGACCTGTTATTTGCGGGCGATAAAAGTGCTGCCGACTTTAGCTTTGAGTATATGGCCGGTGGTACCATCTTTTACAAAAAAGATGATAACCTGAATGCCAGTACCGTTGGCGGTTTATCAGTACCCGATTTCTTTTCCATCAAAGCATCCGTAAATCCTCCAAATGTCGGACAGAGCACAACTGCGATGCAGGTCAATTCGTTATTCGGCCGGTTGGGTATCGGATGGAAAAGAATGCTATTTGTGGACGTTACCGGGCGTAATGACTGGAGTTCTACATTGCCGAAAGAAACCAGATCCTATTTTTACCCATCTGTAGCAGGAAGCTTTGTAATCTCAGAACTCATGCCCGACACAAGGCCATGGCTGGATTTGTTGAAGCTAAGAGGTTCCTGGACTGTGTCCAAGCGGCCTGCAAACCCTTACGAAGTAAACAGTACTTATACATTAGTGAGTGGTACCTGGGGTACGTTGAATGGTGCTGACGGACCAAGCGCATTAAGAGACCCTCACCTTACTCCGGAAACATCAACTACATTCGAGACCGGAATACAGAGTATCTTTTTTAAAAACCGATTGATGGCTGACGTATCCTATTACGACAAAGCGATGCGCGACCCATTAATTTATGCGCCGTTATCACCAGCATCCGGCTACACAAGTATCTATAAGAACTTTGGAGAAGTCATCTCACGCAGAGGTTGGGAAGTTATATTAAATGGAACGCCGTTAAAAAATGATATCTGGCAATGGGATTTAGGGGCTAACTGGTCAACTTTTAAAAGAGTTTACGTAAAACTGGATTCCCTGTACTCAAGTAAAAAACCATGGATAAAAGTTGGGGAGCGTGCCGATGCCTATGTTTTGAGGGACTTTTTGAGAGACCCAGGTGGAAACCAGATTTTCGACAATGGTCGTTTAAAATATAGTTCTTACGATTCAAGATATGGTTTTTGGGATCCGGATTGGATATGGGGGCTGAACAGCACCCTGAGGTACAAAAACCTAAGCCTGTACCTGGCATTTGACGGTGTTTCAGGAGGATTGATGAACACCAGAACTGAAAGCTACATGTGGCAGGCAGGTGTGCATCCGGAATCCTTGACACCCGAGAGAGAGAAGGATGTAGCTACACCAAACTCAAAAAATTATATTGGCCAGGGTGTTAAAGTAACTTCAGGGACTGCAACCTTTGATAAAAATGGAAATATTACCAGTGACACACGAGTGTTTGCACCAAATGATGTTCCTTCCACCTACAAACAATATACGCTTGATCTGCACAGTAGCAGCGCCTGGGGTGGTGCGGGCAGTCCCGCTGATACTTACTCGAAGACTTTCGTAAAACTCCGGGAAATTTCCCTCACCTACAATTTCCCCCGAAATTGGCCAGGCGAATATATTAAAGCTGCTTCGGCAAGTATAGTAGGTCAGAACGTGTGGCTTAAAGCAAAGAATTTTAAATACTCTGATCCCGATGGAGGATCGGAAGATTTTGCGGATCCCGCAGTAAGATATATCGGCTTTAATATCAAGTTCACCCTATAATCATTACAGTATGAAAACTATAAAATACTCAGTCATTCTTTTCTTCTGGCTCGTTTTTGTTACTTCATGCAGCAAATTCGATGATATAAATACGAATCCGAATGTACCCACAACGGTGACTTCGGGTATGCTGGCGACACAGCTTCTGAAAAATCATTACAGGTTTTGGAATCCGAATCCCACTGATTTTGGTACGGGAAATCTCTGGACAAAGCATATTGCAATTTTAGAAACAAACCCTAATCCTTATCAGTATTATTATTCCTACTGGCCTTATGGTGATTTTGGATCCATGTCCAATATCCCAGAATTAAACAAAATGGTGGAATTCTCAAAAGATTCGCCGCTAGAACCTTCCTACCGGGGATTGGCGCTATTCTTAAAAGCCAGCTACGGCTATTCCATGACGCTTGATATGGGCGATGTACCATATTCAGAAGCTGGTAAAGCAAATGAGGGTATATCCAGGCCCAAATATGATAAACAGGCTGATGTGTTTGCACAAATATTAAATGACCTGAAATCAGCGGAAGAACAATTTGCTAAAGGTAAAAATTTCGATGGCGATATTATGTATGGGGGCGATGTTACAAAGTGGCGGAAACTTTGCAACGCGATGCAACTACAGATTTTACAATTATTGAGCAAAAAAATCACTGCGGAACAGAAGGCTCGTTTTTCAGCAATAGTGGCAGCCGGGAATCTGATGACAGGCAATTCAGATAACTTTCAATTACAATATTCCGATAATCCAAATTCATCACATCCGTTTTGGGGTGGAGAAAACCGGCGGATAAATATTGCTGTCTCCAAGACTACCGTAGATGTTTTAAAAAGCTGGAACGACCGCAGGTTGTTTTACTTTGCAGAGCCCGCACAGACGTTGATAACCGCTGGTAAATCGGAATCAGATTTCGATGCATACCAGGGGGCCCCAACAGAACTATCCGCGGAAACATTAACTAACGGCAAAGAAAAAGGTTTGTATTCGTTGCTCAACAAACGATACCCGCTTTTAAGAGCTGGTGACCCGATGTTCAGATTCACCTATGCAGAACAATGTTTCATCCTCGCTGAAGCAGTGGAAGAAAATTGGATAACTGGTTCTGCAAAAGATTACTTTGAAAAGGGAGTTAAAGCGATTTTGAGTTTCTATATGGCGCTCTCGTCCGCGACCCCTGCGAACCTTCACGGAATGGCGATTAATCAAAATTATATTAATAACTATTTCACCGGAGAAGCTGCCTACAAGGAAAGCGCTTCGAAAGCCGAAAGGATAAAACAGATTATTACCCAAAGGTGGCTTTTGGACTTCTTCCAGGGTAATTCGGGATTTAGCTACAGAACTTTTCTCCGGACCGGATATCCTGCGTTCACGTTAGACCCCAATACCAGCATGAACCCGGATAATAAAACGGTTTATCCGAAACGGTGGAAATATCCAACCAACGAGCAAACCACCAATCCCGTTAACTATCAAAAGGCTATTGATGAACAGTATGGCGGATATGATGGAATTAACGGAGTTCCCTGGTGGCTGAAATAAGCGGGAATCTAATGCAGCCCGGGGTCTGATATGCCCGGGCTGCACTATGCTGAAATACTTATATCTTTTATTCTTATTTATTGTGAGCAAACGACAATAAAATATTCTTGCGAGCTTGTGTTATCGAAATAACAAGGCAACAGGCCCGTTAAGAAGCGTAATAAATCTTTACCTGAATCTCTCCAAACTAAGGTCTTTTCCCCGAATCCGTTACAAAGAATATGAGAATACTGGCCAGGTTAGTCAGACCGGGAAACAGATAACCAAAAAATCTCAATAAAATGTATAAACTAATATTTGCTCTTTTCGTTTCATTAATGGTTTCCTCCTGCAAAGTAGCCCAAATTAACGATCAATGGAACATGGTTTGGTCTGATGAATTCAACTATCAGGGATTGCCCAATGATCAAAAGTGGAACTACGACACGATTGGTAACAGCTATGGGTGGGGGAATGGCGAGGCACAGTGGTATACTTATGCTGACCGGGAGAATGCGTTTGTGAGTGACGGCACATTGAAAATCAAAGCCATCCTTGAAGATATAAATGGTAAAAAATACTCTTCCGCGCGACTCACCACAAAAAATAAGGGTGACTGGAAATATGGCAAAATAGAAGTGAGAGCGAAACTACCGACAGGAAACGGCACCTGGCCGGCAATATGGATGTTGCCAACCGACTGGGTTTACGGCGCATGGCCCAACAGTGGGGAAATCGATATTATGGAACACGTGGGTTCAACACCCGATACTGTTCTTTCCACATCCCACTCGAAAGCCTTTAACCACATGATAGGCACACAAAAAGGAAACAAGTTATACCTCGCCACGGCTACCACAAAATTTCATGTATATACTCTTGAGTGGGATGAAAAAGAATGGAGCAGTTATGTGGACGGGAAAAAATATTTCACCTATAAAAATGATGGGACAGGCGCTGATGTGTGGCCTTACGATCAGCGGTTTCATCTTATTCTAAACCTGGCAATCGGTGGTGGTCTGGGTGGCCGAAAGGGAATTGATAACGGCCTTTTCCCACACGTTTTCGAAATAGATTATGTCAGAGTCTACCAGAGAAAATGACAGGACTTCAACGGTAATAGTAACCTCCCCCCATAATCAAAAGCGGCTTTTATTATTGAATCGGGATTTGGGGAAGTGGTAGGCCTTTTCTGGGTAACACCCAATTTTCTCTCACCAATGAACCTTATAATGATACAAGTTGCAAATATACATTTCGTATATTTATGAATTAGCCGTCGGGGCGATTATGAGCGCAGATTCTAATAATTCAAAAACAGCGGAATGTTAAATAAAACTTTCATACCTTTTCCAATTTTGAAAACGAAAAGGCTCACCCTCCGACAATTAGAAATTAATGACGAACAGGAAATTTTCATTTTACGCGCCGACAGTGAAATAAATAAATATCTTGACAGACAAGTAAGCAATACTATTGATGATGCAAGGAATTTTATAAATAAGGTTAATGAGAATATCAATAAAAATAATTCTCTATATTGGGCAATAACTTTGAATGACAATAACGTATTGGTCGGGACCATTTGTCTTTTCAGCTTTTCCGATGAAAATGACAAATGTGAAATCGGCTATGAACTTTTGACAGACTTTCAAGGACAAGGAATAATGAGGGAGGCTGTAGAAAAAGTCATTGACTATGCTTTCAATACACTCAAAGTTCAGGAAATTGAGGCATTCTTTCATAGGGATAACCTGAGTTCGATCTGGCTGCTGGATAAATTTTCCTTTAAGCAATCAAATGAATTCAATGAAGCAACTCCTGAATTATTATGCTACCATCTAACAAGAACAACTTCAATCGACGATCTTAAATAAAAAACTCGCTGAAAGACCCGAACGGTCAATGTGGATTCCACTGGTGTAAGCTCCTCCATTGCCCGGCCATAAAAAAATTAGAGTTGCCAATAACATAAGGTCAATTATTTGGGTGGTGATTATAGTTATTGTTATAATAATAGGGTTTATTATTTATTCAGTTTCCGGTGTGGAGGGTTTGCTTAGATGGCTTAAATAGTGACTTAGAAAATATGGACTTACGCCTTGCCGGGTTTACTCCATTCCCTCAACCGCTTCTCCATCTCCGCCACCAGCACTGGGTTATTTTGAAAACCAATATTGGATTGAATTAATCGCTGAAGTTTAGTAGAGGCTTCTTTAAAACTTAACAATTAAACATTTAAACATTAAATGATTATAATGAAACAACTGTTTTTCTTCGTATTCTTATTTTTTATAGGAATAAAGAGTTATGAGCAGACTAATCTCCCTTTGACAAATAAAAAAGTTGACACATTTATTAACAACAATATGAAAGCCCTTAAAATACCTGGGTTGGCTGTTGCGGTTATTAAAAGCGGCAAAATTGTAAAACTTTCTACCTACGGGTTAGCCAATCTTGAATGGGATACTAAAGTGACCGAACACACCAATTTTCAAATTGCGTCCTGCACCAAACTCCTAACATCGACTCTGTTACTCAAAGCCCTAAACGACAAAAAAATAAGTTTGGACGACTATGTTGAAAAATATATCGACAGTATTCCTTCGACGTGGGAGAGTTTACAAATAAAACATCTTGTAACACATTCAAGTGGGCTGAGGGAATTTAGGGGGGACAATTATCTTTCTACTGCGGCGGTTGTAAAAGCAGTTAAAGATTCAACACTTGAGTATGCTATAGGCAAAGGGCAACATTATGCACAGATTGATTTCATGCTAATGGGTTACATTTTAGAAAAAATTTACGGCAAGCCACTTACTACGCTTATAAATGATAAAATAGCTATTCCATTAAGAATGAAAGACGGCGGTTACGATATGGAACAAAAAGTTGGAAGTTTTATGAGAACCAATTTGATAAAACAAAGGGCAACTACATATTACGATTTAGGCGGCAAAACAGTAGCCTATAAATTTTTATACCCCAATTACTATTACACTGCGGGTGGCTACTTTGCGTCTATTAGCGACATGGTAAATTGGGTAATCGGTCTTGACAAGGAAGTATTATTCGCTAAAAGTTTTTCTGACAAAAATATATTTGAACGTGATAGCGTTGGACATAAAATTTCAAGTTACACAAAAGTTGGTTGGATTTTAGAGAGTGAAAACGGGGTAACATATGCAGGACACAGCGGCGGACCAGGGCTTGCTGATATACTAAGATTTCCGAAAGAAGAATACACATTTGTCGTACTTTCAAATGATGGAGAATTGTTGCCGGGTTTTGCAAGAGCAATAGCCTCCTTTTATATTACTAAATTATCATCAAGGTTAAAAATAGAGAAATTTGATAGGTAAAGATTAAAAGGTGACAAAAATTACTGCAGGCAACAACGTAGGCTTCGTCGGGTGCAACACACCAACGATGAAGCCGGATGTTGCACGGAACCTTCGGTGGCCGGTGCAATAATTGTGGGATTCAATAGAAGGAAAGACGGGATAACGGTTGCCGGAGCGGCAACGGACGGAAAGAACTTCAGAATTCCACAGCACAATTGGGTGCATTGGTTACCTTAACTGACATGCATCAATTTGTAAAACTCTGTATTTGAACTGACAAATAACCTTAATTGAAGGGATTGAGCTTGTCGGATCAAATATTTTCTTAGCATCTTATGGACTATCGCTTTTGGGTAATCTGACCAAATACTATAGCTCGGCATCTACCGAGACAAAATCTAAAATGATTGATTCGATATTTCCGGAAAATTTGATTTACGAAGACGGAAAGCATTGAACCACTAAAATCAATGAAGTTTTTTCGAATATTTGGTGAGTGACAAGGCGTTCCAAAAACAAGAACCCGGCAAAGATGCCCGGCTGTCAAGAGTAGCTCCCCCTGCCCCGATTGAATCGGGGCGACCCCCTGTAGGATGCTCGGATAAAAGTACGGAGTGAAGTTTCGGAGTAATCTCGCTCCTCTCTCTCACGCTACCGTGCATGCTTTGACGCCTACAGCGGTTTTACTAACCTGTTAACGTTGGTGGTTCGCGCTTAGGAAGGTTTTATCGCTGGACTTCTCAGACCAATGCAGGCCACCTGAAAATTAGATTTCTTAATTTCGTCCCAATTAATTACTTGTCAAACTAGACACTCCATGAAGATATTTTTGATCACCTTGTTCATTTCCCTTTTTAACCTGGCCAATGGCCGGTTAACGCAGCGCCCTTCCCTGATCCCTCTGCCACAGGCAGTACAGTGGAAATCAGAGCAGTTCGACATGAGCAACTGCAAAACGTTTTTTGTATCTGATGCAAGCCTTTTAAGCGTGATGAAAAATAATGATCTTCTCTCCAGGACAAATTTACAAATAAGAATAGCGGCTCCATCCCACTTCCAAAAGAACTATATCCGGTTGGCTTTGGAAACCGTGGATGCACCAATAGGTAAAGATGAGGCTTACATATTATCAGTTGATAAAAACGCCGTGATCTTAAAAGCTAATTCAGCTCATGGCATCTTTAATGGTTTGCAAACAATCCGGCAGCTTACCTCAAATAATAAAATACTCGGGTGCTCGATAAAAGATTACCCGGCCTTTTCGTGGCGCGGGTTCATGATCGACGCAGGCAGAAACTTTCAACCCCTGACGCAAATTAAACAACAGATTGATATCATGAGCCGGTACAAACTGAACGTATTTCATTTTCATCTTACAGAGCACATTGCCTGGCGTTTACAGATCAAAAGTTACCCACAGCTCACCGCAGCCGAATATATGCAAAGAAACAAAGGAAGCTTTTACTCGATATCTGAAATGCTGGATCTGATAAAATATTGCCGTGACAGAAATATTTTATTGGTTCCCGAAATTGACATGCCGGGGCATAGCGCGGCTTTTACACGTGCGATGGGCTTTGATATGCAATCACCACAGGGCCTCGAAGTTGTGAAAAATATTTTGCGCGAAGTGATTAGCACCTACAACCTGCCATACATACACATAGGGGCCGACGAGGTCGTAATCACGAATCCAAACTTTATTCCGGAAATCGAAAGATTGGTCGGCTCTTTAGGGAAAAAACTGATTGCTTGGAATCCTGGTACAAGTAACGGCCCCAAAACCATTCGCCATTTATGGAAATGGGAAGAAGCTCAAAAGTCCAATCAGGCTATCATAAAGATCGATTCACGGACACTGTATTTTAGTGATATGGATCCGCAAAGTACCGTGGTAACTATTTTCAACAGGAGGTTCTTAAAATCGGCACATGGAGATGAAAATAATTTGGGCGCTGAAATTTGCATGTGGGCGGACCGCGCAGTTGCTAATGAAAAAGATCTTCTGAAACAGAATGCGGTGTATCCGGCCATACTTGCCTTCTCCGAAAGAAGCTGGAGGGGCAAAGGTTATGATGGTATAGTATTTCATATCGGTGATCTACAATCGGAACGTGCCAGGGCGTTTAAAGAATTTGAAAGCCGGCTATTGGTGCATAAACAGAAATACTTCTCGCAGCTCCCTTTTAACTATGTGAAGCAAACGCATTTCAAATGGAAATTATTCGGTCCATTCCGCAATAATGGGGAACTCTCGAAGTCTTTCTGGCCGGAACAAAAACCAACAAGACTAGCCCCAACACCAGGTAGCTTAAATGCTACGGGAGGAACGGTTTGGCTTTGGGCAACGCATACGAATTTTGAGGCATGGCTTCCTGATCCGCAACAACAAACAACCTGGTATGCTTACACAAGATTCTGGAGTGATAAATCCGAAATTGTAAACTTCTGGTTAGACACAAAAGACCAGTCCAAGTCTGGCGCAGATGCCACCCCTCCTTCAGGCGAATGGGATTACAACAAAAGCAGGATCTGGATCAACGAAAAAATAGTTTCACCACCGAGATGGAAATATCCGGGAAGAAAAAGCGGACTATTGGAAGAACCCCTTATTGATGAAATGCATTACATCCGCCCGCCGCAAAAAATAGCGGTAAGAAAAGGATGGAATACGATTTTAGTCAAACTACCTGTTAATGAATTTAATCCCGATAAAGACTGGCAGGAACCTCCCAAACTGATGTTCACTGCGGTGCCTGTCAAAAAAAGTAATGGAATCAATTGGGAAGCCATCGAATATAAGACAAGCTTGTTCTAATATCATCTTTTGTTCCAGCGGACGTATAAAAATCAATATTAATTCTTAACCCTCAATAAGCAGAAATAAGTTTACACTACACCCCTGCTTTATCTCTGACCCTGAACTTGTAAGTTGTTATCCCTTTTCTTCAAGATGTTGACCAATCCCGGATAATACGCCAAAGCAGCACGGCGGGTAACATTCGGTTTTTCGTTAGCAGGGGGAGACAAGTAAATTCTCGTCGGTGCTGTATATAATCCACCCTGCTAAATCCAAAATTTCTGGCTTCAATATTAATTGGAGTTTAAATTTTCCAGTCACGAGACTACAATGCAGTCAGTATATATTTGCCAGACCCAGCCCTTTTTACAAAACAATAATTATCCTTTTTTACGACTTTGATTTTTCGATCGTTCAAATAGACGTTCTTCTTGAAATACTCATCGGGTAAATAAATGTTTGCAATAATATTTGGAGGTAAATCAACCTCCATTCTAAAGTCATTTTCATTACGATTGATAACGATAAAAATGTCGCCCCGAATAGTTGGTATTTTAGTAGAAACGAAAGTCAGTCTTCCGATTTCAGGTTTTATATCAATTTCTTCAAACCCAGGCTTAACGCTTTCGACTCCAACCAGCTTCCTAAAAAGAATGTTCGCAGGTGCAGCGCCCCAAGCGTGGTTCCAGTCCTGATTTGGCTTGTAAATACTATCCCAGGCCTCCATTGTCATAGTTGCGCCTTCACGAATCATATTATACCAACTTCGTTTGTTTTTTGAAACAAGCAGTCTCAAAGCGTCTTCAGGTGCTCCAATTTTATAAAGTGCTTCCATAAAGAATTGAGCGCCATAAACACTACAGTCCATCCCTTTTGATAGTAAAAATTCTCTTACGTATTTAAGATTTTGCTTGGGGACAAGATCAAAAGCAAGCGCAAACATGTTTGCATGAAGTGACGAATGATTTGATCCTTCTCCATCAACTACTAATTTCGATTTCGGATGAATTAGCTTGCTTTGAAATGCGTTTTTTACCCGATTTGCTCTTTTTCTGAAAAATCTGGCATCCTTATATTTACCTAAATCGAATGCAATTTTACTCATTAAAACCAATGCATGATAATGATAAGCGTTGACAACGCTGTTGACATCTGTAAATTCAAATTTGTCTGTTTCTCCCAGGGGCCAATCAACGATGTCCCTTAGTTGGCTCCCTTTAAAATAAATGGCATTCATCAATGAATCATTTTGCTTCCCCGTCCGGGTACTTATTAACCCATCCTCCCGGGAAAGTGGCAGCAAAAGCTTGGCATTTAAATCGTAATAATAGTGTTGCAGAGACCTTTTGTTTCCCGTATACAAGTAATCATTCCAGGCAATCAAAACACTCTGTAGGATCCACTCGGTTGGCCAGGTTGCATTTTTTATCAGATATTCATGAGACCTCCGTGCTAAACTAAATTCATCATCAGTCGCATAGTGAGATAACTGGTTTATCAAAGCGTCAGCTTCGTAGGGAATCCGTTCGCGATCCCCGTCGATATATATTCCGGTAAAACTTGTAGCTTTCATCGTGTGATGACATAATTCCCAAATTTGATTTAACACACTATCTGAGGATCTGAACATTGCAGCGTTATCCCGAAAAGGGTAATGAACCATATACCTATTTATATTACTGGCAAAAAGAGAATCTTTATAATCGCTTATAAACACATACCGAAATGGCATTACCTCGCCGATGTAGGAAGGCATTTTGATGGCCGCTAAGCCGGTATTCCGTTTATCTGCTTTAAATATTATGGGATAGACTGTTTTGCCGGGGCGAACTTCTATTTTATATTTTGCGTAACGGATACTCCCTCCGGGCCTTGAATCCACAAAACCAGCACTATTTAACTTTTCTCCGAATTCAATTGTAATACTATCTTTTCGTTTAACGTTTGGTAAAACCAGCTCAAGTTGGGCAAATGCATCCTTTCCAAAATCAATCAGATAGGAATCCATTTGCATTTTCTGGATTTTTGGCGGTAATTGGAGCGTTTTTTGAAGTGGATAAAAGGAAGTTGTATAGTCTTTTAGCCGGGAATCCGTCGCAAACGCCTTATGCTCAGAAAATGGCGTAAGCCCCATATTCGTTGTAGTTCGCACTTTCCAATAATAAATTCTATTTGGCTCCAGATGTTTACCGTTAAAAGTTACCGAAATATTATTTCGTGAAGGAACTACACCACTATCCCAAACGTCGCCCTTATTATTTAGAATATTTTCTACACTTGAAGCCACAAGGATTTGGTAATCCTTCTGAAACACATTCTCCCTTTTATCATTCAGAATCCAGCTGAATGATGGGCGTTTACTACCAATCTTTACTATTTGGAATTTCGACGTATCTGAGAAATATAATTCAAGCGATTTATTTGATGACACGCCATTTTCCCAAATTTTGTCTGTATTTTCCATTAGATCAACCCTGAGTCGGGTTGGCGCTTTTATCTCTTGTCCCCAAACTGCATAGGAAACTCCGCAAACTATCAAGAAGACCAAACAAAATCTTTGTATTAACTGCACTTTAAGTTTCATCTCATTTTTTTTACCATTTCAATTGAACCATCGTATAGACTGATGGGTCGGTTTCAATAATTAAATTATCCCCAATTACTGCCAGGAAATTCTTTCGTCCTGATAAATTGCTATGTTTTTGCAGTCATCCTCTTTCTTTAATGTAGGCTTTCTCAACTATCGAAACAGCCATTGCCTTCTATTCAGCGTTCTTTTTATTCATCTTTGGAAAAAATAAACGCACATCCTGCAGCATTTTCAATGTTAGCCACCATAAATACAATCCATACTCTTTAAAGAAAGCGCTTGCTTCCAGTCCGTGGGAAAGGTTATTTCTAAAGTTTATATCATTGCCGTCCACTAGAAAACTTTCTAATTCATCCAAAAGATCGGGATCGGCTAAGCCCAACTGCCTCAACTTTTTAATACACCCTCCCATCAGACTTTCGTGCTGAACTTCTTCTGAAAGCTGCCTAAGTGTAGCTCCACTAAGAAGGCCCACATGCCGAAGGCTGTTTTCCAACTGAGGAACAATTAAATGACTAAAGATTACGAAATCATTTAAAAACCCTTCTGTTAAACCAACTTGATAAAAATCCCTACGGTCGTCCGGAATAAAAGGACTTTGAACCAACGTGTCGATAAAAGAAAGATCAAACGGCTCGTAACTATCCATTTTCTCTTTAATCGTCTGTATTAAAACAATCATCCGATCTCGGACGTGTTGTCTCATCCAAGTTTGTTTGGCAGCAGCGGAATCTTTTGAAGCAATTCGAAAACCATCCGCGTTTAGTTTGACAGTCTTGGGAAAACTCCTGACATAGAAAAAATTTTCAGATGGTAAACTTTCACGAAAACGCTCAGCAGGAGGCAAAGGGATCAATAACAACTGGTTTAACGCTGATTCAAAACTATCAATACCCATTCTGGAAACAATTTCTTTAGTTTCATTCAAATCGATTTTCATGTTATACCTAATACCGACAATTTTCAACATCTCCTGATCACATTTTTGCTCCAGTATCAGCTTATTTTCTAATCGTTTCCGAAGCTCTTCACAGCCACCAATCGTTTTAATTGCCTGCAATCCATTCCAAAATATTCTGGACAAATTAGGGTAATAAATATTGGACTTTTTCCGGCTTACGTGCCAATCGCCTTCCATCTCATAATTTTCAGCAAGTCTGATTCTTTCCTCTTGCATATCTAATATACCAATAGTTCGAAGGTATTCAATACACTTCCTGGACAAGTTAAATTTTTGATTCGTATTGCAATCTCTAATCCTTTCTTCGATAAATTCCACGATCTCTTCTCTGTATGTCTCTTCATCAAAAACAGAGATCATGTGGCGTATTAGTGGGAACGAGAGAAAGTTAAAGTCAGCTTTTTTCAGCGCATCCATACAGACATCAAAAATCTCCTTTTGCCGAGGTTTGAATTTGCTTTTAAGATATTTTACCAGTTCAATTGCTCTAGCTAAGTACGTTATAACTCCTGTTAAATCGGAAATTTCTCTATATGAGTTATAAAGCCAGACAACGTTATTATATAATAGCTTTTGATCTGCTTTTACCACTAGGTCTAAACTCTTAGTCCAAACTTCCAAGTTTCCCATCCCTTCCACAGCAACAATATGTTCTAGCATCTTCAGTTCATCCTCTGTAAACGACTCCTTGATCTTAAGCCCATCCAACTCATCCAAATCGATAAATAGTATTTTGTTTATCAAATGTGCAAGATTATAATCAATCAATCCGTTAACAGAGTCCTGTATCAACTGGCTGCTGAGTTCATAGCCAAACATCCTGCTTTTCAATTTATAATTTTCATTTCCTGAAGTCATAATTTATTAAGTAAATAATAACGAATTGAAATAATTCTCAGCATCAAACTTGTCAGTGATAAAGGCTCTATCTTTTCCTAATACTATTTTTTGCATTATTTTTCTAACAATATCATCTAGTTCAATGCTGGCTCTCGCTAACGCTTCATTTTCTCGGTAAGATTTTTTAGTCAATTGGTTCCCATGTATATAATCGGATCTAATGTTATAGCAATTTTTCACTATCTCAAAAATTCCAAGTTTTTCATCTCGATTCCTGCCTAAATAATAGGCAGTACGTTCGGCAGTTTTGTGACTAATCTCAGAAGTCTGACTTGACATCAAGGATTCCAAAAAGCTTATATAAAGAGTTATTTTAGATAAAAGTATAGACGTCATCCTCGCATTAGCTAATAATACGTCAGCTCGCTGAAACCTATTCAATGAATTATATTTCACGGCATTTAAAAAAGCAGTATTCCCCTTCATATCTTGTAATTTAGGTTTGGTATGCAATTCATCAAGTAAGTCAACTTTCAAACATTCGATCTCCTTAACCTTTTCCAAATCGGTCATTGTGATTTTTTTAATTTCTCGTTTGCCGTTTGCATTATAAATAAATGAATAATTCTTAACAACAGAAGATTGTTTGGTATCACGTAAAAATATATACCCATATTCGACACTTGCGCAACAATCCTTTAAAAACCATAAATCACCCAAAAAACTAATTAGCGATAATTGAAAACTGAAACCGATTTCCTTTATCATTTCGAAGTTTTTTTCGTTTGAATCAGATGGATCCAATAGAAATTCCTTTTCTATGAACGCAAAAGTATTTCCATTAAGAAGATTCTCCATGTTAATTTCACCAAATAAAGTAACTAAATCTACCAACTCCTGTTTATCATTAAAAACCACCTTTGGGTTTTTTGTTAGGGTAATGTCATGTTTAGAAATAGGAGTATTTTCTTGATCAATTTCTAATCCGTATAATTCCCAAAAAAATAACACGCTTATTTTTTTCATTTTTTACTTTTTTGCAAGTTACTGTTTTAGAAATTAGTTCGAAAAGCCGCTTTTATATCTTTTTGGACCTTTAGGTCTTCTATTCCGTTCAGTAATTTATCTTGAAGGCGGTTATTAAGAGCCCCGAAGACGTATTTCTAAAATCCCATGGTGATAATCTGAAATCAATGACATATAAGGTCAGGCAACTGTCCCAATCCAGGGCCCTCGCACCATCATCGCATGGTTGGGAAAAAAGTCGGCAGAACCACTTTTTATACATTGATGCTTATGGACAACTCCGTGATAATATATTTTCTGTTTAGGCTTTTGATTAAGTCACCACCGACCTTCATTAGTGATTAGCTTTAATCCTTTACAATCATTACGAAAGATACTGAGAATGCGAAAGATACTGAGAACCCAACCTGTTGATAAATAAAAAAGCACCTACATTTTTGCAAGTGCCTGATTTTCTTCGTTCGCCCTGCCCCGATTTGAATCGGGGCGACCCTCTGATGGTTTACAGTTTACTCAATAAAAAAACAGCTACACAATGTCGATGTAACTGTTCGTTTCTTTGCTCCTTTTCTTCGACTTCAACCGGGAGTCGCTGGCCATACAAATAAAATCGAATTTATACGCCCTCATATGCAAACGCAAAACCAACTTTTCCCCTCCCATTATTTTACCGCCGATAAAATCTCGTCTGTTTTCCCGTTTAATTTATCTTTATACCAAATTGATATTTAAACATTGAATACTTCATAAACGATTGGGCTCAGTAAAATTTAAGAATAATATTTTTGCAGGTGATATCGTCAACAAGAGCGAAAAATTAAAAAAATCCCTTATGCAATTTAAAATACCATTATTACCCATACCGGGGGATTTAGAAACTAAACCGGTTTTAAAACAGTTAGCAGCCGCTCACCGGCATTTAGCATTGCTCAATGGCAGATGTGCCACTATACCTAATGAAAATATCCTCATTAATACGCTTTCTCTACAGGAAGCAAAGGAAAGTAGCGCCATCGAAAACATCATTACCACACATGATGAGATATACAGGGCAGATTTGCTGGAAAGTTTTGTCAATGATGCTGCTGCAAAAGAAGTAACCAGGTATGCACAGGCTTTGCGTCAGGGATTCCAAGAAATCAGAAAGAACAAACTCATTACCAATAAGCACATTCTGCAAATTCAACAAATGCTGGAGCAAAACGATGCAGGATATAGAAAAAATGTAGGAACGGTACTCAAAAATGAACGTACCGGGGATATTATATATACACCTCCGCAGGATTATCCTACTATTGAGCGATTGATGGACAACCTGGTTCAGTTCATCAATGACGAAGCTTTAAGCGACCTCGACCCGCTTATCAAAATGGCTATTATCCACCACCGCTTTGAAACCGTACACCCTTTTTATGACGGCAACGGACGCACCGGCAGGATTATCAATATACTATACTTGGTTAAAGAAGATTTGCTCTCGCTGCCTATCCTATACCTCAGCCGATATATCATTCAATACAAGGGAGACTATTATCAGCTATTGCAACAAGTACGTACCGATGGCAATTGGGAGCCTTGGCTGCTTTTTGTACTTAAAGGAATAGAAGAAACGGCTAAGCAAACCCTGCATCTGATAGACGGCATCAAAGACCTGATGCAGAATTACAAACAACGCATCCGCACGCAACTACCAAAACTCTACAGCCAGGATTTGTTGAACAACCTGTTCAAGCATCCTTATACCAAAATAGAGTTTTTGGAGAAAGATTTGAATATAACCAGACAAACAGCAGCAGCATACCTTAATAAGCTGGCAGAAACGGGTTTTTTGTATAAAATGAAAATAGGTAAAAGCAATTATTATATGAATGATTCATTGTATCAGTTGTTTTTGAATGGCGTGCCACCTGCACAGGCTTTTGACCTCGTAAAAACCATAAATACTTGAAATGGGGCGTCAATAAGTTAAAAAACCGTTTTTCCTAACGCAGCTTTCAAATTATGTCAAATTTCCCCGATTTTCTTAACGCGTCAATAAAACGTGTTAAAAAAAAGTATTTTTATTAACACGTTGTGTCGATCATGTAAAAGCAAACAGCATTTTTCGATATGTTCCTTCAATACGATCAAAAAAAGCACCTACATTTTTGTAAGTGCCCGATTCTCTTCGCTCCCCCTGTTGGACTTGAACCAACGACCCTCTGATTAACAGTCAGATGCTCTAACCAACTGAGCTAAGGAGGAATATGTCTTCAATTTGTTATCGCTGTCTGAACCAG
>NZ_JBYTEI010000001.1:485294-1527794 GCF_058792415.1 Niabella sp. CPT15-335-S11
GCGCCCCTCCCGATTTTCAATCGGGATGCTCTAACCAACTGAGCTAAGGAGGAATATGTCTTCAATTTGTTATCGCTGTCTGAACCAGCGCCCCTCCCGATTTTCAATCGGGATGCTCTAACCAACTGAGCTAAGGAGGAATATGTCTTCAATTTGTTATCGCTGTCTGAACCAGCGCCCCTCCCGATTTTCAATCGGGATGCTCTAACCCTGCCTGCCGTAGGCAGGCAACTGAGCTAAGGAGGAATATGTCTTCAATTTGTTATCGCTGTCTGAACCAGCGCCCCTCCCGATTTTTAATCGGGATGCTCTAACCCTACCTTCGGTAGGTAAACCTGCCTGCCGTAGGCAGGCAACTGAGCTAAGGAGGAATATATTTCCTTTAATCGACCATCCCGTTTCCTCCGGGATTTACCCGCAGGATGGCCTCTCAAAGGGCTGCAAAAATAAGGATAAAATCATTCTCAAACCTGCCACCTTCAAAAAATTTTAATCCTACCGGTGCTCCTGGTAATAATTCACAGGCAGACTTCCTGAAACGAACTCCAATAGCTCCTCATCAACCCTTTCAAGCCCCGCTAATGCCGTCTCCAATTGATCCATCGTGCGGAACCCCACAACCGCAGAACTCACCGCAGGATGAGCCAATACAAACTGAAGTGCTACCCGCCGCCTATCCACAGCCGCAAACCGCTGCGCCAATATCGATTTTATTCCTGCAACCTCCGCTTCGCTAAACCCCAAATATGCCCGCGGAGGCTTATCCACCAGCAAACCCTGGGCCAACGCACCTCTCACCAATACACCATCACCTGCCTCAGACAACAGATCAAGCACAGCTTCCTCAGGACGACGATCCAGCAAGCTGTACTGCAACATAACGGAACCAATCCCCGACCTCTTCAAATACGCACGGATCACATCCGGGCGAATACTGCTGATGCCATAATGCAGAATCTTTCCCTGCTGCTTCAGCATCTCAAATGCTTCAATCGTCTCGTCCAGCGGATCCTGAATAGTACCTCCGTGCAATTGATAAAGGTCGATATAATCAGTCCCCAACCGCTTCAGACTTCCTTCAACCGCCCGGATTATATATTCCTTTCGCGGATTCCAATCCCAACCGCTGCCATCTTCACGCCACTGGTTACCCACCTTGGTCGCCAGGATCACCTTCGCGCGCATTGGCCTTAGCACACGACCTACCAGCTCTTCATTCGCACCACGATCATATAAATCCGCCGTGTCAAAATAATTAATACCGGCACCCACCGCGCTCAGCAGAAGCTCCTTTGCTTCCACGTTAGTAATCCGCCCCAACTGCATGCAGCCAAAGCCGATTTCGGACACCCGCATATCGGTTTTTCCTAGGGTCCTGTAGGTCATGTTTCTTCCCGATCCCGTCATTTTGTACCGTTTTACTTTTATATTTTACTATCAAACAGCAATACCACTTTGCCACAGAAGCCTATCTTTGCGACTCATGCCCCATTTGAATCAACAAGACACCATCAACATGATCTCTAAACTCAGCATCCGCAGGGTTTGGAATGCACTAAAGGTATATACCAGTTTCTATATCAGCAAGTGGACCAAAAGACCCATTCAATGGGGTATGCCCATTTCGATCTCTTTTGAACCCACCACCTCTTGCAACCTCCGATGCCCTGAATGTCCCAGCGGACTGCGCGCTTTTACACGACCCACCGGCATGCTGAAAAAAGATTTTTTCCGTGACACTATCGACCAACTTTACAAAGACCTCTTTTACCTGGTATTCTATTTCCAGGGAGAACCCTTCCTGAATCCAGACTTTCTGGAAATGGTTAAATATGCATCAGACAAAAAACTTTATACCGCCACATCTACAAATGCGCACTACCTGACCGACGAAAAAGCCCGTCAGACAGTGGAAAGCGGGCTATCCAGACTTATCATTTCCATCGACGGCACTACCCAGGAAGTCTACCAGCAATATCGTGTGGGAGGCAACCTGGACAAAGTTCTCGCAGGGGCAAAAAACATCGTGAAATGGAAAAAGACACTAAAAAGCAAAACACCTTTTATTATCTTCCAATTCCTGGTGGTAAAACCAAATGAACATCAGATTGAAGACGTAAAAAGACTGGGAAAAGAAATCGGTGTGGACGATGTCTGGTTTAAGACCGCACAAGTGTACGATTACGCTAACGATCCCAATAAGCTGATCCCCACACTCGACCAGTTCAGCAGATACAAAAAAACAAAACAGGGCACTGAATTCAAAGGAAAGATCACTAACCAATGCTGGCGCCTCTGGCATGATCCTGTGATCACCTGGAATGGCCTGATAGCGCCCTGTTGCTTTGATAAAGACGCTAAATACAGGATGGGCGATCTGAATGAAAAATCATTCAAAGAAATCTGGAAGGACCATAACTACAGGCAGTTCAGAGCACGACTGCTAAAAGGTAGAAAAAACATTGATATTTGTGCCAATTGCAGCGAGGGAACCAAAATTTGGGGCTAACTTTGTATCATCATTCCGTAAATACACATCGTTGGCCATGACTATCGAAGAGGAAATTAAACAAGCCAAATTTAAGAGCGCCTACCATAAACTTGCCATCAACATTATGTACTCCAGCCATTGGCTGGAAACCTATCTGAAAAAAATTTTCAAAAAAGAAGATATCACGCTGCAACAATATAATATTCTGCGTATTCTCAGGGGTAGTCGACCAAATCCCTTGTCCACCCTTCAAATCCGCGAGCGTATGATGGACAGAATGAGCGATACAAGCCGTATTGTAGACCGGATGATCGTGAAAGGAATCGTCAGCAAGACTATCCGGGAGGAAGATAACAGATTGGTAGACGTTCGAATTACCGAGAAAGGACTCAAACTGCTCTCCAAGCTTGACGGAATTGAGGATAATCTTTCCAACTTCCTGGATTCCGTTTCGGAAAACGAAGCCATAAAACTCAGTGACCTGCTGGATAAACTACATTCAGACAAACAATAATTATCTCTAACCGGTACCTGGTTTTCAACGGAAGTATTCCGGAAATTAATCCTTCTATCCATAATTAAGAATTTTTTTAAGTGCTCCTTTTGGGGCAATGGCTATATTTGTCACTATGGTCATTTTACGTCTTGTTGCACCACTATTCAGCATTCTTATTTTGAGCCATTCAGTTTGGGCGCAATCGCCCAAAGAATTCCGTGGCGTATGGATTGCCACAGTAGCCAATATCGATTGGCCACCAGTGAAATCCGGTTCAGACCAGCAGAAAGCCGATTTTATCCGGCAACTGGATTTGCACAAGCGTAACGGAATGAACGCGATCGTGATGCAGATCCGTCCCAGCGGCGACGCTTTCTATCCTTCACCCTATGAACCCTGGAGCCAATGGCTAACAGGCGTACAGGGAAAAGCACCGGTCCCGTTTTACGACCCGCTGGCTTTCATGATCGAGGAAACCCATAAACGCGGCATGGAATTTCATGCGTGGTTAAATCCCTATCGCGCAGAATTCAAAATCGGACAGTCTTCCATTGCTTCAGATAATATGCTGAAAAAACGTCCCGACTGGTTTCTGACCTATGGTTCATCCCGTTATTTCGATCCATCAAATAAAGAAGCTCAGCAATTCGTCATTAATGTCGTGAGGGATATCGTTCGCAGATACGATGTAGACGCCATCCACATGGATGACTATTTTTATCCTTACCCCATTGGCAAATCACCCTTCCCTGATGATAATGCCTGGAGGAAATCGGGCAGCCACCTGCCAAAAGACGACTGGCGGCGTGCCAATGTTGACTCAATGATCAGGAACATCAACATCGCTATAAAACAACTTAAACCCTGGGTGAAGTTTGGAATCAGCCCGTTCTCAGTCTGGCGAAACCTCAAAGATGATACGCAGGGCAGTGACACAAAGGCCGGCATCACCAATTTTGATGACCTCTACGCCGATATCCTGCTTTGGCTGCGCAAGGGCTGGATCGATTACGTAACCCCGCAATTATATCGCGAAATAAATGATCCCCTGATTGCCTATGAAAAAATGGTAGATTGGTGGTCGGCACACAGTTTCGGCAGACATGTTTATATCGGTCATGGCATCTACAGGGCTGCTGAATCAAGTGCGAATTGGAAGAATCCAAGGCAGCTACCTGATCAGATCAAAATTCTCAGAAACACGCCCGGGATCCAGGGGAGCATCTATTTCAGCAGTAAAAGTTTTGACCGGAATCCAAATGGCTGGAACGACTCACTTCGAAATAATTACTATCGCATCCCCGCCCAGGTCCCGGATATGCCCTGGCTTCCCAAAAGACCCGCCTGGAAATAATAACCATGTTTGGCGTTCCTAAACTTATCCCTGCGCTATAATCTGATCCATCAGTGGCAACATCGTGGAGCTCCCCAGATCTTCAATGAATAACCTGTCGTCTTCCTCTAGCGTAAAGATCCCAGTGGTGTTCAGCCTGGCTTGCGCAACCGAACGGATTCCGGGAATGACCGTAGACACCTGCGAGTAACTGAGAATATAACTAAGCGCCAACTCGGCTTTCGTGCAATTGTATTTCCGGCATAACTCCCAAACCTCACGGGTAGCTTCCCTGGCAGCATCTATAATACCTGGCGTGAGCCTTCTCCGCCTGTGATCGCTCAAGGCAAAGGCCGCCCCGCCATCAAACTTACCGGTCAAAAGCCCAAACTGCAGCGGCATCCTGACAATCACGCCGTAACCCTTGTTACTTGCCAGTTCCAAAAGTGGCAAAGCCCTTTGGTTGATAATATTCAATACCAATTGAAAACCGTTCCCTTTTTGATTTTCCAGTAAAAAACGCGCTTCTGGTGCTGGCTCAAAAGTTTGCAGCGAAATACCCCAATACCTGATCTTTCCCTGCTTTTGAAGATCCGTCATGGCCCGGATACAATCGCCCTGCTTCAGATGCTCCAGCCTGGCTGAGTGCAACTGATAATAATCGATCCGATCGCGCCGAAGCCTTGTCAGCGAACGATCACATGCTTCCATCATGTAGGAGTACTCGTAATCAATCGTAAACTTATCATCCCTGGCTACATTCCCAACCTTGGTAGCAATAACAACTTCAGGATCGCTACCAACGGTTTTTCCTATGAGCTCCTCCGAATGACCCAGCCCGTAAATGTCAGCCGTATCAAAAAAATTGATTTCCGCATCCCTGGCGGCACGGATACTTTTCACAGACTCCTCATCATTGGCCGGCCCCCAGCCAATAGCCGTTTCGCCAACCATGGCATCTCCGCCAATCGCCCAGGCGCCAAATCCGATTTCGCTAACCAGGAGATCTGTATTACCAAACTTTCTGTATCTCATATAACGAAGCGTTTAATTTGCCCAATACATGGATGACCTTAAAGTTACTTCATTTTTGACATATTTCAATGCAGACCCGGAAGATTATGATAGCCGTCAATTACGCAGGGCGACGCGTAATACCGAGTCCCGAAAAAGCAGACAGTCACTCAGGTTTTCTGAAGAGCTGGGGTTTGATGGCCAGCGTCCAGACCTATTTCCCCGCAGGCTTGTCGCTCATATAAAATACAAGCTTCCCGCCCTGCACGATCTCCTTATGCGTAATATATAACCTGTCCAGCTTCCTGCCATTCAGCTCCACCTTGGAAACATACACATTCTTCGGGCTGTTACGGACCGCCTCCACGACAAAGGTTTTGCCGCCTTCCAATTTAAGTACCGCTTTCTTTACTGCAGGGCTACCCAACTGGTAATTTTCACTACCTGGTGAAAAAGGATAGAATCCCAACGAGCTAAAGATATACCAGGCGCTCATCTGACCGCAGTCATCATTACCACCCAGACCATCCACAGTAGCCTTATACTGCATTGGCAGGATCATCCGCACGCGTTCCTGGGTCTTCCAGGGCTGCTTTGTAAAATTGTACAGGTAAGGTACATGATGTGAAGGTTCATTACCGTGTACATAGCCGCCTATAATTCCTTCGCGCGTTATGTCTTCGGTTTCGGCAAAAAAAGCATCGGGCAGATGCATGGTAAAGAGCGAATCAAGATGTGCAACGAAGCGGTCACTGCCTCCCATCATCGCGACAAGTGCAGTCGGATTCTGCGGCACATATAAACTGAAATTCCAAGCATTGCCTTCGATAAAGCCCTGCCCGTGCGTGGAAAGCACATCAAAATCTTTCCGGAACTGACCATCGCTCAACCGTGGCCGCATATAACCAATCGAAGGATCAAAAACATGGCGCCAATTTTCAGAACGCTTTGAAAACTCTCTGTAAATATCGCTCCGGCCTATTTTTTTTGCCGCCTGCGCTATCGTCCAATCATCATAAGCATATTCCAGCGTTGTGGAGACCGAATTACCCCTCCTGTCATCCGGCACATAGCCAAGCCGGATATAGTCATCCAAACCATCGTAATACCGCACCCTCGCCGTCTGCACACAAGCATCCAAAGCGCGACCAGCATCAATTCCCCGGATATTACCTTTTACTATGGCATCAGCAATGACCGAAACACTGTGGTACCCGCTCATACACCAGTTTTCATTGGCATAATGACTCCAAACGGGCAGCATGTGGTGAACGCTCTGTTGCTGATGAGCCAGCATACTCCGGATCATGTCCCGGTTACGGGCCGGTTGAATGATGTTAAACCAGGGATGCAGGGCCCTGTGAGTATCCCACAACGAAAAAGTGGTGTAATTCGTAAACCCTTTTGCCTGATGTATATTTTGATCCAGACCTTTATAACTTCCATCCGGATCCATATACACGGTGGGGCTCAAAAAAGTGTGATAAACTGACGTGTAAAAACTAATCTGATCCTCTTTATTCAGCATATCAACCTCCACCTTGTTCAGCTCCTCATTCCATTTCTGCTGTCCCTGTTTTTTTATCTGATTAAAATCCCATCCGGGCGTTTCAGCCCGCAAATTCTCTAGTGCATTCCGGGTGCTCACAGGAGAGAGGGCAAACTTAATCCTGATCTTCTCACCGGCACGGGCATCAAAATCAAAAGCCGCCCGGATCTGTTCACCTGCTATTTCGGGGAAATGATGGAGCTGGTCAAACCGCCGCCAAAACCCTTTGTAAACGCTGGTTTTATTATTCTGAAAATGATAATCTTTAACCGGCTTGGAAAACACCATCGCAAAATAGACCGTCCGCGTCCTGGCCCAACCGTTGGTTTGCCGGTAGCCGGTCACCGTACTATCATTCTCCACTCGCAAAAACGTCCACACATTTTTCTCATCGTAATTGTAAATCCCGTGCATCAGGTCCAGCAGAATATGGGCTTCTTTCGTCTCAGGAAAAGTGTATTGGTGCACACCAACACGGGTGGTCGTTGTCAGTTCAGCGAGAATATCGTAATCCTCAAGTTTCACTTTGTAATAGTTCGGCTCAGCAATTTCTGTCTTGTGGTCAAAACGGCTCCGGTAGCCGCTCCTGGGTACATCGGCCGTTCCGGGATTGAACTGAAGCGGGCCCACCATGGGCATGATCAGGAAATCGCCCAGGTCGCTGTGCCCTGTTCCGCTGAAATGCGTGTGACTGAATCCAACAATGGTGTGGTCATCGTAATTATAACCGGCACAATATTTATACACGTCCGGGTTGTATTTCCCGTTCATGGCGTAGGGAATCGTGTCGGTATCCGGACTCAGTTGCACTGATCCGAAAGGCACAGTAGCCCCTGGAAAGGTATGTCCCATTTTTTGGGTGCCGATGAGGGGATTTACGAAAGGTATCAGGTTCTTTTGCGCATTTGTGACAGTTAGAGATGCTGCAAAAAGAAGCGTGGGACAGATTTGCTTCATGCAAGTTTTTTTGAAAGTTGTGTGTCGCGAAATTAATACAAAATTTCCGGAGACTTCGTTACCGTAACTCAATCTACGCAATCGCCACAAGTAGTGATTTGCTCGCAAACCGTGAAACATTTTTCGTGAAATCCTCCGATCATAACCAGTTTTACTTAAATTGCCGCAAATATGCCTCTCCTAAGTCCGGCCATATCATCTCTTGCAAGAATACGCCAGTGGCGTATTGAAGGTTGGCGTAGCCATCCGGTGGATTCCCAGCGGGAAGTATTCCAGAACCTGATCACTGCAGGACAATACACGGAATTTGGCCGCAAAAACAATTTTAATAATATCTTTTCGATAAGAGATTTCAAGAACAACGTTCCGATACAGCAGTACGAAGACCTGAAACCCTATATCGAGCGGATTATGCAGGGAGAGCAGAACATTCTCTGGAACACCCCCATTTTTTGGTTTGCCAAGAGTAGCGGTACCACAAGTGATAAAAGTAAATTTATTCCCATCAGTGAGGAAAGCCTGGAAGACTGTCATTATAAAGCAGCCAAAGATATACTCACGATGTATTACCAGTTCAACCCGGACAGCACCCTGCTCACAGGGAAAGGGCTGGTACTGGGTGGCAGTCACAATATCAACCCCATGAATAAGACGGCACAATATGGTGATCTTAGCGCCGTTCTGTTGCAAAACAGCCCGTTTTGGGGACATTGGCTGCGAACGCCGGGACTTAGCATTGCCTTGATGGATGAATGGCAATCCAAGATGGAAAAGATGGCACAGCAAACGATCACTGAAAATGTAACTTCAATCAGTGGGGTGCCTACCTGGACGCTCATACTATTCAAACGTATCCTGGAGATCACCGGGAAAAAAACCATTGGCGAGATTTGGCCCTCACTTGAACTTTATATGCATGGCGGCGTGTCTTTCACGCCTTACCGTGAGCAATTCAGTCAGATAATTGGAAAGCCGATTCATTACCTGGAGACTTACAACGCCAGTGAAGGCTTCTTCGCAGCGCAGGAAGTACCAGGGGATGATGGCATGTTGCTTTTCACGGATCATGGAATTTTTATGGAATTCATGCCGTTGAGTGAAAAAGATAAAGAGAATCCGGAAACACTGAGCCTGCAGGAAGTTGACCTGAATACCCAATATGCGCTCGTAATCAGCACCAACGGCGGGTTATGGCGGTATCTGCTGGGAGATACGATCCGATTTGTTTCGAAAGATCCCTATAAAGTAGTCGTTACAGGCAGGATCAAACATTTCATTAATGCTTTTGGAGAAGAGGTCATCGTAGATAACAGCGATCGGGCCATCAGCCTCGCGTGCAAAAAGACCGGCGCTATAGTGAACGATTATACTGCCGCACCTATCTATTTCTCCGGAGAGCTTAACGGCACTCACGAGTGGTTGATCGAGTTTGAAAAAGAACCCGGGAACCTCGACCAATTTACCCTGGAAATGGATAGGGCATTACAATCTGTCAATAGCGATTATGAAGCGAAGCGTCACAGGGACCTTGCCCTGCGTATGCCTGTCGTGCATGCAATGCCTAAAGGTACTTTTACCAACTGGCTGCAATATAACGGTAAACTGGGCGGCCAGAATAAAGTCCCGCGTTTAAGCAATGAAAGGACTTACGTGAATGCGATCCTTGAAATGTATCAGCAAAAAGCTGCCCTGTGAAATTTCTGCCACCCATACATACTAAATGAATTTGGACTAATATTGCAGCAGGGACAATAACCCGCCATTTTTCTAAAACTTAAACGAATGAAACTGTTGGAGAATAAGGTTGCCATTGTTACGGGAGCCGCAAGAGGTATCGGCGAGGCTATCGCTATTAAGTTCGCAGAGCATGGTGCTCACGTGGCCTTTACTTACGTAAGCGACAGCAGCGGGGAAAAAGCTAAGGCACTTGAAGAAAAACTGAGAGCGCTTGGCGTCAAAGCCAGGGCTTTTAAAAGCAATGCGGGAGATTATGCCCAAAGCGAAATTTTCGTAAACGAAGTATTAAAGGAATTTGGAACGATAGACATCTGTGTCAATAACGCTGGCATTTCCCGGGATAATTTATTACTGCGACTTACGCCCGAACTGTTTGATGAGGTGATGCACACGAATATGAACAGCGTATTCAACCTGACCAAATTAGTTATCCGCCCGATGATGAAAGCTAAGAGCGGGAGTATCATCAACATGAGCTCTGTCATAGGCGTCATGGGCAACGCCGGCCAGTCGAGCTATGCCGCCAGTAAAGCCGCTATTATTGGATTCACAAAATCGATCGCCAAAGAACTCGGCAGCCGCAATATTCGCTGCAACGCCATAGCACCCGGATTTGTGGAGACCGATATGACCCATTACCTGAAGGAAGGCGATGCTTCTGCAAAATACCTGGCTGATATACCTCTTGGCCGCTTTGCCAAAGGAGAAGATATCGCCAATGTCGCCTTATTCCTTGCGTCGGATATGGGATCTTACCTGACTGGCCAGGTCATCAGTGCCTGCGGGGGTCTGAACATCTGACGCTCACATTCATTTAGACTTATTCTTGAGCCCTGCTTTGGGCTCTTGCAGATTGATCAATCCGTATTTCAGAAAAAGTACGGGATATTAATCTATTGCGCGACGGGAACCCCCTAAAAACACACAGGACCCAGATGAGAACATCCGGACCCTGTAGTATTGCTAAATCAACAAAACAAAAAGGCAAACAATTATTTACAAAAAATCAAAGGTTCATGCAGTTTCGGGTTGGAGACTCCATTTTTCAGGGGATCTCCAAATTGCCGACAGGAGCAGTTCACGCATGTAGAAAAACTCTTTAGGCAGTTTATCATACATGGTTTCAAACAATTCCTCGTGACCAAACAACTCCTTTTTCATCGGCTCTCTTTCCACAGTCATGATGCTGGCGAATTCACTCTCGCTGAATTCCAGCCCCTCCCAGTTCAGGTCTTTATACCTGGGCATCCATCCCATTGGGCTTTCAACAGCGCCAGCGCCACCATGCACACGATCAACAATCCACTGTAACACGCGAATATTTTGTCCGAATCCCGGCCAGATAAAGTTTCCGTCCTTATCTTTCCTGAACCAGTTTACACCGAAAATACGGGGTGCATTGGGCAGGTCGCGACCGAAATCTAACCAATGATTAACATAATCTCCCATATGATATCCCATGAAAGGCAGCATTGCAAACGGGTCGCGACGCACTTTTCCTATTTCCCCAAATGCGGCAGCAGTCATCTCACTACCCATTGTGCTGGCCAGGTATACGCCGAAATTCCAGTTGAAAGATTGATATACCAGGGGCACACCAGTACTGCGGCGGCCGCCAAAAATGAAGGCTTCAATATGTACACCTTCGGGATTTTCCCATTCAGGATCAATCGCAGGGTTTTGATAAGCCGGGGCCGTAAACCTGGAGTTAGGATGTGCGGCTGGTTTTCCACTTGCCGGGTCGTAAGCATTACCGTGCCAGTCGGTCAGTTTAGCCGGGACCTCCTTAGACAATCCTTCCCACCAAACATCGCCATCATCGGTGATTGCCACGTTAGTGAAAATAGTATTGGCACTGATTGAAGCCATCGCATTCGGGTTCGTCTTTTCGTTCGTCCCCGGTGCAACGCCAAAATATCCAGCTTCAGGATTTATGGCATATAAGGCGCCATCTTGTCCTTTATGTATCCATGCGATGTCATCCCCTACCGTCGTAACCTTCCAGCCTTTAAATTCTTTCGGAGGAATAAGCATAGCAAAATTCGTTTTTCCGCAGGCGCTCGGGAAGGCCGCGGCAACATAAGTCTTTTCTTTCTTCGGATTTTCAACCGCCATCAGCAGCATGTGCTCGGCCAGCCATCCTTCTTCACGTCCCATCACGGATGCAATACGAAGCGCAAAACATTTTTTACCCAGAAGTGCGTTTCCACCGTAACCGCTTCCATAAGAAATGATCAGCCTTTCCTCAGGAAAATGTGAAATATATTTTACCGTTGGATTACACGGCCATGTCACGTCTTCCTGGCCTTCGGCTAACGGTGCTCCCAACGTATGCAAACATTTTACATAACCCTTTTCATAAATATAAGGGAGAATGTTCGCGCCCATCCTTGTCATAATACGCATATTCACCACCACGTATTCAGAATCGGTGATCTCCACGCCATAACGTGACAGTGGAGAACCCACGGGGCCCATACAAAATGGGATCACATACATGGTACGACCCTTCATGGCCCCATCAAGTAATCCATTGAAGATTTTCTTCATATCATCAGGTGCCATCCAGTTGTTGGTAGGTCCGGCATCTTCCTTACGGCGGCTGCAAATGAAGGTCTTGTCTTCAACACGTGCCACATCGCTCGGATCGCTAAAACATGCGTAACTGTTGGGCCTCTTTTCGGGATTTAATTTGATAAATGTTCCTTTGTCAACCAGTAGCTGGCACAACGCATTGTATTCTTCTTCAGAACCGTCGCACCATTTCACTTCCTTGGGCTGCAAAAAACGTTCAATATCGCTAACCCAGGTTTCCAATTCAGTTTTTACATCAGTTGCCTCTTTGTACACTTTGTCTTGTCTTAGCATAAATTTTGTTTAAAGTCTGTGCTTAAAATTTGAATTTTGTTTTGTTGCGCCTTTTTTCTCTCGATTGAGAACACAAAGGTATTTAAATTTCCACAGGCTGCATTTGTTTTGCGTCATAGTCTGACATGAGTTTTATCATGCCATTTCGATGTGCAACCGATTGTTCTGGTCGGTTGGGCCCGGGAACAGCAATTGCTTACGGGCGCGGGCTTTCCCAGCGGTCATCAGGCTCAAAATATTTCCAAAGCATGGTCGAAATTTTCCGGGTAAGGGTCCATGCCTGGTTATCATGTATCCACCGCTTGTCTTTATTATTTTTGGTGAAAATGCTCAGTATATATGGATTGTGAGGTGCATTAACCAACAACACTTCGTTCCGGCTCGCATCAACCGCGCCGTTCTTGCTGAAAACACTGATATACGGGGGTATTCGCGACAACGCAGCATCTTCATCCCAAAAGTTCCTGCTCAATGCCCGCATCATCCGATCGCAATCATAAGGTGAAAAGATCTTTTCCCGATAAATGTCTTCAAAAATGGATGCTATTTCCCGAGGGGTGGTCTGTCCCCATCCAAACTGTGCCCGGTTGGCTTCCCGGCCAGGCGTCCTTGAATTGACCCGGGTGAAGCGGTATCCCAGGCTGTCCAGAATAGTATTGATCCGGGTGCCTGTTCCCGCCAGGGACTGCAGCCATAGGCTGGCGGTATTGTCGCTGGTGGTCAGCATTAGCATGATCAGCTTTTTTAGCCTGATTCGTCCACCGTCTTTAAACTCGCCCAGGATATCTTCCCCGGGGTACAACAAAGAATCGGCATACCGGTACGTGAACGTGGAGTCGTAAGTCATGACACCCTGCCGGACTTTGTCAGTAATTCCTAATAAAATCGGCACTTTTACGATACTGGCAGTCGGAAAAACAGAGTCTGCGTTTATTGCCGCAACTTTCCCGTTCTTCAGATTTTTCACAAAAATGCCTATCTCGCCATCGAAACCCTGAACCGTTTCCGCCAGTCTTTTTTCCAGCTTTTTGTCGATGGGCTGCGCAAACAGGCCCACAGAAAGCAGCAAACATAATATTACAGGGATTGGTTTATTCATCCGTATATTTTTTATTTTACCGCCTTTGGCGGTTAATGAGCTTGCCGGATGGAACTTCGCAGTCAGACTCCCCTCCGTGAGAGTAAGTTTCCGTGCTTCGTTTCATATCGAAAATAGTAAGTATTAAAAATACGGCATTTTTCGCCATATTCCGCTTCGCTATTTAAAAAATAATACGTCATTCCCGACCGGAAAGCAAAATGTAGATACCAGGCAAACGACATAAAAAATCAGAGAAATAATTTAAGTTCCCTGTGTCAGGGCCGTCTGAGTCAGAACCTGCCATTTCTCACCTTCGTGACGAAGGAGGGTTACCTGGTTTACTGTAAAAAGAGCTCCATATCGCTTAGACCCATACTCCTCCCAGGCAGCTCTGAACATCGAGGGTTTTAAATCCCGGTAGGCAATGGTAATATGGGGATGAAAAGCCAATTCGTATTCACTTGGTGACAAAGAAGGGAATGCTTCTTTGATTCGGAACAAAATATGCTTCTGAACAGCTATCAATGAGGGGTTCAAAACGGGTTGTACGAAGATCACCGGTTTCCTGACACGGGGAAAGAATCCGAAATCTCTCAGTTCCTGTTCGAACGCAGGCACGGGAAAATCCAATCGCAGAAACCAGTCCAGCAACTCGGGCTGTTTCCCTGAAGGCAGATGAAAGGGCGCTTTCAGCGTGATATGAGGCTGTATCCTCAGGGCGGAACGGCTGTTAAACCGATCCGCAAAATCATGTTTGAACCCGTCGAGTTCATCGGATACATCTCCCGGCGGGAGAATCGCAATAAAATACATGGACTGTTTTCCGGTCATCTTATTTTGTTGAACAAGATCAGGTTTTCAAATCTGATTACTTTACGCTGCAAAGTGACTGGTTTTTGGGGAATCTGGTCAATAAACCTGTACATTTGTATCCTGCTGACCGGCAGCATTTGCTTCGTCGCGACAGCCGATTGTCCAGTTAAATAATCCGGTATCAGACTGACTGATTCCTTTGCCCGATATCTGATCAAGCTGCCGATTCTTTTAGTAGTGGACAGGGGTTTTTTTTGAAACAGACGCAAACATTGAAATGTCCCATCAGCCCGGTCAAATGGTATCCGGCGAGTGATATTTTATTGAAACGATTCTCCAGATCATTAAAACTAAAAATAAAGTGTTAGATGGAAACAAATTTTAAATGGCCACACCCTGCAATCGGTATCCGGCCGGTAATTGATGGGAGACAACTGGGCGTCAGGGAATCCCTGGAGGACCAAACGATGAATATGGCAAAATCTCTTGCCAGCCTGTTGACAGAGAATCTGAAATATGCCGATGGGCAACCGGTGCGTTGTGTAATTGCCGACACCACTATAGGCCGGGTTGCGGAAGCTGCCGCCTGTGCTGAAAAATTTCAGAAGGAAGGCGTTGGTGTGGTGATCACGGTAACTCCTTGCTGGTGCTATGGCAGTGAGACGATTGATATGAATCCTTACATGCCCAAAGCAATTTGGGGTTTCAACGGAACCGAACGCCCGGGCGCTGTTTACCTGGCTGCTGCCCTGGCCGGCCACACGCAAAAGGGGCTGCCTGCTTTCGGCATCTATGGCAAAGACGTTATGGAATCTTCAGACACGTCCATTCCTGAGGATGTAAAAGAAAAACTTTTGCGATTTGCAAAAGCGGGTATTGCGGTAGCCACGCTGAAGGGCAAGTCCTACCTGTCTATTGGCTCCGTATCCATGGGAATCGCCGGATCCATCGTGAATGAGGCATTTTTCCAGGAGTACCTGGGCATGCGCAATGAATACGTGGACATGTCCGAGCTGATCAGAAGGATGCAGGAAGGAATTTATGACCAGGATGAATTTGAAAAAGCAATCACCTGGACACCCGTGAATTGCCACGAAGGTGAGGATTTTAATGAGCCTGACAGGCAGAAGACCAGAGAAGAAAAAGATCAGGACTGGGAAACGGTTGTTAAAATGACACTCATCATCAGGGACCTGATGACAGGAAACCAGGCACTGAAAGAAGCCGGATTCAAAGAAGAAGCGTTGGGCCACAACGCCATTGCCTCGGGGTTCCAGGGTCAACGCCAATGGACGGATTTTATGCCTAACGGCGATTTTTCGGAAGCCATTTTGAATTCATCTTTCGACTGGAACGGTATCCGCAAAGCATTCATCGTAGCTACCGAAAACGATTCACTGAACGCAGTTGCCATGCTTTTCGGTCACCTGCTTACCAACACGCCACAGGTTTTCGCAGATGTGAGGACCTACTGGAGCCCGGAAGCTGTAAAGCGGGTTACAGGAGTCGAAATGACTGGAAGAGCAGCGGGAGGATTTCTTCATTTATTGAACTCAGGCTCTGCCAGCCTGGATGGTACCGGCTACCAAAACAAGGACGGTAAGCCAGCTATGAAGCCCTACTGGGAAATTGATCAGCATGAAGTGGATGCCTGCCTGGCAGCAACGACATGGTATCCCGGAAACAGAGGCTATTTCCGCGGCAGCGGATACTCGTCCTGCTTCCTGTCTAAAGGAAATATGCCTGTGACTATTCTCCGGGTAAACCTGGTCAAAGGCCAGGGACCCGTTCTTCAAATTGCAGAAGGCTGGACGATTGATATACCGGCGGACGTACACAACACGCTGAATGAAAGAACAGACAAAACCTGGCCTACCACCTGGTTTGTACCACGCCTCACTGGTGAGGGAGCATTCAAAGATGTTTATTCCGTCATGAACAATTGGGGGGCCAACCACTGTTCTTTCAGCTACGGGCATATCGGTGCCGATCTCATAACCCTGGCCTCCATGTTGAGGATCCCGGTTTGCATGCACAATGTTGAAAGAGATGGCATTTTCAGACCCAGCGCCTGGAATTCTTTCGGTATGGATGCTGAAGGATCGGATTACAGGGCCTGCAACGTTTACGGACCTTTGTATAAATAATTCTTTCACCCGGACGCCCCGCGGAATGACCGGGGCGTCCTTTTTTTGATGCTGAATTTATGCGATATGTAGCTGCGGATTTTGGGGCGGGTAGCGGAAGAATAATGGCCGGCAACCTTCGGGATGGCATTCTTGAGCTGGAAGAGATCCATCGTTTTAACAACAGGCAGATCCGGGCGGGAAGAAGTCTTTATTGGGATTTTCTGGCGCTTCTGCAGGAACTTAAAACGGGCATTACAATCGCTGCTAAACAATATCAGGATATTGCCGGAATCGGCATTGACACCTGGGGAGTGGATTTTGGATTGATTGATAAAAAGGGAAACCTGGTGGGGAACCCTTATTGCTACCGGGATGAACGCACTCATGGCATACTTGAAAAAGCATACGGAAAAATTCCGAAAGACGAAATTTACCGTCAGTGCGGAATTCAGTCGATGGAAATCAATACTGCCTTCCAATTGCTGAGTATGCAGTTGAAAGATCATCCGCATTTGCAGATTGCTCACCGGCTACTCTTCATGCCCGATCTCTTCAACTATTTCCTGACAGGCAGCATGAAAAATGAATACACCATCGCTTCAACCTCTTCATTGCTGGATGCTTCAGGCAAAATGTGGTCGGACAAGGTTATTGGAGCTCTCGGATTGCCAGGCGAATTGTTTTGCGAAATTGTGCATCCCGGTGAAAAAGTAGGCACACTTAGCAAAGAAGTCTGCGAAGAGTTACAATGTTATCCGGTTGATGTGTTTGCCGTTGGTTCGCATGATACCGCGAGTGCCGCTGCAATCACATCCGGAGGAAAACATACTACGGCCTTTCTGAGCTCAGGGACCTGGTCGTTGTTCGGCGTGCACCTTGACAAGCCGGTCCTGGATGTAAACGCTATGTCTTCTAATATCACTAATGAGGGCGGCATTGGGAACAAGATCACCTTTCTGAAAAATATCACGGGGCTTTGGATGTTGCAATGTGCCCTCAGGGAATGGGGGACAGGAAACGAACCTGTGGAGTATAGCGATCTCCTGACTGAAGCTGCGGCAGCACCTCCGTTCTCGGTGCTCGTCAACCCTGACCACCGGGGTTTTGGCAATCCCCCCAACATGTGCAATGCGATTTCGGAATATTGCCGGCAAACGGGGCAGGAGCCACCTGAATCCAGGGGGCAGTTTGCAAGGGCGATCATGGAGTCTCTTGCGCTAAAATATCGCGAAGCGGTCAAACAAATCGAAGCAAGCACGGGCACCCCTATCGAACAGATCCACATTGTGGGAGGTGGTTCTCAAAACGAAATGCTGAACCAGTTTACCAGCGATGCAACCGGATTGCCTGTAATTGCGGGCCCTGTTGAAGCCACAGCGATCGGCAATATCGTGGTTCAGGCAATGGCTACGGGGGAAATCCCGGACATGGATACGGCGAGAGATATCGTTTGGCGTTCTTTCCACGTAAAGTCTTACCAGCCCGGCAATAGCGGGGAATGGGCTGATAAAATACTACCCGACTGATTAAACCGTCAACCAAACGGTAAAACGGCGTGCGCTCAGACAATTCGGGATTTTTTCAGGGTTTCTTTGTACTTTGCGACGATTTTTTAAGCCAACTTAGCTCAGCTGGTAGAGCATTTCATTCGTAATGAAAGGGTCGTCGGTTCGAATCCGATAGTTGGCTCAAAACCGCCTTTTTGGGCGGTTTTTTTAATACCATGAAACCGTTGTCCTACCCGTGGTTCGAGTAAAGCTTATCTTTTCATTTCCTTTGATTTATATTGGCGGTTTAATGTGGCCAAGGCTCGATATATCATTCCACGCAACCGCGCGGCACCTGTTCCGCAAATCTGTTTCGGGCGGGATGGGTTGAAGTTGGTAGGGATCGATAAAACTAAAAAGTGGCAAAAAAGGCTATTAAAGGTCAATTAATGCTACTTTTGAAACAACATCTTTAAAAATCGTTTGTTCTAATATCATGGGTAACTTACTAATGGAGGGACATTTTCCACAACATGGCGTGGGAGTAAAACTTTCACTTTTTACATTCATCGATGAAAATCTAAATGTAGTTTATTCCCCGGCGCTCGATCTATATGGCTACGGAAATGACGAATTAGAAGCCCGGCACAGCTTTGAAATTACTTTAGCAGAATATGTAAAATATACAAGCAACAAAAAAACGCTGGAAAAAGATTTAAAAAGGTATGGATGGGAAGTGGACAGACGACATAAAAAATTAAGCAGCCCCGACTTTTCAACCCTTTTGCAAACAAACGACACCTTTCGGGAAATGGTTGACAATCGCCCCTTCAAAAAATATGATTTGAATGTACAAATTCCTGCATTCGGTTAATGAGTACCCGAAAACTAAGTAATATATCGCTTGCGGAATACCGGCAATTTTTATCTAATGCAGGATGCAAATATATCCGTACCAATTCAGGACACGAGATTTGGACAAAAACGGAACTGACACGCCCTATCACATTTCAAACACATATTGACCCGGTCCCCGAATTTATTATTAAAAACGCATTACGCGCGTTGCAAATTTCAAAAACTGATTTTTGGAAAATACTGTTACATGACGGCAAAAAGTAGCACTGCTAACTTTTTTATTTTCCCTTTAGTTCTGCCGGGTAAACAAAAAAGCTGACCATACTATATTGAGAAATTTTTATCACCGGTCGGGCAACCTTATTACAATTTAACGTATCTTTATAGATTAGTATTGCAACATCGGCATAACAGAACGGCTATGAAATTCAGACAACGGCTATTATGGGTGGGTGTAATTACCGGATTTGTTGCCCTCCTCACGCTTATTCCTATTCACCAGGCTATCGGGAGTGTAGGCAACAGGCACAGAGTATCCAGTCGCTATCCTCCTTATAAATCACATATACATACCGCAAGGGGATATGGTATTCGTCCCATCAAAAACACCGCAGCACTTAAAGGTTATGTCAAAAGCAAGAAATTAAGAACCGCGACCTGCACCAAGGGCTGCACCATCAAAAAACTTTCTTATAGTCGGCCATACCTGGTGCCCAAAGCCAATAAGGTACTGCATGAAGTATCATCGGCGTTTTATAAAAAGACAGGAAGCAGGTTTACCGTTACGTCGATGACGCGCACACTCAGCGATCAGCAGAGGCTTTCCAGGGTTAATCACAACGCGCGACGTAGCATCAGTTCACACAATTACGGGTGCTCATTTGATATTTCTTACGTACGGTTCAACGGCAGAAAAGGCAGTAACCCCAGGCTTGAGCGGGAATTACAAAACATTTTGGCCAGCTACCAGCGCAGGGGCGAACTGTATTATATCCGGGAGCGTCACCAAAGCTGCTTTCATGTGACCGTCAGAAGTTAACAAGCTCACCAGATAGTGATCTTTTCAGTTTGGCGAGAACACCGGAATTGATCCCGCTTGAGTTTCGGCCTCGACGTTTTCCTTTACTCAATCCGTCATCAGCGCAGCCGCCCCCAGGATAGCGATATTATCAATTGTGCCGGGAACAATTTTCACTTTTTTCAGGATCTCCGGATAATAAAAACTCTCCAGTTCCTTTTTCATAGTCGCCTCAAAAAATGCATAGGCTTTTGTGAGGGAGCCACCCAGGATGATGATCGGCGGGTCATAAGCATACAATACCGCCTTCAGCAGGTTACCGAGATGAGTGCCGAAAGTCTCCCACAAGCCGATGGCGCGGGGATCCCCTTTCTGCGCCAGTTCATGCTGCAGCACTGCTGTTGTCTGATGCCCGGTAGAGAAAAATAATGAGCTTGTATAATGTTCGTAATCGCTGTCGAGATACGGCATACACCCAATTTCACCTGCGCCGCAATTAACACCAGCGAAAAGCCGGTTATTCACAATGATCCCCGATCCCGTACCAGTGCCCATTGCGATGGCCACCAATGAAGAATAGCCTTTCCCGCTTCCGTATTTATGTTCGCCCATTGCGAAACAGTTTACATCGTTATTCACACGGACCGGGAGCTTGAATGTTTTCTCAAGGATGGATTTCAGTTCCACTTTCTTCCAGGACGGTATATGCACCACATTATATACGATGCCTTTTTCGATATCCACCACCGAGGGCACCCCGATCCCAATACCTTTTACGCCTGGCTGAACCAGTGGGGATATGATGGATGTTAATTGTGCAAGCGTCTTTTCCAGGGAATCCTTATCATTCAGTCCAACCTGATTGATCATCTGAACAGCTCCGTGCTGCACCAGTCCCGCGCGAATATTTGTTGCTCCTAAATCTACACCAATCGTCATAGTCAGTTTTATTTTTAACCAGTAATTAAATCATCTTTTGCAAGCTGCTTCTCTGGTTGCTCTCATCGATATTACTCTGTTGCTGTATCATATATTAACCGTCCTTCCCGTAGAGCGACCGCAACAAATCTACGCCTTTTATAACAGGCAGGTAAACTTTCGCCATCTCCTATTCCGTCAAACTCGTTTCCATCATTTCTTGTGATCGTATTGACAGCGCAGTTTGATTTTCAGCATGGAGAATCCTGGCGCGTGAAACCTGTCATATCAACTGATTTAAGTACCTGCAACAATACCGGGCCACAGACGCAGGATTGATTCAACAAAAACGCCACCCCGCTAAAGGTGACGCTTTCTTTTACAGTAATACTATCTTATCAGGTCCTCGTAGAGGACGCTATTAATCAGCCATAGCCACAACTTCTCTCACCTCAGGGATCATTCTTTTCATCATCCCCTCAATACCCGCTTTCAGCGTGATCATGGAAGACGGGCAGCCGCTACAACTTCCCTGCATCGTCAGGTTTACCACGCCGCTGCTATAGCTGCGAAACTGAATGGCACCGCCATCCATTTCCACGGCGGGTTTCACATAATTTTCCAGCAGTTCCTTGATTCGCTTCACCACATCGTCGTCATCGGCCAGGATTTCATTACCCGGTTCTTTCTCTACAACAACTACTTCCTCTTCATTTACAACTGGCTTGCCTTCCTCTAGATAATCTTTCAAAAACTGACGGATTGAAGGCGTTACATCCAACCACTCTGCCTCAACAGTCTTGGTAAGCGTGACAAAATTGCTGGCAATAAATACTGCCTTTATAAAGGGGAACCCGAACAGTTCAGTAGCCAGCGGCGACGGCTTAGCGCTATCGGCATCAGGGAAATCGATGCTCTTACCGGGATACAGAAGTTTATTCGCAACAAACTTCATCGTCTCGGGATTTGGAGTCATCTCGGTATAGATACTAACAACTGGATTTCCGGTTTTAATCATATTTTTACGGTTTTATCTTCGAACACAAATTTAACAACAATTAGCCACAAAGGTTGGTTTAAATATCCGGATTTCAAACCTCCGCAGATCAGCATGAAAAAGGTGTATTATTTGAAAACCTGCGATACCTGTCGCAGGATTATGCGGGAAAATAATTTGGATGCTGAACATGGCTTTGAGTCTCAGGATATTAAGACTGAAAAGATCAGTCCCAAACAACTTGACACGCTTAAGAAAATTACAGGCAGTTTTGAGGCGATTTTCAGCAAAAAATCAAAAAAATATAGTGAGCTTGGCCTGAAAGACCGGAATTTATCAGAAAATGACTACCGGGACCTGATCCTGGAAGAATACACTTTTTTAAAACGCCCGGTCATTTTATTGGGCGATCAGGTTTTTTCCGGCAGCGACAAAAAAACGATGGATGCCTTAAAATCAGCTATTACCAAGCAGAACAACATAAAATAGCTCAAATTTCTCTCAGAATCACCGACTGCTCAGTTTAGCGAACTCGCTTATTGTATCTGCACGATATCAGTCATCTTGAAAGTACCGGATCCCTCCTCAGTGCTAAAAAAGAGATAAATGTACTTATAAACATTAGGATAGCCCCTAACAGGAAAGGTGCCCCGGGGAAATGCACCGGCGCATCCGGATGCGTGGAAACAGCGAAAAGTTTCGTCATAACTAAGGGACCAATGATTGCTGTAAGACTCATCAGGCTGGTGAGCCCACCCTGGAGCTGACCCTGTTCGTTTTGAGCAACATGACTGGTAATGATAGACTGTAACGCCGGGCCTGCAATGCCGCCGAGACAATAGGGTACCAGGAAAGCATACATCATCCATCCACTGGTCGCGAAGGCGAACAGTACAAGTCCGATCGTATATAACAGCAGTCCCAGGTATGCACTTTTTTCGTTGCCCAGCCTGCGGTTCACGACTCTGGTCAAGCCACCCTGAACACTACCTACTAATAATCCCATCAGCGCCAGCGAGAGTCCGACCTGTTTTTCAGTCCAGCTAAACTTGGACATCGTGTAATAGTTCCAGATTGAATATACGGATTGGGAGGCCAGGTAAATAAAGAAAAAGGACACGATAAGACCGGTAATTGCCGGATATTTTTTAAAATGCATGAGTGCACCTATCGGATTAGCTTTCTTCCACTCAAAAGCCCGTCGATTCTCGGGTTTCAGCGATTCAGGAAGCACAAAATAACCATACAGAAAATTCAGCAGGCAAAAACCCGCTGCCGCCCAAAAGGGCGCCCGGATACCCCAGACCGAAAGGAGCCCTCCCAGAGCCGGACCAACGATAAATCCCAGCCCAAAAGCCGCCCCAATCAATCCAAAATTCCTGGCCCTGTTCTCGCGGGTGCTGATGTCTGAGATATAAGCTGTGGATGCGGTGAAACTGGCACCGGTAACGCCGGCTAATAACCGCCCGATCAGCAGCCAGGAGTAATTGGGTGCAATAGCCAGGATGGTGTAGTCAATCGCAAAACCTACGAGTGAAGTCAAGATAACCTTCTTTCTCCCAAACCTGTCGCTCAGGTTGCCAATCAATGGCGAAAAAAGAAATTGCATAGCCGCATAGGCAAACATCAGATAACCTCCCCATTCACTGGCTTCTTCAATAGAGATGTGTTTGACCTCGGAGATCAGGGCGGGCATTACCGGTATGATTAAACCGAGCCCGATCACGTCAATGGTCATGGTGACGAAAATAAAACCTATCGCGGCGTTTTTAGAGTTCTTCATAGTAGTGGGGCCTGCAAAAATAGGGCTATTGTTTCAGAGTCTCGAAAACGCCGGTCTCCCGGTTCTTACGTACATTATCCGAGTTGAAGCAGCGTCCGTTCATGACCACATAAACACCAACAGGCAGGGACTGTACAAAAGCCAGAGCGCTCCCCAGGTTGAACAAACCATCTGAGCTACCGAATTTAATTGGTATCATGGCCCCTGTAAGCACGATTACCTTACCTGGCACCCTTTCAGCGAGCAATCTGGCCGTCTCGGCCATGGTGTCTGTACCGTGGGTGATAACAATATGGTCTTCGTCGGCCTGGTTGCATTGATGGGCAATCAACGCCCGGTCCTCGTCCGTCATCTCCAGGCTATCTACCATCATCAGCGTTCTCATTTCCACGGGTACGGTATTCCGCCCCATTTCCAGCAACTGAGTCAGATGCGTGTCTTTGAAATACAGTTCGCCATTCAGCATATTATATTCCTTGTCAAATGTGCCACCCGTGATGAATATTCTGATTGTCATAAGTACAAATCTATTTGTTATTTTCACGCTGTTGCAAGCCCGGGCCCTTTAATTTTCAACAAAAAAACGCCGGGACTCATTTGTTATCTTTTTTTGCTTCTGAGCCTGGCTTCTTCCAGGTCCAGTTCTTTTTGCTTCTCCCGGATCAATCCTTCTTCAAATTCATGCGTTTGCAAATATTGCTTGAGCAAAGCTCTCTTCACCCTTATAATTTCCAGTAACATGTGCCGATAGTGGGTTATAGAGGCTCGTACGAGTTTGAGATTATCCTTCCTTGGTATTGAAATCTTTTGTTCCGCCCGTTGGATTACCCGGTCATACCGGTCTCTAACCTGCCTGAAAGACACGTTTTTTTCAAGGTCGTCTTTATAGTTTTCATCCAGAAAGGAAAGTGCAGCCTTCGCCAGTTTCACTTTGATCTCCTGCTCCTGCCATCTTTGTTTCTCAGAAACGGGATCTTCTATTTTAAGTAATTTGATAAGGGGTGAGATAGTGAGGCCCTGAAATACCAGGGTGACTAAAATAACCATAAATGTGATAAAAAGAATCAGGTACCGGTAGGGGAACTCTACACCTTCGCGAAGGAAGAACGGAATTGAAAGCGCAGCAGCAAGTGAAACCACACCCCTCATACCACACCATGCTACCAGGAACGTTTCTTTCAATCCCATCACTAAATGTTCTGAACGTGTAATTTTAGTGTAAGCGTTTCGGATCCGGTTTACGGCAAACACCCAGAGGATGCGAATAAGAATCACAGCCAGGCTGATTATTAGCCCGTAATAAAGCGCTTCTTTAACGGTGTTCTGCGTAAAATTGCTGACAATATACGGCATTTGCAGCCCGATCAAAATAAAGATAAATCCATTTAAAAGAAAGGTTAGGGTTTCCCAAAGGGCGGAAATGTTCAGCCTGGATTCATAAGTTAAAAAATCATGCTTGTGGTAGCTTAGAAACAGGCCCCCTGCAACCACAGATAACACGCCTGAAAAATGAAAACTTTCTGCCGCGAGATACATGAGAAAAGGGGCCGTAAGCGTAATGGCCGCATCTATGGCGGTGTTGGTGGCAAAATATTTTTGGATGATATAAATAATGAAAGCGATCATCAATCCAATCAGGATACCCATCCCTGCCACAAGCACAAAAGCTTTTGATGCCTGCCAAAAACTAAATGTTCCCGTTACAACCGCTATCATTGCAAACCTGAAAACAATAAGGCTGGCTGCGTCATTGACCAGACTTTCGCCTTCCAGCAGATCCAGCACCCTCCTGGGAATTTTAAGCTCTTTTAATATGGAAGTTGCAGCCACTGCATCCGGGGGAGAGATAATCCCACCGAGCACAAAACCCAGGGCAAAGGTAAAGCCCGGTATAAGGTATTGTGATAGCCAGGCTATAAGGGTAGAAGTGAAGAAAACCAATCCAAAACCCAGGAGGGTTACACTCCTTTTCAATCTCCATAGTTCGTCCCAGGGGATTTGCCACGCAGCCGCAAACAGTATTGGGGGAAGAAAAATGAGAAATACGAAGTCCGGATTAATTCTCATATTGGGGACTCCTGGCACCAGGCTGATCAACAATCCCGCCATCACCAGAAATATGGGATAAGAGATCTTAAGCCTGTAGCTCATCATGGTTAAAAGGGAGATGACCAGTATAAGGGAGACGACCAACAAAAGATTCCGTTCAATCATAATCTAATTTAGGAAAAGATTCCCGGAAATGCATGGCACAAGCAATACCCCACACGTTAACCAGACTGGATTATAGCTTGGCGGAATATTAGATTAGCTTAAATTAAACAGCTTCCTTCTTTTCAGATACGGAAGAAAGATTTGCGAAAGTCTCTTCTTCCGGCCGGATGATCATCCGGAAAGACTGATCTTTACTGAAGTAAGCGCCTACCCAGTTGTAGAGTGTCCGCATCCGGTTACGGTAATTGAGCAGTGACATGACATGGATAAACAACCAGATTAACCAGGCAAAAAATCCATGGAAATGTGTCTCGGGTTTGGGGAGATCAGCAACGGCCTTGTTCCTGCCAATAATCGCCATAGTACCTTTGTCGTGATAGAAGAACGGCTGAGGATTTTCCAGCGTGAGGTTTTTCGCCAGATTCTTTCCCTGCTGGATAGCAACCTGCGCTAACTGCGGATGCCCGTTTGGATAAGCGGGATCGTGTGTCTGCAGACAGGTATCGCCTACCGCGTAAATATTATCAGTTCCCTGTACTTTATTAAATTCATCCACGATCAGTCTTTTTCCTCTGCCATAACTCGATTGGGGAATGCCATCAATGATGGATGCCGAAACGCCCGCGGCCCAGATCAGGTTATAGGTTTCAATGAAACTACCATCGGAAAGCCAGACTTTATGATCGTCATAATCGCGGACTGTTACATTCATCTTCAGTTTTACGCCCATTTTGGCAAGTGACTCGCCCGTATAGTTGGAGGCCACGGAAGACATCGCTGCGAGGGGCTCTTTCGCTCCATCCACGAGGTATATTTCACCCAGGCCCTGGCCGGTAAGTTCAGGATAGTCCTTTCGGATGATATTCTTCCTCATTTCAGCGAACATTCCTGACAGTTCCACGCCCGTTGGACCAGCGCCCGTGACTACAATACTGAGAAGCTTTCTTTTTTCTTCAATGTCCGTAACTCGAGAAGACTGTTCCAGCCTTTTCAATAAAATATTACGCATAGCCAACGCATCGCTAAGCGTCTTCATAGGAATAGCCGCATCCTTGACATTCTTCATCCCAAAGTAATTGGTCTCTGCCCCTATGGCAAGGATGAGTATGTCGTAGGGAAGGGTCCCGTTGGATAATCTCACTTTCTTTTCTGCCGGATCAATTCCTTCCAGCTCTGCCATACGGAACCTGATATTGGATTTATCTCTCAAAAATCTCCTGAAGGGGTAACTGATAGCAGATGGTTCCAAAAATCCTGTGCCTACCTGGTATAAAAGGGGGGGGAAGAAATTATAATTGTTCCTGTCAACAAGGGTTACATCCATCCCTGGCTTGTGTTTTAACCCCATTGCCAGATTTATGCCGGCGAATCCGCCGCCGATAATTATTATTTTCTTAGGAGCGGTCATCCTAAACGATAACAATGTAGTTCTGCAAATTGTTCAGGAGGATCTCTATATTATTTTAAAGGCACTTAGTAATCTACTACCTGCTCCTGAATTGCCTCTGGGATTGTCCTCCAATCATATTCCTGGTTACGCAACTGAGGTTCAAACCCTGCTTCGCGTATCGCCTCCTGGATAGAACGATAAGTAAAGCGGTGCGGAGCCCCGGCAGCGCTAACTACGTTTTCCTCGATCATGATGCTTCCAAAATCATTGGCACCGCTGTGCAGACAAAGTTGTGCCGTTGGCTTGCCAACAGTGAGCCATGACGCCTGTATGTTTTTAATATTTGGCAGCATGATCCGGCTAAGCGCGATCATCCGGATATAATCAGCAGGTGTCGTTAAATTATGTACTCCCCTGATTCTCGCAAGCAGCGTATCCACATCCTGGAAAGTCCAGGGGATAAACGCCAGAAATCCTTTTGCACCTTCGGGTTTCCTGCTTTGAACTTCCCGGATCCTTGCCAGGTGTTCGAATCTTTCCTCAATAGTTTCCACATGCCCGAACATCATCGTTGCTGATGTTGTAATCCCGAGCTCATGAGCCTCGTGCATAATGTCGAGCCATTCCTGGGCCCCGCATTTCCCCTTGCTGATTAGCCTCCGTACCCTATCGATCAAAATTTCGGCGCCCGCGCCCGGCAGTGAATCCATACCTGCAGCTTTCAATGCCTGCAGCACTTCCCGGTGGGTGCTTTTTTCCAGTTTTGTGATATGGGCTACTTCAGGTGGCCCCAGGGCATGCAGCCGGATATCCGGAAACTCCGCCTTGATCTGGCGGAACGTATCAACGTAAAACTGGAGACCCAGCTCAGGATGGTGCCCTCCCTGTAATAATAGCTGATCGCCTCCATATCTGATAGTCTCCTCAATTTTTCTCCGATAGGTGGGCATATCTGTAATATATGCTTCGGAGTGACCGGGTATCCTGTAGAAATTGCAGAATTTACAGTTGGCTATACAAACATTGGTGGTATTTACATTCCGGTCGATCTGCCAGGTGACTTTCCCATGAGGTACCTGTATTTTCCGAAGTTCATCTGCAACCATCATCAACTCCCCTAACGGAGCGTGATGGTAGAGGTAAACCCCCTCTTCTATACTAAGGAACTCAAAACCCGACGCCTTTTTATAAAGTTCAGATAAGTTCATATTCGTTTTGCTGAAGAGACAAAGGTAAGTAAAAGAATTCCCTCGCCGGGAAAAGGCGGTTTTAGAATTTACCAGGAAAACTTTGTAACTTGTGTATGATCCGGATGAACCAGTCTCTGACAGGCGCTGGTTGCCCGGAATGGGTTGCTTTTGAGGATGAGGCGAGAGTTACCACCGGGTATTTTGCAATTTGAGTAGATAATATGCACCTTAGGCTAACTATATTGGTACTCATACAATTAATGTTGATAAAGCCGCTTGCGGGCCAGGAAGAATTTATTGAACCCCCAAGCCGGTTTATCACCAGCGCTGGCTTTACCCAATTGACCGGGGGAGTGATTTTGCTGCGGGCTATTTTCGATAATTATCCCGACTCTCTCAACTTCATCCTAGACACGGGCAGCGGTGGCATTTCCCTCGATTCTTCCACCGCGGCTGAACTGGGCCTGCATGTTCCTGCACCAGAAAGGATCATCAGGGGTATCGGAGGGATCAGGAAAGTTGGATTCCTGAAAAATCACAAACTAACCATCGGTTCTCTCGTGGCAGACAGCCTGAACTTCCATGTCATTGACTATGACATGCTTTCTTCACTATATGGTGATAAAATAGATGGGATCATTGGTTACTCCCTGTTTAGCCGTTACATAATCAGGATAAATTACGACACCAATGAGCTCTCATTTTGGACAAACGGCAGTTTGAAATATCCAAAAGGCGGCCATCTGATACTTCCCCGCATCGGCATGCTTCCCGTTCATAACGCCGAGATCTCTGATTCGCGACCGGTGAACTTCAATTATCTCTTTGATATTGGCGCCGGGCTTACGGTTTTATTCTCAGATGATTTTGTGGAAGACAGCGCATTCATAAAAACCAAGCGGAAAAAATATCTCAAACAGGGGGAGGGACTGGGCGGAAGAGTAGATATGTTAACGACGGTTTGTAAGGAGTTAAAGATCGGACCTTACAAATTCAGAAATGTTCCGATCAATATATTCAGGGACGACTTCAACATAACCTCCTACCCGTTGATGGGCGGGTTGATCGGGAATGATATTTTCAGAAGGTTTAACTGCATCATCAATTATAACAAAAGGCAAATCCACCTCATCCCCAACACGCACTTCAGGGAACCCTTTGATTATGCGTACTCGGGCATTGAGCTGTACCTGATCGATGGAAAGATTAAGATCGGATCCATCCCCAAGGGATCCCCCGCGGAAAAAGCAGGATTTATGGAAGGTGATGAAGTGCTCGCCGTGAACAATCGTTTCGGATTAAATTTAAAGGACCTTAAACAGGAATTACAATCCGCCACCGGAAGAGTCAGAGTAATTATCAGGCGCAACGACCAACTGCAGATGAAATCGATGAAAGTGATTAATATTCTCAGATAGCGATGGAGAAGGGGTTACGCGCTAGCTACGACAGGCCTGCCCGCCGAAGGAGGGTAAACCTTCCGGCAGCCAGGGATACTGGATATTAGATATATATTCAATTACAAGTTAAGAATTACGAGAGCGGTATTTTCCTCCTCTTAGCCTAAGCCAATATTGACTTTCCTGTGTTTTCAACACAACGTGGATAACAATCTGACCTCATTCTAAACAGGCTTACTATTTTGCAATACAATTTGGTTGATAATCCATCACAGAATGGATGTCATTAAAAGGGAATCCCGTGAAAGTCGGGAACTATCCCCGTAGCTGTAAGCTCCTAAAAAGTTGTTTAATCTTCATGCCACTGTTTTCATTAATGGGAAGGCCCTAAACAACGGAGTAAGTCAGAAGACCTGCCAAAGAAATCTTTAGTAACTACGCTTTCGGAGGAAAAGCAGGTACTGATAGTTTCGGCATATTGCACGGCTTATTCTTTCAGCACTGTACCTTTTTGTCCGCAGGTAAAATTTTAAAATTATTTTACTATGCAATATGACAATGAAATTTTATTAAAAGAAAACAAAGACAGGTTTGTTATCCTGCCTATCAATTATCCTAAAGTTTGGGAACACTACAAACGCCATGAAGCCAGTTTTTGGACGGCAGAAGAAATTGATCTTAGCAGCGACCTGAAAGATTGGGCGTCTCTAAATGACGGTGAACGTCATTTTATTTCTCATGTACTTGCATTTTTCGCCGCTAGTGATGGAATAGTCAATGAAAATCTCGCTGTAAATTTCATGAGCGAAGTGCAATTACCTGAAGCAAGATGTTTCTATGGTTTTCAAATCATGATGGAAAACATTCACAGCGAGACCTATGCCTTGCTGATCGATACCTATGTGAAAGATGCTGCCGAAAAACACAAGTTCTTTCATGCCATTGATACAGTTCCCGCCGTAAAGAAAAAAGCCGAGTGGGCTTTGCGTTGGATTGAGAACGGAAATTTTGCTCAAAGACTTATTGCATTTGCGGCTGTTGAGGGTATATTCTTCAGCGGTAGTTTCTGTTCCATTTTTTGGCTAAAAAAAAGAGGCTTAATGCCCGGACTTACTTTTAGCAATGAACTGATAAGCCGTGATGAAGGTTTGCATTGTGAGTTTGCCTGTTTGTTGTATAGCATGTTGAACAATAAACTTTCGGAAGAAGAAGTAAAAGCTATTATCGGCGATGCTGTTGTCATAGAAAAAGAATTTATTACCGAAGCACTGCCTGTTGATTTAATTGGTATGAATGCGAAGCTGATGCAGCAATACATTGAATTTGTCGCAGACAGATGGCTAACCGAGTTAGGCTGCTCAAAAATGTTCAACAGCACAAATCCCTTTGATTTTATGGAGATGATTTCGTTACAAGGAAAAACTAACTTCTTTGAAAAAAGAGTCGGTGATTATCAAAAGGCAGGTGTAATGGCAAACAAAGGCGCGCAGGTATTTTCAACTGACGATGATTTTTAAAATCCAATTACTAACCATAAAATTCTTCAATCATGTACGTAATAAAAAGAAGCGGAAAACAAGAGTCCATAAAGTTTGATAAAGTAACGGCGAGAATTGAGAAACTAAGCTATGGCTTAAGCCCTTTAGTAAATGTTATTGATGTGGCAAAGAAGACCATAGAGGGTATTTATGCAGGTGTCCCAACAACAGAGTTAGACAACCTTGCAGCCGAAACCGCGGCTTCTTTAACTACGATTCACCCCGACTATGCAATTTTGGCTTCACGCGTAGCAGTAAGTAATCTACATAAAAACACGGTGAAAAGCTTTTCAGAAACCATGCGTAAGCTGCACGAGTACACCGATAAAAAAATAGGAAGAAAAATGCCTTTGGTCGCAGATGATGTAATGCAGATAATACAAAAGCATGCAGATATTCTGGACAGCACGATCATCTATGACAGGGATTACGGCTTTGATTATTTTGGGTTTAAGACTTTAGAAAAATCTTACCTGCTGAAGATTAATGAAAAGATAGCAGAACGTCCGCAACACATGTATATGAGAGTGGCAGTAGGCATTCACAAAAATGATATTGACGAAGTCATAAAAACGTATCATTTGTTAAGTGAAAAGTGGATGACACATGCCACACCCACACTGTTCAACGCAGGTACACCTAAGCCGCAAATGAGTAGCTGTTTTCTCTTAACGATGAAAGACGACAGTATTGACGGCATTTATGATACACTGAAGCAAACCGCAAGAATTTCTCAAAGCGCCGGTGGTATTGGTTTGGCTATTCATAATATTCGCGCAACTGGAAGTTATATCGGCGGCACAAATGGCACGAGCAACGGCATTATTCCTATGCTTCGTGTGTTCAACGATACCGCGAGGTATGTTGACCAGGGCGGTGGTAAACGTAAAGGCGCTTTTGCTATTTATTTAGAGACTTGGCATGCCGACGTGTTTGAGTTTTTGGATTTAAGAAAAAATCACGGTAAAGAAGAATTACGTGCAAGAGACTTGTTTTATGCTTTGTGGATTAGCGATTTGTTTATGAAACGCGTTGAAGCAAATGGTAATTGGAGCTTGTTTTGCCCCAATGAAGCGCCGGGATTAAGTGACTGTTGGGGTTCAGCATTTGAAAAACTATATGAACAATACGAGGCAGAAGGCAGGGCAATAAAAACAGTTAAAGCACAGGAGCTATGGTTTGCAATCTTGGAGTCACAAATTGAAACGGGTACGCCCTATATGTTATATAAAGATGCTGCCAACAGAAAAAGCAATCAACAGAATTTGGGAACAATCAAAAGCAGCAACCTCTGTACGGAAATACTAGAATATACAAGTCCTGATGAAGTAGCTGTTTGCAACCTTGCCTCCATTGCGTTACCAAGATTTGTAAAAGACGGAAAATTTGACCATGAGAAATTGTTCGAAGTAGCTTATCAGGCCACTAAAAATCTCAACAAAATAATTGACAATAATTATTATCCCGTTGACGAAGCAAGATACTCCAATTTAAAACACCGCCCTATTGGTCTGGGGGTACAAGGACTTGCTGATGTGTTTATTTTATTGCGCTTACCCTTTGAAAGCGATTTGGCGAAAATGCTGAACAAAAACATTTTTGAAACCATCTACTTTGCCGCCATGACCGCCAGTAAAGATCTGGCAAAAAAACAGGGTGCTTATGAAACCTTTGCAGACTCACCTGTTTCAAAGGGCATATTTCAGTTTGATATGTGGAATGTAACCCCAAGCGAGCGTTGGGATTGGGCAACGCTGAAAGAAGAAGTAAAAAAATACGGCGTAAGAAATTCGTTGCTGGTTGCACCCATGCCTACGGCTTCCACTTCGCAAATCTTTGGTAACAACGAATGTTTTGAACCCTACACTTCCAACATTTACACAAGAAGGGTTTTAAGCGGTGAGTTCATCGTGGTAAATAAACATTTGCTGAAAACCCTCGTTGAGCTGGGATTATGGAACAATAATATGAAAAACAAAATCATTGCAGCCAATGGCTCTGTTCAAAACATTGATGAAATCCCTGCCGATATAAAAGAGTTGTACAAAACCGTATGGGAAATAAAGCAACGCAACATTATAGATATGGCGGCCGACAGAGGCGCATATATTTGTCAATCGCAATCACTGAATTTGTTTGTTGATAATCCCACAACATCCAAACTTACATCTATGCACTTTTACGCGTGGAAAAAAGGGTTGAAAACAGGTATGTATTATTTGCGTACACAAGCGGCGTCGCAGGCAGTACAGTTTACCGTACAAAAGCAAGCCGTCAATACAGTTGAACCGGTAATTCCAACACTCAACAACAAACAACAGTCGCCCACAGATGTAGAGCCGACGCAAACCAACGGCACTACTTGCAGTATGCAGGATGGATGCATTAGTTGTGGTTCGTAACGATAACCTCACAGAAACCGGGTATATTCAAATGAAAGCGGCTGGTGCAGACTCACGACGGCCGCTGCGTGAAGCCGCCTAAATGGAAATGAGTAAACATGAAACCAAATATTGCCCACGTTGCGGAACATTGTTTGAATGTAAAGTGGGTGATGTAGTCAATTGTCAATGTAACGTAAATATTTCAGATGAAACGAAGAACTTTTTACAAAGCACATCCTATAGCGATTGCTTGTGTTGCAAATGCATGAGGGAAATTAACCTTATGGTACAATTTAAGCTGCAACATAATTTTCCCAAACAAAGAGAATTAATGATAGAAGGGCTGCATTATTACTTTGACAACGGATATTTTGTTTTTACAGAGTTATATCATTTGCAAAGGGGATATTGTTGTAAAGATAATTGCAGGCATTGTGCCTATGGAAATAAAAACAAGGATAGTAATTAATAGAAAAAAATTTCAGAACGAATGGGAAAATCAACGACAAACATTTTTAAGGCGGTATTCCCCGACAGTACCTCAAACAAAAGCCATGGCATAAAAACAGCAAAGTGTAGATTCTGATTCATGTTGGCTCTCCCCCTTGACGATACATTCGTAATTCGTCATTGATCATTCGTCATTGAATGACGTAATTCATCCCAACCCTTAGCGCTTCTAATCGTATCTTCGCGCCATGATTCAGTTTGATAAATTTGCGCTGGACAACGGACTCAGGGTTATCGTACACCGCGATCCATCCACCCCCATGGCTGTAGTTAATATTATGTACAATGTCGGAGCAAGGGATGAGAACCCGGAACAAACCGGCTTCGCCCATCTCTTTGAGCACCTGATGTTTGGCGGCTCGGTAAACATCCCCGAATATGATGAGCCCCTTCAACGAGCGGGTGGCGAGAACAACGCCTACACCACAAACGACCTCACGAACTATTATGTTCAGATCCCCGCGCAAAACCTGGAAACTGCATTCTGGCTGGAGAGCGACCGGATGCTATCACTGGCCTTCGACGAAAAAAGCCTTGAAGTACAACGAAAGGTAGTCAGCGAGGAGTTTAAAGAGCATTACATCGATAAGCCCTACGGTGATGTCTGGTTCAAACTGAGAGAGCTTAGCTACACGACCCACCCTTATCGCTGGATGACGATTGGCCGGGAGCTTTCCCATATCGAAGGTGCCCGCCTGCAGGACGTAAGAGATTTCTTTTTCAGATTTTATCGCCCCAACAATGCCATCATGGTCGTGGCCGGCAATGTTGAAACCGCACAGGTTAGGGACCTGGCAAATAAATGGTTTGGCGATATCCCCGCGGGCAAACCATATCAGCGCGACCTCCCGGCAGAACCACCCCAAACTGAACCCCGCAGCCTCACTGTAACGGCCGATGTTCCCCTGGACGCATTATACAAATGCTGGCACATGGGCAGCCGCACAAGCAGCGAATACTACGCATGCGATCTGCTGACGGATATCCTGGGCGGCGGAGAATCCTCACGATTATACCAAAAGCTGGTCAAAGAATTACAGCTGTTCGTCTACGTTCAGTGCTATCACCTTGGAACCATTGACCCCGGCCTAATCTGTATTGAAGGAAAACTGGTCAAAGGAGTTAACATGCAGGAAGCCGAAAAGGAGATTGAAACTATACTCCGCTACCTCCGGGAAGAACCCATCCTGGACAGCGAATTGCAAAAGGTTAAAAACAAAACCGAAAGCATCATAACCTTTGAAGATATGAGCGTGCTGAACCGTGCGAATAGTCTGGCCTATTACGAATTACTGGGAGATGCCGGTCTGATGAACACAGAAATGGCCAGGTATGAAGCCGTAACCCTCGCGGATATAAAAGAAACCGCGAACAAGATTTTCAGGGATGAGAATTGCTCTACACTGTATTATTACGCCAAGAACTGATAATTGCTCCCCACCGGCAACTCCACCTCACGAATAAATACCCATTGTCGGGAAAAGCGGGTCACTTTTGATTTAGCGACAATATAACTGCGGTGAATGCGTATAAATTTATCGGGTGGGAGTATGGCTTCCATATCATTCAAGGTTTGTCGCGTCGTGATTCTCCCCGATTCAACAAACACATTCAGGTAATTACCAGCGGCTTCAATATACAATATGTCATCCAGCATCACTTTAACCTGCTCATATCCATCCTTCAGAAATAGGTGGCTCCCTGCCTCAACGCCACCCTTTTTTAGCAGAAAAAGCTCCTGCGCCCGGCTGCAGGCCTTGAAAAATCTTGCGAGCGAAAATGGTTTCAGCAAATAATCTACCGCATCCACTTCAAAACCTTCAACGGCATGCTCACTATAAGCGGTTGTAAAAATGATCATTACCTCCCGGGGCAATGACTTGGAGATTTCTATCCCCGTAACATCAGGCATCTTAATATCCAGGAACACGAGGTCTGTTGCGTGCTTATGCAGATAATCGATCCCCTCAAAAGCGTTGGTAAAACAAGCCGCTAGTTCCAGGAACGGAACTTTTGCAGCATGGCTTTTGATGACTTCCAACGCCATGGGTTCGTCGTCTATGGCAATAGCTGTCATACCGATCTTTCAATTTGCTACAAAGTAAGCGTTAAATGCACAAAATATTCATTTGCGTTTGCCCGAATCACGAGTTCGTGTTTTCCGGGGTACAACATTGCCAGTCTTTGTTTTACATTTTCCAGTCCGATGCCCCCTTCCTGTCTTTCCTGCTCGGGATCCCTTCGGTTATGCACACTGTTGTTGACGCTGAAGAATACACGGCTTTCAAGGACCTGCAGGGAGATTTTGACAAACGATGGTTCACTTAAACTAATGCCATGTTTGAACGCGTTCTCCACAAAAGGTATCAAAAGCATCGGCGCTATCTGAAGATTATTCAACGACTCTTCAATTTGCGTTTCAATGATAATCTGCGAAGAATGGGCTATACGAAGTTTCTGAAGGTCTATATAATTATTCAGGTAATTTACTTCCCTGGCCAACGATATCTTATCCAGATTATTTTCATAAAGCATAAACCGCATCATATCGCCCAGTTTTTGTATCCCCTCGCCGGTTCGTTCTGCATTCTCCTGCAGCGCCGTGCCGTAAAGACTGTTCAGCGTATTAAACAAAAAATGAGGATTGATTTGCGAACGAAGTAAAGTCAGGTTTGCCTGTGAAGAACCTAATTGGGTCAACAGAAAAACTTTGTCATAGTGATTTTTATAAATATACCAAGATAACGGAACGGCAAAGAAAAATGAATATACCAGAAGTAAAATGTACAGGGGGAAGAATTGTGACCATCCCGGCCATATCAGTGACGTAAAAAGAGCGGCGATAAATGTCAACAGAAGCAGACCCGGGACAAGGTTTGCAAAATATCTTTTTGACCAGAATTTCTGTCTCGGCAGAAAAGGGATCAGGTAGTAAAAATGAAGTAGCACTATCAAAACGGTAAAAGGTACTACAACGACCCAGACCATTAAAGCAAAAACATCAAAGTCGTTTGCTACCATCAGTACCAGAATACCCAGCCAACCTATGATCGCAAATGTCCAACCATTTTTTTGCAAGTTCAAACCGAGATTTTTATTCATAACCTTGTTTTTATGTAAAATTATTCCACCCTTGTATCCTCTGTTATAAAATGTGACGGACCTGCCATAATATGTTACAAAATCCAATTCTTAGCTGTCTGACAGGTATTGAATATATTTGCCCAAAACATTCTTTCTACTATGGTTAACCGCAAAATAGCGCCTTCCATTCTGGACGCCGTAAAATTTGATTTGAAGTTGCAACCCTTTGAAAAATACCTGCTGAAAAATGGTACAGAATTGTATACTATCCGGGCGGGCACCGAAGAAGTTATCATGGTAGAGTGGGTATTTAGCGCCGGAAACTGGTTTGAATCCAAAAACCTGCAGGCAGCGGTGACTAATCATCTGCTCAAGAACGGTACCTCAAGCAAGTCAGCCTACGACATCAACGAACACTTTGAATATTACGGATCCTATTTTACTGTGACCTGCCACGCGGAGACAGCCAGCCTGACCCTGCATTGCCTGAGCCGGCATATCAGCGAATTGTTACCTGTGGTGCACGAGATTATCACTGATTCAGTTTTCCCGCAGGGAGAAATAGATATCGCCATACAGAACCTCAAGCAAAAACTGGAAGTCAATCTGAAAAAAAGCAGCTTTGTTGCCGGCAGACTGATAGATTCTTATCTCTTTGGTTCCGAGCATCCTTATGGTCGCTACAGTCGCCTGGAGGATTTTGACGCGCTTTCGCGCGAGGACCTCGTCGGGTTTTATCAGCAATATTATCTACAAGGGCACACAACCATCTTTATAGCAGGAAATTTTCCCCCGGGAATCCAGGTCTTGATGGATCAGTATTTTGGAGATCTCACTAACGGCGCAATAGTCCCCGGCATTATGTCGATCCACCCATCGGCCGAGCGAAAATATCGCATCATCAATGATGAAAACGGAAGCCAGGGCTCTATCCGGCTGGCACGACCTTTCGGCAACAGGCATCACCCTGATTTTAAAAAAGTACAGGTGCTGAACGTATTGTTCGGCGGATTTTTTGGCAGCAGGTTGATGGCAAATATCCGGGAAGATAAAGGATACACTTATGGCATCCACAGTTATCTGATGCCAAATATCCGGGATAATGGCTGGGTCATTACAACCGAGGCGGGGCGTGACGTATGCGAAGCTACTCTCGAAGAAGTTTATCGGGAAATGAAAATCCTTAGGGAGGAGCCTGTGGAAAAAGACGAACTGGAACTGGTGCAGAATTTTATGATGGGATCGATCCTCAGTGATCTGGACGGTCCGTTCCATATTATCAGCAGATGGAAGACCAGTGTCCTAAATAATCTGCCTGACGACCATTTTGATCAAACAATCAGGAGCATAAAAGAAATCACTTCGACAGATATTCAAGAAATGGCTAATAAATACCTGGTTCCGGAAGATTTTTATGAATTGATTGTCATTTAATTTACAGGTTTTCTTCGCCGGTCTCCTTTTTATAAGCCTTGATAAACAATGCGCCCAGGTTCTTATAAGGAGGAACATAGTCCTCCAGCCCGGAAATATTTGCTGCTGCGCGGAATTCTTTCCAGAACGGGATCCAGTCGATGTCTTTATGATTACGCAGCTTTTCAGTCAGAAGGGTAAAAAACGGCCGGTTGATATCACGCTTTCCAATCTGCTTGGAAGTGATTATATGCGCATCCGGCGACTTTTTCAGAATCGAATCGATCAGGTTAAATCCACCACAGGAACCCATGAATACAATTTTCGAGGTTGGCGACATGTAACCGATACTAGTATTCGCATGATAGCTGTGTCCGCGGTGAAAGGTTATGGTGGGTAAAATATTTTTCTCGATCATGTAATTTTCAAGCGCAGTCTGGGCTTTGTAGTCCTCATCAGCTTCATTGGGTAACGGGCGATTCGCGTAAATATACACCGGCGTCCCTTTTATAGATTTGGCAACCACCCACAACTTATTGCTTTGGTCCACTGTCCAGTTTCCCCCGCTAAACATCCGTACAAAAATGTCAAAATCGGTACGTCCGTCCTCGTCCCCGTAAAAGAACATCTGGCTGATGATCTCACCTTTTTCGTTGGCCAGGGAATTGAAAGGCACATTATAAACAGGCGGAATACCCAGTTCTTTGGTCAGGTTAATATTTCTGGATGAATCTGCCGACTGAAATAATTTATACAGAATATTATATATTGCCAGACCCCGCTGGTTCTGGGAACGCTTGTTCCGCTCCAGGTTTGTTTTAACATTGGCCAGCATCTCCCGGGCGAGCCCGGGTTCGGTCTCATAGATACTTGCATAGGAGTCAGCCACATCCACACCATCTTCCAGACCGATCGATTTTTCAAGTCCGGTTACAAATGTGGTCATCAGGCTCCGGGAATCTTCCTGACTTTTGAAGGTTGCAAAAAAATCTTTCAGTTTATTATAGGCCGCTGCCTGACTGATGAACTTTCGGTAATGGTCAAAGGAAAGACTCAGCAACAACGAATCACCTCTGTTATTTGCTTTACGCATCATCAACGGAAAGACCCCGTTGGTATAACTGCTGGTATAAATCAGCCCATCCGTTAATACCGCCAGATAATACAGCTCCTGCGCGGTAAGTGGTTGCAGACACGCGAAGCGGACGGCGTCGGGAGATTCGTGGAGGGCATTGATCTCGTTGACGAATTCATCTTTTGCCTTCTTTTCCAACCTTGCCGTCAGCTCCCGGAACCCGATCGCCGTATCGCCGTTGACGGCCCTTTGCGCGTATTCCATCTGGGTTTGCACCAACAGCCGATAATACTTCAAGCGATCATCTTTCGCAGCATCAAGCTGGGCGATCGTGATTTTTCCTTTCACCAGGTTGTCCAGGAATGGGAAATAAATCTGTCCGCTTTTCATTTCGGAAAGGTTCACGACCGTTTTGATAAAATCATCATCCTTAATACTCCTGATCTTGTTTCCGAGTTTTGTAGGCGACTGGGCATAGGTATAGAGTTGCTCTGGAAACCTCCGGCCCGCCACTTTTATCAGGCTGTCGGTTTGCGGACGGTCCGTGTAATTAGTCAGGAATGCAAAAGTCTTGTCGGGGTACTGACGGCTGTATTTCACCAGAAGAAAATCCCCCACCTGCGAATAACTCGGGTTTTCTTCGAAGATCCTGGGAATCGTGGCCGTTGCCACAATGTCGTAAGAGAAATGCTGCAGATAAGGCAATAGCGATTCATTAGCTGTATTTGCTTCTATCAGTTTTTGATAAAGGGCAATGATCTGGGGGAAGTGCATAGGGTTGATGGTCTTTTTACGCCACCCGGTGCGCATCTGCCTCAAAATCGCCGTCATGCCGGTGAGGTAGCCCGTCTTGATTCTGGGCTCAATCTTGTTATTCGTTTCGATCAGGTATTGAATCCAGTCCACTTTGTGCGTAATCGCGTCTGTGGCGATCAGGCTGGCGCTTTCCTCCCCATCGATACTGAAGGTGGAATCTGATTTTCCGTCACTCCCCAAAAGTAGTTTCTGTTCCTTATCAATATTATCATGAAACAGTTGCCGGTTGAGAGGAACTGTATAAACAGGGATTTTTGTGCCGGACGAAAGTTGGGCATAAGAGCCGCTATTCATTACCAATAAGATCCAACCAAAATATAATGCCTTTCTGAACATATCTCCGTATAGTTAAAATTGCAATTTAATCGCTTTATCCGGAAAAGGCCGGTCTCGCGGGTTTTCTTAACAATAACTAAGGAAAAGACGATCCGGATTACATATTGGTTTCCCCTGTTTCTTTTTTATAGGCTTTGATGAAAATAGCTCCAAGGTTTTTATAAGGTGGAATATAATCTTCAAACCCATTGACGTTGGCTTTTTGGCGAAATTCCTTCCAGAATGGGATCCAGTCAATATCCTGTCCCGTTCTCAATTTTTCCGTCAGCAGCAGGAAAAATGGTTTATTAATGGATGTTTTTCCGATCTGCTTTGAAGCGATAATGTGAGCGTCATCCGATTTCCGAAGGATGGAGTCAATCAGGTTGAACCCTCCGCAAGAGCCCATAAACACAAGCTTTGAGCTGGGCGCCATGAAATGAATGGTCGCGGGCGCATAATAACTATGACCGCGGTGAATGGTGACCGTCGGGTTTAAATTATTTTCTTCAAGGTATTCGCCCAGCGCTTCCTGAGCTTTCTCGTCGAGCCCTTTATTTTCATCGAGTGGGCGGTTCGCATAAATAGAAACGGGTTTCCCCTTTGCCGACCGGATCACTACCCATTGTTTGTTACTGCCATCGATTTTCCAGTTATTCCCCCCGAACATATTCAGGAACCCGTTGAAGATATTCCTGCCATCCTGATCGCCATAAAAAAATACCTGGGAAATCACTTCCCCCTTCTCGTTTGTGAGTGATGAAAAAGGTAGATCATAAACCGGCGGAATACCCAGTTCTTTTGTCAGGTCGATATGACTGCCCGAATCCGCCGATTGAAATAATTTATCCAGAATATGATAGATCGCAATGCCTTTTTTATTGCGGGCAGACCTGTTCCGCTCCAGGTTCCGTTTTACATTCTCCCGCATATCTGCCGCCAGTTGTGGGAGGGTTTCATAGATACTTGCGTAGGAATCAGCCACATCCACTCCGTCCTCAAGCCCGGAAGACTTTTCAAGGTTGCTCACGAAAGACCGCATCAGATCATTCGTTTCAGATTGGTTTGAAAAAGAGCCCAGAAAATTTCGGAGGGTGTTGTAGGAAGCTGCCTGACTAATAAATTTTCGGTAATGATCAAATCCTACACTTTTCAGTAACTCATCCCCTTTGTTTCCCGCTTTTTTCATCATTAGCGGGTAAACGCCGTTGGTATAGCTGCTGGTATATATTAATCCATCTGTAAGTACTGCAACATAGTATAGTTCTTCGGCCTTGAGTGGCTGAATGCTTCTGAACCGGATTGCATCGGGCTGTTCATGTAAACCATTGATCTGTGCCACGAAATCATCCTTAGCTTTTCTCTCCAGCCTTTGAGTCAGGTCATTAAACCCAATGGCCGTATCCCGGTTCAGCGCCCTGTTTGTATATTCGATTTTTGTCTGCACTAAAAGCCGGAAATATTTTACGGGGTCATTTTTGGCCGCATCCACTTCCTTGAATGTGATCCTGCCTTTGACGATTTGATCCAGAAAAGGAAAATAATACTGTCCGCTTTTCTGGTCGTTACGCGCCATGGCCACTATATTTTCTACCAGTGGGTCCCCGCTGATCCGCTGAATCCGGTAACTCAGCTTGTTATTTGCCTGTGCATAGTTGTAAACGGTCTGAGGCGCCTTCCTGGCGACGATCTTTATGATGCTATCCGCCTGCGGTATATCCGGCGTTTCTTTGAGGAGTGCGAGGGCTTTTTCAGGATGCAGGGAAGCGGCTTTCAATATAAGCTGGGCTCTTGCATCCGGATACCCGGGATTGTCTTTGAAAATCACAGGTACCATGACTGCCTGAACCACATCAAAAGGCTGATTTCTGAGTATCGGGGCAAGAGGTTGCTTCTGTTTGTCAGCAGCCATCATGTTTTTATAGGTCAAAATGATCCTTGGAATATCAGGTGCATCCACTTCGTGCCGTCGCAAACCGGTTCTGACAAACTTCAAAATATCCAGCAGGCCGGTAAGGTAATGGGCCTTGAGGCGATTATCTAATTTCGGATCTGTTTCAATTTCATACCGAAGCCAGTCTACCCGCTTTGTAACCGCATCAGTGACCGTTTCGTTAACGACGCGGTCATCGGAAACGACCATTTGTCTGTCGGCCTTGCCATCGCTCGCCAGCAAGGCGAGCTGTTCTTTATTGATGTTTTCGTGTAAAGCTTTCCGGTTGATCCCCACGGTGTAATCAGGGATTACGTCCACAACCTGGACAGGCACCACATGTTTTCTTCGTTTTGATCTTCTTTGGGCTGACAAATCCTGAACCAGGAACAAGAAGAGTAATAGAAAAATTCCCCATTTCATAGTTAAAAACGCAAATCTAATTTACCGGAATTCTGATATTTAAGCTAAACGGGCCGGGAGGCCCCTCCTCCGACAGCAATAATCAGGCCGAACCCCGCAAAAAAAGCAGGTTCATAAAAGGTCTGCTACGAAAATATTTTTCATATTTCGTATCATGGATCGAAAACGCCTCGGAAAACGCCCTATTCGGCGCGGAATACTATTAAATTATTATTAACTCTGTACGAATTATTGATGTAAAACCTTAATAGTTTTGCAATTACCATTAGGTTTGCTTTAAATTTTCATTACATGCAGCAAAAAGGAATCAAAATATTAATTGCTGATGATGAACCGGATATTCTTGAAATTTTATCCTATAACCTGACCCGTGAAGGCTATGAGGTCATAACCGCGGAGGACGGAAATGAGGCAATTGAAAAAGCGAACCTCTGGAAACCCCAGTTGATTATTCTGGATATGATGATGCCAGGTAAAACGGGGGTGCAAGTGTGCCAGATTCTGAGGGGCCAGGATAGTTTCCGAGATACGTTGATCATGTTTTTGACAGCTCTGAATGATGATACCACACAAATCAGGGGACTGGAAACTGGCGCAGATGATTACGTGAGCAAACCGGTAAGTCCCAAAGTATTTCTAAGCAGGGTAAATGCGCTGCTCAGAAGAATTCAAAAAGATAATCAGAAGGTACTGCAAATCGGGAATGTAGTCATTGATCCCGAAAAATTCCTGGTTATTATAGATGACAGAGAGGTGGTCCTTGCTAAAAAGGAATTTGAGTTGCTGTATCTCCTGGCCCTGAAACCAGGCAGAGTCTTCCTGAGAAACGAGATATTAAATGCGATCTGGGGCAGCGATGTCATTGTAGGCGACCGGACCATCGATGTGCACATCCGGAAAATCAGGCAAAAGCTGGATCTTGACTGTATTACTACGGTTAAAGGCGTAGGCTACAAATTTGAGCTCTGATACTTCTGGAGCCTGTGTTTCCGTATCTATTTTTGGCTTAAATTAGCCCGTTAACTTCTTGTGTAGTTCACATTAATTCCCATTTGGATGTTTGATCCCAAAAATCTGTCACCGGGGCGTTTGTCATTTTACACCGCCCTCTCCCTGGCTATTCCGGTCGGTCTGCTGGTGTACCTGGTGGAGCCCAGGTGGCGCCCGGCTATATTTTCCTTTTTGATTGTGCTGGGAGGAGGATACTTTCTGATATCCTTTGTACTAGAACGATTTATTTACAGGAAGATCAAACTGATCTATAAGCTGATTTTCCACACCAAAGCCAGCGCAAGGGAAGAAACCTATTACAAATATATACTACCCAGAAAAAGTATTGATGAAGTGGCGGAAGATGTGGAGGCCTGGGCTATCGAAAATCAAAAACAGGTGGATGCCCTCAAAGCGAATGAAGCATTCCGGCGCGAGTTTCTGCAAAACCTGGCTCACGAGTTTAAGACCCCCATTTTTGCTATCCAAAACTATATTGATACCCTTCTGCAGGGAGTTGACGACCAGGAAGTCCAACAAAAATTTCTCCGAAAATCATCCAAAAATATCGCGCGGCTTACCAACCTCGTTACCGACCTGGATGAAATTTCGAGACTCGAACGGGGAGAAATGATCCTGATTAAGACAAATTTTGTCATTCAGGACCTCATCAGGGATAGTTTCGATACCGTTTCTATTATGGCAGAGCCCAGAAACATCTCAATGGGGATCAAGAAGGGGTGTGAAGCTCCGATCATCGTGCATGCCGATAAAGAAAAAATTAGGCAGGTTCTGCTTAATTGCATTGAAAACGCGATCCGGTATGGTAGACAACATGGGCATATCAAGGCAAGCATTTACAAGACCGATGACAAACGGATCCTGATCGAAATCAGCGATGACGGCATCGGAATAGAAGCAGACAGCCTGCCGCGTATCTTTGAAAGATTCTATCGTACTGAGGCCGGACGCAAAATAGATACTACCGGTAGCGGGCTCGGCCTGGCTATATGTAAACATATTATTGAAGCACATCATCAGACCATTCACGTCCGAAGTACGGAAAACGTTGGCACTACCGTAGGGTTTACACTCGACTCACGATAGAGCGCCTCAGCCGCGCAGGTCGGTTTCCCCGGATATCCCCAGCACCTTCCCAGATTGCCATCTACCGGGCAGAAAACGTCAAATTTAATAAAACGCTAATACATAGTTAACTTGTTGTTCATACTGTCTATGGAAATTTGATAAACAATTCGCATGACAGTCCGCAGGGTTGATGTAGTAGTGGTATCGGATATCCACCTTGGCACCTATGCCAGCCGCGCCAGGGAGTTCACTGCCTATCTGAAAAGTGTTGACCCCCGATTGCTGATTTTGAACGGGGATATCGTGGATGCCTGGCAGTTTAGCAAGCGGTATTTCCCTTCCGATCACCTCTCTGCAATACGCGAAATCTTCTCTAAACTATCAAACGGGACCCGGGTCATCTATGTAACCGGCAACCATGACGATATCATGAGGCGTTATTCAGACCTGGAAATCGGCAAGTTTCTGCTTACCGATAAAATTGCTTTTGAAATAAACGGTAACAGAACCTGGATATTCCATGGCGATGTATTCGACCGGACAACAACGGGGCAAGCAAAGTTCTGGGGGAAGTTGGGCAGCAATGGCTATGCCGTTCTTCTCGCTTTTAATCGCCTTGCAAACCTGATCCTTCATTTCTTCGGTCAGGAAAAACTATCACTTTCAAAATCTGTGATGAGACAGTTTAACAAGCGTATCATTAAAGTTGATTCGTATGAAAAGAAGATCGCCGAACTCGCCATCGAAAAAAATTTTGACACTGTGATCTGCGGCCACATACATCAGCCTCAGAAAAAAATATTTACAAACGAGAAAGGATCAACCTGTTACCTCAATGCCGGCGACTGGATGGAACATATGACTGCGCTTGAGTTTTACGGGAACGAGTGGCACTTGTACACTTATGATGCAAAGGAATTAAAGGTTGTAAAACCTGAACGCGAAAAGCGGGAGCCCGTCATTACCACCACCGAAATCGCCTTTTACCTCAACTCCCTAACCACCTGATCATGAAAATATTCTATGCCATTCAGGCCACCGGCAATGGCCATATCAGCAGGGCCATGGAACTGCTTCCCGTTTTAAAAGAATACGGACAAGTGGACATCTTCCTAAGTGGCAATAACAGCAACCTCAAGCTCGACGCGCCGGTGAAATACCGGAGCAGCGGGCTGAGCCTGTATTATACATGCAGCGGCGGACTGGATTATCTCAGGATAGCTACGACCATAAATCCGATCAGGATCCGCAAAGAAATTAGGGAACTGCCGGTGGAGAAGTACGACCTGGTGATTAATGATTATGACTACATCACAGCTAAAGCCTGCGCGGCCAAAAAAATCAGGTCGGTAAATTTCGGTCACCAGGCCAGTTTTCAGTCGGCAAAAGTACCCAGACCCAAAAGCCAAAGCAGGACAGGCGAATGGCTGCTGCGATCTTATGCCAGGGCAAACAATTATATTGGCCTGCATTTCAAAGAATACGACGACTTTATTATCACCCCGGTTATCAAGCAGGAAATTCTCGCTGCCGGGCCCGAGGACCATGGACACATCACCGTGTACCTCCCTTCTTATTGCGAACAGCAACTCATTGAGATCCTTTCCCCACTTGGAGACCACCGGTTCGAAGTTTTCAGCCACGAAAGCCAGTCGGTAAACCGATCAGGAAATATTACTTTTATCCCTGTTGACAAAAGCCTCTTCAATAAGAGCCTGATCCATTGCCACGCCATTATTACAGGTGGCGGATTTGAAACACCCTCCGAAGCTATTCACCTGGGCAAAAAATTGATGGCCATTCCCATTAAAGGTCAATATGAACAAGCCTGTAACGCTGCCGCGCTCAGCGATCTGGGCATCATGACGCTAACACACATCAACGGGAATTTCAAGGACATTTTTGAGAGCTGGATAAACGATTATCTGCCTGTCAGGATGGATTATAGTAAAAGTATAGAGATAGCAATGGAACGTTTGTTTCAAAATCAGTCTGCGCAGTAATCGTTTTCTCATTTGTAAAACCTTAAACCCTCCCGTGGTACAGGGTGTTAACCCTTTCGTTGTACTCCCAACAGCGTTTAGTCCGGAATAGATAAAATACTCAATTTACGTTTGCCAAAGCTGCGTTTAGAAATTAGCTGCTGAATAAAATCAACACTCCCCGGTTATCACGGGCGGATTATCTCCCCAATATAAAACAAAATTGTTGAAAGTTCAAACCAGATATCCTAAATTTGGTTAACGGCCAGATTGTGCAGCCGATTGCATTTCGATTCTTGATCAACAAAATATAGTTCAATTCACTAAACAAACCTTTCACCTGAAGACAGAACGTCTTCTCACATATGAATAATCCTTTCGATCACATTTTACTAAACCAACGATTTACTTATCACAAAACCATCCAATTCTATGTACCAACTGAAGAAAAAGTTGCAGATGCTGCTACGCAGATCAATTGCAAGAGATTTAAAAGATCCAACTCTCAAGTCCATCCCTTTGTTCCTGGTGGTGCTGCTCTTAGCCATCGGCTTCATTCCCGCTCTTCCGGCCTCTGCCGGCACACCTAGCGGAATTCTGGCCAGAACGATCACCGGGAAGGTCACTGACCAAACCGGCGCACCCCTGCCAGGAGTTTCAGTCATGGTAAAGGGCGCCACCGCTGGAACTGCTACCGATGCAAATGGTAATTTTTCCATCAATGTACCCGGCAACAACACCGTACTGGTGTTTTCTTCTGTCGGCTTTATAACCAAAGAAGTGGCTGTGGGAAGCCAGACAGAAATATCGGTTTCCCTGGAGTCCGATGGAAGCGGTCAGCAATTATCAGACGTAGTGGTGGTCGGTTATGGCACACAAAAAAAAGTTACCGTAACAGGTTCCGTTGCCCAGGTAAAGGGACAGGAACTGACAAAGGCACCAACAGTCAATCTTTCTAACACCCTGGGAGGTCGTCTGGCCGGTGTAGTTGCTATAAATTATAGTGGTGAACCGGGGTATGATGGCTCAGCCATCCGGATCAGGGGCATCAACTCCATCGGAAACAATGATGCTCTTATAGTTATCGACGGTGTCCCTGCACGCGGTGGCGGACTGGACCGGTTGAATGCAGCCGATGTTGAAACTATTTCTGTACTGAAAGATGCTTCGGCAGCCATTTATGGATCCCGTGCGGCCAACGGGGTTATCCTCATCACCACCAAACGGGGAAGATCGGGCAGGCCGCAGCTTTCCTATACGTTTAACCAGGGATGGTCCAGGCCAACTACCACACCCAAGATGAGCAATGTGCTGGAATACGGACAGATGCGCAATGAGCTGAAAGTATATGAGAATGTGCCCGTGGCCGAATGGAGCGATGCTTATAAAGCATTAACGACCACCGGATCCTATACCAAAAAAGCTGGGGGAACAGTTAAATCCCCCCAGGGGTTTTTTCCGCAGGATATGACCAAGTATGCTGATGGTTCAGATCCCTGGCTGCACCCAAATACAGATTGGTTCAAAGCTGTGTTCAAACCCTGGTCCCCGCAGGTTCGTCACAACCTGCAGGTGAATGGTGGTTCAGAAAATATCAGGTACCTGGCCTCACTGGGCTATCAGAACCAGGACGCTTTCTACAGAAATTCAGCTACCTTTTATAAGCAATATGACATCAGATTGAATGTAGACGCAAAAATCAATGAGTATATCAACGTTGAGTTAGGGATCCTTGGCCGGCAGGAAGACCGGAATTTCCCGACGCGAAGCGCAGGCGATATCTTCTGGATGATACTACGCGGTAAACCCAATGAACCGGCCCGCTGGCCAAACGGATTGCCGGGGAGAGATATCGAGTATGGCAATAACCCCGCTGTGATTACCACCAATGAAACGGGGTACGACAGAGATAAGCGCGATTACGTTCAGACAAACGGAAAATTAGAAATCAAGATCCCGGGTATTGAAGGACTAAAACTTATCGGAACTGCTGCGGTCGATCGTTACTTTTCTAACCAGAAAAGATGGCAGACACCCTGGTACCTTTACCAATGGGATGGCGTAAACTTTGAAGCAGACGGAACAACGCCGGTTCTGGTGAAAACACTCAGGTCTAATTTTACCGACCCCAGGTTAAATCAGTGGTCATCTAACAGCCTTACCACAAATCTTACGGGTCAGATTAACTATGACCGAAAGATTAAACAGCACACCTTTAACTTCCTCGCCGGCGTGCAACGGGAAAAATTATATTCTGAGAATCTCTGGGGCTTCCGGCGTTTCTTCATTTCAAGCGCAATTGACCAGATTTTTGCGGGGGGTGATTTAGAGAAAGACGTCAGCGGCAGCGCCTTTGAGCGAGCCAGACTTAGTTACTACGGCCGGGTTAATTACAACTATGCCGAAAAGTATATGCTTGAGTTTCTCTGGCGTTATGATGGTTCCTACATCTTTCCGGAAGCTTCACGTTTTGGATTTTTCCCCGGTGTGACAGCCGGTTGGCGCATCTCTGAAGAAAAATTCTTCCAAAGTATCAAAAATGTAGTGAACGATTTGAAACTCCGGGGGTCCTGGGGAACCATGGGAGCAGAACCTTATTTTGCATTCGGCGGTCTGGCCGAGTACCAGTTCCTATCAACCTATTCATTCCAGCGAATGATTGTGAACGACCAGGTAGTAAGGGCTTTGCGGGAGTCTCGCATTCCCAATCCGGACTTCACCTGGGAAATTGGCATCAATAGAAACCTGGGTCTGGACGCGGCCTTTTTAAACCATCGGCTCAACCTGGAACTTGATGTGTTTTCCAACAAACGTAATAATGCGCTGATCCAGCCGGATGCAGCCGTACCCCAGACACTGGGCCAGTCCCTTCCGGTTGTGAACGCGGGAGAGCTGGAAAATAAAGGATTTGATTTTAAACTCACGTATTCAGGTAACGCAGGAGATTTCAAATATAGTTTCGGACTCACCGGCGGATACAATAAGAATAAGATCATCAAATGGGCAGACAACCCCGCATGGCCTGAATGGCAGCGCTACACCGGGAAACGACTGGGAACCAGCGGAGTGGCATACATGTATTACCTGACCGATGGCGTGTTTAAAGACCAGGCAGAAATTGATGCAAATAAAATCGACTACAGTGCCGTTACAGGAAGCTTAAGGCCAGGGGATCTGAAAATCGTCGATTATAACGGAGATGGAAAGATCACCGCAGATGACCAGGTACGGTCTAACCAAACCCGCGACCCATTCCTTACCGGCGGCCTGACAGGAAACCTTCAGTATAAAGGCTTTGATCTGTCGTTTCTGTTCCAGGGCGCTCATGGCGGTTTGTTCAGATGGGGTACCGGATCCTCAGGTGACATCGGCAACTATATTCAATACGTGTACGACAATCACTGGTCCGTTGATAAACCCAGCAGCGAACATCCCAGGATTGCCAGCCGGAACAATACCTGGTACACCGGAGGAGGAGCGGCCAATAATGCCTACTGGTACAGAAGCAATGACTATATCAGGCTGAAAAATCTGGAATTGGGTTATACCGTGACCTTACCCAAACAATTACAGAAAGCCATCAGTAATCTGCGCGTATTCACAAACGCCTTCAACCTGCTTACGTTCAACAAATTCAAACTCTGGGATCCGGAATCGGCTGCAGGAGAAGGTGTTTATTATCCTCAGCAAAAAATCGTAAACGTAGGCGCTTCTGTAACATTTTAAATCTTATTAATATGAAAATAATATATAAATTGAGTCTGTCATTGATCCTGTGCAGCACGCTGGCAGTCTCCTGTAATAAAGATTTCCTGAACACCAAGCCGCTTGACCAGGTATCAGCCAGCGTTTTATGGACTGATGGCCCACTAGCCTCTGCATTTGTAAACGACCTCTATAATGGACTTGGATTTGTCGGAAACGGGGGAGGATTGGGAGTAGGAGGTTTTAACGAACAGATGATCGCATCCCTGACCGATGAGGCAACATTTACCCATACAGGAAGAAATATCAATACCATCAATGAAGGCAGCGCAAGTGGCAGTAATACAGGCTGGCTGAGTAATGAATACAACTGGTTCCAGATGTGGCGGTGGATAAGGGCAACCAATATCGCTATAACGCAATTGAAAACGGCCACTTTCACCGATGCCGATCTGAAGAAAAGGCTAAATGGTGAAGCACAGTTCCTGAGAGCTTTTTACTATAACCAGTTGCTCATGTTCTACGGAGGCGTACCTATCATCACAAAAGCGTACGGGCTGAATGAAGATTATGAAATTGCGCGAAGCACCTACGCCCAGTGCGTTGACTTCATCGTGGCGAACTGTGACTCGGCCATTACCGCATTGTCCGGAAGAACGATGGAAAAGGGCAGGGCGACCGCCCTGGCAGCAAAAGCACTGAAAGCAAAAGTCCTGTTGCACGCGGCCAGCGACCTTCATGATGTACCTACCGCAAAATCCAAATCTTCAGTACTGTCTGCCTATTCCAATCCGGAACTGTTTGGATATGTTTCGGGAGACAGGGTCTCACGCTGGCAGAAAGCTAAAGATGCCGCTAAAGCCGTATTAGATGAAGGAAAAGGTTACAAACTGAACCTCACCGCGCCTGTTAGCCCGGCAGAAGGAAAGAATAATTATATTTCAATTGCCATGGCAGGTTACAGTAAGGCCCCGGGTGTTGATGCAGCAGCAGGAGTGGATCTAATCTTTGGTAAATATTTTAACCGGGATGCAGACTCCTGGCACGGACTACGAGTGGGGTTGTTCAACGGTCCAAACGGATACCACAACTGGGCCGGGAATACACCATTGGGACTGCTGGTGGATGACTATGAAATGCTGGACGGCAGTCCTTTTAGCTGGTCAGACCCTCAAATGGCAGCTAGTCCCTACAAGCTCCGGGATCCCCGGTTCTATGCCACTATTTTATTTGATGGGGCCGATTGGAAACCGAGAAATACCGTGTCCGGGAATGTTGATCCGGCTAACCAGATCCAGACGGGTAAATATGACCTGATGGTGGGAGGTTCAAAAATTGTGTTTAACGGCCTCGACACCCGAAGCAGCAGCATTGAGGACTGGAACGGCAGCCGCACGGGCTACTATTTCCGGAAATTCACCGATCCTGATCCGTCCATCGTGGAATCCAACGACAAACAAATCATTCCCTGGCCTTATTTCCGATACACCGAAGCGGTCTTCAATTATGCAGAAGCCTGTATTGAACTGGGACAATATGATGAGGCGAAACTGTGGCTGGACCGCATCAGGTTCAGAGCCGGAATGCCCGCAGTGACTGAAACAGGCGCTGCATTAAGAGACAGATTACGGAAAGAAAAACGCGTTGAGATGAGTTTTGAAGAACAGCGGTATTATGATACCAGGAGATGGATGATCGCACCGGCCACATTGGGGAGAAAGTCAACCTTTATCAATATAACAGGTACTTTCAAAGCGGGGCAGTCTATGTCAAGTCCGTACAAACACGACGAAGCCGTGTACAACTATGTCTATGCGCCTTATGTGGACAATGCGCATGAAAACCGCACCTGGGTTGACAAAATGTATTTCACGCCGCTCACGATCGAAGAGCTGAAAAAGAATTCCAAACTCATTCAAAACCCGGGATACCAATAAAATTATACCCATTGTAACGGAAAAACCGCCTCATTCACTGTGGCGGTTTTTTTTATTGCATAACCATTCCTCTCCCGGCTTTGTGGTATCTAAAATAATCCGGGATCCAATTCCGCATTCCAAACGTCAGTATGTACCTCACAGGCTGCAATACGACATGATCGTACATGATTTTTATCACCAAAGCGAGATTTAATATTAAATAATTATTAAATTTTGTATCTTTAGAAAGACCCAGGAATGAAAAGGCTGTTCGTGATATGGATTATGATGACAGGCTCGCTTCAGGGCTTGTACGGTCAGCAAATTAGAGAAATTGTAGCTTTCAATTTTTACGGCGATACAATCAGCTTTAATTTACAGTCTCGCTCCGCTGTTGATTTTGATGAAAACACACTATCCGACAAGTCCGTGCAGAACTTTTATCATTCGATTTCAACAAAGGATTTTGGACCGGTATTTAATGCACTAAATCAATACAGGGAAAAAAGGCATCCCGATGACTGGCTTTATTATCAACTGGTCCGCAAGACAGCTCAACAGATCAGTCCAAAACAGGAAAATTATCTGCGTTATACGTTGTATAAGTGGTATTTTATGATCCGGTCCGGCTACTCACCGCTGCTAAGCCTTCATCAGAACCAGTTATTGTTTTATATTCAATGCGATGAAAACATCTATAATATCCCCGCACGAATAAAACAGGGCAGGCAGTACGTCTGCCTCAATTATCATGATTATGGCAGCAATATTGACTTCAGCAAAACAACGTTTACGGAAATAAAATTGGATATTCCTACCGGAAACAGAAGCTTCTCCTACAAGATACATAAATTGCCCGACTTTGCCAAAAGTGATTATGTAAGTAAAGACCTTCAATTTACGATGAATGAAAACGAGTACCATTTCAGAATAAAGGTCAACCCCCAGGTAAATTCCATATTTGCCAACTATCCTACTGTGGATTACGCAGATTATTTTGATATCCCCCTGAGCGCTGGTACTTATGCGTCCCTGATCCCGATGTTAAAAAAACAATTGAAGGGTTTGAAAACCAAAGGCGGCGTCGATTATCTGATGCGGTTTACACGCTATGCTTTTGTGTACGAACCCGATGTAAAACAATTTGGCGCTGAGAAACGACTCACACCCGAACAAACTTTATTGTACAACGGGAGTGACTGTGAAGACCGCGTATTTCTTTTCTATTATTTGGTAAAAGAGATATATAACCTGCCCATGATCGCGCTCGTATATCCCCAGCACGTAACAATCGCAGTGGAATTCGACAAACCGGTAGGCAGACCTATTTACTACCAGGGCAGAGCCTATTCCGTTTGTGAACCAACGCCGCAAAGCGTAGATCTGAACCTTGGTGAAAAGCTACCTCAGTTGAAAAACCAAACCTATGAAGTCGTTTATGTATATAACCCTGTGCAACCCTGAGCCAGGCGGGGCACCAGGTCCGATCCAAAAAAACAGTTATCTGAAAAACCTCTCCAAGGGTCATTCCGTCATGAGACCTGACCCGGAATCTGGCGCATCGAAAAGAAAAGTAAGCCCGTAAAAAAAGCGCCCTTACGAGCGCTCTTTTTTATTTCCCATTCTTATGAATATTATTTACCCCATACTGCCCATCCTGCTGTCCAATCATTGGTGCCATCAAATGCACCGATGTAGTTCGTTTTAACAAAGAACCCATCAGACAATGTTGACTTATCAAATTTGCCAGCAGTTGTCAGTGCCTTTGAACCAGACTTAGGCTGAAGGTTTGGTTTGGCATTATTAAACGGATCAGTCAGTCCTGCATCATTTGCAGACGCCAGCACCTGGGCATTGTAGGTTGCCTTCACCATGGTTTCTAACGTTGCATCGGTCAGTAGGGTAGCCGTTTTAGCCCAGAAAGGCCGGGTAAAGGAATGAAGCAAACTGTTATAAAACATGCCGTTGCCATCAATGAATCCTTGCTGGGTTTCAGAATCTTCAACCACCAGTCCGGCTTTTTGTCCACCCAATACGATAGAGTTAGCCAATACCACCTGGCTGCCCCTTCTGAAGCGCATGCCATAACCATAGTCAGAGGAGGTACCCGCCGCGTTGTTAGGTCCGATAGCCGTAAAGTTTGACAGTATCGGATGAGTAATTGGCGTAGTAGAGAAAGGAATCTTACCATTGGTATTATCTATTTCAAAATTGTTTGACACGTCGCCTGTAGTACCTTTGTCATCCGTAAACGCGGGATCTTTTACAGAAACAGCGAACTGGATCTTTCCGCGATAACCGTCGTCCATATCAAAATCATCATCGGCCGTGTTATAAGCGATCAGGTACTTGGCATTAACGGTACCGCCAAAAAATTCATAGGCGTCATCTAATCCTCTGATAACCTGTATGTGATCGAGCTGGGTACCGCTACCCACTGCATAAAGGGAAAGACCGTTGATCTCATCTCCGGGATTAACCGCTTTACCCGCATACTCAATTCTTACGTAGGACATCACACCGCTATTGTCCGCGTCGTTAGTCCCGCCGAAGGGTTTGTGAGCTGCGTCAACGCCGCCTTCAATCTCTTTGTGGTTATTGTTTCCGGTTGCATTACCAACCAGAACTACGCCACCCAGATCGCCGGGTTTAGGTTGATTTTCGGCAGAAGTAAATACGATCGGCTCACTGGAGGTACCCTGTGCCATGAGCTTGGCATTTTTGTACACTACTAGAACGCCGGCTGAATCTTTGTTTGAAACTATCTGTGTCCCAGGCTGAATGGTCAGCGTTGCGCCGCTTTCAACATAAACGTATCCTCTCAGTCTGTACTTCTTGTCTTTTGACCATGTTTGGCTGGTCGTGATACTTCCTCTGATATCTACCGTTCCACCCTGACCGGGTGTCACAGGAGGACTATCAACAGTTTTACGGCCACACGATCCGAACAGCAGGGCTGCTACGGCGATGACAGTAATTGATTTTAATTGTTCCATGATTTGATTTTTTGTTTTAAAAATTGTATTTCAGTGAAAGAGTGCCTGTTGTTCCAAGTTTGTAACTTCTGGTTACTTTGTCCGATGTCTGGTTGAATTCCATATTCTTGTTCGATTTATCGAACCGGTAGTACATCACATACGGGTCCGCAAGGATATCGCCCGCGGTTAATTTTATTTCCAATTTCCTTTTCAGGAAATGTTTAGATAATTGCGCGTCAAGTACGTTTCTTGGTTTCTCATAAATATCCATACCTGCATCACCCTGACCCCTGAAGGAAAGCCTGGGCCCGATTCTGTTGTAAAGGATATTGAAGGAGAAATTACTATCGCTGTAGTACAGCCCGCCGTTAATGAGATAGGGAGAAAGACCTTGCATAAGCCCGTTTGAGATTCCGGATCCCGCGAGCTGGATATTTCCATTGATATAAGACAGGTTGGTATAGAAAGTCGTGTTATTGAAGAAGTCGCCTTTTATAAAATCAAGTTTCTTTCTTAATTCCAGCTCTGCCCCATAAACTTTTGCGTCAATAGCATTCTGATAGGAAAGGATGGAATTACCCTGATTGATCTGCTCAATTGGGTTATTGAAATATTTGTAAAAGACAGACGCAGAAATAATTTCCCCCGGAGCGTGATAGTGCTCAAATCTTAAATCCGCATTCGTATTCTTACTCCTTATCAAATCGGGATTACCCCGGTATATATAATCCGTGGAGTAATCATACAGACTGTAAGAAGCGATCTCTCTGAACTCAGGGCGGTTCACTGACTGGAAGCCGGCCACCCTGATATTAGTTTTGGGTGTGATTTCAAAAGTAAGGTTACCGGAGGGCAGGAAATCAAGATTTTCCCTGGTAACTGCATTAATTCCTTTCACTGGTATCAGCTCTTGGTTGTAGTTCTCCATACGTACTCCCCAGTCGAACTTTACTTTATCCGCCAACCGGTTATTGAGCATCAGGTAACCTGCATTCAGCATTCCTTTGCCTTGGTAGTCGGCGGTGTTATTGCCAATATTGGCAATGGTGATGCCATACCTGTCAATATTTTCGGGTGTGAATATATTAAACATATTACCCGAAGTGGAGGCAGGGATCTCCTGCCCGAGAGTCGTTAAAGATGCGTAGCCCAATGCATTTACTTCCACATTCTTCAGCCTGTAGTATCCAGAGTAACCAATTTTCAGTTTCTGATCTTTATCAAACAAAGTAAACGGGACCAGGTAATTCGCGTTTGCACCAAAAATATTTTCATAAATCAATGAGTAAATGCGCCCCGCATTTTGTATAGACGGTGAGTTCTCGTTGGAAAGTTTCCTGTAAAAATTTGTATTGTCTGTAGAAGTGAATGTCAGGATCCGCTGATCGGGTTCGCTCCTGTAAGTCAGCGAGTACGAAACATTCCAGTCAAGCGTATTCTTATTTAGTTTATGTTTCCCTTCCAACACGGAATTGAACAACCCATCCTGTTTTGCTTCATTCAATACACTGCGATAATATAAGATGTTATTCAGCCCGTTGGAAATATTCTGACCGTTTCTGAGCCCGGTTGTCTTGGCAAAATCATTATTAAACAAATTCTTCCAGGAAAGGGTATTGTTGTTGTTCAGAGAATAGGCCAGGTTCAACAGAGCGTTTAGGTTTCTTTTCTGGATGTAATAATCGGTGTTGTAATGATATTGTTCGGCCTTATTAATATCATATTCATACAGGTCGGAAGGCTTGAATTGCCTGCCCATTCCGTATCCGATCGTATAAATATATCCGAGTTTTTTGCTACCTGAATAGATTTTTGAATTTCCCCCGGTATAGCTTAGACTAAGATTTGGAAGGCTGGCGGACGCATCCTGATACCCATAATTATTGGGAAACATTTTGGTCGTTGAGATCTTATAATCATCGCTCTGATTGATAAAGCCGTTCCTGTATATGTAATACGCGTTAGGAATAGCTCTTGAATTATCCAGAAACCCAAGAAAGTCCATCTTCCCGTTTGGCTGTGAGTTTTTGAACGCTTTAAATGTCGTCAGTGAATTATATCCGATGGACAGTCCCAGTTCGCTCAGCTTTGAAGAAGGATATTGCTTTGTGGTGATTCTGGCTGCGCCTCCTGCAAAGTCGCCCGGGAGATCTGGTGTGGCCGACTTATATATTACAATGTTGTCAACAACCGATGCCGGAATAATATTGAACGCAAATGCTTTTTTATCAGGTTCCGTACTGGGCAGTATTGCGTTATTCAGGAGAGCAGTGTTATATCGCTCACTCAAGCCGCGAATAACTACGAATTTGTCGTCCTGAACAGATGTACCGCTTACCCGTTTTAAAACGTCTCCAGTATTCCGGTCTGGTGATTTTCTGATTACATCTGCTGAAATCCCATCCGATATGGAAGAACTCAGTTTCTGAGCCGAGTAGAGCGTTGCAACAGATTCCCTTCTGGCACTTGCCGTGACCACAACGCCCTCCAATTCTTTCGAAATCTTGTTGAGAGTAATATTTAACACGGGGGTCTCACCATTCGTGAGGTCAATATCTGTGATCTCTTTTGACTGATATGCCACTGATGATACAACGAGGGTATGCTTTTTCCCTGGGGTCAGATTGATAAAAAAATTACCGTCCACATCGGAACTAACTCCTTTGGAATCCCCCTTGATCAATATAGTTGCGCCCGAAACGGGCAATGCCGTCTCGCCGTCCAGGATCCTCCCTGAAATCCTGTCTTGAGAAAACAGATGGTTTGAAAAAATGACGAAAAAGGCAATAAAGGTCCCCTTTATATCCATGGTTTGATTTTGACGCAAAAATCAGGTTCCCGTGTTACCATATTGTTAGACAAATATTACTAAACAGTGAACTTAGTGTTAAGCAGATTTTAACCATGGGTATATTAGCTTTTACAGCAAGCCTAATGCACAGGATTAGGGCGGGAAAGATATTTTTTTTGTAAAATTTCCAAATTTTCAATATTAAGGAATTATTAATTCCGGTATATTTAGACCCTGAAGCATGTAAAGCCGGTAATTTTGCGGCCAGAAAAATACAACCATGGGATTGAACTCAATTCTTAAGATTTTTACGCCCAGCAACGCAGTTTTTTTCGAGTTGTTTGAAAAGATTGCAGATAATGTGTCCATAATGGGCGGACTCCTGAAGGAGGTAGTCACCGAGACCGACTTCAATAAGCGAAGCACCACCATTCAAAAGTTGGTGGATCTGGAACATGAGAATGACGACCTGACCCACAACGTATTTACCGAACTGGGCAGGAATTTCATCACACCTTTTGACCGGGAGGACATTCATTACCTAGCCACATCACTGGATGATATTGCTGATTATATTTACTCAGCCGCCAAAAAGATAAATCTGTACCGGATCAAACCGAACGAAATCGGAATGCTGAAGATGGCGGATCTGATTGAAGAAGCGGCTCACCAGGTACGAATTGCTGTGGTTGAGTTAAGGGATATGAAAAAGATCAGGAATATTACAGAGGCCCTTGTAAAAATCAACAGCCTGGAAAATCAGGCTGATGATGTTTTTGACCTGAGTATTGAAAAGCTGTTCGACACGGAAGCTGATGCCAAGGAAGTTATCAAAAAGAGGGATATATACCAGGTAATGGAATTGGTTACCGATAAATGCGAGGATGCCGGCAACGTGATTGAGTCTATTATTATTAAGTACGCCTGATGAACTTAGTCAAAGGAGGAAGTAATTTGCAGGCCGTTACCTTTTTTAAGGTGTCCAGGAATTTCAGTAACCCCACACCACTACCATGCTCACATACCTTATTATTATTATTGCCTTAGCGTTGGTTTTCGACTTTATCAATGGATTTCACGACGCTGCGAATTCTATTGCGACCATCGTTTCTACTAAAGTGCTGACACCTTTTCAGGCTGTCCTCTGGGCAGCGCTCTTCAATTTTGCAGCGTATTTTATTTTCAGGGATCATGGTGTCGCAAATACCATTGCCAAAACTGTCAAGGAACAATATATTGATCTCAACGTAATTTTCTCGGGGATCATTGCAGCTATCGCCTGGAACCTGTTTACCTGGTGGAGGGGGATTCCATCCTCTTCATCGCACACGCTTATTGGAGGATTTGCAGGTGCTGCCATTGCCCACTCGCAGACGATCAGCTCAGTAAATGCAGATGCCGTTTTAAAAATTGCTTCGTTTATCGTGCTGGCGCCTTTAATCGGTCTGATAATGGCGTATTTAATTTCCACCTGGTTCATGAATTCTTTCAGAAAGGGATGGAAAGTGAAACTCTTTTCGGTGGCAGTGATACTTGGTGTTCTGATATTTCTGGCCATGATCCTGGAGACCAATCCTGCCAACCTTAAATCTCATTACGAATCATATTTTCTCAAGGTGATTTTTCACTCCAGGAATTTTAAATTTATACTTTTCGGCTTCGTATTGCTCGTCATGGCCGTTTTCTCCCTGTTTTTGAGCAACCTCAACTCACACCGCGCAAATATCTGGTTTAAACGGCTCCAGTTAGTTTCTTCAGCAGCTTTCAGTATTGGGCACGGTGGTAATGACGCTCAAAAGGTAATGGGTATTATTATGGCAGCATTGGTCGCTTTCGACCCGACCCAATATTCCGTGGACCATATGGTCGTTTGGGTCCCGTTGGCCTGTTACACGTCTATGGCGTTGGGAACGATGAGCGGAGGCTGGAAAATTGTGAAAACGATGGGCACCAAGATCACAAAAGTAACACCGTTTGAGGGTGTTGCGGCTGAAACAGCCGGTGCGCTCACTTTATTTGCTACCGAGGAATTGAAGATACCCGTGAGTACTACACATACCATTGCCGGCGCTATCATGGGTGTAGGAGCCACAAAAAGATTGTCTGCAGTAAGATGGGGCGTATCGATTAACCTGATATGGGCCTGGATCCTGACCATACCCGTCAGCGCTCTTTGTGCAGGCGTTATTTATTTTGTCGTCCGATTTTTCCATCCAATGTAAAATCTTACAGTTAAATCGCGGGTTCAAAAAATCCGAATCGGACCTTTGCCATTTATCTGCTTTTCCGTTTTCAGGAGAAGTATCGCCTCACAGACCGCCAAAATTGATCTTATTTGCGCTAAATTTGCCCGCAAATAAAAGAACATGGCAAAAATTCTCGTGACAGGCGGCTGCGGATACATTGGCTCACACACTATTGTGGACTTGATTGAAAACGGCTACGAAGTTATTTCGGTCGACAATAACAGTCGTTCGAATGCTGATATATTAGACGGTGTGGAACGGATCACGGGTAAAAAAGTAAAAAATTACAAGGTAGATCTTTGTGATTTAGATGACACCCACGCCATTTTTGAAGAAAATACAGATATATCGGGGATTATACATTTCGCTGCTTATAAGGCGGTGGGAGAATCTGTTGAAAAACCTTTGATGTATTACGAAAATAACCTCGCCGCCCTGGTGAATATTCTCAAATGCGTCCAGGAATTTGATATCCCTTATTTCGTTTTCTCCTCCTCCTGTACGGTATATGGCAATCCGGATAAGATACCCGTTGTGGAATCTACACCCACAAAACCAGCCGAATCACCATACGGGGCCACCAAACAAATGGGAGAGCAGATACTTACCAGCTTATCAGCAATTTCGGACACGAAGATCATTTCGTTGAGATATTTTAATCCCGTCGGCGCCCATCCCTCCATTGAAATCGGGGAATTGCCTATCGGCAGGCCACAGAACCTGGTGCCGGCCATTACGCAGACCGCTATTGGCAAGCTCCCGAAAATGTGGGTTCACGGCGACGATTACGATACCCGCGATGGATCCTGCGTGCGGGACTACATCCATGTCAGCGATATTGCCCATGCCCACACCCTGGCCATCCAATTCCTGGAAAATAACAGGAACAAATCCAACTACGAAATTTTTAACCTGGGTACGGGAAATGGCGTGACGGTTCTTGAGGCGATACATTCTTTCGAAAAAGTGAGTGGCGTAAAACTCAATTATGAAATCGGACCGCGCAGGCCGGGAGATATCATGGCCATCTATGCAAACAATGATCATGCTGTAACGACTTTGGGCTGGGAGATCAGGTACAACCTGGATGATATGATGCGCACGGCATGGCAATGGGAGCAAAAACTCGCAACGCAAAACAAAGCAGCGGAAAAAGAGGCCTGATCTGAAACCTTGCGCTCTTTTGCCGACTGACCAACCTACAAAAATTATTTGGTGAAATAAGCCATTCCGGCAACTCCGGATCAGCTTTTCGGCCTGCCATTCTGGCCTCTGGGGGGCCTATTTTGAGGTGGTCGCTGACCCTGACCTTCCCGGCTGTTTTTTTGCTGACCAGGATTCTCGTTTCTCGCCGGCTTCCGGCTCTTATTTGCCTTCTTCTTGCGGCTCGCCCTGTCCAGGGTGTTCAGCGAAATCTGTCCTACCACATCCACAAATTCCGGCTCCACTTCGCGTGGTTTTGTTGTCACAACTTCCGCCGTTTCCATTTCTTCGGGGACAATATTCTGCCGGTTCTGCGATTTGATCCACTTCACACGCTCAATGGTCAGTGGATACTGCCGGGTACTTCCGGGCAATGAATACCACATCAGGTTCTTGAAAATATCTTTTTTTACCAGTTGGGCATTTCCTTTCGCTACCTGCAAATGGTCGCAGTCGGCCGGGAACCCCTGGAGCGCATCCAAGTAAGTATCAAGCTCGTAATTCAGACAGCATTTCAGGCGGCCACACTGACCGCTCAATTTCGTTTGATTAATAGAAAGATTCTGGTATCTCGCAACCGTCGTGTTTACAGATTTAAAATCGGTAAGCCAGGTCGAGCAACACAATTCCCGGCCACAACTCCCGATTCCACCGACTTTGCCGGCTTCCTGGCGGGCACCGATCTGACGCATTTCCACCTTTACTTTAAACTCGGAAGCATAAACTTTGATCAGTTCCCTGAAATCCACCCTGCCATCTGCGATATAAAAAAACGTGGCCTTCCGCCCGTCGGCCTGCATTTCAACCTGGCTGATCTTCATATCCAGTTTAAGCTGGCGGGCAATGGCCCTGCTGCGGATAACCATTTCCGGCTCCCGGCTTTTGTTGACCCGGGACGCATCCAAATCCCGTTCAGTGGCCACACGCAGCACCTTTTTCATATCCTGGTTGGCTTCCTTTACTCCGTATTTTTTCATCTGCAGGCGTACAATCTCACCGGTCAGGGAAATTTCACCTACATCAAAACCGCTGATCCCCTCAACCGTAACGCAATCTCCCTTTTCGAAATATTGAAGCGTATTATTCCGGAAAAAATCTTTTCGGGTTCCATTATTAAAGCTAATTTCTACAACCTTGCACGCATTATCTCCATCCGGGAGAGGCAGGTTAAGCAGCCAATCATAGGTGTTCATCCGGTTACAACCCCCGGAACTACACCCGCCATTACTCTTGCAACCCTTTGGCTTAAGCCCCGCGCCTGATGTCGTGCTACATCCTGTACAACCCATTTACCAGATTTATTACTTTAAAATACTGATTCGTACCGTCAATCCGCCCTCCTTTTGCAGGATGAACCGATCGCATTCTATTGAGGCTGTAAAAAAGATGCTTTGGCAAGTAACACAAAAATTAACGGATTTTGGGATCCATTATTTTATATATGTATTGATTATCAACGAATTGCAAACACCAAAGCTATACCATCATCACGAGTCACTTTCACTAATTTTTCATCTCACGGGTCCCTGACTCACTTTTCTATCAACCTCATTCATTCAAAAATACAATATTGTTCCGAATGATATGCTTTATTTTTATGGTCAATGCCATAAAAAGCATCCGGCCATGTGCGTTTCGCTCGATGTAGTAAGCAGCCTGATCTAACTCCTCCACAATCGCCTTTTGTTGCTCCAGGGAAGTAAACTGTTGCAATTTCCGCGCAAATCCACTTTCATTCTCAGGATATTTTTCGCCTGCGTTACTGTCGATCCACATCCTTATGGAAAGTTGCAGAATATGATTGAAATACCTCAAAAATTGCTTCTGCTCCTCTCTGCCAAGCTTTCCGATCTCATCCACCCACTTTACTTGCGCAACCGGCCCCGTGCTTTTGCTGACGATGGCATTCAGCCAGTCACGCAGCAGCGTATACATATCTTCCCCCGTCTGTCTGGCGATTTGAAGTGCCTCCCGGTAATTCCCGTCAGAAATTGCCGCAATGCGTGCCGCCCGCTGTGGTTCGATCTTATTTACTTCTATCAGGGCGTCTTTGATCTCGCTGTCTTCTGGAGACGGTACTTTAATGAGCTGGCACCGGCTCAGGATCGTAGGCAGAATCAGATTCTCATTTTCTGAGATCAGCAGAAATAGTGTATTCTCCGGTGGCTCTTCAATCAGCTTCAGGAGTTTATTACCTTCATTGCCGAGGTATTCGGGCATCCACATCACTAATATTTTGAGCCCGCCCTCAAAACTTTTGAGATTCAGCTTCCGAATGATGTCATTACATTCCGCTGCAGTGATATTCCCCTGTTTGTTTTCCGCACCAATAAACTGCAGCCAATCGTACGCGTTCCCGTAGGCGCTATTTTTCAGAAATTCCCGCCATTCGCCAATATAGTCGGTACTGACGGGGGGAGTACCTGGCTTTTTTGGTACAACCGGGTAGCTAAAATGAATATCAGGATGCATCCAGTCGGCCGACCTGAGACAAGAAGGGCATACACCACAGGCATCTTCATCAGGTACAGTTGCCAAATCTATTTGTTGAATTTCTCCTCCAAATAAGCCAGGTGCGGCAGTCCGCCCACTCCCTGGTCCGCCGTGAATGAATGATTTCCGCTCACACATAGCATATCGTGCAAAAGCTAACGCCAGCGGCAAAGCACCAGCCCCTTCTTTCCCCAGAAAAAGAATCGCATGCGCCAGCCGGTTCTCCCGTAGCAGCGCGGGGAGTTCCTTTTTTAGTGCAGACTGGCCAATTACCTGACTGAATAGCATCGCAGCAAATATAATTGTTAAAAACGGTCGTTTCTGCCTTTCCGAATCCTTTGGTGACACAAATTACACTTCGGTTGATTTGTTTTTCTGTATTTTGTTCTATGAAACGATATAAATTATGAATGTAGAACAAATTTATACCGGATGTTTGGCTCAGGGGGCTTATTATATTACTTCCGGTGAAGAAGCAGCGATCATTGACCCATTGAGGGAAGTACAGCCTTATATCGACAGAGCACAAAAAGATGGTGTAAAGATCAAATATATATTTGAAACACATTTTCACGCCGATTTTGTAAGCGGGCATGTCGACCTGGCAAAAAAAACCGGAGCAACCATCGTATTCGGTCCAACAACCGCCACGATGGGTTATGATGCCCTGATCGCTCAAGATGGACAAATCTTTGAAATCGGAGACGTGCAGATCCGGGTCCTTCATACGCCTGGGCATACCATGGAAAGTTCCTGCTACCTGCTGTCCGACGAAAAAGGAAGGGATACGGCAATTTTTACAGGCGATACCCTTTTCATCGGAGATGTAGGCCGGCCAGACCTGGCACAGAAAGTTGCCTCAGATCTGACGCGTGAAAAACTCGCGGGGCACTTGTTTGAGTCGCTGCGAAACAAGATCATTCCGTTGGCAGATGACATCATCGTCTATCCCGCTCACGGGGCTGGCAGCGCCTGCGGCAAGAACATGAGTAAGGAGACGAGCGACACACTGGGTAACCAGAAAAAAACCAATTACGCCCTTAACCTCACGCTAAACCGGGAGCAGTTCATCCAGGAGGTAACTGATGGGCTCACTGAACCGCCAAATTATTTCCCGAAGAATGTGATTATGAATATTGAGGGGTATGAGAGTATCAATGAGGTTATGGCGAGAGGTAACCGCGCACTGAGTCCCGATGCCTTTGAAGAAGCCGCCAACAGTACCGGAGCCGTGGTACTGGACACCCGAAATGCACAGGAATTCGCGAAAGAATTTGTCCCCAACGCCATTAATATTGGTATCGATGGCAGTTTTGCAGTATGGGTAGGCTCGCTGATTCCTGATTTAAAACAGGAGATCCTCATCGTAGCCGACCAGGGTCGTGAGGAAGAGGTCATCACCCGCCTGGCCAGGGTCGGATACGATTATAGCATTGGCTACCTGGAAGGTGGAATGGAAGCATGGAAAGAAGCGGGTAAAGAAACAGATCACATTCAAAGCGTAAGTGCGGAAGAACTGGCGAACGTTGAAAATTCAAATATTCTGGATGTCCGCAAATCGAGCGAATATGCCAGCGAACACGTGGTCGGCGCACAAAATATTCCCCTGGATTACATTAATCTGCATCTTTCTGAAGTTGAAAAAGAACAACCCACGTATGTACACTGTGCAGGCGGATACCGGAGTATGGCTTTCGTGTCAATCCTGAGGGCCAGGGGATATCATAACCTGATCGATGTTAAAGGAGGTTTTAAAGAAATGAAGAACAGCAACCTGTTTAATGTTTCAGATTATGTGTGTCCCACAACGATGCTGTAAAAATCAATTAATAAAATATCAATCTTAATTACTTAACGTAAGTGCCGAGGATATCAGTTCCTCGGAATCAATTTAAAACAATCAGTCATGCTAGGATTTTTGAAAAAAATTTTCAGTGGTGGAAATAATGATGGTCTCATCGACGCCATTAACAATGGCGGTTACCTCGTTGATGTGAGAACACCGGGGGAGTTTGCAAGTGGCAGCGTAAAGGGCGCTGTTAATATCCCGCTTAATACCCTACAATCCAATCTTAACAAGTTCAAAAACAGGAAATCGGTCGTTGTTTTTTGCGCCAGTGGAGCGCGAAGCAGTCAGGCCCGGGCCATTCTAACCAGGAACGGAATACAGAATGTCTGGAACGGCGGTCCGTGGTATAAGGTAAACCGTCTGAAAAATTAATCATGAAGTGGGTTCTGAAATATAAAGGATCCCTTATCGGCATCGGGTTAGGCGCCATTGCCGGGTTCCTGTACTGGCGGTATATTGGCTGCCTGAGTGGTACCTGTGTGATTACCTCAAAACCGTTGAACAGTACACTTTATGGCGGACTCCTTGGTTATCTGATGGTCGGGTTGTTTAAGACCGGAAATACAAAAAAAGAAGAGAAGCCTCCCGTTTGAGAGGCTTTCTTCCCGGGATCAATGCCTTACTTTCCCCTCAATGCGTACATTGTCTATACTAAAACTACCCCCAGCCGTTCTGGCATTAAGACCATAAAAGCGGAGAGTCACAGCATCGGCAAGTTCCCTAAGTACGGATCCAAACTCAATAGTACAGCCGTTTTGCGCTGTTGTAGCCGATTCCCGGATCTGAAAAATATTATTTCCCACTACGGTGATATTTTCATTGGCGGGTTCAATAGATGTCGGCATATTACTGGAAAAGCTGTCTATGTCTGATCGCACGATAACCTGCCGCACCCCGGTACCCGACCGTTGCACGGTAAAGTTTAGTTTGCTGATGTCAAACTTCTTTCCCTTCCCGGGGGTGATAGTCAGCTCATAATATTTACTCATGTCTGCGCTCCCGGTGAAAATATCACTACCACTGGTAGCACCGAGGGGCCAGCCGGTAAATGAAAACCTCCCACTGGCGGAGGGATTGCCGGAGGACCCGCCGACGCCAATTGCTTTGAAGGCGCTAAAGCTCAGCCCTTCGGCGACGGGTAGCGGGGTCGGGTCAGTAGATCCCGACTGAGTTGTTACTTCGGCAAAATCAAAGACTACAGAAAATGCTGTGACAGGCGGACCAAAGTTTCCGCCCCTGATGTCCTCGCGTGATCTTAAGACCAGCAGCACCGATTCCGAACTACCGGCCATATGTTGAATTGAAATATATCCGGTGATGCTTTCTGCCGACTCAGGCATAGTAAACCCTGCCCCAGACCTAACAAAGTAACCGAGCTCTCCCGTTGAATCCCTGATCAGAAACTGGTCCCCCGTCCGAATGATGGTGACATCATTGATTGTAACGAGGGTTGACTCCCATCTTTTTGAATTACTCAGGATTTCGCCAATAGTTGTACCCCGTGGTTCAATAGATCCTGAACCGATATTTCTGGAAACTTCCAGGCCTGATATCGCCAGGCCGCCATTGAAGCGACCCAATTTCAAACCACCAACATATATTGAAAGCCTTTCACCCGTTGCTGCCTTTTCCGGATACTTACCCTTGTTAAAACGTACATGTATTCCAGCCGTTGAGTCCTGCAGCCGGTAATTTCCAGGTTCTTCGATAGCCGATGAGGATATCACCACACCTTCGATATATGTCCCTGCAGGAATCACGGAGTCGCCTGCCGCGTATTTTAATACTTCGCGCAAAGACATCACTGTTTCTACCGGAGCCAGACCGCTGCAGCGGGTGCCATACATGTGCAAATCGGTCGTGTCACGTATAGTTAGTTGAATATTACTATTGAATATACCGGCGACGGCAACCAGGGATCCATTTCCGGGTGGTAATTTCTCACCGGCGAACCAGGCATAACTACTGTTTCGCAGCGTGATGCCCTGATTGTCACAGGTTTTAACGGTAAAATTTACTGCACTCTGCATCAGGCTTGTATCGGCATAGGTTTTAGCAAGGTCTGACTCCTTGAACTCCGCGCCGTCAATAGTTACCAGGGTGCTCAGCAAAGGATCGTTGATTGCTTTCGTTATCTCTGAAGGTTTGATAAGCTTTGGCTTAACTTCATTTCCGAAGGAACCTTTGAGAATATACCGGTCGAATTTCGCCTGGGGAATCCTACCGAGGTTCAGAAAGCGGCCGTCTGAAGACCTTGTGGAATCCAGACCCAACTGAATATTTCCACCGTAATCACCAAGCATAAGTCCTTTTAATCTGATAAAAACTCTTCTGCCAATCGGGTACATCGCATATACATTGTTCCCATCCAGCAAGACAGGGATGCCCCCGGTTGAGTCTTGTATGACGATCTGTTTATAAAAATTACCTGATCGGTCATCGGCGATCACAACGCCGGTTATCACCCAATCGTCGGTTATAGATTTAAACACGCCTGCCGCTACATACCTGGATTTGAGTTGCGAGATGGTCATATTGACAGCAATATCCGGATCGGCGCCGATAGGCGGCTGATCGAACTCTTTATTGCAGGCTCCCAGGATAAAGAGCAGGATTGCTAATGCAAATAGAATCCAGGGAACGGCAGTATCGGGTAATTTTTTCATATATATTTTTTTAGAACCTGAAAGTCACACTCGCGAAGTAATTCAGGCCGTACGCGTAATAATACTTTGGAGGGAATTTGTCAATATTCTTGTTTTCGTGATCAAAGCGAAGCTGTTCGTATCCTCCCGAACGAATCTGCGTATTATTCAGAAGGTTGTTGACGCTCAGGTTAATGACCAGGTAAACAGGTTTGGAGTTGATGTCAAACATTTTTGGCAGGCGCTTCGACCAGCCACCAAACAGATCAAGCGTGTACTGATCTTTGAATCGCTCCTGGCTGAGCACCCGTTCGACAACTTCGGGGAAATTGTTCAGATCTGTATCCGTCCCGCCTAATGCTTCGGCCGTGCGCCTCAGCGGATTTACGCTCAGCCACATATCGCTGAAATAATTTGCGGAAATATTCAGGAACCAAAATTTTGGGGATCGGTAAAACAACCCTGAGTGATACGCTTGATGTGGCGTGGAGGGAATTCTGTAATTCTTCATATAAACCGTCTGGTTAGCAATCACAGCGGCGCTATTGTCAACAGTTACGACCGCATGCTGCCTGCTATTGTAATAGTAACGTCCTGCAGAGGCAGCGCCGTTAAAAGACAAACCGGGGATGATTCTAATTTCCGCGCCCAGCTCACTGCCAAAATATATTTTGCCGACACCACTCAATGCGTAATTCACAAAATTCTGAAACTGGTCATGGTAAAAAGTCAGTACATCATAACCATTCCGGCTCCCGGTATAGAATCCAGTAAGGGATATTCGCGCTTTGGGTGCCTGCAACCGGTAGCCAGCCTGCACGGTTGAAATTGTTTCGCTTTTGATGTTTTCCTGTACAGTATTTCTGGTCCTCGGGGAGATATAAACATCTTCAAAATAAGGCGACCGGGAGATGCCGGCACCATTTATAAAAAAGTAATTGCGGCCATTCAGCTTAAAAGTAATACCTCCTTTGAAATGATAATTAAGGAAATCCAACTGCGGGGCATCTCCATAGGAAGCTTTTGGGAAAAGCCCATTTCGGTTAAGACCCCTGCGGTAAAAAGAATATCTGGAAATTTCACCGCCTAGATACAAATCAAATTTGCTCAGTATGAATCCTGCCTGAGTCCAGGCCGAACTCCTCATGATGTGTACCTGATAGTTGTAACCATAGGGGTCCCCCGTTTTTTTTACCTGGTTGGGTCTATCCAGGTCATACTGCATGGATTCTTTATCCTTCGGAAAGTCGCGTTCCGCAAACTGATTTATATTAACCCAGAAATCGCCTCCCAGCAAATCTTTCACCTCCTGGTAATAGTGATTGATCTGGATTTGATAATTTGCACCGAAGGTCAGTTCTATCTTGCGGTGAGGTTTAGATTGATAAATGGTACTGGCCATCATCCTATGCTGATCAGTCACTCGGTTTGAGAGAATATACAGCGACCGTTTTCCGCTGACTGCGAACCCAGGTTCACCGTTGACATCTTTGATGGTTGTAAAATTTCCCCGGTTCACGTCGTAAAGCCTCTCCCAGTTTATCTGTAACTGGTCGGGGTTGTTTCTGTACAGCGATCTAAGTGCAGCCGCCTGTTTAGGTTGGCTAATTTCATAATTGCCGGGCAGATATTTGTAATAATCAGGCCTTGGATCCGGCGCGTTATACCAGTCAAAAGAAGATGACTTTCGTTTTCCCGAGACATGGCCCAGGCTGGTAGTCCAGTTGCTGTGCAGTCCGGGCTTCAATTCATAAACGAGCAAAGAGACCGGTTGAAAAGATTCCTGTATGGATGCATTTCGTTTTCTCCCCTGCTGGTATCCCCAGGATGGGTTATAAAATACTGTTCCGGCCAGGTCCATGGCTTCCTGCACTGAGGCGCTTTGACGGCCGGTCTCGGTAGGCGCTCCAAAACTGATCAGGGAAAGCGTGCTCCTGTTCTTCCATTTTTTATCAAGGGCGGCGTAGTAGCTAAGCCCCCTGTAGTAGGTGCCGGGAATATATCCTTTATCCGCATAACGGGCGGAAAATGCCAAACTGTATGCCCAACCTTTGTGGTTAAAGCCCGAACCTTTTGCAAAATGAAGCCGGTGCCGGTAATTCCTGTTGGATATTGCATATCCCACCTGCGTCTGGGTCCATTGTGCACCCGCCCGGAGATCAATATCTGAATTAAGTCCGATTCCTCCAACTGAAAAATCAGATGGATGGGTACCGTAAACATCGCGCCGTGCGCGCGTCACACTGTTTAATCCGCCCCAAAGCCCCCAGGGAACAAAACCGTTATCAAGTCCGTTAATGCCAATACCGTTCAGGGAAACGGTGTTTTGAACGGATTCATAACCTCTGGGCCTGAATCTCACCGGGCTGAACGAAAAAGCTGAGGCCCGGAGAAATGCATCCGTTCCAGCCTGAAGCAGCGAAGAGACCCCGGTTTCTGATTCTGCTTCGGGCCCGCCATCATCCAGAAAAATGATGGGAATATCTTCCCAAAGACCCTGAGTGACATCAGGTTGTATAGTATCGCCCTGTATAGAATACCTGGCGTACAGTTCCTTTTGCTGAGCTGCTGCGAGGCACGGCAAGACACTTGACAAAAAAATCATCATGGCAACCTTCATCATGACGGGTTTAAAGGGACAATCGATAAAAATTAAAGATCGAACATATTTACATATTCATCTATGTGAATATTGCATAACGTTTCCCTGTCATAAACATTAATTTGCCGGCCGGGCTATATTGATTTCTTTAAACTTTACTATCCATGAGATGTCCATAAAAATCTTCGAGCAGATTTATACCAACGGCGATGAACCGCAAAGCGTTCATAAGCGCCAAAATAAATAGCAAATAATGCTTATAGAACTTACTATAGTAAATTTCCCGAACCCGACCGAATCAACCGATTCGGGCATGCGTGCCCGCCGAAGGAGGGTAAACCAGTAGGCGGGCGGTCATTGAAAACATAAAAACCAACACATGAGGAAAGTTTTCATATTATGCATTCTGCTATGCGGGGACATAGTGCCCATTGAAGCGCAGGAGGTCTTTAAACCGTATATCGTTGGTTTCTATAACCTGGAAAACTTCTATGATACAATCTTTCACGGGTCCTATGATGACCGTACGTTTACACCGCGCGGATCCAGGGCTTATACCAGCGCCGTATTCAATGATAAAGTTGAAAAGCTGGCGACCGTCATTTCAGGCATTGGTTTAGACATCAGCAAAGACGGGCCGGTACTACTCGGTGTTTCGGAAGTTGAAAATGCTACCGTACTGAAAACTTTACTCGAACATCCGTTGCTGGCTGGAAGAAACTACCGGTTCGTGCATTATGACTCGCGCGACTTTCGAGGCATGGATGTGGCGCTGGTGTACAACCCGGCTTATTTCAAAGTAGAGCGAAGTCGCCCTCTTTTCGTAAAGATACCAGCGGGCACGAAAGACGCTGTGTATACAAGAGACATACTCTGGGTTACCGGAAACCTGGATGGGGAAAAAATTCATGTCTTTGTCAATCACTGGCCCAGTCGCTCGGGTGGTGAAAAAAGGACCAAACCAGCCAGGATGGCGGCAGCGCTAACTGTCAGGAATATGATTGACTCTCTATGCGCTCTCGACGAGGGATTGAAGATCATAGTGATGGGTGATCTGAACGATGACCCTCCGGATGCAAGTATTGTATCTGGATTGCGTGCAAATGGTCGGGTGAAAACGCTGAAGCCCGGGCAGCTTTTCAATCCCTGGCTGAGTCCCTTCAAAAAAGGGTATGGGACCCTTGCTTACCAGGATGCCTGGAGCCTGTTTGACCAGATTCTGCTATCTCAGGACTTCCTGGATACAAACCAGACTGGTATCCATTTCCATAAGAACCAAATTTTCAGACCCAGCTACCTAATTGAAACTGTAGGTCGATATAAAAATTACCCCATGCGCAGTTATAGCGGAAATACCTACCGGGGCGGCTATAGCGACCATTTCCCGGTTTATGTTGTGTTGCTGAAGCGGTTGAATCGTCAGGGAGGGACAATTCGGAAAAAGGTGATGAGATACTAGACGATAGACGATAGGCATTATATATTAGATATATATATGATTACGAATTACAAGGAGTTGATTGAAGCCGGATAAGATTTTCTTTTTTGAAATCATTCGTAATTTATCATTGAAAATTCGTAATTTCCACTACTTATTCACCTGGCAAGTCCTGTCGTCATGCTCAAAGAAATTTACGATTTGTCTGGCAGCCGCGAAACCCGCATTATTATTGGCTTCGGCGGTTTGGGCTCCCATTTTCTTAGGCGTACAATACATCCTGTTCCCACAAACATTATCAATAGATTCTTTATTCGCAGGCTGAATATCCGTCATATACTTGAAGTCCTTGCGTTGCGCAAACATTTTCAATAAACCCTCCTCATCAATCACTTCTCTTCGGGCGGTATTAATTAGGGTTGCGCCCTCAGGCATGGATGAAAGCAGGTTGTAAGTGACACAAGCTCGTGTTTCTTCTTTGAGCGGCATGTGCAGGGAAATGTACTGGCACTTTTCAAAAAGCTCCTCCGGCGTCCGCGCCCGCTTTACATGCTCCTGGTTCAGATACTCGTCGTCCTTGGAAGGCGCATAGGCATATACGTCCATGCCCATGCCCGTCGCTGCCCTGGCCAGGCTCTTCGCTGTATTACCCAAGGCATACAGACCCAGTGTTTTCCCCATCAATTCCGTACCCGAAGTACCATTAAAATAGTTCCTGGCAGCAAATAACATCAGTCCTATGGCCAGCTCACCAACTGCATTGGAGTTCTGACCAGGTGTGTTCATAACCACAATAGATTTTTCCGTAGCCGCATCCAGGTCTATGTTATCATATCCCGCCCCGGCTCGCACGACAATCTCGAGCTGATCGCCAGCTTCCAGCACCTCCCGATCGATCTTATCGCTCCGGACGATCAGCGCATCCACACCATCCATGGCCCTCAGGAGCTGGGCTTTCTCCGTATAAGATTCAAGTAGTTTTAAATAATATCCTGACTCGGTGATTATCTTCCGAATACCTTCTACTGCACTTTTGGCAAAGGGCTTTTCAGTAGCTACCAGTACTGTTTTCATAATTAGAGCAATTGGGTTAGTTATTGAATTCCACCGCTAAGTTAACTCTAAAATTGAACAGATTACAAATTGACGTATCTAAAATCAGCTGTTATTGAATATTTTTCAATATTTCACCGCCTCTGCGGGTAATATTGTTGTCGGCTTGAACTTCGCAAATTCGTTCCCCTGTATGAGAATCATCTGTCATGCTTCGATTCATACACTTTCTCTCCTCCCAGAAAAGTTCTCAGCACCCGGGTCTGCAGGATTTCGTTTTCGGGTATTTTCATCAGGTCCTGGTCCAGGATCACAAAGTCCGCCCACTTGCCCGGTTCCAGGCTTCCTTTCTCTTTCTCTTCAAAATTCGCCCTTGCCGCCCAAATCGTCATCCCTCGGATGGCCTGTTCGCGGGTTAGCGCATTTTCCGGCTGGAATCCTGCCTCCGGTTTGCCGGCAGCATCTTTTCGGGCGATTGCTGCATAAAATGTTTTGAACGGACTAATATCCTCAACGGGGAAGTCGGTCCCCAACGGGATCCATTGATTCTGTTGCATCAGATCGCGGTAAGCATAGGCTGTTTTGATCCTCTCGGAACCCAGCCTCGTTACGGCCCAGTACATATCAGACGTGGCATGAGTAGGTTGTACGGAAGGAATAATACTGTAGTTCCCAAAAAAGTGAAAATCTGCGGGATCTACGACTTGCGCGTGTTCGATCCGCCAGCGTAAATCATTCTTTCCTTTCAGATGCGCAGCATAGATCTTCAACAATTCCCGGTTTGCACTGTCGCCAATAGCGTGCGTGCACATCTGCCAGCCATTGGCTGCAATTTCCCGTGCGGCATCGTCAAAATGAGCGGCATCGCTAAGCATAAATCCCTTCCATCCCGGCTTATCGCTGTACTCTTTCAAAAGGCAGGCGCCCCTGGACCCCAGCGCGCCATCTCCATATAATTTAATAGCTCGAACATTCAGGTGGTTGGTCTTCAATATTCCGTTTTTCTTCAGCCAATCGTAATTACTCTTTTTATCGCTGAGCATCGCGTAGAGTCTCATTTTCAGCTCACCTTTTCTTTGGAGGCTGTCGATCATTTTCACCACCGGAAAATCCAGGCCGCAATCATCAATAGTGGTCAGCCCAACGGCGAAGCAGTTATCCTGCGCCTTGGTCAGCAATTTCACGGTTTCCGTCAGGTCCGGAGCAGGAATCTGATCCGATACACGATCTTTCGCGTTGTCGATCAGCAGCCCGGTAAGTTGTCCATTTTTTTGTTCAAAAGATCCGCCAGCTACCTGGTCACCGATGGTGACTCCGGCAAGCTCAAGGGCTTTTTTATTGGCGATAGCCGCATGCCCGTCGATCCTCACCAGGTAGACAGGTCGATCAGGGAACAGCCGGCTCAGCGCTTCATTGTCCGGAAACTCTTTGAGCTCCCACTTGTTCTGATCCCACCCGCGGCCGATCAGCCATCCATCGTGACTTTGCCCGGCAGCAAATTTTTTGCACCGCTCTAATACTTCCTCCCATCCGGTGGCGCCCTCAAGGTTTACTTCGCCTAGTCCGTTTGCATAGCCCACAAAATGAGCATGGGCATCAATAAATCCGGGGTATATGAACTTCCCGCCCACATCAAGTGTCTCCGCCGGTTTATATGTAGAGCCCAGCTTCCGCCGACTACCTATGGCCAATATCTTTCCGTCCCGGATGACCAGGGCATCAGCTTTGCTGAAAGCATCATCAACCGTATAGACGGTTGCGTTGTAAACCAACAAGTCTGCCTTTTCAGCGGAAGTACAAGATTGTAATAATGTTAGAACAATCGCCATCACCAGGAAAAACCGCATGGTTTCAATTTTGTATGGCGAATGTAAATCAAAAGAACGGGTATTCCGGTTGCTCTACACTTTTTTAAAAGCTAAAACCGGTACCGTTTCTACACGAGGCTACTTTCAGTTCAGGTATTTCAGGATACTCTCGCTCATGGGCTGTGTTTTCGGGGTGAAGGTAGCCACCAGCTCACCTTTTTCATCCAGCAGGAACTTACCGAAATTCCAAGTGACAGGATTTTCCAGCCCTTTCTTTTTGGCTTCCTCTTCCAGGTATTTGTATATGGGCGCAATTTCTTTTCCCTTAACAGAGATTTTCGCGGCCATCGGGAAAGTTACCCCATAATTCTTTGTGCAGAACTCGGCAATCTCCTGATTTGAACCGGGTTCCTGTCCCAGAAAATTATTGGCGGGGAAACCTACGATCACTAATTTATCGTGATATTTTTTATAGAGTTGCTCAAGTCCTTCGTATTGGGGGGTATTTCCGCATTTGCTGGCCGTATTGACGATCAGAATTTTCTTGCCTTTAAAATCACTAAAATCGATGTTACCTCCAGTGAGTCCCTGTACTTTGAAGGAATAGATCGGGCTGGCGCCGGAAAGGGCAGCTGAAATAAACAGCGTGAGAAATAATGTTTTCATGATTGTTTCTTTTTGTTCGGTACAAACCTTTGTTGATTAACCTGCCAAAGTTACAACAGCAAATATTTGGCTTTCTATGCTAAGTATCAATGCGCTGCCGGCTATGTGCCGGCTGTTTACGGGATTACAGAGCAGACCTGATATATCTTTCGGTTTTTGCCCCGACCCCGATGCAAGATAGACAACAATTTTGAACCCGTTTGGGTTTAAAATATCCTGCTAAATTGACGATAGGTCCGGAATTTCGAAAATCGTACCCACCGAAAAAGATAAATAAAGCTGGACATGGAAGAAAATTTTGAAATCGCCAGAGAGGTGGTTTTTGACAGGTGAATCAAATCTCAACTTTTCAACACGCGTGTGTCTCCCTAAATATCGCTCGCATAACAGAGGGTCGCGACGCTGAGCCTTACTCCTTCTGCCTGTAACAGCGCTGTGGCGCAGGCTTCCAGCGTAGCCCCGGTAGTAATGACATCGTCAACCAGCAACAAATGTTTTCCCGTTATTTTGGCCGGGTTAGATAATGTAAAGTTCCCCTCCAGGTTGCGCCATCGCTCCTCCCGGCCTTTGTGCGTTTGGGAACTGGCCGCATGCGGCCGGAAAACTACGTCGCTGGCAGTTTCCACGTGAAGGATGCTTGTCATCGCTTCACACAGGACGGCAGCCTGGTTATATCCCCGTTTTCGCTCTTTTTCTTTAAACAGGGGCAAGGGAATCAAAACGTCCATTTCCTCAAACCGGCCACTATTCAATAACTGTAAACCCATCAGGGTGCCCAACTGAAAACCAAGTTCCCTGTTCCCTTTGTACTTGAACTGATGAATCATTTCTTTGACCGCCGAGTCGCCCGAAAAATAAAACTGCGAGCTAGCCTGGTAGAAACGAATTCTACCTGCCAGCATTTTCTCAACGGGGTTATCGGCGTATTTCTCGAACCCAGTCTCCGGTAGTTGTTGCAGGCAATCCAGGCAGATCCGGCTGCCGGCGGGAAGTGCATCTGTCCCGCACCCTGCGCAGATCTGCGGATACAACAAATGCAGCAGGGAGTCTTTGATATTTGCCAGTCTTGACCTCATGGCTGGCTTCAGTCACTCAGCGCCTGATCCAGGTCGTTAAGGATATCCGAAATACTTTCAATGCCTACGCTCATGCGAATCAGGCCGTCGGTAACTCCCGATTTGAGTCGTTCTTCCCGTGCCATCCCGGAATGAGACATAGAGGCAGGGTGTGAAATCAGCGTGTCAACGGTTCCCAGCGAGACTGCACGCGTACAGACTCTCAGCCGGTTGATGAATTTCTTGCCAGCTTCCAGTCCGCCTTTCAATTCGAAACTCAGAATAGCCCCGGCATGTCTCATTTGTTTTTTTGTCACTTCATATCCCGGGTGGTCTTCCAGGCCATTATAATTCACTTTTGAGACGGCAGCATGTTTATTCAGAAAGCGGGCCACTTCCATCGCATTGCTGCAGTGTTTGTCCATACGCAGCGCCAGGGTCTTGATCCCGTTCAACAACAGAAAAGCATCGAAGGGGCTGCTGTTACCACCCAGTAATTTATAAGTCTTATAAACTTTCGTCTTCATTTGTTCCAGATCGCGGCCCAGCAATACGCCGCCAATGGCATTGCCATGACCGTTCAGAAACTTGGTGGTTGAATGATAAACGAAATCCACGCCGTACTTAAAAGGTTGCTGCAGGTAAGGAGTGGCGAAAGTGTTGTCAATGCTCACTTTCACATTTTTCTGTTTCGCCAGATTGCAAACACCTTCAATATCTGTGCAGTCCATGGTAGGATTAGCCGGCGTTTCCATGTGGATGAGTCTCAGTTGAGGCGTCTCGTCCAGGATCTGTTCCACAGTATTCAGGTTGCTTAGGTCTGCGAACACCGGCCGGATTGCCAGACCGGGCAGGATATCGTGAAGAAATTCAAAAGTACCTCCATAAACAGATTCGTTGGATAACACTACATCTCCTGCCGAGAGGTTGCTTAGAAAAAGGGTCGCCATCGCGGCTTGTCCGCTGGCGTGCAGGATGGCTTTCAGCTTCAGAGGATTGCCGCTCTCATCGCTGATGCCGAAGGATTCCAGTTCTTCAATGGCTTCTTCCGCAGAGGTGGTGGTTGGATTGCCGAACCGCGAATAGATATACCCCGCTTCCTTGCCCATAAAGCGATTCATGCCTTGTTCGGCGCTGTCGAATGTAAAAGTTGATGTTGCGAACACGGGCATGATATGTGCCTTTTCGCCTTTCTGTTGATGGCCGCAATGAACGGCTGCCGATTCAAAATCGGCAAAAAACTGTTCCTTCTTACTCATGAAATGGTCTAAAGTTTTGATGATTTAACCTTTTAAAGGTAGGTAATTTCAGCCAGCCCCTAACGAGACCGACCAAAACAAAACGGACCCCTGCCGACTGACAGAGGTCCAAGAATTAAACCCTGATCAAATTATTAACGTCCGTAAACAGTGAGTCTTGTCTTAAAATGCCCTCTCGCCCGTCGACCGTAATTATAGTCGTTATTATAGTCATTATACCAAACCATGACCTCGCGAATCGTACCATTATACCTTGGCAGGTTGATGGTAGCTGACCCGTTATTCAGGCGGTCCATCCTGCCGTTATTAAATATATTTCTCGAGCTCAATTCTTCGGTCCTGCCGTTGTCGTAACGGACGGCGACACGCGAAATGCTTATTGATCTATCCAAATCAAGTCTGAGTTGCGAAATGCCCCGGCTGCGATGACCTTTCACATGGATCTTTTCATAATTATGCTTACTGGAGATCTTCCGGCTGCCCAGCTCAATCCAGTCTCGGTTATAACGGTCGTTCCCGTAATAGCCGTCATTTCTATTGTAAACGTCTCTGTCGTAAACGCCGCGATTGCGCCAGCGTCGATCGTCTTCCCTTTGGGCGTGGATGCCAGTAACACTCAATACTGCAACAAGCACTATCAACAGACTGATATATTTTTTCATAATGTTCACTTTAATGGTTAAAAATGGTTCTTACTTCCCTGGGTCAGAATGGCCATTCGATTTACCAGTTATTGTTACTATATTGACGATGCAAAATCATGATTGGACAACAGGATTTCCTAAATATTTGCAAAAAAATAGCCGCCATCTTTCGAAAGCGGCATTACTAACCCTTCTATAAAAATCTTTTCAGCTTATTCTAAAACTATCACTGGCATCACTTCTGTACCTTAGCTATATCACTTCTGTACTTCGACGACATCTTCTCTGAACCTCGATGACTTTATTCCCTAACTTCAACGACTTTACCCCCGTACCTCAGTGATCTTCTCACGGATTTTCGCTTCAATTTCATTAGACAACTCGGGGTTATCAAATAAAAGATTTTTCACAGCATCGCGTCCCTGCCCCAGCTTATCGCCGTTATAACTATACCAGGATCCGCTTTTCTGGATAATATTCATATCCACGCCCATATCGATGATCTCACCTGTTTTAGAAATACCCTCGCCAAAAATAATATCAAATTCAGCAGCCCTGAACGGGGGAGCCACCTTATTCTTCACGACCTTGACCTTTACACGGTTTCCAATGGCTTCGTCGCCATCTTTAATTTGGGAGATCCGCCTGATATCCAGCCTAACCGAGGCGTAGAATTTCAGCGCGTTTCCGCCGGTAGTCGTTTCGGGATTCCCGAACATCACGCCGATCTTCTCCCGCAATTGGTTGATGAATATACAAATGGTATTAGTCTTCGAAATGGTAGCCGTCAGCTTCCTCAGCGCCTGGCTCATGAGACGTGCATGCAGTCCCATTTTGCTATCACCCATTTCCCCTTCCAGTTCGCTCTTGGGTACCAGGGCTGCCACCGAATCAATTACGACCACATCCAGCGCTCCTGAAAGGATCAGCCTGTCGGCAATTTCCAGGGCCTGCTCTCCATAATCCGGTTGAGAGATCAGCAGGTTATCGACGTTTACTCCAAGTTTCTTTGCATAAGCATTGTCAAAAGCGTGCTCCGCGTCAATGATCGCGCACATCCCGCCTTTCTTCTGGGCCTCTGCAATTACATGGATCGCAATGGTGGTCTTACCCGAAGACTCTGGCCCATAGACCTCGACCACCCTTCCCCGGGGCAACCCGCCAATTCCGAGGGCCGTATCCAGCCCAATAGAACCAGTCGAAACCACTTCCTGCACAACGGAAGCCTTTTCATTCATCAGCATTACACTGCCTTTACCATAGTCCTTATCAATTCTTTCCATGGTAAGTTTCAACGCTTTCAACTTTTCTGCATTGATTTCCATCGTTGCGGATTTATCTGTTTTTGCCATGACCAAAATTACTATTTAGCTGTATCCACTATAATTTAATTATCAACAACAAAACTAATAGATTTAGCAATAGAAAACTAATCTATTTAGAATTTATGCTGCATTTGCATAATTTAGCGGGAGTCCTTAGGTCGTAAGATAAGCCAGCATCACGGCAATTGCTCCCGCGGCCAGTCCCCAGTAAACTTCCCGGGCTGTATGATCAGACAGGATCAGTCTGGACGTGCATACCAATCCCGTAACCAGCAATCCGATGGACACATAGACATCTCTGCCCGCTTGCAGATTAGGTGATAATCCGATTAAAAACGCCGCGGCTACTCCCAGCGCAATAGCGTGCATGCTCACCTTCATATAAATATTGAAGAGCAGTCCAATGGCTGAGGCCAGGAACACACCCAGCGAAAACACGACCAGTTCACGAGGCGTTTCTGGAAGGTTGCGCCACACATACCAGATCCAGAAATACCAGATATTGCTGATAACAAAAGGAATGATCCGATCCCTCCTTTCCTTCAGGGTGATAGACGGGATCAGGTTAAGGGCGCGCAATAAAAAAACTGATACGATCGGAAAAAAAGTATAATTCACAAAAGCCTGCATCAGCGTGAATGCCTTATCCCTGTCAGAAAACCCGGCAAACACATATGGGTGGAGGTACAGTAGGAAAAAGACCATGTACAGCGGCACAAACGCGGGATGAAAGATATACGTCAGTATTCTTGCTGCGACGCGCAATGCCGGATGAAAGACTGGCGTCTCCGGATCGGGAACTTCATGCAACTGTTCATCACCGCCCACAATAAGCTTCGTATTCATAACCTTGATTAACCTGCAAAATACGATTTTCAACGACACGTTAGACGAGATATTAGACGCTACATCCTTGCTTACCGATTTACTGCCGAAGGCAGGCAGGGATTTTACCCGCCCCACCCGAATCGACTGGTTCGATTGGGCGGGTGTACCGAACGATACGTTCGGGCGGGGACGCAAAACGAGATATTTAATGGCGAATTGAAAATTAAGAGGGCCGTTAATTTAAACAAGGTTCCTCCTATTACAGAACCTTTCGTAATTCGTCATTCGCCATTCAACTACTCCGGCCGATTACGCTTGCAATCTTTCTCCACGCGGCTGTTAAACCGTCGGCCACCTAAAATCTAAATATCTATATTTGCATCCTTAACAAAAGCAAATCAAACATGGAATTGACGGCAACCCTGGTACAGGTATTACCCTTGCAGAGAGGAACGGGAAAAAATGGTGAGTGGAAAAAACAGGACATCATCGTGCAGACGGAAGGTCAGTACCCAAAGAAGGTTTGCGTGAGTATCTGGGGTGATAAGATCAACGAGAATCTGCTGCAGACCGGGCGTCAGCTTACCATCTCCTTTGATGTTGAAAGCCGCGAATATAACGGACGCTGGTACACCGACGTGAAAGCCTGGAAGGTAGAACCTGCTAAGGGCGCCGGCGGCGACCCGCGCTATGCCGATAACCCGCCCGCCGAAGATTACAGCGACCTCCCCGAAGGCGCGGACGACCTGCCATTCTAAGTTCTTCTTTTTATTACCATTTTTTTAAAACTCGAACCAGTAACTTCATACCCTAAAACAGGTAAAAAATATATGAGAAGCGTACTCATTGTACTCCTGATGATATCCGTGTTGTACAGTTGCAAGAGCGGAAAAAATGAACCCGGTACTGGTGAAAAAGATTCAAATGCAGTTAACCTGAATGAACTGCCCGATTCACTCAAATTCAGATCAACCCCCGGAGGCGAAACTCCCATTGTAAATAAGGACTCCGTGCTGAAAGAACTGACCAAAGAGGTTTTTACACTGATCAGAGATAAAAAATATCAGGCCCTGGATTCACTGATACACCCCGAGCAGGGCGTTCGCTTTTCGCCTTATTCCTACGTCAGCCACTCCGATAAAAAATTCTCTAGGGAAGAGTTTGCCCGCTTGTTCGGGAAGAACAGGCACGTAAAAATCAACTGGGGAAACTATGACGGCAGCGGAGATCCAATTATCCTGACGGCTACGGAATATTTCAGAAGATTTGTGTACGACACCAACTACGTGCACCCCGAACATCTGATGGTCAACCAGGTCATCGGCAAAGGTAATACCACCAATAACATCCATAGTTATTACGCCGGGGCCGATTTCACTGAAAGCTTTTTTTCCGGCACGCGAAAAAACGAAGCCGTGGACTGGCGGGCCGTACGACTGGTATTTGCTGAGAAAAATGGTAAGTACTACCTGATAGGAGTGATCCACGATCAGTGGACCATCTGATCAAATCTTTGAAGATATTAGATATTATTCGATATTATTGGAAGCAGACGACAACTTAAATTCTGACTGTTTATGTATAGCAACGACAACCGTACCGTCATGACCCTCGATGCCGGCGGAACAAATTTTGTATTCTCCGCCATAAGAGGACAGGGCGAAATTATAGATCCCATCACCCTTCCTTCCTGTGCCCATGATCTGGATTTGTGCCTGGATACGATCGTTACCGGCTTCAGGCAGGTGATGAATACACTTGCCAGCCCTCCGGTGGCTATTAGTTTTGCTTTCCCCGGTCCCGCAGATTATGAGAATGGTGTTATCGGCGACCTGCTGAACCTGCCTTCATTCCGGGGCGGCATCGCACTTGGGCCATTCCTGAAGAAGACCTTCAACCTACCCGTATATATTAATAACGACGGGAACCTCTTCGCTTACGGAGAAGCACTGGCGGGCTCGCTGCCCGAGATCAATAGCAATCTCCAAGCTGCCGGCAGCCGTAAACGTTATAAGAACCTGTTAGCTGTAACCATTGGTACCGGATTTGGCGGCGGTGTGGTTATCAATAATAACCTGCTGCTTGGCGATAACGGTTGTGGAGGTGATGTGTGGCTCTCGGCTCACGTTCAGGATACCAGCCTGATTGCAGAAGAAGGTGTCAGCATCAGGGCCGTGATTCGCAGATACCGCGAATTATCCGGTTCCACAGCGGAAAATCTAACACCAAAAGATATCTACGACATTGCAGAAGGCAAAGTCGTAGGCGACCAGCAAGCTGCCATTGCCAGTTTTGAGGAACTCGGCAGGGCGGCCGGCTTTACCATTGGAGAATCGCTGAATATTGTGGATGGCCTCGTTGTAGTAGGTGGCGGTATTGCACATGCTCAGAAATATTTCCTGCCTGCATTGGTGAAGGAACTCAACGGGACCAGGAAAAGACTGGACGGACCGGTGTTTCCGAAACTGCAGATGAAAGCATTCAATTTGCTGAATGAAGAGGAGTACCGCGAGTTCACACTGGATGATTCCAGAACGGTAACTATTCCAGGAACAGAAGAGCAGGTTCCCTACCAGGTATCAAAAAAAACGGGTGTAACGGTGAGTAAACTGGGTACGAGCAAAGCTGTATCGTTAGGGGCTTATGCTTATGCTCTGGCGAGGTTGGATGCGGGAGAATGATGTTCAGACCAGTTCCTTCCTGAGCCGGGCAACAGGTATATTTAGCTGTTCGCGGTACTTAGCAACCGTGCGCCTGGCAATATTATAGCCCTTTTCCTGCAGCATGTCTGTCAGACGCTCATCACTCAGCGGGTGTCTCTTACTTTCCATGTCGATCAGGTCGGTCAGGATCTTCTTCACCTCACGGGTCGATACTTCTTCTCCGCTATCCGTACTCAGTGATTCACTAAAGAAAAATTTAAGCCGGTAGGTTCCGAATTCCGTTTGGACAAACTTACTATTTGCCACACGGCTGACGGTGGATATATCCAGGTTGGTTTTTTCGGCAATATCTTTTAGGATCATCGGGCGAAGGGTCGTCTCATCACCGGTCAGGAAAAACTCCTGCTGGTGGTTCATGATGGCGGTCATGGTATCCATCAGCGTGTGTTGCCTTTGTTTAATGGCATCAATAAACCATTTGGCCGCATCAATCTTTTGCTTGATAAACAACACCGCTTCCTTTTGCTGCCGATCTTTTTTGGGACCCCGTTCATAGTCTTTCATCATATCCCTGTAACCCTCGCTAATCCTCAGTTCGGGGGCATTGCGACTGTTCAGGGTCAGTTCTAGTTTTCCGTTGTTGTTCATGATGAAAAAATCGGGAACCACATAGCTTTCTGCCTTATTGATCGTGCCGAGATTACCTCCTGGCTTGGGATTCAGTTTTACGATCTGCATCATCACTGCCTTCAACTGTTCTTCGGTAAGGCCCAGGCCGCGTTGTATTTTTTCGTAATGCTTCTTGGTAAATTCGTCGAAATAATTCTGGAGGGCTTTGATGGCCATATCCACATCCTTACCTTCTTCTTTCTGACGCTGCAGTTGCAGGAGCAGACATTCGGTAAGGTTCCGGGCGCCTACGCCCGGTGGATCAAACTGCTGAATCATAGCAATGATCCTGTCCACTTCTGCCGGAGTGGTTTCGATGTTTTGGCGAAACGCCAGGTCGTCCACCAGCGCAGGCGTATCCCGTCGCAGGTATCCGTCTTCATCAATGCTTCCGATAATATGTGCAGCGATCTTTTTTTCCTTTTCTGAGAGGGTTAACAAACCGAGCTGACTGACCAGGGTATCGTAGAAACTGGTCTCGGTTTTTACAGGCAGTTGGCGATTATCATCATCGTCGCCATATTGATCATCCCTTACTTTGTAATCGGCAATCTCGTCATCACCATCATGAAGGTATTCGCTGACATCCACTTTATCATAATCTTCCACGCTCCCGTCCTTTTCTTCATAATCGTCATCGGTATCCGGACTTTCAAACTCATCAGCGTATTCATCTTCGTTCTTCTGACCTTCTTCATCCAGCTCCAGTGCCGGATTTTCTTCCATTTCTTCTTTAATTCGTTCTTCCAGGTTAGCCGTGGGGACCTGCAGCAGTTTCATCAGTTGAATCTGCTGTGGGGAAAGCTTTTGTAAAAGCTTTTGTTGTAAGGTTTGTCCAAGCGCCAAGGTATAAAAAATTAAAATCGGCCCTTCCCTCAAAAATCAGGCCGTAATCTTGCAAATGTACAGAATCCGACCTTTTAAAAAATTTTTTATTCCCCCTCAATTGTGCTATATTAGACAATTGTTAACAGCGAGACAATGAAGTTGCCGTTGTCCAATATAACAAGAGCGCGGTCTGCGGGGATTAAAGGCGCAGTTTGCGACCCTCCTGCAGACAATATCCGGCTGGTTTCAGCGGGCAGTATCGAATCAATAAAAAAGTGTTAAAATTTGAATTCTGATAATTGTCATATTGCATCCCGGATTCGTACACAACAAAAATCTCTTATTCGGTATCTTTGGCGCCGTCGAAACTAAAAACTAATTCGAGTATTTATCTGTCTGCAGTGAGGATAAGAACAATTCATAATTACTCGGCCATGGATGTTTTTAATTTAAATTGCAGGTAACCATTGAAAAAAATAAAAACCCATTCATATGCAAAGTTTGAAAAAGGGAACCGGCTTCCCGTTACGTAAAAGGATACAAATGCTGCCGGCGCTGCTGGTTGGCTTATCCCTGCTTTTTGCGGTTCAGGCTTTTTCTATTGGCGTCTTTCACGCCGCGGCCTGGACTGGTACGGACTTTCCGCAGGGCAAAGTTTCCCACAGTACGAATCCCTCCCCCTGGTTATTGTCGGAAATTGGCCTGAATTACCCGTGGATTAATACCGAAAACCTAAAAACAAGCACTCCATCCGTCCTGACAAAAGTTGTAGGGGTAAAAGGTTCGGTGATGGATGAAAACGGCGCCCCGCTGATGGGTGTGTCGGTTATGGTGAAGGGCAGCACCCTTGGCACCACTACCGATGCGGAGGGAAATTTCACGCTGAATGTTCCCGATGCTAACGCGACCCTCGTGTTCAGCGCTGTGGGGCACACGACAAAAGAAGAACCCTTGAACGGGAGAACAGAATTAGTCGTTGTCCTGGCCACTTCCCGGGAGACCCTTGAACAAGTGGTGGTGATTGGTTATGGTACAGCTGCCAAAAGAGACCTTGCCGGTTCCATTGCAAAAGTGGATGCCAAAGATATTGCTGATAAGCCAGCCTCAAACCCGCTCAATCTTCTGCAGGGTAAAGTATCCGGGTTACAGGTGGTTGCCTCGGGCAGGCCAGGGGCGGAACCCGATATCAGAATCAGAGGTACCAATAGTATCAACGGTGCGAAGCCGGTTTATATAGTCGATGGAATTCTTAATGATAATATTAATTTTCTGAACCCAGCAGATATCGAATCCATCGAAGTATTGAAGGATCCATCTTCGCTGGCAATTTTTGGAGTAAGAGGCGCCAACGGGGCGATTGCCATCACCACAAAAAAGGCGAAAAAAGGACAGGTAAATGTTAGTTTCAATACTTCTTTTGGCATTAAGAAAGTTCAAAAACGTATCGACGTAACTAACGGACCTCAATTTAAAATGCTCTATGATGAACAGATGGCGAACATGGGAACAACTTTTAATGACCAATTCTACAAGGCGAATACTAACTGGCAGGACGAGATTTTTCAGACGGCCAAACTGAATTACAATAACCTGAGTGTATCAGGATCTACAGAAAAAAATAAATTTTATCTGGGACTCGGATACAACAATGAGGATGGTTTGATAAAATATGAGAAATACAAGAAATACACCTTAAACTTCAGCGACGAGTTCAGCGTTTCTAAAGCACTCAAATTCGGAGCCAACTTTAATGTTTATTATGCAGAACTGCCTGTTGAGAGAAGCGTAGGAGCCGCAGTGGTTGCGGCGCCGATAGCCCCGGTTTACGATCCCGGCGGCTCTGGCTTTTTATACTCATTACCGGCATTTCAACGGGCGCAGGTATTTAACCCGATGGTAATGATTGAGTTGGGAAAATTCACCCAGATCCGGAAGGAATACAGGGGCGTGGGCAGTGTGTTTGGTGAACTGAATTTTCTAAAGGACTTTACTTTCCGGGCGCAGTTTTATGCTGATTATGGATTCAATACATCCAGAAGCTATTCTCCAATATTCGTTGTTTATAACCCGGATATCGTTGGCGCGAATAAGCTGGATTCTACAACCAGGAAAACCTCAGTCAACCAGAATCAGAATATTTATCCAAAAACACAGATGGATTACCTGCTGACTTATAAAAAGAAAACGGGGTTTCATGACATCACAGCCATGGGTGGTGTAACTACCTATTATTCGGGTTTTGAAGGAGTTGGCGCAAGTGTGCAACAAGGCAATTCAGACATTATACCCAATGAAAGCCGGTTCTGGTATGTGGATGCCGTTGGAGATGCGTCTACTAGGCTTGGGAGCGGTTCAGCTTGGGAAGATGCAACGGTTTCGTATCTGGCGCGGGTTTTATATAATTACAATAGAAAATATTTACTCAATGCCTCTTTCAGAAGGGACGGCAGCAGCCAGTTCTACAAAATCGGGAATCAATGGAAAGACTTCGGTGCTGTGGGGGCGGCTTGGGTAGTCAGTAACGAATCATTTTGGCACCGTGGAGATGTCGTAAATAATCTGAAAATTAAAGGTTCCTGGGGCGTTTTAGGTAGCAAAAATATTCCGAATGCTTTTCGTTATCCCGCATATCCGGTACTCACAAATCAAAACGCCGGAGTGTTTGGTGAAAATGTTGTAAATGCTCTACAGCCCAGTTACCAGGTTTCTCCAAACCTGAACTGGGAAACAGTACGCAGCTATGAGGCAGGACTTGAAATAGACTTGCTGGGGAATACAGTGCACTTCGAAGGCGTCTATTATAATAAGAAAACCAAGGACGTTATTACGCTCCTGGATCAGGGCGCGGGTCTATTGCCGCTTTTGGCAAACCTCGGGACCATCCAGAACTCAGGTGTGGAGCTATCTGCGTCATGGAATAAGACCTTTGAAAATGACCTGACCCTGGGCGTTAGTGGTAATTTCACTACCATAAAAAACGAAGTACTGAGTCTGAACCAAAAGGGTTTTGAAATAATAAACGGTCCATCCAGAACAACACAAGGGTATCCAATCGGATACTTTTATGGATACGTACATAATGGAATTTATCAGACAAAACAGGAAGTTGTAGAAAGCCCTGTTTCCAACCTAAAAGTTATGCCGGGTGATATCAAATACAAGGACATCAACAACGATGGGAAAATTACGCCGGATGACAGAACGATGATTGGGAACCCCACGCCAGATTTCACTTATGGGGGATCCATCAACCTGGGGTATAAAGGATTAGACCTAGGCGTTGACGTGCAAGGCGTTTACGGAAATGAAATTTACCGGGCCTGGAACCAGGGAACTTTCGCTGACTTCAACTACCTGGTCGGCAGATTGGACCGCTGGCACGGCGTAGGGACTTCTAACTGGGAACCCATTTTGAATACCGGAAGATCCAATAATTACCAAAATTCAAGTTACTGGATTGAGGACGGAAGCTTCTTTAGAATCAGAAACCTGCAATTGGGTTACAGGTTCAAACCGGAAGTTCTGCAACATGCAAGAATAAAGTCGCTGAGGATTTATCTAAATGCTCAAAACCTGGCAACTTTCTCACATAACACAGGATATACCCCTGAAATTGGTGGTTCTGCTACCAGTTTTGGTGTGGACAATGGCACATATCCGGTTCCGGCAATCTACACTGTTGGGTTAAACCTTAATTTTTAAATCGCTTTACTCATGAAAATGAAAATTTATTATATAACGTACCTGTTTGTAGCTGCTGTCACCGTCTTGTCCATTTCTTCTTGCAAGAAGAATTTCCTGGACCGGAAGCCTCTCGGTAGATATACATCAGAAGATGTAAGCGTAGGCGCACTAGATAGTAAGGTCTTTGCGATGTATGCCTACCTTAGAGCAAACGGCTTTAATGATCACTTGTATCTGGGTATCACCAGCTACCGATCCGATGAATCACAAAAAGGAAGTACGCCTTCGGATGGTGCCGTGCACGGCGCCATGTATGACGATTTTCAATATGACGCTACCAACGCCGGTTTGCAGACCTTCTGGCGAGATCACTATTTGGCTATCAATGCAGCAAACGGTATTATTAAAGACGTGGACTCTTTGGGTGCTAAAGCGGATGCATCCACGTTGATCAATAGGGCCGAAGCTAATTTTATCCGGGCCTATTGCTATTTCGATCTGGCTAGGGCCTTCGGCAGGGTGCCAAAGATTGATTTTGTGGGAACTGCAGCTCAGTTGAACATTCCGAAGGTCGCCGACGTTAGTGAAATATTCACGTTAATTGACGCTGATTTGCAGAAAGCAGCTGAAGTTTTGCCGATTACCTGGGACCCCAAATACATTGGCAGGCTAACCAAGGGCGCGGCGTTGGCACTACAGGTTCGAACATTTTTATGGCGGAAAAACTGGGGCTCAGCACTAACAGCTGCCAAGACCTTAATAGGTATGAACCGGTATAGCCTGGTTCCAAACTACCGCAGCCAGTTTACAAGAGAAGGCGAAAACGGACCTGAATCCATTTTGGAAATTCAGGCCTATTACACGCCTACTAACGATCAGGGTATTATTTACGCCAATGTGCAGGGAGTGAGGGGCTCAGGTTCCTGGGACCTTGGGTGGGGATGGAATGTACCCACCGATATCCTGGTCAATGAGTTTGAAACCGGTGATCCACGGAAGGCAGCAACTATCCTTTTCTCGGGGCAGACAGATCCCTATTACGGGGGCGCGGTCCCGGCTTATCCGGCCCCACTTGCACAACCCTACTGGAATATGAAAATATATACGAATCCTGCCGACAGATTATCATTGAATAACCGGTTTGGACGTTGGATGAATCACCGGCTGATAAGGTATGCAGATGTTCTTCTAATGGCGGCTGAAGCGGCCAACGAACTGGGAGGCCCCCAGAACACCACCGATGCCCTTTCCTATTTGGAAATGGTCAGAGCACGTGCGCGTGCTGGAAACAACTCTATTTTGCCCGCTGTTACGACTACAGACCAAAACGCTATTCGAAATGCTATACGGCATGAACGGTTTGTAGAACTAGGCATGGAAGAACAACGGTTTTGGGATATTGTGCGGTGGGGAATCGACGTTACCGTTATGCATGCTGCGGGAAAAAATGCTTACGCAATTAAACACAGGTTATTGCCTTTACCCCAGGGAGAGATTGATAAATCAGGCGGCGTGTTAAAGCAAAACCCAGATTATTAAAAAAAATTGTAACCGATTATGAAAAGGAATCTAACATATATCTTGGCTTTTCTGCTAGTTGGAATCATTTTCTCCTGCCAGAAAATGTATCGCCCCCCATTAGGAGAAATCATTAAAGATCCGGAACCTCCGGCCTACAACCCCTTAAAAAGTTTTTTCGCGTTTGAAAATAATTTGACGGATCAGGGTGAAAATAAACTTTCAGCCAGCCAGTCGAACACCTCTTATGGACCAGGGATTACAGGGCAGGCTATACAAATAGGACTCAGGGGTTACGTTCTGTTGCCTGTTGCTGGCGACACCGTAAAATATCCCAATAAGTTTATTGGAATTCCAAAGGACACCATCGAAAATATCGGGAGCGTCAGCTTTTCCTTCTGGATGAATGGTACAACCATGCCCATCGCTGGCGGTGCGCAAGGTTTGTTTTCAATTTCACATGGATCCAAATTCTGGGGAAATTTCGACTGCTTTTTAGAAAACTATTCAGATGCTACTGATCCCAGCGCAGCTTTTTTTAAATTCCACCTTTACAACAAAGATGTTGAGCAGTGGGTGGCTAACAATCAGTTTAAGATAAAAAATGTGCTTGGCAGATGGACGCATATCGTGGCCACTTATGATGGATCAAATTCAACTTTTGCCTTGTACAAGGATGCCGTGCTGGCCGGGACCGTTACATTGAAAAATGGAAGCTACGGACCATTAAAGTTCAACAACTTCAACGGTATCGTATTGGGCAGTTTCCAATTCCAGACAAATCCATCACGAACCTCCGCTGCAACAGCTCAGGATTGGGCACTATCTTTTAAGGGGAGTCTGGATCAGTTCCGAATTTACAATAAAGTCTTAAGCGCTTCGGAAGTGCAGCAACTCTTTACAGGTAAACAATAAATATTCTCTCAACCGGACTTTATGTTAGACCAGGGGGCAGGCACCAGGAGACCGGTCGCCCCCGGTCTAATTCCGTAAGAGAGCTACTTAATTGCTTTATCTTTTGGTCAACCTGGTCCTCCGAAATCTAATTTCTACTCTTTGCTCCTTTGTTTTTGACAGGACCTGTTTGCGTGGTCCCTTTTTTCGACGCAACATCTTTAAACGTTTCCCTCTCCATTTTGATCAACTCTTCAAAAAGCTTCACAGCTTGTTCAAGCGAAAAACTGTTCACGGTCTCAATCTTGCCTGTCCCAACCATACCTCCATTTGTTGCATGCACACCGCAGTTCTCATAAAAATTATTGGTGTAATAAAGAACATTTTCGGTATTGAAATTTTTTAGCCCATCGAGACTAACACCTAGTGCCACCGCCACTTTGGCCAGGCGCTCATCATCCACACGTTCTGTTTGTTCGAGCTTGGACACTGCCTGTTTAGTAACACCGAGACGCTCGGCCAGCTCCAGTTGAGTGATCCCAACCAAACGCCTGACGCTGCCAATTTTAACTCCTACATGCCGGTTCCCATCCAGGAATTTTGATTCAATTTCCATATTAGCAATATTTTAAATTCTATTTTTTGCATTTAGCAGGATTTCAATTTTTTCACGCTCACTGTTAAGCAAACGTTCATATAACTCAACCACCTTTTCCAACGGATTGATGTGTTGATGAGCAATACCGCTTCCATTATTGGCGCCGTTTATGGTGGAGTCTTTATAATGATTGATATTGTATATGGCTCTTGCCACGTCGAATTTTCTGATCAGATCCGGCGTAACCCCAAGGGCTACAGACAGCTTCTGCAACATACTATCTTCTATCACCGGTTGATTTTCTATTTGTGACAGTTGCGGTTGCGAAATCCCCAATTCCCTGGCAAGCACTTCCTGTTTTATACTATAATAGATCCGGATTCTCTGCGCATTTCTTCCCTGGTGATTTTCCTCCAGAATTTCCAGGTCTTCCCCGTTTTTTTGCTCACTCATATCAATACTTTAACCCAAATATAATAAAAGTCAACCTGGATCTGATATTAGACAACCTTATTTTTGAACCGGAAAAACTGTATAGACTTATGTTACATTAAATTCCTGCCGGTTGCAAAGCCCTACCAGCATAATATTTTATCGTTGTCTGTATATAAAGCAGCGGTTAGTACTATGCGTTATTATCTGCAAATATACGCAGGGGCCGCCCTCCTCCGTTTCAGGCGCAAACAACTTTACGATGTACAACCTTTGGTTTACCTGGTCTCCGCACGAAAGAGGTTAAAAAACTTAGCCCGATCCCCGCGTTATTCGCTAGCCCCGAATCTTTCTTACCTTTAAATGAGTAAACGGAATCTTCCTTGACTCAGAAAAATTCATTGTTTCAATTTCAGCTATCCCCCTAAGTATGATATGGTCCGGTAAATATATCGCCTGTGCGCTCGCACTTCTGTCACTGATCGCCTGTAAAAAGGAATCTAAACCGCCTCCCGCTCCACCAGCGACCATTTCCCTCGTTACATCGTCGATTAATAATATTGTCCTTGGAGATAATACAGGCATTAACAGCCAACCCGAAATTCGCCTCCGCTTTTCCCAGCCTTTGCAACCCGCTTCACTGACCTCAGGTATTGTCCTGGCAGACGGGAGCGGAACAAACGCCGCTTTTAGCAGCACCCTCAACAACGGAGACTCTGTCGTGATCCTCAGACCTTCCAGGCTCAACTTCCTCACCCGCTACGATCTTTCACTTGGAATAGGACTGGCCTCCAGAGAAGGCGGCAGATTATCGGCGCCTATATCTAAAAGTTTCTCAACGGGACTGGACTCTTCCCGGAAATTTACACCGATTAGTGATGATTCTTTACTGACCCTGGTACAGAAACAGACCTTCAAATACTTCTGGGATTTCGCGCATCCCGTTTCGGGTCTGGCGCGGGAAAGAAGCAATGGAAACAATAACCTGGTAACGTCCGGAGGTTCAGGGTTTGGCATCATGGCCCTGATCGTGGGTGCAGACCGCGGGTTCGTCACACACGCGCAAGCGCTGATCCGTGTGCAGACTATCGTTGCATTCTTGAAAAATCAGGCCCAGACTTTCCACGGCGCATTCCCCCATTGGCTCGATGGCACCACCGGCGCTGTGATTCCCTTCAGTGCTAACGACGATGGCGCCGACCTCGTAGAGACCTCTTACCTGGTACAGGGACTGCTCTGCGCACGCCAGTACTTCAACGATCCCGGCGCAACAGAAACCACCCTGCGCACAGATATCAACAGCATCGTGGGCAAGGTGGAATGGAACTGGTTCAGACAAAACAACCAGGACGTTCTTTACTGGCACTGGAGCCAGGACAAGGGCTGGGTCATGAATATGAAAATACTTGGATGGAATGAGTGCCTGATCACCTATGTGCTGGCGGCAACCTCTACAACCTACGGCATTCCGAAAGCAGTCTACGATGCCGGGTGGGCACGGAATGGCGCAATCAGAAACGGGAAGACTTTTTATGGCTATACCCTGCCGCTGGGTGAGGACTATGGCGGACCCCTCTTCTTTGAGCACTATTCCTTCCTGGGCCTCAACCCGAAAAAATTGAAAGACAGTTACGCCGACTATGCCCTCCAGACCACCAACCACACACTTATCAATTTTAACTATTGCCGATCCAACCCCAAGGGATATTACGGCTACAGCGATTCCGTATGGGGCCTCACCGCCAGCGATATAAAAGGTGGTTACACTGCGAGCTCGCCCGCCAATGACCAGGGCTATATTGCACCCACAGCAGCGATATCATCCATGCCGTACACCCCAAATGAATCGATGGCTGCACTAAAATTTTACTACTATGTCCTGGGGGATAAAATTTGGAAGGACTACGGTTTTGTAGATGCTTTTTCCCTTGACATATTAAAAAACAACGGCCCCTGGTTCGCCAATTCATACCTGGCCATCGACCAGGGCCCAATCATCGTGATGGTCGAAAACTACCGGACCGGCTTGCTTTGGAATCTGTTTATGAGCTGCCCTGAAGTTCGTTCAGGGCTCACAGGCCTGGGATTCACGGGGTTTTAATCGACTTATCCTGCTGTTTAAATTCGATAAAATACGCACTTTACCACCACAGCTTTCGGCAAACCGTAAATCAGTCCAGGAAACCGCCTCGCTCCGATCATCAGAAAAAGAAAATAACTGAAAACCACGCAGGACCAACCTGCTGCCAATGAGTCAACAGCCCGACCCGGAACCATCGGCGGAAATTGAAGATTCAAGCATAATGCGTTACTTTGTAAATTGATTTTCAAACTGGTTAACGACAAATGTTTTCGATATGTATGTGAAACAATTTCTGCTCCCACTGATCTTATTTTTGACGCTCTCTTTCCAGGCAACCGCCCAGAAGGTATCCGTAAAAAAATCAGCCTCCATTCCCTACACGCTGAAAATCGATCCCAATATTTCCGATTCAGCACTCGTGGACCTGGTTCAAAAACAAACCTTACGATATTTCTGGGACTTCGCACATCCCGTCAGCGGTATGGCCAGGGAACGAAGCAACGAATCTTTTCGCTACGGCAGAGAAGTAGTAACTACCGGCGGTACCGGTTTTGGCGTAATGGCCATCGTCACCGGTGTAAACCGCCGCTGGATCGAAAGGGATACAGCAGCCCGTTTTCTGCTTAAAATGGTGAAATGGCTGTCGAAAGCCGATTCCTACCACGGCGTATTCCCCCATTGGTACAATGGCGAGACTGGTAAAACCATCCCGTTCAGCCGTAAAGACGACGGCGCTGACCTGGTGGAATCTTCTTTCCTCCTGCAGGGACTCCTCTGTGCCCGCCAATATTTCAACCAGGATATACCTGTTGAGCGCGAACTGAGAGGTCGCATCAATTCTCTCTGGAACGATGTGGAATGGGACTGGTTCACACGAGAAGGGAGGGAAGTCCTGTATTGGCACTGGAGCCCCAATAACGGATGGGCCATGAATTTTCCGCTTCGCGGATTTAATGAATGCCTGATTACTTACGTGCTGGCCGCTTCGGCAGACCGTTACCCGGTATCCAGCCGCGTTTATACAAACGGTTGGGCACAAAGTGATTTCTTCAAAAACGGCAAAAAATTCTATAACTACACATTGCCGCTAGGGTACGACTACGGCGGACCACTTTTCTTTTCCCATTACTCATTCCTGGGACTAAGCCCAAAGGGCCTCCGGGACCGGTACGCAGACTATTGGGAACAAAACCAAAATCACACCCTCATCAATTATTCCTATTGCGTGGATAATCCCAAAGCCTTCAAAGGATATGGACCAAACGCTTGGGGTCTCACTGCCAGCGACGACCCTGACGGCTACAGCGCACATCAACCAAAAAATGACAACGGCACGATAACGCCCACCGCAGCCTTGTCCGCCTTCCCCTACACGCCCGACAAGAGCATGAAGGCATTGCGCTATTATTATAGCACCCTAGGAAATAAGATCTGGACTGAATATGGGTTTACCGATGCGTTCAATGAAACCCGCAACTGGTACGCAGGGAGCCATCTGGCCATCGACCAGGGCCCGATCGTTGTTATGATTGAGAACTACCGGACAGGCCTGCTCTGGAATCTTTTTATGAGCAGCCCGGAAGTGCAGCGCGGCCTGAAAAAACTGGGATTTGAAAGCACTTACTTTAGATAAAGGCGTGTTGGCAATCTGGATGGCGTTCGTCGAAGGGAGTTTGAATGTACCCGCTTTAGATAAAATAGGATCGCGGGACCTGGTCGGAAGAGACAGAATAATTGATGCATTTTCAAAAAAAACCGAAAATGAGAAAAAATATCTTGTTGGCCATCGTGGCACTATTTAGTTTTACCGGGATAACGGCACAGCAAAAAACTTATTGCAATCCGATCAATATCGACTACGGATACACGCCCATTCCCAATTTCGCTACCTGGGGGCGGCACCGCGCAACAGCCGATCCGGTTATTGTTAATTATAAAGGCGATTATTATTTATTTAGTACAAATCAATGGGGATACTGGTGGAGTAAAGACATGCTGAACTGGACCTTTATTTCAAAAAAATTTCTGCGGCCATGGAACACGGGTACCTACGATGAATTGTGTGCTCCCGCCGTAGGTATCGTAGGTGATACGATGCTTGTATTTGGCTCTACTTACACCCGGAATTTTACCCTGTGGATGAGTACTAATCCTAAGGAAAACCAATGGAAACCCCTCATTGATTCTTTTGAGATCGGCGGATGGGACCCTGCATTTTTTACTGATGATGACGGCAGGTTTTACATGTACAACGGCAGCAGCAACGTATACCCATTATACGGGATAGAACTCAACCGCCATACCTTCCAACCGATCGGCACCCGTAAGGAAATGTATTTCCTGCAGGGCTGGCGCTACGGATGGCAGCGTTTTGGCGAATATAATGACAACACCTTCCTGGATGCCTTCATAGAAGGCGCCTGGATGACGAAACACAACGGTAAATACTATCTCCAGTACGGCGCACCCGGCACGGAGTTCAGCGGTTACTCCGACGGTGTGGTGGTCGGCAATACGCCCCTGGGTCCGTTCACTGCGCAGTCTGACCCCTACAGTTCCAAAGTAGGCGGATTTGTGCGGGGCGCGGGGCATGGCGCTACTTTTCAAGATAATTCCGGGCAGTACTGGCATGTATCCACCACAGTGATCTCAGTAAAAAACACCTTTGAGCGCCGCATCGGGATCTGGCCCGCTGGTTTTGATAAAGACGGCGTGATGTGGTGCAATACCGCTTTCGGCGATTACCCCGCTTACCTGCCTACCGCAAACCGCGGCAAAACCGGACCGGGATGGATGCTTTTGAATTATAACAAACCGGTTCAGGTTTCTTCCACACTCGGCGGCTACCACCCAAACCAGGCGGTGGACGAACTGATCAAAACCTACTGGAGTGCGCGTACCGGCAACAAAGGCGAATGGATTCAAACCGACCTGGGCAGCGTCTCCACCGTTCATGCAGTACAGATCAATTATGCAGATCAGGATGTGGGCCAGGACCGGCTGGGAAAATTCACCAACCAGTTCCACCAGTACATCCTTTACTATTCCACCGATGGGAAGAAATGGAAAGTTTTGGTAGATAAGAGCAGGAACAAGACCGATGTTCCGCACGACTATGTAGAATTGGAAAAACCGGTGGAAGCCAGGTATATCAGACTGGAAAACATCCACATGCCTACCGGCCTGTTTGCCATCAGTGGACTGCGGGTCTTTGGAAACGGCCACGGAAACAAACCTTCGCCCGTGCAGAACTTTATCGTATTGAGAACGGAAAAGGATCCGCGCAGCGCCTATATCAAATGGCGACCTTCAGACGATGCTTATGCTTATAACATTTATTATGGCATTGCACCGGATAAACTATACAATTGCATTATGGTACATTCGAACAATGAGTATTGGATGAAGGGCATGGATTCCAAAAAAACGTATTACTATTGCATCGAAGCCATTAACGAAAATGGCGTAAGCGAAAGAACCAATATACTAAAAGTAGAATAATAACTTAAAGCAGCATGATGAAAAAACTCTTTATGATCCTGGTCAGCGCCGTTCTGACCGCCAATTCATTAACGGCACAGGAACCTTTTCCTTTTTGGAATGATATACGGAAGTTCAATACGGCTGACAGCCTGGCCTTCCCAGGCAGCGGACAAATTCTTTTTATCGGCTCGTCTTCCTTCACGATGTGGAAAGATGTAAACGAATATTTCCCAGGCTACCATATCCTGAACCGTGCCTTTGGCGGATCCACGCTTTTGGACCTCATGAGGTACCGCTACGACGTTATTTTTCCCTATCAGCCCAGGCAAATAGTTATGTACTGTGGTGAAAACGACTTCGCCGGTAATGCACAGCTTAGCCCCGCCGATGTTTTTGGCAGATTTAAAGCCCTGTTTCTGCAGATACGGGCAAGATATCCGAAAGTTCCTTTTGCCTATGTATCCATGAAACCCAGTCCCAGCCGCAGACACCTGATGCCTAAGTTCGACGAGACCAATCAAATGATCCGCCAGTATTTAAAAACACAAACCTCGGCCTCTTTCATCGATGCATATCATGCTATGTTGCAGAAAGATGGCCAGCCCAAACCTGAAATATTTTTAAAAGATAGCCTGCACATGAATCCAAAGGGGTACAAGATCTGGCAGCAACTCATGAGACCCTACCTCGACAAACGGGAGATCATGAGACCGACCCTCATAATGAAATAAAAACTTAGATTGAGCCGGTCGACACCCGTCAAAACGATCCGATTATTTATAGTAAAAAATACGCATATGAAGACTTTAAGACTTTTTTCAGTTACGACCTTGTCCTTCCTGTTCCTGCTGGTAACAGTAGAGGGCCAGGTCAGCGCCCAAAAAATGGACGCCTACGTCAGCGGGTTGATGAAAAAAATGACACTGGATGAAAAGATCGGTCAGCTCAACCTGCCTGCCGCCGGTGATATTACGACCGGACTGGCTCAGAGTTCAAATATTGCGGGAAAGATCCGGGAAGGAAAAGTGGGCGGACTATTTAACATTAAAGGGGTTGATAAAATAAAGGCTATACAGAAAGTTGCCGTTGAAGAAAGCCGGATGAAGATCCCGTTACTATTTGGGATGGATGTCATACATGGTTACGAGACTGTCTTTCCCATTCCCCTGGGACTATCGTGTAGCTGGGACATGAAAGCCATTCAGCGCAGTGCTGAGATTGCCGCCCGGGAAGCTAGCGCAGCCGGAATTAGCTGGACATTCAGTCCGATGGTGGACATATCCCGCGATCCGCGCTGGGGGCGCGTTGCAGAAGGAAGTGGAGAAGATCCCTACCTGGGCAGCCAAATAGCAAAAGCGATGGTAAGAGGCTACCAGGGAGATCTTAGCAAGAATTACAATATCATGGCCTGTGTAAAACACTATGCGTTGTACGGCGCGTCAGAAGCAGGCCGGGATTATAACACGGTCGACATGAGTCATATCCGGATGTACAACGAATACTTCCCACCTTACAAAGCAGCCGTGGATGCAGGTGTGGGTAGTGTGATGGCTTCTTTCAACGAGGTGGATGGCGTTCCTGCCACAGGGAACAAATGGCTGCTGACTGACGTGTTGAGAAAACAGTGGGGTTTTAAAGGATTTACTGTATCCGATTATACCGGTGTTAACGAAATGATTGACCACGGTATGGGTGACCTTCAAATGGTTTCGGCGCTGGCGCTGAAAGCGGGTATTGATATGGACATGGTGGGAGAAGGGTTCCTGACAACCCTCAAAAAATCCCTCAGCGAAAAGAAAGTTACGCTGCAGGAAATTGACCTGGCTTGCCGGCATGTACTTGAGGCAAAATACAAACTGGGATTATTTGAAAACCCCTATAAATACTGTGATCCGAACAGGGCAGCCAAAGAAATATTTACGGAGGCCAACCGGAAGGAGGCGAGAGCAATTGCGGCACAGAGTTTTGTGTTGTTGAAAAACCAGGGACAACTCCTGCCGCTTAAAAAATCGGGTTCCATCGCGTTGGTCGGCCCACTGGCAGATAACCGGGAAAACATGACCGGCACCTGGAGTGTGGCGGCTAACTTCTCGAAATCTGTTTCCCTAATCGATGGGATCCGTCAGGTAGCCGGCAATCAGGTGAAGATCAACTACGCACTGGGTGCCAACCTGGATGCGGAACCGGCATTTCAACAGCGTGTGACCGTCTTTGGCAAACAATTAAAAAGAGATAACCGGCCCGCCAGCGTTATCCTGGATGAGGCGCTCACCGCAGCAAAAAATTCGGATTTGGTCATTGCCGCCGTGGGTGAATCTGCAGAAATGACGGGCGAAAGTAGTAGCCGGACAGACATTGAAATTCCGCAGATACAAAAAGACATGCTGAAAGCGCTGATGAACACTGGAAAGCCGGTTGTAGTGGTGTTGTTTACCGGCAGGCCGCTGGCATTAAAATGGGAAAACGAACATATCCCCGCGATCCTGAATGTATGGTTCGGTGGGACGGAAGCCGGCAATGCGATTGCCGATGTGTTGTTTGGGAATGTGAATCCGTCGGGAAAGCTTTCTGCCACTTTCCCGCAGAATGTTGGACAAGTACCTCTGTATTATAATCATAAAAATACGGGGCGTCCACTGGCTGAAGGCAAGTGGTTCCAAAAATTCCGTGGTAACTACCTGGACGTGTCAAACGACCCGGTTTATCCCTTTGGTTACGGGCTGAGTTACACCAGATTTGATTATGGAAATTTAAACCTCAGCAGTACCAGTCTCAGAGGCAACCAGACACTCAGGGCCAGCGTGAAGCTTACGAATAGCGGTTCTTACGACGGTTCGGAGGTCGTACAGTTGTATATCCGCGATATGGTGGGTAGTGTCACGCGTCCCGTAAAAGAACTGAAAGGATTTCAGAAGGTGTGGCTGAAAGCCGGGGAATCCAAAACGGTAAGCTTCAGCATCACACCGGAGGATCTTAAATTTTACAACCAGGCACTACAATACAATTGGGAGCCCGGTGAGTTCGAGATCATGATCGGCACAAGCTCAGCCGATGTAAAGTCTGGGAAAGTGACCTGGCTTAAATAATAAATTCTGTTAATTAAATCAAAAAGTACATACCTTAGTTGCCGGATTGTTCTTCAATGGAAACATACGACTCCATACAAGAAAATAGGCTTTACCAATGGCAGTTACAAATAGCGGCGGGAGATCTCAGGGCATTCCGGCTACTCTTCGATTTTTTTGCAGAGAAACTGACTCACTTCGCCTACTCGATATCCGGCAATAAAGAAACAGCGCTGGAAATCATGGATGAGGTTTTTGTCAGGATCTGGAAAAACCGTGAAACGCTGCCCGAGATCAGGAACCTGACTACCTATCTCTACACATCCATTAAAAACACTTCTTTAAATTATCTTTCGCGCAAAACCCGCGAGCTGCTCACGGAGCCTTTCGATTTTGTCAATATTCAACTTGAACAAAACGAAACACCGGAACAGAACCTGATTTCCTCCGAAATCCTAAAAAAGATCCAAACTTCCGTAGAAAACCTTCCACCGAAGTGTAAGATCATTTTTAAACTTGTACGCGAGGATGGCTTGAAATATAAAGAAGTTGCTGAAATCCTTAACATCTCTATCCACACAGTAGATGCGCAAATGGTAAACGCCGTAAAGCGGATCAGTGAGACGGTCAGGGCCGAATTTGATTATTTTCCCAAAAAAAAGAAAAAAAAATCCGAATCCATCTAGTGTCCTCAGGTCTGTTTCTTGTCTATATAAATAACAGGCCAGCATGGAAGAAAGACTTGCTATACTACTATCTAGAAAATTCGCGGGGGAAGCCACTGTGGAAGAACTCGCTGAACTGGATGATCGGATCAAGGATGATCCGGGCAATCAATTCCTCCTGGGGGTTTTACATACCTATTGGAACGATTATACTCCCGTTTCTATTATTAATAAGAAAGCAGATCTTCATTTCGAAAATATTCTGAAAGCAGCGCAGAACGGAGAAGTCATTACACCCGATCTTAAAAGGGTGCAGGGCCCCAAACGTTCTCGGATCAGGTTCACGCTGAAAATTGCCGCTATGGCGGCCATCCTTGCCGGAGCAGTACTGCTTGGTACCTGGTTCTTTTATTTTAGCGGCAAGCCAGGTTTTGAAAACAATGCGCTGGAAACGATCGTGGCTGCAAAAGGATCCAAATCGCGCCTTTTACTCCCGGATGGGTCTAAAGTATGGCTGAATTCAAACAGCAAGCTGGTCTTTGACCGGAGGTTCGGGGGTAAACTCCGGGAGGTTACGCTGGACGGAGAAGCATTTTTCGACGTAGTGAAAGATAAGAAACGACCCTTTATCGTTCATACCACAGCTATCGACATCAGGGTCCTGGGAACCGCCTTTAACGTTAAATCCTACAAGGACGATAACACGATCGAAACCACGTTGATTCATGGATTGGTAGAAGTGACCGACAAGACCAAGCCAGAAGCGCCGAAAATCATTTTGCGGCCCAGTGAAAAACTGGTATTCTCGAAAGCAGGCAGCGTTGACGCACCCGATCCCGGTACTCCCCCCAGAAATGAGAAAGCCGTCACAACCGGAAAATCTGCCGCAACCGTACTGAACCTGCCAGATCACATCAGCGAACCAGACAGAATAGAAACGGCATGGGTACACAACCGGCTGATTTTTGAAGGGGATACCTTCCGCGAACTGGCTGCGAAAATGGAACGCTGGTATAATGTGCGTTTTAGTTTTGAAAATGAAAACCTGGCAAACTACCGCCTTCGTGGGGTATTCGAGGACGAAACCCTGGAGCAGGCATTACAGGCGCTGCAACTGATCACGCCTTTCAGGTATGAAATTGATGGAAATGTTGTGAAGATCAGGAAATAAGTACTGAAAAGCCGGAAAATGCTGCAACATTGACCGGCCCTAAGATAAACGGAAACAGACATTGAAGTAAAGGTTGTTTCCTATTGTTTAACTATTAAAATCAAAAGTATGAAAAAAAGTGAACCATTGGGAAGACTATTCCCTATACGGTCGCTTCTGAAAACACTTCTTATTATGAAGCTTGCTGTTTTTATCATCCTGCTCTCTGCTTTCCAGGTGAAAGCCTCAGAGTCAAGCGCTCAGAATATTTTCCTGAAACTCAAAAACACAGAGATCAGGAAGGTGCTGAACGCTATTGAAAAGCAGGGAAGCTATCGGTTCCTGTACAATTACGATGTCAGGACACTCAGGACGAAAGTGGATTTTAAGGCCGAAGGGGTTGGGGTAACAACTGCGCTGGACAACCTGCTTGCTGGTAATGAACTTACCTATAAACAGGTGGGAAAAAACTTATTCGTCATCATTTCAACTTCCCCAAATGCCCCCCCGGATGTACCCATTACCGGACAAGTGCTGAATGAATCCGGGATCACCATGACAGGTGTTTCCATTATTGTTCGCGGAACAAGGACAGGAACCACCACCGATGGAAACGGTCGGTTTACACTTACAGCACCCGATAATAACGCAACACTGCTCATTTCATTTGTCGGTTACGTTGACCAGGAAGTACCCTTAGCAGGTCGCTCAGAAGTTACCATACGAATGGTTCCCTCGCAGCAGGTGCTGGACCAGGTAGTGGTGGTGGGCTATGGTGTTCAAAAGAAAAGTGTGGTAACAGGTGCCATCTCAAGTGTGAAGGCCCGTGACCTGGAAAACGTCCCTAACGGACGCGTTGAACAAGCCTTGCAGGGCCGTGTATCAGGTGTGACCATCGCCCAGAATTCAGGTCAGCCAGGATCCGCTTCTACTATCAGGGTACGAGGTGTGACAACCTTTGGAGATGGAGGAAACAATCCGCTTTGGGTTGTTGACGGCGTTGTAGTTGATCAGGGCGGTATTGCCTACCTGAACCAATCGGATATTGAATCAATCGAGGTGCTGAAAGATGCAGCCTCCGCAGCTATCTACGGAACCAGGGCCGCAACCGGCGTTATCCTTATTACAACCAAAAAAGGAAAAGCAGGGAAGCTCACCGTTTCTTATAATGGATTCTATGGCATCTCCTCACCCGCCAAGAAACTGGATCTGTTGAATGCGACTCAATACGCTTCTATCCTGAATGAACGCGCAGTTAATGATGGCGCAGGGCTCCGGTTTACAGACCCCTCCAGCTTTGGAGCTGGTACAGACTGGCAAAAAGAAATCTTCAATAACAGCGCGAAGAGATCTAATCACGAGGTGAGTCTGAGTGGCGGCGGCGAGCGCTCAACTTTCTATCTCTCTTTCGGGCTCTCGGACCAGGAGGGTATCGTAGCAACCGATATTTCCAGGTATAATAAAAAGAGCCTCCGGCTGAACTCCACCCATAAGATCTCGAAAGTATTTACATTCGGAGAAGCTGTTGGATATACCCACCAGAAATCTACCGGACTGGGAAATACAAATAGTGAGTATGGCGGACCACTCAGTTCTGCCATCAATTTGGACCCGATGACCAAGCTGGTGATCACCGATCCAAAAGTGGCTGGTGCAGCGCCTTACAGCGTCAACAAAGTAATGCGCGATGCCAACGGGAACCCTTACGGGATTTCTACACTGGTGGGGCAGGAAATGACAAATCCACTGGCCTATATTCAAACCCGCCTGGGCGGATATGGCTGGTCCGATGATATTGTTGGCAATACCTACCTCGAAGCTGCCGTGACCAAAGACATCAAAGTGAGATCCACACTCGGCGGAAAGCTGTCCTATTGGGGATCACAGGCGTTTACACCCGTTTTCTATCTCGCGGCAACCCAAAAAACTGATCAGAATAATTACTATCATTCCTCGGAAAAAGCCTTTAACTGGAATATCGAAAATACCATCACCTACGCTAAACGCTTCGGCCCCCATAATTTGACCGTGCTGCTGGGACAGGGCGCGTATGTAGAAAATATTGGTAGTGGTTCCGGTGTTACACTGTATAATCTACCAATTACCAGCTACAAGGACGCTTCGCTGAACTTCGATATCCCCCAGACAAGCCGTAGTTCCTGGACTTCAGACAGGGTTGAACATAAATTATCCTCCTTGTTTGGACGGATCAACTACGATTACATGGAAAAATACCTCTTCACTGGTATCCTGCGGAGAGATGGTTCCTCCCGGTTTGGTATTAATAATAAATATGGAGTGTTCCCATCCTTCTCCATGGGATGGGCAGTAAACAAAGAAGAATTCTGGCAAGCCAACGATATTATTAACAGCCTCAAGATCCGCGGTGGATACGGGGTTGTTGGTAATGATGCTATCCGGAACTTCGGTTATGTCTCCACTGTAAACGGTGGTTTCAATTATACCATTGGCAATAACGAGGATATCACAACGGGTTATGCACCCGCATCCCTGGATAACCCGGATCTGAGATGGGAAGAAACATCACAGGCCAATATTGGTTTCGAAGCACAGCTTTTTAATAACCTGAACTTAAACTTCGATTATTATAAAAAGAAGACAACAGGTATTCTGAGACCGATTACGATACCAGGATATGTAGGCGTTTCTTCATCTCCGGTGGGTAACGTCGCAGATATGCAAAATACGGGCGTTGAAGTGGAACTGATCTACCGTAAGAGATTCGGAGAACTTAATCTTTCGGCAAATGGTAATTTCTCCTACCTGAAAAACGAAGTTACTTATGTGGCTACTGATGTCAATTTCATAGCCGGTGATGCAAGTTTCCAGACTATGGGGCCCGTAACCCGAATCCAGAAAGGCCAGTCGTATAACGCATTTTTTGGATATAAGACCAATGGTATTTTCCAGAATTATGCTGAAATAAACGCATACAGAAATAAAGACGGCCAGTTGTTGCAACCAAATGCCAAACCCGGCGATTTCAAATGGGTCGACATCAATGGTGATGGAAAGATCACTAACAACGACCTGGATAAGACCTTCCTGGGAAACAGTATACCAAAATACACATACGGGTTTACGGTAAACCTGGACTATAAGGGCTTTGATTTCTCGATGTTTACCCAGGGCGTTGCCGGCGTTAAGATATTCCAGGGTCTCAGAAGACTGGATATTATCGATGCGAATTATCAAACCAAGATCCTGGGCAGATGGACCGGCGATGGCTCCACCAATACATATCCCAGGGTCACCGCATCAGATCCAAACCGCAACTACGGGAGGATGTCTGACTTCTACCTGGAAAATGGTGATTACGCCCGCCTGAAGCTTGTTCAGGTTGGATATTCATTCCCTGCCAATTACTTCCAGCGGTTAGGCGTAAGCAAGCTCCGGCTCTATATTACAGCCGAGAACCTGTTTACTCTTACCAGGTACACGGGGTATGATCCTGAAATCGGAGGTAGTGTCTATGGCATTGACAAAGGGGTTTATCCTCAGGCAAGAACCATTCTGGGTGGTATCCAATTACAATTCTAAATTCAAATCTCTAGAAACATGAAAAAGAAAATATATATTCCCTTGCTTTTGGCTACTGTCCTTGCTACTGTGGTCTCCTGCTCCAAAAGTTTTGTGGAAATAGACCCCAAAGGCCAGTTTCTTTCGCAAAACTACTATGCGGATGAAGGCCAGGCCTATGCGGCTTTGGTTGGCGTATATGACGCCATGCGAAAGAATTCCGGCGGTTTTGAAAATATGCTGGCCCTGATGAATTCTGGGTCCGATGACCATTATGCCGGTGGCGGTGGCGCGACAGATGGTATGCAGCTTCAGTCATTTTCCAATTATACCATGACGGCAGACCTGATGGCTGAGAGCTACTGGAACGACCCTTACCAGGGAATTTTTAAAGCTAATGTCCTGCTGAGCAAAATGCCCAATATTCAAATGCCGGACGCTACAAAAAAGAGGTTTGCGGCGGAAGCTAAAACGCTGAGGGCTCTGTATTATTTCAACCTGGTCCGGTTGTTTAAGAACATTCCGCTGATCCTGGAACCCCTCACGGCCACCACGATGTACGATGTTACACAGGCTAAACCCGAAGCTGTCTATGCGCAAATAGAGAAAGACCTTAGTGAAGCCGCTCCAGACCTGCCAATCACACTGACCAGTTCAGAGCTGGGCAGGATGACCAGGGGTGGCGCGAAAGCCCTGCTGGGAAAGGTTTACCTGTTTGAAAACAAAAACCAGCTTGCGGCAGCACAACTGGCCGAAGTAAATGGCACACCTGGCGGAACCAGCGCTTACGGGTACAAACTCCTGAGCAATTTTGCCAGTCTCTGGGTGGTTGCTAATAAATTCAACACAGAATCGATCATTGAGGAAACCCACAGTGCCAAGAGCAATGCAGACTGGGGATTCTGGGGTTCAGGAAGAGATGAGGGTAACTCCTACAACGTCATGATCGGCCCGCGTAGCTATTCAAGGCCGTCAGGTTCCACCGCACCCGATCTTCCTTCCGGATGGAGCTTCAATGTATTCACCCAAAACTTCTATGACGCCATCAAAAATGATCCCAGATTTGGCGCCACGGTATTTGACTTAAAAGCGCTGAAAGCCGCCAACCAGGCTGATTATATTGAAGGATACATGAATACGGGATATTTTATCAATAAGTTCCTGCCCCGTACTTCTGACGTAACCACGGGTGGTGGTGCGAAAGAGCTGAACTACAAACAAAACACTTACGTGATCCGGCTGGCCGATACCTACCTGATGGAAGCCGAAGCCCTTGGGGCTACCGGAGCCAGGGCACAGGCCCTTTTGGATGCAGTCAGAGCAAGAGTGGGACTACCTTCCGTACCGGTAACTTTGAACGCTATCAAACTGGAACGCCGGCTGGAACTGGCCGCTGAAGGCCAACGTTGGTTTGACCTGGTAAGATGGGGCGATGCCGCATCCAAACTGGCCTCCCGCGGGTTTGTCAGCGGAAAAAGCGAAGTGTTCCCCATACCCAGTCGCGAACTCCGCGGCACAAAACTCGTGCAAAACCCAGGGTACAATTAATGATTAAAAACTGTTGAAAAGAAATCTGATCCGATGATAGCCAACAGTTAAAAAAAATTTACACATGAAATGTCCATAAAAATTTTCGAGCACATTTATACGAGCCGCGATGAAAATTTTCTATGGTAAATTCCATGTGACCATTGAAAATACAATACTCTACACATGAAATCGATAAAAATAATATCCTTCCTTTTCCTGGTAGCCGGTTTAAGCGCTTATTTTGGTTGCAGTAAACCAAAGGTTACAAACCCAGGATTAACGGAAACGTCTTTAAACGCGGCCTTCACTGTAACCCCAGTGTCTGGTAACGCCAATAGGTTTATCGCCCGGTCTGCCGACAGCTCCTATATTTTGTCTAAATGGGATTTGGGTGATGGCGCCGGTGCCGCCATCGGGCCTCCCAGCCGGGAAATATTCCTGCCTGATGCAGGTGCTTACACTATCACGCATTATGCAGTTGGAAAAGGCGGTGCCGCATTTTCTGCAACCCAGAATGTTACCGTCGCCACCTCCGACCCTGCAGCAGGAAATCTGGTTCAAGGCGGCAAATTCGCCAACGCAGCCGACTATGCCAAATGGACCCTGTTGAAGATTGGTGACACCGACCCCGCCAGTATCTGGAAATTTAATGTGGGAAGTGCCACAGTTTCGCCCAGCGGCTGGAACCAGGCAGGTCTCTACCAGGCAATTAATGTGGTGGCCAACAAAAAATACAAAATTGATATGGTGGTTTCAAGCCCCGTAGGTATTCAAGACTGCTGGTTTGAGGTTTTTGCTTCACCCACTCCGCCCGTACAGGGCAGCGATTACTCAGTCGGCGGAAAAAGACTGGCCATCAATACCTGGGCCGGTTGCGGGACCACTCCTTTCTCCGGATTACTGTCAGTTATTCAGTGCGATGGCGATGGAAAGCCTGTAAGTTTCCCAACCTCAGGCCTCATCTATCTGGTCATTAAATCGGGCAGCGGCTCTAATCCCTCCATCACCATCAAAAATGTGGAGATGAGAGGTATCTAATCCTCCAAAGCAGAAGCAAAGTGAAAAGTTCGGCCTTATATAGAATTATTTTCTCCATGCCTTTGCTTCTGCTTTTTTTTTCCTGTAGCAAAGCGAAAGACCCCAATCCGCCACCGGTAGCATCCTTACCACAAGTCACCATTACAGGCGGTAAAGAAACGCGTGCCGGCGTGGACGGTCATCTTAGATTTTATTTTGTGCTGGATAAGAGACCCTCCGGCAATGCGGTTCTGCAATACACTACGCGCGATGGCTCAGCAAAATCTCCGGCCGATTACCAGGCCGTAACCGGCACCCTGACAATTCCATCAACAGCTACAGAAGCTTATCTTGACATCGCCTTCAAGGGTAATGCCAGTTTACTGAGGGAGCCAAACAAAACCTTCACTCTTGAACTGAGCAATCCACAGGGATGCACCCTCAGTCAAAATACGCTGCAAGCAACCATCATAACCGAAGACGGTAGCTTTCTCCCCACAGATAATACAGGTTATCAGTCACCTGACTCCTACACCGGCTATGAAAAGCTCTGGAGTGATGAGTTCTCCGGGGTAGCTCCCGATCCTGCAACCTGGAATTTTGAGACCGGCAACGGAACCAACGGCTGGGGAAACCAGGAACTGGAATATTATACCAGTTCACCTAAGAATATTTTCCAGTCAAATGGCAACCTGATCATAGAAGCCCGGGAAGAGGCAGTCAGCGGATTTAAATATACTTCTGCGAGACTTACAACGCAGCAAAGGAAAACATTCACTTTTGGGAGAATAGATATCCGTGCAAAACTTCCGGTGGGAAAAGGTATCTGGCCCGCACTCTGGATGCTGGGCAGCAACATAACAACCGTTGGGTGGCCCGCCTGTGGTGAAATTGATATTATGGAGCTGGTGGGCTCACAACCTTCGACCGTTGTAGGTACAATTCACTGGGCCGGGTCCGGAGGCGCACATGCATCAAAAAGTAGCTCCTTTAAATTGGATACAGAAGACTTCTCACAGAAATTTCACGTTTTTAGCATGATCTGGAAACGCGACAGCCTGACCTGGTTGGTGGATAATCAGCCGTATTTCAGCGCTACTCCCGCCAACCTGGGCAACTACCCTGCCGCATTCAATGCCAGCCAGTTCTTTATCTTCAATGTGGCCGTGGGAGGTTCATGGCCGGGAACGCCACCCGCTACAACCGTTTTTCCACAACGTATGTTTGTAGATTATATCAGAGTCTTCAGGGAAATTATTTAAAAACTTATTTAACATGAGACTTAAAAAAGGAGCTTTGCTCTACATCATATTCACTGCATTTCTGTTCGTGAATGCTCATTGCCACAAAAATGGAAATCCTGGTCCTACTCCACCGCCGCCACCGGCTACCGGCGACGTAGAATCCTGGCAAACACTGGCGGATCAAACCGTGTTGCTGCAGAAGAAAAATACAACCATCAGCTTTAGCGCCAACAGTAATATCTATCCCTCCATTGCTGTCGACTCAACGATTCAATACCAAACGATTGATGGGTTTGGCTATGCCCTTACGGGAGGCAGCGCTATAATGATTCATCAAATGGACGCCACATCGAGGAATAATTTATTAAATGAGCTATTTGGCACGGGCGAAAACTCCATTCACGTGAGTTATCTCCGCATAAGCATCGGAGCTTCCGACCTGGATCCCGCTGTCTTTAGTTATAACGATCTGCCCGCGGGACAAACCGATGTCGATCAGACCAAATTCAACATCAGCCCGGATAAGGTCCATCTCATCCCGGTGTTGAAAGAGATCCTGGCCATCAATCCCAACATTAAAATTATGGGTTCCCCCTGGAGCCCGCCAACCTGGATGAAGGACAACAACAGTAGCATCGGCGGTAGCCTGAAACCGGAATTCTACAACTCCTACGCTACCTACTTCGTGAAATATATCCAGGCCATGCAGGCAGAAGGAATCAGGATCACAACGATCACCCCACAAAATGAACCCCTCCATCCGGGCAATAATCCCAGTATGTACATGACGGCGGAACAGGAACGCGATTTTATTAAGAACAGCCTGGGGCCTGCTTTTCAGGCGGCGGGGATCACGACTAAAATTATTATCTACGATCACAACCTCGACCGGCCTGATTACCCCATCACGGTGCTGAGCGACCCGGAAGCAGCCAAATACATCGACGGATCGGCTTTTCATTTATATGCCGGAAATGTAACGGCCATGACACAGGTACACAATGCATTCCCAAACAAAAACCTCTACTTCACGGAGCAATGGACGGGGTCTAAAGAACCCTTCGACGGAACCCTGCAGTGGCATATCAATAATGTGATCATCGGCACCATGCGAAACTGGAGCAAGCTGGCCCTGGAATGGAACCTGGCCAGTGATCCAAATTTTCAACCTCACACCCCCGGCGGTTGTACCGAGTGCAAGGGTGCGCTTACCATCAACGGATCCGTATTTACGCGAAATGTATCTTACTATATTATCGCCCATGCCTCCAAGTTTGTACCACCAGGATCGATCCGTATCAGCTCTACCCAATCTGATCTTTTTCCGAATGTCGTTTTCCTGACACCTTCGGGGAAGAAAGTAATGATCGTGCTGAATGCCGGTGGCGCCAACACGTTTAATATCGCTTACAATGGAAAGTGGGCCGTAGTTCCGATAGAGTCAAAATCAGTGATGACGCTCGTCTGGTAAGCACAGGAATGATGACTGCAAAAGCAATCACTGATAATCCGTCTCCTGCAACGATGGCCTTTTCTGACTGAAAACAAATAACATTATGATCAAAAAATTAGTCTTCCTTCTCATACTTCCAGCCCTTTTTATTTGGACTTCAACGGCCCAGTCACACTTTTTCACTACTAAGGGAAAAAATATTATTGGTCCCGATGGCAAACCATTTCTTTTGAAAGGCACCAACCTGGGCAACTGGCTGGTACCTGAAGGATATATGTTTCGTTTTGATAAAGTGAACTCGCCACGCCTGATCAACACGGCCCTTTCTGAACTGATGGGTCCAGAAAAAACCAAAGCTTTCTGGAATAAGTTTATCGATAATTATATCACCTTTGATGATATCCGGTACATTAAAAAAACCGGCGCCAATTCCATCCGCATCCCTTTTCACTACAAGCTTTTCACCCGCGAAGAATACCTGGGCAGCGACGATCCGCAACGGGGTTTCCAGATCTTCGACCGCGTGCTGGACTGGTGCCGGAAGGAAAACCTCTACGTGATCCTGGATATGCACTGTGCGCCCGGCGGACAAACCGGTGATAATATTGATGACGGTTATGGCTATCCCTTTCTTTTTGAAGACCACGCATCCCGTCAATTGCTCATTAAGATCTGGGCCGATATCGCGGCCCGGTACCGGAACGACCGGATCATCATCGGTTATGACATTCTCAATGAACCCATTGCTCATTATTTTGACGTCGCCAAATTAAATCCTTACCTGGAGCCTCTCTACAAAGAGGTTGTCTCCGCGATTAGAAAAACAGATAAGAACCACCTCATATTCCTGGGCGGCGCACAGTGGGACAGTAACTTCAAAATATTTGGCAAACCCTTTGACGATAAACTCGTGTACACTTTTCATAAATACTGGACACCCGCAACGGTGGACGTGATCCGGGATTATATCGACTTCAGCGAAAAATATCAGGTTCCCATTTATTGCGGCGAGACCGGAGAAAACACGAACGAATGGATACAACAATTTCGCCTGGTCCTGGAAAAAAATAATATCGGATGGCATTACTGGCCCTATAAAAAACTGGATAACCTCCGGGGGTTTATGAGTTTTGACAAACCCGCCGGATTCGATAGCGTAATCGCCTACACGCAGAAAAACCGCGCCAGCTTTGAAGATATCAGGAAGGCTGCGCCCCACGACCGCCAGGCGCTGATCCAGAGTCTCCATGGTTTCCTGGAAGCCTGCCGGTTTAATAATTGCAAGCCCAACGTCGGTTACATCAAAGCATTGGGCCTTAAACCCTAAAATATAAATTATGAAATGTCCATCAAAATTTTCGAGCACATTTATACGAACCGCGATGAACCGCGAAGCGCTCATAAGCGCCAAAATAAATAACAAATAATGCTTATAAAATTTTCTATGGTAAATTCCATGTGGCCATTTAAAAAAATAAAATTAACACATGAACAAATATTATCCGATCCTGATGCTCGCAGCGCTGACTGCCTGTAATAATCTGAAAGAGGGAAAGAACGGTGCAAACGCGGGTTTTGACCTAACCGGCAAATCAGCCACCGTGTTCACTACAGCCGATACAGCGAACTACCGGTTGTCACAAACCGCTAACGGACTTGCCTTCACAGAAATGGGACAGCCTAAGGAAACCGAGGTTTGTGTTTTTGTTGACCCGACCAAAACATTTCAAACCGTTCTGGGTATCGGTGGGGCCCTGACCGATGCTGCCGCAGAAACTTACGCCCGGCTTCCAAAGGAAAAACAAGACACCTTCATCAGAGCGGTCTATGATCCCACTGTCGGTATCGGTTATTCGCTGGGGAGAACAAATATGGCCAGTTGCGATTTTTCGAGCGGCAGTTACACCTTCGTTGCCGACCACGACACAACCCTGAAGACTTTTGACATCACTCATGATAAGGCTTTCAAGATTCCGTTTATCAAACAGGCAATTAAAGCAGCAGGGGGCAAACTCATATTATACGTCAGCCCTTGGAGCCCTCCCGCCTGGATGAAAGATAATAATGACCTGCTGCATGGCGGCAAATTGAAAAAAGAATTTTACCAGCCCTGGGCTATGTTTTATGTCAAGTATATCCGCGCGCTCGAAAAAGAAGGGATCCCCGTCTGGGGCCTGAGCGTGCAGAATGAACCAATGGCCACGCAAAGATGGGAGTCCTGTATTTATACTGCCGAAGATGAAGCCAACTTTATCAAAGAAGCGCTGGGACCAACCCTGCACAAAGAAGATATGGCCGACAAAAAACTGATCATCTGGGATCACAACCGCGACCTGATCTACCAGCGCGCCAGCACCACCCTGCGGGATCCCGAAGTAGCAAAATATGTCTGGGGTATCGGCTATCACTGGTACGAAACCTGGACGGGTAGCGATATGATGTTTGAAAATGTAAAAAGAACGGCAGAAACCTTCCCCGAAAAAAACCTCATTTTCACCGAGGGATGCAAAGAAAAATTTTCAATGGACAGCATCCGGAACTGGAGCCTCGGAGAAAAATACGGGTACTCTATGATCAATGATTTTAATGCCGGTACCGTAGGCTGGACCGACTGGAACATACTGCTGGATGAGACAGGCGGACCCAATCACGCGGGCAACCTATGTTTCGCGCCAGTCCATGCAGATACCCGAACCGGTGCACTATACTTTACAAACGCGTACTACTACATCGGGCACTTTTCCAAATTTGTCAGGCCCGGAGCCAGGCGCATCATAGCATCTTCTAATCGTACTGATTTACTGACAACCGCATTTTTAAACACCGATGGTAAAGTGGCCGTCATTGTCATGAATAAAGGAAACAACACGATCCCCTATCATTTGTGGGTGGCAGGGAAGTCAGCAACAATAAGCAGTCTGCCACATAGCATGGCTACCGTTATCTTTTAATAAAAAATATTTCCTGTCTCTCCGCGTGCGGTTCGATTTTTCGCAGTCGACCTTGTGCACCTTGAAGAAAACCAGAACATACCGGGGTTTCGGGTGGTTTATCTGCAACCCCGTTTTGTTTTATGACGCCAGTAGCTTTGATAGATCCAAAACTTTACGCAAATTAAAAATCTGGCTTGTAACCTTTTATCCGTTTTTATCGTCCAATAAAAATAGATCTTATACCAGGGGGAAATTGACTTAACCATTGAAGGACTATTTTGTTATTATGTGCGTAAGCAGGTTAAATTTTTCGGATTTTAAGGCAAAAGATTTAACTTTGAGTATACCCTCCGAATGCGTCTGTGTCAGAAGTTTCCTATTTAAAGACAAGATCTTTAACGCCAATTAGAACGTCGGATTCAGGGGGAGATATCTTAATTTACACCGAACGTGGATATTGAATAATAATTTTTTATGAAAAAACCGTACAGATTTGTTGGACTTGTTTTATTGGGCCTGACTGCAGCTACTGTGACAGGTGTAGTTTTCAAGGTTCGCAAGAAAAATGCGATGAAACGGTTATTTCAAGCTGCCGATGAAGGGTACGAAACGGCACATGATATTATTTATCCGGAAACCGGGCGCCCCAACCATCCGGAGCACCTGAAATACGGCCCTTATATCCCCAAATACTCCTGATCACCTTTAAAACGGCCCCGCGAGCGGATATTACACGCATTACTCCGGTATTTCAGTATTTGAACTCAAATTAATTCCACGTGGATAATGCCTGATTGCGTTCTCCTTCATTATCCCCCGAATTATTTCTCATAGGCCTTTGCCCCGAAGTGAGGAGCATCCCCCATAAAATGACCGAAAAAGGTCCAAAAATCAGCATCCCTGGATTTGTTTTGCTAAATTCGTCGCGATGGAGGCAGCAGTCAATATAGAGGGTCTTTTTTTCAATTATAAGAAACAGGCGCCCCTTTTTAAAGGCCTGGACCTGGTGATTGAAAAGGGCAGGCGGTTTGGGATTTTTGGCCCTAACGGTGCAGGAAAGACTACGCTGATGAACCTGATTTCCGGATTATTACCATATAACGGCGGATCCATCTGTATCTCCGGAATGGAGCTCCGCCTTCACAAAAAGCAAATCAACAAGATCATCGGACTGGTACCACAGGATTTTTCTTTTTATGAAGAATTAAGCCCCGGTGAGAATATGGCTTTCTTCGGGGCCTGGTATGGTATGAATGCCGCCCAGATCCGTCAGCGGACAGATGAACTACTAAACTTGATGGGCCTGTCGAACGTCGCTCAAAAGCCGGTCAGGTTGTTTTCCGGAGGAATGAAAAGAAGGGTAAACCTGGCTATCGGCGTGATGAATACCCCTGAAATCCTGATTCTTGATGAACCCACCGTAGGTGTGGATGTCCAGTCGCGCAACGCCATCCTTGATTTCCTCAAGCAGATGAACGCGGCGGGTACTACACTCATCTATACTTCTCACCAGCTTAACGAAGCTGAAGACCTATGCGATACGGCTGCGCTGATGGACGGTGGGGAGATCCTGGTCAACGGCCCACTGTCTGAACTACTGGAAACACATGGGCATCAGAACCTGGAGCGATTGTTTCTGAAACTGACCGGCAGGGCATACCGCGATTAAGCGGATAGATGGTTCAACAGGTAACCGTACGGAACTTTTAACGCAGAATAAGCTTTTTGGCAGATTATTTGTTTAACTTCATAGGCCCAATCAGCATGTAGAACTTTTAAAATATTTATTATGAACAAACTTATTACGGGTTTCACCCTCGGTCTGGTAGTCGGCGTATTATTTGCACCGGAAAGCGGGAAAGCCACCCGAAAAAAAATTGCTGAAAAAGGCAATGACCTCAAGAACCAGTTCGCCGATTTTATTGATAATATCGCCAGCAAGTTCGAAGATGATGCGGATGAAGTCGAAGACTTTGTAGAGACGAAGACCAGCGACCTGAAAGCTGAACCTATTTAAAGGATCCGCTGAATATAATTCTATCCCGCCGGTTGCGTGAAGTCTCCTGCCTCAGGAACGGCTTTCAATTCCTAATATTGACTACTCAACACATTTGTCTCCCGTGCTCAGGGAATCATGGCTGGAATTTTTGATTATTTTCGTTTATAGACTGAAAACCCCACCGTTTTTTCGACTGGTGGGGTTTTAGTATTTTTAAGAAGCGCTCGATTAATCTCTTCTTCCCATGAAGATGGAAATATATTGCAACAGCATCACTACGGCAGCCAACGCAGCGACAACATAAGTTGTAGCCGCCCACTTCAGCGCGTCTTTTGCGCCGGGATACTCGGCCGAATTGGTCACATTGGTCCTATTCAGCCAGGCGAGCGCCCGCCTACTGGCGTCAAATTCAACAGGCAGCGTGATCAGTGAGAATAATACAGTCACGGCCATCAGAATGATGCCGACCAGCAGCAGTGTATAGCTTCCGGAAGCAGCCAAAATAAGCCCAACCAGCAGAACCCAATTCACGATGGAAGAACTAAACTGTACCACCGGCACCAAGCGGCTGCGCATTTGCAACGGTGCATAAGCAGTCGCATGTTGCACGGCATGACCGGTTTCATGTGCCGCAACGGCGGCAGCAGCCACCGTTCGCCCATCATATACTTCGGGGCTCAGGTTGATCGTCTTCTTAACCGGATCATAGTGATCGGATAAAAATCCCTGCACAGAAATCACATTCACATCATAAATTCCGTTCTCACGCAGCATTTTCTCGGCTATTTCTTTACCGCTCATGCCATTGGACAGCGGCACATTGCTGTATTTGGCAAACTTGCGCTTCAAAATCATCGAAACCACCATACTGAGCACCATGAACAGTATGGAAACAAACATAATTGAAGGTGTCATTACGAATCTGTATTTAATTATTTAAGAGTTAACATCAAATCAGGCACCATTCACAAATTAATGGAAAAAACCCGACTTTTTGTCATGTAGATAACTTTTTTAACGAATTCTGAAAAACTGCTGCTTTTACAACACATTGATTTTAAATATTGTACGTATTAATATGGCGAAACGAGCCGCGAATTCACAATAATTTAATTCCGTCAGTGTCCAAATTGATTTTTTGATTTTAAGTCATAATTGTATCTTAGTACCAGAATTTAATGGGTTAGTAAGTAAAAAGAGCCAATCGACTGATTGGCCTTTTTACATTTTTGGCGGTGCTATCTCTTCAAAATCAACCCGGAATCCACGCCCCCGGCAATAAACAAATCACCAAATTTGCTTCAAATTGAAAACTGAGGACCAGGGATCTTCCGTTTTTCGGTGGGTTTCAAATTAACTGTTTCAATCGGCCTATCTTTATTCTATGAGTAAGGTTAAAAAATCTTTTTTCTGCCAAAATTGTGGTTATGAGAGTGTCAAATGGCTGGGGCAATGTCCGTCCTGCAACCAGTGGAATACATTTGTTGAAGAAGTAATTGACCAGGGTGAATACAAGGAAAACTGGTCTGAATACGATGGTAAGACGAAACGTGTTTCCAAAGCCATCCTTTTGAACGATGTAAAAAGTGCTGAAGAAAAACGACTCATCACCGGAGATGCAGAGCTGAACAGGGTGCTGGGTGGCGGTATTGTGGCGGGCAGCCTGGTGTTGGTTGCTGGTGAACCGGGAATCGGTAAAAGTACATTGTTTCTTCAAAACGGTTTGCAATTGAAAAATCAGCGGGTACTTTATATCAGCGGAGAGGAAAGTGAACAGCAGATCAAGATGCGCGCCGACAGGTTGGGCTTCAGCGAAACGATGCAGCAACCATTTTTCCTGCTTACCGAAACTTCTACGCAAACCATCTTCCAGGAAATCAAAAAATTAAAGCCACAGATTGTCATAGTAGATTCCATTCAGACCCTGCAATCCAATTCCATGGATGCATCACAGGGTAGCATATCACAGATCAGGGAGTGTGCCGCCGAATTTCAGCGGTTTGCGAAAGAGACCAATACGCCGGTCTTCCTCATTGGACATATTACGAAAGAAGGCAGTATTGCTGGCCCCAAGATCCTGGAACATATGGTGGATGTGGTTTTGCAATTTGAAGGCGATCGTCATTATGCCTACCGGATCCTGCGGACACTCAAAAATCGGTTTGGCAGCACCAGCGAATTGGGTATTTACGAAATGACGGATGCCGGTATGCGCGGCGTGACCAACCCCAGCGAAGTATTGATCACACAAAAAGAGGAACCGCTGAGCGGAATTGCAATAGCAGCGGCAATGGAAGGCGTAAGACCTTTGTTGATAGAGATCCAGGCACTGGTTACCCATTCGGTTTATGGGACGCCACAGCGGACCGTCAGTGGCTTTGACTCGCGAAGACTCCAGTTGCTTTTGGCCGTCCTCGAAAAAAGGGGCGGATTTCAACTGGGCGTGAAAGATGTGTTCCTGAATATCGCTGGTGGTATCAGGGTGGAAGATCCCTCGATCGATCTGGCAGTACTTTGCGCTTTGTTGTCCTCTTTTGAAGACGCTCCGCTGCCGCAAAATATTTGTTTCGCGGGCGAAGTAGGTCTGAGCGGTGAGATCAGGGCGGTGAATCGGATTGACCAGCGTATTGCAGAAGCGCAAAAGCTGGGGTTTGAGAAAATAATCATTTCGAGATATAATCAGTCGCTGCGCAACCAGAACAGATCGCACATTCAGATTGAAGTGGTGATGATGAGTCGCGTGGAGGAAGTCTACCGCTATTTATTTTCGTAATTAGTCCTTTGAATGGAAAGCCGAAGTTGAGAAGCCAGCTCCACGTTGAAAGGATCAGATTCCCCCAAGACTGTATGCGATCCTCCGTGCCTTCCAGAACCGATTCAACGAAAACAATATTATCACTTTATAGTGATATTCGTACGCGCCTAATACCCCGCGTCTCTGCCATCAAAACCCAAGCTGCACCGAGACCCAGAGGCTGCGGCCTACGCCGTTGATGCCTGAGCCGTGGGTTCTGTAATCTTGATTGAACAGGTTCTGCAGCCCGGCATTCACCAGCACTTTATTGAAATAGTAACCGCCATAAAAATTAAACACATTCCATCCCGGTGTTCCTCCGGCCGGAATTCGATTGTCTTCCTTGTCGCCTTTCGCCAGCCTGTCTTGCTTTTTCGCGTTCAGCCATTCTGCCCTGGCATACCATTTTTCCAGATGATAATTGACAAGCACCCGTTTATTCATTGGCGGGATCCGGCGTAGCGGTTCATCCCTGGTGATATTTTGTCCAAATGCATAAGAAGTTACAGCCGTCACATCCAGGTCCGGAATCACATTAAACCCTACTTCCACATCAGTCCCCCATATATAAGCACGATCCGTATTCACTTTTTGATACACCGGATATCCATCGATCACCTGCCCTTCAACTTTCTGGCGGGTGATCAGGTTTTTCATCTGGTTATAAAATAAAGAAATATTTGTATACACTTTAGTCGCCTTTAACTTATATCCTAACTCATAATTATTGGAAGCCTCAGGCTTCAGATCGTAAGCGGGGCGCTCATACCGAAAATCTACAATACCCAGGGTCCCCATATCATCGATATTGGGGGCTCTGAAACCCCTGTTGTAACTGGCATACAGGCTTTGCATCTCATCAATTTTCCTAAGGAGGCCCAGGTTAGCAACCAGCGCAGATGGTCGTGTTACAATTTTCCCAAGGGTTGTATCAAAGACGGTAACATCGAAACGGTTGAAGCGCGCTCCGCCTTCCAATGTCCAGTTCTCAAATCTTACATGATGCAGGCTGTAGAATGAGAGACTGGCATACTTGGAATCATCAGGGTATAGTCCCCTTAATTGTTTTGTACGTTGCGTAGAAATATCTATTTCCTTCCTGAAGCTGCCGATCTTATCAAAATAAAACTCAGCACCGGTATTCGCGCTCCAGCGTTGGCCCGACCGACTACTTACATCTACAGAAAGACCATTTGTATTTACCCGGTCCTGCTCATCGTGCAGCAGGTTACTCCCGTTCTTTTGCATGATACGCGTTTCCCTGGTGCGCTGGTTTGAAACTGTAAGCAATACTTTTGCAAAAAACGGACTGGAAGAAATCTTTTCGAGGTTCAGATAGGAGAGGTTCCGCATCTGCGGATCCATTTCATTGACGGCATAATTTTCGAGCTTGACTTTATGATAAACCGGCACGTCAGTCTGGATAAGGGTTTGATGGACTGCCTTCAGCATCCAGTTACGCGGCAATAGATATTTCATTTTTATATCAAAAGCATTCTCTCCATAACCCGATGGCGATTGCCTGCCCGTGGTATCACCTCCCCACAGATCGCCGAACTTCTTATAACTGTATCCGCCGAGTACCGCGAATCGCTGATCACCATAATTTAATTCACCTCTCAGTGATTTTTCCATATTACCGGTCATGTATTTCCCCAATACTCGCCCCGATAGCATCGGGCGATCGCTCAGCCTGGGCTCTTTAGTAAAGACCTGTATCACTCCTCCGATAGCATCACTGCCATACTGTACCGAACCGGAACCTTTAACCACTTCAATTCTATCCACAGAAAAAAGGTCAACCGTGTTCAGGTATTGGTTGGGACCGTATCGGAACGTCGAATTATTCAGGCGTATACCATCAATCAAAGTGAGCGTCTGATTTCCTGTAAGGCCACGGATAAATGGCGATCCGCCCCCATGATTGGTCTTTTGAATAAATAAACCGGGGATTCCCGTGAGAGCTTCCGGCACGGATCGGGGCATCAGCTCTTTAATGTCCTTTGGTTTAACGGTAAATGTACTGTAGGGCAGATTAATTGCCGGCACAGTTTGTCGCGTTGCCGTTACGGTCACTTCCTCCAGGCTGTCACCAACGCCTGGCTGGCCAAAAAGCCGTAGACCTTTTCCAAATAAAAAATAAACTACCAAAACGACTGCGGCTATACTGTTCCTTCTCATAATCCCTATTTCTGCGCTTAATTTGACTGCATCCCGCCAAAAATATCGAACTAAACCATACATCCCCTCACCCGTTACAAATCATATTATAAAATTAAAATACGCGCGGGAACAACCAATTACTATGTTTTACAATACGTTAACCGTTATGGGATTATGACCGGTAATAATTATATTTGTAGGTGTTCACTCCCGTTCAGTTCAGAACGGCAATCATTTTCAGCCTCATCCTTAAGTCATGAAGATCACTAAACCGGTAGAAGATATTTTGAATCAGATGCAGGACTTCTTTCTGGCAGATAACCAGCGGGGGTTCCGAAGCGAAGATCCGTTCAGATCGGAGTTGTTCAGCAAGGCCCAAATGGAGGAATATGGCCCCAGGGTGGCAGCATCTCATATCCTGGCTAAGGACCGAAGACCTGATAAAGTCCTGAAGAGACTGGATGATAATGAGGCCGTTATCTACAAAGTACACGATATCCTGGTCGAATCCATCAACCAAAAACAACCGCTTGCGCCCGCCAGCGAATGGTTCCTGGATAACTTTTACCTGATCAAGGAGCAAATAGCCCTGGGGCGTAAACACCTGCCAAAAGGATACAGCCAGACGCTACCAATTCTTGCAAAGGGTAAGTCTGCGGGGCTACCCAGGGTTTACGACATTGCCCTGGAGATCATTTCACATAATGACGGCAGGGTTGACCTGGCAAACACCACCACATTTATTCGGGCCTATCAAAGCCGGACCGTACTTACCCTGGGCGAACTTTGGGCCATTCCCATTATGCTCAGGCTTGGTATCATTGAGAATATCCGCCGGATCGCCTCTGGAATTGCCATCGACACCATGCAAAAGAATGAGGCGGCTTATTGGACGAATCAGATCCTGGAAATAGCTCAAAAATCGCCGCGGGATATCATCATAGTTCTAGCGGAAATGGCGAAGTCTGATATAGAATTGAGCGCTTCTTTCGTAGCTGAATTCACCCGGCGCCTGCAGGGAAAAGGTCAGGCACTGGCCATGCCGTTGACTTTGATGGATCAGAGACTGGCGGAAACAGGGAATACCGCCGAAGAACTCATCACCTTTGAAAATCAGCGCCAGGCAGCCGACCAGGTATCTATCCGGAACAGCATTGAAAGTATCCGGCTGATCCGCACCACAGATTGGCGGGACTTCGTGGAAAGCGTCAGTATCGTAGAAAAAATTCTGAAAGAAGATAAAGATGCCGTCTACGAACACATGGATTTTAACACCCGGGACTGGTATCGGCACGTCATTGAATTCATTAGTAAAAAAAGTGGTACTCCTGAACAGGAGGTAGCTAAGCAGGCCATAAACCTGGCTTTGGACAGCGCGAATCGGAATATGCCTGCCAGACAACAGCATGTAGGCTATTTTCTGATTGACCCGGTAGGAAGAAAAGCGCTCGCCGCGAAAGTCGGCCTCGTCCCGAAATCTGCTGAAAAATGGAAATCCTTCCTGCAAAACAACCGGTTTCTGTCCTATTCAGGAACTATTCTGCTGGTCTCTTTCCTGGCTGGAGGACTAACCGCGTGGGCAACATACGCCGCAGGTACCGGGCTCTCCTGGGCGATCATTGTTTTCCTCCTGGTTTTTACAGGGATCAGTCAACTCACCTCAGTTGTTGTCAACTGGATCGCAACCCATTCCATTAAACCGAAGCCACTTCCCAAGATGGATTTTACGGAGGGAATTCCCGATGTCTGCCGTACACTGGTGGCTGTGCCATGTATGCTTACCAGCACAAAAGGTATTGAAGAGCTGGTGGAAGAATTGGAGGTCAGGTATCTCGCGAACCCCGAACCCAACATTTACTTCTCCCTACTCACCGATTTTGGAGATGCACCCAAAGAGAAAATGCCCGAAGACGATAGGCTCCTGGCTTATGCCAAACAACTGATTGAGGGCCTGAACACAAAGTATATTTACGAACAATCCCCAAAATTTTATTTGTTTCACCGGCCCCGAAAGTGGAACCCCGCAGAAAATATCTGGATGGCCTACGAAAGAAAACGGGGTAAACTTGGAGAACTGAACAGCCTGCTGCGGGACACCGGGTATGACGATTTTTCACTTATCGTTGGGAATATCCAGGAAATTAAAGATTGTCGCTACGTTATCACGCTGGACGCAGACACCCATCTTCCGCGTGAGGCCGCGCGAAAAATGATTGCCGGCATGTATCACCCGTTAAACCGACCGGTCCTCAACGAGGGAGCCAACCGGGTCGTTGAGGGTTTCGGGATCCTGCAACCGCGGGTTGCTGTGAATTTGCCCCTGAGCGATAGCAGCATCTATACCAGGATGCATTCGAGTGATTCCGGGCTGGACCCTTATACCCAATTGGTCTCGGATGTGTACCAGGATCTTTTCAGCGAAGGTTCTTTTATTGGAAAAGGAATTTATGATATCGACGCGTTTGAAAAAGTGTTGGGTGAGGCCTTTCCGGAAAACCGGATTCTGAGTCACGACCTCCTGGAAGGTACCTATGTCCGGGCAGGCCTGCTAACCGATGTACAGTTGTTTGAAGATTATCCAGCCACATACTGGTCCGACATTGCCCGCCGGCATCGCTGGGTTAGAGGCGACTGGCAGGTCGCCAGTTGGGGGATGCCTTTTGTACCGGACAAGAAAAACAGGCTCCGACGCAACATACTCTCTGGGCTTTCCCGGTGGAAGATCATGGATAATCTCCGGCGCAGCCTTGTACCTGCAACGCTGGTCCTCCTGTTAACTATTTCCTGGCTGGTCCTTCCCAGGCCCTTGCTGTGGACCCTGGGTGTCCTGATGGTTTTTTTCCTCACGCCCATATTCAACGCCATATGGCAGTTCTTCCGGAAGCCCGCGGATATCGATCTGGTATCACATGTAAGCAGTATCATATCCGAATTTAAACAAAGTGTGACGCACCTCGCCTTTAACCTGGCATGCCTGCCCTTCGAGGCCTGGGTCAATATGGATGCTGTGTTCAGGTCAAACTGGCGTATGATTATTTCAGGAAGACATTTGCTGGAGTGGACACCATCAGCTGTTGTGAACCGGAAAAAAGACAAAAATCTGCTCGAGACCTACGACTATATGTGGTTTTCTCCATTCGTCGTACTCCTGGTAGCAGTTCTGATCCTTTACATTTCACCGAACACGATTTTCATCGCATCCCCCATTTTGCTGCTTTGGCTTTTTGCGCCTGCCTGGGCCTGGTTCATTAGCAAACCAGGGATCCAGAAACTTGAGGAACTGAGTTCTGCGAAACGGGATTTCCTGCATGTCACCGCACGCAAAACATGGAGCTTTTTCGAGGATTTTGTTACCCAGAGCGACAACTGGCTGCCTCCGGACAATTACCAGGAAAGACCGGTCGAAAGAGTGGCCCACCGGACATCGCCCACGAACATCGGGCTGGCCGTGCTTTCTGCACTTTCCGCCTACGACTTTGGATATATCACGCCAAATCAACTGATCCGTAATCTTCAGAAGACTTTTGCCACACTCAACAGCCTTGAACGCTTCAGAGGCCACTTTTACAACTGGTACGATACAGAGACGCTGGTCCCCCTGAATCCCAGGTATATCTCCACCGTTGACAGCGGCAATTTTATAGCAAGCCTCCTGACGCTGCGCCAGGGACTAGAGGAACTTCCTGATGCCAGGATCATTTCAGACAGACGGTACGAAGGGCTGACCGATACGCTCCAGGTCATTAAATCAAGTCTGGACCCAAAACTTCACGACCACCTCGGAAACATAGAGCGACTGCTCTCGGGTCTTACCACTCAACCTCCGGAATTTATACCCGAAGCAAAGGGCTCCCTCGAAATACTGCTTTCAGAATTACTAAGTCTGCAGAATAACCCCGTCCTGGCGGAAAACCGGGAATGCCTGAACTGGATCGCGAAAATGGAAAAACAAATCCGTTCAGGTATGGAAGACCTGATTGTGCTGACGCCCTGGTCCGCACGGTTACCCGTTCCGGCAAAATTCGAAAAATTAAAGGCACTGAATAAAATTTCAACAATCAGAGAAATTTATCATTTGAAACTTTCGCTGGTGCCCGAATTTAAAAGGTATTTAGCGATCTGCGAATCTCACGAGGAGACAAAATGGCTGGAAGATGTGTTGGCAGATATAAAACTGGGAGGCAGAAATGCGCTTGAACTGCTGAGTATTATAGAACAACTTACCAATGAATGTAAAGGGTTTAGCGATGTTGAATATGATTTTCTTTATGACAAGCCCAAACACCTTTTCTATATTGGATTTAACGCCTCGGATGATGTTTCGGATAAGAGCTATTACGACATGCTGGCCTCAGAAGCAAGGCTGGGAATATTTACCGCGATCGCCCAGGGTAAGGTTTCACAGGAAAGCTGGTTTGCCCTTGGCAGGCTGGTGACCAACCCTGCGAATGCGCCAGTGCTGCTCTCCTGGAGCGGTTCCATGTTTGAGTACCTGATGCCGCAACTTATGATGCCGGTTTATACCGGTACCCTACTGGAACGTACCGGAAAAGCCGCCCTTAAAAATCAAATCGAGTACGCCGCGAAAAACGACGTGCCCTGGGGTATTTCTGAATCGGCTTTCAACCTGGTCGATACCAGCATGAATTACCAGTATCAGTCCTTTGGCGTTCCGGGACTTGGATTAAAAAGAGGTTTGGGCGATGACCTGGTGATTGCACCATACGCGACTATGCTGGCTGTAATGGTAGATCCATCGGCAGCCTGTGATAATCTGCTAACACTGTTCAAAAGAGGATTCTCTGGTAAATACGGTTTCTATGAAGCCATCGATTATACACCGTCCAGGATGCCCAGGGGAGAGACCCACGTGCTGATCAAATCCTTTATGTCGCATCACCAGGGAATGGGGTTCCTGGCTTTGGCCTACTATCTGCTCGATGAAAAAATGCAAAGACGTTTTGAAAGAGAACCCGTTTTCCAGTCGGCGCTTTTGCTGCTCCAGGAAAGGGCTCCAAAAGCCACTAATTTCTATGCACACACTGAAGATCCGAGCGGCGAAAGGCTCACTACCAGCCAGGAATCTTTCATGCGGGTAGTTAGTACGCCGAACACGACAATGCCCGAGGTTCAACTCTTGTCTAATGGTAAATACCAGTTGGTTATTTCCAACGCCGGCGGCGGATATAGCCGGTGGAAAAATATCACCCTAACGCGCTGGCGCGAAGATTCAACCCAGGACAACTGGGGCCTGTTCTGTTATATTAAAGACCTTTCATCCGGTAATTATTGGTCAAACACTTACCAGCCTACGCTTCAGCGAAGCAAATCCTATCAGAGCATCTTTTCGCAGGGCCACGCGGAATTCAGACGGGTGGATGAAGGTTTCGAGACGAAAACCGAAATCGTCGTTTCCCCGGAGGATGATGTCGAAATCCGTCGAATCAGGGTCACCAACCGGAGTAGTTCTTCAAAAACGATCGAGGTGACCAGTTACAGTGAAGTCGTGCTGACCGAGCAAGCGGCTGATGAAGCACATCCCGCATTCAGTAACCTGTTTGTGCAAACCAGTATCCAGCCAGAGCTTTCTGCCATCACCTGTACGCGCAGGTCCCGGGCAAAAGATGATACACCACCCTGGATGTTCCACATGATGACACTGAACGGTGCCCAGCAAGAACAAATATCTTTCGAAACAGACAGGATGAAATTCACGGGGCGGACACGTTCCATTTCCAATCCGGCAGCTATGCAGACCGACGGGCCGCTTTCAGGGTCGCAGGGTCCCGTACTTGATCCCATCGTAGCCATTCGGTACCGAATAACTTTACGTCCGAAGCAGACTGCCACCTTCGACCTTGTGACCGGCGCCGCCGAGCACCTGGAAGCCTGCGAGGCCCTGATCGTAAAATACCAGGACCGGCATTTGAAAAACCGGGCATTTGAACTTTCATGGACGCATAGCCAGGTGCTGCTTCGTCAGATCAACGTAAATGAGTCGGATGCGCAACTATTCAACGGTATGGCAGGCTCGATCCTGTATGCAAATCCCGCACACCGTGCTGATCCTACAATCATCGCCAGTAATTTCAAAAATCAATCCGGTTTATGGAGCTATTCGATCTCAGGTGATCTGCCTATCGTGTTGCTTCGCGTACATGAAAGCGACAATATCGAACTGGCCAAATACCTGATCAAAGCCCATGCCTACTGGAGGCTGAAAGGGCTCGTAGTGGATCTCGTCATCTGGAATGAAGATTATGGTTCCTACCGGCAGGAACTCCATGATCAGATCGTGGGATATGTAAGCGCATCAGGCGGATCAGTCATTGATCAGCCGGGAGGTGTTTTCGTACGTTCCGGTGATCAGATATCCAATGAAGACCGGATTCTGTTTGAGACAGTAGCCCGACTGATTTTCGATGATAATAAAGGAACCCTGGCTGAACAATTAGCTGTACAAAAACCCGCCAGACCGCTTCCGGCTTTGTTAAAAACCTCGTCAGGCCGTTTTGCTGTTGATACTTCAAAATCGGTACAACTGCCGGATCACCTGATCTTTGAAAATGGCACGGGAGGGTTCACTGCCGATGGCAGGGAATACGTTATGATCACCAGCCAGGAAAAACCTTCACCGGCGCCATGGGTCAACATTATCGCCAACGACAGCTTCGGAACGATGATTTCTGAAAGTGGCTCATCTTACACCTGGGCGGATAACGCCAATGCTTTCAGGCTCACGCCCTGGAGGAACGATCCAGTTTCAGATGGAACCGGAGAGGCCTTTTATATCCGGGACGAAGATAGTGGCAGGTTTTGGTCACTTTCGCCGCTACCAGCTCCCAGTGGACAACAATATCTCACCCGCCACGGGTTCGGGTATACCGTTTTTGAGCATCTTTTTGACGGGATCCGTACTGAAATGTGGGTGTACGTAGATGTAGAATCTCCGGTGAAGTTTATAGTTCTGAAGATCCGTAATCTCTCGGGCCGCGACAGGAGCCTTAGCACGACAGGGTATATGGAATGGGTGCTGGGTGAGTCGGCGCCTAAAACAACCATGCACGTGGTCACTGAAAAAGACCCCGAAACCGGAATTTTGCTGGTTCGGAATCGTTATGACGCCGTTTTTGGCGAAAAGATCTGCTTTTTCGATACCAGTAACCCTGATAAAAGCTACACCTGCGACCGGGCTGAGTTCTTAGGCAGAAATGGTTCTGCCAGGAACCCGGCGGCTTTGTCACGCGAAAAACTGTCGGGGCGAATTGGAGCAGCACTCGATCCATGCACGGCAATCCAGGTGCGCATTGAACTTTCGGAAGATGAAGAAAAAGAAGTTGTCTTCAGGGTTGGCGCCGGAAAGAATGAGCATGAAGCGCGCGAACTGGCTAAGCGGTTCTGGCTGGAAGAAACCGCACACCAGGCACAGTCGAAAATACACGATCAATGGAACCAGATTTTAGGCGCTGTATTCATAAAAACACCCGATGAGGCATTTAATATAATGACCAATGGCTGGTGGGTCTACCAAACCCTGGCCTGCCGGCTATGGGGCCGAAGCGGCTTTTACCAGTCGGGTGGTGCTTTTGGCTTCCGCGACCAGTTGCAGGATGTACTCGCATTAATGCACACTCGGCCGGATCTTACAAAAAAACAAATTTTGCTGGCGGCCTCCAGGCAGTTTAAAGAAGGTGATGTGCAACACTGGTGGCATCCACCTTCAGGCCGGGGCGTGAGGACCACCTGCTCGGATGATTACCTCTGGCTGCCTTTTGTAACGGCACGTTATATACAGACAACGGGTGATATGAAAATCCTGGACGAATACGTTTCTTTTATCGAGGGTCGTGAATTGCGTCCGGATGAAGAATCCTATTACGATCTGCCGGTCTTCCTTAACCACTGGGAAACACTTTACAATCACTGTAAGGCTGCCATAAAATACGGGCTGAAATTTGGCGAGCATGGTTTACCGCTGATCGGATCGGGGGATTGGAATGACGGAATGGACAAAGTGGGTGCACAAGGCAAGGGAGAGAGTGTTTGGCTGGGTTTCTTTCTTTATGATGTCCTGGTGAAATTCGGAGCTATTGCTTCTGCATACGGCGATCAGGAATTTGAAGAAATCTGTAACCATGAAAGTGCAAAATTAAAAGACCAGATTAATGAACATGGCTGGGATGGGGAATGGTACCGTCGCGCCTATTTTGACGATGGAACACCGCTCGGATCAAAGTCCAATGAAGAGTGCAGGATCGATTCCATTTCTCAAAGCTGGTCGGTGCTGTCCGGAGCAGGCCGACCCGAAAGAACACCCCAGGCGATGGAGTCGCTTGGCAAAAACCTTGTAGACGCGGAAAGTGGTATCATCAAATTGCTGGATCCGCCTTTTGATAAATCTGATCTTAATCCGGGATACATAAAAGGATACGTGCCTGGCGTGCGTGAGAATGGCGGACAATATACGCATGCTGCTGTCTGGGCGATCATGGCTTTCGCGGTAAGTGGTAACAGGCAGAAAGTCTGGGAATTGTTCTCAATGATCAATCCGGTCAACCATGCTAAGAATGCGGCGGATAAAGAGCACTATAAGGCTGAACCTTATGTCATGGCCGCTGATGTATATGGCGCAGATCCTTATAAGGGCCGGGGTGGTTGGACCTGGTACACCGGCTCAGCCGGTTGGACCTATCAGTTGGCACTTGAATATATCCTGGGCCTTAAACGCCGGGGTCAGGAGTTGCACCTTGAACCCTGTATTCCCGATACGTGGCCGGGATTTGAAATCACTTACCGGTTTGGCGACAGTTATTATCACTTAGAGGTCAGGAATCACCGGAAAGATGGCAGTGTCCGGCTGACGCTGGATGGAAAAGTGCTTGATGTTTCTTTCCTTACGCTGGTAGATGATCAAATGCGCCATGAAGTGAAAGCAGAGATTTGATAACACCCCTTGAATGACCAAAGAACGGGCACCGGAACGTTAAGGGCCCACAAAAATTAATGTGTTTCAAGTACACATTAGTTTGTTACCCCTAATTTTGCAGTGTAGGGTAACACCGCAGGCAGGAGTTTGGTGGCTTAAACAGCTCCCACATTGCGACTGATCGGCGGGAAATGTAAAATTCCGGTTCAACCTGATTTGGTATCCAAGATCAAAATCTTTTCAACATGAAGAAATTAATTTTGCTGCTGATGCTCCTCTTAGCGCTCCCCACAGCCTGGTCACAGGAATTGAGATCTCCGGATGGTCGATTAGTATTATCCTTCGAACTGAAAGACAGTATTCCCTTCTATAACCTCCGCTTCAACGGGAAGCCCGTTATTCTGAAAAGTTCGCTTGGCATCCGTGTCGCAAATGGCCCGTCTTTTCTAAGCGGATTTGGCATTAAGGATTTTCATACCCGGACATTTCAGGAGGCCTGGAAACCAATATTGGGCGAAGTGGAGACCATCGATAATCACTATAATGAACTTCGCGTAATTCTTGCTCAGCCGGCGTTTCAGCGTGAAATGGCGATTACTTTTCGTTTGTTCAACGATGGACTTGGCTTCAGATATGAATTTCTCCAGCAGGCTAATCTGAACTATTTCGTGGTTCAGGAAGAAGAAACACAGTTTGCCCTGGCAGGCGATTTTAAAGCCTGGTGGATTACCGGCGATTATGACACCCAGGAATACAGCTATATTACTTCCCCCGTCTCAGAAATCGAAAAGCGCTGGCCAACCAGTTTCGATGGCAATGCTTCCCAGACCCCGGTAAAGAATGCCATCCAGGCACCGGTTATGATGAAAACTGCGAATGGAATCTACCTGAATATTTCAGAGGCTTCGCTGATCGGGTATCCTGCGATGCACCTGGAAGTAAATGGTAAGACCCACCTGTTGAAATCACATCTGACACCGGATGCCCAGGGAATGAAAGGTTATATCCAAACGCCGTTCAACACACCCTGGCGCACCATCATCATAACTCCCAAGGCCGAAGAAATCCTGGCATCCAAACTGATACTGAACCTCAATGAACCCACAAAATATAAAAGTACGGATTGGATAAAACCGGTAAAGTATATCGGCGTGTGGTGGGAGATGATCATGGGCAAATCTACCTGGAGTTATACCGATCTGGATAATGTACACCTGGGAATCACCGATTACTCAAAACTTACCCCAAACGGGAAACACGCCGCCAATACAAATCATGTAAAAAAATATATTGATTTCGCCGCTCAAAACGGGTTTGACGCCGTACTGGTAGAGGGATGGGATCAGGGTTGGGAAGACTGGTTTGGAAAATCCAAAGAGTTTGTCTTTGATTTCGTTACGCCCTATCCCGACTTTAATGTTAAAGAATTGAACGACTATGCCCACGCAAAAGGGGTGAAGCTGATCATGCATCACGAAACTTCAGCATCAGCTACTAACTATGAAAGATGGATGGATACTGCGTATAAATTCATGGACAAATACGGATATAACGCGGTAAAAACCGGTTATGTGGGCAACATCATCCCCCGGGGAGAACACCATTACAGCCAGTGGATGATAGAACATTATCTCCGCGTGGTGAAGAAAGCGGCTGATCATCATATTATGGTTAACTCGCATGAATCCGTTCGGCCAACCGGACTGCAAAGGACCTATCCCAACTGGATAGCGGCCGAAGCCGCCAGAGGAACTGAATACGAGGCATTTGGAGGTAACAACCCAGAACACACGACCATTCTTCCCTTTACCCGGCTGATAGGAGGGCCAATGGACTATACCCCCGGGATTTTCCAAACGCGGCTCGACTATTATTTCCCAGGAGACAAACGGTTTGTGAAAACTACGCTGATCAAGCAACTCGCCCTTTACGTGACCATGTACAGTCCGCTCCAAATGGCTGCCGATCTGATAGAAAACTACGAACGGTTCCCGGATGCTTTTCAATTTATTAAAGATGTCCCAGCTGATTGGGCGGACACCAGAATTTTACGCGCGGAACCGGGTGACTATATCCTGATAGCCCGCAAAGCAAAAGGGAAAGATGAATGGTTTGTAGGAGGTATCACGGATGAAAACGCAAGAACCCTTGAAATCGACTTCAGTTTCCTGAAACCATCAACACGCTGGGTCGCGACGATTTACGAAGATGGCAAAAACGCCGATTACATCCGGAATCCCCAGCAGTATCATATATATAAAAAAATAGTGACGTCCGCGACGAGACTTCGGCAAAAAATGGCAAGGAGCGGTGGGGTAGCCATCAGCATCAGAAAGGCTACTCCGGAAGATCTGAAGCGAAAAAGACGGTAAGCCGCGGCAACTCAGAAGAAAATCGAGTCATTTGCCCGGAAAATCTATTTTTTGCCCCTCGGGGGTTTGATAGTTTTGGAACCTGGTATATCTTGCGCTTCAAAAATAAACCCTTCATGAACTACAGACTCTTTCTGCTGTTGACAATCCTCTTTGCTGCCGTAAAAAGCTATGGACAAAAAATCACAATCCCTGTTGCTACAAGCCATTTCGTGCAGATTCTGCAAACCGATACAGAGAAAAGGCTGAGGATCATTCACGCCGGCGGAACCCTGAAAAACAACAACGAGTATGAGCTTACCGGTGCTGTTCACAGATTACGTGCGGAAGGCGCCTCATCAAACAGTAGCGCTTTCACTGTTGCGGGAATCAACAACAATTTCGTAGAGCCCGCTATTGCTGTTGTTCACAGCGATGGCAACAATTCACTTGATCTCAGATACGAGAATCATACCGTTGCCTCTACGGCCGATGGAGCCACACTCACCACTATCACGCTCAAGGATGCTGTCTATCCCTTTTATGTAGATCTTTTTTTCAAAGCCTGGTCAAAAGAAGATGTTGTGGAACAATGGACGATCATCCGGCATCGTGAAAAAGGCAAAGTGACCATGAATAAATATGCTTCTGCGAACCTCTATTTTTTCGACAGGGATTATTATCTGACCAGCTATAATGGCGCCTGGGCCCGCGAAATGCGACCCGAACAAACCCAGCTAAAACAGGGCATGCATGAGATCCAATCCAGGCTGGGCACCCGCGAAAACCTGCACACCACGCAAAACTTCATGCTCTCTTTCGACAGACCGGCCGCAGAAAATGAGGGAACCGTACTGATGGGACAACTGGCCTGGAATGGTAACTACAAACTTCAGTTTGAAACGGACGTGTACAAGAACCTTCACCTGGTGGCGGGAATCAATTCTTACCAATCCGTTTACGAACTTCAGCCCAATACGGAATTTGAAACTCCGAGGTTTATTTATACCGTTTCCTTTGAAGGAACAGGACGCGGAAGCCGCAACCTGCATAGCTGGCTGCGCAATCATACCTTGTTGGACGGAAAGGGTGAGCGACTGACCCTGCTGAATAACTGGGAGGCCACTTATTTCGATTTTAACCAGGATAAACTGACCGGTTTATTCGAGGGAGCGAAGAAAATGGGGGTAGATATGTTTCTCCTGGATGATGGTTGGTTCGGAAACAAATATCCCCGCAACAATGACAAAGCCGGATTGGGCGATTGGCAGGCGAACAAGAAGAAACTACCCGATGGCGTTCCTTACCTGGTGAAAGAAGCGGGAAAACTGGGCCTGAAGTTTGGTATTTGGATCGAACCTGAGATGGTGAATCCGAAAAGCGAACTGTACGAGAAACATCTTGATTGGGTGCTGCGTGAAGAAAAAAGGCCCGAAATCTATTTTCGCAACCAGTTAGTGCTGGACCTCACTAATCCCGAAGTTCAGAATTTTGTATTCGGGATCGTAGATAACCTGTTTACACAAAACCCTGATCTGGCCTTTATAAAATGGGATTGTAATTCACCTATTTTCAACGGGCACTCCAAATACCTGGAAAGAAAGAAAATCCCGCAGTCCCACCTATATGTAGAATATACCCGCGGCCTCGAAAAAGTGTTGAAAAGAATCAGGGCCAAATATCCTAAGGTCCCGATGATGTTATGTTCCGGCGGCGGGGGCCGCTCAGATTACAACTTGCTTCAATACTTCACTGAATTCTGGCTGAGCGATAACACCGACCCTCTGGAAAGAGTCTTCATGCAATGGGACTATTCTTATTATTACCCGGCCATTGCTATGTGTAACCACGTGACCGATTGGAGCAATAAATCGCTGAAGTACCGGGTTGACGTTGCTTCCATGGGTAAATTAGGGTTTGATATCCGGGCCAACGAGCTGAAGCCTGAAGACATGAGTTTCTGCCAGGAAGCCATCCGCAATTATAATGGATATAAAGACATCGTATGGCACGGCGATATGTACCGGGTAAAAAGTCCGTATGAAAGCGATCTCGCTTCAGTATTCTTTGTAGATCCCGCGCGTACCAAAGGCGTACTCTTCAATTATCTTACAAACTGGCGTTATATCGAAGAAGCAGCGCAAAGGCCCGTGAAATTAAGGGGGCTGGATCCTGAAAGGAAATACCGCATAAAAGAAATCAATCTTTACGGCAACAGCAAATCAACCATTGATGATCAGAAGACCTACAGTGGTGATTTTCTGATGAATGTAGGGTTGAATCCCGATGTAAACCTCAGCAGGACAAGTGTTGTAATCAGCGTAGAAGCGATTTAAAGTTTGTCTGTTTTGACTGTGTGCAGCAGGCGGAATTGTTGATAAAATACGGATTTCCAGGGGAAGAACTGTTTAGCATAAATCGGATTAATTCCATACCTTTAATCGTTACACCCTGGCTTAAGCCCGGGATATACGTAAAACAAACCGGCCTGATCATTTCATGCTGCTACGCCATGCACATTTTCTGAAGCTTGTTTTGCTTCATAGCGTCACTGCCTTTGGCGGACCTCAGGCTCACCTGGCAATGATGATGAAAACTTTTGTCAAACAAACGCCGTACATTACTGAGCGGGAGTTGATAGAGTACAATGCATTCTGCCAGTTGTTACCCGGTGCTTCTTCAACGCAAACCCTTACCCTGATTGGCTTTCAGAGGGGTGGAGTTTTTCTGGCTATCTTAACCCTGCTGGTTTGGATACTGCCTGCCTGTATCATCATGGGCGGTCTGTCCTTTCTGATTCACTATGTGGACGGGCAATCCGGCTTGTTGAACTTATTCAGGTTTGTTGTTCCGATGGCCGCCGGATTTTTGATCTATGCCTGCGTAGTTGCCTTCCCTTACTCCGTGAATAATCTTGTAACCGCAGTTATAGCCGTTGTTGCGGGTATTCTGACTTTCGTGCTTTTCGGTAAACCCTTTATCATCCCCATGCTGATCGTTTTAGGAGGGTTCGTTACTAACCTAAGCAGAAAACGGATTCCCCAGGTGGCCATAAAGCCGAGAAAGATCCGGTGGTGGAATTTCTGGCTTTTCGGGAGTATCTTCCTGCTGGCTGGATTTTTAAGTGAGACTGCACGTAAAAACGACTGGCCGAACAGGAAACCTTTGAATCTTTTTGAAAACACTTATCGTATGGGTAGTCTTGTATTTGGCGGCGGTAATGTGCTGATGCCGATCATGTACGAACAATGGAGCGTGCGCCCTGAAGCTGTTAAAGATAGAAACCCCAATGTGATCTGGATTGAAAAGAAAGACATCCTTACCGGAATTGGCCTGGTAAGAGCCGTTCCTGGTCCCGTATTCTCTGTTGCTTCATATACAGGCGGACTTGCTCTGAGAGATATGGGTCCGGCGATGCAGGCGGTTGGTGTGGTTATTGGAATGGTCGCTATCTTTTTGCCCAGCGCTCTACTGGTATTATTCTTTTTTCCTATATGGAATATGCTCAAGAAGTATTCAGCTATTTATAGATCCCTGGAAGGTATCAACGCCGCCGTGCTGGGAATTATGGTGGGTTCCACCATTTATATTATGAAGGATATTTCTTTTCTCACGATCGGCCCGCTCGGTTTTATAAATATCGCTGTTGTGGCAGGAACCGCTGCGGCGCTTATCTTCACGCGTATCCCTGCGCCGGTTGTCGTGAGTCTTTGTCTGGCCCTGGGCTATTTTTTCTAAGCCGGCATTCATTTCCGGTAATACCCACCTTTTTCAATCTCCTCTATAACTTTCTCCGGCAAAAAATATTTTACCGATTTTCTCTCTTTGATCATTTTGCGAATCCCTGAGGCAGAAAAACCCAGTAGAGGTGCATCCACAAAGATCAGTTGCGCGCCCAGGTTGTCGCTAATCTCAAATCCCGGCCGGTTATATATGATCAGTGGATAGTTTTCCAAAATAAAAGTATAATTTCTCCACTTAGTGATGTTTTGAAAACTGTCACCCCCCAGAATGACAAAAAATTCGTGCTGGGGATATTTTTCAGATAAGTGAGCCAGCGTTATCGAAGTATAAGAGGGTCGGGGCAGGTTAAACTCCACATCGGTCACCCGCATTCTCTCATCGTCTTCAACAGCGAGGGAGGTGAGATAGTAGCGTTGCTTTTCATTCAGCAGGGACTTGCTTTCTTTAAGCGGGTTATGGGGCGAGACCACAAACCATACGCGCTCGACCAATTTTTCATTCAGTATAGAACTGGCAATGATCAAGTGCCCGTGATGAATAGGGTTGAAAGATCCAAAAAATAGGCCGATTTTCATATATTATACTGATAATCAATTGATTGTATTTACCACAATTTGGCGGGCCTCATCTAGCCGCAGGCTTAAAACATAACCCGCCACCGCTATAGATACCGGATCACCGAGTGGTGCAATTTTGATAACTTCAATGCCCTCGCCAGGCAAACACCCCATTTCCATTAGCTTGAGGAATATGTCCTCTGAGGTAAACCGTACGATATTCGCTTTCAGGCCAGGCCTCAATTCCGAAAGCAAAATCTCCTTATTATTATTCATAAATGATCTCGTAGCTTTCTTATCCGCGTTGATTGAAAAAATTAGTCTGCAACCTACCAAAACCAATCTTCAAAAATCACCAATCAGCGACCTTTGATCTTTCCCACGGTACAGTAAGACTCAAAACCGGCAGACAGATCCGGGGTCCACGAAGGTAATTAATGTCTGACTGATATAATGCGCTCATTTCGAAGAGATGATGACTAGAGTCCTTTTCCCCTCCTGTGAAAGCGATTGATTTTCTTAACTAAAGGGCAAATTCCCAGAACCCAAAAATTTTGGGTCAAATATTGCATTAATGGCTGAGAATATATGCGCGTAAAGAGACGAACCAATTTCATCAGGTCAAGTCCTTGCACACTTGCCAGCCTTTTTTTGTCAGAATGAAAAACCTCACAAGAACCAAAATCAGAGGGAAGTAGCTATTTTGAAGCAAAAGAAATTATCAGCACCCAGATCCCTACCAAATTGAATTTTCTTTCCGAATTTTGGAACTATGACTGAAAGATCCTCGTTCTCTATTCAATTTTTCTCCAGAACAAATGTTCTGCTCAGAGAAAGAACGCGCCTGAAAAAATTCATCGCCCAAATGCTGGCAAATAAAGGCGGAAAGAACGGCGGTGAGGTGAATTTTATCTTTTGTACCGACCAGGAGCTGCTTTCCATAAACGAAGAATACCTAAAACACGATTTTTTCACCGATATTATCACTTTCGAACTTTCTGACCCGCACGACCCCAGGATTGAAGCCGACATATACATAAGCGTGGACCGGGTAAGAGAAAATGCCAGGATTTTCGACGAAAGGGTCAACATTGAGCTGCATCGCGTCATTTTTCATGGGATTCTTCACCTTTGTGGCTTCAAGGACAAGACCACTCAGCAAAAAGGAACGATGAGAGCCCAGGAAAACGCCGCTCTCGAAGAATATTTTCAATAAATGTTTCACGAAGAACAGTTTCACCATGAAACGGTGTCCCGTGGAACTATTATCTTTGCACTATGGCGCGAAAAAAATGGCAAAAGGTAGAAGAAGAAACCCTAACAATCCAACGGGCTAGGGAAAAAAAGAAATGGCAAATCGCCCTGAGGCGTTACGTGTTAAGTCAACAGGCAAACAGCGGGTATGCACCATACTTCGGACTGGATATAAAGCGCCTTAGAACCTGGTTTGAAGTTCAATTCCAGGAAGGACAAACCTGGGAAACCTTTGGTGAAACCTGGCAATTTGATCACCTTCTCCCGGTATCCTGCTTCAATCTATTCGACGAAGACGACAAAACCCTCTGCTGGAACTTTCTAAACCTTCGCATAACGGGAATCCCGGAAAAGCTCGATTTGGCTGGAATAATCGACCTTGCATCAATCCTAAATTCCTTCCAACAACTCCAACACAACACCAATAACCCCCTTTGTCGGCGCTATATCTCAAAAATCGAAAAACTTCAGACTCAAGCCTCCTCTTTTTCCGAAGTCCAGGAACAATTCCTCCGCGAACAAGCAGACTTCTTACAGCGCGTCAGCCATTTTACCCCCTACGAGTTCGGGCAACTCAATAAAAACGTTCCACTCACAGCCATTGAACAGGAAATTGCGCTGCTGAATCGATGGAATCCGCCAACATCGATTTAACATATGCTCTTTCCTGATAAAAACAGCGTTATCGTACCTTTGCAGAATGTTTCAAGAATATGATGTTATCGTGGTAGGTGCCGGTCACGCTGGTTGCGAGGCCGCAGCCGCCGCCGCTAACCTTGGCTCCCGGACCTTATTAATCACCATGAATCTCCAGACCATTGCGCAAATGAGCTGCAATCCAGCCATGGGCGGCATAGCAAAAGGGCAAATAGTACGAGAAATCGATGCCCTTGGCGGTTACTCCGGTATCGTTACCGACGAGACCATGATACAGTTCCGGATGCTGAATAGAAGCAAGGGTCCGGCCATGTGGAGTCCGAGGGCACAAAGCGACCGGATGCTTTTTTCAGCGAAATGGAGGTCAATGCTCGAAAACACACCGAACCTCGACTTCTACCAGGATATGGTCAACGGAATCCTGGTCAAAGACAACCAGATCCAGGGCGTCATCACCGGAATGGGTCACGAGATAAAGGCCAAAGCAGTCATCCTTACGAATGGAACATTTCTCAATGGTGTCATCCATATCGGCGAAAAGAAGTTTGGAGGCGGCCGGGTTGCAGAGAAGGCCGCTACCGGCATCACCGAACAATTGGTAAGCCTGGGATTTGAAAGTGACCGCTTAAAAACCGGAACCCCGCCACGGGTCGATGGCAGAAGTCTCGACTACAGTAAGATGGAAATACAGCCGGGCGACGATGAGATCACCGGATTTTCTTTTACAGATTCCAAAAAAATTAGTCCAAGCGAACAAAAATGTTGCTGGATAACCTATACCCACACGAAAGTCCATGATATCTTAAGAACAGGCTTTGATCGTAGCCCCATGTACACCGGGCGTATCGACGGTGTGGGACCCCGTTACTGCCCGAGCATCGAAGACAAAATCAATCGTTTTGCCGACAAGGAACGGCACCAGATCTTCGTGGAACCCGAAGGATGGAATACTGTCGAAATCTACGTGAACGGATTCTCTACCTCCCTGCCCGAAGAAGTACAATACGAAGCTCTTCGTATGATTCCGGGTTTTGAGCAAGCCAAACTATTTCGTCCGGGTTATGCCATCGAATACGACTATTTCCCTCCCACGCAGTTGAGCTACACCCTTGCAACAAAACTCATCAACAATCTCTATTTCGCTGGTCAGATCAATGGCACCACCGGCTATGAAGAAGCGGCCTGCCAGGGTCTCGTCGCCGGAATCAACGCCCACCAAAAGGTTCATGAAAAAGATCCCTTCATCTTAAAAAGAAATGACGCCTATATTGGTGTACTCATCGACGATCTCATTAACAAAGGCACGGAAGAACCCTACCGGATGTTTACCTCCAGGGCAGAATACAGAACATTGCTGAGACAGGACAATGCAGATGCGCGGCTGACTCCCATGAGCTATGCCATTGGCCTGGCTTCACAGCAACGAATGGATCGACTTAACCAAAAACTGCGAAAAGTAGCGGAACTGAAGCACTACCTCCAAACAACCACCATTAACCCACAGGAAATAAACGAATTCCTGCTACAGGAAGGCTCAGCGCTTATCTCTGAAAAACAAAAACTGGAAAAAATACTCCTCCGTCCCGAGATACAACTCCTTCAACTGTCCGAAGGCATTCCCGCACTCAGCCAAAAGTTGAGTGAGTTTTCACCACTCGAAACAGAGCAAGCTTCCATTCAAACGAAATACGATATCTATATTGAAAAAGAAAAAGAAATGGTGTCCCGCATGTCAGAAATGGAGAATCTGGCAATTCCCGAAACCTTCGACTACACCAGGTTATCGTCACTAGGCAATGAGGCAAAGGAAAAATTGAATAAAATCAGGCCCCGCACACTCGGCCAGGCTTCCCGGATCTCAGGGATCAACCCAAGCGACATCCAAATTCTCATGATCTATATGGGCAGGTGACCTCATTCAGAAAAGCGAAGATCCCCTAAAATCGAATCAACCTCCTTAACAAGCAACGCCGTTTTTTCTAAGGCAGCCAACAGGTGCAAGTAGGTCGAGGTCTCCGCCGGAGATAGCGTCCTACCCAGGCGCTCTGCCAGCCACACCTGCGCCAAATAGTTCCCACGTATATAAAAATTCCACACAGACTCAGGGACGCCGCTGATGCAACACCGATCATTCAAAACAATTTCTCCCAGATGCCCCGACACACCCGCTCCGCCATCCGGGCCCGACAACCTGAACCTCACTTCCGCCAGGCGCCAATCGCCATCACATTGTAAAATATATCCGAAACCAGGTAACGTTTTATCCGGGTTAACATGTATCCGCCACAATTCCTCCCCTACCTGGCTCAACTTCCAAAACATATTTTCACTACATGGTGATATAAATTCATCCCGCCTGAACCCACTCAAATCTCTCCCGGACTTCAGGCTTTCCGATGAATGAAACAGTCCATACAAATAGTACCCGGCATCCTCCTCCCTGAAAACCATTCTGAATTCTTCCCTCAATTCCGGGCTGTTCACGTAACAAAGATTCCCACCCTTTTCCCCCGAACCCAGAAACTGAAGTCCGGTAGCCTTTCGGATTCCTTCGCGAACAATCTCAGTCACCTCAGGAAAATTAATATGTACGATATTCTTCATCTGTTGAACAGGCCATTAACTATCAAATTTAGCAACGACGCTTCTGGCGCCCCATCTTTAAAGATACTACAAAATCCATTACTCCACCCTTTCACTATCCGCCCTATCATCGCAATCCTTCGCTACCTCCCTAACATAAAACAATCCCTACCCCTAATCTCATCCATTTCCTCGCTTTAATCCCAAATTAGTTCCCCTACCCATCGTTTTTACCTTAACCTTTTGATCGCTTCCTGATAGCACAGATAACCTGCCGGACAGCAACAACCGAAACACCTCACATCCAACCTGTCCCACTTTCACCGTCACAATCGATATTTTTCCCCGCCTGGATATAATTTCGTCAATAGAATCTTTTTCCTAAATATTCCGCATACAACAACCTACCTTTGAAAAACGAAAGAGAATCTAGAGCAGTTTTATCTATTTTCAGATACCTCTGTTGCGAAAGCTTGTAAAATTTCGTCTACAACAATAGTTCAATTTTTAAAACACGAAAACGAAACCCCTTGCTTAAACTCTTCAAGATTAGCAGCTTGTTATTCCTGAACTTGCCATTGAATGCCCAGAGCAGTATTCCTGATAGTGTCATCTTCCATAAAGCCGAGCGAAGCACCCTTCAGGTCTATCATGACTATCTGGCCGATCAGGCCGGACTATACAACGGACCACTTTATACAGACTACAGGTATACTATTTCAAATGGCATACCCTTCCTCGATACCTCACACGCAACACCAGGCTCGGTCGTGTACAATGACGTACAGTATGAAAATGTCAGGCTTTTACTTGACGTTCTAAAACAAAAACTACTTGTAACCACACCGGGGTCATCCCTGTTACAGGAATTGACTGGTGAACGTGTCAGCCGGTTTGCTCTGCTAAACCACCGCTTTATTAATTTACAGAGGCCACAAAAGGCCCACATGATGCCTAATGGATTCTATGAGATTCTGTTTGAGGGTAAGAAAAGCACCCTTTACAAAAGATATACCAAGCAACTGCTTGATGACCTGAGCACACAGCGCGTCATCAGAAACGTAGTAGATAAAAATTATTACTATATTCAGCGGGATAACACGGTTTACCAGCTAACAACCAAAAAGACATTGCTGACGGCGTATAAAAATCACCGGAGAGAAGTAAATAACTATCTGCGCAAAGCAAAAATGAATATCCGGAAAGCAGAAGATGCCGAACTGAGCGCCCTTGCCGCCCTTTACGAAGACCTTTAAAACAATATTGCATTGAGACACCGTCTTACCATTCTCCTCCTCGCTTTATCTTGTTTCCTGTTGCGCCAAACGACAGACGCCCAGTCTAGATCGTATCCCCTGGTCTCGGAAGACTTCAATCAACTAAGCACCCAACAAATCTTGTTGCAACTGGAAAAGCAGACGGGATTCAGGTTCTTCTACGATACCACCTACTTCGATACGTCAAAAGTTAATCTTTCAGTAAAAACACTACCTCTCCCGCAGGTGCTCGACAAGCTATTTTTTGACAGCAATACCGCTTACGCCATCGACGACCAAAATAACATTTTTATCACCAAGGGAACAATACTGAAAACAAAATTGCCCCGGAGTTTTTTTTCCTCCGAGGCTACTTCAATTTCCGACACCGTATCCGAGGATCATCTGGCGACCAAAGATGATGATAAAGTATATATGATAGGACAAGGGACAGACGATGCACCATCGGGAAGATATATTATAAACGGCTACATCAAAGATATAAAAACCGGAGAGCCCGTAATAGGCGCCTCCGTCCAGGTTGCGGGCTCTGCTGCCGGCTCGGCTACCGACCAGTTTGGATACTACACCCTGATGGTACCGGCGGGACCCCAAACGATCAATGTTCAAAGCATTGGTATGGAAGACGCAAGACGACGATTAATCGTCAGAGGCGATGGACGGCTCAACATCGAAATGGGATCACGGATCCTGACGCTAAAAAACGTCACCATTTCTGCCCAGAAAGTCAGCAACATCCGGAACACCCAGCTCGGTCTGCAACGAATAGACATTAAAACCATCAAACAAGTACCGGTTGTATTTGGCGAAGCCGATATCCTACGCGTCGTGCTCACAACGCCTGGAGTGAAAACCGTTGGAGAGGCAAGCACGGGACTCAATGTACGCGGCGGATCCACTGATCAAAACCTGATATTGTTCAACGATCTAAATATCTACAATCCTTCTCATTTTTTCGGTATGTTTTCGGCCTTCAATCCCGAAGTGGTCAAGGATGTGGAGCTCTATAAAGCCAGCATCCCCGCTCGCTATGGCGGGAGACTTTCTTCGGTGGTCGACATAAACAGCCGCGAGGGAAACAAGAAAACGTTTGCCGGTTCGGCAGGTATTGGTCTCCTTACCAGCAGAGTCAATATCGAAGGACCGCTTATTAAAGATAAATCATCTTTCATCCTTGGGGGTCGTACAACTTACACTAACTGGCTACTGAAAAATCTGCCCGATCAATACAAGAACAGCGAAGCCTCCTTCTATGACGTGAACCTGATCCTGAACCATGAGTTTGATAAAAAAAATACCCTGTACCTTACCGCCTATACCAGCAACGACCGCTTCAACCTCAACAGCGATACCGCTTACCGGTATAATAACAAAAATGTCTCGCTGAAGTGGAAACATTCCTTTAATAACCGTCTCTATGCAATCATATCCGGAGGATATGACCGCTACCAATATGAAATCAGTAGCGACAAAAATCCGGTGAATGCCTATTCGCTGAATTTCGACATCAACCAATCCTGGTTCCGCACGCATTTCAATTATTTCATTAACGCAAAACACTCGCTGGAATTTGGATTAAATACCAGCTATCACAAATTACACCCCGGCGACTACGGTCCCGTAGGTGAAAAGTCGCTGATTGCGCCGGTAACGATGCCTGCGGAGCAAGCGTTAGAATCCGCGCTATATCTCAGTGACAAATACAATATCTCCCCCTCGCTTACGCTCGATGCAGGAATCCGTTATTCCGTTTACAATTTTCTTGGACCGGCAAGTGTGAACAACTACCCCGCGGGCGTTCCTAAGACGATAGAAAATATTACCGGCGTAACAGATTATAAAAGAGGACAAATCATCCATACCTACCAGGGACCCGAAGTTCGGCTTGGACTCAGACAGATGCTCTCAAATACCATGTCGCTCAAGTTGGGTTACACCACCCTTCGGCAGTACATACACATGCTCTCCAATACCGCGGCCATGGCGCCCACCGACATTTGGAAGCTGAGCGATCCAAATATCCACCCGCAATTCGGGGAGCAATACTCAATGGGGTTATTTAAAAATCTCAAAGAAAACACCATTGAAATTTCACTGGAAGGATACTATAAACGCATTAAAAATTACCTCGACTTCAAAAGTGGCGCCGTGCTGCTGTTAAACCCTCATGTGGAAACAGAAGTGATGCGTACCAACGGCAAAGCATATGGCGTAGAATTCCAGGTGAAAAAACTGACGGGCAAACTCAACGGGTGGATCAGTTATACTTATAGCCGCATTTTATTAAAAGCCGATCAGGCTGCAACCGGTGAATATATTAATCAGGGCAGATTCTACCCCGCAAACTATGATAAGCCGCACGATGCTACGCTGGTGGGCAATTACCGGGTATCCCACCGCTTTAGCTTTTCGCTGAACAGCACCTACAGTACCGGGCGACCTATCACCCTCCCAATCGGGAGGTTCTATTACTCCGATGGCATGCGAACACTTTATGGAGACAGAAACGCACACCGCATTCCGGATTATTTCCGGGCGGATGCTGCAATGAACATCGAGGGCAATCATAAACTACACCAGCGAACACATAATTCCTGGACCATCGGTGTCTACAATATTACCGGAAGAAAGAATCCTTACTCGGTTTATTACACTTCCGAAAACGGTGTGGTAAATGGATATAAGCTTTCCATATTCGGCAGTGCCATCCCTTATATCAATTTTAATATCAGGTTTTAAAGTTCCATAGTAAATGAAAAAAACACGCTTTATAACAAGCCTTTTTATTCTGCTGCTTTTCGGTTGCAAAGAGATTTACGATGCGCATTTCTCTGAACCTGTAACAGGCTATCTGGTAGTCGAAGGTTTTATCAGCAACGGTGCGTCTTCCACAACCATTATGCTTTCGCGCACGACAAAACTTAAAGACAAATTCTCTATGCATCCGGAGAATGGTGCAGTCGTGCTGGTAGAAAGTGACAAGAACGAGCGCTTCCGCTTGCAACCCTCTGTTGCAGGCTCGTACAGTATTCCATCGCTAAATCTGAACCCGGGCAACAAATACCGGATCAATATCACCACAAAAGATAATAAAAATTACGTCTCAGCATTTACGCCGGTAAAAACAACCCCGCCTATCGACAGCGTAAGCTGGAAAAAGGAAAATGACGGTCTGCAATTATATGTTCATGCGCACGATGACGCTGCCAAGACAAGATTTTATCAATGGAAATACGACGAGACCTGGGAAATCCGATCCTCTTTTGTAAGCAATCTCGTTTATTACAATCCCACCCGGGAAACCATTGCCGCGACCTATAAATTTCCGGGACACGAATCTGATTACTCAATGTACAGGTGCTGGCAGTACAACAAACTCAGAAATTTACTGATCGGCTCCACTGAAAAACTGACGAGGGATATTGTCTATCTCCCATTAGCCTTTATTGAACCGCACTCCATTAAGCTCAGTGTCCTGTACAGCATAGAACTAAGGCAGTACGCACTCAGTGCAGAAGCTTACCGGTTCTACCTGCAGATGAAAAAGAACAACGAACAACTTGGTTCTATCTTTGATGCGCAGCCTTCAGAAGTAAAAGGCAATCTTGTCTGCACCACGAACCCCGATGAAATTGTCGTTGGTTTTGTGGATGTCACACAGGAGCGGGTGAAAAGAATATTCCTGAACCCGTACGATATAGGCGGCTGGAACTACCGGGAATTTTGCGAGCTAAATATCATTGAAAACATTTCAGATAGTATTAAGGAAAAAGCCGGGGACATGCTGCCCATACTTCCAACAGAGCTTTGGCCCAATGATTCGATCAAACTCTTCTCCGCAGCGCGAGCGGAATGTGTCGATTGCAAGCTTCTCGGCTCGAACTTAAAACCGCCATACTGGCCAAATTAACTTTTCATTTAATGGAAAATATACTTTCAAATATTGTCATTCCCGAATTAGAATATGCGCAGGCCGGACACTCAGGTTTTTGCACCCCGGTGAAGAAAGCCATTTGCGCTCTCCTCTTTCTTCAGATCTTGCTGATGTCGACTCCTCTGCATGCGCAAACATCACTTCACAGTGATATTACGAGCAAACTGAATGAATACGCGTCCACCGGGATTCGGGAAAAGATTTACGTGCATACTGATAAAAATTATTATCTCACAGGGGAGATACTCTGGTTAAAATTATATTATACGGATGCAGTTTCCAATAAGCCCATTAATCTGAGCAAGGTCGCGTATGTAGAAATTCTTGACAGCGCCAATGTCCCTGTGTCTCAGATAAAGACCGGGTTATACCGTGGTGAGGGAAACGCCTCTGTTCACCTCCCGACTAACATAGCATCAGGATATTATAAGTTACGCGCGTACACCAATTGGATGAAAAACTTTAGCCCGGATTATTTCTTCGAGAAAGAGATCACTATACTCAATCTGAACAAGTTCCCGACAGTCAATAAAAATCACTCACCCAAAAATATCGATGTGCAGTTCTTCCCCGAGGGTGGTGACCTGGTAAGCGGAATTCAAAGTAAGATAGGGTTCAAAGCGGTAGATTATACCGGCAAGGGCGTACCGGTGAATGGCTTGCTGCTCGAAAACGTGGACACCCTGCTTCGCTTTACTGCTAGCCACAACGGAATGGGAAATTTTATATTTACACCGCACCCGGGTTATACATATTCGGCAATTATCATATCTCCGGCTGTTGATCCCATCAGAAAAAACCTGCCGGCAATTCTGGAGAAAGGAGTGGTCATGTCGCTTTCGAAAGGCCAGGGCGGCAACATAACCGTTGCGGCAATAACCAATGATGATAATCACAAACAGCTACAACTTCTTGCCCATACCAGGTCTTCGGTGAAAGTCTCGCAAACCGCACCGGTGTTAAACGGCCGGGCAACCTTTAGCTTCAGAGAATCTGATTTGGGAGAGGGCGTTTCACAACTCACCCTTTTTAGTAGCAACAATACACCTGTAAGCGAAAGGCTATATTTCAGGCGACCCCAGAAAGACCTCGATCTTTCAATTAGTACAAACCGTGCCTCGTATGAAAAACGGAACGAGATCAACATCAGTCTTTCATCTCATCAACTGCGGGGCACAGACTCGGCAAAACTTTCCATGTCGGTATATTTACTCGACTCCCTACAGAATATCGACAACAAAAATATTCTGCATTACTTATATCTGTCATCTGACCTGAAGGGCCTGGTAGAAGATCCGTTTTATTATTTCACAGACACCAAAGAAGCAGAAGCCGCCGCCGATAACCTCATGCTAACCCAGGGCTGGCGAAGATTCAAATGGTCCGATGTGCTGGCCGGCAAAAAACTTCGGTTTGATTACCCGCCGGAAATCAGGGGGCATATTATTACAGGAAAGGTTACGCATAGTGTCACGGGACAACCCGCAGCCCAGGTGGGCACCTATATTGGCTCACCGGCTGATCTGACACAATTCAGTTCGGCAGTGAGTCACCGTGATGGAACAGTAAAATACGAGATGAACAGCTTCATTGGCGGTAATATCATCATCACACAAACAAATCCTTTAACCCAGGATAGTATCTTTAAGATACAAATAAACTCCCCCTTCAGCCAGGAATACACCCGTGCGCATGTAAGACCCTTTGTCAGGCCGGTGCAATACCCCAATACTGTGCTGAAGCGGAGTGTTGCCGTGCAGGTTCAGAATATGTATGTCTCTGATAAAATGAATCGATTTGTTTATCCACCGTCCACTGATACGGCCTCTTTCTACGTTAAGCCCGATTTTCGTTATGAGCTGGAACGCTATACTCGCTTTACAAGTATGGAAGAGATCTTGCGCGAATACGTTGTGTTGGTAAATGTCCGCAGGCGAAATGGACAAGTGGAACTTCCGATCGTTGACCCAGTTGCACAACGATATTTACCCGGACGTCCTTTGAATCTCCTCGATGGCGTACCGGTTTTCGACTTCACCAAATTCTTCGAGTTTGATCCGTTAAAGTTGAGATTACTCGAAGTGGTTGCGCAAAGATATATTTACGGCCCGATGGTCTTTGACGGCATTTTAAATTGGAAAACCTATAAACCGGCCCTCAGCAATTACAATTTGTCATCAAACGCAACGGTTGTTGAATATGAGGGATTGCAGGCTGAAAGGGAATTTTATTCTCCGGTTTATGCCAGCCCTGAGAACCTGGCGAGCCATTTACCTGACTACCGGACAACGCTCTATTGGAATCCAAACCTGACATTAACCGGAAATACATCTACAAGCTCCATATTCTACTCGTCGGACCTGACCGGCAAATTTGCTGTGGTCGTGGAGGGGCTATCGCAGCATGGAGTCGCAGGAGGCGCTGTTACAACCTTTGAGGTAAAATGAGGGTATAAAACCGACGAATCATATATCCACTTATAGAATTTTGAACTTTTTTAGGCTTGCCTGGGCCGTTCCTGATCAACTCAAAAAAAATAATACCCAACAGATGCAGTGATACAAAAAAGCAAAATCTATATCCTGTACCCACCGGATCATATGAATCACCGCCGATCTTATAACTCAACGTCGCATAAGTCAGGCACAAAACCGCATTTACTATAATATACTTCATAAGCTTCATCATAACGTAGTATGTTACAACGATACCGGCCTAAAAAAGTAGCTGGCAAGCCAAACAGCCCTCGCAGAGATACAAACCTGCAAACCCTTTCATATGAGAGTTCCTTCAACCCCAAAGAACTCACGATCCACTATCGCTCAGTATGATTCCCTCAAACTAAACGGTTCGCCGTTTCCATCGATTCCCATAACTGAAACGCGTATCCTTTTCGAAAAATCATTATTGAAAAATATGACACGAGTATTTTCGGTCTGACCATCGGAAACCAATAAATCACTCCATAATAAAACAACTCTGCTATCCTTTGAAATCGCATTGCGATATTCTGGCATTGAATAATTCAACCGAACGTTCTCAGCTTTCTCGTATCCCGCCACAGAGATGGTGTTTTTGCCGCTATTCCGATTTACTCCGACAAATTCTCCTCCGGTTTTTAAATATACCAGAATGATATGTGCGTTTAGCTTTCCCTGGATCTTGATCATAGCTACATCATTTATTAAAATCTGAGACAGGTCCTGCCTGGTCACGGGAAATTCATCTACAAAATAACTGCAAGGGTGGTAATTATCACACAACACCCTTGCCGATACAAACTGTAAGACGGATGTTGCGGTAGTCATCTGCTCTTTATTCACAAAATCATAAATCGTTTCCCGTGAATTATAAAATCTACCTGAACTAAGCTTTTCGTTTAAAGCCTGCGTCGCCGATTTCGTCTTTGTCCAAACCACAACTTCCTCCAACTCCTTTACACGCTTGTTCAATGCCGCGTCATTCCTAAGCGTGTTGATCTCATTCAAAAGCCTGGCTTCGAAACGTACATCCTTTTTAATTGCAACAAGATTATTTTTCGGCAGCATCATTTTGTAAGGATACCATTGTAGTCCCGGTGAGAACCGGATAGTAAAATATATCCTGTCGACCTTTTTATCCTGCAGAAAGTAATCTATGCTGGCTGACTCCTCAAATATCAAATCCCTTAAAACGAATTTCCCATCGTCATCGGTTTCAACTAGCAATACCTGCTTAGTTGAATCAGGATAATGAACAATGAAAGATATTTTAGCGCCGGGAAACGGTTTATCTTTGTACTCTGCCTGCCCCGAAAATGCCAGGTATCCATCATCCTGGTAAATTACTTTCGGAAAAGAACCGGATAATACTTTCTGCCAATCAAACCGCTCCCATTTTTCAGAAATCATGATGCCATCCAAAGCCTGTTTCTTATCGCGACTCACATCGTTGAAATACTGGCCAGCGTCTTTTATTTCTCTAACAAAATCAGAAGTTAGCCAAAACGAACTTACAATGTCAGGCAATGACGTCACTCTGCCATCCTCATCATCAAAAGCTGTTACGAATAAAATCGCCGATGAATCTGCTTCTATTGATACTTCGTTTTCACCTCTTGCCCTCAAATTTTTCTTGATTGTTCGAACATTTGGCGTTCCTGGAGCTTTGGGGTAGACAAAACACAATCGTTCTGCTTGCAAATTATAGGCATCATCAAATAGCGAAAGGCGCAACACCCCCGCGGGAAACTCTTTTGTAGAAACGCTTCTGCTAAAAACATCTCCCGACATTTTAATACTGGCCTTATAAACAATGATGTTATCAATCGTCCCAACTAACCGAAAAGATCTCACATCCGGCTGCCTAACCGAACTAATTAGGTAATCAATGGAGGTGTCATTTTGCAGGACGTTTAAAACTACACCGCTTTGGACCACTTGTGGCAACACTTGTTTTCTTGTCATCCCAAAAGAATCTGTTACTTCAGCTTCATAGGTATGGCCGAATAGCGGTGTAAATCGACAAACAGCGACGTTCTGATCAAGCGGGCTAAAGCCTTCTACGACGGTGTTTTCAGTTCTATCGAATAATTTAATCTTAGCAACGATAGTCGGCCGCTCCAAGTCAAAGAACCTAATCGCGAGCTTGGCTGGAACCCCGTCTAACAATTTCTCTCCTTCGGGAACAGCTCTAAAATCCCACTTTGTCAAATCAGGGGTAAATGATACGTCTGTTTTTGGATTATATATAACAATGGGTTGGGCATATTGAAACCTCTCATCAAAGTTCAACATCCATTTGGTGTATGCCCTGAGGTAGTAAACTCCGGTACTTATGGTGTCCGGTAATCTTACAACTGTTTCGGTTATCCCTTTAAAAACAGGCGAAACGCTTTTCGCGATAAGATTTTTCTGTTTATCCAATATTTCGACAAACAAATTGGAAGAAATGTCAGATAGCTGGTATCCCGCAAAAACGAACCCTTTCAAAAAAATTGACTCCCCGGATATATATTCAGCTTTATCTCGACATAAATAGATCTTCTCCTGTTGATAATTGGCTTCAAGCAAATGAATCAGGCTATCTATTCTATTTTGGGAATATATAGCATTCCACGGCTGCAACAAGCTAAACAACATAATCCATCTGGCAAAATGGGGTACTTGAGAATACAAACTCATTATGGAAAGCATTTAAATATCCAACCAACGTTAAACATCTCCAATACTCGAAATTACTAAATTTATCACCCTTTTCAACGAGACTGCGCCAAATTATAATGCGCTTGCATAAACCCTAACTAACTTGAGGAATACACATGGTTGTATTAGTCGTTGAACATCCAGGCGTTAATTCTGAAACACACCCCGACCAACATTCGATTGCATGATAACCGCCGGTATCTATTTCATATTTACACCAAACGTAAAAAGTCCCCGGCTGAGTGGCGCAAGATTCGGTCCGCCTATCGCCGCTGCATCCAGACATGTAAACAATTTTACAATCCAACGTAAATTATTTAACTTTGGATAAAAAGGTTTTTATGGGTAAAGCTCAGGATAGATCAACCAACATTTCAAAGCGTGGTAATATCAATAAACCGGCAAAAGAAAAACTATTACCATATAAAGGAAAAAGTCTGTTAAACGCTAGAAGTGAGGCTGAATATAAAACAAGTACCACCCAGGCAATTCTTAAAATCAAACGTGGTATTTCACAAAAGGAATTGCTACATCTGAAAGATGTAACCGGTTTAGAATACGAAAAAGTCGCCTTTATACTCGGTCTAACCCGGCAAACAATAACACAAAAACCCGCCACCTTTACCTACGAAGTCTCGGAAAGTGATAAGATTTACAGAATCGCCGATCTTTATTCGTACGGCTATGATGTGTTTGAAAACAGAGAAGGTTTTAACAAATGGATGAGAACTGAAAACGTTTCTTTAGGCAATAAAAAGCCCATCGATTTTTTAGACACCATGTATGGTTTTCAGGAAGTAAAGGATTTGATTGGCCGTATTGACTATGGCGTATATTCATAATCGATTGCTATGACCGTATATCGTATAACCAGGAATAAACATCTGGAAGAAGACCTCAAAGGAATTGGTGCATCCATTGCTCCGGGACGATGGAATAGCAAAGGGATATTTTGTATATACGCGGCGGAAACGAGAGCCCTCGCTCTTGTTGAAAATATGGCAAATATTACCAGGGAAAGTTACATCTATTCGAAGTTCACGATGCGGACTTTGTTCATTCCGGATGATTGCATTTTAGAAATAGAAGTCAGCAACCTGTCGTCAGACTGGAGAGATAAACCGCCTCCGGTTTCGACCCGGAATTTCGGTACGCAGCTATTGCAGAACAAACAAACGCTTGCTTATGCCTTACCCTCCTCTATCATTCCCCAGGAACTGATAGTCGTTATTGATCCTTTGCACCCCGACATAAAGAAACTTAAGATTGTCAACGACGAATTATTGGATTTTGATTTTAGGTTGAAGGGTTAGCGGGAAGCTGTAGCGGTGCGATTACAAAATGTTCTGAAAAATTTGCAAAAACGTAAGTTATGTGATCTCCAACAATTCATTACCAACTTTATGAATCCCCTCCACAATTTTCTGTCGTCTTGCCGGGCGTGGCGTTCGGTAGCCGCTCATATAGTGACCAAGCAGTTTTTCGTTGATCCCGGTAATCCGGGAGAGCGCCGCCCGCGTCAGTATTCCATCGAATCTATGCAAGAGCGCCTGGGCTGATAATTCGAACTCTAACTGATACTTCCCTTTAAAAATATCCGGGATACTGTCGCGATCTTTACGCATGCCATCCAAATGAAATTCAAGTGCAGAAGCGTAGACCTTTTTTACACCCTCAACGGTCTTATCTGTTGCCACACAACCAGGCATTGCTTCGCTGAATGCACCATAATTTTCATCCCAATCGATCAATACTTTTACTGTTTTCGCTTTCATTTCGTTAACGCCAACTGGCCTGTTTAAAAATACTATTCAATAATTCCCGGGAAAGTGTATCACTGGGTTTACCATTGACGGTTACCTTTCCCTGCTTTGCCGGATGTTTAAACTGACGATGGCTACCTTCCTGGGCACACAAAAACCAGCTATCTTCTTTTAGCATCGTCAAAACTTCTTTTACTTTCAGTTTCTTCATTTTCTCGCCCGCCTCTCAAAGATACGGTTTTTTCTATCATTATTGCGAGAAAACCGCGTTGTAAAATTTCCGCTTCCAGCAGGGTTCGCCTTTCGGATGCACGGTTATTACCGGCCACATAACCGAAAAATCGTGCCGAAGCTATATCGTGTTCTCAAAATCTGATAGTGCTGTAATAGTTAAGGATATTCAGAAGAAACGAGATAATGCGTGAAAACCAAGAGCGGTATATGCAATTAATTACTGTTTTAGAACACAAAGTCGTAAATTGCAATAAACCGCAACATTATAAATTTGAAAATCAGTCATTAAGATATGCTTATTCACAATTCGTGAATCGGGAATTTTATGAAATCGCAAGATATACTAGTCATATTAAAGGTCGTTTCTCTTAAAGGGGAGCAATTCACCCAGGCGGCGATCGCAGACTCATTACTGATAAGTCCCGCCGAAGTGTCTTCCGTCTTTGACCGCCTCATAGAGTCTGGTTTTATAAATCAAACAAAAGACCGGGTAAATAAACAAGCGCTTCGAGAGTTTTTAATTCATGGATTGAAATATGTGTTCCCGGCGAAACTTGGCCCTAAAGTGCGGGGTATCGCAACAGCTCATTCGGCACCCCCCATTAAGGATCTAATTACCGAAGGCGAAGACATTTTTGTTTGGAAGGCCGCAAGCGGAACCAGGCGCGGGTTATCCGTGGAACCCCTTTATAAAACGGTTCCAAAAATTGTGTCGACCAACTTAGCTCTTTACGAGCTCCTTGTAATTGTTGATACCTTACGAATTGGTCGGGTAAGAGAAATCGAGATTGCTATTTCAGAATTAGACAAACGATTGGAATATGTCAGCTAACACCGAGATGATCATAAAGGTCGTGGAAGGCCTCGCGCATCTTAAAGACGAAGTTGTGTTCGTTGGCGGTGCTATTGCCGAACTATATGTTGATGATCCCGCAGCTTCGGATATACGCCCCACAAAAGACATCGATTGTGTAATTGAAATAAGTTCGAGAACAGATTATTATGCCCTGGAGGATGAACTTAGAAAATTGGGATTTGTCAATGATCAGTCAAAATCTGCCCCTATTTGCCGATGGCTTTATGATAATTTAATTGTTGACATAATGCCAACGGACGAAAAAATTCTTGGATTTAGCAATCAATGGTATGACTCAGGCATCGCGAATAGGGAAATAAAATCATTGGATGATCGTGTCCAAATTTATATTTTCCCCGTAGAGTACTACCTGGCATCTAAATTTGAAGCCATGAATAGCCGTGGCGGGAAGGATTTACGTACGAGCCACGATTTTGAGGACATTATTTACCTGATGGATAACATAACCACTTTGACTGACGCAGTCGCAAACACCAGCGATAACAATCTACAAAAATACCTGGCAAGCCAATGCCAAAACCTATTGGATAATAAAAATATAAAAGAGTGTATTGTTTCAGCATTACCCTATGGAATGGAGGGGCGCTTGACTATTACTGAAGCGATTATCGAAAAAATCTCGAATTATCGGTAAATTGATGTCTCAAAATTCTCGTGGGCCCCGAAGAAGGTCGGGGCGACACAAGTATTTTCAATCTGTGGTGTGGGCCCCGATCTTTATCGGGGCGACACAAGTATTTTCAATCTCACAAATAACAAACGAAAATCATCGAAACAAAAAACCCGTACAAGTAAGAAACTCGCACGGATTTGCTAATCTGTGGTGTGGGGCGGGATCGAACCGCCGACACAAGGATTTTCAGTCCTTTGCTCTACCAACTGAGCTACCGCACCTTACCTACACCTGCACACATAAAGCCAGAACGGCTGGTCAACAGGGCTGCAAAGATAACCGAATCAATATAATAATTCAACTTTTCGGGGAATTTTTACATGCCATACTCACAAAGAAACTGTATACGCATGATCTTTAGTTGCTCAGGACTGAAATCAAAGTCCGACAACTCCCCCTGTGCCACATCAAGTGAGGAAGTCTCGCTCCCCTTGAAATAATCCATGATCTCCTCCTGCTCGGTCTCATCCAGCATCTCGTCAATGGCATAGCCCAGGTTCAGCTTGGTGCCACTGGCAGCGATCGTTTCCATTTCCTCTAACAACTCATCAATTTTCCAGCCCTTAGTCCTCGCAATGATCTCTAACGGGATCTTTTTGTCTGTTTGCTGGATAATATAAACTTTATTACCACTCTTGTTGACCACACTTTTCATAACAAAATCATCCGGGCGCTCAATCTCATTTTCTTCCACATACCTGGCGATTAGCTCAACAAACGGTTTCCCATACCGCATGGCCTTTCCCCGGCTTACCCCCTGGCATTTCTCCAGCTCGGCAATGGTGGTCGGGTACATCGTTGCCATATCCTGCAACGAGTTTTCCAGGAAGATCACAAAAGGCGGCAGGTTCTTTTTCTTTGCCTCCTTCTGCCTCAATTCCACCAGCATCTCATACAATTTGGGATCGGCTGCGCCTCCTTCGGAAGAATCGCGGCCCTCTTCATCATCGCCCTGAGCCTCATCGAAAGTGTTGTTTAACACAATCTTGAACGACTTCGGCTTTTTACTAAAGGCAATCCCTTCTTTGGTAAACTTCAACACCCCATATTCCTCGATATCCTTCTTCAGCAAACCCTCCAGCAGCATTTGCCGGATCAATGAATTCCAGAAATGGGCATCTTTATCGCGGCCGCTTCCGAAAGTCGCCAACCCCTCATGTCTGAACATCTTGATCTGGGGCGTGTTCCGGCCGATCAATATATTCACAACGTAATCTGTAGCAAAACGTTCGTCCAGGTCTTTGATTACTTTCAGCACCTGCACAACATGCGTCTTAGCCTCTATCTTTTCTTTCGGATGGAGGCAGTTATCACAATTTCCACAATTTTCTTTTTCGTAACTCTCACCAAAATAACTCAGGATCACTTTCCGTCGGCATACACCACTTTCTGCATAGGCCACCGTTTCATTGATCAGTTGGGTACCCACTTCCCTTTCACTCAGCGGTTTGTCGCGCATCAGGTGCTCCAGCTTACTCACGTCTTTGTGGGAATAATAGAGGATACACTTCCCCTCCATTCCATCGCGGCCGGCGCGCCCGGTTTCCTGATAATAGTTTTCGATCGATTTCGGAATATTATAATGGATGACAAACCGGATATCGGGTTTATCGATTCCCATCCCAAAAGCAATTGTCGCGACAATCACTTGCACATCCTCGCTCAAAAATTTGTCCTGCCTCTCCGTTCGCAGCTTGCTGTCCAGTCCGGCGTGATATGCCACAGCCTTGATCCCGTTGGCCATCAGGATACCAGCCAGCTCCTCAGTGGTTTTTCGGTTGAGGGTGTAAATAATCCCGCTTTTGTGGTGCATTCCTTTAATAAAACGCACAATACTCTCGTCCGTCTGGCCCTTCTTAATCTTTGGCTGGATCTCATAATACAGGTTCGGCCTGTTAAATGAGGAAATATAAATATTGGGTTCCCTCAGGTCTAGGTTTTTGATGATATCACTCTGCACTTTTGGCGTAGCCGTCGCTGTAAGCGCAATAACGGGCAGATCCGGATTGATCCGGTCCATCATCTCCCTTAATCTTCGATACTCCGGCCGGAAGTCATGACCCCACTCTGAAATACAGTGGGCCTCATCCACCGCAAAAAAGGAAATCTTCAAATCGCTGAAAAACGACAGGTTGTCTTCCTTGGTCAGCGTTTCAGGCGCAACATATAATAATTTGGTCTTTCCGTCCAACAGATCATCATGAACTTCGCGAATCTCTTTTTTTGTCAGGGTTGAATTTAAAAAATGAGCTACTTCGTCATTGCTATTATACCCACGTACCAGGTCAACCTGGTTTTTCATCAGAGCGATAAGTGGTGACACGATGATCGCCACCCCATCCATCACAACCCCGGGTAGCTGATAGCAAAGGCTTTTCCCTCCCCCGGTGGGCATGATCACAAAGGTGTCCTTCCCGGACATTAGTGATTCAATGATCTCTTCCTGGTTCCCTTTGAAATTTGAAAATCCAAAATTTTCTTTTAATTCCTTGCGTAAATCCAACTTACCGTTGGCTGGCTCTTTTGTATTGCTTTTTTTTGCTTTTCTGACCGGCTTAAGAGCCGCTTCTTTTCTCTGCACTTTTCTCTGTTTAAGTGTTTTAGGCATTCCCGCCAGTCATCAACTTACCTTCAATAACCGGGCACAAAAACCTGTTTTGTTCATCCATAGTGAATAAACGTTAAAAGTTACGCCAAATCCGTGATATAAAAAAATATATTTAGGTTTAGAGTCTTTAAAGATAACCAACAGCAGCCTTCTGGTAAAATATAAATGGTTAAAATTATTCTGAACGGAAACGATACTTTTGTGACCTCATCACCGTAAGGAATAAATCTAATTTTATGTCTCAGAACATTCTGGAAACGGCCCGAAAGACATTTTTGCTGGAGGCGGAAGCTATTAAATCCCTCAGCGACTCCCTGGATCAGGACTTTGAATCAGTGGTGTCTTTGATTTCGACATTGAAGGGTCGCGTGGTCATCAGTGGAATAGGCAAAAGCGCCCTGGTAGCCCAAAAAATAGTGGCTACCCTCAACTCCACCGGCACCCCCTCCCTTTTCCTGCACGCAGCCGATGCGCTGCATGGTGACCTGGGCATGGTTCAGGAAGGTGATGCCGTGATTATAATAAGTAACAGCGGCAGCAGTCCCGAGATAAAGGCACTTGTCCCGCTGATTAAGCACTTTGGCAATCCCCTGATCGCATTTGTCGGCAATACACACTCTTTTCTCGCAAAGCATGCGGATTATATTCTGAACACCATGGTGAGCCAGGAAGCCTGTCCAAATAACCTGGCTCCGACCAGCAGCACTACCGCACAGATGGTAATGGGAGATGCCCTGGCAATAAGCCTGATGGAAGTCCGGGGCTTCAGAGAGGGTGATTACGCCAAGTTTCATCCTGGCGGAACGCTTGGCAAAAAACTATATCTTCGGGTGTCGGATGTATATACGGATAACGAAAAACCCGCGGTCCTGGCTAATCAGTCCCTGAAGGAAGTTATCGTAGAAATGACCAGGAAAAGGTTGGGAGTGGCAGCCGTTGTTACAGAGGACCGCGATCTCATTGGTATCATTACGGACGGAGACCTTCGGCGAATGCTTGAACGAAATGCAGATATTGAAAATATCGCAGCCCGGGATATTATGACCCTGAACCCGAAAACGATTGGCGGTGGGGAACTGGCAGTGACAGCCCTTGACATGATGCGAAAAAATTCCATCACCCAATTAATCGTAACTGAGGAAAAAAAATACTTAGGTGTTATTCATATCCACGACTTACTGAAAGAAGGATTAATTTAAACCAAATATGAATCAGAATCATTATGTAGCTATTATGGCCGGGGGCATCGGAAGCCGGTTCTGGCCAAAGAGCCGGACAGACCATCCTAAACAGTTTTTAGATATTCTCGGGACCGGCCGGTCACTCATACAAACCACCTTCGATCGCTATCGCAAAATTGTCCCGGTAGAAAATATATTCGTAGTCACTTCTGTCGATTATATTCCATTGGTGCTTCAACACCTCCCGGATCTCAAACCCGAAAATATCGTAGCAGAACCTTTCAGAAAAAATACGGCTCCCTGCATTGCCTATATCGCCTTTAAAATTCATAAGGTGAACCCCTCAGCAGTGATGATCGCCGCCCCGGCTGATAATATGATCCAGGAAGAAGAGAAATTCAAATCTGTGATTGATAAGGCCTTTGGCTTTGCTTTACACCTGAATGCGCTCGTTACCATCGGTATCCTTCCCACGAGTCCCAATACCGGCTACGGCTATATTCAGCGTAGTCACGAAGAAGTAGCGCCAGGGATCTTTAAGGTTAAGACGTTCACAGAAAAACCAAACCTGGATCTGGCGAAAATATTTTTGAAAAGCGGGGATTTTCTGTGGAACTCTGGTATTTTCATCTGGAAAACACAAAGCATCCTCCAGGCCTTCGAACAACATTTACCAGAGATCTTTGAACTCTTCGCCGGAGAAAAAGACAAACTTAATACCAGGGATGAAAAGAAAATAATTGGAGATGTTTATGCTAAATGTCCGAGCATCTCCATCGACTTCGGCATCATGGAAAAAGCCCCCAACGTCTATGTTATTCCAGGATCATTTTTTTGGAGTGACCTGGGGTCCTGGAACAGCGCCTACCAAAACATGCCAAAGGACTACTTTGAAAATGCCGTGGTGGGCTCGGATGTGATGATCTATGATACCCACAATTGCATAGTCAATGTTCCCGATAAAAAACTGGTCTTATTGCAGGGTCTGGACGATTACATTGTGGTGGACACCAACGACGTTCTTATGATTTGCAAAAAAGAAAAAGAACAGGAAATAAAAAACTTTGTGAATGATGTGAAACGTAACAAAAACGAAAAATTTATATAATACTAGGATTCGTGACAGTGAATATTGAAGAACTCCGTGATTACTGCCTGTCCAGGCCGGGCGCAGAAGAGGATTTTCCTTTTGGTCCCGATACACTGGTGTATAAGATAAATGGAAAGATTTTTTTATTGGCAGGCTTGGATCAAAATCCCGTACAATTCAACGTCAAGTGCGATCCCGAAAAAGCTGTACAACTGAGGGAAGAATATTCCTGCATACTTCCCGGTTACCATATGAATAAAAAACACTGGAATACAATTATTGCAGACGGTTCGGTCAGCAATGACTTGCTTAAAGAATGGATTGATGAAAGTTTTGAACTTGTCGGGGTGAAAAAGAAATAATCCCTTATCGTTAGATCCCGATTTTATCCCTAAATAGTGAATATTTATAATCCAGCTCTGCTACTGATATCCAACATCCGGTCGATCGATTTTTTGGCACCGAGCCTCAGTTCTTCATCCATCGTTATCTCCGGCATTTCATACTCCATACATAAATAAACTTTTTCAAGCGTATTCCGCTTCATATGCGGACAATCATTGCAGGCACAACTATTATCGGGCGGTGCGGGTATAAATGTTTTGTAGGGACTGGCTTTTTCCATCTGGTGTAAAATTCCCGTCTCGGTAGCCACTATATATTTCATTGAATCATCCTTCTGAGTAAATTTCAGCAAACCCGTTGTAGAACCAATAAAATCGGCGACTTTCAGCACCGGTTCTTCACATTCAGGATGGGCAATGACCTTCGCATCCGGATGCTGCAATTTCAGTTTGGTGATCTTTTCCAGGCTAAAAATCTCGTGAACCATACAGGCGCCGTTCCAAAGCAGCATATCCCGGCCGGTCACTTTATTCAGATAAGCACCCAGGTTTCTATCGGGAGCAAATATTATTTTCTGATCCTTATCGTAACTATCCACAATCGCCTTCGCGTTACTGCTGGTGACGATTACATCACTCAACGCTTTGATACCGGCGCTGCAATTGATGTAGCTGACCACCACATGATCAGGATGCTCTTCCTTAAACTTTCTGAACAACGGCGGGGGACAACTGTCGCTAAGGGAACAACCGGCTTTGAAATCCGGTATCAACACTTTCTTCGTGGGATTCAGGATCTTCGCGGTCTCCGCCATGAAATGCACACCGGCAAAAACGATCATGTCCGCATCTGTTTTTTTTGCCTCCTGCGCAAGCCCCAAACTGTCGCCGATATAATCCGCGATATCCTGAATATCAGCCTCCTGGTAGTAGTGAGCCAAAACGACTGCATTCTTTTCCTTCTTCAGCCTCTCAATCTCGGCAAAGAGATCTACTTGCGGATCAACCGCTATATCCAGGAAACCATTTCCGTCAAGTTCCTGTATCGCGCTTTCTAAAATTCCGGTAGTCATAACAGATGATTTTCGAATTGCAATGATACAACTCAAACCAAACAACTCAAATTTCTTTCTGCCCGGCAGATATCAACAAGCCTAATAATTAATAATATATATTTTTATAAAAAAACCCTATTATTATTAGGACTGTGAATTCGTGGATAAATAATTCGGGCCAGAACTACAAAAGTAAAGAATTTGAGTTATTCACAAAAATCCCTGGTTTATTCACAAGCTAGTGGGTGTTTTGCAATCGATAGTTTAATGTTTTCCACAAGATTGTAAATTTCAGAGCCGGGAAAACTTTTTGATTTATATAGAATTAAACTGATGTTAATATTGGCTGGAAAAAGCCGAACTTAAATCTTGTTTTTTGATTTAGATTAAAACACAGGCAGTTATTGGCTAAGTACTATCGAGCCTGTTAACGTTCCACGGCCGATTATTAACATTACTAACGCCCAATTAACATATCTTTGGGGATAAGTTTTTCGAAAATCACACCAAAATCTTGCTTTTCTAAAACTGTTTTGTCATTAAATATCAACCGTATGCGAAAGATTCATATTCTCATTGTTTTAATGCTGATTCTGTTTCCCTTTTTTGGAAGAGCCGATGAAGGCATGTGGTTACCCCAATTACTTGAGCAACTGAATCAAAAGCGGATGAAAAGCCTGGGTATGAAAATCAACGCTTCAGATATTTATAGTATCAATAAAGGTAGTCTGAAAGATGCTATTGTCAGTTTTGGAGGTTTTTGCACCGGCGAAGTGATTTCCGAAAAAGGGTTGGTACTCACAAATCACCACTGTGGATTCAGGTCCGTCCAGTCACATTCCACCCTGGATCACAATTATATCAGGGACGGTTTCTGGGCGGGCAATACCACTAAGGAACTGGCCAATGTCGGACTTTTTGTGACGTTTATTGTGAGTATAACCGACGTTTCAGAAAAAGTGCTGAATGGAGTCAGCGATGTTATGAAAGAAAATGAACGGCAGTCACGCATAGATCATAATATTAATATATTAAAAAAAGAAACTAGAAAGGAAAGCTACCAGGATCTACTGATCCGGCCTTTTTTTGAAGGGAACCGCTATTATCTGTTTGTGACTGAAACCTATAGAGATATCAGGCTGGTTGGAGCACCACCATCCTCGATTGGCAATTTTGGACAGGATACCGATAACTGGGTCTGGCCCCGCCACACCGGCGATTTCAGTCTGTTCCGGATCTATGCGGGGAAAGACAACAAACCAGCCGATTACTCGCCGGATAATGTGCCTTATAAACCAAAAAAATCTCTGACAATATCGCTCAAGGGGATGAATAAGAACGATTTTACGATGATCTTTGGTTTTCCGGGGCGTACAACGGAATATCTTCCCAGCGAGGCGGTAGAGCAAATTGTCACTACCCTTGATCCTGCGAAAATCCTCATCCGGACGCGTGCACTTGCCGTGCTTAATAAACATATGCGGGCTAATGAAGCTGTAAAGATCCAGTACGCATCCAAATACGCGGGAGTCAGCAACGCCTGGAAAAAATGGCAGGGTGAGGTTTTAGGTCTGACAAAAACCACGGCGGTGGAAATGAAAAAAAAGAGAGAAGCGGAGTTTCTTCAGGCACTGAACCAGCAGCCATTATTAAAAGCCAAATATGAAAAGGTATTACCAGAACTCAACCAGGCATATATTACCATCAAACCCTATGCCTTGGCCAGGGATTATTACCTGGAAACGGTCAGTAAAATAGAGCTTTTTACGATCATCTCGAAGCTGGAATCGCTTCAGGAAGCCAGGCTGACATCAACGGGTAATGCGTTTTCAACATCGATTGCTGAAACGACGGAGTGGCTGAAGAATTTTTATAAAGATTTTAATACGTCGGTTGATAAGGAACAGTTTTCTGCGATGATGCAATTGTACCTCGAAAACCAGGAAGACCGATTTGTAGAGCCGATGGCAAGGCAGAAACTGGATGAAAATAAAAAGGATTACACACTATGGGCAGCGGAGCTTTATAGCCGCTCTCCTTTTGCGGATGGCAAGAAGGTGATCGATCTGCTGCAAAACAATCCGGATGACTTATTCAGGTTTTTGCAATCAGACGAGGCTGCCAGGCTTCTGCGGGCGATGGCTATACATTTCAACGACACTGTACTGCGTAGGCTGGACGAAATTCAGCCGGTCATTAATCAGTTACAGCGGGGGTACATGCAGGCCCAGATGGATGTATTGAAAAATAAAACTTTCTACCCCGATGCGAACAGCACATTGAGGGTAGCTTATGGAAAAGTAGATGGCTACCAGCCTGCAGATGGTAGATATTATGATTATTATACTTACCTGGACGGGGTCATGGAAAAGTATATTCCCGGAGATTATGAATTTGATGTCCCCAATAAACTCCGCGAGCTATATCGAAAAAAAGATTATGGCAACTATAGTAAAAACGGGAAGATGCCGGTTTGTTTTATTGCCAGCAACCACACTACCGGGGGCAATAGTGGAAGTCCGGCGCTGGACGCAAACGGTCACCTTGTTGGGCTGAATTTTGACCGCGTCTGGGAGGGGACCATGAGTGATATTTATTATGATGCATCGATCTGCCGGAATATCATGGTTGATATCCGTTATGTGCTCTTTATAATTGACAAGTTTGCAGATGCGGGTCATCTGATCAAAGAAATGAACGTCATATATCCGGCAACGCAAAAGACAAAACCGGGTGGAAAGAAGTAAATGATATGTTTCGCCTGCTAAAATCTGCTGTTCACCGCAGTTAAATTGACCATTAACCGAAACCGATTAAAAGGGTACAAAATTTGATTTAATTTTAGGAAACCTATTATAAATTAAATCATTAAAAATGGTTAGCAACAAACACATTGCCACTTTCATCCTGGGAGCATTGGCAGGACTGGCTGCGGGCAAATACGCCAGTATGAGTCCGGAGGAAAAAGAAAAAATGATGAATAACCTTAAAGAAAAGGCCAGTAACCTGAAGGGCGAGGCTCTTAAAGCAACAGACCAGGCTAAGGATTATTTTTCCGAACTAAAAACAAAAGGGTCCGAAGCGCTGAAAGAGCATTTTCCGGGCGCCGAAAAATGGATCCATGAGGTTTTTGGTAACAAAGACAACGCTACAGCCGGAACTGAAGAAGGGGAGAATACTCATGCAAATCCCCAGCCGGACCAAACCGCGGGATGATTAAGAAATTCAAAAAAGGCTGGTTATTGAGAGTAACCAGCCTTTTTTATCTTAAGACATCTAAAAAATAAAAGCTTAAAAAGCTGCGCTCTTGGGCGTCCTGGGGAAAGCAATGACATCGCGAATATTATTCATACCCGTTACAAACTGCACCATTCGCTCGAAGCCCAGCCCAAACCCTGCGTGGGGTACCGTTCCGAAGCGTCGGGTATCCAGGTACCACCAGAGTTCTTCTTCGGAGATCTGCATCGTTTTCATTTTTTCCACGAGTACATCCAGTCGTTCTTCCCGCTGAGAACCACCTACAATTTCGCCTATTCCCGGGGCCAGGATATCCATAGCCGCCACTGTGTTTCCGCGACCTTCTTCCGGGCACGCATCGTCATTGATACGCATATAAAAAGCCTTGATACTAGCGGGGTAATTCGTCAGGATAACCGGCTTTTTGAAATGCTTTTCAACCAGGTACCGTTCATGTTCGCTTTGCAGGTCCATGCCCCAACCGGTAATCGGATACTGGAATTTCTTTTTCTTATTGTAGTTGCTTTCCTGGAGGATCTTAATCGCTTCTGTATAAGTGAGACGCTGAAAATCGTTATTGAGTACGAATTCCAGCTTTTCAATCAATCCCATATCACTACGCTTATCCTGGGGTAATTGTTTTTCTTCGTCAGCCAGGCGGTGGGCCAGGAAATCCAGGTCCTCGCGGTTGTTGTCCAGGGTGTATTGAATAATATAGCGAATGAATTCTTCTGCCAGGTTTGCGTTGTCTTCCAGGTCGTAGAAGGCCATTTCCGGCTCTATCATCCAGAATTCTGCCAGGTGACGCGCCGTGTTACTGTTTTCGGCCCTGAATGTGGGTCCGAAAGTATAGATCTCACCAAATGCCATAGCTCCCGTTTCGCCTTCAAGTTGACCGCTTACGGTTAGGTTGGTAGCTCTTCCGAAGAAATCCTCCTTGAAATTCACGTCACCTTCTTCTGTGAGTGGCGGATTCACGGGGGGTAGCGTAGTCACGCGGAACATCTCCCCTGCGCCTTCTGCGTCGCTGGCAGTGATGATGGGGGTATGCAGATAAATGAATCCTTTCTCATTAAAGAACTTATGAATCGCAAACGCCAGGGAGTGCCGCACGCGAAAAACGGCTCCAAACGTATTGGTGCGGAAGCGGAGGTGGGCATTTTCCCGCAAAAACTCCAGCGAGTGTTTTTTGGGTTGTAGCGGGTAATCTTCTGCGTGGCTGTCACCCAGCACCTCGATGGTCCTGGCTTTGAGCTCCATGTTCTGACCTTTTCCGGGAGAAGGGACTGCTACCCCCGTTATTTTTAGGGAAGCTGAGGTTGTAATCCTTTTGAGAAGTGCATCGTCAAACTCGCCCAATGTAGCCACCACCTGGAGGTTTTGGTTAGTAGATCCGTCATTCAGCGCAATAAATTGGTTGTTCCGGAATGTACGTACCCAGCCCATCACGGTGATTTCCTGGCCCGTGGGCTCTTGTTTTAAAAGTTCTTTAATCTTGATCCTCTGGTTGAACATATATTGAAAATTGTCTGCAAAGATAGGATCAATGCGGTCAACAGGCTGATCCAGCCGCCTGAAATTACGAAAGGAGATCCCAGAATTTGCATCAATCAAATTTGTTTTTTCCAAAAAATAGTCGTACATTTATGAAATAATCGGGTACGAAAACGAGTTGCGCCACATATTTTTTAGTTTTCTTAAGGGTTAAATTTTTTTTGATTTAAAGAAAACCCTCTATTTTTGCATCAGAAATGACCCTAAGACTTGTGATCATCTCTATCAAATATTGATCCTCAACTCAGTATTTTTTATCCAAAAACATAAATTTCATTTACAATTCAATCTTAATCTTTAATAAGATTTAATCTGCTGATTAATCCTACGTATCTATGTATGACATTTTACAATTGAACGACATGCTCGTTCCGGAACTGTTGGATATTGCCGAACAGCTAAAGATTCCTAACGCCAAAAAACTAACGAAACAGGATTTGGTTTACAGGATTTTAGATAATCAGGCGATTGTGGGCGCCAAAGCTACCAAAACCGATGAAAAACCGAAGAGGAGAAGAATCGTGAAAGCTACGACAGCCATTAGCACCGAAGAGGCTTTTGTGGAAGACGAAGGCGATGACAATCAGGAACCTGAAGCACCGGCAAAAGAAATAAAGAAGGCCAAGGCCCCGGCTAAGAAAACAAAGGCCCCGGCTAAAAAGAAAAAAGAAAGCCCGGCTCCCGAGGCAGAAGAAAAAGAAGTTAAAAAGCCTGTTCCGGCAGCCAAAAAACAAGCTCCAAGCCTGCCCGATTCGGAAGAACCCGGCGAGGGCGAACAAAAAGAGGAGGGCGGATTCAATTTTGACGCTGCAACCGAAGCGTTCATAGCACAGGCGTTTAAGGCCACAGAGAAATATGATGCTCCGGTGCAATATGAAGAACCGGCGCCGCCCGCACCTACGACCTCCTACGAACCCAGGTATTATTCAAATAGAAAAGAACCGCAAAGCAATTTTAATATCGAATTCGACGGGATGGTCCTGAGTGAGGGCGTTTTGGAAATGATGCCCGACGGTTACGGATTCCTACGCTCTTCAGACTATAATTATTTGTCCAGTCCCGATGATGTGTATGTTTCCCCTTCCCAGATAAAACTTTTCGGTTTGAAGACCGGCGATACCGTTTATGGTGCGGTTCGTCCGCCCAAGGAAGGTGAGAAATATTTCGCACTGCTTAAAGTGGATACGATCAATGGCAAGAGTCCGGATGATGTAAGGGACCGTGTGCCTTTCGATTATCTGACTCCGCTGTTTCCGTATGAGAAGCTGAACTTGTTTACCAGGCCTTCGGATCTTTCTACACGGATCATCGACCTGTTCACACCTATTGGCAAGGGACAGCGCGGTTTGATCGTTGCCCAGCCAAAAACAGGAAAGACCATGTTGCTGAAAGCTGTGGCTAATGCGATTGCAGAAAATCACCCGGAGGTGTATCTGATGATCGTACTGGTTGATGAGAGGCCGGAAGAGGTAACGGATATGGAAAGAAGTGTGAAGGCTGAAGTCATTGCTTCCACTTTTGACGAACCGGCAGAGAAACACGTGAAGGTTTCTACGGTAGCGCTTCAGAAAGCCAAGCGTCTGGTTGAGTGTGGTCATGATGTGGTGATCCTGTTGGATTCAATCACGCGCCTTGCCCGGGCACATAATACGGTTTCACCCGCATCCGGAAAGGTGCTGAGTGGAGGTGTGGAAGCCAATGCGATGCAGAAGCCAAAACAGTTTTTTGGCGCCGCCCGGAAAATTGAGAACGGCGGTTCGCTGACCATACTCGCTACCGCCCTTATTGATACCGGTAGTAAGATGGATGAAGTGATCTTTGAGGAATTCAAAGGAACAGGAAATATGGAGCTGCAACTCGACAGGAAGCTGGCGAACAAGCGGATCTACCCTGCTATTGATCTTACAGCTTCTTCAACGCGGCGAGATGATCTGTTGCTGGATCGTGAGGTATTGCAACGCATGAACCTGCTTCGGGTGTACCTCTCTGACATGAAAACGGAAGAGGCGATGGAAGAGTTGCTGAAAAGAATGAAAGGAACCAAGAATAATTCCGAATTCCTGGCGAGCATGAATTCCTGACAGAAACATAATAGTATAAATATTTATACGGGTCGCGGTACAGCGGCCCGTTTTTTTGTGCGCGTTGGGTAAGGGAGATCAGGAAGGATAGATCCTAACCAAATGGTGATAAATTGTTACGAGACAATTTGAGCCGGACAAAGAAGCGTCTTGTTTGCTGCATCGACACCAAAGACGATCGAGTTTGAACGGTACTGTTTTTGTGACGGGCCCGCTGTGGCCGATCAACGTTGAACTATTATTTCTAATAATGAATGGCAGCTATTCCGCTACCGGAGATACTGACGGAATACAAGTGACAACCCTGATTCACGGGGCGGATCATTCAAATTTTATAAGGGGTACTAATTGAAGAAAATATTCCGTTGACCAAATATCCAGCTCTTTCTGGTTCTTAACAAATGGCCGCACGTCTGCAACAACGTTTTGAATTTGGGTCGATTCGATTTTTTTTTTCAGTAGTCTTTTAAAATCTTCCGGAGTGAACTCCTGAACCGGCATAGACTTGAACTGCCGGATACGGGCTATGAAATGATGCAGGTTCAGGGGGACATTTTTTTTAACATACCATTCAAAGTCGTACCAGTCACGCCCTTTAACTCTTCCCTGCCATTTTCTGAATATTAGTGCATGCATCTTTCCTGAAAATAAATAAGGCAATGTAAAACATCGTGTCATGAAAGAATAAGGCAGCAAAAGGAGTCGCTGTTCCGTTTCAAACCCCAGCGGGGGATTAACGTCAACCTCAATTTTTATTTTTATCTGTTTTTCGGAGCTGAATTTTACAGAATAAATCTCGGTATTATCCTTTAAGAATGCGGATTCAACATGTGTGTTTTTGGTCTTTTCCTTTCTGGTAATAGTCACCTTCCTCCCCAGCGATGAAAACTCATTTTTGATGGCATCAAAATAAGGAGTTAGTCTAAATTTTTCATTATTTTGAAGCAGAGAGAAATCCAAGTCTTCGGAAAACCTGGGCAATCCGTGAAAAATGCGCAGGCAGGTTCCGCCGTAGAAAGCAGCAGTCTTGAAAAAATCAGCCCGATATAATCCCGCCAGCGCTATTTGTTGCATGACTTCATGTAGCGCATTTTTTCGCTCATCTTCACTGGTGATCGGGTATTGATCCATCATTTGATCAAATACGCTCATACACGACAATTTGATGCAAAAAATTAAGTTCCTTTTGTTTTTTTTGTGCTTTAGCTGCACATGCAGCAATCAAATTTTTGCTGAAAGTCTTGAGAGATGACATGTCAAACCTAAGGTCATTTTCCAGAAATGATGTCATCCCTTTAGATGATTTGATACGTATTCCTTTAGTATTAAGAATAACGTCACAAAGCGCCTTTTCTGGCGAAGCAATTAGAAAACTGTATTGCTTTCCTACAGATTCAATGTTTATTCCAATCGGGTAGTAATCTTTGTGTACAGTTATATAGTCGAACTGGCCGACAGGGGTATCAAACTTTCTGGCTCTTTTTGTTGTAACGGATAGAGTCAGATACACCCTTTCCGGGATCAATCCGTAAAAGGAAAGTGCCGATTGTAACGAGACATAAGATGGGCCATATAGATGATTTGCGATTAATTCCTTCGACAGTGGCTTTTTTGCCACTCGCGGGGAGAGGACATAATAGCCCTTCTTTAGCCGTATAATATCGCCTTTGTTCTCCAGCCGTTCGATTTTATCTTCAGGCGAACGGTATGCTTCGAAAACATTGAGTAATGAATCGTGACGTACGGGAACTATTCCAAATTGGTCGAAGGTTTGCGTTGTTGACACATCCAAAGTTATCATTTTTTGCACACTTAACCGAATTTATTACGGTTATCTATGTAAAAACATACCCTGTTTAATAAACCGGCTTATTTCTTTCCTTATGAAGACTGATCCTGGGAATTAAGACCCACCAACATAAATGGTGGGGATAACTTTAATTTTTCTCACTATGGCTGAGTGTTTCTGCAATCTCCAAAAACAAAACCGGTCTGCCTCGTCGGAAGCAGACCGGTTCCGGACTCCGCAATACAGGAATCCGATAGGTGACCGGTAAGTGAAATTATTTCAAAACCTCGCCCAGCTTGGCCTCCAGATCCGAACCCCGGAGTGATTCGGCGATGACTTTTCCCTGGGGATCAATCAAAACATTATAGGGAATACCATCGAACTGATACAACGGTATCACCATCGAGTCCCAATACTTCAGGTCGCTGACCTGGTTCCAGGCAAGCTGATCTTTCCGGATAGCGCCGGTCCAGGCGTCCTTGTCTTGATCCAGCGATACCCCGAGGATCGTAAAATTTTTATTTTTATATTTTTGATAGGCCGCAACTACATTGGGGTTTTCCATGCGGCATGGCTTGCACCAACTTGCCCAGAAATCCACTAAAACATATTTTCCTTTTAATGAACTCAAAGCAAATGGTTTTCCATTTACATCCGGTAGCGTAAAATCAGGAGCCTGTTTGCCTACCCAATTTCCCGAGCCGGTTCGACTGGCCATAGATGCCAGGTTCTGCTTCAGCGCTGCAATGCCGGTATGGTTCGGGTTTTTCTTCAGCACATTGTCGATGATAGCGGTTACCTCGTTGTTCGCCAGAGCTTCAAGTCCGAAGCCAGGATTGTTGGCGGTGGACTGGTAGTAGCCGAGTTCGAACATAGTCAGCGCCGGATTGGCTGACTTGTCGATTTCCTGCAGGGTATAAGATTTGATCTCTTTACCTGTCCGGGCTATCGCCTGGGTTTTTTCATTGATCAGGCTGTCCGGACTGATCGCCTTACGAAGGCTGTCGAGCTCTCGTGAATTAACAAATATTTCCTGCAGTTTATTGTTGAAGTGGGTCATGAAGTCTTTCATCGATTGGCTGGCCGGTGAGCCCTTTACCTCATACTTTTCTGCAAACTGATTGTTTTCTTTGCTCATTTGTATATCCAGTTGCACCGAAGGCTGGTCATTGATGACTGATGCCACCGGGTACATCTGATCGTCCATGCGCACATTATAAATGGCCGACTCACCCATGGGGGTTTTCAGCGAAAAAGAACCATCCTTTTCAAGTTTTGAAGAGTCAACCAAAACAGGCCGCATGGTGCCGACGGGCACTTCTTCAAGGTATGCCATCTTTCCATTGGAATGTTCAATCTTGCCACTTACGGAAAAGGTATTCTTGTTTTGTTTACAGGAAGCCAGAACCAGTAGGCCAAATGCGATAAATAAAATTTTTCTCATCTCTGGGTGTTGTTGTTAAAGAATTTGAAGACCAGGTTGCCAGCACAAGCATGTAGCGAGTCGCTAGCCGAACCGGTGATTATCTTAGTTTGTTTAATAATATTTCGTTCGTCCTGACGGGGTCGGCCTTGCCATGGGTACGTTTCATTACTTCGCCCACGAAAAGTCCCAACAGACCTTTTTTGCCCTTTCGGTAGGCAGATACTTTATCGGGCATACTTTCCAGCACCTGGTTGATGACGGGCTCAAGCGCGGAACTGTCGGACTGTTGCAGCAGGTTGTGTTGCTCTGCAAGCCTGACCGGATCCGCATCCGGAAATTCCGAAACAAGCTGAAGTAAACGGGTGGAAGCGGTTGAAAAGCTGATTAGGCCATCGTCTACGCAGCGGATCAGATCAGCGATCCGGGCGGGAGAAACAAGGAATTCGCCAATATCGATCTTTTTATCATTCAGCCAGCTTTTGACGGGCCCGAGCATCCAATTGGCGGCAGCCTTATAATTATCGGTATGATTCAGGATCTCTTCAAAAAAATCGGAAAACGCCCTGTCTTCGGTCAGTACCTGCGCGTCGTATGCCGGTAGCTGATATCTTCCCGTGTATTCAAGGATCCTTTCTGCGGGAAGCGCCGGGATTGATTTTCTGACAGTCTCGATAAAATCATCGTCCAGATCGAAGGGTGTCAGATCGGGATCGGGGAAATAGCGGTAGTCGTCCGCATCTTCTTTGTCGCGGATCGCGTACGTTGTGCCGTTTCCTGCGTCAAATCCACGGGTTTGTTGCCGGATGGTTTCTCCCTTTTCCTGTTTTTGAATCAGTCTGTCGGCTTCGAAGTCGATCGCCCTTTTTACATTACGGATGGAGTTAAGGTTCTTCACTTCTACTTTTGTACCCAGGCGGGTATCACCTTTTTTTCGTACCGAAATATTGGCATCGCAGCGAAGGCTGCCTTCTTCCATATTGCCGTCGCAAATACCCAGGTAGCGGACGGTCTTCCTGAGTTCGGTAACAAAAGCGAATGCTTCTGCGCTGCTATGAATATCGGGTTCGGTCACAATTTCCAGTAAAGGCGTTCCTGCCCGGTTGAAATCTAATGCCGTGTTAAAATCGTCCACATCGTGCAGACTTTTCCCTGCATCTTCTTCCATGTGTATCCGGTTCAGGCGGACGGGTCTTTCGCCGGCTTCGGTCTGAATGCTGACGTAGCCTGATTTACAGATCGGGGTGGTATGTTGTGATATCTGGTAGCCCTTGGGCAGATCGGGATAGAAATAATTTTTTCGCGCGAAATAATTTTTCTTTTCGATATCGCAATGGCAAGCGATTCCGAGTTTGATGGCGTGTCGTACTGCCTCCCGGTTCATTTTGGGTAGGGTACCTGGGTGGGCCAGGGTGATGGGACTGACGTGGGTATTGGGTTCAGCGCCAAATGCGATGCTGTCTCCGCAAAAAAGCTTGCTTTTTGTAAGCAGTTGTGCGTGAACTTCCAGTCCAACGACTATTTCATACTGATCCTGGTTACCCATAAAGTATGTAAATTTAAGGGTGATTGCGGGAAATTAACGTGATTTTGGTTACACGGACCGGGCTAAACATGAAAAAGCCGAGAGTGAAGGTTCTGTTTCACAATCGGCCTTTCTCTAAACCCTAAATCACAAACTTAAAAAACTATCAAGACGTAAAACTATTAAGACTATTAACGAAAAAATAAAGCGAATGTTCTCTTGAAGTTGCCAAAAATTGTTAATAAACTGGATGCCGGAAATCCCGGAGTTGCCGGTTCGCGCAACGATTGAAAACTAGAGATTTGCGGTCTTTATTTTTTTGGTGAAAGGTACTTCCACCTGCTGGCTCTTACCGTTACGGTCGATTTTCAACTTGACTGATTTGCCGCTCATGCGGTTTTGTCTCAGCACGGGAACGGCGTCGTCCGTACTGTTTACATTCGTTCCGTCTACTTCGGTGATGATATCGCCGTCACGGAGACCGGCTTTGTAGGCATCTGACCCCTTTTCAACCTCAATCACTTTGACGCCTGATCCCGTTTCCAGGTCCTGTACCCTGAGGCCGATGCGCTGGCCCTGGGCGGCGGGGTTGTAGTTGAATAGCCGCAGGTTGTTTCCGGGCATTTGCATGCCGGGACGGTTTCTGAATTCCTGGATGTCAAAATTCTCCGGGAGGTCAAAATTGAAATTGCCGCCATCTCTTAAAGTCAGTGCGGAAGGCGCTTTCCAGGGCGTCAGATCAGCAACGGCCGTTTGTTGTTTCTTATTCCGCAGAAAGGATATGGTTACTTTATCACCCGGGTTCTTGTCTTTGATCGCTTTTGAGAGTTCGTCGGGTGTTTCAATACTTTTGTGGTCCAGTTCGATGATGATATCTCCTGCTTTGAGCCCGGCTTTTTCAGCGGCGCTCTCGTCGGATACGTTCATTACTTCTACGCCCTGCTCGGTTTTGCGGGTGGTTACGCCCAGCATTGCCTTGTTTGGTTCGGGCATCATGTTGAATTGCCGGTGGAAACGATTCATGTTACCGTTTAATCCTGGAGCCCAATCGTTATAGTTTTCCGGGTCTTTGATCCGCCTTCTGGTCACTGTGAGGTCTTCATTTTTCCCTTTACCTGCGGGCTGTCCATTTACGGTTACCTTGTCGCCATCTACGACGATATTCAGTTTTTCGTTACCTGTACCTTTTTTGGTGATTACAATTTGCTCCACTTCTTTGTTTTTGGTATCCTTTTGAGCAAGCAGGAATCCCGGTGTGAGGAGAGCGAGGAATAAATAGATCTGTTTCATGTGTTATTTTTTATATAGAATTCTTAGAAGCGGGTTAAACTTATAGCGAAGTGTTTTCCGGTTTTCCCTGCTGATCTTCTCAAGAACGACCCCGCCCGGATTTTCTACGTTAAGTTTCGTATTTCAAAGGTAGGGGAAATGATTAAATACGAAAAGTTTCGGAAATGTTAAATTGTGGGTAAGTTGTGATTTGTCGGCAGGCCGGGCGTAGGTATCACTTTTTTTGGTTTCGATTCAAGTAGACCAATCATTGGGTAAGAATTGCGGAGGTGGTTTGACGTGCATATAAAAGAAATTCACGGGTTCCAATGTTCCGGTAGGGATAACGCTGTTATGTATTCTTTGCGTTCGGCTCGCAGCGAGATTATACTTGAACACCTTCGGGATTTTTGACCGCCGTAAGTAATGGGAAACACCAACATAAAGGTTTTTTAGATATGTCTGGTTCAATATGCTCGACAGTAAAAAAGTAGGCTGTTTGTACATCGCGCAAAACTGATTGTCATTGACCGCATATGACAAAGAACCCGGATCGGATGAGAAGATTATTGTGTATTTTTAGAGGTTAAAGTTTGTCACCTTATAAAACGATAGCTATCATGCCTGAGATAAAAATAGAAGCATATTCATTACTGGAAGCGCAGTTAAAAGAAAAAACTGCACTCAATAAAATCATTGCGGCTAATCTTTCAAAAATCGAAGTTTGAGCTATGGCTGAGGCGAAAATTGAACAACATAATAACTTCCTTGAGCGGATCAAACAGACCGATGAGAAAGGTAATGAGTTTTGGAGTGCAAGAGCTTTGTCCAAAGTGTTGGAGTACTCTGAGTATAGGCATTTTATGCCCGTAATAGAACGAGCTAAAGAGGCCTGTATAAAAAGTGGTCAGCGGATGGCTGATCATTTCGAGGATGCCCTCGAAATGATCACAATTGGTAAAACAGCACAACGAACAGTCGAAAACATAAAACTTTCCCAATACGCCTGTTATCTAATTGTTCAGAATGCCGATCCGAGCAAAGAGGTTGTGGTAACGGGAAGGGCATATTTTACCAATCCAATTGGTATCTCATTGATTAGCAATAGTAAAATTAGCGATGTCATTTACACAATTAACGGGCAACAGGTTATACTTGACAGAGATTTGGCCCTGCTTTATCAAACAGACACACGAACATTAAAGCAGGCTGTAAAAAGAAATGGGGAAAGATTCCCTTCAGATTTTAGTTTTGAGCTATCCGAGAAACAAATAGACGCCATGGTATCACAACTTGTGATACCATCTAGAAGTTATTTTGGAGGGTCGAAGCCGCTTGCATTTACCGAACAGGGAGTAGCCATGCTGTCGGCAGTGCTTCGTACTACTGTCGCTGTAGAAATAAGCCTGCAAATAATTCGGGCATTTATAGAAATGCGGAAGCTAATTGCGAATAATGCCTTGATACTACAACGATTGGATCGTATAGAAGTAAAGCAAATTGAAGCCGAGCAAAAGTTTGAACGGGTTTTTCAGGCGTTAGAACAAAAAACGAACAAACCACAACAAGGTGTTTTTTATAAAGACACAGTCTTCGATGCACATCGTTTCGTCTCCGATCTAATCAGGGAAGCCAATACTTCCATTGTCTTAATTGATAACTATATTGATGATACCGTGTTAACCCTGCTCAGCAGGCGAAAAGTGGGAGTTAGCGCTACTGTATATACACCCGGCATAAACAAGCAATTGAGTTTAGACTTGAAAAAGCACAATAGCCAATATCCTGAAATAAAAATATGTGAATTTAAAGAGGCCCACGATCGCTTTCTGATTCTTGATGAAAAAGAGCTGTACCATTTTGGGGCCTCGCTCAAAGACCTGGGCAAAAAATGGTTTGCTTTTTCCAAAATGGATTCATTCGTACATGAGGTGTTGTCGAAATTGAAGAATGAGTAAATCAACCCAAAAAAATAATACTTTACCGCTAACAAAATAAAGATCGGAATCAATGAGTGAGTGGGGGGAATATAGAAAAGGCGAAATTCTACCGTTAGAATATGGTAAATCATTTCGTAACTACCATAAAGATGTTGGTTTATATGATTTATTTGGAACTAATAAAAATATTGGAGGGACAGACAGATTTTTGTTTGACAAGCCGTCTTTAATCATAGGGCGAAAAGGTGCATATTGAGAAGTGCATTTTGCAAACAAGCCATTTTTTGTTATTTATACTGCATTTTATACTGAGAATATATTTGATGAGCTTGATACAGTTTTCTTATTCTACTGTTTCAAGAATATAGATATAAATAAATCTAATGTACAGCGGTTCGGCTATTCCATCAATAAGTAGAGATGAAGTCTATGACTTGGACATCCTTCTCTCACCACTCCTCGAACTTGAGTATATTAGAAGAGCTTCGCCGGATTGCAGGTTGATGAATGCCTTGTTACAACATTTGTCACTCCGCCCCGACTAAACATCCGGGTTAATCTTACCTATTCAACAATGTGCACATCTTCACCTTTTAAGTTTATTCGAACTTGGTCGGCCAGGCTGAGCAGACTTCGATTTTCTCACCGCGGCAATAAAGGACCGCTAGTCTTACACTCGATGACGGATCAAATTAGGCCCGAAACGGGAGAAATGGGAAAAAAAGTAAGCCTAATTGCCGACATTACAGGCAACACTGTTTCACCTGTAATTGGGGCTATTTTGGGTGGACTGCTGGGCTCAGTTGCCGGAGGAGCAGTTGGAAGCTTAATAAAACACAGTTTAGAAGAATTTATCAACAGGTTTTTAACGCCAAAAGAGCAAAGGAGGGTCGAGGCCTCTGCGGAATTTATTTTAAATGGGATAAGTGCAAATTTCAACGGAGTACAAAGTCCGAAGAGGGCTATCGTTGGGTTGAAAAAATGTAAAAGCGATCATTGCAAATTATGTACAATATTACTTTACTCTCTTCATTCCATGTAAAATGCGGAAAATGTAATCCAGATGAATTGTACAAAATTATCTCTGGATTACAACCGGAAATTATTTTTGAAGAACTCCCATTTAATATTTTTGAAACGATTCACTCACCGGGTTATAAACCGGAGACAGTAGAGGCGATTGCAGTCAAAAGATATTTGCAGAAGTACCCGATCAAACACTTTCCTGTTGATACTTATCCAATAAATGAAGCCGACCTTTTAAGTGATGCACAAATAATTTGGGACAGCAGTAGTGAATACCGGGACTTATATAACCTACAATTATTGAAGATTCGTGAAGACGGCTACAATTTTTTGAACAGTAATGAATGCTCGGAAATACTGCGTAGAATAAGCAGAATTGAAGAGACTTTTTTGACAGAAACTAACAATTTGCAGCTATTAAGTGAGTACGAGAACGAACGTGTTCTTCACGATAAACGAGAAAACGAAATGCTGAGAAACGTTTACGAATACAGTAAGCAATATCCATTTGACAAAGCGATGTTTATCTGTGGTGCAGTCCACCGACAGCCATTTGTAGAAAAAATCGCGGAATACGGAATAAAGGAAAACTTGAAGTTAATTTGGGCTTTTTATAATGGTAATTGAGGAAACAAAAGTAACTAGTTTAAAACGGTACAGCGTGGGACCAAACAAATATGACATCAACAGAAAGCCAACTAAGCCGCAATCTGCATTCATGCCACTTTGCAGAGCGTGTTGATCCCGGAATAGAGGCGTGGGTGGACGTGTTTGCAAAAAAAATAAAAACTGGAAAAATTTCAAAATAAAGACCGCTGCTTTGCCCCTACGGCAGCAACCATATTTTAATTGCTGCTCTTATTCGCCGGATGAGTTCTTTTCAGAATGAATAAAAAAATTACCAAGATTAAAAACAAAAGAAGAAGGTAAACATATCCCGCCAAGCCAACAGCAGAACTTGTTTCTGTTTTCGTAGCAATAAGGCCGTATTTCGGAACCAGCCACGTAAATACATAAGATTGCAGCAGGACGATAATACTGATCACAAAGACGAGGATAAAGCTGTGTTTTACTGTAAATCTGAACAACTCGGATTCTTTGCCTATAAGATTAGTAGCGGCGGTTGCAACCGCGATCGATTGCGGTGAAATCATTTTGCCTGCAACACCGCCAGAACAATTGGCGGCAACCGAAACAACCGGGTCAATGCCCAGCGAAGTAGCGGTTGAGAATTGGAGTTTGCCAAACAAGGCATTGGAAGACGTATCTGAACCTGTAATAAATACACCCAACCATCCCAGTATTGGTGAAAAGAATGGAAATAAGAAGCCCGTACTGGCAAGGGTATCTGCTATTGTTATAGAGATCCCCGAGTTGTTTACCAAATACGCAAATCCCAATACTGCGGCGATTGTTAAAATGGGAAATCTCAATTGAATTAAAGTAGATTTAAATATTTTTAGTCCATCCGAAAATTTTAATCCGACTAAAGGAATAGAAATAATGGCTACAGCGAGAATCGCAGTGCCCGAGGTTGACAACAAATTAATTTTGAAAATTTGGGATATTGCCGTATGATCATAATTCCTAATGATCATATTATGAAGGCCCGGAAATTCAAACTTTATTAATCCAAATGAATCTAATAAGCTCTTTACGGGCTGCAATCCCCAGGTTAGAATGACCAATGTCAAAATTATGAAGGGCGACCATGCACTTAGAATTTCCTTCTTCGAGAACATTTCAGTTTTGGTTGTATCTACGGCCGGTTCCTCGTTAAATCGCCAAATTTTTTTAGGTTTCCAAAATCTTAATAGTAGCATTAAGGATGCCATTGAAACAACTCCGGCAATCACATCCGGTAGCATGGGCCCTAGATAATTGGCGGTTAGCCATTGGAAAAATGCAAACGACACACCAGCCACCAAAATTGCAGGCCAAACCTCGATGGATTTTTTGATCCCGCAGATAAGTACGACTAAATATAATGGTAAAAACAAGGATAAAACAGGCAACGTTCTTCCGATCATTTGAGAAATGGCCATTTCGGGAATACCTGAAACCTGTGAGGCAACGGTGATTGGAATACCGATACTTCCAAATGCTACTGGTGCAGTATTTGCAATTAAGCAGATCCCTGCAGCGTAAAGAGGATTATAACCTAATCCAATCAGCATCGCGGCAGAAATGGCAACCGGAGCTCCAAAACCTGCCGTTCCCTCTAAAAAAGCACCAAATGAAAAAGCAATCAGTAAGGCCTGGATGCGGCGATCGTCTGAAACCGTTGACATAAAATGTCTGATTATGTCAAACTTCCCGCTCTTTACAGTTATATTAAAGAAAAATATAACGTTGAGGATTAGCCAGCAAATTGGGAATAACCCATATAACGCGCCATGTAAAGAGGATAAGAACACGAGCTGAATGGGCATCTTGTAAATCGCGAATGCAATAACCATGGATATAACCATTGCATAAAGAATGGCTTTGTGCCCCTTCATTCTTTTTATAATCAGCGCCCAAAAAATAAAAATAATCGGGATAATTGCAACTAGTGCAGACAGAAAAATATTACCGAAGGGATTCGTAACCTGGTTCCACATGGGAGCTTTTTTAATTATCAACGAAGCTTCTGAAAACGCCTGGTACTAATATTTTCAGAATTATATCTCTAAATCAAAATTGGCACCTTCATTAATCTGAAATAACAGAAGACTTTCATTAATTTGGTTCTTAAATTTAATCGTAAGCAAGACAATCCACGATAATCCAAATTACGGATTGTTTTTAAACTCGCTTCTAAGATAATAAAAAATGTATCCGGGTGCAAAACTCTTCAATGATTGGTGGCTGGGATGGAAAGACCAGGCCCGGCACCCAACGGGTATGTTTACTGCAGATCCTGATATTACCCGGAACTATCGGAATAGCCCGATCTTATCAAGCCTCGGAATTAGGCATGTAAATTGTGCGTATTTTCGAGTCAGAGGTCATCATGGTTCAACAGCCGGAAATTTGATCCGCCGGTATAAATAGGACACGATCTTAAAAGATATTCTATGAGAAAAATAGTCGCCGCAATTAATATGACCCTGGACGGCTTTTGCGACCATACAGCCATTTCCCCTGATGACGAAATACACCAACATTATACAGACCTGCTAAGAAGTGCGGGCACCATCTTATATGGAAGGATAACCTATCAACTCATGGAATACTGGCGGGCCCTGGCAGAAAAACCTTCCGGCGAAAAGTCGATAGACGACTTTGCCATCGTGATGAACGATACCCCGAAACTTGTCTTTTCCCATACGTTGAAAGAAGTTGATTGGAAAACGGCGAAGCTGGCCAACCGGAATCTGGAGGACGAGGTTTCGGAACTCAAACAACAACCAGGAAAAGATATTCTCGTAGGTAGCCGCAGCCTTATTGTACAACTTTTAAATCTTAATCTGATTGATGAATTTCAACTCTGTGTTCATCCCGTCGTGGTGGGAAGCGGACTGCCCCTGTTTGAAAACGTGACAGACAGAACAATTTTCAAACTCACAAAAACAAAAACATTTAGCAGTGGTGCGGTAACGCTTTACTATGAACCCGCGAAATGAAGCATGGAAAATTATTCTCACATAAGGTAATGAATGTGCGAAGTTCCCTGCCTGCCTGCCTTCGGGAGACCTGCCCGCTGAACGAGGGTGAACCGACAGGCAAGCAGCCGGCAAAATCATTAACCGCCAAAGACAGTGAAACAAAAAATACACGGACGAAATAAAAGATAAAAGTATATGAGAAAGATTATTTCATTTATGCACATATCGCTCGACGGTTTTGTAGCCGGACCGAAAGGAGAAATGGACTGGATTAAAGTGGATGAAGAAATATTTGACTTTGTCGGTAAGCGAATAAGCGAAAGCGACACGGCATTATATGGACGGGTAACCTATCAGATGATGGAGGATTACTGGCCTACCGCTGGAGATAAGCCAACCGCGACCAGTCACGACATTGAACATTCAAAATGGTATGCCAAGGCCCGCAAAGTTGTTTTATCCCGAACAATGAAAAATACAGACCAGACTAACACGGTAATTATTAGCGACAGCCTCCCCGACAGGATAAATGAAATAAAACAACAGTCAGGCAGTGACATCCTGCTTTTTGGCAGCCCGACAGCCACACATGCACTGATTCAACTGGACTTAATCGACGGCTTCTGGCTATTTGTTAACCCAATTATTCTTGGACGGGGTATTCCGTTGTTCACGGACATTAAAGACAAAATAAAACTGAAACTGATAACACCTCCCAGGCAATTTACCAGCGGAGTTACTGAACTGAATTACCTGGTTGACCGCTAATAACAGCGAATCGCAGGCAAAAATCAGCTTCGCAGGACAGAAAATATGAATTATGAGTTAAGTCATCTGTGGCTGCGGAATATTGCCGGGATGATTTTTCGCCGGCAACAACAGAAATCGGGGCAAACCAATCAGCGTCAACGGACCATCAATGCACAAACGGATGTATATCAGAACAGCCTGAAATAATTTTATTCAGGGTTTGGGTGATTTTTTAGGCTGTCCGGTATAAAGTGATGGGGCAGCGCTAAAACAAGCGACAGTGGAACTGAGCGAAGGAGGAGTTTTGCACACGTATTTAAGTATTTGCTTAAATACTAAATAATATTTAATTTTGTGCTTTACACGCACTAAACAGCATAGTTATGAACGTCGGGCAATCTTGTATTAGAGTATTTGCAGATAAAGTACAGATAGAAAACTGCAGGGAAGTTCTTCAAGGCAGCAGGAACGCTTTCAATCAGTTAAGTAAGATTTTAGCATTAGCCGGGAATGATGTAAGACTGAAAATTCTTTTTCTTTTTGAGGAGGAAGGAGAACTTTGCCCATGTGACCTTTCAGATATTCTCGGAATGAGTATTCCGGCAGTTTCCCAACATTTGAGAAAACTAAAAGATGGCGATATTATAAAGTCGAGGAGAGATGGACAAACCATTTATTATTCTTTGCGACAAGAACAATTAACACTCTTGCGTCCATTTTTTAGATACCTACATAACCATTCAAAAAAAGAAACAGTATGAGCAAGAAAAGTAACGGATTTATCGGAGTAGGCGCGATATCGGCAATAGCAGCTTCACTTTGCTGCATCACGCCTGTGTTTGCACTTATTTCGGGCGTATCAGGCGCAGCATCTGCATTTAGCTGGATGGAGCCGGCAAGGCCTATTTTAATAGGCATTACCATTTTAGTATTGGGGTTTGCCTGGTATCAAAAACTCAAACCAAGAACCGACGATGAAATTCAATGTGACTGTGAAGACAAAAAGAAGCAGGGTTTTTGGCAAACAAAATTATTTCTGGGTGTAGTAACAGGCTTTTCTGTGTTGATGCTTGCTTTTCCATCTTACGCCCACGTATTCTATTCTTCAAATGAAAAGAAGGACGTTGCCGCAGTTAATTCATTAGCCATTCAGACGCTCAATATCGGTGTGCATGGAATGACCTGCGATACTTGTGCTTCGCATATTGAGAATAGTGTGAACAGATTGCCGGGCATTCTTAAAGTACACGCGAGTGATCAGAATGCAAGCGTCGAAGTACAATTTGACCCACGTAAAACAAATCCCGCTCTGATCGAAAAAACTATCTCGGAAAGCGGTTATGCCGTTTCAAAGAATGTTGCATACGGACAGAATGCTGTACTTAGAAAAGCCGGACATATTTGCGGACCGAACGGCTGTGAGTGATTATTTCCGGTAATATTTACGAATGTTATAATATAAGAAAATGGAAAAAGAAACCATAAGACTCGATATCGCTGGAATGACATGCGACCATTGTGCTGTCAGTATTGAAAAGTTATTGACCAATAAGGGGGGTGTTGAAGAGGCCAAAGTAAGTTTCCCCGAGGCCACCTGCGAATGTTCTTTTGATGCTTCTAAAATCAGTAAAGAAGAAATTATTAGTACCATTGACAGCACAAACGCCTATCGTGTAAAGGGCGAAATTCCCATAACGGGACATGTTAATATGTTTGACCTGATTATAATAGGCGGAGGATCGGCAGCTTTTTCGGCCGCAATCAAAGCAGAAAGCTTAGGGATAACGACGCTCATGGTGAACGCCGGATTGGACTTTGGCGGCACCTGCGTAAATGTTGGCTGTGTGCCTTCTAAAAATTTGGTTCGTGCAGGGGAAGCCGCATACCATGCTTCCCATTCTAATTTTAACGGTATCGTTCCCAAAGGCGTTGATATTGATTTTACCCAGGTCATAAAGGAAAAAAAGAAATTGGTAGCCTCGCTTCAAGAGGCAAAGTACATGAATGTTGTGAGCGATTTTAGATACCTTACTCTGCTGAAAGGCTGGGCGAAATTTAAAGATGAAAAAACCATTCTTGTGGATGGAAAAGCGTATAAAGCCCTTAAATTTTTGATTGCTACGGGAGCCTCAACTAATGCCCCAAATATTGAGGGATTAGACAAGATCGACTACCTGACCAACGTCTCCCTGTTCGACCTGGAAGAAAAACCCGAAAGCCTTACCATTATGGGTGCCGGATTCATAGGATTGGAAATAGCCATGGCATATAACAGATTGGGCGTAAAAGTTCGTATTATAGAATTTACCGATCGTGTCTTGAGAACACAGACACCTGATGTCACTGAGGTCTTGGAAACGCAAATGCGAGAAGAAGGCATTGAAATATTGCCCAATTTCAGGGCCGTAAAGTTTGAGAAACGAGGAAGCGAAACCATTATCGATTGCAGGCGCCCCGATGGTTCATTTACCCAAATCATCGAAAAAGGCAGAATAGTTGTTGCTACAGGAAGAAAAGCAAACACAAGCCAGTTAGCGCTGGAAAATATTGGTTTAAAACTTACTGCAAACGGGCATATTTCTGTAAACGAAAAAATGGAAACAAATTTATCGCACATTTACGCAGCGGGAGATGTAACAAACACGCCCGCGTTCGTTTACACCGGAGCATTTGAAGGGAAGATTGCCGTTGAAAATGCTTTTACCGGAACAGAGAAAGTGGCAGATTACTCAGCGTTACCCTGGGTGGTGTTTACTGATCCGCAAATTGCAGGAGTAGGATTGGATGAGCTTCAGGCAAAAGAGAGAGGCATCCAGTTCGAAGTTTCAAAATTGGAACTAAAGGACCTGCCAAGAGCCATAGTGGCAAATAATACACGCGGCTTTATTAAACTGATCCGAAATTCAGAAACTGATAAACTTATAGGAGCAAGAGTGGTGGCTACAGAGGGCGGTGAACTCATCGAGCAGCTAAGTATGGCTGTTAAATATGGCATAACAGTAAAGGAGCTGGCGGAGAGTCTTTATCCCTATTTAACATTAGGAGAGGGTATAAAGTTGGCGGCGATAGCATTCGAAAAAGATGTAGCCAAACTAAGTTGTTGCGCCAGTTGAACCTGTTTATTTTCCGACAGGAAGGAGATTTGGGTGATTTTTTGACTGCTAATGGTATTAATTCGTGTTCAGATTCCATTTTAGAATGGCATCTAAAAGGTAAAGGCTCTATCTCGTGAGTAAGTTCATCTTTTCCATATAATAATATTGGCGATAAAAAAGCAAGTATTAACAAAGACTTTATTGTCGGGCGATGGGATGTGTGACGCTCCAGTCCCGCTCGGCTTCAAAAAATGCCAGCGGCGGGAACTATTGCAGATGAGGCCAATAGTTTTAATCATTAAATTGAGAATCATGAAAAAAGTAGCAACAGCAGTTTTAGCAGGAATTATTGGCGCGGCTGTAATGTCAGTGGTCACGATGATAGGGGGAGCGATGGGAATGCCTAAAATGTCTCAGCCAAAAATGCTTTCCGGCATGATGGGATTGTCCATTGCATTAGGTTGGGTCATGCACTTCATGGTGGGAATAGTATTTGCAGTTGTTTATATCTACTTATACGACCCGCTCCTGAGAATCGCCAATACTTACCTCAAAGGAGCAATTTTTGGTATTATCGTTTTTATCTTTGCACAAGTAATGATGGCAATCATGCCGGTGCCTCCCATAGAGGGGTCAATGTTGGCAATAGTCCTGGGCGGTTTAATGGGTCATATCATTTTTGGGATGGTTGTTTCACTTACGGCAGGAAACAGTCACAGCTCGAAAGTATCTTGTAAAACCAGTCAGTAAAATGCAATGAAATACGACAAATGTAATGAGTGAGGAGATATTAAAAGATCTCAAAGGCGAAAACAATAAGGCTTTTGGGGAACTGTACAGAAAACACTTCGAAATGGTCCGCCGTTTTGTTGTTCATAATAACGGGCGAACTGATGATGCTGAGGATGTTTTCCAGGATACAATGATCGTCATGCTGGTAAAACTCCGGCAGGACAGTTTTGTGCTTACCGCCTCCCTGAAAACGTATATCATGGCGATTGCGAAAAACCTTTGGTTGAAGAGGCTAAGAACTACTTACATAAAACTGGAATTTACCGACTTAAGTGATAGTCGTTTTTTTGAGGAAATAGGTCATACCATTGAGAAGGACAGATCCTATGGAGAAAAACTGCAAAGCTACCTTACCAAAATAACAAATCACTGTAAAGGTCTCATTCATGATATGTTCTTCAAAGAAAAGTCAATAGAGCAAATCCAGGTAGAATACGGCTACAGTACAAAACACAATGCACAAAATCAGAAACATAAGTGCATGGAGCAAATCCGAAAGGTAAAAGACCAGGATACTGAGAACGTGTGAACAATATGGGAGGGAACCAGGGGGTGTCTGTCGGGCTAACCCCTGAGTCAGGTTAGTAATACTCATACCGGTAAACGAAGCCAGACTGGCTGCTATACCAGGAAAGTTCTTTGGATTGAAGCGCAACCAGGTTTTTATTGATATCAAATTCCCGCCTGATCTCCCGGAGATGCTGCAATTCTGCACCACCATAGACATCTGATTTCACATTCAGCCCTCCCTGGTAGGAATGAAGGGTATAATAAACCATGGTGTTGCCAGCCGAATACATCGTTTCTTTAACCAGATGCCCGGCCTTGTCGTATTGTTTGAGCAAATAATTCCGGAGACTGTCGTGGTGATCATAAAAATCAACTCTCGACAGCTTGTTCTTATCATAAAAATAAAGCGCGTATTCAAAAGAGCCGATCAGTGGATATTCGGAAAATTCCTTTCTCCTTCGGCCATCATCACGGTAGTAATAGGAAGTATTTTTCAGGTTGACAAACTCTGCTTTGTCGGTAAGCGAATATAATTTGATCTTTTCCAAAAGACCATTGGCGTTGTATTCATACTTGTCATAGGAAAGAATTTCCGAAACAGCACCGTCTTTGTAAAAGGGATGCGTCACCCTTCCGACCCTGCCCGCGGAATCATATTCGTACTCGGCTACAATGCTCAGCGGCAAGCGAGACGTCTGTGATTCGTAGTTCAGGACCCTTTTCAGTCTGGCATTAGGCGCGTAAACTGCATTCAATAACTTGTCCCGGGTCGTGTTGTCGTCCTTCTGACAGCCCAATAACAAGAATACCACCAGCCCGGACAACAACCACAACCGGAAATTCTTGTTCATAGTGCTTAGGGTTTTCCTCTTTAAAGATACGGACAATAATCGGTAAATACCGGAATATTAAAAGAGCCTGAACCGATTTCCGGATTATTTTGAGGAATTCTGGTTGTTTCTCATTTTTAGGTCATCTCGGGGATCCACACCTGTATCAAGTCAAAGAGGCGATATCCGGAGACATGCCATAGAGCCTTTGTCTTTTGACGAATAGTTTTGACTAAATTTACCGGCGTATTGAGCAACATGGAAGACAGATTGGATCCTTTGAAAAAAATTTACTTTATTTCCGATTTTCATCTGGGAGCACCCGATGCTGTAAAAAGCCGGGAACGGGAGAAACTCATCGTGGAATTCCTGGATAAGATCAAACACAACGCATCGGAAATTTTCCTGGTTGGCGACCTATTCGACTTCTGGTTCGAATATAAATATGTGATCCCTAAAGGCTTCTCCAGGTTGCAGGGTAAATTGGCGGAGATCTCGGACCTTGGCGTTCAACTCCATTACTTTGTCGGAAACCACGATATGTGGCTTAAGAATTATTTCCAGGATGAGATGAATATGAAAGTCTATTTTGAACCCGAGGCTTTTCATCTGCTGGGCAAAGATTTTCTGGTTGGCCACGGCGATGGCCTGGGCCCGGGTGATCATGGCTACAAAAGACTGAAGAAAATCTTCCGGAATCCGGTCTGCCAATGGCTTTTTGGTATTCTGCCGCCAACCTGGGGAATGGGATTGGCAAATTTCATGAGCCGACGCAGCCGGGCGAAGACGGGCACGCTGGAAGAAACGTTCCTGGGCGCTGACGGGGAATGGCTGATACAATATTGTAGGGAAAAACTGGCAGAGAAACATTATGACTTTTTTGTTTTTGGTCACAGGCACCTGCCGATTGATTTCAGGTTGGAAGAAAACAGCCGGTATATCAACCTGGGCGACTGGATCCATTATTATACCTACGCTGAGTTCGATGGCTCGGATCTGCACCTGAAACCCTACCTTGAGACCGGGGCAAAAATTTTCAGGAACTATTGAAAGTTCGTCTGCCAGTATTATACTAGCTGACCCGTTTGTACGTGCTGAAAAGTCAGGGAGCAGATATGTATTGTATCTCAAACTAAAAACGGCAAATCTGTCCCGAAAACCGGAGTGGCCCGTTAAGTTGGCCTCCGTATGTTTGCCGCCGCACCCGTTCATATCGGCCCGATTTTTGTCAAAAACCGGCAGATTGGACTGGCACTCCTCAGATAATTTATATTTTTGAAGCAAATCGCAATCGACATGCAAGAATTTTTAAACAGAACCATTCTCGACAATAAAATTAGCGAATACCTGATTGTAGCTGTTGCCATCCTGATTATTTTTCTTTTCAAAAAATACGCGGCTAAATACACGGCCAGCGCGGTTTTTAACCTTTTTAAACTGAAACTCAAAACGGTCGACAAAGATTCGTTTGAAAGACTTGTCGCCCGGCCTCTTGGCCTGTTCTTGTTTGTGCTGGTTACTGTCATTGCATTCGACCAGCTCCGGTTTCCGCAAGTGCTGGATTTTAAAATTTATCATATCCCGCTGAAAGAATTGGTGCGCATGATCGCGACCGGGTTCATGATTATCACGTTTTTTCGTTTTCTGGTTAAGCTGCTTGATTTTATCGTACTCGTTTATACAGATCGCTTTGTCAGCAACGAGAATATGGCTAATCACCAGCTATTATTCTTTTTCAAGGATTTTATCAAAGTACTGCTGGGAATTTTAGGTCTGTTGTTATTGCTTAAATATGTTTTTGGTTATGATATCAAAGGGCTGATAACCGGTTTGAGTATAGTGGGTGCTGCTGTTGCCCTGGCGTTAAAAGAAAGCCTGGAGAACCTGATCGCTTCTTTTGTTATTTTCTTTGATAAGCCTTTTGCTACCGGCGATTTTGTCAAGGTTAATAACGTGAAGGGCACCATCGAAAAAATAGGACTGCGCAGCACGCGCATCCGTTCGGAAGATAAGACATACATCACTGTTCCCAACAAGCAAATGGTGGACAGTGTGCTGGATAATATGTCGAGCCGCACCCAGCGAAGGGCGGATATCAGGCTCGAAATTGATCCATCCACGCCGCCGGATGCGATCCGGCAATTGCTCGATGGTACCGACAAGATACTGAAGAAGCCCGCCATCGAAAATTATAACCTGTTGCTGAATGAGATTTCGTCAAGGTCAGTGTTGATCACCGCCGACTATTATTCCGGGCCGATAGACCTAACCGAGTTTAATAATATGAGACAAACCGTGAATATGGAAGTCCTGGATCTCCTGGATAAACTCAATATTGAAATCGCGGGAACCGTGAATACAGTGAGAATTTCACCTGAAAGTGATAATAAGGGGTAGACGACAGACAATACCTGCCCGAACGTACCGTTCGGTACGGGCGGGGACGTTAGATGCTAGACATTAAATATTAAACATATAAGTGGTGCTGTGTATTTATGCCGCCCCTATCCTTCGAAAACTAGCCTGCCGACTGGTAGGTTGGCGTGATGAAACCGGTAGGTGGACCAGACCCAAAGTCCGAATTTCACGGTTACTCCTTCATCAAAATCTGCGCAAGCGTCTCATCAAATTTACCAACAGGACCGTATTCTACAACCCGGCCCTGTTCCCGGCCTCTTTTATACACGATAATCGTGGGGACATTGTCGATGTCAAAAGCTGCCGCCAGATGCAGCGAATCCCGCTTCGTCCGGTCGAGTGCGATCAGGCTGACCCGGTTTTTGTCGAAGCCCGCGGCTTCCAGTATCTTATAAAATCTGGGAATGATATAATGTGAATCCGGGCACCAGGATCCCATGAAAACAATAAAATGAACAAAATCCTTTTGCGCAGCAAAGGCCTTAACGACATCCTTCCCTGGTTTGTATTCATTATGTGCTTCACGATACCATCTGAACGCAGCCGTGTCATTCCGGAGGATACTGTCGGTAACAAACCCTCTCACCATTCTCCTTCCGTTAACATCTTTCAGATTCTCAAAAGCTTGTGCGTACACCGAACCAGCTACAAACAGCAGGCCGGCTAAAATCAATATTTTCATACTGTTAAAAAATTTTCTCTAGCGCAAATTCGCTCCATCCTGCGGAACAATTCTGCATTGGTCTGACATCATGGAATAAAATTCCCGGGGTTGGTCACAAGTTAGCTTTCAACTCCAGAAAGAAGTTTTTAATTTTTTGCAGCGATTGAATGGTTGCAAACTTCTCCTCGGCTTTTTTCTGATTTCTCAGGTATTCCCTGGCTCCTTCAATTGTAAATTTCCGCCGTCTTAGCAGGTCGTAGATCAGGTACAGGTTCTTAACATCCAAAGGGCGGAAAAAACGATCGCCCTTTCCGTTCTTTCGGGGTTTCAGGATGTCAAACTCAGACTCCCAATAACGGATGAGCGAATGGTTTTCTTTAAGCATGGCGGTCACCTCGCCCATGCTGTAATATTGTTTACTAAAAAGGACTTCGTCATCCGGTGCCGTTACCTGATCGGAGGTGAGGTCGTACTCTTTCACTGAGCGACGCCCGCGGGTGCCAGGCATTTTTTTCAACCTGGTAGGCGGTATATCCGCTGATCTTGAACCGGTCTTTTCCTTTTTATGCTTTTCCGCACCAGTAACCCTCTCCTTACTTATTGAAGGTCCTTCCTGTTCTTCGGCTAAAGGTTGCTGCCGGATTTCGACTGCAACTGGTGACTGCCCGGACTTATTTTCGGGTGTAGCGGAAATAGCTCCGGCACTGACAGCCTGCTCCTGCGGAGGTTGCGAATCTCCGGCCTCATCCCTGAGTTCCACCTGCTCCGGGGGTCTCAGGGTATTACGCTTGGGCGTCGGCAGGGGTTCGGATTTCTCTATGTCATCCAGAAAAGAAAAGGTCCCCTGCACTTTTGAAGCTGATTTTGCCATCCTTCTTACAAATCTACAAATTAAATAATGAAATAACTATAAGCAAGAAATTGCTTACGAACCCCAAATGTTTATTTAACCTATTCCCCGCCCTACCTAATCGGTGCTTCGGTAAGTTCAGGCGGACAGGCATTTGACCTCTGAAAATATAAAAATTAACACATGAAAAAAAATTTCAAACGTCGATTTCCGATAATTTATGAAAACCTTAGATAATTGATACGCGATCTGTCTGCACTGATCTGTTGGCCCCGGCGGGTCATCAACCCAAAAACCTGAGCCAGGATACCCATTTTTAATATATAAAAATTTCCAGGCTGGAATAACGCCCTATATCCTGGCTACTCTCAAATTTCCCGATACCCTGCAAAACGCAAGCCAGAACCTTTATTTTTGCACTCCATGATGACCAGCACAGAAATACGCGACACTTTTTTGGAGTTTTTCAAAAGTAAAGAGCATCAGATCGTTCCATCAGCACCAATCGTGTTGAAAAATGATCCAACCCTGATGTTCACTAACGCGGGGATGAACCAGTTCAAGGATTACTTTCTGGGGAATAAACCCGCCCCGTTCCAAAGACTTGCCGATACGCAAAAATGCCTCCGGGTGAGCGGCAAACACAATGACCTGGAAGAGGTAGGCGTAGATACCTATCACCATACCATGTTCGAAATGCTGGGGAACTGGAGCATCGGCGATCCCGCACGACCTGCCGGTGGTTATTTCAAAAAAGAAGCGATCGCCTGGGCCTGGGAACTGCTTACCGATATCTATAAGATTGATAAGGATCGTCTTTACGTAAGTGTGTTTGAAGGCGATGAGCAGGATGGGCTTCCTTATGACCAGGAAGCGTCTGATGAGTGGAAGACGCATATTGCGCCAGACCGTATCCTGAAAGGAAATAAAAAAGATAATTTCTGGGAAATGGGCGATACCGGTCCCTGCGGACCCTGCTCAGAGATCCACGTGGATTGCAGATCGGATGCTGAACGGGCAGTGATAAATGGCCAGACACTTGTCAACGCAGACCATCCCCAGGTGATAGAGATCTGGAACATTGTGTTCATACAGTTCAATCGCAAAAAAGACGGCAGCCTGGAACCATTACCCGCTAAACACGTAGATACCGGAATGGGTTTTGAACGGCTGGTGCGGGTGCTGCAAGGGAAAACCAGTAACTACGACACCGATGTCTTTTCAGAAACCCTGACTAAAACCGGAGAGCTTGTAGGAAAAGATTATCACAAACTGCAATCTTCACCGATGACCTCACAAAGCCATGAGGCTATTGCATTCAGGGTTATTGCCGATCATATCCGGGCCATTTCATTCACCATCGCGGATGGTCAGCTTCCTGCCAGTACGGGAGCGGGTTACGTCATTCGCCGTATCCTGCGCCGTGCCGTCAGGTATTACTACTCTTACCTGGATCATAAGACACCACTGCTACACCTCCTCGTACCGGTGATCGCGGACCAGTTCGAAAACGTATTCCCCGAATTAAAAAAACAAGAGGCTTTTGTAGCCAGGGTCGTACGCGAGGAAGAAGAATCATTCTTAAGAACGCTCGAAAAAGGTCTCCACCGGATAGATGATATCGTCAGAAAACCGAGCGCTCAAACGGTCAGTGGAAAAGACGCCTTCGAACTTTATGATACCTACGGGTTCCCGCTGGATCTGACCCGACTAATCGCTGCTGAAAAAAGTCTCAGCGTTGATGAAGCCGGCTTTGAGTTTGAAATGCAGCAGCAGAAAGATCGCAGTCGCGCCGCAACCGTTGTGGATACGGCAGACTGGGTCATGGTGGGAGAAGACGCCCCAGTAAATTTTGTGGGCTATGATGATCTGAATGTCGTCACCCGTATCATCAAATACAGAACAGTAAAAGCAAAGGGAAAGGAACAATATCAGGTCGTTCTGGAGACTACGCCATTCTACGGAGAAAGCGGCGGTCAGGTTGGGGATAAAGGTATACTGAAAGGCACTGAAAGTGAGGCCTATGTCCTGGATACCAAAAAGGAGAATGACCTGATCGTACATATTGTGGACAAGCTGCCCCAGCCGGTTGAGGGGGAAATAAATGCAGTCGTCAATTTCGAAGGCCGTCTGCTTACGATGAGCAACCACACCGGCACGCACTTGCTGCACGCCGCCCTTCGTCAGGTACTGGGTACGCATGTTCAGCAAAAGGGATCCCTGGTTTCACCTGAATTGCTGCGCTTTGACGTATCACATTTTTCAAAGATCACCGATACCGAATTGCGCGAAGTGGAAAACCTGGTCAACCGGAAGATCCGGGAAAATGTACCGGTGACCGTCCGGGTAATGCCAAAAGATGAAGCGCTGAAGTTAGGCGCCATGGCCCTTTTTGGAGAAAAATATGGCGACATGGTGCGAGTTGTCACGGCCGATCCAAGCTTTTCTGTGGAATTATGCGGTGGCACCCATGTTCCTCAGACCGGCATGATCGGTACCTTCGTGATCACTTCGGAGTCGGCCATTGCCGCCGGAGTCAGAAGGATTGAGGCGCTAACCGGGCCAGCGGCTCTTCACTATATCGAGAACAAGATCCTGCAGCACAAGCAGGTCAGCGAACTTCTGAAGAGTAACGATCCCCTGAAAGCCATCGAAAAACTGATGGCGGAAAAAACCGCGCTCGAAAAACGCGTAGAATCTCTGGAGGCCAGAGAACTGGTGGGTATCCGAAACCAACTATTACAAAAAGATGAGATCATCAACCAAATCAATTTTATCGGCGATATCGTAGAGGTCAGCCATGCCGATGCATTAAAAAAACTCTGCAGCGATCTGAAAAATCATTTAAACGATTACCTGATCGTGCTTTGTGCCAATATCGGGGGAAAACCTTCGGTCGCGATCTGCATTGCCGAAAACGTTGTGGCAGCCAGGGGACTGGATGCGGGACAAATCATCAAACAACAGGTGGCTCCACTGATCAAAGGCGGCGGTGGCGGACAGAAATTCATGGCTACAGCCGGGGGACAAGAAGCCGGAAATCTCAGGGAAGTTATTGAGAAGGTTAAAAGCCTGATTCAGTAAGGACCTATTACGCAAATTGTTTTTTGTCTTCCATCAGGAAAACAAAAACTTCCCTTGGGCCATGTACGCCCACGACCAGGGTCTTCTCAATATCTGCTGTCCGGCTCGGGCCGGTAGCGAAGCTGATCAGGGAGGGTAGTTTGTCGCCAAACTCATCCCGCAAACCATCCAGGGCATCTTTCAGGTCATAGACGAGTTGGCTGGTTCGGGCTATGCAAATATGCACAGGCGCATACACACTGGCGGCGCGCCCTCCTTCCCCGGCGGCGCTCAGAACCACGGAGCCGGTACGTGCAACCAGGTATTCGCAACCGGTAATGGAAGCCTCGCAACCCGGCAGGTCTGCACGATCCGCGGAGGTTTTGAAATCGGCACCCAGTAAATCACTCAATTCCTTTTCGGGGCAGTAGATCCTGGTCCATTTTTTCTGAACGACCAGCTCCTGAAGTTGAGCCAGGAGGTCCTTTTCATCAATACTATAGGCAAACTTCCCTCCAAGCTCAGTAAATCGTTCTGCAAATTCAATTTCAGCTTCCTGATCCGGTTCAAAGAAAACCTGAGACTGCCCTTCGCTTTTTGGAAAGGGAATCGGGACCGGCTGGACGAGGGCTTCCCGGATCTTTCGTAAAATATTTTCTCTGCTGCGAGAAACCATAGATAATTACTACTTAGAGTGAATGGTTGGTAACATCACTGTCGTAAGGTGGCACACCCGGCGATAGTTCTCCGGTGGGTTTGTGATCATTCTTATCGTCAAGCAGTTTCTTCTCCTCAAACGGGCGTTTGCCAATCAGGGTTTCCACATCTGCCTGAAACAGTACTTCACGCTCCAGCAGCGCTTCGGCCAGTTTTTCCACGCTATCCTTTTTTTCGACCAGCAAGTCCTTGGTGCGCACATAACATTCATCGATCAGGTTCCTCACCTCTTCATCGATGATCTTTGAGGTTTCCTCACTATAAGGTTTTGTAAATGTGGTCTCCTGATGCGGATCATAGAAACTAACATTACCCACCTTTTCATTCATCCCGTAAATGGTAACCATGGAATAAGCCATACGTGTCACCTGCTGGAGATCATTTTGCGCACCGGTTGAAATTTTTCCGAAGAAAATCTCCTCGCTTGCCCTGCCACCCAGCGTCATACAAATCTGATCCGTAAGCTGATCGGTATTGTATAGGTATTGCTCCTTAGGTGTGTATTGCGCGTAACCCAATGCTGCAGTGCCTCTCGGTACAATGGTCACTTTCAACAGAGGGTAAGCGTGTTCCAGAAACCAGCCGCAAATTGCGTGGCCGGCTTCGTGGTAAGCGATGATTCTCTTTTCATCCGGAGAGATGATCTTATTCTTTTTTTCCAAACCTCCGATCACACGATCCACTGCATCCTGAAAATCGCTCATTTCCACGGCGGTTTTTCCCTTTCTTGCGGCGATCAGGGCGGCTTCATTACATACGTTGGCGATATCAGCGCCTGCAAATCCCGGCGTTTGCTCCGCCAGTTTATGGATATCCAGCGTTTCGGCTGTTTTAATATCTTTCAGGTGTACTTTAAATATGGCCTCCCTGCCTGCCAGGTCGGGCCGGTCTATCGCGATCTGACGGTCAAATCGGCCGGGGCGCAACAGCGCAGAGTCCAGCACATCGGGCCTGTTGGTTGCTGCGAGGATAATAATTCCGGAGTCGGTGCCAAAACCATCCATTTCCACCAAAAGCTGATTCAGCGTACTTTCCCGCTCATCATTACTCATCATGGCATTTTTTCCACGCGAGCGGCCGATGGCGTCAATCTCATCGATAAATATAATACAGGGTGCTTTTTCACGGGCCTGTTTAAACAGGTCGCGAACACGGCTGGCGCCAACGCCCACAAACATTTCCACAAAATCAGATCCGCTCAGGCTGAAGAAAGGTACCTGAGCCTCACCAGCCATAGCTTTGGCGAGCAGGGTTTTTCCCGTACCGGGCGGACCCACCAGCAGGGCGCCTTTGGGGATCTTACCACCCAGGCTCGTGTATTTCTTTGGATTACGCAGGAAGTCGACAATTTCCATTACTTCAACCTTGGCCTCGTCAAGGCCCGCTACATCCGCGAAGGTGATATTTACGCGGGTTCCCTTGTCAAACAGGGTGGCTTTTGATTTTCCGATACTAAAAATCCCACCTGCACCACCACCGCCACCTGCGGCTCCGCTCATCTTCCGCATCATCAGGATCCAGATGACAATCAGGATCACGAATGGCAGGATCATGCTGATGGCTTTACCAAAAAAGTCGCTCTCGCGCTCCACATCACTCCTCACCTGGGGAACGCCGGGATTAGCTTTGTAGAAATCAGCCATTTGGGTCTGAAAATTATCACCACTGGTGATATTAAAGTACAGGTCAGGCTCGTCTTTAGACAATGAGGTTCTGGGCGGTTGATTCTTCTGTAGTTCCGGATAGCGGGAAAGGCTGTCTTTCTTAAGCCATACCCGCACGATATCCCGGTTGTCCACAATAACATATTTCTCCACATGCCCTCTCTGGACCATGGCTTTGAAATCCTGCATACTGGTGGAGGATGTGGAGGAAGACAACGGATTCAGAAACTGAAAGGCCAGCATGATCGCCAGGATAATGATAAAGGCCCAATAACTCCCGAACTTCGGCCCTTTTCGTGGCTCCTGGCTACCGTTCCGGTTGCTGTTATAGGGGTCTTTCGGCTTTTCCGGTTTATTATAGTTGTTCTGCGACATGATTTTTAATTAATATATAAGGTAAAAACTGCCCGGAAGTTCATTTTTTAATCCTGATTTGTTTCTGCCTGGGCATCATTCCACATTTCCTCAAGGTTGTAAAACTTCCGGGTACCCGGGAGCATTACGTGTACAACGATGTTTACATAATCCAGCAATACCCATTGCAAGTGTTCAAACCCCTCTTTGTGAAATACAGACTCTCCCGTTTCCTCCCTGACCCGCTCGGTCACGTTCTCCGCGATGGCCCTTACCTGAGGCTGGCTTCCCGCTTCACAGATCACGAAGAAATCTGAAACAGCCTCGGTTATATTTCTAAGGTCGAGGGTTATAATGTTTTCACCCTTTTTTTCCTTTATTGCCGCTAAGATAGTTTTGTAAAGTTTCGAATTTTTAGTGAGCCTTCTGGCACCTGAGAGTTTCCTTAATTTTAGCGATGCTAATGGTTCCAATAGAATTATTTTGTTTTAAAAGAGATGAATTTACCGGGCCCTGATACTACAGACCGGAAACTTAATTTACTTTGCTCAAAAATAATCATTATTGGTACAAAAAGACACACATTATTCACAATTCCCATCGTTCATTGAACTTGATACCGTGGATAGTACCAATAACTATGCCCGCGGCCTGATTTCTGATGCCAGCCTGACGGAGAGGCAGACGCGGCAATTGCATGCCACCGTGGTATTTACGCATATACAAACGGGTGGGAAAGGGCAGAGAGGCAGACATTGGGAAGCGCAACCACATAAGAACCTGCACTTCAGCCAGATCCTGAATCCCGGGCAGCTTGATCTCCGGCGTCAATTTCTTTTCAGCGCAGCCATCGCACTGACCGTTCGCGATTTTTTGACCCGCGAATCGGGTAAAGAAGTTCTGATAAAGTGGCCCAATGATATCTATTTTCAGGACAAAAAGGCAGGTGGGATACTGATTGAAAACATAATTACCGGCAATACCTGGCGATGGGCGATTGTGGGTATCGGACTAAACATCAACCAAACTGAATTTCCACCCGGGTTGATCAATCCTGTTTCACTGAAACAAATCACCGGTAGATCCTTTTCCTGTAAGGAACTGGCCTATGAACTCGGCTTGCGAATTCGCGAAAACCTGGAATTGGAAACCCACAACGATTTTGCAGGAGTTTTGGAACACTATAACAAGTTTTTGTATAAAGCAGGTGAGAGCCGGGAATTCCGCGCTGGGAGCAGGCTGTTTAAAGCCCGGATCATCGGTGTCTCTCCCGACGGAACCCTAAATCTGGAGCACGGGAAAAAGGAATCCTTCAGATTCGGAGAGTTGGAATGGATATTTTAGAAAGCTGATAAAAAACCTCATAATTAGCCCCCCAACCCGACCCTTTCGGCCCATTCTTCCATTCTGCCTACCTTTGCACACCAAACCTTATGACACAAGACAAGATAAAAATGATCGTGACCGACCTGGACGGCTCACTGCTAAATGATCAGAAAGAACTACCGGCAGATTTTTGGAATGTGGAAAAAACACTCCGCAATATGGGGATCGACCTGGTCATCGCCAGCGGCAGACCCCTGCATAATATCGCGAAGGAATTTGAGAAAATTCAGGATCATACCTATTTTATCAGCGACAACGGGAGTTATATCGTGTACAGGGGAGAGGAATTGCTGACCATTTCACTTGGGCAATCCATCCTGAAAGAGTTTATTGAGGTGACCCGGCAAATACCACACGCCCATCCGGTACTTTGCGGCAAACATATGGCCTTTGTGGAAGACCATGGCGAGGCTTTTCTGAAAGTTGCACTCCAGTATTACCGTGAATATGAAATTGTGGATGATCTGAATCAGGTCACCGAGCCCATTTTGAAGATATCTGTGTGTGATCTCGACAACGCGCAGACCAACAGTTACCCGTTTTTCAAGGCCTATGAGGATAAGTACAGAGTAGCAGTTTCGGGGCCAAACTGGTTGGACCTGACAGAGTTTGAAGCCGATAAAGGAAACGCAGTGAAGGTCTTGCAGGATAGACTGCAAATAAACTACAACGAAACAATGGTTTTTGGCGATTACTTAAATGACCTCGGTATGATGAAGAGCGGCAAGTTCAGCTACGCTATGCAAAACGCACGAGCCGAAGTGATCGCAGCGGCGAATTTTATCACAGATCTCGATAATAATGCGGGTGGCGTAACGGATATGATTAAAAAGATCCTGGGTATCGGGTAATTGGCAATTGCGTACGATCCGGGCGAATTCCCCTGCCCGAGTTAATGGCATTTAGCTAAAACCTACCTCTTTTTGACGTTTCGCAATGCCGGCTCAATCTCTACCTGCCATTTCTTAAAATCTTCAGGGCCTAACAGTTTCTTCAGGCGGGTATCCCTTTCCGAAATAATATTCTCATTGGACTTTCTGACACTCTGGAAATCCTGAGCCATCAGGCCCTGAACCAGCCCGGAAGACGGTGGAGCCTGAATATTGTCGCGCAGCTTATCCTGACTGGAATAAAACTGGGTAAATATTTCATCGACCCGGTTCATTTTAGTTGCATCGAAATTAAATTGTGCATCAAAAAGCTGGTGTACGGCAGCAACACGGTCTTCAAGATTCTTTTTTACCTGTGCTTCTGAAAAAAGCGGGAAGATGCAGGAACCCAGCAAAATTGATATGATAATAGTTCTGATTCTCATTATATAAAATTTTGACCGGTATTACCAAAACATAACTCCAGGCCCGATCGCTTGTATCCTATAAAAATAGGAATATCTCGCCTGAGCCTGGACTTTTCCAAAAAAATACTCAATTACCGGGTAATATTAAGAGGGAATATTCCAGTAAAAGTTGCAAGGGTGGTTATTTTTTTTCTCCCGGCGGCCGGCTGCCACGTCCCGGTCGGTTAATAATTCGTCTCATCATCGAATCATACCTGGGTTTTTGCTCGGGAGTGCAAAGGGCCCGCGTAGCCTTGAAATGCCTGTAAGAATAGATCTCAAGCTGTTTTTGCAATCTCCCTATGGAGTCGGCCATATTTTCAACGGTAGAATCAGCAACGGCACTTTGTTTTAGTAGGTCCAGGATTTCGTTTTTTATATGACGGATCTCGTCCATCTTTAACCGGGCCTCTGCCCAGTTGGTCGTCTGCAACTTTTTAAATTCCGCAACCTGGGTCTCGTTAAATCCAACTTCTTTTCGAAGATTCATGACAAACCTGTCACGGCTCTTATGGACTTGCGGTTTTCGCTGACTAAACAGAAAGTAACCAACCACAAGCAGGTTAAGTAAAAGCAGAATTAAAATAATCAGGACAAATGTCCTTTTCTGTGATCTTGTATTCATCATGTTATGGCTCGCTATAAAGAGCGTAATTATTCACCGCAAGAACAAAGTTGTTTTCCTGAAATGTTTCCGAAGTACCGCCGGATACTACAATGGCATCCTGTACTTTCTTTACCCTGTGGATGGCTACATAATTGACCACCAGGACGACCAACAGGCAGGAAACGGCTATCACCGGCCTCGTAATAAACCGCCCGCTACGCGCCCAAAAGGACTCTTCATCCTTTTTAAGACGGGCCATGATCCTGGTATGCATATAAGGTTTTGCCTCGGCTCTCTTAATTCCATCCAGGCTATGCAGTATTTTATCGATATCGTTCATAGTCCAAAATCTGGATTATTATTAATAAGACGTTTTATTTATCTTTTCCTTGTGCTGCTGCCCCCTGCTCGGCCTCTGCCGCCAGAATTTTCTTCAGGTTGTTTTTGGCGCGATGAAGCAAAGATTCTACAGAAGAAACCGACGTTTCCATGACCTCACTCACCTCCTGATAACTCAGTCCCTCAACCTTATTCAGAATAAACGCCAGTCGCTGATTCTCAGGCAGTTTATCAATTGCGCCAAACAACATCGAGGCTGCTTCCTTGTTGTCAAGTGCAACGCCCGGGTGATGAAAATCCGGGGGTTCCACTACATATTCGCTGTCAGCCCCAAAAATGCTCCTGACGAAACCAAATCTCTTTTTTCGCTTTTTTTTCCGTTCATGATCCAGTGATTTAGTGGTAGCAATCCGATAGATCCAGGTAGATAATTTGGAATCTCCCTTGAAAGAACTGATGGATTGATAGACCTGTACAAACACATCCTGTGAAAGATCCTCTGCGTCGTTTTCGTTCTTTACAATAGCCAGACAAGTATTATAAACCATATTCTGATAGGCATCTACTAATTCTTTAAATGCCCAAGCTTCTTTCTGCTTTAACTTTTCAACTAAAGTTTGTTCTTCAGTCACTATTTTGGTTTATAATAAACTTTTTGTTGGTTCCCCCAAGGGTCAAAACGCCGGCGGTCCTCCTCCCGGCCCTCCCGGCCCTCCCGGTCGATCACCGAAATGACCTCCACCATGCCACTCCCCCCGTCTGTTGTCGTCTAATCTGGATGGCGCTCTTCCCTTTCCAAAATTTTTGAGACTATACGTAAAGGTAAGCATGAAAAATTGTTGTAACACCTTATTTTGTGAGTCCTGGATATAATTATCCGCAATGGTCCGGGTGATACTCTGGTTCTGCTTGAGCAGGTCAAAAATCGATAGCTTCAATTCACCCGCCCGGTTCTTCAGAAATTTCTTGCCTGCCCCCGCGTTCCATAACCAGTAACGCTGATTATAACCCGCCGATAATCCGCTGTAATTCTGGTAGTTTACGTCGTTCTGGAGAAACCAGCCGGATTTGGACAGAAGGTTCAACTGCATGCTAAGCGATTGATTAATATATCGGTTGTTATTGCTGCTGTTTGCCGAGTTGATGGCCTGATTGAAATTGGCGTTGTAGGAGAGGTTGTAATCCACATACTCGCTGATATTGCTGGACAGGCCCAGCCCACCACTGTAGGAATAGTTGTCGGTAGTGGTTTTTTTGTAATTGATAAGACCCGGTAACCTGGAATAACTGCCTCCCGTGTTCAGGTTCAGGTTGGATTTGATGAGTTTCAGCGGAATGCTGTAGGTGATAAAGCTGCTGAAATTCCTGTATCCATTGAGGTTTACCGGTTTTGACAATTGGGAGTTCCGGTAGATCCTGACGCCTTGTTCAATGGTTGAGTCAGCCCGCAGCAGGTAGGTTGCGTTCGAAATATAATTGTCCGTCGTGCGGGCAAAAACATTCAGGAAGAAATTCCGGTTGGTTTTTGTATTGATAAAGAAATATCTCGCCGAAAGAAAATGCGAATAGGACTGCTTCAGATTGGGATTACCTACGCTTGGTCTCAGCAAATTGGTAGTAATAGGAACATCCTGTAATTGATTAATGGATGGAAAATCAGTACTGGCCCGGTAAAATAGCCTGATGTTGCTGAACTGCCCGATTTTCTTCATCCAACGGAGATTGGGCAGTACCGCGTTGAATGACTGATCAACAGATGCAGGGTTCGGTAACTGACGATCGCTCGTCAGCTGGGTATTCTGTACATCCATCCCGAATGCGAGTTGATTATCCCGGCTTTGGCCCAACCTGTAATTAATACCCCCGCTTTGGGTAATGATCTTGTTGTCAAACAGGTTAGAGAGCCTGGGATTGAAAAGGGTATAGTCCTGGCCATCGAATGTCCAGGCTTTCTGATCGGCACGGTTGTTTTGAACGGAAGGCGAATAATTGAACTCCAGCATGCCTTTGGAACCCAGCGGCTCGGTGTAGCCAATCCTGCCGCTGTACCTGCTGCCGTTAGTATTGTTTAGCGTCTTTTGATTCTGAAGGGAGTCCTTTACAAAGTTCGGGTAGAAGGTACGCGTGAATTCATCGGAGATGTTGTATCCGTCGTTTTTGTTATGGTTAGTATTTAAAGATATGTAAAAAGTCCGGCCCCTTTTGACAAATGAATGCCGGTACATCAGCATATTGCTGATATTGAACCCGTTTCTTTCTGAATGGGTGGAGCCATACGAGGTGCTGGTGGAATCATCAGGCTGCATATAAGCAAAAGAGGAATAATTTGAATTTGATTTATTACGCTGTAGGTTGACGCTCGGGATAAAAATAATCGTGTTGCTGGAGTCTATCCGGTATTCCATTCTGAGGTTCATCCGATGGTTGAAATTATCGGAACCGGAAGTCGACTGGTCGTTATTGACCAGCACGGAGTCTGGTGTGAAGGTCGTGATCCTGTTAGTCTGGGATTGGTTGTTGTTGCGACTGTTATTGCAAAAGTAGCTTCCGGTAACAGTTAGTTTCTTACCCCATTTATCGCCATAGTTAACGCCAAAAGCGTTGGTACGACTGATGCCGGGCACCTGCCCCACCATAAAATCACCGCCGCCGAAACCACCGGGTCTGCCTCCTCCAAATCCTCCCGGTCTGCCCCCGCCTCTTCCGCTGCTGGTTACGCCAAGCAGATCCTGGGAGGCGAAATTCTGCATGTTGATATTATTAAAATTCCCAATAAATGAAACCCTTCGGTCACCGTTAAAGAAACTCACGTTCCCACCGGCAGCGTAACGGTCATCGGTTCCGTAACCCGCGTAAATCCGGCCAAACTGACCGTTTTTGACACCCGATTTGGTGACGATATTGATCGCTTTCTGTGTATTTCCATCATCAAATCCTGTAAGTTGAGCCTGTTCGCTGAGCCGGTCATAGACTTGTATTTTATCTACGACCTCAGATGGCAGGTTTCTAAGGGCTGCAGTTGCGTCATCGCCAAAAAAATCTTTGCCATCAACGGTGACCTTTTTTACCTGCTCGCCCTGGGCTGTGACGGTTCCGCTTCGATCGACTGTGATACCGGGCATTTTCTTGATGAGGTCTTCGACGGTTGCATCCGGATTTACTTTAAACTGACTGGCACTGAACTGCGTTGTATCGGCTTTTTGAATCGCGTTAGGCGGATTGGCCACCACCACTACACCTTCAAGGGTCACCGTTTTTTTTGGGAGATAAAGAACGCCAAGGTCCAGTATGGGAACGGAGTCGCTGATATGTACAGGTTGTACAAGGTTTTCGAAACCAACGGAAGTTGCCTTCAGGAGATATTCACCATTTTTGAGATTCGTAAAACTGAATGCGCCATTGCGCGCGGAGGTCGCGGAAATGCGATGGCTACTGTCTGGGACTGATAGTAGGATCAGGGTAGCGGAAGGAACGTTGGTCCCTTCTACCGGGTCTTTCAGCATTCCTTTGATGGTCTGGGCCCGGGCAAACAGGGCGAACAGAAATAATCCAAGAAATAATCCTGCTTCTTTCATTCCAATTAAAATGTTAGGTTTATGATGCACGATAAGTAGCAGGATTTCGGGAATTTCCGGTCTGCTCAACTTCAGTGGTATGTCGATTCGTTATGTCAGATAAGTTGGACGCTTTATGAGGTTTAAACTTTCGCTTTTAACAATTAATTAGAGGTTTCGAACCTTGTTAAACATGTGGCTGACGTTAAAAATTTAAATGATGGAAAATCCGCCTTTCAGTCGGAGAGATTTGAAATTTCATTTATCTTGCGCCTTTAAGCAATTGATATGGATTATAGTAAATTAGTGGCCGTCAGCGGCTTGCCGGGTTTGTACGAATTAGTCAGCAGTAAAACTGACGGAGCGATCTTACGTTCACTGGAGGATAAGTCAACGCAGTTTGCAGCTTCGCGGAAACACCAGTTTTCGCAACTGGAGAGTATTGAAGTTTATACCACCGGTGAAAATATTAACCTGGCGGAGATATTTCGGGTCATGGGAGATTCGTCTGAGGCATTGCCCGATGCGAAAGATGAAAAGGCCGTGAAAGCCTATTTTCAAAAAGTATATCCCGATCTGGATCTCGAACGCGTTTATCCAAGCGACATGAAGAAAATGGTGAAATGGTTCGACGTGCTGCGGAAAAACGACATCGAAATAAAAGTATCTCAAGTCGAAGAGGATGAGCTGGAGGCACCGGAAGCACCTGAAGTAACTGAGGCGGTCGTTGAAGAAGAGACGCCCCCTGTGAAGGCGAAAGCTCCCAAAAAATCAGCAGACAAAACGGATTCAGGATCACAAGCTCCTGCCAAGAAGAGAGCGGCGAAAAAAGAGAATAAAGATTAAGTGACATCAGTGGATCACAACGCAGACATCAAACCCCTGCCCCGACATTTCCTGCCGGCAGATTTTAAAGTGTCCGACTGGCAAAGTCTGGAACCTTACTTCGAAGAATTACAGAACCGGCCATTGAATAGCCCCGAAGATCTGCAGCATTGGCTTAAAGACCTCAGCGAAATTGAAGCTGTTCTCAGCGAAGACGCCTGCTGGCGTCAGATCAACATGACCCGCAACACGGAAGATCCGCAACTGGCGCAGGCCTTCAATTTCTTTATGACGGAGATCCAGCCGAAAATGGAACCCTATGCCGATTCGCTGAACCGTAAACTGATCGATTGTCCGTTTACAAAAGAACTGACTGCACCCGAATACGGAACCTACCTCCGGAATATTAAGAAAAATATTGATCTATTCCGGGAAAGTAATATCCAATTGCAGTCTGAGGTGGCAGTAGAATCTCAGGAATTTGGCGTGATCGCGGGTAAGATGACTGTAACCGTGAACGACCATGAATACACCCTGCAGCAGGCAGCACGCTTTCTGGAGGATCCGGATCGGACACTAAGGGAAGAAGTATATCGCAAGATCGCCGAACGAAGGCTTGTCGACAACGAGGAACTGAATAGCGTATTTGACAAGCTACTTCAAAAACGTCACCAAATAGCGATAAATGCTGGTTTTGAGAACTACCGCGATTATCGTTTTAAGGAACTTGGGCGGTTCGATTACGACAAAGCCGATTGTTTTCAGTTTCATGAGGCCGTAAAGCAGCATGTCATGCCCATCGTGAACACCCTTTATCAAAAGAAAAAAGAAAAACTGGGCCTTGATACACTCCGACCGTGGGATCTGGACGCTGAGCCGGCAGGTTTATCTCCCCTGCGACCTTTCAAAGATGGCCTGGAACTTCTGGAGAAAACCATTGCATGTTTCAATCAACTGGATCCATTTTTTGCAGCCTGTCTTCAGAAAATGAATGACCTCGGCCGACTGGATCTGGAGAGCCGCAAAGGGAAGGCCCCCGGCGGTTATAACTGCCCGCTGGCCGAAACCGGCGCCCCATTTATCTTTATGAATGCCGCCGGAACACTCAACGATGTCATCACCATGGTACACGAGGGCGGACACGCGGTACATTCTTTCCTGACCCATTCACTGCCGTTGAACGGGTTTAAAGAATATCCCACCGAAATAGCTGAAGTGGCCAGCATGAGCATGGAGCTTTTCAGCATGGACGGATGGCGAGTGTTCTTTGCTGATGAACAGGAATGGACCAGGGCAAAAGAACAACAACTGGAAAGAGTGATCACCATCTTCCCCTGGATCGCTACGATCGATAAGTTTCAGCACTGGCTCTATGAAAATTCCACGCATAGCCACGAAGAACGAAAGACCGCCTGGCGCCGGATCCTGGATGAGTTCACCCCGGAAGTGTTGGACACTACAGGATTGGACGCTTACCGCGACTATAGCTGGCAAAAGCAATTGCATCTTTTTGAAGTACCTTTTTACTATATCGAATACGGCATCGCGCAACTGGGCGCGATAGGTATGTGGCAACAGTACCAGTCGGACCCCAACTCCGCGCTACAGCATTATGTGGCTGCACTCAGCCTGGGCGGTACACGCACCCTGCCCGTTTTATTCGAAACAGCGGGTCTGAAATTTGATCTGTCTCCCGGACATATCCGCAACCTCATGGAGTTTGTGAAGGGCGAAATAGCTATCAGCTAAAATCATCAATTTCTTTCCCTTATCAATACCCTATATACGTGATGGGTATTAAAAGTCAGATACCGTTACATTTGCGGCATGAACCGTGTTGTGATAACCGGGCTGGGCGTTTATTCCTGTATTGGTAAAAACCTTGATGAGGTGAGAGATTCGCTGCATCGGGGCCGATCCGGAATTGTTTATGATCCGGTCCGCAAGTCCTTTGGCTATCGCTCGGCGCTGACCGGGTGGGTAGACAGACCTTCGCTGAAAGGGCTACTGGACCGGCGTTCGCGAATCATGCTGGCAGAAGAAGGCGAGTATGCCTACGTTGCAACCATGGAGGCGCTGCGCGAGGCACGGCTGGATGAAGCAGATCTCGCAAGGCTGGAGCCGGGTATATTATATGGTAACGATAGTTCCGCCAGGGCAGTGATTGAATCCACTGATATCATCCGGGAAAAAAAAGACACGATGCTGGTGGGATCGGCTGCAGTCTTCCAGACCCTTAACTCGACCGTAACCATGAACCTGGCTACCATTTTCAAGCTGAAGGGCATCAATCTCACTGTGAGTGCCGCTTGTGCCAGCGGCTCACACGCCATCGGGCTGTCGTATATCCTGATCAAATCGGGATTACAGCAATGCATCATTGCCGGGGGAGCCCAGGAGATCAACCACCTTTCCATGGGTACGTTCGATGCACTCGGCGCGTTTTCCGTTAGGGAGGATACACCGCATAAAGCCTCCCGGCCGTTTGACCGGGACCGGGACGGACTTATTCCCAGCGGTGGCGCCGCCACGGTGATCCTCGAAAGCCTTGAATCAGCCCAAAAAAGAGGCGCCCCGATCATCGGCGAGCTCGTGGGTTACGGTTTTTCATCGAACGGTGAACATATTTCAAATCCAACGGTGGACGGTCCGGCCAAATCATTGGGCATGGCGCTGAAAGATGCAGGGATAAAGGCCAGCGACATTGACTATATCAATGCCCACGCCACCAGCACGCCCGCGGGTGATGCAAGTGAAGCACGAGCTATTGCCCAGGTTTTTGAAGGGTGCAATACCCCCGTAAGTTCAACGAAATCAATGACCGGGCATGAATGCTGGATGGCCGGAGCCAGCGAGATCGTCTATTCCAGCCTGATGATGCAACACGATTTTATCGCTCCAAATATAAATTTTGAAAACCCCGATGAGGATTCCGCAAAACTGAATATTATTCAGCAGCGTACATCCGCCGACATCCGTTTATTTTTATCGAATTCTTTTGGATTTGGCGGAACTAACTCAACGCTCATCGTCAAAAAATGGTAATTTGCATTATGATCAACATGAACGAAATTATAACGACTACAAATACGTTTCTGGTAGAGGAATTTGAGGCAGATGCGGAGCTGATGAAGCCGGAAGCCAGCCTGAGGGATGTGCTTGATCTGGATAGCCTGGATTATATTGACCTCGCTGTAGCGATTGAAAATAACTTTCATTTTAAAGTGCAACCCGGCGACTTTGTGCCACTCGTGACTTTCGGGGATTTTTATCATTATATCGCCGATCGCGTGGTCAGAAAAGAAACCGCCTGAGATAATTCCTGAGCATTTTTTGTTGCTCAGATCAATCCGTTCACAAACTTCTTTGTCCCTAACTAACACTAAACAGAAACACATGTCCTGGCTGGGTAAATCAAAGGGAAATCGGTTGGGATACGCGATTTTTATCAATCTGCTAAAAACCTGGGGTGCGCGCCCCGCATATTTCCTGCTGAGATTTGTGGCCGCTTATTACTTTCTGTTCAGCCGGGAATCGTCTGTGAATATTTTATACTTCTTTAGAAAAAGGCTGGGGTTTCCCTTATTTAAATCTATCGGAAAACTGTATCAGAATTATTATTGGTTCGGACAGGCACTGATCGACCGGGTGATCATCATGTCTGGTTTGAAAAATAAGCTTAGCTTCAGATTCGAAGGTGAAGAATATCTGCATCGAATGGTTGCGGGCGGAAAAGGCGGCTTGCTGCTGAGCGCCCACTTGGGAAACTGGGAAATTGCGGGGTATTTACTTCACCGGCTGAATACGAAGATCCATATTGTCATGTTCGACGGTGAAGACCGCGGATTGAAAGAATACCTGGAGAAGTCAAGCGGCAGACACAACGCCCATATCATCCTGCTCAAAGAGGATCTTTCCCATATTTATGAAATCATGGAGGCCCTGGGCAATAATGAAATCGTGTGTATGCATGCCGACCGTTTTCTACAGGGAAACAAGACGCTTGAAAATACATTCCTCGGAGAAACAGCCCGGTTTCCAGCAGGTCCGTTTGTGCTGGCATCCAAACTAAATGTGCCCGTTTCTTTTGTCTTTGCGCTGAAAGAAACCAACACCCATTATCATTTTTATGCCGCGCCGGAAGTGATTTATCAAAGCAGAGAGAAAGAAGATATGCCCGCTCGAATATTGAGGGATTATGTAGCCTCGCTGGAGAAAATGGTGAAACAATACCCCTGGCAATGGTATAATTATTACCCTTTTTGGGACAAGACCGAAACCGGCCCGCATTATTTGACCCATACCGCAGAGCCCGAAGAAAGCGGGATCCCTAGCCTAAAACTGTCCTGACCTTTGCAAATGAATAAATTTCCAATAGCCGATATCATCCCACTGATTCCGCAACGCGCGCCCTTTGTGATGATCGACGCGCTGGAATCCTGCGATGATGTAGGCGCCACAACCAGTTTCAGTATCCGGCAGGAAAATATTTTTGTGGAGGATAACTTGTTGAAAGAGCCGGCCCTGGTGGAAAATATGGCCCAGACGGCTGCCGCCAGGATGGGGTATATCTGTCAGCAGGAAAATAAGCCTGTTCCGGTCGGTTTTATCGGCGCGGTGCAGCAGTTGCAGATCCTGGCGTTACCGGCGGTGGGCGAGACCTTACACACCACTATCCACATTAAAAATCAGATTTTTAACGCAACGATTATAGAAGCCGCTGTTATGGTTAATGACAAGCGGATCGCTACCTGTGACATGAAGATTTTTATGTCATCACCTTAAAAAATGTTAAAAAATGAAAAAACCACTTCTCCCCGCTCTTCTCTTGCTTGCTGCTTGTTTTGTTACGCAGTCAATGCATGCCCAAACACTGAAAGATGTTCTGAACAACAAAGAAACACCCATTTACTACTTTGGGGTTGACTTTACCAAAGCGGTACTGATCGGCGATGCCAATGCCAATGCAAAAGATATTGTGGAGAGGCAGTTTGCAGGGTTGAATGACCTGTTGGTGAATGAGCCCAAAAAATACGATATTGCGGGCGCGTTCAGGAAAGCTGAAATTAATAGTGACCTGAGTTTTGTGGCCAAACGGAATGAAAAGGTCAATGAGGGGAAACTGTTATCGGCCAGTACCGAAGATTACAATCACCTGACCGAGAGCGATATTGCAACATTGGTCAGAGGATTTAACGCGGGTACCAAAAGCGGCACTGGTTTGTTGTTTGTGGTTGATGCCATGAGCAAACCAAAAAAATCGATCTCTGTGTGGGTGACGCTTTTTGATATCAAAACAAAAAAATTATTATTAGCCGATCGCGTTGAAGGCGCGGTAGGTATGGGCTTTGGCTTCAGGAACTACTGGGCAACCGGTTTCAAAAAAGTAATAGACGCCATTGACCGCAGGAAATATAAAGAGTGGGCAGCGAAATAAATACAAACAGGGTCTGTACCGTTGAGGTTCCCGTCAGATTCAATGAAGCTGATCCGTTGGGCATCGTGTGGCATGGTCATTATATCCGGTATTTTGAAGACGGACGGGAAGCTTTTGGCAGGCAGCACGGGATCAGTTACATGAATTTTTTTGAACAGGATATCGTGGTGCCGGTGGTCCATGTGGAATGTCATTTTAAAAGGCCGCTGAAGTTTGGCGATCGGGTAAGGGTTGAAGCTATCTTCGAACCCTGTGATGCCGCCAAAATGATTTTCAGGTATAATTTATATAATGCGGAAAATAATACCCTTGTAGCAACAGGAACGACGACACAGGTGTTTCTGGAAAAAGTATCACAAAATCTCATACTCATCAATCCGCCGTTCTTCGAGGAATGGAAGAAAAGAAAAGGTTTCTGACTCAAACCGAATCTTCAAAAAAGAATGAATCAGCAGTCAGATAGCCCGTCACAGTAAACGGTATTGCTTCGGTCCGCACGGCAGCCGTTTGGGAATAATTGGGCTCATGGGACACGAAAGGAAGCCCATTCCAGCTTCCCAACCGGACTGGCATCGAATGCGGTAATTAGAAGAAGCGTTAAAAAATATTTTTTTAAGAAAGCAGCATGCCAAATTATCCTTTATTTTGGGTTCGGCTTTTATGAAGGAAGTGTACGTCATAGCAGATAATATTCTCTCTCCTCTTGGTGGTACCACTGTTGAAAATTTCAACCGGATCAGCCAGGGGCAGACGGCTGTAAGACAGCATACCGACAAAGAAAAAAGCGATATTCCTTTTTTCGCTTCATTGTTTGATGTTGGCAAATTTGATGACGATGAACTCACACCTTTTGAGTTGATGCTGGTGGAATCGGTGCAGGAGGCGATTTCGCAAACAGGTATTGCCGTCAGCAGTCCTTCCACGGGACTCATCCTTTCTTCCACCAAGGGAAATATCAGCCTATTGGAAAAAGAAGCAGATTCATCGGTGCTGAGGGATCGGATCAGCCTTTGGGGGTCGGCCCGGCGGGTCGCGAAACGGCTGGGTGTTTCTTCCAGACCACAGGTGGTATCCCATGCATGTATTTCGGGAATGGTGGCTATGATCACGGCGAAACGCATGATCGAAGCCGGCATGTTTGAAAATGTGATCGTGGCCGGGGCAGACCGCATCACGAAATTTGTCCTTTCGGGTTTCCAATCCTTTCTGGCCGTAAGCGATGAGCTCTGCCGTCCGTTTGATGCTGATCGAAAAGGCATCAACCTGGGCGAGGCCGCGGCAACCGTGATACTTTCGAGAAATAAACCAATCGGTGATAATTTAATGGTACTGGCAGGCGGAGCGGTCAGTAATGACGCCAACCACATATCCGGACCTTCCCGCACTGGTGCGGAATTGTATCAGGCAATCGATTCGGCGATGAAGGAGGCCGGGGTTTTGCCTGCAGACATCGATTTTATTTCAGCGCATGGCACAGCCACCCTTTATAATGATGATATGGAGAGTCGGGCATTCACGCTGGCGAAGCTGGAGCATGTGCCGGTCAATAGCCTGAAGGGGTTTTACGGACATACGCTGGGTGCGGCGGGATTATTGGAATCAGTGATCGGTATAGAATCCCTGCGGCGGAACCTTATTATTCCCACCAAAGGATTTGAGAATCCCGGAACAGTGAAACCGGTGAATGTCTGCCGCGAACTGACCAGGATACCATTAACAACCTTTTTAAAAACCAGCTCGGGATTTGGTGGTTGCAACGCGGCACTTGTCCTGACTCAGATAAAAAACTCCTAATGCTCCGTAAAATAGTGTGGACGAATAGCCAGATGAAGAAGAAAGCCAAACGTATAGGAAAGCAGTAATAATTTAAAATAGATAGAAAATATTGAGATGATTGATTTCTACAAAAAGGATCAGATAACTGCGATTGAAGCCAAGCACCTGGCGCAGCTTATAGCCCATGGTCCCATACTTTTTCAGGTGGCACGGGTATTGCGGGACAAAGGGATCCTCGAAGTGATTGAAGAGACCAGGAACGCGGGAATTTCCATAGAGGAGATCAGCCGGAAGGTAAATATCTCGGAATATGGCGTACGGGTTCTGACCGAAGCGGGGCTGGGTATGCACCTGATTAAATATACGGCGGATGAGAAACTCGCCATCACAAAGACAGGTTATTTTATTTTGCACGATCCGCTCACCAAGGTGAATATGAATTTTGTGCAGGATATCGGTTATAAGGGCATGTTCCACCTGGAGGAAGCTATTGAGACCGGTAAACCGGCCGGGCTGAAGGAACTGGGCGATTGGCCCACTCTTTATCACGGGCTCTCGGAACTACCGCACAATATTCAGAAAAGCTGGTTCGCATATGATCATTATTTCAGCGACCTGGCATTTCCGGAAGTGATCAGGCAGGTGTATGACCTGGGGATCAAAAAGATCCTGGATGTTGGCGGTAATACCGGCAAATGGGCCTCGGCCTCTGCTACCCATGCGGAAGATATTCACGTCACTATCCTGGATCTTCCCGGTCAAGCGGAGATGGCCAGGAAAAGGATTGAAGAGCTGGGACTGGTCAATAAGGTCGATTTTTATCCATGTAATATACTGGATGAATCTGTCCCGTTTCCAACGGGTTTTGATGCCATTTGGATGAGCCAGTTTTTGGATTGTTTTTCAGAGGATGAAATCGTCTCTATCCTCCGGCGGTGCAGAAATTCCATCGATGATGATGGCTGGATACTGATCCTGGAGGCGTTTTGGGACACACAGCGTTTTGAAACTTCGGCATTTTGCCTCCAGCAATTGTCTATTTATTTCACGGCTATTGCAAATGGCAACAGCCAGATGTATGACAGCCGGGTTTTTAAAAAATGTATTGATGAAGCGGGCTTTGAGGTGGTGGAACAGATTAACGGGATAGGACTCAGTCACTCCCTGCTGAAATGCAGGAAGCGGCCGTAAACGCAGCGATCGCAGGGCTATAAAGGCGACAGTAATTTCATCATAACCTCCATCATATTAACAAAACAAATATGCGAACTGAAAAAACCGATGTATTGGTTATAGGCGCCGGCCCCGCGGGCACAGTGGCCGCCTCTTTGGTTAACAAGGCCGGATTCAAGGTAACCATGGTTGAAAAACAAAAATTTCCGAGATTCGTTATCGGGGAAAGTCTACTACCGAGGTGTTTGGAAGCCCTGGATGAAGCAGGTTTCCTCGAGGCGGTGAAAGCCCAGGGGTTTCAGCAGAAATCCGGTGCCAAATTCGTCAGCGGCAAAGAAGTTTGCGATTACTCGTTTTCTGATCAATATTCACAAGGCTGGAATTGGGCGTGGCAGGTACCACGGGCGCAGTTCGACAAAGTGCTGGCCGACACGCTTGAATCGATGGGCGTGCCCATACATTATGAAACGACCGTCACGGGTATCAAATTCAATGAAGATGGCAGCTCGTTGACCACTGCTGTGGGCAACGACGGGAACGAATACCAGATTGAAGCCCGGTTTATCATCGATGGCAGCGGGTATGGTCGCGTAATACCACGGTTATTTGGGATGGACCGGCCTTCCAACCTGCCGCCGCGCAAGGCGTTGTTTACACATGTGCAGGACGTGAACAGATCGATGGATGATGAGCCCGACCGCATCACCATCGTCGTGCACGGGGAGCAGGTCTGGGTATGGGTCATACCATTTTCATCGGGCGTCACGTCGGTTGGATTTGTAGCGAATCCGGAATTCTTCGAAAAATTCAGCGGAACGGGAGAAGAGCAGTTACGGGCCGCCATAGCCTCAGAACCCTGGATAGCTGAACGGATGAAAGATGCAAATTTCTTGTTTGAACCCCGGGTGCTGCAGTCCTGGAGTACCACTACAGACAAATTCTACGGGAACGGTTTTGTGCTTACCGGCAATGTCACAGAGTTTCTGGATCCGGTGTTTTCATCAGGCGTAACCCTGGCTGTGGTTAGCAGTCAGTTAGCCGCCGGACTAACCATCAGGCACTTAAGGGGAGAGAGCGTTGATTGGGAAAGAGAATATACGGAAGTAATGATGCAGGGTGTAAATACCTTCCGCAGTTATGTCATGGCCTGGTACGACGGCACCCTTCACACCATATTCTTTGCGAAAGATCAGGATCCCGTGATCAAAAAAATGATCTGTTCAGTTTTGGCGGGGTATGTTTGGGATACGACAAATCCCTATGTGAAGAACCACCAGGAAGCGCTTACCAGACTTTCCCGGACTATTCGTTTGAGGGATTATCTTTCGGGATATTCGCAGAATTCGTAGAGAGTTTGAACAGTTACCCTGCTCAGCACAGCGCTAAAAGTACTGGCGCGGAAAATCTATTTAATCAGTAGTTTTGAAACATAAGCTCACCGAGAAGGCGGGGCAACCAAACATGGAGGATCAGCTATTCATAACCGCTTCAGTCATCATCCGGAATAATCAGGTGCTCCGGGAAGGAAAAGTAATTTATGACTATCGGGGTAATGAAGATTTTTTGACCACGGCATATATGGCACTGGATAATGATTACCCAAAGTTCTTTAAAATGGACGTGCTGGGGAAATCGGGCATCATTGGGGTGCATGAATTGTTGAAGGGTACCGGCGTGCCGGAAGACTACCGGCCCGAAAAATTGGGTATCGTGCTCTCCAACCGGAATGCCAGCCTGAACGCAGACAGGCATTACCTGGAGACGGCCAGCACCTTTCCCAGCCCCGCGCTTTTTGTGTACACGCTGCCAAATATCGTAATTGGTGAGATCAGTATCCGGTATCACTGCAAGGGCGAGAATGCGTTTTTTATCAGTGAACAATTTGACGCTGACTGGCTTCATTTTTATGTGCACGACCTGATGCAGCGCGGATTACTGGATGCCTGTATATGCGGATGGGTGGAGGCAGACGATGAAAACCGGGATGTTTGTCTGTTTCTGGTTGAAAAGAAAAAAAACGAAAATGCCGTTACCTTTACCAGGGAAGCGTTAGATAAAATTTATTATTTGAAATCAACTATCTGAAGGCAAGATGGGGACACCCGTCTTTTAGCTGATTTCATAGCAAGCCAAACTTGAAAGAATATGGAAAGAAATGAACTCATACAACAATTAAAAGAGCAAATAATCAAACAGTTGAAACTCAGCGATAAGAAGCCCGCGGATATTGGCGATCACGACCCGCTGTTTGTGGAAGGACTGGGATTGGATTCGATTGATGCGCTGGAACTGATCGTGCTTTTACAGCAGGAGTATAATATCCGGTTAAAATCTGCTGCGGAAGGACAGGATGTCTTTCGATCTGTCAGCACGATGGCTGATTATATTTTAGAAAACGAAGGAAAAACGGCATAGCAGGTGAGCGGAGGCGTGAATATTGCAGGAATCGGGGTCATTTCGGCTATAGGAAACAATGTGGCTGAAAACCTTGAAGCGCTTAAACTGGGAAGAGCCGGAATCCGGACCATGCGGCGACTGGAATCTGTGCATAAAGATCAATTACCTGTTGCGGAGGTCCCGCTATCAAACGACGAACTTGCTGAACGTGTAAAATTACCCGCACATACCAGCCGGACAGCTCTTTTAAGCGCCGTGGCTGCGCTGGAAGCCGTAGCAGATTCAGGTGTTCCGATTCACCAGTACCGCACCGGATTTATTTCAGCAACGTCAGTTGGCGGGATGGATAAAACGGAGGAGTTTTTCCCGGACTTCCTGCAAGACGCATCAGCGGGAGACCTGAGGCAGGTCGTTCATCACGAATGCGGAGCCGTGACCGAGATCTGCGCCGATCTGTTGGGTATCAAAGATCTTGTGACGACAGTTAGCACCGCCTGCTCATCATCAGCAAACAGCATTTTTCTCGGCGCCAGGCTTATCAGGCAGGGGTTGCTGGATGTGGTGGTTGCCGGAGGAACCGATGCGCTGACGAGGTTTACGCTGAACGGTTTCAATACACTGATGATCCTGGATCAGGAACCCAGTCAGCCCTTCGATGCCAACCGCAGGGGCCTGAACCTGGGCGAAGGTGCGGGATACTTGGTGATGGTTTCCGATAAGGTATTGGGAAGTCAGTCAGGGGTGCCGCTGTGCAAGCTCAGCGGCTGGGCTAATGCCAATGATGCATTCCACCAGACTGCGTCTTCTGCCGAAGGCACCGGTAACCTTCTGGCTATGAAAGGCGCGTTGAAGAAAGCAGGGCTTAACCCGTGTGATATCGACTATATCAACCTGCATGGCACCGGCACAGCCAATAATGATATAGCAGAAGGTACGGCGATCAAAACACTTTTTGAAGACCCTTATCCGCCCATGAGTTCCACAAAATCATTTACAGGGCATACCCTGGGGGCCAGCGGGGGTATTGAAGCGGTGTATTCCGTGCTGGCAATCCGGGAGGGGCTCATTTTCCCCAGCCTGCGCTTTGAAACGAAGATGCCGGAACTGCCTTTTGAGCCGGTAGTCGAGTTGCAGCAAAAGCAACTGAATCATGTCATGAGTAATTCTTTCGGTTTTGGCGGCAATTGCAGTTCGCTGATCTTCAGCAGACAATAAAGTAACCAATCAGTGAAAATTCAGGAATCAACAGATGTCCACAATCGACCTGCATACAGATGAGCTGACAAGCACGTTTCAAAAGGAACGGGGCGAAGCAGTTTATATTCTTTCCGCGGCGGCCGTATCGCCCCAGGCTTCGTTTGAACAAATGCTTCAATCGCCGGCCGTGTACCAGGGCGAAAAATTTACCTGCATAGAACCGGATTATGGCCGGTATATTGATCCAAAGCTCATTCGGCGGATGAGCCGGATCATCAAAATGGGCATGGCGTCTTCTATGGAAAGTCTTAGCCTTGCGGGCGTTCAAATGCCTGATGCCATTATAACCGGGACAGCCTACGGTTGCCTCGCCGATACCAACGATTTTTTGACGCGAATGGTAGAGTTTAAGGAAACCCTGCTATCGCCTACTGCTTTTATCCAGTCAACCCACAATACCGTTGGCGCTCAGATCGCACTGCAATTGAGATGTCATCAGTATAACAACACTTTTGTCCATCGGGGGAGCTCGTTCGAAGCTGCTACACTGGATGCGCTATCGTTGCTGAAGGAAGGCGAGGCCGGGAATGTTCTGGTGGGAGCGGTAGATGAGATCATTGATAACAGCCACGCCATTATTCGGCGGTTTGGTGGCTACAAACCTGATGGTGACAGTGCCCGCTTGCTGCAATCCGGTACAGCCGGCACGATGGCAGGGGAAGGGGCCGCTTTTTTTGTACTGAGTTCAGAAAATTCGGGGAATGCGGTGGCCACACTGGATGCGGTGCGTTCTTATTATAAACCCGGACGTCCGGTGGCTAATCTGATCGGGAATTTTTTGATGGAAAATAATGTTGCTTCGGAGGATCTTGACCTGGTCATCCTGGGAAGTAATGGCGATACCAGGATTGATGCGCATTACGCGGATGTTGCACAGAAAGTTTTCGCGGGCTGTAAGTTGGCCGGGTTTAAAAATTATTGCGGGGAATATCCCACAGCATCAGCATTTGCGCTCTGGATGGCCGTGGAAATTATCCGGCATGGAAAACAGACTCAGCAGGCGGGTGTTCCCCGGAGGATCTTTATCTACAATAATTACAAGCTGAATTACCCATCCTTTTATTTGCTGACAGCATGCTAACCTTTAAAGGTACAACATTTTGCTTTATCGGGGCGCTGGCCCTGTATGCCATCTCCGGGTACTTTTTTGCCCTGCCTGTTTACGGTTTTGCGGTGTTGTTGGTTTGTTACCTGTTAGTGCTGTTTCTCGGAAGTTTCCGCGTAGGATCGGGATTTTATATGAAGGTCGTTTGCAGCGGTCCGCAAGATCAGAAACGGATTGCCATCACTTTTGACGATGGTCCGGATAAGGAATTAACCCCGCGGATCCTGGAGATCCTGCGGCTGCATCGGGTCAAGGCGACTTTCTTTTGCATTGGGAAAAACGCTGCTGCTAATCCGGGGCTCCTGCATCAGATTCACGATGATGGGCATGTGATCGGCAACCATTCCTATGCGCATGGGTTTTGGTTTGATTTGCTGCCGTTACACAAGATGCAGGCTGATCTGAAGCAAATGCACGCGTTGGCGCAGGAAAAAACGGGACTTCGGATGAGGTATTTCAGGCCGCCCTACGGGGTTACGAACCCCAATCTGAAAAGAGCTGTGGAGGCGCTGCAATATGAGGCAATTGGCTGGAATATCCGGTCGATGGATACGGTGTTGAAGGATCGTGAGAAACTGCTCCGTCGCATGAAACAGGCGCTTAAGCCGGGGGCTATTTATTTGTTTCACGATAGCACGGTAGCGACAGCGGATATGCTGTCAGGACTGTTAGAGTACATCCGGGAGGAAGGTTACGAAGTTGTAAGTCTGGAGACGCTCACGGGCCTGAAGCCTTATTGGGATTGATTCTATTTATTGAACAGTGATAAGCAGAATATCAGATCGCCGATTTCTAGCCCGGTTCAGATTAAATCCGATCGGTTAATTTTGTTTTGAAATAATTGATATGCTACAGGGTTCGGTATACACCATTCCGTAAACTGAACGTCAACACGGGCCTCAGCCGTATGCAGATTAAAACCGGTAAGTTAATTTTGTTTTGAAATAGATGATATGCTACAGGATTCATTATATACCATCAGTCAATGGTCCGCCGGACCAAATCGGGTTGAAGCTGAGCTGGAAATAGATGCGGCTCATCCGATCTTTAAGGGCCATTTCCCTGGCCAGCCGGTATTGCCTGGGGTGTGCATGATACAGATGGTTAAAGAAGTGATGGAAAAAGTCACTGGTGCGGGATTATTTATGCATAAAGCGGATAACTGCAAATTTCTGCAGTTGGTGGATCCTGTGAAAACCCATACATTGACAATGAGCGCGCAATTTCAGGTTGATGCCAATGAACTTAGCGTACAAGCTGTTTTGAAAAGCATTGATAGTATTTTGATGAAGATCAATTGTGGGTTCCGGATCGTGAATTAAACCTGAGGAGGGGGATTTGAGAAAGTCCGGGTGGATCGGGTGGTTAGTTGACCGGCGGATAGCAGGTGGTAAGAGAGTTCTAGAGCGGGATTTGAGAAAGTCCGGATGAATTGGGTGGTTAGTTGACCAGCGGATACCGGATAGAAAGAGAGTCGGGGAGCGTGCAGCGAGGTAGTTTAGCGAGAGCTTGGGGGGCGCATTATGCCTTCAGACCGCCGATCAGGTGGGCGACCATATTCTCTTCCATATCTTCGGCGGAATAGGTCTTGGCACTTCTTTGCCAAAATTCGAGTCCCCTGACTGCGCTCAGAATATTGAGCACCACTACGTAGGGCATCAGCGGTTTAAATTCTTTGTTCTCAATTCCCCTCCTGATAATGGCTTCCATTCTCTTTACGTATAACCGGCGCTCGGAAGTAAACTCCGCCAGCTTTTGGGGCTCGAGGTAGATCCACTCTTTGACCATGACGGAATATTCTTCAAAACGATGGGTCATCATCTGCGTGTGGAGCCTGATCAAAGCCTCTGTTTTTTGAAGGGCTGTGCCATTTGTCTGTTCCAGTTTTTTGAGGTGTTCGGTTATCTCGGTTGAGATGCCCCAGATTATTTCGGTCAGGATCTGTGATTTCGACTGAATATGGTTGTATAGGCTTGCGGCTTCTATCCCGATCGCTTCGGCCAGGTCACGCATAGAGGTTCCGGCGAAGCCTTTTTCTCTAAACATCCTTGCTGCAGTCCGGAGAATCAGTTCTTTCCTGCCGGATTTTTTACGGGTAGAAGCTGCCATCTTTCAAAACTATGTTATTTTTAGTTAAACGGGCGGGATCGGGCCTGCAAAGTTTTTGATGCTTTCCCGCAAGGGACATTGATTCGAATGTTCGGGTGAAGAATTTGTATCATTCGAAGTGGGGTGCAAGTTATGAAAGTGCTGGGGTTTGGTCCGCTTAGTTTTTCCTTTGTGCGCTATCTATTTTCAACGGCGAGGCGGATTACAGGCGTATCGACAGGATGGTTCTTCCATTTTGAGATTGCCACTTGCACCATTCAAATTTTCCCGGAAATAGAGATTTTCATCGACCGAAAACGGCATCAATCAATTAACTTTGCACGGTTCTATAAATAATTCTGATATATGTCTTTAATTACCGTGGGTACGATGGCCTTTGATGCGATTGAGACCCCTTTCGGCAAAGCGAACAAGATCGTTGGTGGTTCTGCTACCTATGTGGCTTATGCAGCCAGTTATTTTATAAAACCGGTTCAGCAAATTTCTATTGTTGGTTACGATTTCCCCGGACAGGAAATGGATGAGCTGAAAAAGCGGGGTGTAAAACTCGATGGTGTTGAAACCGTAAAAAATAAGAAGTCCTTTTTCTGGAAGGGAAGGTATCATGAGGATATGAACAGCCGGGATACCCTGGTCACTGACCTGAATGTGCTGGAGAATTTTGATCCTAAAATCCCCGACAGCTATCAGGGTGCGGAATTTCTGATGCTGGGTAACCTGATGCCGAAGCTGCAGCTTAGCGTCATTAATCAGCTTAAAAAGAAACCCCGCCTCATCGCGATGGATACCATGAACTTCTGGATGGAGACCGCAATGCCCGATCTTCAGAACGTGCTTCGGAAAGTGGATCTGCTGATGGTGAATGACGCCGAAGCCCGGGAACTGACCCATCAGTTCTCTCTGGTGAAGGCGGCCCGGACGATAATGGAGATGGGTCCTAAATTCCTGATCATCAAAAAAGGTGAGCATGGGGCGCTGCTGTTTCATCGGAACAAAGTGTTTTATGCACCTGCATTCCCGCTGGAAGATGTTTTTGATCCAACGGGTGCGGGGGACACTTTTGCCGGCGGGTTCATGGGTTATCTGGCGAAGAGCAAGAGCGTGAGCTTCGAGAATATGAAGCGTGCCATCATCATGGGATCGGTAATGGCCAGTTTCTGCGTGGAGAAGTTTGGCAGTACCAGGCTGAAAGAACTGACCAGGGCCGATATCAACAAGAGACTGAAACAGTTTAAAGAACTGACCAACTTCGAAACTACCGTCGAAGGTGTTGATTTAATTGGGGGGCGTTAGCGTAGGGAGCGGATCTGTCCGGAGTGATCGGGTCCGGAAGTCTTTTTGGTAGTCGGATCGCTGTTTGGGAATAAGGTCCATGGATCCGGGTCTGTGGTTTGAAGGAGTTTAAATGTGATTTACGGAGGACCGGCTGACCATCAACCGTAAAAGTTAAGCTGATTTTTGGTTAAAAAAAAATTGATACTTACTTTTGACAGAATGAAGATGAGGAAGAATACAAAAAATTCGAAGAAACATTCCTGAGGAAGGTTTGTATTTTTGTATTTACTTACATAAATTTTTAACAGGCCTTCCGTTTAACGGGAGGCTTTTTTGGCCGCTGTTGCGGCATGGAACAAGGGTATAAAATAAAAACAAAAATTAAAAAATGAAAGTTGCAGTTGTCGGTGCTACCGGACTTGTAGGCACCAAAATGTTACAGGTGTTGGCCGAAAGGAATTTTCCCGTATCTGAATTATTACCCGTGGCTTCAGAAAGGAGCAAAGGCAAAGAAGTTAAGTTTAAAGGTAAGCCCTATAAAGTGATCTCTGCCGATGAAGCCATCGCAGCCCGGCCTGCCGTAGCTATATTTTCTGCGGGCGGCGGTACTTCGCTGGAATGGGCGCCAAAATTTGCAGCCGCAGGAATTACTGTGATCGACAATTCTTCAGCCTGGCGGATGGATCCCGCAAAGCCATTGGTGGTTCCGGAGATCAATGCGGATGTTTTAACAACCAATGATAAGATCATCGCAAACCCCAATTGCTCTACCACGCAAATGGTGGTGGCGCTGGCGCCGTTGCATAAAACCTATAAGATCAAAAGAATTGTGGTTTCAACCTATCAGAGCGTCACGGGCACCGGAAAGAAAGCCGTTGATCAGTTGATGGGCGAAAGGAATAGTGCTGTCACGGGGAAAACAGAAGAATATCCAATGGCTTACAAGTATCCGATCGATCTGAATGTGATTCCGCAGATTGATGTTTTTACTGAAAATGGTTATACGAAGGAAGAAATGAAAATGGTCAACGAGACCAAAAAGATCCTGCGCGATGACAATATCAGGGTTACGGCAACCACGGTCCGCATTCCGGTTATGGGCGGGCATAGCGAAGCGGTAAACGTAGAGTTCGAGAAAGATTTCGACCTGGAAGAAGTAAAAAAATTACTGGAAGGTGCGCCGGGCGTGATTGTGGTGGATGACCTGTCAAACGCACAGTATCCCATGCCAAAGGATGCGCATGAAAAGGATGAAGTGTTTGTGGGCCGTCTTCGTCGCGACGAGACCCAGCCGAATACGCTGAACATGTGGATTGTGAGCGATAACCTGCGGAAAGGCGCTGCGACAAATGCGGTGCAGATTGCTGAGTACCTGGTCGCTAATAACCTGGTTTAAGTGGAAGTAGTTCGAAGATTTTACGATGTGTCTGATGATCTCTTTAACTTCTTTACCTTGGTTTAAGTGGAATTAGTTCGAATATTTTAGGGTCCCTTTGGGGACCTTTTTTGTTGGGAAATTATTCGTCCCGGAAGTGTTTCCGCTCAGCGTCTTTTTCGTTTTCCAAATAAGGTTTCTTTGAAACTCTCGCTGGCGGCCTGGTAGCCGATATCGAAAATTTCCTCCATTCGGGTTTTCTTACTTTCGAAAGTACTGTAGTGCGCCAGTTTTTCGGGGCAGATCAGCCAGTCGCACTGGGCGAATTTTGGTTGCTCTGTACGATAGGCCAGCAGTTCATAGGCCCGGACTGTGATAGATCGGATCGAGTCTAGTTGGTCGCGGGTATAGACTTGTTGCGGCGAAACATACACGCCAATCAACGGATCGCACTGCGCGCGGATCAGGTCTGCGGGGAAGTTGTTGAGGATGCCGCCGTCGCTATACAGGACTTCGTTCAGGGGGTACGGTGTGGTGATGCCGGGAAGGGCTGATGAGGCGATGACCGCATCAATGACCCGGGTTTGTTTATCGAAGATCCGCGTTGCGCCGGATACCAGGTCGGTGGAGACGATTTTTACGTCCAGGGCAAGATCGCCGATCCGGGTATCGCCAAAAAGGGGTGTGAAGTAAGGGACAAAGGCTGCTGAGTTGATGAATCCGGGACGGTTAAAGACAAAATGTTTCCATTTAAAAAAACTGACGGATTCAAAGAATTCGAGGATTTCCTTAGGTGATTTGTCAATGCCATAAAGAGCAGCAACGATTGAGCCGGCGCTTGCGCCGGCGATCACGTCGGGACGGATGTGCTTCTCTTCCAGGAACTTTAATACGCCCGCATGGGCTATTCCTTTCGTGCCACCTCCTGACAATACCAGGCCGGTACGTTTTTTTGATTTGGTTCTGAGCTTAAACATGTGACTGCAAATAAATCTGCCCTAAAAATACAAAAGCTTTGATGAGGGCGACCGGGTTGCTGGCGAAACTTGTCTTGTGGGATTCTCAACTGTGGAAATATCAAACTGATAGAATGACACTGGAGAAATTGAACTGTCTCTTATTATTTTACAATTCAACCTCAAAGAGTCAGGATCCATAGGATGGATTACTTCATTGCCTGAAGAATACTGGTGAGGGGATTTGTTTTGGATGACTAGCGATTCGTTACTCAAATGGTAGTGAGGAAAAACTGGCTTGTTGTCCTTTTGGCGGACAATAAACCGTCAAAATAGCAACTTTTGAAGAGCTGGTGTGTTATTTGTATATTCAAGTCGTAATGTCTGCACTGGGGTTCATCATATTGGCCATTTTTATTTGGGGTTTATTCAATTTCGTTACGAAATTTATTCTTCCCTTGTATCATACCACGCAGCGAATCAAACAGCAGTTCCGCGACATCCGCGACAAACAAAACCCCGGCCGGAGTGAACAGTCATCTGACGGCAACGCCACAAAACCTCCCATTTACAAAAAACCCGAAGGGGAATACATTGAGTTTGAGGAAATCAAAGAATCGTAATCCAGGTTGTTTTTGAGAGATAAACTCCTGCTCCCCGATTAATAGTGATCATGGTCGCAATCATCCGTATGGGCGTGGTTGTGAACGCGGCAATACCTGAAATTCAGGAAATGCGCCCAGACGATAAGGGTGACAGCCGGAATCAATAACAGGATATGCCAGTCTAAAAAAAACTGTTTTAAGACCAGAAAGATGATGCCCGCTGAAAACATCAGCAAGGGAAGCTTTTTATGGTGATGCCATCGATAGCCATGAGACAATGCATAGGTCCCCACGAGGAACGCCAGTATGATCATCCCGGCTTCAAAGTAGTTATTATCAATAATATTGAAGCCGAAAAGAGGCAGGCTGGCCAGGAACAAAGGAAGTATAGCACAGTGAATAGCACAGGCCAGCGAAGCCGTTACGCCCAAGGCATCCAGGTTAATCTTTATTTTCATCGCGACAAAAATACTGAATTTGCAACAATGTTGCTAATTTTGCAACAGAATATTATTTAAACGTTATCCGCGGCGTTTTGTTTAAAGATTAAGAACTTTGGATTTATACTGATAACTATGTCAAAAAAGAGAATTTTTTATATTTTGTTTTTCGTGGCTCTGGCGGTTGGATTTTATTACATTGCGTCATCCCTGATACCGGGTTACAGCACGAGACGGGTAGAGCCGGTGAGCAAAGTGCGGAATTTTGTGTTCACCAACCAGGATGGTAATGCTTTCAGCAACCGGGATGTTGACGGGCAGGTTTATGTGGCTGAATTCTTTTTTACAACCTGCCCGGGGATTTGCCCGGTCATGAATAGAAATATGAGGCAGGTGTACGACAAATACAAAGCAACACCCGGGTTCCGGATCCTGTCTTATACCTGTGATCCAGCCAATGACTCCGCGTCGCGACTCAAAGCTTATGCAGATTCTATGGGTGTGGATACCCGGAAATGGGTGTTCCTGACGGGCAGAAAAGACAGCCTGTATAATATGGCCAGGCTCAGCTATACTATCGATGATCCGGCCAATAACCTGTCGAACCCCGAAGACGATTTTTTACATACCCAGTTCTGGGCGCTGGTGGACCGGCACGGAAATGTGCGCGGAATATACGACGGGCTGAAACAGAAAGAGATCCGGAAGCTCCTAAAAGACATTGACCGGGAGCTAAAGGTTTTATAATTCAAAAATAGAAGGTTATGAAAATAGCAAGGCAATTACTGAAGGAAAATAACCTGAGCATTACTGAAGGTCGCTTGAAGATCCTGCAAATGTTCCTGAGCAATGACGAAGCGCTCTCGCACGCTGATATCGACAAAAAGGCTGGGAATCAATTCGATAGGGTGACCGTTTACCGCACCTTGCAGGCTTTCATGGAAAAAGGAATTATCCACAGCATTCCCAGTGCAGATAATTTGATCAAATATGCGCTCTGTAAAGATGATTGCACAGAAGGTCATCACCACGATCACCATATTCACCTGGTTTGTGACCATTGCCATCATACCTTTTGTCTGGAGGAAGTATCGATGCCTGCCGTTTATTTTCCGTCAGGATATCAGGTTTCCACGGTTGAAATAATTGCCAGGGGACTGTGCAGAAATTGCGCAGCATAAAAAAAAGCCCTGATGTAGAAACAACAGGACTTTTGATTAATGTTTTGATAAGAGTGCAAGATAAACTTTTTTTCCTTAACACAAATCACGACTCACATTAATATTGTAAAAAATTTGTAAAAGTTTTCAGGTGTCTGCACTTTTTAAGACTTTGACCGCGCTTACATTTTGCCAAATAATCCCCGCTTGTTCGACTATAAATAAATCTTCGTCTTTGTTCTTTCCCGTTTATTTTTTCCCACCGATCAGTGAATATAAAATTGAAGAGCCCAGCGAAAGTAATATACTGAAAATCAAAGCCCACCAAAAACCGTCTACTTCAACGCCCTTAAAAAAGTTCGCTGCCAGCATCACCATCAGCGCATTAATGATCAACAGGAAAAGCCCCAGGGAAATAATTGTCACTGGGATGGTCAGGATGACCAGGATGGGTTTTACAATCGCGTTCAACAGCGCCAGAACCAGCGCAAACAAAGCCGCAGTCTTCATGTCAGCTATTTTTACCCCCGATAGAATAGCCGGTAATAAATAAGCAATCAGACCAGTAACCAGGACTTTGAGAATAAAATTCATTGAACAATAGTCTTTAATGGATTATAAAGATAACCCAATTAGCCAAGCGGGGAAAATATGATTAACTCATATCGGCGAATGCGATTAAAATGCCGGTGAAGCCTTAAGTGTAAAGTCCTCCGTTTACTGATATGACCTGCCCCGTTACGTAAGCCGCGTCCCCGGAAGCCAGGAAAGCCACGACCGATGCCACTTCCTCAGGCGTTCCGAAACGGTTCACGGGAATGAGCTGTTTCATCTGACCTTCATCGATATCCGCGGTCATTTCCGTTTTAATAAAGCCAGGTGCTACTGCATTCACCGTAATATTCCGCTTACCCACTTCCTGGGCCAGCGCCTTGGTCGCGGCGATCACTCCACCTTTGGCGGCAGCGTAGTTGGTCTGCCCCGGCATTCCTTTGATCCCCGTCAGCGAAACCACATTGATGATCCTGCCGTAACGCTGACGCAGCATGCTGTTGACGACAATCCTTGTCACATTAAAGAAACCCCCAAGGCTGGTATTGAGCACATCATCCCACTGTTCATCTTTCATCCACATCATCAGCACATCGTCCTTGATTCCTGCGTTGTTGACCAGCACCTCGATCTTGTCGTCGGGGTGCGCATCGATCCAGCCGCCCAGCACCTCCTCCACCTGATCTCGTTTAGCCACATCAAACGGAAGCAGGATTGCTTCCCCGCCGGTTTCTTTGATCATTGAAAGCGTTTCTGCTGCTTTTGCTTCGTTTCCCTTGTAGTTGATGATGACGCCATATCCAGCCGCAGCCATCCGGAGACAGATAGCCCTGCCAATGCCCCGGGATCCTCCCGTTACCAGTGTCCAATTCATAAAACTGTCTTTATTTTATTTGAATGATCCGGAAATTCCCGCTTACCAGTCTCAGCGCCCTCCTGGCTTGCTCTTCTCCAAAAAATTCCGGACCAGGGCAAGCCTGGTGTATAAAGGCTGGTCCTCTACAAACTTAGGAAATATGTTTTTGACTGAATCGAAAACAGCCCTGGTTTTTGCAGCCATCCTGTCACGGCAATCCAGGTAATCAATGGCCTGGTTCAGCGTCATGGCCTGGATAGCCAGCACTTCAAAAGCATTTTCGATCACTTTTTTTGCCAGCAAAGCGCCATTGAATCCCATGCTCACAATATCCTGATTGTCGTTGTTGTTAGGAATACTATGCACATACATCGGGAAGGAAAGCGTTTGGTTTTCCGCGGTTGTGGATGTTGCCGTAAACTGGATGCCCTGCATTCCAAAGTTGAGGCCCAGCACGCCGAGATTCACAAAGGGCGGAAATTTTTCGTTGAGTTTGCTGTTCAGCAGGTAGTTCAACTGCCGCTCACTGAGCATGGTGAGTTTGGCAATGGCAATTTTAATCTTGTCCATTTCGAAAGACACATAGTCCCCGTGAAAATTGCCACCATGGAAAATGTTTTGATTGTCGGCATCTACCACCGGGTTATCGTTTACTGAATTCAGTTCGTTGACAACGACCTCCGTGGCGTAGTTTAGGGTATCATAGATAGGGCCCAGCACCTGGCTGACACATCGCAGCGAGTAATATTCCTGGACTTTATCCTCAAAGACATGATGCCGGATATTTTCCGGTTTATAGAGATGTTCCGACCTGCTGCGGATCATGCTGCTGCCTTCTAAATGCTCCCTGAAGACACTGGCCACGTGATTCTGACCTTTGTGTAATTTGACCTGGTTCAATTCCGCTGAAAAGTGGTCATCATAGACTTCCATGATCTCGTTAGTCATGGCCGATAGCATAATGGACCAGTCGAGCAGGTTCCGCGCATTGATCAGATTTAACAGGCCGAGGCCGGTCATGGCAGAAGTGCCGTTTAGCATGGCGATACCTTCCCGGATATGAATTTTCAGCGGTTTCAGTCCCGCTTTTTCAAATGCCAGACGGGCGGGCTGTCTTTCACCCTGGAACCACACATCGCCTTCGCCGATCATTCCAAGTGCCAAATGAGCCAGTTGAACCAGATCTCCACTGGCGCCCACGCCACCGTGTTCAAAAATACAGGGTATCAGGCTCTTGTTAATCATGGCTGTCAGCAGGGTCACGGCCTCCTGATGTACGCCGGAGTAACCCAGCATCAGGTTGTTTAGCCGGGTGACCATGACTGCTTTCCCCAATAAGGGGCCCATGATATTCCCGCCGCCGCTGCTATGGCTGCGGATGAGATTATACTGCAGCTGCAGCATATCGACATCGGGAATCTTGTACTGTGCCATCGGGCCAAACCCGGTATTGATGCCGTAAATGAGCTTGTGATCGCAGAAGTTTTTGAGGAATTCATGCCCGGTGTTTACCTTTTCGATAGCCTTGGTATCCAGTGTAACTGCCTGCCCGTCCACAAGAATTGCCTTGAAATCATCCAAGGACAACGGTCTGCCTCCAACCTGTATCATTACGCAATTAAATATTAATTAAAGAAGCTGCAAAAAAACGAAAAAATAACTTAAAAGGGATTAAAATTCGTTTTGCCGGATCAGATGCGGCGCTGCAGGATCAAATCGATCCCTTTCTTTTACGCTTGCGGTTTTCTATTATCGATAAACCTGATCGGCTTCCTCACGCCTTCCGGAAACTGGAGTTTTTGCATTTCTTCGGGGCTCAGGTACCGGATATGTGGGGTCACCCGCAGACGAGCCTGCAGGTAGGAGCGGATCTTGTGTGCTGTTTCTTCCGACAGGTCTGCCGGCAGAATATGCAGCAGGACCTCATCAGTACCGATCTCATTGCTATAGACCTCGGCCGTAAACTCTTTGATTGCGTCCATCCGGTGAATGATCTCAAAGAGAGCAGGCGCGAAGAGGGTGGTGCCTTTATATTTTATCATTTGTTTCTTTCGACCGATTACGGGCGAGAGGCGCAGGCTGTGACGGCCGCAGGCGCAGGGTTCCCGGAACGCCCGGCAAAGATCACCAGTCTTGTACCTCAATAGTGGCATGCCTTCCACACCGAGGGTCGTGATCGTTACCTCGCCGATTTCATTGTCGCCCACGGGGTTGCCGGAATCGTCCAGGAGTTCCACGATCGCCAGTTCCGGGTTCAGGTGACCACCCCTGCCCTCGCCACATTCGGTGAACGCCACCTGCATCTCCGTGGAGGCATAGGTGGAATACAGCCTGATATCCCAGTCTTCCCGGATCCTGGAGCCCAGTATATTCAGGCTCAGGTCCTCGTTGCGCAGGTTCTCACCAATACAAATGGCTTTTTGGACGGATGAGGACTTGTAATTGATGCCATTTTCTCGGGCGTACTGGATCAGCTTGACGATAAACGATGGAACCGCTACGATGGCGTTGGGTTTTAGTCGTTCGATCACTTCCCATTGCAGGGAAGGAACGCCGGGACCTACCCTGATCACGCCAGCTCCCAGTTTGCGGATACCCATGTAATACGCGATTCCGGCCATAAACTGGCGGTCAAGTGTCAGCATCAATTGATAGACATCTGAAGAGCTGCCATCGGCACAAGCGAAGGAGGAAAACTCATTGTAGGTCAGCCGCTTGAGGTCATTCTCGGTGAGGGCGATGGTCACCGGGCTGCCGATCGTTCCGGAGGTAGCCATATATTCGATGACGCCGTCGTGCGGCACGCAAAGAAAGGCGTCATTATCCGATTGCAAGTGCTCTTTTTCGGTGGGCGGGATCTGTACCAGGTCTTCGATCCTGCTGATTTTCGCGGGGTCTATGTGGTTGCGGGCGAAAAGTCTCCGGTAATAAGGAGAGTGGGTATTCAGGTGGGTCAGCAATTCTGCTAGTTTTTTTTCCTGGTAGGCTTTGATTTGCTGAGCTGGCTGAAATGCGATGGAAGGAAGTTCGTTCATATTAATAATATCGTCATTCTTCAATCACCACCACTGCGGCGGCGATATTTTTAAGATGGCTGATGGACAGGTTTACTTTGGAAAGATCCAGGTGATGCAGGGTTACGGCGGTGTTTCCTGCCAGGGAAATTTGCGGTTTCCCCTCGTCGTCGCCCAGGATCAGGATCTCGTTGAAAGCGGTACCGGGGGCCCATCCCGTGCCGAGGGCTTTCAGGAATGCTTCTTTTGCTGAAAAGCGGGCGGCATAATGTTCATATTTATGAGTCTTGGGCTCACAGTAATCGATTTCTGCCGGTGCGAAAACCAGTTCCCGGAAACCCTGTTCTTTCTCGATCTTTTCAGCCACGCGTTCCACTTCAATAACGTCTAAACCAATGCCTTTGATCATAACGGTCAGGATTTTACAGGTTGGATGTAAAATTAAGTATGTGTGGATAAATCTGTTCTAAATCTTCGGCGGCGTTGGAGGATCAGGGAACGGGATCGTATCCGTGACCTCCCCAGGGGTGGCATCTGGAGATTCTTTTGAGCGAAAGCCAGAAGCCCCTGAAGACCCCGTGTTTTCTGAAAGCTTCCAGGGCGTATTGCGAGCAGGTGGGCGTGAACCGACATTTCGGTCCCAGCCAGGGTGAAATGACCCACTGGTAGAATTTTATCAGGATGATAAAAGGGAGACTAAGTAACCTGCCTGCTTGTTGTATCCAGCGCATTTGATAATTTCTGCAAAGCTACGCCCAGATTTTCATATATGGTGGTGTAGTCGGGCAGCTCGCGGCCGGCGTAGAGAATAAACAGGGAGACTTGTTTGCCTGATGTTTCTGCGCGGTTGACCAGGTCCTGCTTCTGTAGGCGGTATGCTTCACGGAGCAATCGTTTGACGCGGTTGCGGTCCACTGCTTTTTTAAAAAAGCGACCGCTGAGGCCGACGCCGCATTTGACCCCTGGCTCACCCTCTCCGATCAGGTACCGGATCCTGATGTTCCCGGCATAGAGTTTTTTACCGCTGGCAAAGATCTGCTCCAGTGTTTTGCGGCTTTTCAGCTTTTGTTCTTTCGGGAATCTGTGATTTCTTGTCTCCAATTTCCTGTTTTCAGGGTCTAAATAAACTGCTTTTTAAAATGTATTGCAAAATTTAGTTTAAATCGGGTGAGCAGCAAATAATGTTTGGTGAATGGCCTGCATTAATTTTTGTGCTGGTTTGTTGTCCATATTACTCCATTAATTTTTTTAATGTTTCGGCATCAGGTAAGGCATTTTTAAACTGGCTGGGTATTTCCTTACTGGTTTTATAGGTGGCGACACCCATTGCTTTATTAAAATCTCTGAAGCTATATTCTACTATTTTATTTTTCCTTTCCTTACAAAGTATAATACCAATAGATGGATTTTCATGAGGTTGCCTGATAATATCGTCCAATGCGGAAAGATAAAAGTTCATTTTTCCCAAATATTCTGGTTTGAATTTTCCCGTTTTTAGTTCAAATGCAACCAGACATTGTAGCTTTCTATTGAAAAAAAGTAGGTCAATGAAATATTCCTGTTCTTCAACGATTAACCGATACTGGTTGCCTATAAAAGCAAAATCACTGCCAATAGAGAGGATGAATTTTTTAATATTCCGGACAATCTCATTTTCCAATAATCTTTCATCCGAAAAATCGCCGTCCTCAATGTTTACGAAGTCGAGCAGGTATTCATCTTTAAATGATTGAAGCGCCTTTGACCTCATATCAGAATGAGGAATAGCATGCACAAAATTATTGGGCAGTATTTCCTGCAGGAAGAATAGCCTCGCAGCTATCTGTTTTTCGAGATGACGGTAATCCCAGAATTCAGCAGCAACTTTTGAAAGATAAAAAAAAGCTTCTGTAATGTCTTCGCATTTAGATGCAATGCTGTAATGGTGCGTAAAACCAACCGAAAAAAATATGTTCGAAAAGTTTTCCGGTAATTGGTTCGGCATTGCCGAACTAATTACTTCCTGACTTTTCTCTAATTCGTTCGGCAGCTCTGAACCAATTTTAAGGTACTCATTCCAAAACTCGGCAAATACCCTCATTTTTTTGAGGTTAGACGAGGAAAACCCACGGAGTCCTGGCAGCTCATTTTGCAAGGCATTTGATATTTGGTCTAAAACCTTACTTCCCCAGGCTTCCTTATTTGCCGTGATGCTAATTTTTCTTCCAATATCAAGGTACAACAGAATAAGCTCCCTGTTTACCAATCGGGCAGCCTGATAGCGACTTTTTAGAATAGCATTTTTTAGTTCGGCAATTAAGTGTTTATCAGCGCGCATTATTTTTTAATAAAAAAACCTGAAAGGATGACTTCACATTTCTGGAATTTTACGGCATTCGTGCTTTTTCAGGAGCCACAAACCAGATCTGTTTTTCTAAGATGCGCAGCATTTGAAGCAGGTCGATTGTTTTTTCCATTTTGTTTTTCAGTACCTCTGTTTTTTTTGCTATCGTCTCGTAACTGAACCAGCATTTCACGAACACCTCTTGAAAACGCATCGTTGGAATCTGTAAAACCGTTTAAGTCCCCGAAAGATTTGTTTATCAGCCCAATTAAAATTTCCCTAAATCTAATTTCCAAGACATCATTGGATCTATGGCAAAACAATAGTTCATAAAGCCGCTCAACCGTTCCAAAGGTACCACTTTTCTTTCATTGCCGCGCCGGAATGCAACAATGACAATTCTCATGGTAAGGATGCCGTCACTCGGAGGTACAGGGTTTTGGGCCTTATGCACTAAAGCGTTGTAAATGTCTTCGTAATAATTCATGTAGTTCCCGATCCGTGAACGCGTTCGCTTGCGTGCCCTCTCGCCTTCCAAGGTTGTATGCAACAGTCTATCGTACCCTTCGGGCGTTGAGGTCTGTAGGAGTTGATTATCTTGATCAACTCAAAATTGGGAGATTTGGTTCGTTTTTGCTGGGCGGTTTATTCACTATATGTTAGACTTTAATTTAATCTGGCATTTGTCCTCTTGCCTGACATGCCTTAATATGCTGGCGCAGTTATCTTGCCTTTTATGTATCCTTATCTCTTCTAAAGCAAATAAGCAATGCCGTAGGCCTTTAAACAAATTGGAGTTCGTCATAGAGATTTCATGTGATTCTCTTTTGCACGTTGAGCCTAAAGCGGTGGTCGGGGGAAAATGAGAGACCTTCGCCCGCCTGCGATGATTAAATTTGGCTACTTTTCCAATTCAGAGACCAAGATAAACGGTGATTTTTTTGATTCCGATTGATTGGCCTTTTGCGAAATAGATTGCGTACTTTTATTTTTGTTTAAACCGTTTTCACACGACAAATAGTTTAGCGACGCTATGGAGCTTCACTTACGAATACACAAATACAGATCCGAAATTGAAAGAATTTTTATTCTCAGCATTTTTGGCACATTGTTCCTGGGAGCGTTAAATATCCTAACAATGAATAGCCTGATTCTGAGTAGAGTTGCGGTGATTTCTTTACTACTGGTGTTGATACTAGGACCGGTTTTTCTTCTTTTATTTAAAGAAACCGTTAAGACAGAAATAACTGAAAATGATTTTCAATTCTTCTTTCGCGAAAAAATTCTCATTATAAAACTTGAAAACTTAAAATCATACACAATATCTTATCCTAATAACAGAATAGTCCGGATAGTGTTCCGGTTAAGAAACGCGAATAGTCATACATTTAATATCGTTACTAATAGTTCCAATTTGGGAGAACCTTCTAATACAGGTGAAGGACCTGTAGCCGAGTTTGTAAAACGTATTCAATATAATATTAATGAGTATAACCTATCAAAAAGAGAAAATCTGATTGAACGGCGCTATTCGTTTTTTGCATCAAAATATGGTTTTATTTCAATTATTACTTTAACTGTAGTCTTGTTTTCTTTTACGCTCCTAAAAATTAATAATAAGGCGGTTAATTTTGGTTCCTTAGCATTATTTCTGTCATTTATTTTTATGGCAATACAGCAAAGAAGGAAGGAGCGTTCGGATTTGAGGTGATATTAGAAGTTGGCTTTGGAGAACGTTTTTTACTTAATTTGCCAAGATGATCTTATAAATTATTGCGTCCTCCGATATCTTGCTAGGACTTCTCATAATCATACTGTATATGATAGCGCATTTAGGAAACTTTACCGTATTATTTTAGATATCGATTCTATAAAATCTGGTGAATAAGAGCTAAGACGAGCCAGCTCATTTATATATTTTCCCTTAAATAGATCCTCATCGCTCCACCGGCACCACCTTTCTTTCTTTGCTGCTGCGGAGTGCGGCGTCAATGATTTTCATGGTGAGGATGCCGTCACTGGCGGGTACCGGGTTTTTAGCCTTATGCACTAAAGCGTTGTAAACATCTTCGTAATAATTCATGTAGTTCCCGATCTGTGAACGCGTTTGCTTGCGGACCGTCTCGCCGTCAAGCGTTGTGTGCAGCAGTCCGTCATACCCTTCTGGTGTTGGGATCCACGGGCTCGTACTTGGAATAGCCCCAGCCTGAAGTTTCTCTTCCTGGAGATCAGAGCGCTCCTGCATAAACATCCCAGTTTCTCCCCTGAGGATATATGCCGAATACTGCTCCCTTGAGAAAACGGTGCCTTTTATTCTTACCCGGAACGGGTGATTATAATAAAACAGAACTTCAAAATAATCGTTGGCGACCATATCGGGCCGCTGCGTCAGCACGTCAGCGAAAACGGCTTGGGGAAAACCAAAAAGCTGAATGGCCTGATCAATCAGGTGCGCGCCCAGGTCGTGGAGGTTTCCCGCCCCGGGCTTATCGCCTTCCTTGTGTTCTTTGCCACTATGTCCTGGCCGGTAGCGGTCGAACCGCAGTTCGGCTTCCTTCAGAGGACCTAACATATTTTCGGTGACAACATCTTTCAACGCCAGGTAATCGCCGTCATACCGGCGATTTTGATAAACGCTGAGGAACAGATTTTTCTCCTTAGCCAGTTGGTCGAGCGCGATGGCTTCTACCGCATTTACAGTGAACGGTTTTTCAACGATAACGTTTTTTCCAGCTTTCAACGCGGTGCGGGCGAATTCAAAATGGGTTTGCACCGGGCTATTAACTACGATCAGTTCAATTTGATCGTCCTGTAGCATTTCATCCACCGAACGGCAGATTCTGGCTTCGGAATATTTTTCCCTGGATTCATCCCGGTGTCTTTCCACGATAGCGCTCAATTGAAAATTGGGGTTGGCCTTCAGAAAAGGCGCGTGAAATACTTTGCCGCTCATTCCAAACGCGCAAAGACCGGTTTGAATTATCCTGCTCATTTTAAATTGATTTTTGGTGACGTAAATGTACAGAGAAGCATTGTGCTTTCCATGAAACCGCACTGCGAAAGGGCGATTGCTACCTGTTGAGGTATTTTTCAACCGGCAACCGGTTTTGCAGACTGCGCGCGAGGGTCAGTTCATCGGCATATTCCAGTTCACCGCCAAAAGCGATCCCCCTGGCAATCGTCGTGATGGACACGGGTTTTCCTGCGAGTTTTTTTTGGATATAGTAAATCGTCGTATCCCCCTGAATGGTTGGACTGAGCGCGAAGATAAGTTCCTCGGGCTGCTCATCGTCAACCCGCTGGATAAGCGGGTCGATATGCAGTTGATCCGGACCTACGCCATCCAGCGGAGAGATGACGCCCCCGAGGACGTGGTAGGTGCCGTTGTATTGCTGCGTGCTTTCTATCGCGATAACATCTCGGATCGTCTCCACCACGCAGATCGTTTTCTGCAGGCGATAGCCGTTGGAGCAAATAGAGCAAAATTCACCATCGGCCACGTTGAAGCAGCGACGGCAAAAGCGAATCCCGCTTCTCATCCGGCTGATGGTCTCGCTAAACTGCGTCACTTCCTTCTGATCCTGTTTCAACAAGTGCAATACCAGCCTGAGGGCGGTTTTCTTACCGATGCCTGGTAGTTTTGAGAATTCGTTTACCGCAGATTCGAGCAGGGATGATGAAAATTGCATCCTGCAAAGTTAACCCCAATTTTTTCTGTGTGATGCAAAAGGAAAATTGCCTGCTTACGCAACGGCCGATGGCCCCGGTATTGCAAACATGAATTGGCGTCCAATTCGCCAGAGATGAAATAACATTAAAATAAAGTCTAACATCTAGCGTCTAGAATCTAAAGTCTAGCGTCTCCTCAATAATCATCATTAATTTCCCCTTCCTTCCAGAATGGCGGCGGGCGCAGGCCCAGGACAAACCGGGCGTAGGACGCTTTGATATATTGATGAAAAGTATAATCATTGGCCCTGGCCGTAAAAAGATAGCTTGGCTGATAGGCAGCAACAAACTCGTTGATCAGGCTGTCGTTATCCATTTGGGTGATCCTCCGGATCAGCGCCTTGCTAAACCGGTGTTTCACAAATGCATCCTGTTCCTGGGTGATAAGCCTTCGCTGGAAAGACTGCAGGTTGCGCGTGCGGCGAAATCTGAATGCATTGATCAGCTCATCCAGGTCGAAACCCACGCTTCCCGATCCGGAAGCGATCGCCAGCCCGGGTTTCTGGAAATTAAAAATTTTAGCATAAGCCTCCCGGTTGAGCATGGAGTCAAGTTTGTAGTCGCGTGTCCGGGCCCTGACTTCCGGCAGGGTGTGGATAAACATCTGGATGGAAATATCGAACGCAAATGGATTGGAAATGTCTTTGACTGCAAATTTCCGGGTGGGTTTGTTCAGGTAGCTAAACCAGACAGAATCGGTTTCCCGGGTCTCCAGGCTATAATGGCCGTTCTTATCGGTTACCGCTCCGCCTCCGGAGCTGGTCATGACGGAGACGGATTGAATAGGGATCACCCCGAGGCTGTCATAGACCGTTCCTCTGAGTTTTATCTGCCCGTTAGCCTGTTGGAAAGACAGGAAGAGCAGTAGATATATAAATAGTATCGGAAAATACTTTCTCAACAACTTGTATTGGACGCCAAAACAACTAAAGAAAATGCAAAAACTATTTTAAATCCTGTTTGGCATCCGTGAGCGACAACAAAATCTTTTCTAAAACCGGTGCAAAGTGCAGATGTTCCAACCGGTGAACTTTCATAGCCAGGGAATCTGGGTCATCGCCCTGATCTATGCTACAGGATTCCTGGAAGATGATCCTGCCGTGATCATAAAGGCCATCAACATAATGAATAGTGATGCCGCTTTCTGTCTCGCCCGCCGCCAGCACCGCTTCGTGCACAAACTTCCCGTACATACCCTTGCCGCCGTATTTGGGAAGCAGGGCTGGATGGATATTGACGATTTTTCCGGGATAAGCATCCAGCAAGGTATCCGGGACTTTCCATAAAAACCCAGCCAGGACTATAAAGCTGATTCTTTTTTCCTTCAACAGACCAACATAGCCATCGCCATTTCTGAAGCGCTGCTTATCAAGGATCAGGGTTTCGATACCTGAATTCCGCGCAATGTCCAGCACACCAGCCCGGGAATTGTTGCTGACGACCAGCGTAACCTGGACAACCGGGTGATTTTTAAAGTGTTCAATGATTTTTTGTGCATTTGAGCCGGTACCGCTGGCAAAAATGGCGAGATTGATAGCCATCTGAAAGATTTGTAGTTTTAAATCCGGGTCCGGCGCGTTGAGGCGATGAAACCGGCACCAAATATTTCCAAAAATACCGGAAATGACCAAATGAAGTTGAACAACGCTCTCAAAAGGAGATCGCAGATTATTTTTTTGTCGATGAATACCAATTTTTGGCCGGTTTTGCAGGTCAAGACCGGTATGTCACAAAAGAGTAAAACCGGGAAAGTTTTCCCCGATTTTCACCGCAAAACCCATCATTTGAGACCAGACATTTCCGTGACAATTATTTTTCCGGTCCTGGAAATCAAAGCTGAAAATGAACGAAATGCAGGCGGGTTAAGGGTTTAAAAAATTTTAACAATGTTGATGTTATGTTATACGCGAACCTTATTTTTGCAAATAATCAGAGGTTTTTATCCACATTTTAGATTTCACGCGTTTATGAATAATTATAAGTATATAATTACGAGACTAACATTAATTATAATAACGCTTTTTGTCGGGTCGATGTCTTACTCATTCGCACAGGCCGATTCCGCTTCCAAGGGGGGTGGGGTCGGCGCGGGCGTTGAGGAAGGTAAGACGCTGTTTGTTTCCAAGTGCCAGGCCTGTCACTCGGGAGATATGAAAACCAACAGTACCGGACCAGCTCTCGGAGGTATTGAAGCCCAGTGGGAGGACAAAGGGAAGCTGCATGAATGGATCCGCAATAATATTAAGCTGACCGCTTCGGGTTACCCTAAAGCTGTTGAAGTTTCAAAACTGACACCGATGGTGATGAGCACGTTCGATGACCTGACCGATGCTCAGATCGATAATATCCTGGCTTATATTGATGCTAAATGGACCGGAAAACTAGAGGCTGCTGCCAAAGCGCCTGCAGCTGGAGCTGCCGCAGGCGGACCATCGGCAAGTGATACGCAGAATTCGATCATTTTCGGCATTATTTCCCTGATACTGGCATTGGTGGTGGCGATTTTGCTGTTTGTAAACCGCAACCTCAAACGCATCTCCAACGACATAGAAGGTATTCCAACGGTGCAGCCGCTTCCGTTTTATCGTAATAAAATATATATAGCTACTACAGCAATTGTGTTATTCATCATCAGCGGTTATTACTTCTCTAAAGCGGCGATCGACGTAAACCGTCAGATCAACTATGAGCCGGTGCAACCTATCTTTTATTCACATAAGGTGCATGCAGGGATTAACCAGATAAGCTGTCTGTACTGCCATGGAAACGCCTGGGAAAGTAAGACAGCGGCTATTCCATCGGTTAATGTCTGTATGAACTGCCACAAGACGATCCAGAAGTACAATGGAGCACAACTCGTGGATTCAAGGGGCATGAAAATTGACGGCACCGCGGAAATCCAGAAATTATTTAAATACGCGGGATTTGATCCTCAGAACTCAAACAACTGGAATCCTGAACAGGCCCAGCCAATTGAATGGATCAAGATCCATAATCTCCCTGATCACGTTTATTTTAACCACAGCCAGCACGTAAGGGTCGGGAATGTGCAGTGCCAGACCTGCCACGGTGAAATAACGGCGATGGACGAAGTGAAGCAAGTAAGCGAGCTGAGCATGGGATGGTGCGTGAATTGCCACAGGCAGACCAAGGTGAACTTTAATACGGACAGCACCACGGGCAATAAGTTTTACAGCATTTACGAGAAATTCCACGAGGATATCAAATCCGGGAAGATGGATAGTGTAACGGTCAAGGACATTGGCGGCATCGAATGCCAAAAATGTCACTATTAATTATAATTGTATTACCATTAGTACCCGGTCGATGCCGGTGAGAAACGGCAGGAACGGGTAACAGATCAAAATAAATCGACAGAATGAGCGAAAATAAATATTGGCAGGGTTTCGCTGAACTAAATGATTCCGAGGCTTCCCAGAAACAGAATCATGATGAGTTTCGTGAAGAGTTGCCATTTGAGGATTTCGATAGTAAGGGACTGATCGACGCAAAGGCGCCACGCAGGGACTTTCTGAAATATCTTGGCTTCAGCACTGCTGCAGCTACACTGGCCGCAAGTTGTAAGACGAAAGTGCGACAGGCTATTCCTTTTGCTTATAAACCCCAGGAGCTGATCCCGGGTGAGGCCAAATACTACGCAACTACTTATCTGCAGGATGGCGACGCCGTTCCCATCGTAGCCAAAGTGAGAGAAGGTCGCCCGATTAAAATAGAAGGCAATGATCAAGCTTACACAAGAGGCGGAACAACAGCCAGAGTACAGGCCTCGGTGCTGGATCTTTATGATAGCCACCGCCTGAGGTTTCCGCTGAAAAAATCGGGTAGCGGATTTGAAGAAAGCACATTTGATGCACTGGACAAAGCAATTACTGCTGAACTCGCAGCGGCCGCGCAGATCGTTCTCCTGACCAGTACCATCAACTCCCCAACTACGCTTGAAATTATTTCAAAGTTTCCCAAGCTAAGGCATGTGCAATATGACGCCATCAGCTACAGTGGAATGTTACAGGCCAATGAAGCCGCCGGTTTTGGAAGGGTTCTGCCCTCCTACAAGCTGGAAGCTGCAGATGTTATTGTTAGTCTGGGCGCTGATTTCCTGGGGACCTGGCTCAACCCGGTTGAGCAGGCAGCAGGTTATGCCACCAGCAGGCGGATCAATGAAAATGCTCCGAAGATGAGCAAACATTACCAGTTTGAGAGCTTCCTGAGCATGACCGGATCAAATGCAGATGAGCGATTCACCCACCGGCCTTCTCAAACCGGAGCAGTAGCAGTCGCGCTGCTTGCAGCACTCAAAGAGGGAGTAACGGCGCCTGTTATAGCAGATTCAACTTTAAAAGCGGGCATTGCCAAAGTGGCTGCAGATCTGAAGGCTGCCCACGGAAAAGCGGTGGTTTTGAGCGGCAGCAATGACGCGCATGTCCAAACGGTCATTAATGCCATCAATGATGTGATTGGGGCAAATGGCACCACCATCGACTGGGTTGCCCATAACAAGAACAGGAAAGGTATAGATAAAGAATTTTCGGATTTGCTGACGCAAATGGAATCGGGACAGGTAGGCGCCATCCTGATCCAGGGTGCTAATCCGGCATATCATTATTTTGACGCTGAAAGGTTCAAGAAAGCGCTTTCAAAGGTTGGAACATCTGTGTCCTTCGGTGAAAGATTGGATGAGACCACGGAGCTTTGCAAATATGTTCTGCCAACGAGCCACTTTCTGGAGTGCTGGGGTGATGCCGAACCTAAGGCGGGTTACTTTAGCTTTCTTCAGCCAACCATTGATCCACTGTTCAAAACCAGGCCTTATCAGGACGCCTTGCTGAAATGGAATGCCGGCGGAAATACAACAACGTCCACAGCCGGAACCTATGATGTTTATTTCCGGGAATACTGGACTGCGAAATTTGGTGGGAAGGATGCATTCAATAAGATATTACAAGAGGGTGTTTACACACAACCGGCTACCGGCAGCGTAAGCTACAACGGCGCAACCTCAGGAGCAGCCGTTGCGGCGATTGCAGCCTATCCGGTAAGTAGTCAGGATGAACTGGCACTTTATGAGAACGTAGGCATTGGGCCGGGAAGTGGTGCAATAAATCCCTGGTTGCAGGAGTTGCCGGACCCGGTTGGAAAATCCGCCTGGGGCAATTTCGCGATGATTTCGATGGCAAAAGCTAAGGAATTGGGTATTAAACTCGATACCGAATATGAATACCACCCCCAAAAGCCCGTCATCAGCATTCAAACTGCGAAGACGAAAATCGAACTTCCTGTTTTGGTCGTGCCGGGGATGAATCCGAATACCATTGCGGTAGCGGTTGGTTACGGCAGAAGCGTGAACCTGGGCAGGACCGCCGCCGGCGTTGGCCAGAATGTATATCCATTTTCATCACTATTTGGTGATAATATTAACTATTCAGCTTCCCGGGTTACAGTCGCGTCAACCGGACGCAAAGAAAAAGTAGCGCAGAGCCAGATACATAATTCGTATGAAGGCAGGGTGGAAGTACTGCGGGAAACCACGCTGGCAACTTACAAGACGTATCCGGATGAAATAAAGAACTGGAGACAGAACCTGGTTGACAAATACGCGGCATCCACCGGTGACTTCCGGAAAGAGGGAACTATGTATGGCGTTCATCCAACCCCGGGAATCAAGTGGGGTATGAACGTAGATATGAATGCCTGTGTGGGATGCGCGGCCTGTGTGGTAGCCTGCCACGCTGAAAACAATGTCCCCGTAGTGGGAAAGGCCGAAGTCCTCAGGTTTCACGATATGCACTGGTTGCGAATTGACCGTTATTTTGTGAGTGATGAAAAGAACCCCGATAATTTGAAGGGGGTAGTCTTCCAACCGATGATGTGCCAGCACTGCGACAATGCACCCTGCGAGAATGTATGTCCGGTAGCTGCCACCAACCATAGTGAGGAAGGATTGAATCAGATGGCCTATAACCGTTGCATCGGTACCCGTTATTGCGCTAATAACTGTCCGTTTAAAGTGCGCCGGTTCAACTGGGCTGATTATAACGGAGCAGATAGCTTCCCCAACAACCAGGATCAGAAAACGGTGGGTAAACTGGATCCGGTAGTATTTCAAATGAATGATCCTGTAAGCAGGATGGTACTTAATCCGGACGTTACCGTGCGCTCAAGGGGTGTGATGGAAAAATGTTCTTTCTGCGTGCAGCGCTTGCAGCACGCTAAACTCGAGGCGAAGAAAAACAATCGCCCGATGAAAGATGGCGAAGCCAAAACCGCATGCCAGCAGGCTTGTCCGACAGATGCGATCGTTTTTGGAGATGTGCACGACAAAGAAAGTGCTATTACGAAGATCAGGCTGGATAATCCGCGCAGACTGTTTTATTCGCTGGAACAACTTCACGTTTTACCCAATGTCAGCTATTTCTCAAAGATCAGAAATACAGAAGAAGTGTTGGGTTCAGAAGCGTACAAGGGCGGCGTGGAAGGAGGAAAACATAGCGCGACGATACCGTCCGCAACGGGACACAACGCTGATACATCGGCTCATCATTAATAGGGCCGGGACCCGAGAATCGTCAGGAGAAATGATGTTCAGGAGTTATTAGAACAGATCCCTGCAGATAATCCGGAGTACGGGAATGAAAAGAGGATGAGGTGTAAGTGCTGATTCCGGTCATCTGGCCGGTGTGTAAAGAAAAGACGAAAAAGTTGAATGAGGGGGATAGGGAAGAATAAGAGGAATTTATTATAAGAAATTTTTATAAACAATTATGTCATTACTCAGGTACGAATCACAATCCAGGGCGCCGTTGGTTGAAGGAGGCAAAGATTATCACCAGATCACCGAGGATATCTGTAAACCCGTAGAGGACAAGCCTTCTAGGCTTTGGTGGATCGGTTTTCTGATTGCAGTCGGACTGCTAACTTTTGGTTGCATATCTGTGACAACGGAAGTAATCTATGGTGTGGGTCAATGGAACCTGAATAAGACCATCGGTTGGGGATGGGATATCACCAACTTTGTTTGGTGGGTGGGTATTGGTCATGCGGGTACCCTGATCTCAGCGATCCTGTTGCTGTTCAGGCAGGGTTGGCGTACGGGTGTGAACCGGGCGGCAGAGGCCATGACCATCTTCGCGGTAATGTGTGCCGGTCAGTTCCCCATCTGGCACATGGGTCGTGTGTGGAATGCTTTTTTCGTAATGCCCTATCCCAATACGCGCGGTCCGCTTTGGGTCAATTTTAACTCTCCCCTGCTTTGGGACGTATTTGCCATATCAACATATTTTACCGTTTCCCTTTTGTTCTGGTACAGCGGTCTCCTGCCGGATCTGGCCACGCTACGCGACCGGGCTAAGGTAAAATGGCGGAAATGGTTTTATGGCGTTGCGGCATTCGGATGGACCGGAAGCACAAAACACTGGCAGCGGCATGAATCGCTCTCCCTGGTTTTAGCGGGTCTGAGTACGCCCCTGGTACTTTCAGTACATACGATCGTGTCGTTCGACTTTGCCACATCAGTCGTACCGGGCTGGCATACCACCATCTTCCCCCCTTACTTCGTTGCGGGTGCGGTATTCTCGGGATTTGCCATGGTGCAGACGCTGTTGCTGGTTACCAGGAAAGTGCTGAAATTGGAGGAGTATATCACTGTCGAACACATCGACGTGATGAATAAGATTATTGTGCTTACGGGTTCGATAGTGGGTATTGCATACCTGACAGAACTATTCATCGCGTGGTATAGCGCTGTAGAATATGAGCAGTTCGCTTTCATGGAAAACCGGGTTAACCTCAACAGCCCTTATGGCTGGGCTTACTATATCATGATGGGATGTAACGTGCTCTCACCGCAGATCTTCTGGATCCGGAAGATGAGAAGGAATATTCTGGTCACTTTCTTTATGAGTATATTAGTCAACATTGGAATGTGGTTTGAGCGGTTTGTGATTATTGTATCGTCCATCTACCGGGATTACCTGCCCAGTTCATGGAGTACCTATTATTCACCGAGCATTTGGGAGGTAGGTTTCTTCCTGGGTACATTCGGGTTATTCTTCACCTGCTTTTTCCTGTTTGCTAAATTCTTCCCCGTGATAGCCGTCGCTGAGATCAAGCATATCCTAAAACGCAACGGCGACAACTTTAAAGCAGGAATGGACCGTGAGGAACAACAACCGCTTGAAGCGTTTATTGAGGAAAATGCACACCATTAAAAACAGTACGCAAAAGTTAAACATCAGGAATAATGAATGTTAAGAAATTTGTAGTCGGTAATTTTTATGAAGAAAATGTCTTGTTCCCTGCAGTGACCAAGGTGCGTCAGGCAGGTTACAAAATCCATGATGTCTATACACCGTTCCCGATTCATGGATTGGATAAGGCGATGGGATTGAAAGATACCGACCTGCATATTGCCGGATTTATTTATGGCATCACGGGCACGGCCACCGCGATTAGCTTTATTGGCTGGGCGCTGGCGGTGGATTGGCAGATCAATTTTGGCGGTAAGCCCTTCTTTTCGCTGCCCGCCTGGATTCCTATCATGTTTGAGTTGACTGTACTTTTCTCAGCTGTTGGGATGGTTCTTACGTTTTGCTGGTTGTGCCAACTGGCCCCATTTGTAAAAAAGGATCATTTCAATTTGCGAAGTACCGATGATACTTTCGTGATGGCGATCGAGTGTACTGACAAAACCAACGAAGCCGAAGCTGTTTCATTTTTGCAAGGTGTGGGTGCCAGTGACGTAAAAGCGGAGTACCGAGAAGCCGACTGGTGGATTGGCAGGTACGACAGGGATACTGTCAAGTTTGGAAAACCGGTTCCCGAGGTCTAGATTATATCGGGTCGGAAAGGCGAGAAGATTTTATCAAGGCCTGGAAGTAAAAGAGATCAAAAATTCGAATATTACTGAATAAAATGAAGAAATATTTATTGATAGCAGTTGTTGGAGCGTCGGGCATGCTGGCCGGGTGTGGTGCAGGTAAGGATCCGGGGTATGCCTATATGCCGGATATGTTTTACAGCCGGGCGTATGAGACCTATGCGCCTCATGATGATTTGACCAAAGAAGGGGTTCACTATACCGGCCTACCGGTTGCCGGAACTGTTTCCCGGGACGAGGATCTTTCACTCGTCTATCCCTTCAAAAATGATTCAGCCGGCTATGCACAATCCGCCACCATTAAGAATCCCCTTGATTCCGCGGGTGCTAAAATTGATCTGAAAGAGGCGGAGCGCTTGTATCTGATCAACTGCGCGATTTGTCATGGGGCGAAATTAGATGGGAACGGTCCACTTTTCAAGGGAGGCGAAGGACCTTACACGGCTGCACCAAAGAACTTTATGGATCCTGCTGTTATCAAACTGGCGGATGGTACGATGTATCATTCTATGACCTACGGAATTCGTGCGATGGGCAGCTACGCTTCACAGTTAAATCCGCGTCAGCGCTGGGAAGTCATTGCTTATATCCGCTCCAAACAAAAAGGTGTGGCGCCGGCAGCGCCCGACAGCACAGCGACGGCTAAAAAGTAAGTATAATATTAAAAGAACACATCAAAACAAAACGGGATGTCAAATTCGGAAAGGTTCATACCGGGAAAAAAATATAATACATTTTCTTATGTGCTAATGGCCCTGGGGCTGATAGCTGTTATCATACTGTACATTTCTACACATGGAGCTGCGGCCACCCCGGAAGAAGCTGCTGCGAACCATGCCAGGTTTTGGGCGAGCCTTTTACAGAACAGTGTGTTTTTCCTGATGATGTGTAATGCGACGATGTTTTTCATGGTGGCTACAACCTTGTCCTGGGGCGGATGGCAGATAGCCTTCACGCGCGTGACAGAGGCCGTCTCCGCCATGGTACCCATTCTGGGAATTATCGCGTTTTTCATTCTGATGGCCATCACGTTTGGGGATAACCACCTGATTTATCACTGGACCGATGCAGAGCATGTGCAGCACGATCCAGTGCTGCTGCACAAATCCGGCTTTTTGAACAAAGGTTTTTTCACGACGATAACGATTCTGACTATTTGGCTTTGGTCACTGTTAGGCTGGAAAATGCGGCAAATGTCGCGCAAGACCGATGATGACCCCCCTGTATCTATTGAAGACAAAAAGAGGTACAACTTCAACAATACGGTTATTGCTTCCCTATACGCGGTGGTTTTTGCGCTGACGGTTATGTCTTCGGTTCCCTGGCTATGGCTGATGAGCATTGATTCCCATTGGTACAGTACAATGTATAGCTGGTACACTTTTGCCAGCACTTTTGTATCCGGCGTAGCCCTGATCACTCTTTTTGTGATTTTTCTGAAGAATAACGGTCTGCTTGAAATGGTAAATAAAGAGCACCTTCATGACCTGGGTAAATTCCAGTTTGCGTTTTCAATTTTTTGGGCTTACCTGTGGTTCAGCCAGTTTATGCTGATCTGGTATGCAAATATTCCCGAGGAAACTGTTTATTTTAAACCCCGGATCGAGGGGCCTTATGCCTTTATTTTTTGGACGATGTTCATCATAAATTTTATCGGGCCGCTGTTGATATTTATGAGTAGTGATGCCAAACGGAATTATACAACTGTTACGTTTGTTTCTATCCTGATCATTTTTGGGCATTGGCTTGATTTTTACCAGATGGTTTTCCCGGCCATTTCACCCGGAAAAGTGCCATTTATTCTGTATGATTTATTAATTGGACTGGGTTTTGTGGGAATAATCATGTACTTTACAGGCAGGACGCTGAGTAAATATTCCCTGGTGGCCAAGAACCACCCCTTTGTCAAAGAAAGTGTGATCCATCATACTTAAACGGATTTGAAAAGAAAAAAGCTGAATTAACACAACAGAATCACATTTATGCAAACCTTTCTAATTCTGGTCATTTTGGCCTTGGGCTTCGCTATTGTATTTCAAATATCCCGGGCCAGTGAATATGTTTCCATAGTAAGGGGCGAGGAAAAGACGTTTAAACAGGCAAACAGGATTAACGCGTTTCTTTTACTGGTGTTCCTGATCCTGGGACTGTTTGGGGTCTATTGGACGCAACATACCCTGGGCGATAAGATCCTGAAATTCGGTTCCGCGGCCTCAGATCATGGGATCCTCGTAGATCGAATGATGAAATACACCCTGATTGCTACCGGAATCGTATTTTTCATTACGCAGATACTCTTGTTCTGGTATGCTTTCCGCTACCAGGAATCCGACAAGCGGAAAACCTATTTTTATCCTCACAATAATAGCCTGGAAATCATCTGGACGGTGGTTCCCGCGATCGTGTTGACGACATTGATCGGTTTTGGGTTGGTTTATTGGTACAGGATTACGAGTGCGGCGCCTGAAAATGCCATGACGGTGGAAATCACCGGTAGCCAGTTCAAATGGGAATTCCGTTATCCCGGGAAGGATGGTATTCTCGGTAAGAAATATTACAAAAATATTGATATGGCAATGGAAAACCCGCTGGGTCAGATCTGGGACGATGTAGCCAATCACGATGATATTTATGTGAGTGGGGAGCCCATGCACCTGGTCGTGAACCGGCCGGTGAGGCTGGTTATTGGGGCGAAGGACGTCATCCATAGCGTTGGTCTGCCTCATTTCAGGCTGAAGATGGACGCTGTGCCGGGGACACCTACAACGCTCTGGTTCACCCCGATCAAGACCACAAAGCAGATGAAGCAGGAGACAGGCAACGAAAATTTCGTATATGAAATTGCCTGTGATCAGATGTGCGGTGCCGGGCATACCGGTATGCGCGGAGAGATCGTGGTGGAAACCCAGGAGGAATACGACCTGTGGATCATGCAAAAGATTCCGAAATACCTGTTTGCAAAAAAAGCGCTTGCTGAGGCAAAATTGGCCCAAAGCGGTGTAACTGTACCTGCAGGAGATTCAACTGCAGCAGTACAGGGAGGAACACCCATTTCAAAAGACAGTTCGGCGACACATTAATTTACGCTAATTATTCCCGTTGTATAATTAATTAAGACTATGAGTGATACTTTACACCCGCATCCTGAAGTAGTGACCCTGGAGCCACAGCATGGAGCACATATCATACCGCATCATAAGGAAACATTTATCACAAAATATATATTCAGCCAGGATCATAAGATGATCTCCAAGCAGTATTTGGTGACAGGAATCATCTGGGCGATCATCGGGGGGCTTTTCTCAGTGCTGTTCAGGTTGCAGCTTGGTTTCCCTAATGAAAGTTTCCCAATCCTGGAGACCATTTTTGGAAAATGGGCTGAAGGTGGAAAAATACATCCCGAGTTTTATTATGCCCTCACTACCATGCACGGGACCGTGCTGATCTTTTTCGTGCTTACTGCGGGATTGAGCGGAACCTTTGCCAATTTGCTTATACCACTTCAGTTAGGTGCCCGCGATATGGCGTCGCCTTTCCTGAACATGCTTTCCTATTGGTTCTTTTTTGCAGGAAGTGTGGTGATGTTGTCATCGCTTTTCATTCAGACAGGTCCAGCATCCGGCGGATGGACGGTGTATCCACCACTGAGTGCGTTGGGGCAGGCCACTCTTGGTTCAAAGCTGGGTATGGATTTCTGGATCTCCGCGATGGTGCTTTTTGTGATCTCTACCCTGCTTGGGGGGTTGAATTATATTTCAACTATTTTGAATATGCGGACAAAGGGGATGAGTATGACCCGGATGCCGCTCACTATCTGGGGACTTTTATTCACCGCTATTTTAGGTGTGCTCTCTTTCCCAGTGCTGCTGTCTGGTCTGATCCTGTTGTTGTTTGACCGTCACCTGGGTACGAGTTTCTATTTAAGTGATATTTATGTTGCCGGTCAGGCGCTTTCTAACGAGGGTGGCAGTGCAATCCTCTTCCAGCACCTGTTCTGGTTTTTAGGTCACCCTGAAGTTTATATTATCATTTTGCCAACGATGGGGATTGTCTCTGAGGTCATGTCCGTCAACGCCAGGAAACCCATTTTTGGATATACGGCAATGATCGGATCCCTGTTCGCAATTTGTGTCCTATCATTCCTGGTATGGGCGCACCATATGTTTGTTACAGGCTTGAACCCCTTCCTGGGGTCGGTGTTTGTATTGTTTACCTTGTTGATAGCAGTTCCTTCCGCGATCAAAGTGTTTAACTGGCTTACTACCCTGTGGCGGGGTAACATCCGGTTCACGCCCGCGATGTTGTTCGCCGTTGGATTTGTCAGCCTATTTATTTCAGGCGGTCTGACCGGAATATTCCTTGGGAACTCCACCATTGATATTCACCTGCACGATACCATGTTTGTGGTTGCCCACTTCCATATTGTGATGGGCGTTTCAGCATTCTTTGGGATGTTCGCGGGTATTTACCATTGGTATCCCAAGATGTTCGGGAGATTTATGAACAATACCCTGGCGTATATTCATTTTTGGGTTACGCTGGTTGGTGCTTATCTAATATTCTGGCCGATGCATTACCAGGGTTTTGCCGGTATGCCCAGGCGATACCTGGATAAGAGCAGTTGGGTGAGCTTCAGCCAGTTTCATGGGCTTGATGCCATGATTTCAGTGGTAACGATCATCGTATTTGCCGTGCAGTTGTTGTTTGTATTTAACTATTTTTATTCAATGTATAAGGGCCGGCCGGTTAGAACGAGGAACCCCTGGGGTGCAACTACCCTGGAGTGGACCACGCCCATTCATCCGGGTCACGGAAACTGGGAAGGTGAAATCCCTGAAGTGCAGCGCTGGCCTTATGATTACGGTAAGGATGGCCGGGACTTTATCCCGCAGACAGAACCGATTGGCGAGCAGGAAACCGTACATTAAGAAAAGCAAGAATATAAGGCCCGGCGACTTTTCACCCGTGCAGGCCCGGCCGATTTTTTAAAGAAAGAATTAACACGAAGTTTTGACAAATTCCGGAGGGGGCGTTAAGGATTTTCTACAGTTAATAAAGCCCTCGTTAAGTATAATGGTGGTATTCAGCAGTGTGATCAGCTATCTGCTGGTGCCTGGCGTAACGTACGACTGGTGGCTGATCATGTTGTTCTTTGTAGCAGGATTACTGGTAACTGGTAGCGCCAATGCCATCAACATGGTGGTGGAAAAAGATACCGATGCCCAAATGAAACGAACGGCGAAAAGACCTGTGGCCGCGGGAAGGCTAACACCTGAACAAGGCTGGGGTTTTGCGATAGTAACCGGTGCAGTGGGGATTTACCTGATGGGGAATTATTTTAACTGGACAGCGGCAGGGATCGCAGCGTTCAGTTTATTCCTGTACGCGTTTGTGTACACACCGCTGAAGAAGGTCAACTCTATCGCCGTCTTGCTTGGAGCAGTTCCGGGTGCGCTGCCTTGCCTGATCGGATGGGTTGCGGGTTTTGTACCGGGGCAGCAAATCGACTGGACCGGAGGTGCGGTAATGTTTGGCATTCAGTTTCTTTGGCAGTTTCCACATTTTTGGGCAATAGCCTGGGTAGCACATGGTGATTACAGCAGGGTGGGTTTCAAATTATTGCCAAGTGATAAGGGGCCTACAAAATTCACAGCGCTGCAGACAGTTATTTATTCGCTGTTATTACTTCCGATCACGTTGGCGCCTTTCTTTGTAGGTATCAGTTCGCCCGGGGGAATAAGGGGCGGCATAGCACTTGTACTGATTGTCCTGGCGAACCTGTTCCTGATTTTCCGGTCGGTGACCTTGTATCGTAAGATGGATGTCTCGTCGGCAAGAAAAGTGATGTTTGGGAGTTACCTGCATTTGCCTCTGGTGTTGTTGGCACTTTTGCTGGCGAAGAGTTGAGAGGCGGGTGAGTGGAACAAATAGTACAATTTTGTAACCTGTTTTTTGAGATGTAAGCGTGGAAATTAGCAGGTTCTTTTTGAAAAAGCTGAGTAGGGAAGAGTTCGGGAAAGAATACGAAGTGGCGAAGGAAAAAATTAAATTATGCATGCAGGATCGGTGACAAATGATCAACATAAAAAATTACACCCACACAAGTTTGTACTGTGGGTGGCTATAGCGAGTATTATCATGATGTTTGCGGCGCTGACGAGCGCATTCATCGTGAAAAGTAATTATACAGGCTGGAGGACCATCGTTGTGCCGGGAATATTCTGGGTTTCAACGGTCATTATTATGTCGAGCAGTTTGACGATGTATCTTGCGTCAAAGGCCTTTCGAAACAGGGAGATGAAGAAGTACCGGATGTATATGGCAGCCACCCTGGGGCTCGGGCTGTTATTCCTGCTTTGTCAGGCTACGGGGTTTATTCAATTATGGCAGGAAAACGTACGATTCCGCGGATCTTCAGGCGAGGGTCAGTTCTTTTATGCCATCGCCGGTTTACATGCGCTGCACGTAATTGGAGGTGTAATCGCCATCGCTGTCATGTTGATCAGGTCTGTGACCGGCAAGGTGAAGAGTTATGGTACTGTTCCCGTGGAAGTGATGAGCATCTACTGGCACTTTATTGATATTTTATGGGTTTATCTGATGATATTTTTCTTAATAGCAGCTTAATTTTTTAATCAGGAATTATCTATATGGCACAAACAGCAGTCCTACAAACACATCGTACCAAATGGTGGAGCGGGGGTAAGAGTCCATTTAACATTGAGTACGGGAAAATGATGATGTGGTTCTTTCTGATGAGTGATGCTTTCACCTTCGGGGCATTTCTAATTTCTTACGGAACGATTCGCTTCAGTCAAAACTATTGGCCCGATCCCAGCGTGGTTTTTAACGCATTCCCCGGCGCTGGACATGCAAACCTCCCCCTGGCATTTGTAAGCGTTATGACCTTTGCTTTGATCCTGAGTTCGGTAACGATGGTGCTGGCTGTACATGCAGGGCACAACCGGGATAAAGCGGCCGTGGAAAAGTGGCTTACCTGGACCATCATTGGCGGATTGTTTTTTCTGGGCTGCCAGGCATGGGAATGGCATCACCTGATAGCGGGGCAATTGCCAACCTTGGTGGATGGAAAAATCGAACTGTTGGGGCAGACCACCCGGCATAACCCCTGGGGTCATTTAGTGGAAGGTGCAGCACTTACCGAGGCCCTGAACAATTCATCGATGCATACGCTGGCTACAATGGCGGGCGAGTTTCATCTGACTGATCTTTCTCACGCGCAACTCTTAAATACGCCGAAAAATGAACTGGTCAGCATGCTGACGCAGGGTGGGGTTCACGTGCGCGAGGCAGGTCCGGCGGCATTTGGCGGATTTTTTTATGGTATTACCGGCTTTCACGGTTTTCACGTATTCAGCGGGATCGTCATTAATTTTATTATGCTGAGTATGACCCGGTCCAATGTGTTTGAGAAAAAAGGCCATTACCTGATGATTGAAAAAGCCGGATTGTACTGGCACTTTGTGGATCTGGTTTGGGTATTCGTATTTATGGCTTTTTACCTCGTTTAAATGATTCGGGGGGAGGGGCAAACAGGATCAGCATATCTTTTTAAATATATAAAATTATTCATACATGGAGCAGCCAGTATTATCACCGGAAGTAACTTTTGAGCATCATATGGACACCAGGTCGTTCAACAAACGAATCAAAAAAACGACGATTGTCCTGTCTGTCATAACCATTTTCGAGCTGATGCTTGGGTTAGCTATCTATCTGTTGCATAAGGGCGAAGCGCCCAATCCATACTTTGTTCATTTCCTGAAGGGTGTGATCATCATTTTTACCCTGGCCAAAGCCTATTATATTGTCTCGGTATTCATGCACCTGGGCGATGAGTTACGAGGCTTTATTATGACCATAGTACTGCCGCTTATTCTGTTTATCTGGTTTATTATTGCCTTTCTGGTTGACGGAAATTCCTACAGGAACCTCCGGAATGAATTCGACAAGTACTACCTGGAGTCAACAATGCCGAAGTCGCACCAGACTCCTGCTCCTGCACCGCCTCAGCGCGGGCTTCAATAAGGACCGGTTTATACCAGCCGATGGGAAAGCATCACGTCACCCGGGGTCAGATCTCACCCGGTGCGATTCCCGGGTGAGGTGACCAGAAAAGGCTTTGGAAACTACAAGTCCAATAATTTCAACACTGGGTGATATTTACCCGGTCGATTTGTAGCACGGGTGGCACAATCTTCAACCCGGGGCGGATAACGGGGAGTAATCATTTCTTTGCTTTCTGAAGCCGCTTTTTTGTACTTTTTGCTTCGGTGTAAGTTGAAGCCACCACGCGTTTCAGTTCGTTCATGACTTTTTCCCGGTCGGCTTCTTTGTGCAGGTTAAACCCACAGAACCCATTAGAACTAACGGCATCATTCAGGACAAGGTAATACAAGCCTGCAAGCAGAATGGCATATGTCGCCTTCATATCAATCCCTGTTTTATCAAACAGCGGCTGAGTTAGTTTAAACAAGGGCGTTTCATATTCTTCCCTTTCCTCGGATAGTTTACGCGTAAGCTTGTTTTTTTCACTGATCTGCCAGGCAAGTATCCGCTGCATTTCTTTGTTCTGAAACAAGTGTTCAAATTGAGCGGTAAGCAAATCTATTGCCTGGCCCTCACCATAGTCCGCAACGTTTTCATTGATTTCAGGCAGAACCTCTCCGGTTCCATCGGTCCAGTAGTCCTGTTGCTTAAGGTAGCTTTGAACCAGCTTGTCCACACTGCCGAAATATACATAGATCAGTTTTTTGTTGACGCCGGCGACTTCTGCGATACGGTTTACACGAAGTGCGGTGTATCCTTCTGTTCTGAGAATTTTCCCAACAGTATCTATAAACTTTTGTTTGGTCCGTTCCTTACTATAGACGGGCCCCTCGTGAATTTTTCTTCCTTTTTTCATATTGTTTGGTTTAGTATATTGTAAACTTATTATGTACGACGATCTTATGCCATATTAAAGTTAGAATATTAATAATAATTTATTGGCAAATTATTTTTTGCCGGGTACCTCAGGTACCCGAACCCGCGTATTAAGCTGCAACCTAACCCTGATTTTCGGCGACATTTTGGTAATCGAGATTTTCAATGCGGGATCCGGACTGTAACAAGTACGTTTTTATTCCAACTTGCGCTGCGTTCGGCAGGTTAATGGCTGTGTCGTCGATAAACAGTGTTTCTTCCGGTAGTATGCCAGCGTCGCTGACCACATATTCAAAAATTTCCCTTCCCGGTTTCCTTAAGTGGATCTTGTGAGAAAAATAGGGTCTAATGAACATGGTATCGACTGACGGCAGACCTTCCTCGAGAAGCTTTCTTTTGACCGACATTTCGTGGAGTTCATTTGTATTGCTTAGCAGATAAAGTTGGTACTGCTGTTTCAGTGTTCTCAGGGACTTCAGGCTGCTAATCCTCAGTGGGCCCAGCATCCGGTTCCAGGCCGAGGAGAGCTGTTCATGAGTTACCCCCGTCGCAGAAGCGTCGGCAAGGTTATTGAGAAACTCGTTTGTGCTAATAGAACCGGTTTCATAAAGTTTAAAGTTATCATCATCATGAAACCTTTTGAAGAGATCGTCAGGCATCTTAAAGCCAAGGTTTGAGAAGGCTTCCGAGCATCCTGCGGGGTCCAAGTCGATCAGAACCCCTCCGAGATCGAAGACAATATTTCTGATCATATAACGAAGTTATGGGATTTGGTTTACAGGTGTTCATTTCACGGAAAGTAGGTGGACGGCAAAGCAAGCGGCCAACGCGGGAATCAACACCGTCTTCTTCATATTTTAAAAATAGTGAAATAACATGGTGATGAACGGGGTCAGATTTTATTATTTTCGGCTGAAAGGCAAAGAGAACCCGAATTGCAATAAATTCGCTGTCTTAAAGATAAATTATGCCTATTCGCTCATCTAAAACACTCCAGGTAAAATCGTCCACGCTACCCGGGGCCGGAAAAGGTTTGTTTGCTAAGGTTGATTTTCCCAGGGGCAGTATCATTGTCGAATATGAAGGAAAACGTTGTACCTGGAAGGATGTGGAAGACGATGTTGACAATGGCTATATTTACCATATTGACGATGAAAATGTCATAGATGCGGCCAAATTCCCGGATGCTTTCGGCCGATACGCAAACGATGCGGCCGGACTTCAGAAATTATCGGGCGTTAAGAATAATGCCATTTACCATGAAGAGGGAAAGCGTGTTTTTATAAAAGCAACAAGGAGGATCCAGGCTGGTACAGAGATTTTTGTTTCTTATGGCCGCCTTTACTGGAAACAGGTCAGGGAAAATATGCGGGAAGACGGTAGGAATAGCAAAATAGTCATGTAATCAAATTTTAGCAAGGGAAGAATGCGCTTGAACTACCGGAGCTAAAGAATAGGCAGGTCAATCAGGGCCTTTTCAAGGCGATCTGTTTTCCAGGTACAATCCGGTTATCTTTGTAGCCTTCCAAATCTTTCGTATTGGATAAAAGTAATTTTGTAGATCAGATCAGGGTTTTCTGCCGCAGCGGGCACGGCGGCGCAGGCATTAAGCATTTCCTTCGGAATAAATTCACTGCGAAGGGAGGCCCGGATGGCGGCGATGGCGGTCGTGGCGCCCATATTATTTTAAGAGGTAACCGCAACCTGTGGACGCTGCTTCATTTGAGATACTATAAGAATATCCTGGCTGAAAACGGTGAAAACGGCGGACATAACAATAAAACCGGCCGTGATGGTAAAGATATTATCATTGATGTTCCGCTTGGGACAATTGCAATAGATGAAGAAACAGGGCTGACGGAAGCGGAGATTCTGGACGACGGACAGGAGGTAATTTGGTTGCCTGGCGGGAAGGGCGGTCTGGGGAACGCAAATTTTGCGACAGCTACCAATCAGGCGCCCGAATATGCGCAGCCAGGATTACCAGGCATAGAAGGATGGAAAGTACTTGAACTGAAAGTACTGGCTGATGTAGGACTGGTAGGCCTTCCAAATGCAGGTAAATCAACGCTGCTTTCGGTGATTACTGCAGCGAAACCCAAAATCGCTGATTACGCGTTTACCACGCTCACGCCCAACCTGGGAATCGTGGCCTACAGGGAAAATAAAAGTTTTTGCGTAGCGGATCTGCCAGGAATTATTGAAGGGGCTGCCGAGGGAAAAGGGCTTGGTCACCGGTTCCTGCGGCATATAGAAAGAAATCCTGTACTATTATTCCTGATACCTGCGGACAGCAGTGACCACCGTCGTGAATGGGAAATCCTGCTGAATGAACTGAAGGAATATAATCCCGAATTGCTGGACAAACAAATGGTGATTGCCATCAGCAAAAGCGATATGCTGGATGAAGAGTTGAAAGCTGCTGTGCGTAACGAAATGCCTGGTCATATTCCGTTCCTGTTTATTTCTTCGGTGACAGGCACCGGGTTAACAGAATTAAAGGATGTTTTGTGGAAGGCCCTTCAGGAAGACCCGGGACAAAAACCTGCGTGAAAAGATTATTTGTCGGCTGGTTAATCAACAGCGGGACAGAGCAGGATAGCTGATTCCGGATATGTTGTAAATTCGAAAACGCTCTGTCGGAATCTTGACATTAATTGTTTGTCACAAAATGCTTCTAAGTAGGTATACATAAGTGAACCAAACGATTTTGAAAATTACGATTCATCTGGCGGCGAAACGTTGACGAGATTTGACCGCGTGTAAGAATCTGGGATCGGGCATATGAAATGAAGGATGCAAAATTTTTCTCACACAGGTTAAGGTATCGGTGAAGTTCACCGCCCCCGTCCGAATCGTCCGCCGCGGCGGACGTCCGGGCGTGTCTGCCTACCTTTGGCAGGTAAACCGACAGGCAGGCATTCGACAAAATCATTAACCGCTAAAGGCGGGGAACTAAAAAACATAAAGATGAAAAATTGGATTGTCTTTGCCTTGTTGGCACTTTTGGCACAGCCCCTATTTTCCCAGACCAAGGTTCGGGCCTTGCTCACGGAAAACCTGGAATCACCGCTGGGATTGGATGTTGCTCAACCCAGGTTTAGCTGGCAGCTTACCAGTGAACGGAGAAACACGATGCAGCAAGCTTATGCCATCCGGGTTTTCAAAGGAAAGAATTTGGTTTGGAACAGTGGTAAAGTGATCTCCGACTCATCCGTGTATGTTACATATAAAGGTGCCCCACTTGAGAGCGGATCCCGTTACCATTGGCAGGTTCAGGTTTGGGATGATGGGGGCCGGGTTTCTCCCTGGAGCGTGCAGTCTGTTTTTGGAACCGGGTTTTTCAGCACGTCTGACTGGAAAGCCAGGTGGATCGAGCCAGGGTTCGATAATGCCGTCGAACAACCCTGCCCATTGTTCAGAAAAGATTTTTCAACAAAGAAAAAAATTAGCTCCGCCATGGTTTACATGACGGCACATGGATTATACGAAGCCTGGTTAAACGGCAAAAAAATTGGAGATGGCGTGTTGACTCCCGGCTGGACGTCGTACAACAACCGACTGCAGTATCAGGCCTATGACGTCACAGATCTTTTGCGGGAAGGAAACAATGCCATTGGCGTGGCGCTGGGTAGCGGCTGGTACAGGAGTGCGCTGGGTTGGGGAGAAAACAAGAACCATTATGGAAAAAACCTGGGTCTCCTGTTTCAATTAGAGCTCAGATATACGGATGGCAGTTCGGAAAGTATCCTGTCTGACGGAAGCTGGAAATCATCAACCGGTGAAATTATTTATTCGGAAATATATAATGGGGAGACGATTGATGCGCGGAAGGAGAAGAAAGGCTGGATGATGCCCGGGTATGCAGACGCAGACTGGAAAAATGTGGTGGTTGTACAAACGCCCTTGAAGAACCTGATCGCTACCTGGAATGAGCCCGTGAAAAGAAAAGAGGTGTTCAGGCCTGTGAAACTTATAACGACACCTGCTGGCGAAAAGGTCATTGATTTCGGCCAGAACCTGGTTGGTTGGGTAGTCATGAAAGCAAGCGGCCGTGCCGGCGATTCTGTCGTTTTATCCCATGCGGAAGTCCTGGATAAGAGCGGTAATTTTTATACTGCCAACCTGCGGGGTGCAAGGGCGAAGAATAAATATATCCTGAAAGGGGGTGGTGAAGAAATCTTTCACCCTCACTTTACCTGGCAGGGATTCAGATATTTGAAGATCGAAGGTTACCCTGGTGCTATCAACCTTGATAATTTTGAGGCGATCGCGCTCTATTCCGATATGAAACCGGTCGGAGAGTTTAGTTCCTCCAATGCCCTGATCAACCAGTTGCAGCACAATATTCAATGGGGGCAGCGGGGTAATTTCCTGGATGTACCTACTGATTGTCCGCAACGTGATGAACGTTTGGGCTGGACCGGTGATGCTCAGGCTTTTTCGAGGACGGCAACCTTTAACATGCGTGTTCATAGTTTCTTTGCCAAATGGCTCAGGGACGTCGAGGCAGATCAAATTGACGGGAAAGTACCCCACGTGATACCAAACGTTCTGGGGCCCGGCGGTACCAATAGCGCGGGGTGGGCAGACGCAGCCACTATTGTCCCTTGGAATATGTACCTGGCTTATGGCGATAAAAAGATACTCCAGACTCAGTATCCAAGCATGAAGGCTTTTGTAGAAAGCGTTCGGAAAGTGACTAAGAACGATTTGTGGAACTCGGGCTTTCATTTTGGCGACTGGTTGTTCTACCGGCCTTTTGATGATAATGACGGGAGATCCGCGGTTACCGACAAATACCTGATTGCACAGTGCTTTTATGCCAACTCGATCCGGATCCTGGCCAAAACTGCGGCGCTACTGGGGTTCAGCAATGATGAGGCAGAATACAATAACCTGGTCCAAAAGGTTGTTGCCGCGTTTCAGCGGGAGTATGTTACGGCAAGTGGCAGACTGGTCTCAGGAACCCAGACCGCTTATGTATTGGCTCTGAATTTTGATATGCTTCCGGAATCTCAACGCGCGCAGGCCGCCGAACGGTTGGCTGAAAACATCAGGAGCTATGGTAATCACCTCACCACGGGCTTTTTGGGCACACCTTACCTGTGTCACGTGCTTACCCGTTTCGGGTATGATGACCTTGCTTATACGCTGTTGTTAAAAGAGGATTACCCCTCCTGGCTGTATCCTGTTAAAATGGGTGCCACCACAATCTGGGAGCGATGGGACGGACAAAAACCTGACGGCAGTTTTCAAACGCCGGGGATGAACTCCTTCAACCATTATGCTTACGGGGCTATTGGAGATTGGATGTACCGAAAAATGGCGGGGATTGACACGTACGAGGAAGAGCCGGGATATCGTCATATTCTCATTAAACCTCATCCGGGCGGGGGTTTCAGCGATGTGAAGGCATCTTTAATGACCTATTATGGCCAAGTAAGCAGTGACTGGAAGATCAGCGGGAGTAATCTGACGCTGACACTTGAAATACCAGTTAATACACGTGCGACCGTTTATCTGCCGTCTACCGGGCTAAATGAAATCAGAGAGGGAAGCAAACTTCTGACCGGTTTAAAGGAAATCAAGAATATAAGCGTTACAGGTAATTACACGAAAGTGGATCTCGGATCCGGTAATTATCAGTTCACGATGCCGGCCGGGAACCTGGCAGCAAAAAGCGCCGAAGCACAAAAATAAAATATCGGAGTTGTCTGCGAAACCGGTCTATTTTTTTTGATAGTTCTCTGCGGCGGACTTCGCTTTTTCGAAGTCAAGGACTACACCATTAATGCAGTACCTTAACCCGGTAGGGGGAGGTCCGTCTTCAAAAACGTGACCGAGATGTGCTTTGCATCGGCCGCATTCAACTTCAGTACGAACCATGCCATGCGAACGATCTTCCAGGTAAATGATACTTTTTTTGCTTATGGGCTCAAAGAAACTCGGCCAGCCGCATCCGCTTTCGAATTTTGTGTTGCTCTTAAACAATGGATTTCCACATGCGGCGCAGTAATAGGTTCCAACTTCGTCAAATTTTTCAAATTTGCTGCTCCACGGGCGTTCTGTGCCCTTCAGCCTGGCGATTTCATATACATCTGCGGGCAGAATCTTTTTCCATTCTGCCTCAGAAACATTTACAGCCGATGGGTCGGTCCGCGAATAAACGGGGTTACCAGTATTTTTCATGTCTTTGGAATTCATATCCTGTGAATTGGAAGTCTGGGAATAACTGCATTGCTGAAACAAGGTGCAGCAAACGAGCAGAAGCCTAAATGAAAACCTGACGTCCATCTGACAAGAACAATTTTTCATAGCAAAAGTTGATCGAGCCCGCTTTTGGAGGCTATTTTCCTGATATTCGTCACGTTGGATTGAAATTGGACGCTAGCAACATATCTTTGTATGTCTCAAAAAATTCGATATTCACCATGTTTAATCTGATTTTATTTGGTGCTCCCGGGAGCGGGAAAGGTACACAAGCAGAAAAATTAGTCGATAAGTATGGTTTGGTGCACTTGTCAACCGGCGACTTGCTCAGGAGCGAGATAAACAGGAAAACTCCTCTGGGTGTGGAAGCAAAAAAATTCATCGATCGGGGCCAGCTCGTACCTGATGAGTTGGTTATCGGTATGATTGATAACTGCATAGAACACAACGCTGAAGCAAAAGGCTTTCTGTTTGACGGATTTCCCAGGACGGTTAATCAGGCCCGCGCGCTTGACAAGCTGATGAAACTCAAGAAATCAGCGATTCATTCCGTGCTTGCACTTCTGGTTGACGAAGAGGATCTGCTCAAGAGAATACTGCTCCGGGGAAAAACTTCCGGCAGGTCGGACGATCTGAATGAAGCTATAATCCGGGAACGCTTTGCCGTTTACCACCACGATACTGAACCGATCGCGCAATATTATTCGGAGAGACGAAAGTTCAAGGCGATCCCCGGAAACGGCACTATTGAAGAAACTTTCGGATTGCTTTGCTCAGAGCTGGACAGTTCTATGAAGCTCGTAAGAGAAACCGAGGAAGAGGGCTGATCTTATTTTCTCAGCAGGGAATCTGCTTTGTTGATTGCCCCCAGCACCGCATCTTTTACCTCGTTTACTTTGGTTTTCTCCCCCACAAGGTATTTGATTCGCTGCGCTTCATTGTTTTTAAACGAATCATAATTAAATTCATTCATCCATTTGTTCATTCCTGTTTCGGCCCGTTGCAGGGATGCCAGTAAGGTGTCCAGTTTTGCGCGGTAGCCCGACAGGCTCTGCCTGGCAGCAGCAGGTAATTTCTCAATTGAATCGATCGCTGCGCGGGTTTCTTTTTCCAATCTCTGCAGTTTCATCATTTTTGGCATGGCCACATCATGTCCGGCAATGACCTCATCCATCAGGCTATCGGATTTTGAATTAGTTTCATCTGACTGTTTGTCGCCCGATGCACCGCAAGCACCCAGCAGGAAAGTTAGGACTAAGAGAACGAATAGTTTTCGCATGGTAAATTTTCTTTGGTTTTACTGCAATACCAACCAAAGATAAGATGTAATTGAAAATGATGTTCTTTTCGCTGATCGTATATTTAAAGCTGAAAAGAATACCCGATGCAGTGACCGGGAACTCCGGTTCCGGTCTTTAGTGCCAGCAAATGATTCGTTGGCGATGAAGATGTGGAAACAGGTGTTTAGCCTGATGGACCGGTTCATTTCAGAAGCTGATAAGCGAGGAGCCCGAACACATAAGCCAGTCCGGTCATATACACAAGTTGCAGCATAGGCCATTTCCAGGAGCCCGTTTCTCTTTTAACGATCGCCAGCGTGCTCATACATTGCATAGCAAAAACGTAAAAGAGCATCAACGAGAGCCCGGTAGCCAGCGTAAAAACTTTGGTGCCGTCGGAAAAAGTAGCTGCTTTCATTTTCTCGCGGAGTGCAAGGTTTTCCTTGGTATCATTTTCCACGCTGTACAGGGTAGCCATGGTGCCAACAAAAACTTCACGGGCGGCGAAAGAGGTTACGATAGCAATACCAATCTTCCAGTCGTAGCCCAGCGGCCTAATTACCGGTTCGATGGATTTACCCATAATGCCTGCATAGGAGTTTTCGAGTCTTGCCGAAGCCCATTTTTCCTGGGCCGCCAGACTGTCGGTGCCAGGTTTCGCCAGCTCAGTCTCATAGTCCTGGTGAACCAGTCGCATTCTTTCTTTAGGGCCGTAAGAACTCAGAAACCAAAGTACCAGGCTGATCATCATAATAATTCGTCCCGCCTCCACGGCAAAGATCCTGGCCTTTTCGATCATCGTATGCAGGGCGTTCTTCCATCTTGGCGCTCTGTATACCGGTAGTTCCAGGATAAAGAAACTCTTTTCCTGGATATGGATGAACCATTTGGCCACATAGGAAACAATAAGAGCAAACACAGTACCCAAAAGATACAGGCCCATCATCACCAACCCCTGTACGCCAATAAATCCAAGGAGATATGTTTTGGGGATCACGAGCCCTACAAGGATAATATATACCGGTAAGCGGGCGGAACAGCTCATCAACGGTGTGATAAGGATTGTGAGCAGTCTTTCTTTCCTGTTTTCAATACTCCGGGCGCTCATAATTGCCGGTACGGCACAGGCAAACCCGCTGATCATGGGCATCACACTCTTCCCGTTCAAACCTACGCTACGCATGATCCGGTCGGTCAAAAAGCTTATCCTGGCCATGTAGCCGCTGTCTTCCAGAATAGTGATCAGCCCGAAAAGTATCATGATCTGGGGAATGAAGATGATTATCCCTCCGAGGCCGGCGAGTACGCCATTTATCAACAGGTCGGAGAAATTATTCTGTGGTAAAACCTCACTCAGCCAGCCACTGAGTGCAGCCGTTGCCGATTCAATCCAATCCATTGGATAGGAAGCCAGTAAAAATACGCTCTGAAACAGGGTAAAGAATACGAGCAGCAGAATAATATAGCCCCAAACGCGGTGTAGAAAAATGTTATCCAGCCGGTCTGTTATGATTGATTTTTTGTTCGGATCGGGGAATTTGACCGCCAGATTCATAATTTGACCGATCCGCGTGTAACGTTGCAGGATTTCCTCGGCCTGTGTGCGAACCGGGTTAAAATGATGATCTATTTCTGTTTGTTCGATTTTTTCCTGTATATCCTCCTCCAGATCAAAGGTTTCGTGGTTGATAAGGTAGTGAATGCTTTCGTATTCACTTAATCCGGCTACGATACCCCTGGTTTGTTCAATCGCTTCCGGTGCAAGGGCCGAAACATCGATGAAGTTACGTACGGCAGGTCGGTAAAGGTTGCCGCAGACCAGCTCGATGGATTTCTTTAACGCGTCAATGCCTTTGTTTTTTCTTGGGTTTACCGGCACAACCGGAACACCCAATTCTCTTTCCAGTTTCTGTATGTCGATATGGATACCTTTCTTACGTGCGATATCCATCATGGTAAGTGCTATGACCACAGGGCGTTTCAGGTCGATGACCTGGGTGCAGAACAGGAGGTTTCTTTTCAGGCTGCTGGCATCGGCCACTACAACGATTACGTCCGGCCGGATGAGCTCGTCCTGGTTCAGAATTATTTTGTACGTCACTTCCTCGTCCAGTCGCCGCGGATACAGACTGTAAGTTCCCGGTAAATCTATTAACTCAGCGTTGCAGGATCCGACTTTCACGGATCCGGTCTTTTTATCAACGGTTACGCCGGGGAAATTCCCGACTTTCTGACTCAGACCCGTGAGGCTGTTAAACAGAGAACTCTTCCCGCTATTGGGGTTGCCCACCAGGGCAATATGTAGAGATTTTGTGGTCAAAATAAATATGCAAAATTAACCTGCGCGGCCCGATTTCTATTTACGAATTTGGGAGTTTTCCACCAGTGGGCGGAAAAATTGCAGGGAAGTGACAGAAATGTGTTAATAAAACAGCCACGAGGCCGTGATAATATTAAATTATCGATCTTTGTTTGAGGTGGGATCGGAAATTTTGAAGGGTAAATACTATGTCGAAACTTACACTAAATACACAGGAGCTCACGGGCGAATTCTTTGAGGATACGCGCTTGCTGGGTATTGTTACCACCGTTAAGGATTATCGCTTCTGCTGGAATCTGAATAATATGCTGGGGCTTGATTTCCGGATCAACCATGACCTGGAGATTCAACTGAAGAAAAAGAAACGGTCTTTCTTTTTCCCGGTGTATGAATACAGAGAGCCTAACAGTGCCTTGTGCCACTATCTGTACAATAATCTCCACGACGGTGAATATTTGTTGCCGGAGGTACGGCATTTTGATTTTTTATGGCTGATGAAGCATGACCTGGTAACCGAAACCTATCTGGACAGGCTTATCCTGCTGATCAAAAGCTTGCCCGAAGTCCAGTTGGTTGCCGAACTCACCGGCGAGAAGATCAGGAACCGGGAGTATTTGATATTTTAATAAATGGTATATGTGGGAAACAAAAGACAATAAGTTGTACCGGAAGTTCACTTTCAGCAATTTTGTAGAAGCTTTTGCTTTTATGACGAAGGTGGCTTTGGAGGCCGAGAAAGCCGACCATCATCCCGAATGGAAAAATGTCTACAATTCCGTAGAAATCTGGTTATCAACTCATGACGCCGGCGACCAGATCACGGAAAAAGATGAGAAACTTGCCAGAAAAATTGATGCGATCTTGCCCGGGTAAGATAGTTAGGTGGTCTTTGGTTATGTGTACAAAGGTAGTTTTACTGCTTCCGGATGCCCCTGGCGTCCGGGCGAGGGTGTATAATTTCTGATTTTAAAGCTGTTTACCTTGTAATCAGCCCTTTCTCAGTTTGTTCATATCTTCAAAAATGCTATTTTTGCCATCCTTTTTAATGATTTAATTATGTCAATAATTCAGAAGATTCAGGACAAGTATGGGAAATTAATGGCCATTATTATTGGGATTGCACTGGTAATCTTCATTGTCATGCTTGCTTTTGAGAACGGTGGTAGCTTGTTCAAGGGTCAGTCCATGACCGTTGGGAAAGTTAATGGTGAAACGGTGGAAATTGGTCCATTTCAGCAATTAGTGGAGCAGCAAACTCAGCAGTTGGAAGCTCGTGGAATGGGTTCGGGCGAGAATGTTAGCCAACAAGCGAATGAATCTGCCTGGGATATGGAGGTTACGAAAATTCTTTTGGAGCAGGAAGCGGGGAAGCTGGGTCTCTCCATTGGGAAGAAGGAATTAAATGATTTGCTTTTTGGAGCGAACCCCCCACAGGAATTGCGGCAGGGATTTACCGATCCCCAGACAGGAAGGTATGATGGTGCAATGGCCCAGCAACAGATCAACCAGATCCGGACCCGCGGCACTGCGGAGCAGAAGAACCAGATCAATGCTTTCCTTGATCAGCTTGCATTTCAGAAGCTGGCGGAGAAATATGACGCCTTACTGACAGGGAGCATCAATTTTCCCAAATGGATGGTAGAGAAACAGAATGCTGAAAACAGCCTCTTATCAAAAGTGTCCTTCGTGAGAGAGTCCTATGCGGAGATTTCCGATTCCGCAGTAAAAGTTACCGATAGTGAAATAAGAGATTATATCAACCGCCATAAGAAAGATTTCAAACAGACTGAAAGCCGCAGCATATCTTATGTTGCCTTTAGCGCACAGCCTTCTGGTCAGGATAGCGCTCAGGCGTTGGAAAAGTTACTTTCTTTGAGGGCGGCTTTCGATACCGCGCAAAATGTGCAGGCATTCCTGGTTAATCAGGGAATTAATACATACTACAATAGTTATATCAGCGAGGATCGTATTCAGGTACCTATGAAAGACTCTATTTTCAGGGTGGGTGCCGGTCATATTTATGGTCCCTACATAGATGCACACACCTATGCACTCGCAAAAGTTATAGGCGTCAAGGCTATTCCCGATACAGTCAATATCAGGCATATTCTGATAGGCACTTCGCAACCGGATCCTCAGAGCGGCCAGATGGTGCCGATCAGGGACACGGCAAGTGCGAAAAAGCTGGCTGACAGTGTAGCGCTGGCTATCCGGAACGGAGCAAATTTTGACTCAATGGTCGTGAAGTTTTCCAATGACCCCGGTAGTGCAAACAACCAGGGCGTATATGAAAATGTGCCATCGGGTCAGATGGTCCCCGAGTTCAATGATTTTATTTTCGGAAATCCTGTGGGGTCAAAAGGGGTGGTCAAAACGAGTTATGGATACCATTACGTTGAAATACTTTCCCAGAAAGGCCATTCTACGGGGTACAAGATCGCTTACCTGACCAGGCCCATTGAAGCAAGCCAGGAAACGGATACGCGTGCCAGCAATGAAGCTTCTCAGTTTGCTTCCCAGGTGACCAACGCGAAGACATTTGATGCAGCGGCAGAAAAGCTGGCAAAAGAAAAGCAGCTCACGAAATCTGTTGCAACAGATATTCCGCCAATGGGATCTCAGATCCCGGGCGTCGGAAACTCCAGGTCCTTCGTGAAGAATATTTACAAAGGTGATTTGGGCGATATTGTTCAACCGGAGCGGGTGGGTGATTTTTATGTTGTGGCGCTGATCACTGAAATCAATAAAGAAGGGACTATGAGCCCGGCTAAGGCCAGGATGATGGTTGAGCCCCTCCTGGTGAATGATAAGAAAGCGGAACTGATCAAGAAAAAAATCGGACCAGTCACCACGCTTGAAGCGGCTGCTAAAAATTTAAACAGACAGATAGAGACTGCCGACAGCGTTCGCTTTAGCGGCCAATCCGCATCCGTACTGGGTTTTGAGCCCAAAGTGATTGGTGCAGCTTTTAATAAAGCCAATCTTAACAAGGTAGTACCCGAAGCTATTGCTGGTAATCAGGGTGTTTTTGTTGTGAAGGTGGACAATGTGATGAGTATGCCGGTGCAGGCGGTGAATGTGGACGAGATCAGGAAAATGCAGTCGATGCAGGCCAGACAGCAATCAGCATTTCAGAGTCTCCAGGTATTAAAAGAAGCTGCTAAAATAAAAGACTACCGCCGGAAGTTCTATTAGACAAACCGTCGGTATTTATACAATGCCTCAAAAAGGCACCGAAATCAACTGTATAAGCTCCGTCATACCGCGTTTTGCGGTTAAAGACGGGGCTTTCTTTTTCAGGTCACGGGTTAATCGCTTTTTATAGGCTGCCTGGGTACATTCACATTTACTTTTCCAAAACAACCTGTACTTTCAGGATGTCGGCAAATCTTTAAGTGGCTGTTTCAACAACCTGGCGTTTCCTTTGTTAAATAAACATGCAAGAAACCCTGAGAAATAAGGTTGCCGAAAGCGGGATCATTACAATGGACCTGGAGAATTTCTATCCCAAAGCGCCGGTGGTGGAGTTTGACATCAAAGACTTTCTGTTCAGAGGGCTGATTCTGAAAGAGAAGGATTTTCGTGAATCACTCAAAAACCTGGACCTGGAAGGTTTTCGCGGAAAACATATAGGGATATTTTGCAGCACCGAAGCGATTGTGCCTATGTGGGCATATATGCTGGTGGTATCCAGTCTCAATCCGGTTGCGCTCAGCATTACTATAGGAGACCGCGATGAAGTCAGAAAGAGGGTTGTGCTGAATAACCTGCAGGCAGTTCAGTATAGCGAATTCACTGACGCAAGAATTGTCATTAAGGGTTGTGGTGATGAAGAAATTGATGCATATGCCTATGCAGAGATCACCAGATTACTTTTACCGGTGGCGCGGAGTATCATGTACGGAGAGCCTTGCAGCACTGTTCCGGTTTTCAAAAGAAAATAACCTGGCGGTTAACGATTGCTGAGATAGCACTAGAAAAGTACCAATTGAACCCGGGCATGCACGGGAGCGTATTTGTTTAGCCCGCAAGAATTTTACTTTTTCAGATTCATTCATCAACCGATTTGTTATCGTGTTTTGTTGAAGGGACCGGACTCTTCATCTGCCTGCAGGCAGATGAGACGTACGTCTATTTTCCAGTATTCTTTTTAAGATGATAAAAATCACCTGCTGTTTATGATTTATATCATACAGCATGAGAACAAACCTTCCTAGTTTTGAGATCCGGAACCTGTTAAGATGTTGAAACCGTGACCGGTTGCCATATAATTCTCTGGTAAAAAACGTAAAATTAGCTTGTATGAATCTACGGAAGTCGTTGCGGGACGCAGTTTTGCCAAAAACGGATCCCCGTGTGAAATTACTTAATGCGAAGATCAAAAAAGAAGCATTCAGGCCCGATGCACTGATTGAGATCCTGCACACAGCCCAGAACAGTTATGGCTATTTACCGATGGACGTGCTGAAATATATCGCGAGGGAATTGCGACTGCCGCCATCCCGTGTTTATTCCACGGTTTCGTTTTATCATTTCTTTTCCATGCACTCTAAGGGAGAGCACACCTGCCTTGTCTGCACGGGAACAGCATGTTATGTGAAAGGCGCTCAGAAAATACTGGATGGTATTGAAAAAGAATTCGGACTTAAACAGGGACAAGTGACTGCCGACAATAAGCTGGGCATTCAAGCCGCGCGTTGTATTGGCGCTTGCGGACTGGCACCCGCGGTAATCGTGGACGAAGAAGTTCAGGCAAGGGCCATTGCTGATGATATTATTGCAAAACTCAAAGAAAAAATGGAGACGCATGAACAGGCATGATTTTAAAACCCTGGTGCATACCACCAGGCAGAACGAACTGGATAATCCCCATATCAACAAAATTTATGTCTGCTGTGGGGCCGGATGTATTTCTTCGGGTGCGGAGGAGGTTATTAAAAAACTGGAAGCTGAAATAAAGGAAAGAGGACTTGATCACGAAACAGAGATCGTTCCCACAGGTTGCATGGGGCCCTGCAACCAGGGGCCGCTGGTCAAGTGCAGACCCGGAAATTCCATTTATCAGAAAGTAGACTGCCACAACATCAGCGATATCGTGAAGAGTCAGCTTGTGGAAAAGAAACCACTGGAAGATCTGCTGTTATTTTCTGAGAGCCGGGAAAAACCCTTTGTTAATTCTGATGATGATCCGTATTTCAAGAGGCAAATGAAGATCGCACTTAAAGACTGTGGCGATGTTAATCCTGAAAGCCTGGAAGACTATATTCTTCACGATGGCTACAAAGCACTCGACAAGGTATTATTTGATATGACGCCCGAAGATGTTATCTCCGAGATCAAGCAGAGCCGGATTCGCGGGCGCGGGGGAGCAGGGTACCCAACAGGCCTGAAGTGGGAAACCGTTTATAGGTATGTAAATAATCAGAAATATGTTATCTGCAATGGTGATGAGGGTGATCCTGGCGCATTTATGGACCGAAGCATGCTGGAAGGCAATCCACACCGAATACTGGAGGGTATGGCTATAGCCGGGTATGCGATCGGCGCCAGTAAGGGGTTTGCTTATATCAGGGGTGAATATCCTCTGGCCATTAAGCGGTTTGAGGCGGCCATCAAACAGGCCAAAAAAGCCGGGTTGCTTGGGACTAATATTTTGGGGACAGAGTTTGCTTTCGATGTAGAGGTAAGGATAGGTGCGGGGGCTTTCGTGTGCGGCGAAGAAACGGCGTTGATCGCTTCTATTGAGGGCAAAAGGGGAACACCCAAGCCCAGACCTCCTTACCCTGCTGAAAGTGGCCTTTGGGGTAAGCCAACACTGATCAATAATGTGGAGACCATTGCTTGTATTGCGCCGATTATCAATAACGGCGGGGAATGGTACAGTGAAATCGGGACTCCGAAAAGTGCCGGGACCAAAGTATTTGCCCTGGCTGGGAAAATTAATCATGCAGGACTTATTGAAGTGCCCATGGGCACTACGCTTCGCGAGGTTATCTATGAGATAGGCGGGGGCATTCCGGATGGTGGTGAATTTAAAGCAGCCCAAACCGGCGGGCCGTCGGGCGGATGTATTCCGGCTGCGCATCTCGACGTAAAAATGGATTATGAAACACTGACCTCCCTCGGTTCTATCATGGGCTCTGGCGGACTGATCGTTATGGATGAACGATCTGATATGGTGGATGTAGCCCGGTTCTTTATGGAGTTTTGTGTGGACGAGAGTTGTGGTAAGTGTGTACCGTGCCGGGTAGGTACCAAGATGCTGCACGACCTGCTTCAGAAGTTTTGTGAAAATAAAGCTACGCGTCTCGACCTGGAACGGCTGGAAGAGTTGGCACAATATGTAAAAGATTGTAGTCTGTGCGGACTGGGTATGTCGGCTCCCAACCCACTCTTGAGTACGCTGCGTCATTTCCGGGAAGAATATGAAAGCCGCGTTCAGCCTAAAAGGGTATCATTACTAGTAAACGATTAAGCAAGGATATTATGAATCTGATTACAGCCATCATCGACGATAAGAAGATCACCACACAGGCAGGTAAGACCATTTTAGAGGTGTGCAGGGAACATGATATTGAGATACTCACCATGTGTCATCTAAAAGGGCTCGGGGATACGGGAGCCTGCAGGCTCTGTCTGGTTGAAATTGAAGGTATGAACCGTCTGCTGTCCGCATGTACGACACGGATTGCTGACGGCATGGTCATCCGTACGAAAACTGAGCGAATTCAGCGTTATCAGCGGATCACGACTGAATTGTTTTTTGCGGAGCGAAACCACATGTGTGCGGTATGTGTTGCAAATGGAAATTGCGAATTACAAAACCTGGGTTATAAAGTAGGGTTGGATGCTATCCGTTACCCACACCTCTTTCCACAGTGCGAAACAGATACATCACATGAGTGGTATGTAATGGATCACAACCGGTGTATTATGTGCACCAGGTGCATTCGTGCCTGCGCGGAGGTGGAAGGAGCATATAACTGGAATGTGATGGACAGAGGCTACATGGTACGTATTATTTCTGATTTTAATACTCCCTGGGGTGAGTCGGCCACCTGCACTTCCTGCGGCAAGTGCATGCATGCCTGCCCAACGGGTGCTATCTGGCCTAAATCTGTTGTACAGGGACAGTTGAAGAAGCAACCGGATATGATAGGTGAACTAATGGACAGACGGACGATGAATCTATAGAAATATTCTACCGGGGCTGGGTGCGGGAGACCAAATGATAGAGATGCGACAGGTGGAGAGAGACCCCCCGAAATCCCGCTGATGTGATGGTGAAATTAATAATAACTAAAGCATAGTTCAGAAAATGAGCAGGAAGAAATTAGCAACTGTATGGTTAGGCGGATGCTCGGGTTGCCATATGAGTCTGTTGGACATTGACGAGCGGATCCTGGAGGTCGCGAAGCTCGCGGATATTGTGAAAAGCCCCGTGGTTGACGGTAAGGAGTTCCCGGAAGTGGATATTGCCCTGGTCGAGGGCTCTGTTACCAGTGATGAGCACCTGCGGGAATTGATCCATATCAGACAAAATTCAAAGGTGCTGATCGCACTTGGCGATTGTGCAGTCATGACAAATGTCACTGGTATGAGAAATTATTTTGATCTGAAAGATGTATTTGATACTTCATACCAGTATTCTGTGAGCAATGATCATGAGGGGAAGGTGCCACGGCATCCCCAATTGCTCAACCTGAATGAGAAGGTTTACCCGCTACAGGAAGTGGTGGATGTGGATTTTATCGTACGGGGTTGCCCACCCAGTGCGGATACGATTTTTTATGTCCTGAATGAATTTTTAAACGACCGCGTTCCCGATTTGCGGCAAGCTAAAAAACTGAAGTATGGCTAATACGGAAAAAAATACGATTTTAATTTCACCGGTAACCCGTATTGAAGGGCACGCGAAAATCACCCTCCGGTTAAATGATGCCGGCGAAGTATCCGACGCATTTTTTCATGTTAATGAGTTCAGGGGGTTCGAAAAGTTCTGTGAGGGCCGGATGTACACGGAAATGCCCACCATTACGCCCCGTATTTGTGGTATTTGCCCCACGAGCCACACGCTCGCCAGTGTAAAAGCCTGTGAAATGATTCAGGGTATCCAGCCTACCTATACAGCAAATCTGTTGCGCCGGCTGATGCACATCGGGCAGAATCTTTCGTCCCATGCGTTGTCTTTCTTCCACCTGTCATCCCCGGATTTTTTGTTGGGTTACGATAGTGATCCCGCTAAGCGAAATATCCTGGGAATTGCCGAGAAGTTTCCCGATCTCGCGGTAAGAGGTATCAGGTTACGGAAGTTTGGGCAGGAATTAAGCGAAAGAATCACCGGAAAGAAAATACATATCATGGGCATCGTGCCTGGTGGTATGGCATACCCGCTGTCGGAAGACAACCGGAAGGCACTGTTGAAATGGATACCCGAAGCTTTAGAGACAGTCCGGAAAGGTATATCGCTGATCAAAAGGTTTCATGAGGATAACGAGGAGATGGTGAGAACCTTCGCCCCTTCACCTACAGCCTACCTGGGGACGGTTGGTCCAAATGGCGAACACGAACTGTACGAGGGGAAACTCCGCTGGGTAGATGAAGACGGTATCATTTTGCAGGATCAGGTGGATCCGAAAAACTATCTGAATTATATAGCGGAAAGATCCGTCGATTGGTCTTACCTCAAGTATCCTTATTACAAACCACTGGGTATTGAGAAGGGCGTGTATCGCGTAGGGCCACTGGCCCGCCTGAATGTGGCCAGCAGGATGCGCACGCCACTGGCTCAAAAAGAATTTGAAGTATATAAGAGGATGTGTAACGGGAAGCCCCTGCATGGGACATTCTACTATCACTATACCAGGCTGATTGAATGCCTGAGCGATGTGGAGACTGCTGAAATCATTCTCAATGATCCGCAGGTTACATCGCTCGACATACAGCATAAGGGCCGCCTGAATTACCAGGAAGGGATTGGCAGCTCTGAAGCGCCCAGGGGCACATTGTTTCATCACTATAAAACTGACCCTACCGGTAAGCTGACCATGGTGAACCTGCTGATCGCAACGGGACAGAATAATCCCTCTATGAACCGTTCAGTATTAGAGGTAGCCAGGCAGTATGTAAAGGGCGATCAGGTGCAGGAAGGCATGCTGAACCGGGTTGAATCCGCTATTCGCTGCTATGATCCCTGCCTATCCTGCTCTACGCACGCACTTGGGCAAATGCCGATGGAAATTGAGTTAACCGATGCCCGTGGTGAAAGAGTGAAGGTTTTAGCGCGATATTAACGTCCAATAAAAAGGTACTGTTTATAGTGCGTTGAACTGTTGAATCTATTTCAACGCCCTATCCGGCCGATGCTTTCAAGCGAATGGTTCCGGACTCGCAAGCGCGGATGAGCATGCCTGGTTATGGCTCTAAAGGTTTATTTCATTGAACCTTTCGTACAATTCAGGCCGATATTATCCGTTAAAGATTGGTTTCCAACTATTCAGAGACCCTTTCCAGGGTCTTGCGCTTCCCGATTTCCTATTGCCTGAAACCAATTGCCCTTATTCTGTTACAAAATATCACAAGAAATGGGTTTATTTTGTTACAAAAAATTGAAAAAAATGGGTTTATTTTGTTACAAAATGATGTAAATTTGTCCTTACTTTGGTATAAGAATTTCAACTTTGATGGTATGCACTTTAAGAGAACCGTTCAGGATCACCTGAATCGCTGGAAGAAGAGGGATAGGCGCAAACCCCTTATACTCAGGGGTGCGCGGCAGGTTGGCAAGACTACCCTGATACTAGATTTTGCCGCGACCTATGCGCATGCATTAATGCTCAACCTGGAGAAACCGGCCGAGCGCCGTTTTTTCGAGGATTTTGACGATGTACAGACCATTCTGGAAGCTTTATTTTTAGCGCGTAACATTCCTTCATCGGCAATTTCAGGCACCCTCTTGTTCATCGATGAAATCCAGGAGTGCCCTAAAGCCATTCAGTTACTGCGCTATTTTTACGAAGAGGTGCCTACACTTCATGTCATTAGCGCTGGATCTTTATTGGAATTCGCCATGCAGAAAGTGCCCAGTTTTCCGGTTGGCAGGGTAGAATTTTTATATCTACACCCGTTGAATTTCCAGGAATACCTGGAAGCCACTGGGAGAAATGCCTTGCTCAATCAATTGCATGACGTGCCGGTGAAAGCCATTGCGCATCAGACCCTAATGGGGGCCTTTCACCGTTATGCGATTATCGGCGGAATGCCGGAAGTCGTAAAAACTGATATTGAGAAGCAACACCTTTTTGATTTGTCTATTATTTACGAGGGAATTTTAGGGACCTACAAGAACGATGTGGAAAAATATACCTCCAACGACACAGAAAGAAAAATCATTAAACATTTACTAGATACTGCACCGTTGTACCTGGATGAACGAGTAAAATTTCAAGGCTTTGGGAATTCCAATTACCGATCGCGGGAGGTTGGAGAAGCATTCAGAACGCTTGACGATGCCAGGATCTTGCGTTTGATTTATCCAACTACGGATATCACCCCGCCGGCGAGAGCTGATTTGAAGAAATGGCCACGATTGCAGTTTTTAGATACCGGTCTGGTCAATTATTCTCTGGGCATTCAGTCTGAAATGCTCGCTATGGAAGATTTGAGTAGTGCATATAAAGGGGCGGTTATTCCACACCTGGTAACACAGGAACTTATCTCGCTCCAATCTATTTCATCAAGCAAGCCCAATTTTTGGGTAAGGGAAAAAGCACAGTCAAGCGCTGAGGTTGACCTGGTATACACTTATAAAAATTTGATTATACCTATCGAAATAAAATCGGGTGTCACGGGCGCGTTGCGATCACTTCATCAGTTTATTGAGGCTTCAGATCATCCCTACGCAATCAGGGTTTATGCTGGTGCGTTAAAGGTCGAAAAGGCTATTACCCCCAATAAAAAACCATATTTATTACTGAATTTACCTTATTACGCCGGTACGATGTTACCCCAATATGTTGAATGGTTTGTGCGACAGAAGGTTTAAAGAATTACCAATTACGAATTACGGGGCGGGAACCGAAAATAATCTGAGCATCGTGAGGTCGTGAAGATCGATCTGCCAGTAAATCTGCCAAAATAGCCAACTCGCAACTTGTACGATAAGGCCGCTTTTTACGCGTAGATTATTCAGACGCTCGACCTTCCGTGTTTAACTCATTCAAAATTGCTTTTCCGGGCAGGCAGATATACAAACCATGAAATCAACAAATGCTCTTCCTATATTCCGGGTTCCTATTCTGTTAGGAAGCTTGCTCATGTAGGTTTTCCATGCCGGCCATTTTTGATCGAATGAGAGTCCGGGATAGTGTGGCAATATTTTTCAAACCAGGCCTGCGAAACAAAAACTTGATGGTTAGCACAATCTCGAATAAAAATTCTAGTTTCGTTAGCTGGTTGTGGCTTTTATGGAAGGTCAGGAGAAAAAATATCAGGAATTAAAGCTTGTCTCACTACTTAAAAATGATAGCGAGTATGCTTTTCAATTGATTTTTGATCATTATCGGAATAATATCTACAAACTGGCGATGATATATCTCAAATCTCCAGTACTTGCACAGGAGGCCGTTCAGGATGTTTTTCTGAAACTATGGTTCTCACGAAAGAACCTGCATGCAGACACTTCTGTGGAACCATGGCTCCTGACAGTAGCCAAAAATCATTTACTCAACCAACTCAAATCAATTGCCCACCAATGGATTGAAATTGACGATGACAGGCTGTTGAAGGACCAGGCGTATAATAATGCGGAAGACGAAATAAAATTGAAAGAGTACAAAAATTGTTTACACAACGCGATTGATCGCCTTTCTGAAAAACAAAAAGAAGTTTTCTTACTTGCAAGGGAAGGTGGTTTATCACACAAACAAATCGCCGAACGGCTTAACACCTCTCCGCTGACCGTAAAAACCCATATGTCAAGGGCGCTGACTTCTGTCAGGGCATACTTAAAGGAAAATAAGATGCTATCAGTAACGTTCCTCTAATTTTTTTTACCTCCTTGTACTCCACTAAAGCCTTTTTACTGTATATACTACTGAGGGCTTGTTTCAATGACTGAAAAGGAAATTTTTTTAAATCTGCTTAGCAAATACAGGGCAGGAAATTGTACCGCCGAAGAGTACGATGCCTTTTTTTCTTTGTTGCTGAGCAACCGTTATGACGATGAGGTCAGAAGCCTGATTCTCAGTGACTATTATAGCGGGTTGCAGCATGGGGCGGATCTGCCTCCTCACGTGGCCCAGGATATTGCAAGGAGTATCATTTCCTCTGACGAAAAGGTGAAGAAATTATTCCCGGCAAAAAGAAAAAAGACAGTACTTATCAGGTGGATCGCTGCTGCCTGTTTCCTTGCCGTCCTGGCGACAGCCGCTTTTCTTTACTTTAACACAAGGACTGCTGACGAATTTTCATCGATCATTCCTCAAACTGATATTGCAAAAATGAACGATTCGGGTCTGCCAGTGAAAATGCTACTTCCTGACGGAAGTAAGATAGTTCTTCAGCCCGGGAGCCGCATCCATTATCCCGCTGTGTTCGGCGATGAGAGAAGGGAGGTGTACCTGGAGGGTGATGCCCATTTCGAAATTAGTCATAATCCCTCTAAACCGTTTTTAGTGTACTGTAACCGTATTGTTACAAAGGTTTTAGGTACCAGTTTCGACATTCAAACGAATAAAGAAAATGGTGATATAGAAGTTGCTGTGAGAACCGGCCGTGTCCAGGTGTACGAAAATGAGGCCCTGGTTAGTGTTAGAACGACTTCCAAACCCGTCATTCTTACGGCAAATGAGCGTGTTTTGTACTCCAGGGAGACGCAAAAGGTCGTTTCAACACTTGTTGAAAAACCCTTGCCAATAATAACAGAAGAACCGGTTGTGCCAGATTCCCTGCGGGTTAAAAGAGCAGCAAGACCCGGTTCGCCAAAACAGCCGGCTTTAATCTATGACCAGTCTAAATTGGAAACGGTTTTTGAAGATATACAAACGGTTTACGGTGTTGAAATGGTTGTGGAAAATTCAAACCTCAACAATTGCGTATTTACAGGTGATGTAAGAAATAAGGATCTGTTTGTTTTGCTGAAGATTATTTGCCTGTCTACCAATTCGGATTATGAGGTGCTGGGTACAAAAGTTTTAATAAAAGGAAAGGGGTGCCCCCGGTAAAAATAAAATCCAATTAAAGTTAAACGATTGAATATGAAAAACGATACTTCCTGATAACGGCGTTAACGTAACTCATTAAAAAAGGTTGATTATGCGGCTACATAACCAACCTGTAAACTCACCGAATGAGCTGCGTTTCTGCAGTGAAACCATTTTGTTAAACAGAAACCTTACTAAATTATGGAAAATAAGCACAGGTTGCTTAATTCAATTAAACGTATAATGAGAATAAGCATTACACAGATCGTTCTGACTATGGCCTTTGCGCTCAGCCTCAATGCAACAGTTGCAAAAAGTCAGGGAATACTGGATAAAACGTTTAGCATCAACGTTGAGAATACAACATTGAGCAGCGTTTTCAGGCAAGTGGAAAACCAGACCGGCGTTAAGTTTGTCTACAGCCCCAACACGATCAATGCCTCACGAAGAATAAACTACGTTGCCAATAACCAACGCGTCGCCGAATTTTTGAATGAGGGCATCAAAAATTATAATATCACCTACCGGGTTATTGACGGTCAGGTAGTCTTATACGCCGGCCAGGCGCCCGAACCCTCATCGAGAATGTTAAAGGCTGCGAACAGACTCACAAGGATTATAACCGGACGGGTGACCAACGAAAAGAACGAACCTTTACAGGGGGTAACCGTAGCAGAAAAAGGCACGAGGAACGCTGTTGCTACCAATGAGACAGGGAATTATTCTATTAATGTTGGAGATGATGCAACATTGGAGTTTACTTATGTCGGATACCTGGCGCGCGAAGTCCCGGTAGAATCCGGCAGCGTAATTAATATCGTGCTCAGCAACGTCGTACAGGATCTTAACGAAGTGGTAGTGGTTGGTTATGGTACCCAAAGGCGCGGGTCGGTTACCGGTGCGGTAGAAGCGGTAACCAGCAAGGCTCTTGAGGGAAGGCCTATCATAAATATGGCCACCGCCTTGCAGGGAACTGCAGCCAACCTCATTGTCCAACAAACGAATTTTGAGCCCGGACAGGGGCAGAGTATAAATATCAGGGGTATAAGTACGCTGGGCGATAATTCGCCGTTGGTGGTTATTGATGGTATTCCCGGTGGAAATTTAAATCTGGTCAATCCAACCGACGTAGAGAGTATTTCTGTTTTGAAAGATGCGGGTAGTGTTGCCATCTACGGCTCCCGCTCTGCAAATGGGGTCATTCTTATTACAACCAAAAAAGGTCGCAAAAACGAAAAGCCCACGGTGACTTATAATGGCATTTACGGTTTGCAGAAACCGAGGATAACGTATAAGCAGGTTGATGCCTGGGAAAATGCTTACTATAAAAATTTGTCCCTTGTCAACTCTGGATTGGCCCCGGCATACACCCCCGAAGATATTCTCCGGTTCAAAGAAAAGGGTAATGGGGATTGGACGATAGAAAATATCCTACACGATGCGCCTCAGCAAAGCCATAACATCTCAGTCAGAGGTGGGGGCGAAAGTAATACCTATATGATCTCATTTGGTTTAATGGATCAGCGCAGCAATTTTGTGGGCCCGAATTATGGATACAGAAGATACAATACCCGCATCAATCAAAGTACTGATATCGGCAAACTGAAACTGACGACTATTTTAGCGTATACAAAAGTTGATAATAAAGACCACTCTTCAAATACAGGCAACCTGATCGTTGACGCTGGCCGGGTACCTCTTTATTATAACTACCAGGACAGCCTCGGTAGATATTTGACCAACGCTGTTTCAGCCGAACTGAACCCGCTGGGCATCTTGCGTAACGGCGGATACAGAAAATATGATGATGATGAAGTGTTTGGTAGCCTCACTGCAGAATTCCAGGTTTATAAAGATCTGAAAATACGGGGCGTTGCCGGTGGGAACGTTAATGCCAACAAAAGTTATGAAGTTCAAAACCCAATTCGTTTTTATCCGTCCGGTGGTGCAGGGTTAGACAGCAGGGTCAGCGACCGCAATTTCAAAAGCTTTTTCAGCAACCTTCAGTTGATGCTTGATTATCTTAAAAAATTCGGAAAAAGTGAACTGAATTTGCTTTTCGGCGGCGCCAACGAATCTTATCATGGCGAAACAAGCCAGATCGTTAAAAGGTATACTGACCCCGACCTTCATGTTCCCGTTGATGGAACAAAAATCGATGAAGGGGCCTCGTTCAACACCGTTAACGGTACTAACGAAACCAGCCTCAATTCAATCTTAGGGCGGGCGGCTTATAATTTTGACAATAAATACTTTGCCCAGTTCGATTTCCGTAATGATGGATCTTCGAAATTTCCAGCCGACAAACGCTGGGGTTTCTTTCCGTCAGGTTCTTTAGGTTGGAGGATTTCACAAGAAAGTTTTTTTGAACCGATTAAAGACGTGGTGAATGAAATGAAGCTTCGGGCTTCGTATGGTGTGCTCGGCAACCAGAATGTTGGCGCTTATCAATATATGACAACGTTCTTTTCCTACGTTAATTCATATGCATTTAATAATAAAGCCGTTGCTGGTTCTGGCTTCAGCTTCGGTAATCCCGGCCTCACTTGGGAGAAAGCTGCAACAGCAAATATTGGTTTGGATGTAACGCTATTTAAAAGACTGAGCCTTAATCTTGATTATTTTGATAAGACAACAAGTGATATTTTGATTAGGCGGGAAGATGTGCCGCTCATTTTTGGTGCAACCTTCCCGGATTACAATTTTGCGAAAGTAAGAAACAGGGGTTGGGAGGTAAAAGCAACCTATAATATCCCCGGCAGAATCGTACAACATTCTTTCAATTTGAATCTTGCGGACAATCTTAACGAGCTGGTTTCCTTGAATGCAGGCATAAGCCAATATTCTCCCTACAATAAAGAAGAGTTTAAATTGTTGAGAAGAGTAGGTCAGCCAATCACCGTTTATTACGGTTACAAAACGGATGGCTTCTTCCAAAACTTAGACCAGGTAAATGACGTAAAGGGTTATCCCAGGTTTGCTAATTCTGTCGTTGGCCCCGGCGATCTGAAGTTTGTCGACCGGAATGGCGATGGTGTGATAACCGAAGACGACATGTATATCCTGGGTAATCCTTTCCCGCGATATACTTACGGATTGACTTATAACATGACCTGGAACGGAGTGGACCTTCAGGTCTTCATTCAGGGCGTAGGCAAACGTTCTCAGATGATCAGGGGTGAGCAGGTAGAGCCGTTCCACTTTGGTTATGGTGGAACGATGTACACGCATCAGACCGATTTCTGGACGCCCACGAATCCCAACGCGAGATGGCCAAGGTTGGCCGAGGCCGGCTCTGCGGCTAACACCAATAATTTCAGGCATGGCTCAGATATTTATCTTTTCAACGCAGCTTATGCCAGGTTGAAAAACGTTCAGATAGGCTACAACATTCCTCAGTCGGTTACAGAAAGGATCCGGATGAAGAAAGCACGGTTTTATCTGACCGGCCAGAATTTAATCACGTTATCCAAACTAGATTTCCTGGATCCGGAAATGAGCGAGTTCAATGGGAACCTCAATCCTAACAGCTCGGGGGCCAATAGTGCCAGGGCCTATTTCATGCCCAGGTTCTATGGCTTCGGTTTGGATATTACGTTTTAATTAATTTGAAATACAACGCAAAATGATCAGCAAATTTTATATAAAATATCCGGTGCTTATCCTGTTCATGCTCAGCATCGTGGCCGGGTGCAAAAAATTGGATCTGGCACCCCGCGACAGGTATTCGGATTTGACATACTGGAATACTTCTGCCAATGTAAACCTGGCACTGACCAATATTTATCATTGGCTGTACACCAGCAATTATGTTCTAATGGATGACGGACTTTCTGACAACGCTTATCGTCGCGGCGATGATGTTACCCTGATAGCGAGCGGTAATTTCACGCCGGATCTTGGCCGGTTCAGGGGCGAGTGGGGTTATTATTTTAGCGGATTAAAAGCCTGCAACCTTTTTTTGGGGAATATTGATAAAAACCAGACTCTTGACGGGGCTATTAAAGACAGGATGAAAGCTGAGGTACGTTTTATCCGCGCCTGGTTTCATTTTCAACTGACAAAAAGGTGGGGCGATGTACCGATCGTGGACAGGGAGCTATCGGTAGAAGAAGCTAAATCGATTCATCGTTCGCCGAAAGCAGATGTTGTAAAGTTTGTACTCGGTGAACTGGACGCCGCGGCCGCGGCATTACCAAAAAAAGAGGGTTACGCAGAAGCCGACCTGGGCCGGATTACCAAAGGCGCTGCACTTGCATTAAAAGCGCGGGTACTGCTGTACGAAGGCAACCGCATGGCGGAAGTAGCTACTGTTTGCGAACAACTGATGAACCAACAGGCGACCAACGGCGCATATTCGCTGGAAAGTAATTATTCAGACCTGTTTAGCAATGCAACAGTCAATAAAAAAACGAACGAATCTATTTTGTCGTTGCAGTTTGCACCGGTCGACAGAACCTGGGGAGAGTATTTTGATATGGCGCCGATTTCTGAGGGAGCCAGAACAAATGGTCTGGCCCCAACGCAGGAGCTGGTGAATAGTTATATTATGACAAATGGTAAAGCCATCAACGAAGCTGGTTCGGGATATGATGAGAACAATCCGTACATAAACCGTGATCCCCGTTTGACGGCAACGATCGTTTATAACGGATATCGATGGCAACGGCCAAACGGAACTACGACCACTATTTATATCAAACCTGGTTCTACTCCCGCGGGCGAGCCAACTTCAAACGAGTATAAAAATGATGGGCAAAGCAGCCAAACAGGGTATTATTGGCGTAAATACTGGGATCCCAAATTTACAGCACCGGGTATTAGTTCGGGACTGAACCTTCACCTGATAAGGTATGCTGAAGTCTTACTGATGTACGCTGAGGCAAAGGAAGCGCTGGGGCAGTTTACAGAGGCAGTTTGGAATCAAACGATCAAACCTCTCCGCCAGCGCGCGGGCTTTACTGATGCAGACGCTTTAAATTTTCCGGACCCCGCAAACATCAGAAATATTATTCGGAATGAACGGCGCGTGGAATTTGCTTTGGAAGGTTTGCGAATTGATGATATCCGAAGGTGGAAAATTGCTGAAACGGTACTGAGTGGCTGGGCTCATGGCGCAAAATACGGGGACCCGACCATCGACAATGGTTACATACGAGTACAGCTCCGAACATTCAATGCATCCAAACATTATTTGTGGCCCGTTCCGCCATCAGAAATTGAGCTGAATAAAAATTTATTGCCTCAAAATCCAAATTATTAATCTGTAAATCTTAAAATAATGAAATCTTATACATATTATTTAACGCTGCTTTCGGGTTTAATGCTGTTTTGGTTCACTTCCTGCGAGAAAAATGAAAAAATGAACCTCAACCTGAACCCGGTCAAAAATCTTACGGCGCCCACCAAAGGCCAGGCATACGATCTGGAGGCTTCTGCTTCAAATGAATATAAGTTCTCCTGGCAGACAACCCAGGCAGAGGATGGGGGCCTTGTATTGTACGAAGTGCTTTTTGATAAACAGGGTGGTGATTTTTCCAAGCCTTTATTTACCGTCGTATCTGACGGAAGAGGCGTTCAAAATAATTTGACGCTTACGAAAGCGCAGTTAGATGCGATTGCTGCTTTGGCTGGCGCAGTGCCGTTGAACAGCGCCAGTTTAATCTGGACAGTAAGAGCTTCCAAAGGCTGGAATGCTGTAAACGCCACTGATAACGGGTCGATTACTATAAAAAGAATGTTACCAATGCCAACGGAACTATCGGTAACAGGTTCGGGAACTGAAGCTGGCAGCAACAAAATTAAAATGACAAAATTGGCTGAGGGTGTTTTTGAGGTTTTTGTAAAAGTTAAGGCAGGTGATATGGCATTCGCTTCACAGGACAACACCCAATTCGGATTACAATTAAGCGGAACAAAGTGGAATCTTGTAGGAGGTGCGGTGCCAACGGGTTTGAGTGGTGCGCTGGAAAAAGTACTTTGGGTGAAAGTTGATTTTGGTGCAAAAAGCGGCTCGGTCGCGGAGGTTAAAAATATGTCGCTTTTTTATCCAAACGAAAACAAAACAATATTCGAACTCCCTTATGTTGGCAATGGAATCTGGAGGAAGAACGGGCAGGCAGATTTCCTGTCTCCTGCCGGATGGACATCACGTGAAGAAAGATATAAATATGTGATGCTGATTAATGATGGTACAAGTGACCGCCAGTATTGGATAAATTCGTTTATGGGCGATCCGGGAGGCCAGGATGGCGCTTACCCCAGTTCGTTGGATTACAGGTCTATTGATCTGACACGTAACAGAGGCAGCTGGGACTATGGCTGGAAGATTGATCGGAATTATATTACAGCCGGTGCCGTTGCAGATTATTGGGTACAAATGAATGCCACCGAGAAGTATAATCAAAATTATAAGAAACCTTAAAATTAATAAATGCCGGCTCGCTGGCCGGCATTTATTGCATAAATTACATGAACAAACTTTGTGAAAAATGAAAAAGTGTCAGCGTTTTTTTGTTGTGGTTTTGCTGTTTTCTTTAGCATCCTGTTTGAAGTCGAAAGATGATACGCCGTCTAAACGCGATCCGCCCAAACCATCGCCGTACCAAACTGTTTTTGAATGGAATAAGATTGCTGATTCCGCTCAGTCTTCTCTACCGTTGTTTTACAACTCCGGGGGGAAATTTTATCTGGCGAATAATAACAGCACTGGCTGGGTGCAATACTGGCCAACAGCCCATACATTAGATGTGCTCGTTGATGGTTATTTGCGCACCGGTTCTTCTGGTTATAAAACAAAAATGGATGATCTCCTGGACGGGATGTACGCGAAAAACGGAAATACCTGGATCAATCATTATTATGATGATATGGAATGGATGGGATTGGCAAGTTTACGGGCGTTTCAGGCTACAAATGATACGCGTTATAAAAACGTTGCGGATATTGTTTGGGCGGATATTAAGAACGGGTGGTCCTCAGATTTGGGTGGCGGTATCTGGTGGAACAAAGACAGAGGTTCTAAAAATGCCTGCTCAAATGGTCCCGCGGCTATTCTTGGCGCCAGGGTTTATAAACAATTTGGTACTGCGGCCGATCTGGACATGGCAAAAAACATCTATGCGTGGGAGAAGGGCAAACTTTTTAACAGTACTGTTGGTTCGGTTTATGACAACATCAGTAAAGATGGAACTGTCCAAACGAATCCCGGCTGGATCTTTACCTACAACCAGGGTACTTTTCTTGGGGCTGCGTATGAATTATACAAGGTCACCAACGATGTAAATTATTTGAATGACGCCGTTAAAGCGGCAGATTATACGATCGGGAGCCTTGTAGCAACCGGCATACTTAAAAGCGAGGGCGGTGGAGACGGAGGACTTTTTAAAGGAGTATTTGTTCGCTATCTCACGCTATTGATCATCGATGGCGGCCTTCCGGCGGATAAAAAAACGTCATATGTAGACTTTCTGAAAAAGAATGCCGAAACGATGTGGGCGAAAGGAACCAACAAGCAATATCCTTTATTTAACGCGTCATGGGATACGCCGCCAACCAATCAGACAGACCTGACAACGCAATTGAGCGGGATGATGCTGATCGAAGCGACTGCTTTGCTGAAAAAAAATAACCTGTTTTAATCGGGCATTAGCCTGGTTTTAATGTTTGAGACTCCGGCGCTGAACTTTCGCAGGAGTTTTTTTTGTTTAAAAAGGATTTGGTAGAATAAAAAACTATGCTATTTTTGCTTAAACGAATAAGCGTCATTCTGATCTCAACTTCTTATTACCTTAATGCTGTTCGTACAACACTTCAGTAACAAATTTCAGAATACCGTAAGTTGCGGATTCATATACCATAGAACTGAAACAATATTTGCTGATTATATACTAGGATAATGGATATAAAAAAAATCTTTTTTGCAGGTGTAATTTTACTGGCGGGTATTACGGGTTGGGGCCAGCAGATTATCAATACAGAGACAGAGCTGAAAAAGCTTTCGGACATTGCATTGTTGCCCCGCTATTTTGAAGGGACCTTTGTAAGGCAGGAATCCTCCTATGACCGCACGGGCGGAAATGATGATGGTTTTAGTGGTAAATATTCCTTCCTTCGTAAGAATGAAGGTGGCGGTCTGGTGATCTTCGATGCTAAAGGGCAGGGCGTGATCGAAAGGATCTGGACGCCCACGCCAACGGATGATACACTTGATTTTTATTTTGACGGGAAGAGTAAACCGGGTCTCTCCATCAAGTTTCGTGATTTGTTTAACGGAACTGTTGCCCCTTTTATTAAACCTCTTGTTGACGCCTACCTGGTGGGTGGGTATTACAGCTACGTCCCCATTCCCTATTCAAACGGTTGCAAAATCGTTTTCAGGGGTAAGAAGATCATGTTTCATCAGATACAATATAGGGAGTACGATAAGCGCTATCGCGTGCAAACGTTCAATCCGGTATTTTCTGCATCAGAAACAAAAATCTTGAAGGATGTGGCGGCGCTGTGGAAAAATAATGACAGAACCGTGTTCAATTTTTATAAGGAGGCAAAGAAAATTGAGACAACAAACCCACTACAGCCAGGCCAGTCAAAAACGATTGCAGATTTGAAACAGGGCGGCAGAATTTCAGGCATAGAGATCATGCCATCGGCTATTTTCGAAGGCGAGTATAAACAGTTGGATCTTAAAATTACCTGGGATAACGCGGCTGAGCCGGCAGTGTACGTTCCTCTTGCTGATTTTTTTGGATATTCATTTGGGGAGCGTGCAATGGAAAGCTTGTATCTTGGGGCTACTGAATCCAAATTATACAGTTATATACCCATGCCGTTTGACAAGGCTGCAAAAATTGAGATCGTATATCGTGCTAACGCTCAGATAAAAGATCAGCAGCCGGCGAATATCCGCGCTATTGTTTATTATTCCAATGTCAAACGAAATGCCATTTCCGAAGGAAAGTTTTATGCATTTTGGAAAAATAACTCACCCGATATCGGCAAACCTTATGTTTTTCTCGATGGTAAAGGCAAGGGTCATTATATCGGTACGATTCTGAATGTGCAGGCGTTAACGTATACTGATTTTACCGAGTTTTTTGAAGGTGATGATTCTACCGTAATAGACGGTATCAACAACCTGCATGGCACAGGCAGCGAAGATTATTTTAACGGCGGCTGGTACGCACAGCCCGGGGGCTGGACAGAAAGAGGTGGTGCGCCTCTCAGCGGCTGCTTAAGTTATTCCATACCCCTTAGCAGAACCGGGGGTTACAGGTTTTATATTACAGATAAACTTCCTTTTTATAAAAGCATTTATCACAGCATGGAGCATGGGCCGGTAAACAATAATCGGCCTGTTCAAAATGTGTCGGTGGCAATGTATTATGCAGAAGCGCCGGTAGAACAAAACGCAGCGCCGGTAAACGGACTCACGAAAAATCCAATACCGCCGGAGTTTACTTTTTACACCAACTTTTTAAAGCATTTGACTTATAACGGAGACATTCAGTTTCGCAACGGTAACGCGGTTATTAATGGGGCGGGTGACGCGTCTGTGGCCATTAATGTAAATGAATTGCCCGGAGGCCGGTATAAAGTGTACCTATATAAAATAATATCTGACGTGAATACTTTCGACGTGCGCATTTCAGATTCAAAACGGATTCAGGACTGGCGAACTGTAAAATTGACCGCTGATAACAGACGCGAAGACGTTTACCTGGGTGAAGTTGAACTTAATAAAATTGATATTCCTCAAATGCCGGTGAATATTTTGTTTCGCTCGAAAACATCAAATCCAAATATAGAATTTGGCCGGATAAAATTTGTAAAGCAATAATTTTCATAGACATTGAAGTTAATATGATGGCTTGCAGCCACCGGATGGTGGTTTTTATCTAGAAAAGAAATAAACTTAATTATCTTCGATACCGTAAATTTCGGAGTAGAGAACTATGGCCAAAAAGGTATTACTGAAAGATATTGCTAAAGAAGTGGGTGTATCAACGGCGCTCGTGTCTTATGTGCTAAATGGAAAAGCAAAAGAGCAAAGAGTGGGAGATGAAATGGCCAGGAGAATTAAGAAAGTAGCCAAAAAATTAAAATATCAACCTAACCTTATTGCGCGAGGTCTTAAATCCGGCCGCACCAAAACGCTTGGTCTGATTGTGGCGGACATATCCAATCCATTTTTTGCCATGCTGGCGCGAATCATTGAAAACGAAGCAGCGGGACGGGGCTATACCGTAATCATAGGCAGCAGCGATGAAAAAATAGATAAATCAAAGAAACTGATCGATACATTTCTTAACCGGCAGGTTGATGGTTTGATTATTACGCCGGTTGAAGGTTCAAGCACACAATTGAAACTGCTGAATAGAATGGATATGCCATATGTTTTGATTGACAGATCTTTTAGTTCGGATGATTCAAATGCTGTGGTCATTGATAATAAAGGCGCTTCGTACGAAGCGGTAAACCTTTTAATAAAGAACGGATATAAGCGGATAGGAATGATCGCTTATAATTCTGCTCTCACGCATATGCAAAATCGCATCGCGGGTTATAAGAGCGCGCTGTCAGATAACAATATCCCGCTGATCGAAAAACATATCTACAGGGTGACGCACGAAAACTTACGGGAAGATGTTCCTCATATATTAAATGAACTTTTAATGGGTAGGAAGCGTCAGGTGGACGCCTTGTTTTTTGCTACGAACTCCATATCTGTTGCAGCTCTGAAATATTTAAACACTTTGCGTATCAGAGTCCCAGGAGAGCTGGGAGTGGTTTGTTTCGATGAGAATGAGGCGTATGACTTTTTTTATTCACCGGTGACTTATGTCAAGCAGGACATGCAGGGCATTGGCGAAAATGCCATCAGGTTACTTACGGATTTTATCGAGGGAAAAGAAGTTCGCTCTCCGACGCTGATAATTCCGGCCACGGTTGTACAGCGTGCGAGCTCGGGATAATGATTTGCTGACCATGTTCATGGTGTGCTAGGCATGCTGCGAAAGGTCCTAATTCCAACGAATGTAGGAACGATTAAGCGTTGTCTGCCATAAGCTCAAATATAAAATGCCCTGACCTGTGGAACCCACAACAGTTTAAGTAATACATATCAAGACTATCTAATATTTAAACCTAATGTCTAATATCTAAAGTCTAATGTCTACTGTCTAGCGCCTCTCCTGAGTCTCAAAACCGTTTGCTCGACACCCCGGATCTCGGCAAGCGCTTTTAACCGGCCAATATAAGAGTAACCTGGGTACATGGTCCGGTCCATGGCAGAGATTAGGTGTCCATGATCGGGGCGCATGGGTATGCTTCGTTGCTCGTTTTCCTGGATACGGCTTATCTCCCCGATCAACGCTATCAGATCCGCGCTGCCTTCCAAATGGTTGGCTTCATGAAAATTCTTGTTGCCTTCTCTTTGAACACTTCTAAGGTGGAGGAAATGAATGCGGTTGCTATGTGTTTTTAGAATCTGAAGGAGATCATTGTCTTCCCCGGCGCCCAGCGAGCCGGTACATAAACACAAACCGGAGGAGCGAACCGGTATCGTCTCCAGGAGTTTCTGTATATGCGCGGTAGTGCTCATGATCCGTGGCAGGCCAAAGACTGGAAAGGGGGGGTCATCGGGATGAATAGCCAGTTTCAGGTTCAGGCTTTCCGCGACGGGAGCGATTTCCTCCAGGAACCGAAACAGGTGGTCCTGTAGCTGTTCTTCAGAAATATTGTTGTAACCCGCTAACAACTTCAGTACCTCGTCACTGGAAAAGGTACCGGTTGAGCCCGGTAGGCCCATCAGACAGGACTCCGACAACTTTTCTATTTGTTTTTCACTGAGCAGTGAAAAATACTTTTCTGCTTTTTCCAGGTCATCAGAGGAATAATCTTTTTCTGCGCCCGGTCTTTTCAGAATAAAAAGATCAAAACACACATAGGCAATCCATTCAAAGCGCAGCCCTTTTGCACCACTTTCCATGGGGTAGGAAACATCGGTCCGCACCCAATCCAGCGCTGGCATAAAGTTATAGGCAATCACCTCCAGGCCGGCATCGGCGAGATTTTGTAAACTGATCTTATAATGATCGATATATTCCCGAAAAGGACCACTTCTCCTTTTGATGTCTTCGTGCACCGGCAGACTCTCCACCACCTTCCAGGTTAGTCCAGCTTTTTCAATATCCGATTTTCTGCGAAGGATCTCTTCCCTGGTCCAGACATCCCCAACCGGAATCTGGTGAAGCGCGGTAACCACCGATTGGGCACCGGCCTGCCTGATATCGCTGAGGCTGATCTCGTCCTGTTCGCCAAACCAACGCATGCTGTAATTCATCTTATAAACCATCTTATTTCGCTTGTTTAGTTACAATAATTGAATGCAAATATGAGGAATTACGCCCAATTTGGCGCGGGCTCACTTAGAGGCAGCATAGACAGCTAAGTTGCGGGCCTTTATAACGGTGCATTTCATTATCGTAGACCGGGAATTTTATCAGGGTTGATTCGCGGCCAGATCACCCCGGCTGTACCGATCTTTTGAAGGACAGAGAGTGTTTGTGAATGACGACTCAAAACGTATTATTAAAATTTGATATTTAGTCATTTAAAGTGATTACTCCCTGGTAGGCCGGTTTTGCTTCTCCCTTCCTGTCGAAGAGTAACGGATAATTGGTCCGGCCCTTCACGGGCCAGTTGTTCAGCCATGACTGCCCGTCATAAACGCCCCAGAAGGTAACGCGGCTAATGTTTGCTTTATGTTTTAAGAAAATCCTGAACAAGGTCTCATAGTCGCTTTTCAGTTGTTCCTGAATCGCCTGCGGCAGGCCGTTTGGATAGGGGTTCAGTTTAGGGTCGGGGGCAAAATGCTGACTGACCTCAGCGCCGGACATCCTTTCGGGCCTGGGTAGTACATTGATGTCCAACTCGGTTATTGCTATCTTGATGCCAAGTGCTGCGTATTCAAGTATGCTTTGTTCAATGTCTTTGAAAGGGACCTGTCCAAGGCGCCAGTGCCCCTGGATGCCCACGCCATCTATTCTTGCGCCTGATGCCTGGATATTTTTGATCAGCTCAATGGCTCCCTTTCTTTTCGCGGGATGTTCAATATTATAATCGTTATAATATAATAAGGTGTTTGATGCGGCTTTTTCTGCAAGCCTGAATGCCTCGACGAGGTAAGCGGGTCCAAGCTTTTCCAGGAAGATCGATTTGCGGAGGCTCCCGTCTTCGTTCAGGGCTTCGTTGACCACATCCCAGCTATTCACTTTTCCTGCATAGCGGCCGGCGACCGTGCGGATGTGCTCCTGCATGAAGAGTCTAAGCGAATCGGCTGACTGGATCCGTTGTGCAAATGGGGATAGCTGGCTATGCCAGATCAGGGTATGACCCACGATAAACATATGATGTATTTGGCCATATGTAACGAAATCATCTGCCGGTTTGAAATTGTAGCGATCCCAAGTGGGATGAATCTCTGCGCTTTTCATCACATTTTCAGGAGTGATGGAGTTAAACTGTCTGGGGATGAGTTTTGCTGCAACCGCATCTTTTCCATCAACCTGGACCGCACTGATAGCGGCACCGATCAGAAAGTCATTTTTGAACTTGTCTTTTAAATCCGCGAAGGCCCGGTTGGTTTTTTGGCCACCCGCACAACCGCCCACCAGCAAAGCAGAGGCAGCTATCAGGAGAAAGGATAACTTTTTCATATGCTAAAGTTTTTGGTTTAAAGATGCAATCGCTTGCATGAAATTGAGGAATATTTCCTGATCAGCCAAAACAAAATTTTTGAATTGAAAGGATGAAAAACGGAAGGCAATGATTAATTTCTATCATTTCGTTTGCCGGGGCCAACCTAAGCTGGCCATTGTGATTGGAAATCTAAGCCCGCCCCCCATATTCTTCAAGAAGTAAAAAACAATTCGAGCAATCGGTTGCACCTTTGTTTCTATAATCGATATTCATTATTGTGAAAATGTGCCAATGAGGATACGCATATCGCGGGTATGGACAGTTTTGCCAGGGCATTGCTGGTGGCGGCAGCGGTCTGGGAGCAATCCGAATACCGGTCGCTGCGATCAAAGCGCTATGCGAGCTTTGATACAGGTGAGGGGCAGGCTTTTGAGGAAGGCAGGCTGACGCTGGAAGATCTTCGTCAGTATGCCATCGATCACGGTGAGCCGGAAACGATCAGCGGCAGACAGGAGTACATGGAGAATATCATCAACCGGTATATCTGAGCCCTACAGCTCAGTATTTGGGGTGAAAAGTTTTTTCTTTGCCGGGGCTGACCTACTTTTATCAGCAAATATCGCCTCTGAGCGGGTTAGCTCGAAAATAGTTTTACAAATTTCAACCGAAAAAGAATGAAATACCGGATACTGCTGGTTTGCCTTTTGTTGAGTGGAGCTTTCGTTTCAAATGGACAAAAAACAAGCGCCCTCAAAACGCATGCTTCTAAACCAAACATCATATTGATTGTTGCGGATGACCTGGGTTACGGGGATCTGGGAGTTTATGGTCAGCAGAAGATCAAGACGCCGAAGATCGACCAGTTGGCGCACGAAGGGATGAGATTCTCACAGTTTTATGCCGGAACTACGGTTTGTGCACCGTCGCGTTCTTCGTTGATGACCGGGCAGCATACCGGGCATACTCCTATCCGGGGGAACAAAGAAGTGAGGCCTGAAGGGCAATGGCCACTGAAAGCTTCCGCCGTGACGGTAGCAGAGCTGATGAAAAAGGCAGGATATACCACCGCCGCTTTTGGTAAATGGGGCCTGGGTTTCGTGGGGACCGAAGGTGATCCGTTGAACCAGGGGTTTGACCGATTTTATGGATATAACTGCCAGGCTCAGGCGCATAATTATTTCCCGGATCATCTTTGGGATAATGATCAAAGAATCGAGCTCGGTAATACCCCTACATCGCAGACGGCCTATGCTGCCGACATGATTCACCAGAAAGCGCTTTCATTTATCACAGAGCACAAAGACAGCCCGTTGTTTATCTGCCTGACTTATACCCTGCCGCATGCCGGCCTGCAAATACCAAAGAATGATCCCTTGTTTGAATACTATAAAAAGGCTTTTAATGAAAAGCCTGTTCAGGTGCCTGAAACCTGGAACGGCGTCGGTTACCAACCCCAGGCTTATCCAAAAGCAGCTTATGCTGCGATGGTCGGCAGGCTGGATAGATATGTGGGGGACGTCATTCAGACGCTTCAGAAGCTTGGCCTGGACAAAAACACATTGGTTTTTTTCACAAGCGATAACGGACCCCATCATGAAGGTGGGAATGATCCGGCATTTTTCAATAGTAGTGGTGTCTTCAGGGGGATCAAAAGAGATTTATATGAAGGCGGTATCCGGGTACCGATGATCGCCCGATGGCCGGGTAGGATTCGCGCGGGATCTGTAACTGATTTTGCGGGGGCTTTCTGGGATTTTCTTCCCACGTTTGCTTCCCTTGCCGCTGTGACTACACCCCGGGAAATAGACGGCGTTTCGATGCTTCCTACGCTGCTGCACAAAGGAACCCAGCAACAACATGAATACCTGTACTGGGAGTTTCATGAAGGTGGTGGCAGTCAGGCTGTACGAGCGGGAAAATGGAAAGCTATCCGGTTAAATGTAAAAGCTAATCCCAATAATCCTTTGGAGCTTTTTGATCTTAGCGCGGATCCTGCTGAGAAAAATAATGTCGCCAAAAAATATCCCGATATAGTGAAAAAAATGGGTGAATATATGAGGCAGGCACACGTAGAGAATACCGATTTTCCGCTGTTCAAACCCTGACCCGATGTTTCACATTAATTCTGGGCGATTAAAGTTTGAAGCGCGGTAAGCCTTGCAGAAACCTGCAGTTCGTTTAGATTAATTTGTGACAAATATCCAGATCGGGCAATTTTCAAATTTGCTGGGGCGGTCCGGAACTGCAATGTCGCCGGCCCTGTACAAACCGGTATCCTGTTCAAGACATTTCAGCCCGGGACCAGAACTGAATAGTCTTTAGGAATCTTCCAGGTCATAGCTTACCACCTTCATTTCTTTGCCCTCGGTGATAGAAACCTGGTAGCTTCCGCAATTGGGGCATGAAGTCGCGAAATGATGCATAGGAAATTCTGTGCCACAGGAATTACAGATCGCCCTCCCCTCGGCGATCTCAATGTTGAGCATGGCTCTGCTTAATAGCGTCTTCGCTTTCACAATGTCAAACGCGAAGAGCAAAGCATCCGTTTCTATCGCGCTTAATTCACCCACCCGGATATTGACTGCTGAAATATATCCAGGGGTTTCGGCCGGCTTTACCTCCGACATTAATTGAACGATCGACTGAGCTATAGATACTTCGTGCATGCGTCACATTCTATCAATCTGAAAAATCTGATGACGGTCAAAGTTAACCCAATAATCCCTAGCGAGTTTCTCTACGTATTGCCAATAAGCGGGCGTCATACCAAATTGTTCAATTCCTTTCTGGATATCCTTTTGCATTTTTTGCGCGACATCTTCGTTTAAAGTAAACTTCACACTTTGGTTATTAAACCGGAAAATGACGGTGGGTCGTTTTATGACTGTGTCAGAAACGGTGATAAGCCCCTGTCCAATCGTTGCCCCGCTGCTGATTTGAATGCCGTCGTTGAAACAACTGAGCGGTGGCTTGTTACCCGCAAAGGAAATAGCATATAAGTTATTTACCCCTACATTAAAGTATTCGCAGGCCCTGATGCCTGCTTTTGCGCCGATTATTGAATAGATGCCCGTATGTCCATGTACCTCGTTGGTTAAAGTGATCGCTTTCCATTCGGCCAGACCAAAGTCGGAGATTGTGCCCGGGATTATTTCTGCATAATCTTTCTTATACAGATTTTGCTGAATTGGAAATGTAGTGAAGACCCGGTTCATCGCCGCTGTTTTTGAATGCAGGATTTCAGCAATGTCGCCGTAGATCTTTGCAGCAGAAACGGTTTGTTTCAGCATGGCATTTTCATACCCGTCTTTCTTTTCCACATCAAACAAATCGGGGTGCGAAAGGTATAAGGGTACCAGATCATCCCATAACCCTGCATGTCCCTGCTTCAGTTTTTCTTTTACCACAGGTGTGTTAAGTACATCCAATATAGTTTTTGTATAGATGTTACCCGGCTGCTGCAGGGCGGACATATAGTCCTGATCAGGGGAAAGGGTCCTTTTCCCTTTAGAAACCATCACCAGCGGGACTTTTGAACCCATAATGTCCATCCACGCTAGACTGTCGGTGACGTAATTGAATGAGCCCGACTTTTCGGGTTCACAGTACCAGACAAGTTTCTCAATCTTGTCTAAAGAGTGCCTTGTCTGTTTGATCCACCGCGCATAATTCGTGAGCGGACCCAGGGCAACGAGCGTGACCTTCTCAGCACATCCGTCAACGGCTTTCTCAATAACATCAACGGCGCTCTGCTTTTTTAATCCCACTTGTTTTCCCCAGTTGATCTGTCTGGCAAAGCCGCTCCAGGCCGGCAATGGCTTTGATAAAGACTCTCCTGCGCCGATGGGGATGCCATTATGGTAATAGGTATAAAGCAAGGCGCCAACTTTATCAAAAACTTCCCCCTGGCTCAGGCTGCCCTGCGAAGCAGTAATGCCCAGAACGTTGAAATCGTGACCTGCGAGAAACATATTGATAGCCCTGAAATCATCCAGGGAGCCATCGGTATCAATGACTACATAATGAGATGGTTTCCCCGAATCCGCGATCGCAGGATACCGGAAGGAGAGTATCAAAAGCAAAATGATTGCTGCGTTCCTCATATGTAGATTTTTTATAAAATATCACCAAGTGGCTTAAAATCCAACATTGATGCCACCGGAAATATTGATACCTGGCATTGGGTACCCGTAGTTAATCTCATATTTCCTGTCCAGTAAATTATTGCCGGCTACGAACAAACTGATCTTTTTGAAAGGTGTCACACCCACACGGGCATTAAGCAGGGCATACGAATTGATTATTTCCGGATTCAGGTTACTATGCAGCTTGTCGATGTATTGCAGTCCGGTAAAGAAAGTCCAGATCTTATAATTGTAATTTCCATTTACATTAAATTGCTGCCGCGGCGCCGCCAGGGTGATTTTTTCCTGGTGCAGGTAGTTATAATTTGCATGCAGGTGCAGGTTGTTTATGGGAAAATAGTTGGCTGCAAATTCAATCCCTCTATTGGCGAATGTCCCCAGGTTCTGCCGTTTCATCTTCGGCGGTATGCCCGCAACCTGGATCAGGTTCGTGCCATTGGCGGTGTAACCCGTCAGTTCCAGCTTCAGCCGGTTGTTCAATAATTGCTGCAGCCAGCTTAGCTCATAGCTGACCATTTGCTCAGGCTTCAGCTCAGGGTTAGGTGCATACAAATACATCTCCATAATCGTAGGACTCCTGAAACCCTTCGCAACAGTTGCTTTGAAGGTAGTCCGGTTGTTCGGGCTCACTGCTGCGCCGACGGTAGGAATCCATTGCCCGCCCCAAACGCTGTTGTGTTCTGCCCGGATGCCACCGCTAAGCGTGAGAATACGGGCCAGTGTTTGCTGCGTGTAAACATAACCTGCAATCTCATTGACGGTTTTGAGGCTGTCCCTTGCAACACCGGTATTCGCTTTACCTCCATATTGTTTCAGATCTGTACCAATAGTTAATGAGTTACCTTTAAATAGCCGCAGTGTCTGGTAAAGCATGATCCCTGAGTTTCTGTCGCTTGATTTGAAACCGTCTGAAAGATCATGGTCCCCGAAATTATGATACAGTTTTAAAGCCCCTTCTGATTTTTCGAATTTATTGATCAGCGAGAAGGAAGTCTTTCCCCTTAAAATATCAATATGAAAAGCGGCGGGCTTAAAAACCGGACCGTTGTCGTTAGCGTCATATTTGGCAATCATCAGATCGGCCATCAAACTGAAATGATCATTGATCTGATATCCGAGTTTAGTGTAGCCATTAGTGATATTGAAATCAGTATTTTCTCTGATGCCATCGGTCCTGTCGTGATTCAGGGAAGCGTAAACATCCCATTTCTTTCCACGGTAACCAGCCGTACCATAATATTTTTGGGTGTTATAGGATCCGTAAGAGCCTCCCAGACTGCCATTGAATCCATTCTTCTCATTTTTACGGGTGATGATATTCACGACGCCGCCCATCGCATTGGTTCCATAGAGTACTGATGCAGGCCCTCTGATAATCTCTACTTTTTGGACATCTGATGCGACATAGGCATCGGCAAGGGGATGACCGAATATTCCCTGAAACTGCGGGTGCCCGTCGATCAGTACGAGAACACCGGTATTTGGTGAACCGCCAATTCCACGGATATTGATACCGCCGGATCCGCCGGTTGCTACGCCGAATCCTAAGATATTTCGCTCTGTGACAAAAACGCCGGGCACATAATCGTTGAGGACAGGAAGTATATTGATCTGCCCAGTATTTTCGATTTCCTGCCGGTTGATCTGCGAAACCGAAAAGGGAACTACTTTCTTTGAAGTTTCGAACCGGGAACCTGTAACGACAACTTCTTCTAATGCAATAGTGTCCTGGTTGGTGGGTTTATTGATTTCCTGTGCGTTCACACTGATGTGAAAGATAGTACCTGAGATAGTTAAGATTAAGAATCGCTTCATGTTTTGTTGATTTGAATATGCATTAGTCCGTAAAAGGGCCCATAAACATACACGAAATTACTGACCGGATGCCACTCCGAATCGGCCGATTTGCGTAAACGTTGCCGGTCGGCACCATTGGAAAGGATGGGTTCTAAGACAAATTATTAGTGAATCACAGGCCAAGGAACAGCATACCCAGCCCACACATAAAAATAGTCCCGCCAGCAATAGCATGGCTGAATTTTTCCATGAATTTCATCGGAACAAATTTGAACCCGTATGTCGCCAGCAATACCATGGCGATCATGGTAGATATTGTAACCAGTGAGAAAATCACCGTGACCAAGACGAGGTCACCCATGTGATTTTTCGCAGCAGGGTACATAACCAATGGAATCAGCGGTTCGCATGGGCCGAATACGAAAATAGTAAACAATATCCAGGGGGTGAGATTAATTTTTGAATCGTCTGTGTGTACATGGCTGTGTTCGTTGGTATGTGTGTGCACGTGTTGGTGTACGGAACCATCGCTATGCATGTGCAGATGGGTATGCGGCCGGTTCTTATACGCGCGCTTAATACCCCAGATCAGGTAGAGCAATCCGAATACCGTAAAAATATAAGAGATGATGCTTCCCCGGACGCCCTCCATCAGTTCAATTTTATGGATAGCAATACCAAAGAAGATACCAATCAGGCCCAGCACCACGGAACTTCCCACGTGACCGAGTCCGCACAAAGCCGTGAAGGTAATAGTCTTTCGCATCCGCCAATTCCGGGCTTTTGAGATGACAATAAAAGGAAGATAGTGATCCGGTCCGGTTATGGTATGAAGAAATCCGATGGATACTGTTGTGATTAATAAAATAGTTAATTCCTGTGACATGATATTTATTTTGTATGGGTATGCGGCTTTCCCTTTGTTTCGCTTAGTTCGGCAAGCACCAGTTTACCATAATGAATGCCTTTGATAGCAATAATTTTATCTGCCAATGTTGTCAGTAGCCTGGTTTTGCCCCTGAGGTCAATAGTCACTAAACGGAGATCGTGCGACAAGTGTATATGTTGAGTCTGTATGATCAGGCCAACTCCGGATTTTGACCTTCTTCTTTTCGTCCGGTAATTTTAAATGATTCAGCGGCTGCACGGGCTTTTGCCTGTGCTTCTTTTTCTTCGGCCTGTTTTCTCTTTTTTTCTGCCGTGTAAGCCGCCCTGCTTTCAAGGGCTTCGCTGAATAGTCTGTTCCAACTGTTATTTACATCTTGTTCTTTCAAACCCGGAGGGCCGGGTTCAGCCGTTTGCAACAGGGCGCCCGGAGCGGGGCAGGCTCTCACACATTCCTTACAGTAAATGCACACATACGGGCTGTAATGATACGTTTGTTTACCAGTATTTAAATCCTGCGAAAATACGATCGCCCCCGGAGGGCAGGCCATTTCACATTTCCGGCACCAGATACAGAGCGATTCTTCAAAAGCGATCAGACCCCTGTAATCATCCGGCTTGAAAGTGGGTTCAAACGGATACCTGGTGGTTACCGGCTTTTTGAATAAATTTCCAAGGGCGCTAAAAAAACTTTTCATCTCAATATTTTTTGTCTTTCTGGTAGTCGCATTTTATTTTTCAATGATCGCAACTCCAAATATTCTATTCCTTTAAGTTACCTGGACGTGCAGGACAGGCATGGATCATAAGAGCCAATAATCGCTGGAGCACTGGCATATTCATTTCCCGCGAAGCAATGAACCATAACCGGAACGTTTGAAAAGGTCGGCGCTTTGATCTTCAGCCTTTCCAGGATCTGTGTTTTGTTGCCCCTCGCGTAATAGAAAAGTTCACCTCTTGGTGCTTCCAGACGGTTGATGGCTTCACCATCAGGGAACCCTTTAAAATCAACCGCGATATCTCCCTCCGGCAATCCATGGATTACGTTTTCAATGATCTTCATTGAGACGTAGATCTCTCTGAGTCTGACCAGGTTCCGTGCGTACACATCGCCTGCTGTATCAGTTACCATTTCAAAGCCCGCTTCTTTCCAGGGCAGCAGGTCCTCGGTTTCATTTCTTACATCGATAGCCAGGCCGGCAGCCCGGGCAAAAGGGCCCACAACACAAAGCCGCATGGCATCTTCACGCGTGAGCTTACCCACACCTTTGTTTTTCAATCCAAGAGTAAGGTTGTTACTGTAGATATCCACGAGCTCATCCAGTTGCGGTCTGAATATTTTCAATTTCTCCAGGATCGTTTTTGCCACATCAGTTCGCAGATCCCTTGTTACGCCACCGACGATTGAAAAGTCGTATTGGATGCGGTTTCCGCAGACAGCTTCGAGCAATTCCATGGCAAATTCGCGGTACTGCATGGTCTTCATGAACAAGGCTTCAAAGCCGGAGTTTTCGGCTACATGCGACAAGCAAAGCAGGTGCGAGTGTATCCTGTCGAGCTCAACAACAAGCATCCGCAGGTATTTTGCCTTCCTGGGAATATCCAGCTTCATCAGTTTCTCAGCGACCTGTGAGTAGCAGGTGGTATGTGAGATCGAGCATAAGCCACACACCCGGCCAACGACAAAGCTTACCTGCCTGAATTTAAATTTGGTACAGCATGCCTGTTCAATACCGCGATGAACATAGCCTACGTTGGCTTCTGCCTTAATGATCTTTTCGTTTTCCGTGGTGAACTTGAAGTGCAAGGGTTCCAGCAATGCAATATGCTGTGCGCCCACCGGAATATTGTATTGGGTAGCCATAATTATTTTTTCTTTTTTCTTAATGGAGCAGGATCGGCGTCTACATCCAGCATAAAACCTTTATCGGCGCCTTCGATATTCACACCCAGTAAATCTGTAAGCTCAGCTTCCGGTACCCAGGCCGGGGCCACTACTTCGCGGATGCTGGGGACGGTTTGCGCTGCCGGTGCTTTGGCTACGAAAACGGTAGCCGAGCAGGGAAATGCGTAGTCACAAAAGAACCATTGATATTCTATTTCGTCGTTGCCCAGATCAACACCGTTCATGGTGATGAAGTGATGGGCATCGGGCCTGTAAAAAGCTGCAATGTCCTGCTTAAGGTTCTCGAAACTGGTCTCTCTGCGGTTCATAATTTAAGTTTTTAACTTTATCAGACTCTCTGGGCGGCGGGGGACTGGCTTTACTACAGTTACAATATCCTGCCTGAAACGAAAGTCGATTGTTCAACCAAATATCGCCGGTTCATTGTCCGGTATGGTTTCAGCCACTTTTCTGCGGTTTACCTGCTCGTCATACAGAACCGCTTCACCGTCGAGTTTGATCGACTTTTCCCTGTCTTTAGTTTTCTGCTCCAGTTTGGCGAGTGCTTCCACCACACCTGCGATGATTTGTTCAGGGCGGCAACCGCAGCCAGGTACATAAACATCAACCGGGATATACTGATCCACACCACCTTCTACGTTATACATACCGCGGAATACACCTCCCGTGCAGGTACAGCTCCCACAGGCCACGACTACTTTGGGTTCCGGCATCTGGGAGTAGATATCTACCAGCCGTTCGCGGGACCGCTTGGTCACTGGTCCGGTGACCAGCATGATATCGGCCTGTTTGGGGTTGCCGGAATTGATCATCCCAAATCTTTCGATATCATATTTGGGGCCAAGGCAGGCCAGTATCTCAATATCGCAACCATTGCAACCCCCTGCGTTATAGTGCAGGATCCAGGGAGATTTTTTTCTGAATTTGTTGAGTTTCATCGTTGATACTTAATCTTGTTTTTTTAACGATATCAAAACATTCCGAACATCGTCAGGATCAGATTTACGAAAGCCAGTGGCAGCGCTACCCACAGGCAAAAACGGACCATCTGTTTATAATTCACTCTGGCACTGGAATTGTCGAGCGCGTTGATATACAGAAAAGTGAGCGCTACCAGCAGAAGTCCAAACCAGATATTGGCGCCCCCAAAAAGGAAAACCAGCAGGTAGCAGAATACGTAGTCCAGCCATTTGGCCGTATAAATAGCTTCGTAAAAAATACCGGAAAATTCCAGTTCTACACCTCCCACCACTTCCTGGTGCGCTTCAGCTACATCAAACGGCGACTTTTTCAGCTTCACCGGCAGTACCAGCAACAGCGCAACAAAAGCGAGCGGCATTTTATACAATATGGGAATGGGGCTGGCATACAGCGCGGACACCTCAAAACTTCCTGTTAGTAAATATGCCGAAATAGCTATGATCACCAGCACAGGTTCATAGGCCAGGATGCTGATGGCGCTTCTGTTTGCGCCCAGGTGGCTGAAAATGGAGCGTGTACTGAATCCTGCAAGGATGATCACGGCTGAAGACAACAAGTGCAGGAATATAATCAGGATAAAATCGCCGCCCAGAATTAGCAAGGCTACGGCCACCCAAAGGGCAAGAAAATGCACGAGGCCCAGGAAGGCGTGGGTGCTATGTACCAGCATCCTGCGTTTGTCCAGCAACTTCAGGAAGTCGTAAAAAGGTTGCAGCAGCGGCGGGCCTATCCGGCGCTGCATACGGGCCCGGACAATTCTTTCCAGGCCGTAGATCAATCCCCCGATCACAGGCGCCAGGACGATGAGTATAATCTGAACAAGCAAATGATTCATTTGAAATACTTTAAATTAAGTAAAATATCCCGTCAGTAAAATAGCGGCAAAGAACAAGATGCCGGTAAGCACAAACCAGGGATCAGCCTTATCGGTAGAAAAATAGAAAGATGAAAAATTATAATCTACTTTTTCGCCACACGCATACTCTTTCACCCGATCTACTTTCTTGAAGCGGACATACATGGCCACAATGATACCCACCGGCAGGAGAATCAATGCTGCAATCATGGGTAATATGGGCAGCCGTATGTTATCGATCAGCATACCCAGGCCGGCCAGAGAAATAATCACCGGTCCCTGGATCACGTCCTCGGCCACCGGTGCAAAATACTCCGGGATCAGCCATGGAATAGCTATTGTGAACAGTAATACTGTTGCCAGCAGAAAGCTCAGGGTACCTTTATACAGGGGATCCAATTTTTCAAAGTTTACTTTGTCCCGCTCTCCGCTTCTGGATATCATAGCCCCCAGCACTTTAAAGTATAGCAGCGACAACACCGCGCTTCCACCAGCAATCGCAACCAGGATCAGTGCCCCAGCGAGTTTAAAAGTGGGTGCTACCGTACCGATTGTTTCGATGCTGAACCATTTCCCAATAAACGCACCGAACGGGGGCAGTAGCAACGACATGAAACCTACGGCTACAACCAGGGTGGTAAATGGACCTGAATCACCCAACTTCGACATATCGCTGGTTTTCTTCAGATGAAATACATTTTCGAGTATTCCTGCATCGAGGAAGAGCATACATTTTGAAAGTCCGTGAAACACGATCAGCATCAGCGCAGCTGTTACGGCGACCGGAGTGCCGATCGCACCCATCAGGATCATCAACGCGAGAAGTGCGATGGTTGAGTGGGCCAGTATTTTCTTGAAGGTATCCTGGGCCAGTGCGCCAATCGCCGCGGCAATGAATACAAAGGCTGCCAGGCACATGATAACCGTGGCAACCGGAGTACCTTTAATTGCGGGCACCATCCTCAAAATCAGGAAGGGTGCAATCTTTACCATGGTTGATGAGTGCAGTAGCGCGCTTACAGGCGTAGGGGCTACCATTGCGCCAATCAGCCACTTGCTGAAGGGGTATTGAGCGCCTTTTACCAGTGCGGCAACTGCGAGAAGGGCAAAAGGCATCATTACGCCAACAGCGGGAGCCTTGGAAATGAGGTCACTCATGGACGGAATGCCATACGCCGGGGTGAAAATCGTGTAAGCGATAGCCCCAAGTATAGCCAGCCCACCGATCTGGTTCATCCAGAGGGCCGTTAGTGCATTTTCTTTTGATTCTTTGTCTTTTCGGAACCGGATAAATAAGTAGGATGCGAGCGTGGTCAGTTCAAAAAACAGGTAGAAATACTCCATGTTATCCGCGGCTGCAAGCAGGTTCATAGCAGCCATGAACCAGAAAATGGTCGACATGAAATACTTCCGGCGAAAATTGCTGCAATTTTCGTCTTCAATGTATTTTAATGAATAGATGGCGATGACCCCACTGATCACATTCACCAGGAGGAACATGAAGATACTCAGTTTATCCACGTAAAACTGCATGGCGCCTTCATGCGGCATATGGCCGGATAAATAAGCCAGCAGTCCGCCCTGGACCAGCGCCAGCGACCAGACGAGTACATTTCGCTGCATGATACCCTGAAAGAGTATATATGCCAGCAGCATAAAGTCTACTATCAGCACGATGGTATCCAGATAAGAAGGCGCTGAGAAACGCAAAACACCATTGCCTGCATAGATATACAAATACAGCGAAAGCGACGAAATCACGACCGTTGCCAGTATCGTGGTAATTCTCACCAGGGCTCTGGGGAGGATCAAAATAACCAGGCTGACAATTGCCGGGATGACAAACAGACTAACAACGATGGAGGTCATTTCGTTAGTTTTTATGTGAATCGATAAGATCTACAAAGTTAAAAATACCTGCCCGCAAAACAGGCTTGTAAACTATGATATTAGTCAGGAAACCGAATGGCAGTTTTCATATTTCCGCGGTTGTCCGAATGAGCGCCCCGAACTGTCCGGCAATACTACAACCAGGATCATTTGGGAAGTTTAAGAAGCTGATTCCTTATTTTTGAAAAAATAAATATTGACGTCCGACCAGATTTTTCATGCATTTTATGAGGGATTACTGAATACTTCCTTACTGGAATATATCGCGGTTTTCTCGGGTATCATCAGCGTGTGGTTCAGTCGAAAGGAGAATATACTGGTGTATCCGACGGGGCTTGCAAACACGATCATTTACGTATACTTAAGCTTCAAATACCATTTGCTGGGGGAGGCGTCGGTGAACTTGTACTACACTGTCGTCAGTTTCTACGGGTGGATTTTGTGGGCAAAAAGGGACCGGGAGCACCGTCACGTCGTGACCGTCAAATATTCTACAAGTCGCGAATGGTTCTATCAGTTATTGTTTTGCGGTTTTTTCTACGTAGTCATATTCATATCACTGACTTTTCTGAAGGAAGCATTTGCATCGGGGGCTATTCCGTGGGCAGATGCTCTGGCATCTTCTACCGCATATACCGCCATGTGGCTGATGGCAAAAAAGAAAGTGGAGAGCTGGTATTGGTGGATCGCAACGAATATTTGTTCGATTCCGCTTTATTTTGTCAAAGGTCTTGTTTTTACCAGTGTGTATTACCTGATCTTGTTATTCATGGCTTTTTGGGGACTGGCGGAATGGCGGCGAAAAGCCTCGGAAAATAACACATATGCTTAAAAAAATCGTCATAATAGGACCGGAAAGTACGGGAAAGAGCACATTATCGGAGTTGCTGGCGGAGGAGTTTAGGACCTTATGGGTGCCTGAATATGCCAGGGAGTATTTACTCAGATTCGGGAAATCATATGGGTACGAAGATCTGCTGGAGATTGCGAAAGGTCAGTTGGTCAGGGAGGACAGCCAATCCGAGAAGTTGTCGGGCGATCCGGCTGCGCCAGTGTACGGGCCTGATCAGTCGAAACTGCTGTTTATCGATACGGATATGTATGTGATGAAGGTGTGGTCAGAGTTTGTTTTTGGCCGATGTCATTCATTCATACTCAACGAGGCTGCCTCCCGGAAATACGACCTCTATCTGTTGTGCGATGTAGATCTCCCCTGGGTTGCAGATGAATTGAGGGAATATCCTGATCCGGGGCCGCGGATCGAGCTATTCGATATATATAAAGATTTGCTAATCAATCAGAGCGCTCCCTGGGTAATCGTGCGCGGGGATTACCCCGAGCGGTTCCGGATTGCGCGGGATGCGGTGAATCGCCTGATCGCGGGGGAATTAATATAATAACGGAACTAAATTTATTTGTTGATAATTGCCTGTATTTCCCGGTCGGGTTTCAGGAAATTCATCTGTTGCATAATCTTTCTGCTTCTTTCCGTTACATACGGCGACATCGGCTTGATCTTGTATTTTCCCGGGTTGGGTAAAATTGCGGCTATCGCAGCGGCTTCATAAGCCGTCAGGTCTGCAGCAGGTTTATTGAAATAAGTTTGCGCGGCCTGCTCAATGCCAAACAACCCCTTACCCATTTCAGCTACATTCAGGTAAATTTCCAGGATTCTTTTCTTTCCCCAGATCTTTTCGATCAGAAAAGTGAAATAAGTCTCAAGACCTTTGCGGGTCCAGCTCCTGCCCTGCCACAGGAACACATTTTTAGCGGTCTGCTGACTGATGGTGCTGGCGCCACGGGTTCTACCCGGTTTCCGGGTATTGTACTCAATCGCTTTCTGAATGCTTTTCCAGTCAAATCCATTGTGATCGGGGAAGAGTTGATCCTCGGCGGCAATTACGGCCAGCCTGGCGTTTGGCGAGATTTGTTTTTCGCTGACATATTTCCGGTGCAATCCATTCCCATTTACAAGGCTGACAAGCTGGGTTATTGTAATAGGAGGTTCGACCCATTTCAGCAGGACTACATATAGCAAATGCGTTATGAGCAAAAAGATAAACAGCCTCTTGCCCAATTTCCATATTCCTGAAAATAATCTTCCTATTAACATTTGCTAAATAAAGCAGACCGTTCAAAAATATTGAATATAATTTTCATTTTGGGAATTGATAAACCATCAATCCCCAAATCAGTGCGAATCCAAAACCTACCAAAATGATACCATTTATCCGGTTTATCAGGTGAATATTATGAGGAGTGAGCTTATTTCTGATTTTGTTAGCAAGTAGTACTTTGGTAACGTCTGAACTGAGCACCAGTAGCAGGCAGGTTAAAAAAAGTAAGATTCTTTCCTGAACGGTGTGATTGATAAACGTAGTAGATGCGGTAAGCCAGAAGATGAACACGGAAGGATTAAGCGTATTCATGAAAAAACCTGAAAGGAACAGTTTCAGGTAATCCCGCCGGCGGAATAAAATGGGGGCGGTACTCCCCTTTTCTCTGAATTCCTCCTTTTTGAAGAATATGAAATAAAGGCCTACGATGACCAGGAAAACGCTGCCTGTAATGCCAATTAATTGTTTATGGCTGGATATCGTAGCGAAAAGTTCAGAGAAAACATTGCTCACGAATGCGAGGCTGAAATCGCTGGCCGAGACCCCTGCCACAAAAGCTAAACCGCCCTTGTGACCCACATTAATACTATGTCTGATAACGGAGAATAAAACAGGCCCTACTGCTATGCTCAGCAACAAACCCAGGGTAATTCCTTTGAGTAATGCCTCTGTCATAATTAAGAGAACAAAATAAGGAAGATTTTTTTTGGTTGTGATTAAATTTTTCTAGTAGTTAAAAAATGCTGCCATTCCACCAGTAAATTACCTTTCATAACCCTGGGGAATTTACTCTGACTGCCAATTTTCCCCTTTTGCTCAAGAAATTTCAGAAAAGTGGCTTCGGGATAGACTTCCAGGAAAACTTCTTTTAGCGCACTAGTCCTTTCAACGGCATAGTCGTCATTAATCTCTTTCAGTTTGTTATCGATAAACTTCCTGAGTTTTTCAGGGTTTACTTTGTCGTCAGTACCGATATACCATTTATGAGCAAATAAATTCTCATAAGGAAATCCTGCTACAGTATATTCGGGAATACAGATATTGAACTGTTCGTTGGCCTCTTCAATGGCCCTGTTCATATTGTCTACACTCAGGTGTTCGCCCACAAGACTCAAATAATGTTTGGTTCTTCCCGTAATAATGATTTCGCAGTTTTCCTTATTGATGAAGCGAACTGTATCCCCCAGGAGGTATCGCCAGCTCCCCGCGTTTGTGCTTATAAGCAAGGCGTAGTCTGTTCCGCATTCCACTTCGTCAATTAACAGCGCCTCCGGATTTGTCACTATTTCGCCTTCCGGTGTGAAATTTTTGTTGTTAAATGGAACGAATTCAAAGAAGATATTGTTGTTGGTGATCAGTTGCATGCCCTTTGCCTTTTCTTTCATTTTAAACCCGATAAACCCTTCGCTTGACAGATAGTTTTCTACATAGGAAATAGGTTTTCCCAGCAATTTTTCAAAGGATTTACGATAGGGTTGAAAAGCCACCCCGCCGTGTACGAACACTCCGAAATTCGGCCATATCTCATGAATATTCTTCACTTTGTAGTGTTCAATGATCATTTCCATGCACATCTGGCACCAGGCGGGCACACCCACGATACATCCGATATCCCAGTCTCTCGCGTGTTCCACAATTTCATGTAGTTTTTCATTCCAGTCTTTCATTGCAGCAATTCTTCCGCCGGGTTTGTAAAAGGTCTGGAACCAGAAAGGCTTATTCTTAGCCAGTATTCCGCTAAGGTCGCCGGCGTACCACCCCGCCTTTCCTTTTTCAAGGTTGGTGGCGCCCCCCATCATCAGGAATCCTTTTGTAAGCGCCTTCAGGTTGGCCTCTTCATATCCGAAAACGCTCATTAGCTGCCGGAGATAGTTTATGGTATTGCTCCTGAGCAGCTCCCTGGTGATTGGAATATACTTGCTGGAAGCCTCCGATGTACCCGAACTCAGCGCATAGTATTGTACTTTCCCAGGCCAGGCAACGTCCGGAACGCCATCGAGCGTCTTTTTCCACCACTCATTATAGATTTTGTTGTAGTCGTGAACCGGAACCAGGGATTGAAACTTTCTTTCAAGATCCTGGCTCATCAAAGCCTGATCGAAATGATATTTCTGACCAAACTCGGTAAACCGGGCTTTCTTCAGAAGCTTTTTTAATACTTTCCGCTGGTGGCTCTTCGGATCACTCTGACCAAGTCTGAAAGCGGATCCTATCGACCGGGAAATTTTAATTTCGATGAGAGAAGCCATAATGACACTTTCCGGTATGACTAAATATTAAAATTACAAATAGTCTTTCAAAGTCCGCAATATACGGATTTGGCACATTTGGATTATTTTTTATCGAAGATCCGGATAAAAGCACCTTTTCCTTAAATTGGGTGCGACCACTTCCGTCCCTACTAATAAAAGTGGAGATGCCGGTCTTTTATAGGGGATGACTATCTTTGGGGCATGTTAAAATCAGTATTGCACGAGGCCGTCAAAGCCGGCGCTGGAGAAATTAGCCGTTTTTTTAATCAATCTTTTGCGATCTCTCACAAAGAGGGTAGGAATAACTTGGTCACCGAAGCCGACCACGCCTCTGAAAAAGCGATTATTCAGGTCATTCGGACAAATTTCCCCGACCATTTTATCCTTACCGAGGAAAGCGGTGAGCTACCAAGCAATTCTGAGTATAAATGGATTGTAGATCCGATTGACGGGACAGTGAATTTCGCACATGGTATTCCCCTTCACTGTGTTTCCATTGGTGTTGAATTCCAGTCAGAAATGATCCTGGGTATGATTTTTAACCCACACATGAATGAACTTTTTTTTGCGGAAAAAAATAAGGGGGCAACCCTGAACGACCAGCCGATCAGGGTCAGCAGGGAAGAAGATGCCATGAGCTCCTGCCTGGTTACCGGGTTCCCCTATCAGTATATCAATCAACCCAACGGTCCCCTGGAAGTTTTTGGTCGTCTCGTCAGGGAAGGAGTGCCGGTAAGACGGATGGGTTCGGCTGCCCTGGATCTCTGCTGGGTTGCATGTGGCCGATTCGACGGATTTTACGAGCACAAGCTGGAAGCCTGGGATAGCGCAGCCGGCAGCCTGATCGTACGTGAAGCGGGGGGTAAGGTTACGGATCTGAAGGGAAACGATTATTCAGTTTACCAGCATGGAATGGTGGCCACCAACGGGCTGATTCACGATCAGCTGGTGAACATTATTAACCAATGATTATCACTACTTGGTGATTTTATTAAGTTATATTACAAGACATGAGTAATAGGACAGAACTTTCGGAACTGGGGGAATTCGGTTTGATTGATCATCTCACCAGAAATATCGAATTGCAACAGGCGTCCACGCTGGTGGGTGTCGGGGATGATGCTGCCGTCATGGATTTCTTTGGCCGGCAGACAGTGGTTACGACCGACCTGTTGCTGGAAGGGGTTCATTTCGACCTTATGTACTCACCTCTGAAGCACCTGGGGTATAAAGCGGTTGTTGTGAACCTGAGCGATGTGTACGCGATGAATGCGGTCCCTACCCAAATAACCCTGAGCCTGGGTGTAAGCAACCGGATTAGCCTGGAAGCACTGGAAGAATTTTATGAGGGGGTGTATGCCGCTTGCCGGGCTTATGGAGTGGATATGGTTGGGGGCGACACAACCACTTCACAAAAAGGTTTTGTTATTTCAGTTACAGCTCTTGGCGAAGTGGCACCCGACAATTTCGTAAAACGCAGTACTGCACAGCAAGGTGATCTGATCTGTGTGAGCGGCGATCTGGGCGCCGCCTACCTGGGATTGCTGTTCCTCGAACGGGAACGAAAAATATTTCTGGAAAACCCTAAAATTCAACCGGATCTTGAACAGGAGGAGTATGTGATTGGGCGCCTGTTGAAGCCGGAGGCAAGGAACGATATTGTCGGGTTCTTTGCAGAACAGAAACTTCGGCCAACCTCTATGATTGATATCAGCGACGGACTCAGTTCGGACCTGTTGCATCTTTGCCGCGACAGCAATCTGGGCTGTATACTATATGAAGAAAAAATACCGATAGCGGAGGACACCCGTAAAGCCGCTTTTAAATTTGAGTTGGATCCTACTGCCTGTGCGCTGAGCGGTGGAGAGGACTACGAATTGCTTTTTACTATTTCCCAGGCCGATTATGACAAAGTTTCACAGCATGCAGGCATCGCTGTGGTGGGGTATATGACCGAAATCAGCGAAGGAGAACATATAATCACGAAGGGGGGCAGCAAATATCCACTGACGGCGCAGGGGTGGAACCACCTGAAATAACGGGTTACTAAACGCCCGTAGTTTCCAGTTTCGGGGCAGATAGTATTTTGCATTTCAGCGTATTGTGCCCGGGGCTTTGGCCGTCTTAAAACACCATATCGGGAACACTATGGGACTGCGATTTACAGGTTTGGCGGCAGGTTTGGGGTTAGTCCTCCTCCTGACAGCCTGTGCCTCATCCAAAAAGACTTTCAACCCGGGGCGCAAATTCAGCCCTCAGGAAATGATGCAGGATTTTGATCTCTACCGGCAGATCCTGGAGGAGCGGCATCCCTCACTCTATTGGTACACGCCCAGATCCGCCCTGGAACACACCTGGAGCGAGACCCGGCAAGCCCTGAGCGACAGTATGACGGAAGCCGAATTCCGGAAGCATTTGGTGAAAGCTACAGCAGCTATTCAATGCGGACACACGACCGTAATGGCCTCAAAGAAATACACGAGGTATGCGGAACGGCGGGAAGTTCATTCTCTCTTTCCGCTCAGCGTAAAGATCTGGGAAGATACAATGGTAGTTGTTCAAAACAGGTCTACCCGTGAAACCCGACTCAAACGGGGTACGCTCATAGATTCTTTGGACGGTATCCCTGTCCGCGCATTGCTGGATACCATGTATCAGTACATCAGTGCGGACGGGAATAATTCTGTAGCCCGGAATCAATTGCTGAGTCTGGGTACTAATTTCGGGGCATTGTATATTACGCTTTTTGGCTGGAAAGAGGCTTTCCGGTTGTCTTACAGGAATGAAGCCGGCGCGGCGGAAAGTGTGTTGGTCAGGCCCCTCACCCTCAGGCGCGATGCACAGCCGGAAGAAAAAAAACATAAAAAGAAATTGGAGAGCCCGAAGTCTAAAGCTGAGAAATTGCAGCAACAAAGATCGCTGAAAACGGACGCTGCAGGGCGCTATGCAGTGATGGAGCTGAACAGCTTTTCTTCGAAGTTGCAATTGGGCAAATTTTTTCGTCAGTCGTTCAGGTCGCTGGAAAACCAGCACATCAACAACCTGATCTTAGATCTCCGGTTGAATGGTGGTGGCCGGGTAAGCCATTCCAACCGCCTGACCCGATATATCACAGACAAACCGTTTAAGATCAGCGATTCGCTGTATGCCGTTAGCCGGCGATCTGCCTGCAGTTCCTGTATTAAAAATGATTTCTGGATCAGGATATTCCTGAACCTGGTCACGAGACGCAGGACTGACGGGCATTTTCACTTTGCTTATTACGAAAATCATTTCTTTAAACCTTTGAAAAGGCATCATTTCAGCGGCCAGGTATTTATTTTGAGCGGAGGGCAATCCTTTTCGGCTTCCACGCTGGTGATGACCGCTCTCCGGTCACAGGCAAATGTTGTAATTGCCGGTGAGCAATCCGGAGGGGCTGCTTACGGGAATTCAGCATGGCTGATCCCGGACGTTACGCTGCCTTTGACGGGCGTCCGTTTTCGATTACCGTTATTCCGGTTGGTGGTCGATAAAGATCTGCCCCATGACGGAAGTGGCGTCAGGCCTGAGCGTTATGCCGGTCCTTCTATTGATGCGATTAAGGAAAGCAGAGACTATAAGATGGATGCGGTCATGAAATGGATCGAGCAGGAGAGATCCGGGCGGCACGGGCATGAAAAATAAAAGTGATTTTTATTTAGGGTTGGTAAATTTGTCCTGGTCTTGCTATAATCTATTCAAGCTAAAAAACGATATATATATGAATATGCAGAAACGGAAACTGGGTAAAAGCGGCCCCGAAGTTTCAGCTATCGGGCTTGGTTGTATGGGTATGAGTTATGGATACGGTCCTGCGTCCGACAACCAGGAAATGATTCGAATGATTCGCACAGCAGTAGAAAAGGGGATCAATTTTTTTGATACGGCAGAAATGTACGGGCCGTTCACCAATGAAACGCTGTTAGGTGAGGCGCTGGCTCCCTTTAGGGGTGAGGTGGTGATCGCGACCAAGTTCGGGATCAAGCTTGTGGATGGACAGCAGGTACAAGACAGTAATCCTGCCCGGATCAGGGCCTCGCTGGAAGGTTCCCTCAAAAGACTCCGGACTGATTACATTGATCTTTATTATCAGCACAGAGTAGATTCCGGAACGCCCATAGAAGAAGTTGCCGGAACTATCAAAGACCTGATTCAGGAAGGTAAAATAAGGTATTGGGGGCTTTCAGAGGCAGGCGTACAGACTATTCGCAGGGCGCACGCGGTGCTACCGGTAACAGCCGTGGAAAGCGAATACTCTCTTTGGTGGCGCAAGCCTGAACGGGAATTAATGCCAGTTCTGGAGGAGTTGGGTATCGGCTTTGTACCTTTCAGTCCGCTTGGAAAGGGTTTTCTAACAGGGAATATTGGCAGCGGCACCAGATTTGATGACCACGATTTTCGCAGTAAAGTGCCGCGGTTTAGTCCGGAGAATATTGCTGCAAACCAAGTTTTGGTTGGGCTACTAAAGGAATTGGCTGTCAGAAAAAATACGACAGCCGCTCAGATTGCCCTGGCCTGGATACTGGCTCAAAAACCATGGATCGTTCCAATTCCCGGGACCACAAAAGTTCATCGGCTGATAGAAAATATTGAGTCGGTGGGTGTGGGGTTGGGTAAACAAGAGGTGGATGAAATAAATCAGGTACTGGATCAGATCCCGATTGCAGGAGATCGATATCCGCCGGAACTGGAAGCCAGAACAGGGATTTGAGTTATTCGGGGGCCGCGCATCGGGCGCGACCAGCCGGGAATTGGTTTCAGTAATTTAAAAGAAATTTATATGGGTAACTTCGTCGACAGTCATTTTGATAAAGGACAGCCGGGTTTACCAGCTTATTTTACGGGAAGCACTTATGTTACTCCGTTGCTGGCCCGCGACCGGAACAATGATTTTTCAATTGCTAACGTGGTTTTTGAGCCCGGCGCCCGAACTCATTGGCATACTCATCCGAGGGGGCAGGTCTTGATTGTGACAGCCGGCAGGGGATTTTACCAGGTAAAAGGTGAGGCTGCCAGGATGCTGAAGGAAGGAGATGTCGTGAACATTCCCGAAAATATGGAACATTGGCATGGCGCCGCATCCGATACAGCTTTGGTACACATCGCGATAACCAACTACAAAGGAGAGGAAAATGTAGTATGGTTGCAGGCTGTGACCGATGATGAGTATAAGTCTGTTCAGTGAGATCCTGCGCGCGAGAACTTTTTCGTACGATCTGCTCAAAAAAACTAACGACCGGCTAGTCTGCTCCTTAAACGCGGAGGATGGTAGAATCAGGGTGCGTTTTATTGTGGAATAAAAGCGGGATTTGAGAGTATTTATTCTCTCAAATCCCTTTTTGAGTTTTAGTTTTTGCTAAATCTGAAATTAGCGAAATAAAAAGTTAGAGGTTCTGTCGGCGTGCCAAAATTCATCGACGGCTCTCCGCCGATGTTGAGCACGATAACCCGGTTGTGTTTACCCACGGCCTGAGAAAGATCCACTTTTATGTCGGTCCATACCTGAAGCTGACTATCGTTGATGGAGAAGTCGTTGGCGTTAGGCGCCCAATATTGCTGGCCAAAGCTGCTTTCCGAATTAAATGCCCACATGTAATTCATAAAACGTGGCCATAGTCTCTGAAATGGAGCATAAATCCCAGAGAATGTGGATTTAGCGGGTGCATATACTTTGAACCGGAGAAATTTATACTGCGCAATATCAAATTCGTATTCTTTTGGGATGGTTAAAACAAAGGACCCACTTCTGTCCAGAACAGTTGCCTTTATCACATTTTGCAGACCGACCCCATCGGGGTAAGTGAGGGCCGGAGCTTCCAGGCTCATCCTCCATGCGTTATCCTGAACAAGTCCATCCAACAAAAAGGGCTGGAGAGGAATCAGGGCTTCGTCGGGTTTGCCGACATACTCGATGACACCACTAGAAGCGTATGGAGCCAGTAATTGGTCGATGCCTAACGAATTTGGAATATATTTTACTTTAGTCAGCATTCCCAGGTCCAGCAGATCCAGTAAATATTGCGCACTGGCAAGAGGTATGTCGCCCGCTCTTCTGGCAAATGCAACGAGCGGTCCACCGCCAATAGACTTTACAATACCGTTCCGGTTATAATTTGTTTTAGTCATTTCAAACAATGTCCCGCCCGTCAAATCAATTTCCTTCAGTCCTGAGAAATAGAATATATCCTGCAAGGTCGCCGTATGCACCGGGAATGTTAATTTCTGCACGTTCGCTACAGCGTCAGCGGTGAATGTATTTATACCGTTTGCTTTAAGAATGCTCAATTCCACGGGCGTGAATGGTGTAGATCCGGTGGGGATATTTATCTGCAATTTTTGAGGAAAATAAACGGTATCCAGGATGGGAACGCCATTTACTTTGGGTATGATTTTATAAGTAATATCAATATTTGCTGCTTCACCTGAATTCAGGTTAGCCATGAATATACGCGGATTCGAGCCTCTGTCACCGGTACGTTGCAAGCCACCTTTATCCGTATACGTATATTTCAAACCATAATAATTCAGGAGGATGGAGGAGAGTCCGGATGGCCAGCTCAATACTCCCGAAGAAGGTGAAGCCAGGACTTTGGGTGAAGATACGACCAGACTTGACAAATCAGTTGCTGTATAAGGAATCAATGCAATTTGCTGCGGAACCGATTTATTCCCAAACTCATCGACCGTATAGACTTTAAACCTGTACAATTTTGGCATTTTGAGATCCTTTACATTGATCCAGGATGCCAGTGAGTCGATGGTGATTTTTTTGTCGTCGTATTCTACTACGGTCTTGAGGGCCTTGCCCAGATTAATCTTACTAGATGGGATCCTGCCAGCCTTCATTAAATCAATTTCTACCCGTTCGTATCCGATCCTTCCAATGATGGTGTCAAATTTGCCTGGGTATACAATTTCACCCGCGTACTTTTCCAGGTTGTCATACATCTTTCCACAGGATGAAAGGAAGAGTATAAATAAAAAGGAGACTAATAATATTTTATTGCTCATGACTTGATGTTTTTTGATCAGAAATCAATTTGCCTTTCGTCCGTATAAGGTTATTTCCGAGAGGCAATTGGCGTCATCGAGGGTGTAATTGCCATTAAAGGATTTTACTGCTTCATACCTGAATAACCTGGTAGCTTTTGTATACGCGGGATTATCGGGGAACATATAAGCCATATCACCGGCTTCGCCGATCTTGACGAACTCCAATTCCGTTAATCCGGTTGGTACGGGAATTTTATGTTGCATGACAAACTCCCACTGGTTTAGTACATCATCCCAGATATACACATTGTATAACCCTACATTTTCACTTCGATAGTATTGGCCCCTGGACACATTGGCCAGTCCACCGGAGTGACGCTGTACGGTTACGATACGGCTTATTTCATACTTTGCCCCCAGGTCAATGATGAAGTTCCATGGCATATTTCCGTTTGCAGTCTTGCCGGTACGGCCCCTGCTCTGTGTATGCATAAAATTTAGGTTGTCACCACGGTCAATAATACCATCAATAACTTTGACGTTCCTTCCTTCCAGTCCGTTTCCAAAAACCATGGGTATGCCGCCGATGGAATCGTTCGGATTAGGAAGCACCCAATTTTGTTTAGGTATCTGGATATCTTCGAACAGGCTGAATTCACCTTTATCAATAGGTTCCGTAATATTTCCGTAGATATCTGCAACCCGTATTTTGACTTTGACTTTCTGGTTTGTACTCAGGAAAAGATCATTGATAAACCTGCGGTCCTTGGGTAAGTTGGAGGAAAACACGGTTGTCAGTTTCCGGTTAGTGCCCTTATCAGGGAATTCATAATCGACATAAACCGTTATGTTCTGCTGTAATTCATTGTTCCAGTCCAGAAAAAATGAGCTGAATCCCGGTTTGGCCTGTATGTTATTCGCAACCTTTGCATAGGCTGGTTCCAGGGGAGTCACGGAAACGTCCAGAGGTTCCGACCGGTTACCTGCCCTGTCTACCGCAAAAAGCTGTACCTTATATTCGGCCACGCTTGCGAATCCGTACACATCCAGGGAGTCCAGGAAATAGGAGGCCATGAATTTGAAGGAACGGTTGTCTTTGTTCGTATAGACAGCTTCAACGCCTAACAAATCCTGATCATTGGGGAGGCTATAAAAAAATCTGGCACCGCCATATAAAGGTGTATAACTTTTCAGGGTTACTTTCCCCGGGGGAGTGCCATCCTTTTCTGTTTGAAACCTTTGTTGCTTTTCACAGGAAGCGAACAAAAGTATAAGAGCAGCGAGTGTAACCAATTGATTCTTCATAATAATTTTCATTTTGTAGAAAAGTGTATGGCTATTACCATCCGGGATTTTGAATTAGTTTTCCGTTTGTATTCATTTCATTCAGGTCAATTGGCCAAAGGCAATCCGTGATCGTAAAACGCCGTACCTGTTTGGCTTCCAGCATGAAAAAGGTTGCAGCGGTCGTTCCCGTATGCGTCCAGCCCCAGATTGGTGATGAAAAAGAAGAGACGGCCCTCTTGTGACGGATCATATCCCAGAAATGCTGACCTTCAAAGGCAAATTCAATTGAGCGCTCACGCAGAATGATATCTCTAAGCCCCTCTTTTGTTAAATGTTTACCCGGATTTCTGGTGAGACCAGGGTCGGCCCACACAGCCTGTACATCGGGAATTCCCGCCCTTCTGCGGACTTTATTTATCTCTTCATACACCTGTCCGCTGGGACCTGAATACTCGTTGAGCGCTTCCGCTTTCATCAGGTAAAGGTCTGCCATGCGAATTAATGGGTAGGGAAATTTGATGGTCCGCTGCCAGGCGTTCGATTGTGATTCGGGATGTACAAATTTTTGAACGCCAATTCCCGTACAAAGAAAATCTGTGGTGTGCTGCGAAGAGTTAAATCCTCCGTCGCTATTCGCAAACATCATCGTGTTAATTCGTACAGTGTGTGCCCGCCAATAACCTCCGGTGATCCCAAGATTTGCATAGAACCGCGGTTCCCTGTTCAGGTAGAGACCGATAGTCTGAGCGCCTGGCTGCATAATGCCGAGCATGGGTGTATATTGGGCGGAGTTAGCCCCCGGAGTCGTTTCAATATTCTGTCTTTTGTTCATATCAAAGGTCAGATCATCTTCGATGGGCAGTCCGTTCTTTGTGTAATATCTCTCGGCCATTTGGTAGCTGGCTGCCAACCACTGCCAGGAGTACGCCGGCGTGTTCACTACGCCATCCCCATAACCTGGCGGGAGTCGGATGTTCGAACCGTGTGATAATTCGCCTTGGTTATAGTAATCCAGGTTAGAATAACCCCACACTACTTCTTTATTCCAGGGATCGCAAATTAGCATCCTCAGGTCATAAAGTTTTTTCATATTGTCATGATTGCGGGTAAAGGCATCGCGGTCGAATGTGTACGGGTCTCTCTCGAAAGTATAAAGTCCGCGCCCGTTGGCTTCGGCAATGGCTATAGCTTCGTTGGTTGCGTCAATGACTTCTTTCCATTTTTCCTTGTTATAGGTCAGGGGGAAAAACGGTTTGCCATCATGGTCCATGAAATCACCAAAGTACTCATTATTCCCATTAAAGAAAGGACTTGCCCTAAAGAAAAGAATGCGCGCTTTGATGGCCTTTGCCACGACCTGATCAATCTGACCAAGGTCATTTTCGGCGGCTCTTTCCTTTAAGTCAGGGATCGCCTCGTTAGCAAGTTTTAGAATAAAATTAAAGCAGTCTTCTACTTTTGAACGAGGCATGAAAAGGTCATCTTTCTCTGATTCGGGAGAAGCTGTTTTGACAGGCAGCACGATCGGTCCATAATGTTGAACTAATAAAAAGAGGTAATAAGCTTTTAGCATTTTTACCTGCGCTTTCCAGTCTTTCTTTTCATCGTCTGTCATATCCTTCACGCGGTCAATGTTTGCTAAGAATACATCAGCCTGTCTGACTGCCTGGTACAATGGTTTTCCACCCTCGGTCCCGGACCATAATCCGAGCTCGGGCGAAGACTGAGACTGCAGACCTCTCATGATGCGCATGGCTCTGAGGTCCCATGTATTGTCGTTAAGGTCGAGTCTCCCAATCCATTCGTCACCCAGGGTCCATGAAGTCAGATGGACTTTATCGTCCTGGGGGATAAAACTATATACTTTGGCCAGTGCATCCCATGCGTCCTGTTTCAGGTTAAAAATGTTCTCAAGCCTTAGCGTATTGTCAGGTACTATATCCAAATATTTTTTACAGGAGATAGTTGAAGTTATCAGAATAACGAATGCAATAGATCTATAAAATTTCATATTCCTGTTTTTATAAAGTCAAAAGAATTCCAATGTTATATCTTTTATTCGGCGGATACTCTAGCCCTCTCCTGCCCATTTCAGGGTCCCATAGTTTAAAGGAAGAAAAGGTCATCAGGTTTTCACCGCTTATGTAGATCCTGCTGCCGGGTTTTATACCCCAGTGTTTCAGTCCTTTCAAATTATACCCGATTTCCACGGATTTCAATTTCATGAAAGATCCGTCTCTGAGCCACCAGGATGATTGCTGAGTATTATTATTTATGGGATCTGTCGACAACCTTGGCCAGAATGCATGTACATCAGGATTTGTTTCGCTCCAGTAATCATCGGCAATGATGCTTAGCGCGTTTCGTCTTTTTGCGAATGGCGCTATACCTGCTTCCCTTGTTGAACTCGCCGCACTCGCATCGATAAAAAATGATGTTCTGGCGCTTCCGTTACAGAAGAATGAGAAGTCAACGCTTTTATACATCACGGATGCTCCAAAACCGTATTGTATTTCCGGAACCGTGGGAAAGCCTAATGCTACCCTGTCATTGTCATTGATGATTCCATCGCCATTGATATCCTTATATTTAATATCACCTGCCATATATTCACCAAAATCCTGTTTAGGTGAGTTTTTGATTTCCTGTTCATCCACGAAAAGTCTTTCGGCGACTAGTCCCCACTGCTGGTTAATGTTGCTACCCAGTCTTTTCAGGTATTCATCGGGGAAGTTTTTTTCATCGATCTTTACCAGTTTGTTTGTAGCATAGGTGAAATTGAAGCGTGCTGAGGCCCACCAGTTTTTATTGATTGCTTTTTGGTAGTCGATAGAACTTTCAAAACCTTTGGATTCCACTTCACCAACGTTCCCGCTCACTGCAGCCTCCAGCCCCGCCGTTGCGGGGAAATTCTCGCGCCTCATATAAATTTTGCTCCTTACATCGCGGTAGAAATCGAGTGTAGTCTTCAGGGATTCGTTAAGGAAGTTTGCTTCCATTCCGAGGTTCCATTTTTCAGATTGTTCCCAGGTAATATTTGGATTCGCATAGCGCCTTACCCAGTAACCGGAGTAAGAATTCATAAAGGAAGATCCCCACCTGTATCCGTTAATGGTACTGTTTGTACCTCCCCTGAGAGAAATATCGGAAAGGTAGAAGAAGCGGTCAACACGCTGTGCGATCGCATCATTGCCGACAAGCCCCCAGGATCCACGAAGCTTCAAAGTACTAACAACATTGCGCAGGGACTCCCAGAAGTCTTCGCGGGATATGGTCCATCCGCCACCCACTGACGGGAAAAAACCATAGCGCTTATCGCCGGTAAATTTTTCTGATCCGTTGTATGCATACGCAAACTCCAGGTAATACCTGCCGTCATAAGAGTAATTAGCACGCCCTGAATTTCCCATATTTCTTTCGGGGAGCGTTTCATAAATGGATGTACTGTTGCCGCTTGTCAGTAGCTTCTCCTCCATCGTTCCAACGGTCATTAATGAAATGTTGTGTTTGCCAAATATCCTCTCCCAGTTTAACCGGGCCTCAAAATAATAGTGACCGTCCGCATCCCTGACTGGCTGAACGTTTCCAAGATAAGGTTGACCACTGGTTGGATTGAGTGGGAATAGCTTGTACTCTTTGGTTACCTGATTATAAGATTCCAGGTCGTAATAAAAGGGTGAATAAGTGCGTCTGCTAGCGTACTTACTCCAGGTGGTGGCGGATGCCTTCCCCTGAAATTTCAAACCCTTTATAATTTTATCGAGGTCCTGCATCAGTGTAGCCTGGGCGCTAATCGTGGATTCATTCCGGCCTTCATATCCGCGTACCATTTCAGCATAGGGATTGTTTTTCAGGCTACCTTGTACGAAGCTGTTTCCAAAAAGTATATGCTCCGTGTATTTATTGGCCGAATCAGGTTCATAATAAGGCGGGAAATCCACGGGGTTACTGTTCATAACCATTCGGAAGATTTCAGAGGCGGAAACAAAGGGTCCGTTATATCTTTCAAACCTTCCCTGAATTCTGGTATCGAGTTTCGTGGATGGAGTTAATTTGAATATAACATTTGATCGGATAGAATACCGGCCAATATCAATATTGTTGTTGAAATTATTCCTTTTATCCACTTTTAAAAGTCCCGATTCTTTATCGGCCCCGACTGAGACATAATAAGTAGCCACTTGTCCGCCACCCGATATATTAACATTTGCCTTCATGTTAGTAGTGCTCTTGTTAAACAAGGTCCCATACCAATCTATATTTGGAAATATCATCGGATTCTCACCAGATTCAGTGGACTGAATTTTCTGTTCAGGATAATACGCGCCCAATTGCGGATTCCTGGAAATGCGCGCTTCATTATATAATCTCATATACCGGACACCATCCAGCATCTTTATGGTCCGCGTAGGTGCCGAGATATTTACGTCGACTCTTGCGTTCAGGCTTACAGGTCCTTCTCTTCCAGCTTTCGTATTCACAATGATGATACCGTTCGCACCCCTGGCTCCGTACAATACCGTAGCGAGGGCGTCTTTCATGATAGAAAAAGATTCTATATCATCGGGCTGTAAACGGGCCAGGTTATCGGTGGTTGATTCAAAGCCATCGATCAGGATAAGCGGCGACGCCTGGTAGCCGAAGGTGGTAACGCCGCGTACAAAGAACTGTGCATTATCCCTTCCGGGCTCACCGGATTGTTGATAGGATATCACGCCTGGCAATCTTCCTGCAAAAGATGAAGTAAGGTTAGAAGCCGGGATCCTGAGGTCTTTGGTGTTCACTGTAGTGATGGCACCCACTACACTGGCTTTCTTCTGTTTACCAAAGGCAACGACCGTTACTTCGTCCATGGGATTGGCCTCTGTGTACAGGAGGATCTCAAGAATGTTCTTCTCGCCGACAATTTCGGTTCGGGATTTCTTACCAACATAAGAAAAGATCAGCGTATCTCCCAATGCTACACTGATCCGGAATTCGCCGTTCTTATCAGTTAATACTGGCGTTGCTCTTTTCGTCGCACTCACGGTCACGCCCGATAAAAGCGCTCCGTCATCTGCATTTTTGACGACGCCGGAAACACTTTTGACCTGTGCGAACCCCGCGGAAAACAGAAAGCAAAACACAATCGTTCCAATGATACTTATTCTCATTTTTGACAATATGAGGGGTTAGTAAATAAAATGGTTTATTTAGTTAAGCGGAAAAATCGAAGTAGAAATTATATGTTATATATAATTAATATAAATAATTAGTGATAAATCGAAATTTTAGTTTAAATGTTTCGTAAATGTCTCACATGGAAAAAATCAGTTCATATATCAGGTCGTCTGCACGAATATAGATGATTTTGTTAAAAAATAACAGAAGTGAGATTATTTTTTTGTATTTTCTATTTTGGGAATTAAAGATTTGGTAATACACATCAGTCCCAGCTTGGGTTTCAGTGGCTCCGAGTGGTGATAAATTAATGTAGCGGGAGCCTAATTTACCCGGACGACCAAACGATAATTTGTTTAATTTGAATATTTACGAGGCGGCAATATCTACTTTAGATTAGATTTCAATTTAACAAGGACACCCATGAAAAGGAGTACGAGAACTTTTTCTCGCACAGTGAATTTTCTTGCCAAGGCCCCTGCCTGTCTGCCTATCTTCGGCAGGCCTGCACGCCGAAGGAGGGTAAACCGACAGGCAAGCACCCGACAAGATCATTAGCTGCCAAAAACGGGGATGTAAAAAAATATAAGGGTAGGCAGAGTTTCATTCACCCACCATCAGGTCTGCCGGTTAAATCGTAGTCCTACAGGTCCCTTAAAATATTGAACCCATCCGCATCAGCCCAGAACGGGTATTTTTTTCGTACATCTTCAAGGTGCGATTTATTCAGTGTAATTGTATATACTTCCTCTCTTTCGCTCCCCTGGTATAAAATATCGCCTGATGGTCCGACCACCATGCTCTCTCCCTGGTGGTCTATTCCGTTCCCATCGCGTCCAACGCGGTTTACACCGATTACGTAACACTGATTTTCAATAGCTCTTGCCTGGAGCAGTGTTTTCCATGCCAATGCCCTGCTCGTCGGCCAGTTGGCTACAAAAACCAGGATATCGTATTCAAAAGGATATTCCCCGGCCAAAGTCGGGGATTGCCGGTTCCAGACCGGAAACCTCAGGTCGTAACAGATCTGCAGGTTTATTTTCCAGCCGTTTACTGACGCGATGAGTCGATTCTGACCCGCTGTATAAAAATTATGTTCGCCGGCATACGCGAACAGGTGCCGTTTGTCGTAGATCCCATGTTCGCCGTTGGGGAGCATCCAGATGAGCCGGTTATAATACCTGGCTTCAGTTGATTTCCCTGCATCCTTCGAAGAATCCGGATTTGTTTCCTTCATCATCAGGCTGCCGGTCAAGATAATTTTTCGCCGCAGGGCTATTTCGCGCATCCATTTTATGGCAGGCCCATCCATTGTTTCTGCGAGATGTTCAGGTTGCATGCTGAAACCGGTGGAAAACATTTCAGGAAGCACAACTATTTCAGTCTTTTCACGAATGGCCTCAATCTTCGTTCCGATCATGCCGAGATTGGTTTCTTTGTCTTCCCAGGCTAACCCTGTCTGAATAAGCGTGAAGGTGATTGTGTTCATGATGTTGCCGGGTTTTCGAGAATTTGTTGAAGGAATTCGTGCACCAGCCTTGGTTCATATCCTTTTTGGATCAGGTAGGAAGTGGTCTTCTTCATCTTCACAAACCGGTTGCCACCAAGCCCTTCCCATTTATCCACCATCAGTTTGCGCAGGGTACCAAGGTAGTCTGCTTCATCGATTTCTTCGAAGGCTTTTCTGATGCAATAGTCACTGATCTGCCTGCGCCTGAGTTCGGCCAGGATTTTGTTCCGCCCCCATTTTTTCTGGCGGAAATGACCACCCGCGAACAATCTGGCAAATCGCTCTTCGTTCAGATACCCCTCTTCGATCAGTGTGGCAATGACCTCATCGTGGTCACGACGCCTGACTGCCAGTTCATATAACCGGGTACTGACGTCGTAATGACATCGCTCAGCATATGCGCAGAAATGCCGTAGCTTTTGCAGAGCCTGCTCCTTTGTGAGCGGCTTGTTTTCCGATTTCATCAATGGTATCCGGTTTTCGACCCGAAGTTCAGGTTTTCAGCCGAAATTAAGAAGGGAACAGCCCAAAACGGCCTCCGGGAGCGAAGAAATGGGGCTGCCAAACCGTTCTGCCGTGATCCGATAGAATGCGGGAAATGCGGAATATTATTTTTATGGAATAGGCAATAAAATAGTAGTTTCGCCTCAATCAATTTAGAACCAAAGGATTCGTTAAACCCGTAAAAAGACTAAGATGAAGTTTATTGCATCTTCAACAGCATTGCTAAAACAATTACAGAATATTGCAGGTGTAATCAACGCCAATAACGTATTACCCATACTGGAAGATTTTCTTTTTGAAATTGATCAAAACCGACTGTCGATTGTAGCCACCGACCTTGAAACCGTCATGCGGACCGAATTGAACGTTGAAGCGAAGGAAAACGGAAGGGTGTGTATACCCGGTAAAATACTGATTGATTCCCTGAAGAATATTCCGGAGCAGCCGCTTACTTTCACGATAGACAAGAACTTTGGGATTGAAATAACCAGCGATAGCGGTAAATACAAAGTGATGGGTGAAAATCCTGATAATTTCCCTAAAGAACCGGTTGCCGATGATACAACTTCGTTTACCATGACGTCTTCGGCGCTGGTAACAGCCATCAACAAGTCACTTTTTGCCGCCAGCACCGATGATCTTCGCCCCGCTATGACAGGTGTGTTCTTCGAATTGAGCGAGGACGGTATCCAGTTTGTGACCACCGATGCTCACCGACTGGTACGTTATCACCGGAATGATGTAAAATGCCCGGCGAACGACAGCTTTATCGTTCCGCGGAAACCGCTTAACCTGTTGAAGTCGGCTCTTCCGGATAACAACGACGAGATCGTACTAAATTACAACAATAATCACTTCTTTGTGGTTCATGGCACCACCCAAATGAGCTGCCGGCTGATCGATGCCCGATTTCCGGACTACAGGGTAGTGATACCTACAGAGAATCCTTACCGGCTGACGGTGAGCAGAACGGATTTCCTGGGAGCGCTGCGCAGAGTAAGTGTCTTCAGTAATAAAAGTACGTACCAGGTTGCATTGAGTATCACGGGAAGCGAATTGCAGCTTACCGCGCAGGATATTGATTTTAGCTTCGAAGGTAATGAGCGCATGCAATGCCAGTATAACGGGGAGGATCTGGTGATAGCCTTTAATGCTAAATTCCTGATGGAAATGTTGAATGCCACCGACAGTGCCGAAGTCTTTATGGAATTGAGTACTCCTACAAAGGCAGGCTTGCTCAAGCCGTCAGAACAGGCGCCCGAAGAAGATTTATTAATGCTTGTTATGCCCCTGATGCTGAATGAATAATTTTAGCGCGCTGCCTACTGTCAAATCACCGGTATTTTTCAATTCATGATCGTTACAGATATTTGTATTATAGGCGCCGGTCCGGCAGGAGCGGCTGCTGCCCTGCAATTGAACCGGGACGGCATCGACTGCGTCATTGTTGATAAAGCCATCTTTCCGAGAGATAAAGTTTGCGGTGATGGACTGAGTGGTAAAGTGCTCACTACCCTGAAAAGAATAGACCCGGATGTGGCCGCCAGGCTGGGGCAGTTTGCCGGTAAAGCAGATAGCGGGGGTGTACGTTTTGTCGCGCCAAACCGGCGTAGCGTGGATATTTCAGGGGGAATGACTGAGCCGGAAGTGGATGGCAGCATGCAGAACGCACCCATCGGATATGTATGCAAAAGAATGGACTTCGACCATTTCCTGGCCCGCGAGCTTAGAAATTGCAAGCATGTGAAATTTTTTGAAGGTGTGGAAATTTCAGATTTTAGGCTGGGGGAAGATGGATACATGCTGTGGAATAAAGACGGCTTTAATATCAAAGCCCGTATACTGATTGTGGCCAACGGCGCCCATTCGTCTTTTTCAAAGGAAGTAGCCGGTATCAAAATGGAACCGGCTCATTACATGGCGGGTCTCAGGGCGTATTACAAAAATGTGCAGGGGAATCATCCGGATAATTTTATTGAATTACATTTTCTCAAGGGCCTCCTGCCGGGCTATTTCTGGATTTTTCCCCTACCCGGCGGAGAAGCCAATGTGGGCTTAGGAATGCCCAGCAACGTATTGCAAAAGAAAAAAATCAACCTGAAAAAGGAACTCCTGAGAATTATTGACGAAGACCCGGTTATCAGGGAAAGATTTAAAGAAGCGAGTCTTACCGGCAAGATTGAAGGCTACGGTCTTCCGCTGGGCAGTAAGAAAAGGAGGCTTTCCGGCGAAAGGTACCTGCTGACTGGAGATGCCGCGTCGCTAATAGACCCCTTCACCGGCGAAGGCATCGGAAACGCTTTTTATTCCGGCAGGATTGCCGCACAACAGGCTGTACAGGCTTTGAAAAACAACGACTTTTCTGCAAAAGCACTCCTGCGTTACGATGCAGAGATCGATAGGGTCATAGGTGCAGAGCTCCGTCTAAGTGCGAGGCTGCAACGCCTGGTCAGGGTGCCGCTGCTCTTCAACTTGCTGATGAATATCAGCGCACGCAATAAAAAACTACAGGAACTGATGTCTGGCATGTTTTATGAAGTGGATTTGCGGAAAATGCTCACACGGCCGGGGTTCTACCTGAGGCTGATATTCAACCGGCCCTGAGTCACAAGGCAACTGCAACTGCAGGTGATGTCCGTAATTATTCATATATTCAACAAAAAGTTCCCATGTTCATAATCAATGACAAAGTCCCCGCAAAACTATTCTTGCTGATCATCCTGTCAGCTTCATTTGCAAGCCTGGTATCCTGCAACCCGGGCAAGGTTTCTATGGCCGCTGCAGGGCAAAGTAATGTACGCAACGCCCAGCGGACTTTGAAGCCGCCGATATCCCATAGCACACCGGCAACGGTGGGTTACGTGTATGACCAGGAAGGGCTCTTCACAGAGGTCCAGCGTCACAAGCTTGATTCGCTGATGAGGCTTTTTGAAAGCACCAACCTGATTCCCATCAAGTTGGTTACGCTTGGAGCAGACAATGTACCTGCGTCCAATTTCGATTCAAATAACGTGGCCCTGTTAAAACAGTGGGACGCGCTCCACAATAACTCGCAGAAATGCATGACCATTTCTATGAGCAGGGAGTTTAATCGGGTTAAAATCGATTTCGGCAGTTTTGTCAATAAATTGCTGTCACCGGCCGAAGCTACCCATGTGGTTGAGACCACTTTTCAACCAGCCATCTCAAAGGGAACCTATTATGAAGGGAGTTTTGCCGGTTTACAGGAACTGATGAACACCGTCCGGAAGAATATTGTCTTTGACCCCAAGCCCATCAGGAAACCGGTCGCAAATTAAATCGTCATGAAATTCGGGGTTGTCGCTGCATACGATAATTATATTGAAGCCCACCTGGCTATGGGCTTGCTTGAAGATGTAGATATCAGGTGCTGGCTGAAGGATGAGAATGCGGTGACAATCAGTCCTTTCATTTCAAACGCGGTGGGCGGGATTAAACTGATGGTAACTGAACCCCAGATGGAGCGGGCGCTGCGGACACTGGCTGCGCTTCGGAAAAATGACGGTAAACGGTAGCCAGCAAACCGGTACCGATTCGGGCAATGACCGGTAGTGATTATCTTTGACCACATGGACCAAGTCATTGCAATAATTCCCGCCCGTTACGCCGCTACCCGCTTCCCGGCGAAGCTGATGCAAATGCTGGGGGACAAACCCGTTATCTGCCATACTTACGACACCGTCGTTGCCAGCGGTCTTTTCCGGGATGTATGGGTGGCTACCGATAGCCAGATCATTTTTGATGAAATTACCCGTCGCGGCGGGAGGGCGGTTATGAGCACCCGTACACATGAAAGCGGGACCGATCGTATAGCCGAAGCGGCCGCGGCCATGGACGTAGATGTGATCGTGAATGTGCAGGGTGATGAACCGTTCATCCAAAAAGAGCCGCTTAAAAAACTGATTGAACTTTTTAATGATGACCGGGTTGAGGTAGGATCACTGATGCGTCGTTTTGATCATCCCGCTGAAGCCCAGAATCCGAACGCTGTTAAAGTGGTAACCAATCAAAGAGGCAAGGCCCTGTACTTCAGCAGAAGCCTGATCCCGTACCGCCGCGATGAAGAGGTTATCGTTCATTATTATCTGCATGTGGGTGTTTACGCGTTTCGGAAAAACGCGCTCATGGCGTTTACAACCTGGCCTCCTTCCGAACTGGAAAAGGCTGAAAAACTGGAACAGTTGAGGTTCCTGGAAAACGGCGTGGATATTTATCTGGCGGAAACTGATTACAGGAATATCGCCATCGATACACCCGAAGACCTGGAAAAGGCGATGGCTGGTTTACACAAATAATTAAAAGCCCGAATAGATGAATTCAACCCCCCGAAAATATCTGAAGTATTTACTGTTGCCAAATATTCTGGAATTGTTCGGAACGAAGAGAACAAAAGAAATCCTTTCTGTCAACCCAACCGTTGCCCCCGTCAGAGAAGAGGCCTCCCGTGTAGTGATCAATGCATATTGCTACGACAAAGAATCCATGACGGAATACCGGGAGATATCGGTAGACGAAGCGCTGGCCTTGCGAAACAACAAAAAGATCGTCTGGATCAATGTCGATGGGCTGCGAAAGGCCGATGTAGACGCATTTGGGGAACGCTTCGGTATTCACCCGTTATTGAGAGAGGATATTCTGAGCCTGGGGCAGCGTCCGAAGATGGATGAGATCGATGAAATTCTTTTTTGTGTGCTGAATATGTTGTATTACAATCCGCAACAGCGATCAGTTGATCAGGAGCAAATCAGCCTTGTGCTTGGTAAAGACTTTGTGATCACTTTTCAGGACGATCCGGACCGCGATGTGTTTGATGCGCTTCGGAGCCGTTTGAAATTGCCCGTTAGCCGGACCCGCACTAAAGAATCGGATTATCTTTTTTATACCCTGCTGGATACGATTGTTGACCATTATTTCCTGGTGATGGAAGAATTGGGTGATCAGATTGAAGAAATCGAGGAAGAAATCGTGCGTCGGACGACAAAGAGAACCCTTGCCAGAATCAATGCGTTGCGGAAAGAACAGATCGTACTGAAACGAAGTATTTATCCCGTCAGGGAGCTGGTTGGTAACCTGGTAAAGAGCGAGAGCGATCTGCTGACTGAATTTAATGAGCGGTTTTACAAAGATGTATATGACCACATCGTGCAGGCCATTGACCTGGTTGATAACTACCGTGACATGATTATGAGTATGCAGGACCTGTACATCAGCAACGTCAATCTCAAAATGAACGAAGTGATGAAAGTTATGGCGATAGTAACCTGCGTGCTGGCGCCGGCTACCGTTATCGGCGGCATCTTCGGCATGAACTTCCAGGTAATCCCGTTATCTGGTCATCATTGGGGCTTCTGGATCGCCGTAGGAATGATGCTGCTGATTCCGGTCTGGATGCTGCTGGTCTTCAAAAGAAGAGGCTGGTTTTAAATCTCATTCAGACTTTCCTTCACTGCCTGGATTGTTTCATCAAGGTCTTCATAACGCAGGGCATTGTTCAGGAACCAGCTTTCAAATCCCGAAGGCGGCAAATAAATACCGCGTTTCAGCAGGGCCTGAAAGAATCGTTTAAATAATTCCATATCAGAACCGGCAGCTTCAGTAAAGTTGGTTACAGGGTGACTGTTGAAGAAAAGGCTCATCATGCTCCCGAAATGATTCAACTGAAACGGCCGTCCCCAGGCGTTTAGCGCTGATTCAATACCGTCTTTCAAATATTGGGTTTTAGCTTCCAGTTCCTTTAATAGACTGGGATTGTTTTTCAATGCCTGCAAAAGAGTATAACCTGCCGTCATGGCAATGGGGTTACCGCTCAATGTACCTGCCTGATATACTTTTCCGATGGGTGCTACCTGCTCCATGATTTCTTTTCTTCCACCAAATGCCCCAACAGGAAGGCCTCCGCCAATGACTTTGCCATAAGTGATAAGATCCGCATCAATACCCAGTCTCTCCTGGGCCCCGCCCAGTGCCAGCCGGAAGCCAGTCATCACCTCATCAAAAATCAATACGATACCTTCTTCGTTGCAGATCTGACGCAAGCCTTGCAGGAAGCCTTCACCCGGCAATACGCATCCCATATTTCCCGCAATCGGTTCCACAATAATCGCAGCTATGTCACCTTTGTGTTGTTCGGTCAATCGCCTTACCGCATCCAGATCATTGTAGGGGCAGGTCAGGGTATCATTGGCCGCACCCGCCGTAACACCCGGAACTGTCTGTATATTGAAAGTAGCAACGCCACTCCCGGCGCTTACCAGGAAAGCGTCGGCGTGACCATGATAGCAACCTTCAAATTTGATGAACTTGTTCCGTCCGGTATAACCACGGGCCAGGCGCAGTGCGCTCATGCAGGCTTCGGTGCCACTGTTCACCATTCGTATCAGGTCTACATTCCGTGTCATCGATTTGATCAGCTCCGCCATCTCGATTTCCAGTTCAGTGGGGGCGCCATAAGAGGTGGACAGGGTCACCTGTTCTTTAATGGCTTCCACGACCGGTCCGTAGGCGTGCCCAAGGATCATCGGCCCCCAGGATGCGATGTAATCGATATACCGCTGCCCATCAGCATCGAAGAGATAGGCGTCGGTTGCTTTTGTAATGAATATAGGGGTGCCACCAACGCTTTTAAATGCCCGTACCGGTGAATTCACACCCCCGGGAATACTTTGCTGCGCCCTGGCAAATAATGCTTTGCTTGATTCGTATGTGTACATAATGGTTAGATTCCGGTCAACTGAATTTTTTACTATTCGTGCTTATCAATGTATAAAGTTCATCAATACCAATTTTCAAACCTTTGGAAGTCAGACTGACAGGCGTGTTGAAGAGTTTCAGATTCAACTCCATCATTTGTTTCTCCAGCGGGTTCTTTTCCCGATCCAGGTAAAAAAGCGGATTCTTCATTTTCAGCAAAATGAAAGGCTGATTCATGATGTCTTTTCTGGATATCTCCACAATATCTTTCCAAAAAAATTTTCCCACCGAACTTCCCCCCGCGTTATCGGTGATACCCTCGTCATCCAGTACCAGACCGGGGAGATTGTTCCATAGTTTTTGCGCGATAAACAAAGCAACGCCGCTAAATAAAATGATAAAGATGTAACCGATGATTTTAATAACCGCGGGGTCATCCGAACGTATAAACCAAAAAGGTTTTATAATAAAAAGAATTCCGGCTATGATCAACACCAGTGCACCGATAAAATACAGCGCCAGTTTTGATTTATCAAAAGGGATTTTAACTACTTCCATCCTGCATACTTTTCTGCCTGTTCAAATCTGTCCACTGCCGGCCGGAAGCCATGAAGACCTTTCCGGCGTTGCGTGCTGGGTCCTGGTCATCAGACCGTCATCGAGAAAATCCTGGTTTCCGGCTGGTTGCGGATCATCCTCAGGTCAAAGGCCATCGCGATATTCCGTACAAAACTGCGCCCTTTTTCTGTCACCTGCAAATGGTTTTGACTGATCTCAATCAGCCCATCTAGTTTCATTTCCTCCAGGCGCTCCATGATTGCAGGCATCTCAGGCAGTCTCGCTTCTTCTTCCTGCCAGGAAGTTTCCAGCAGGCACATGATGTTCAGGATATGCCGGCGGACAATCAGATCCTCCCGGTTTAAGAGGTGCCCGCGGAAAACGGGCAGGATTCCTTTGTTCACCTGTTCCGTGTAACCATCAACAGATTTGTCATTCTGTGCGAACGCATACCAGCTATCGCTGATGGCAGACATGCCGAGGCCGATCATCAGTTGGGTTGACGATGATGAGTATCCCATGAAATTCCGGTGGATCGTTTTGTCGAGCATCGATTGGTAAAGCTTGTCGGTAGGAAGTGAAAAATGATCCATACCTATTTCGATATAACCCAACTCCTCGAGGAGCCTTCTGCCTTTTTCATACAACTCCCGTTTCAATTCGGGCGATGGCAGATCATTTTCATCAAATCCGCGCTGGCCCACTCCTTTGATCCAGGGGACATGGGCATAGGAATAAAAGGCGATCCGGTCGGGTTTCAGCGACTTGGTTTTTTCAATGGTCGCGGACATTGAGGCCCAGCTTTGGTGCGGAAGGCCAAAAATCAGATCGTGGCTGACGCTTTCGTAACCTATCTCCCTGGCTTTGTCCGTAACATGCTGCACATTTTCAAAGGGTTGAACGCGGTGAATGGTTCGCTGAACTTTTTCGTCATAATCCTGCACCCCGAAGCTGCATCGCCTGAACCCCAGGTCATATAGGGTTTTCAGATGTGCGGGTGTTGTATTGTTAGGGTGCCCTTCGAAACTGAATCCCGGGTGCCCATCAATATCTGCCGACTCGAAAATATTTTCCAGTAAATATTTCAGGTTTTCAGGGCTGAAAAAAGTTGGGGTGCCGCCACCCAAATGAAGTTCCTTTATCTTCGGTCTCTTTCCCAGGATCTGCCGGTATAATTTCCATTCTTTCAAAACGGTTTCGATATAGGGCTCCTCTACAGAATGTCGTTTTGTAATGTGTTTGTGACAGGCGCAAAATGTGCAAAGACTCTCACAAAAAGGCAGGTGGATATAGATGCTGATGCCCTGGCTGTCATTGCTCTCTTCAAAACTACGGGTCAGGGATTCCTTCCAGTTGCTGGCCGAGAAAGTTGTTTCATCCCAGTACGGGACAGTGGGATAGCTCGTGTACCTCGGACCGGGGATATTATATTTATTTATCAGATTCATATAGTATGAATAAAAATACTTTCGCGCTGCTGTCTCTTACCCATGGATAAGTCGCGCGGCATCTTTAGCAAAGTAAGTCGCGATCAGATCGGCACCCGCGCGTTTAATAGAGGTCAGGCTCTCGATGATCGCTTTGTCTTCGTCGAGCCAGCCATTTGCCGCTGCTGCCTTGATCATGGCGTATTCGCCGCTTACGTGATATGCTGAAACGGGTACTGTCACCGCATTTTTTACTTCCCGGATAATATCCAAGTAGGCCATGGCGGGTTTTACCATCACGATGTCGGCGCCCTCTTCCACGTCCTGAAGAACCTCATCGATCGCTTCGATCCGGTTGGCAAAATTCATCTGGTAGGTCTTCTTGTCTCCAAATCCCGGTGCGCTGTCCAAAGCATCCCTGAACGGTCCGTAAAAGCAGCTCGCATATTTGGCCGAGTAACTCAGGATGCCAACCTCACTATACCCATTTTCTTCCAGCGCTTGCCGGAATGCACCGATCCGCCCGTCCATCATATCGCTAGGGGCAATGAAATCAGCACCTGCTGCGGCGTGGGAAAGACTCATTCGCGTCAGGGCTTCTACGGTCTCGTCATTCAGGATGGTTCCCTTTTCCGGGTTTACAATACCATCGTGTCCATACTCCGAATAGGGATCCAGAGCGACATCCGTCATCACCACCATTTCAGGTAAGGCATCTTTGATCGCGCCGACAGATCTTTGCATCAGACCGTTGGGGTTCCAGCTTTCTTTGCCCGTGTTATCTTTCAGGGAGTCCTCAGCTTTTACAAAAAGTAAAATGCTTTTTATACCCATTGCCCACAACTCCTTTACGTCATCGATGGTCCGGTCCAGCGATCGCCGGTAATAATTTTTCATCGAAGGAATTTCCTCCACTACGCCTGTGCCCTCCGTGATAAACAGGGGAGCTATAAAATCGTTTGCGGTTAATACCGTTTCCGCCACCATGGCCCTAATTGCGGCCGTGCGACGTGTGATGCGGTTCCTGCGTTGTAAATACATAATTTAAATGTAGTGTTACCCAATATATATAAATCTAAAATTAACTATTTTGATATTGGTGACCATGGATAAACTCTTTCACCGTATCCACGAAAGCCCTGGCGTGGTCCACCGGAATATTCGGAAGGATGCCGTGCCCCAGGTTGGCGATATGCCGGGTGCTGCCAAACGCCTCAAGCATTTCCTTTACATCTTTTTTGATCTGTGGAATGGGCGACATCAGTTTTGCAGGATCAAGATTTCCCTGCAGCGTGACGTAATTCCCGGCTAGTTGACGTGCCATGGTCGGTTCTATACACCAGTCGATACCCAGCCCTTGTGCACCAGTGTCAGCCATTTCAGGCAACGAGTTCCAGGCTCCTTTTGCAAAGATGATCACGGGTATTTCCTCTTTCAGGGCTGCAACAATTTGCCGAATGTACCGCAGTGATAAGTTCTCAAAATCCTTTTTCCCCAATAAACCTCCCCAACTGTCGAAAATTTGTAAAATATCTGCACCTGCCGCCGCCTGTCCTCTGAGGTAGGCGATGGTGGTGTCTGTGATCATCTGTAATAAGCGATGTGCCAGTTCAGGTTGCTGGTAACAAAATGCTTTGGCTTCATCGAAAGTTTTGCTGCCCTTTCCCTGCACCATATAGCAAAGGAGTGTCCAGGGCGCCCCCGCAAAGCCGATTAAGGGTACACGACCATTCAGTTCCTGCTTCACGAGCCGGATCGCTTCAAATACATAACCCAGGCCTTCTTGCACATCGGGAATATGCAGACGCTGCAGGTCCTTCTCGATTTTGATGGGTTCGGGGAGAAATGGGCCCATCTTCTCTATTAATTGTACTTCCAGCCCCATAGCCTGGGGAACGACCAGGATATCTGAAAACAATATTGCTGCGTCCACCCCGATGATGTCTACCGGTTGCAGTGTGATCTCGCTGGCGAGATCAGGATTCTGGCAGCGCTCGAAAAAAGAATATTTCTCCCGCAGCTTGATGTATTCCGGCAGGTAGCGGCCAGCCTGCCGCATCATCCACACGGGAGTACGTTCGGTTTCCTCGCCCAACAGGGTCCGAATGATCAAATCATTTTTTATATGCTTATCTCTTTTCATCATAATTTCCTTGCTGCAAAAAACTTTCCTTAACGACTTTTAGTATTCCCTGTTGTGTTGTTTCGGCTGAGACCCGTACATCATCGCAGTGCTTCCTCAGCGCGTCCGCGGTGGTCTCGCCAATGGCGAATACGGTTGTATCCGAACTCAGCCGGTTGAGCTGAAAAAAACTCTCTACCGCGCTGGGGCTGAAGAAAAGTATACCCTGGTATGCCGAATCAATTTTTACCGGGGTAAGTGTGGTTTCATACACGACCAGCTCCTGCACCGCGATGCCAGCATTTGAAAGCGTTTGAGGAATGGTATCCAGCCTCCTGCTGCCGCAAAAGAAGAGGACTTCACTCACTTCTTTTCTTTGCAGGATTTTATCGGCTAAAATATCACCATACGGTGCAGATCCCAAAATTTTTGAACCGGGGAAAAACTGTTGCACAGCTTTTTTAGTGCTGCCTGATATACAGAATATGCCCCAGGCTGGCGGGTTTGCAAGACTTTGCGCGACGGCTTTGACTGCATTTGCACTGGTAAAAATGACGTCTTTCAATAGAATGCCTAACCCGTTTATTTGCTGTTGCAAATCCACATCTGCAATATATTTTGTTTCAATGAAAGGGACACACTCAATGGAGATATTATCGGATGCGGCTTGTTCAATGATATCCGTATCCAATATTTTTGTGCTCAGTATTTTTATTTGATTATACATTGCTCATTGCCTGCAGGATTTCTTCTCCGCCATTTGCACGAATTATGGCCGCAGCAACGCTGCCTGCCTCCATATATTGATCCATAGAAAATATTTTCTCTACGTCGGCTCTCTTAGTCCCGTCCGGTGAAACGATGTTCCCTTTGAAGACAATATAGCCATTTTTTACTACAGCCAACGCGCTGATTGGCGTGGAGCAACCACCCATCAATGCACTTAGAAAATCGCGCTCTACCCTTACAGCAATCGCTGTGTCAGGATCTTTTAGCCTTTCACAGGCCTTCAATACCTGGTCGTTGTTTTCCGCTGCCGTTACCATGATGGCGCCCTGAGCCGGCGCCGGCAGCATCCAGTCCAGGTCAACACTGTTCAACGGTCGGAGGCCGATCCGTTCCAGACCGGCAGCAGCAAAAATGGCGCCCAGCCATTGGCTTTCTGCCAGTTTATTCAGGCGCGTGTTGATATTGCCCCTTAGGTTTTCGAAAACAGTGCCCGGATACCGGTTCAACCACTGTGCTTTGCGGCGAATGCTGGAGGTGGCAATAACGGCCTGCCTGTTTTGCAACAAACCACTCTCTACCTGGGAGAAATACGCTTCAATGTCCACCCCTTCCCTGAATACTAAAATATCTTTATGTGATGCCCTGGGTGACACGGCTGCCTGTACGATACCTTTTGGCAATTGTACGGGTACATCTTTCATACTATGGACAGCAACATCAATCCGGTTATTCAGCAGGGCTGTGTCAAGACTCCGCGTAAATATGCCCTCTACGCCTATTGCGTACAATGGAGTTTCTACATCCAGGTCCCCTTCACTCTTAATGGTGACCAGCTCTGCGCTGTGGCCGTTTTGCTCCAGCAACTTCTTTACTCTGTTGGCTTGCCACAGGGCTAACTGGCTATCTCTGGTTCCTATTCTGATTGGCTTTGTCATATCTGTCAGTGACGCTGATTTTGGTGGGTTTAGAAGGATTAAAAATTTGGTGGTTGTGCGATATTATGCTTTGCTTACGAATCCTGGTCCCGGGTAATATCGCGAAAGGAAAAAGTCCGGTTTCAGGCACTGAGATAATCATTGATCAGGTTTATGAACTGGCATCCTCTGTCTTTCCCACTTTTGAGATTCAGAGCCAGCCGCTTGACAGCCTTCCGCGCCCTGTCCACTCTTTCTGTATCATCGATCAGTTCGTGATTCTCGTAAAATTCACAGGCACCTGCGGATGCATCAATGGCTGTAAGTTTATTTTTCCATTCCTTGAGATGTAAAACGTAATGGTAATCCTTCAGCCAAGCCAGGAAATCCTCTTTGTATTGTTCAATGATGGCCAGTGCCTCAGGGACCTCTGCCTGTCGCTTAGTTAGCGTGGTATCCAGTATTTGTTTTGAGATCTCATCCACATCGATCACTTCCACCCCTTTCAGATTTTTCACCTCGGGGTGAACATTTGCGGGCACAGAAAGATCGAGTATAAGTTTGTCGCCAACGCCTTCAAAGAATGCCGGCAGGATCGTAGGTGTCGTTGCATTTGTGCAAACGATAATCACTTCGTTTTCCCTGATCTGATTTTCCAGGTTGGCGTACAGGTCAGATTCAATGCTTGTTTCTTCGGCAAGTAGCCTGGCTTTCTCATCTGTCCGGTTGACCACCGTCAGCCGGGCGCCGGGCAAATAAATGTTCAGGTTTTTACAAACATTCACGCTGAACTTCCCTGCCCCAATCACCAATACCTTTGCATTGGACAGCCTGGGGCGCTCATTAAGCAGTTCTATTGCTGCAAAAGAAACAGAGACCGTTCCATTGCTTAAATCAGTTTCTGTCTTTACCTTTTTCGAGGCCTGGTAAACGAAATTCAGGATCCTGTCCATAACCGGACCTATCAAACCCAGTTTTCTGGAGTGATCGACCGACCTCCGGATCTGCCCCAGAATCTCATAATCACCCAGGATCTGTGAATCCAGTCCGGCAGCAACGCTGAACAGGTGATCCAGCGCATAGTCTCCGTTCCTGAAATAACCAAATTCATATAAGTCGTTGCTGCTCCCATTCGTATGTTCTACTAACAAGTCGGCCAGTTCCATGGGCGACTCCACGATACCATAGATCTCTGTGCGATTACAGGTGGACACAACAAAGACGCTTCGTATATTTTGTTGTTTGGCGCTTTCTGCAAGATCAATAAAACTCTCCTGGGTTACGGAAAACAGGCCCCTTGTAGCGGTGTCGGCTTTGCTATAATTGATCCCTACAACGGTGAAATGGTCTAATACCCGTTTTGAAATATGATACTCGTCTAAAGGCATTGTTTTGCTGAGGGACAAAAATAGGCCTGTTACTCAATATTTTAGTCATATTTATGTCATGAACCGGTCAAAAAAGCCGACCAGTTGAAAACAATTGTTATAATTTCCCCTGCGTTTAGCCTCGAGCGCTATCTGTCAACTCGCCAAAAAAAGGTCAGCATTGCGGTAGTGGGGCTGCTAACCGGGGAACGCATTTATTTTAAAATACAACCTTCCGTTAATTCAAAAATTTTCGGACTTTAGGGAAAATTCATAGCTATGCAGCGCATTATATCCATAAAACAAGTCGACTCGCCACTGGGTGTACTGATTGCCTGTGCCGGTGACGATGGCATTTACCTGGTTGAGTTTGATGAGGGGCGGGCTTTGGAACCGGAGCTTGAGAAATTGGAAAGGGAACTCAATGCCAGGATTCAGCCTGGAGATAATGAACATCTGGCTAAACTTGCGGAAGAGTTAAAGGGTTATTTTGCCGGTAGCTTAAAAGAGTTTTCCGTCCCGCTGGTGCTGACGGGCACCAGTTTTCAGCAATCGGTCTGGGCAAAACTCCAGGAGATACCCTATGGAAAGACACGGACCTACCTTCAGCAGGCCAATGCACTCGGTAACCCGGCAGCCATTAGAGCGGTGGCGCACGCCAACGGACAGAACAAGATCGCTATCCTGGTGCCCTGCCACCGTGTGATTGGCTCAGACGGGCAGCTCACAGGTTATGCCGGCGGACTGTGGCGAAAGCGATTTCTCCTGGATCTCGAAAAGGAGACCGGACGGCCATTGTCCTTGTTTGACGGAATGCAGGTGTAAGCAGAACCAGCAGGATCGAGTGCGGCACTCCTGATTGTCCGGACTCAATTTTTAATCGTTTTCAGGCAAAATTCAAGTTCGTTTCCCATTACATTTAATGTCAGGCGATTGCCATTTTTTAATGAATTACCGCCTATTCCTTTAGCTGGTTTCTTTTTTTCGTATCATTGCCTGAATGAATACAACGGGAATCGTATTAATGAACCTGGGGTCCCCGGATTCAACAAAGGTTAACGATGTCAGGCGTTATCTGAACGAGTTTTTGATGGACGAGCGGGTAATTGATAAACCATACCTGGCCAGGCTGTTGCTGGTGAGGGGTATCATTGTTCCTTTCAGGGCCCCACGTTCCGCCGAAGCTTACCGTAGTATTTGGTGGGATGAGGGTTCACCGCTGATCGTGCTTACTGAACAATTGAAAGAAGCCGTACAGCAGCGGACAGATATGCCCGTGGAAATTTCAATGCGCTATGGCAACCCCACACCTGACGAAGCTTACAGGCGGCTAATGAAAAAACAACCCGATCTGAAGGAAGTGATCCTCTTACCGCTGTATCCGCACTACGCGATGAGCAGCTACGAAACTGCTGTTGAGCATATGAAAACGGCGTACGCTAAGAACAAATACTCTTTCGAACTGAAAGTTGTCCCGCCGTTTTATAATCATCCCTCTTATATTGACGCGCTGGCAGCAAGTATCAAACCCTTTCTGGATGAGGAGTTTGACCAGTTGCTCTTCAGTTATCATGGGATTCCGGAACGCCACGTTCTGAAAGCCGATCCCACCGGGTATCACTGCATGCAGGTCGAAAATTGCTGCTATAAAAGCAGCCCTTCGCACAAGACTTGCTATCGGCACCAGGTGACCATGACGAGTGAATTGGTCGCAAAAAAGTTGGGCCTACGCAAAGATCAATGGCAGCAGAGCTACCAGAGTCGTCTGGGCAAAAGAGATCCCTGGCTTACCCCCAGCACGCAATTACGTCTTCCGGAATTACCAAAAGAAGGCGTGAAAAAGCTGCTGATCGTCTGCCCCGCATTTATCAGTGATTGCCTGGAAACGCTGGAAGAGATCAACCAGGAGGGGAAAGAGTTGTTTATGCACGCCGGCGGTGAAAAGTATACGTACATTCCGTGCCTGAATACAAATGAGCCTTGGTTGGATACGGTCCTGCAACTAATTAAGGAGAGCCAGACGGCCAACGAGGCGGTACAAGCAGGATGATCGATCACGGAAATACGGGAGCGAAAAAACTAACTTAAGGAGCAGCGATGACTTATCTATACCTAAAAGCAATCCACATCATATTTGTGGTGACCTGGTTCGCGGGACTATTCTATATGCCCCGCCTGCTGATATATAATGTGGAAGCAAATGAAAAACCTGCTGAAGTGCGGGATGTGCTCCATCATCAGTTTGCCATCATGATGAAACGGTTATGGTATGGGATCACCTGGCCTTCCGCCATTATTACCCTGATCATGGGAGTTTGGTTGCTGTTAAATCTCAAATGGTATTTTCTCCCGTTTCAAAAAGGAGGCCTTTGGTTATTGTTGAAACTTATCCTGGTTGTTTTCCTCTACCTGTATCATTATTCACTTCAGGTCGTCATGAAACAACAACTGGCAGGCAGGTTCAAATACACCGGGGATCAGCTGAGGATGTGGAATGAGGTTGCGACCATTTTTCTGATTACTATTGTCATCCTGGTTGTTGTAAAACAAGCCATGAGTCTGCTTTGGGGAACTGTTGGCACAGTATTGCTGGTCGTTTTGCTTCTGATGGCTATCAGGGTCTACAAGCGGATCCGGACGAAGAAAAAGTAGGGAATTGCGGGGGATTATCGAACCCTGTAGACGAATTCATTACGCTGAAACTGCCTGGCTATCTCCTTTAGGTCGTACGCGATACTTGCATCCACCAGTTTATCACCCACTTCAAGTACAAAACCTCCGATCAGGTCAGGATTCACTTCTGCCTCCAGATCGATATTGGTGAATCCGGCATCCTGCCGGATATGAGTCGTAATATTATCCTTTACTTCCTGGCTTACGGGGACGGCAGTGGTGAGTTTTACCGTGTGGATATCCTTGTATTTTTTATATTGGTCAATAAAACTCGGAATGACCTCCGGCAGAATAGACTCCCTGTTTTTGGTGATCAGAAGCTCCTGAAACTGCCTGGTTAGTACATTGAGACTGCCTGAAGTTATCTGGTCCAGGATTTTCTTCTTTGCATCTGCATGAATAATGGGGCTGCGCAGGAGGTTTACAAATTCCCTGCTTCCTTTGCAGATGGTCTGCAGCCAGATCATATCTTTATATACCTCTTCAAGCGTGCCTTTTTCAATGGAAAGATCCAGTAAGGCTTTGGCATATCTGGAGGCTAAGCGAGGATTAGGCATTCAATATATGTATTAATATTTTTTCGATGTTTGGTTAATTTTTGTCAGTAGCGGACAACGATCTCTTAGATGGATTGTGAATCGCTTAGCTGAATTTGATGCTGTTGATCAGGCTGTTGATATGCTCCTCCTGGCGGGCTTGTGTTGACAGCTCCTGTTTCAGCAGCTTTTCACTAACTTCTATCACCAGCTTTCCTACTTCGTTTTTAACCTCGGTCAAAGCTGCCATTTTTTGTGCATTAATAGCCAGTTGTGCATCACTAATGATCCTGGAGGCCTCAACTTTTGCCTGGTCTTTAGCTTCATTGATAAGTTTTTCCCTGGTATCACGGGCTTCTTTGAGCAACTGCGCTCTCTCTTCCCGGGCCTTTGCCAGCAATGCTTCATTCTCATTCTGGAGTTGCGCCATTTCAGCTCTTACCTTTTCGGCACTTGCAATGGCACCGGCAATATTGTGCTCCCTTTCATTCAGCATTTTAATGATAGGGGTCCAGGCAAATTTCTTCAGGACGATCAACAGGACTAAAAAGATAATCAGTGCCCAGATAAAATATCCCAATGCGGGTTGAAGTAGTTCCATATTTCGGTTGTTTATACTTGTTGCCGGCGTGATCTGTGATCCGATTACTGCCGGCTGTAAAAATTATACAGGAAAAATTAAAATTACTGTATCCTCCGCCCTTTGCTTCGGATACAGTAGCTTTTTGTGGCAGATCCTATTTCAGCACCGCAAGGAGACCAGCGATTACCGCAAAAAGGGCAACCCCTTCGATCAGAGCGGCACTCAGGATCATGGCACCACGAATGTCATTAGCAGCTTCCGGCTGACGGGCAATACCTTCGGTAGCGCCCCTGCCGATCTGGCCGATACCGATACCAGCGCCAATGGCTGCGAGGCCTGCGCCTACTGCACCGCCAAAATGTGACCAGCTTGAAACCACTTCTGATTGTAATAAAACATTCAGTAAATCCATTTTTCTGTTATTATAATTGGTTAAAAAAAACTTTCTGTTGTGGCAGAACCTTTCTGCCGGTACTTTCAAATCAAATTAATGATGCGGCTCCTGCACGTCTGCCTCAAAATGATGATCTCCAATTGCCCCGCCAATAAAGATAGCCGTCAGGCTGGTGAAAATGTAAGCCTGGATGAATGCCACCAAAATCTCAATCAGATAAATGAAAACGGAGAAGATCACAGAAACCGGCGCAAAACCAACTCCGGCAACTTTCGACATATTGGTGAAAATAAATATTAGACTGATAAAACTAAGAACAATGATATGCCCCGCCGTCATATTCGCAAACAAACGGACAATCAGTGCGAAAGGTTTTGTAAATACGCCCATCAACTCTACCGGGAGCATCAGGATCTTAACCGGAATGGGAACTCCGGGGAACCAAAAAATATGTTTCCAGTAATGACTGTTTGTACTGAACAGGATAACAAAAAAGGAGATGATGCCCAGCATCGCGGTAAAGGCTATATTTCCGGTCACATTCGCTGCGCCCGGGAGCATGCCAAATAGATTGTTGATCAGTATAAAGAAAAAGAGTGTCAGCAGGTAAGGGAAATACTTGTGATACTTAGGACCCAGGTTTGGTCTTGCAATGTCATCCCTGATAAAGGTAATCACCGGTTCAATGGCATTCTGCCATCCTTTAGGTGCGGTTGTCACACCCTGACCATTACCGTATTTTTTGGCCAGTGATGTCAGCAGCCAGACAAGGACCAGGCAGGCCACAATCAGTTGTGTCACATTTTTGGACATGGAAAAGTCGTATACCTTTACCGATTCATCCGGAGCGCCTGCTTCATTTACACCTACGATCTTACTGTGTTCATCCTCCTTAAATCCATTGTAAACTGCCGTACCATGGTGAAACTTGGATGACATAAATACGTGAAATCCACGCTGGGGTGAATACAATATAACAGGGAGCGGCAGGGAGACGTTGAGAACCTCGCCATTGCTCTTCTTGAATTCAAAGAAATGAAACTCGTGGGCATCTGCGATATGGTGCAGGATGGTTTGTCCCGGGTTGAAAGCTTCCGTGGGAGCTTCGTTCGCAAGCGCAAATTGTGCCTGCAAAGCAAAAAACAGACCTAAAATACTGGTAACGATGTATTTAGAACAAGTATAGCCCATTTCTCCGAAATTTCCGGCAAAGATAAGGCGGCAACAGCGAATTTAGACATTTCTGGGCGTGGATTTGGGTCAAAAACAGGGGAAATTTTTGGAGGATGTTATCAGGTGGATTCAGATCGTTCAGCAGCCATTCGAACGCATTCCGTTTTTCCCCGACCATTCGTTGCAAGTGGGGGCGTTCCCAACCAATCACACCGACCTGAGTCTTTCCTGCTGGTTTTCAAACTGCATTTTATGGAGCCGGGCATAATAGCCTCCCCGTTCCAGCAATTCTTCGTGGCTGCCACTTTCTACCAGCTGCCCTTTGTCCAGCACCAGGATCTTATCGGCTTTGCGGATGGTGCTGAGCCGGTGGGCAATGACGATGGAGGTCCGGCCCCTTACCAGGGTATCGGTCGCTTTTTGGATCAGTATCTCGCTTTCCGTGTCGATAGATGAAGTGGCTTCATCCAGTACCAGGACAGAAGGATCATACAATAGAGCTCGGATGAACGACAGCAATTGTCGCTGCCCCAGAGAAAGTGTGGCACCACGTTCCCTTACATTGTAGTCGTAACCGCCCGGTAATTGCATGATAAAATCATGCATATCGATCATTTTTGCAGCCGATTCTACCTGTTCACGGCTGATGTTGGGGTTCCGAAGCGTGATATTTTCCAGAATAGATCCCGAAAACAGGAAAACATCCTGAAGGACCAGGCCAATATTTCTTCGCAGGTAAGCCGGGGAAAGTGATTGAATATCTTCACCATCGATCGAAATGATGCCCTGCTGAACGGGATAAAACCGGTTGAGCAGACTGATGATCGTCGTTTTACCGCTTCCGGTATGCCCTACAATAGCCACCGTTTCCCCACTTTTTATCTGAAAACTGATATCTTTCAGGACCCACTGTGGTTCCTGGTAGGCAAAGGATACGTTTTCGAAACGGATTTCCCCCTTCATTTTCTCACGTGGCGACTGCTGAGTATCAGGAGGGAATTTTTCCACATCCGGGTTATCGATTACGGTAAAAACCCGATCACTGGCGATGATACCCATCTGCACCGTGTTAAATTTATCTGCAAGCATCCGCAGCGGCCTGAAGAGCAGATTCAGACAAAGAATAAATGAAACGATGATCCCTTGCTGGCCCTGATGCAGGTTTAGCGCTTCCCTTGCGGTAAACCAGATCACCAGCCCGGTAGAAAGCGCCAAAATGATTTCAATGACCGGGAAGAACACTGAATAAGCAAAAATCGACTGAATATTGGCGTTTCGGTGTTGTTTGTTGATTGCTTTAAACTTGCTGAACTCACGCTGTTCGGCATTAAAAGCCTGCACCACGTTCATTCCGCTCAGGTGTTCCTGAACAAAGGCGTTGAGTGCTGCTATCGCATTTCTTACTTTGAAAAAGGATTTGTTGATGGCCTCTTTGAAGTAGTAAGTGGCGAAGATCATGATGGGGAAAGGAAGCAGGGAAATAAAGGTCAGCTTCCAATCGATCCAGAACATATATGTCAAAACGCAGACGATAGACAAGAGGTCAGCGATTATCGGGATCAGCCCGTCAGAAAAAATTTCATTAATTGATTCAATATCGTTGATCGTCCGGGTAGTCAATGTGCCGATAGGAGTGCGGTCAAACTGACGCAAATTCAGACTCAGGATCTTTCGGTAGGTAGCAACCCGTATATCTTTTACCACAGCTTGCCCCAGCCAGGCTGTTGTAAATGAGAAAACAAAGCGCAAAAAAGTCTCAACCAGAATGATCCCTACCTGGATCAGGGTTATGTAAACGACCATGCGCGGGAGCGATGCAGCGATATATTTGTCTACCGTAAGTTGTATGAGCATCGGTCTCACCGGCGTTATCACTGCCAGCAAAATGGCCAGGATGACCGAAAGAATAAATTTTTTCTTATACGGAGTCGCGTATTGAAATACGCGTCGCAATTTTGATATATCGAACAGAATTTTTCCGCGACCGGCCATAAACCTGCAAGTTAATCAATAAGATTTTGATGCAAAACTTCAATTAGGTGCATATACCGATGCTTTAACTACTTGCTAGCCCCTGAATTCAACGGTGAGCGCTGTTCATTGGTCCGACTTCCTGGCCTGAAGAAATTCCGGGAAAATGACGGTTAATTCTGTTTTTAACAACATCTTTGGTTAGATTTGTTAAAGATGTCGGAAGAAGATTTGCCATATTATATCAAGATACAACCAGATAGCCCCCCTCCCTTTGTTTCCCTGTACGCAGCGACCTAAAAGAACGGGCTACCGTACCTGGCTGACGGGAACAGCGCTAAAGTGGGACAGCTTCCTGTTGTATTTTTAAACCTGTAAGAATGAAAATGAGCCTGCTTGCAATTTGCATGCTAATTGTTTATAATGTGTTCGGACAGTCTGGCTCAGGATCCCGGAACCTGACCTTGTGGTATCAGCAACCGGCGAAAGCCTGGGAGGAAGCACTGCCATTAGGGAATGTAAAAACCGGCGCGATGGTTTTCGGCGGTGTTGCGACAGAGCGATTCCAACTGAATGACAATACCCTTTGGTCGGGGTACCCCATCCCCGGAAATACACCGGGCGGTCCGGCTATCCTTGAGAGGGTTAGAAAACTAATATTCGAGGGCCTCTATGATAGTGCGGCAGTTGTCTGGAAGGGCATGCATGGCCCATATTCGGCCCGCTACCTGCCAATGGCCGATCTCTGGTTGAAACTGAAGGTGACGGACACCGTTGCCAGCAATTATTACAGGGATCTGGACATCAGCCGGGCTATCAGCACCGTTACCTACATACTAAATGGCGTGAGTTACAAGCGGGAAACCTTTATCAGCTACCCCGACCGGGTGATGGTGGTACGCATCACGACCAATAAAAAAAACGCGATCCATGCATCTCTGTCCCTGACCAGCAAATTAAAATTCGTGACTTCAGGAGCTGGAAAAAACATGCTGGTGCTGAAAGGCAAGGCCCCAAAATTTGTAGCTAACCGCGCTTATGAACCGCAGCAAATTGTCTATGACGACTGGAAGGGGGAGGGAACAAATTTCGAAGTGCAGCTTAAAGCTGTGGCATCAGGCGGAACTGTGAACATAAAGAACAATACGTTGGAAATTTCCGGCGCCAATGAAGTTACGCTGTATCTTACGAATGCCACAAGTTTCAATGGATTCAACCGTTCGCCCGGGTTCGATGGTAAGGACCCTCATGCAGAGGCCAGCCGCAACATGCAGGCAGTTTCGGTAAAAACGTATCAGCAACTCAGAGATAATCATATTCGCGATTATCAGCAACTGTTTAATCGGGTACATTTTCAAATTGCGTCCGATTCCAAAAATCAATTTCTGCCAACCGATACCCGCCTGCGCGCTTTTGCAAAAAGTCCGGATGACTTTGGTCTGCAGACCCTTTACTATCAGTTTGGCCGTTACCTGATGATCGCCGCTTCCCGGCCGGGTTCCAGGCCTACCAACCTTCAGGGGATATGGAATGATCATGTGCAACCACCCTGGGGAAGTAACTACACCACCAACATCAATACAGAAATGAATTACTGGCCGGCCGAGAATACCAATCTGTCGGAATGCCATCAGCCGCTTTTTGATTTCATGAGAGAATTGGCTGTTAACGGAGCAGTCACAGCAAAAGTGAATTATGGCATCGAAGGCGGTTGGACGGCTCATCATAATTCAGATATCTGGGCAAAAACATCACCACCCGGTGGCAAAGGCTGGAACGATCCGTCGGCCCAGCCCCGCTGGTCCTGCTGGCCGATGGCGAGTGGTTGGTTCAGCACGCATTTGTGGGAACATTATCTCTATACAGGGAATTTTTCTTTTTTGAAGGATACAGCCTATCCGCTGATGCGGGGGGCTGCCAACTTCTTGTTGCAATGGCTGGTAAAAAATCCTGTTTCGGGTTACCTGGTTACTAATCCTTCGACTTCGCCGGAGAATACCATCAAAATTGACGGGAAAGAATATCAGCTTACGATGGCCAGCACCATGGATATGTCTATTATCCGGGAATTGTTTACCGCGGTGATCAAGGCCGGCAAGGTTCTTGGGACGGATGCGGCTTTTGTCCGTTCGCTAGAGAATGCGAAAGAAAAACTGTATCCCTATCATATTGGACAGCATGGTCAGTTGCAGGAGTGGTTTAAAGACTGGGATGATCCGAAGGACAAGCACCGGCATCTGTCGCATTTGTTCGGGTTATACCCCGGTAGTCAGATTACCCTGAGTGAGACCCCCGACCTGGCTGCGGCAGCAAAAAAATCGCTTTTCTTCAGAGGCGACGTCAGCACAGGCTGGTCCATGGCCTGGAAAGTAAACTGGTGGGCACGTTTGCGTGACGGTGATCATGCCTACAAAATACTTAGCGACGCCTTTACGTATATCGATCCGCGGGAGCAAAGGGCAACCATGGGCGGAGGAGGAACGTATCCCAATTTATTCGATGCGCATCCGCCTTTTCAGATCGATGGTAATTTTGGTGCTACGGCAGGCATTACGGAAATGCTGATGCAAAGCCATGAAGGCTATATCTTCCTGTTGCCGGCATTGCCCACTGTATGGACGCAGGGCGCCATCAAAGGGATAAAGGCCCGCGGGAATTTCACCATTGATCTGGAATGGGAGAAAAATAAATTAAAGAAAGCGAGTATATATTCCGTCCTTGGCGGCCCATGTCGAATTCACACCCTGCAACCGGTGAAGGTTGTGGAAACAGGTTCGATGGTTTCAAAAGGGGAAGCCTTGAATCGTTTATTGACGCATTACGGTCAGGTCAAATTTCAGAATAACAACAAAGAAAGCCTGCCGGAGATCTCGCGGGTGAAGGGTTACACGCTGAATTTCAATACAAAGAAAGATAAAACTTATACCATCATTCCATTATAATCAGTTATGTTATACAGAGTGTTTTTGTCGTTTGTCCTGTTGGGAATATTTATGAAGTCTTATGCGCAGGAACTGTCCTGGCAGCAGGTCGCGCCAGGTGTTTGGAAAGGAGTGGCCGGAGCGCCGGAGTCTTACAACCTGCTAAGCGCTTCAGGTGCACAGCCAAACCGTGATGCCCTGGAAAAGATGGGACAGGCAACCTTTCCGCTGGACCGTGCGGATATCGTTGGTTCGATTCAGGGAGGGAAAACAGCCCTGCGTTTCCCTTTGATTAAAGGAGAACAACTTTTTGGATTGGGATTGAATTTTCAAACGGTACATCAGCGGGGTAAAATTCTGCAATTGCACATGGACCACTACGGTGGAAAGGATAACGGCCGGACCCACGCGCCGGTTCCTTTTTATGTATCCACCTCGGGCTATGGTGTGTTTATTAATTCAGCCAGGTATATCACTGTTTATGCGGGTACTGCCGTCCGGAAAGACAGTAAGCACCCGCCGGTTGAAAAGGACCGGAATACAGATAAGACCTGGAGCTCCCGGCCTTATTCCGACGCCGTGGAGATCCTGGTACCGGCAGCAGGCGTCGAAGTGTACGTGTTTGCAGGCCCGACGGCCCTGAATGCAGTTCGGAGATTTAACCTGTTTAATGGCGGTGGCGTCCTCCCGCCCCGGTGGGGACTGGGATTCACCCAGCGTGTAAGGTCATTGTTTACTTCCGACCAGGTGAAAGCGGAAGCTGATTCATTCAGGTTGAAGGGTTATCCCCTGGATTATATCGGCCTGGAACCCGGATGGCAAAGTCGCGCCTACCCGGGAACTTTCGAATGGGATAAATCACGCTACCCGCAACCTGCACAATTTGTAAAGGAAATGCTCGACAAAAACATCCGCTTAAATTTATGGATCAATCCCTATGTGTCAAAATCGGCTTCTTTCTATCATCAAATCAAACCATATACTGGTTCACATACCGTGTGGGTGGGTGAAGTTCCGGATTTCAATTTGCCAGAAGCAAGAAATATTTTCTTCGGGCAATTGAAAAAGGATCAGGTGGACCCTGGCGTAAGCGGGTACAAGATTGATGAGGTGGATGGCTATGATTATTACCTGTGGCCGGATATGGCAACTTTTCCATCCGGTTTGGACGGGGAGCAAATGCGGCAAACCTATGCGGTGCTGGCCATGCGTTATAGTCTGGATATGTTCAGGCAACACAATCGCAGGACCTATGGTTTAGTCAGGGGATCCAATGCTGGCGCCAGTGCCTTCCCTTATGTGTTGTATAACGATTATTATAATCATGAAGATTTTATAACGGCGCTGATTAACAGCGGTTATATTGGCGTATTATGGACTCCGGAAGTCAGGGCGTCAAAGTCTGCTGAGGAATGGCTGCGCCGCTTTCAAACGGTGATCTTTTCGCCGATGGCCATGATCAATGCCTGGTCCAGTGGCACCAAACCCGGGTCGTATCCCGAAGTGGCCGATCAGGTGAAGGAATTGTCGCTGCTCCGAATGAGAATGATGCCCTATTGGTATTCCGAATTTGCCAAATATCATTTTGAGGGAACACCCGTTTTTCGCGGAATGAGTTTGGAAAGCGGTTACGAGATGAACGTCAGCGGCACAATTAAAAATAATCTCGAAGACAACCCGTACCTGGAAGCGACTACCAAAGAAGCGAAAGACCAGTACATGGCGGGTGAGTACCTCCTTGTGGCGCCGGTTTTTGCGGGACAAACAACCCGTAAAGTCATCCTTCCTAAAGGCAAATGGTATGATTTTTATACAGGCGCATATGCTGGAAGCGGTGAGATCATTACGGTAACACCGGGCCTGGATAAGATTCCGGTTTATGTCAAAGATGGTGGTATCATTCCCATGATGCCTGCTGTGTTACATGCACCAAAGGCCGGTGAGAAAGTGGATCTGGAAATCAGGGTTTATGGTGATAAACCAGGAACTTATAGGCTGTATGATGATGATGGCGAGACGTTGAATTATGAAAAAGGTCAGTTCGACTGGCGGGCCATCAAAGTGGAAAAAGACAGAAAAGGAAATTTGAAAGGCAGCATCGAGGCGCCACATAAAAAGGAACTGAATTCTTATGGTAAGATCTCCTGGAAATTTATGAGTGCACAAAAATAATTGGTAGTATGAAAGTCGGATTTACAATTTTGTCTGTGTTTTTGTTGGTAAGTGCTCATGCACAGCAAGGCAAAGCGCGTCTCAATTATTACCAGTCCATTAAGGGAGTTCTGGGAAAAGCGGTAGTGGCGTGGGCGGAAAGAGCGATGAGCGAAAAGCCTGTGACGGTAACGGCGCAAACCTGTTCACGTAGCGCTGGCGGCAAACATGATTTTTACAGTGAGGGTGATTACTGGTGGCCAAACCCGACGAGTCCGGATAGCCCCTATATCCAGCGCGATGGCATGACCAACCCCAATAATTTTGTAGCCCATCGGCACGCTATGATCCGTCTGAGCCGGATCGTGGGCACCCTGGCCTCTGCTTACAGGGTCACTGGTAATGAAAAATACGTGGGTAAAGCCCTACAACATTGCAGGGCCTGGTTTACGGATACCGCAACCATGATGAATCCAAACCTTCTTTATGCCCAGGCAATCAAAGGGAGAGTGACTGGGCGAGGCGTTGGTATCATTGACGCGATTCATTTCATGGAAGTGGTGCAGGGTCTGACTGTGATGGAGAAAGCCCGCACCATGGACCGGAAAACCCTGGCCGGCGTTAAACAGTGGTTTGCCAGTTTTGTAGATTGGCTCACCACCCATCCCTATGGCAAAGACGAAATGAACGCCACTAACAATCACGCGACTTGTTGGGCTATGCAGGTGGCCTGTTTCGCAAAGTTTACAGGTAACCAAAAGGTGATGAATTTCTGCAGGGACAGGTTCAAAACGGTACTGCTGCCCAACCAAATAGCGGTGGATGGGAGTTTCCCGCGGGAATTGGGCAGAACCAAACCCTACGGCTATTCTTTGTTTAACCTGGACGCCATGACAACCCTGGCCCAGATCTTGTCCAGCTCAAAGGATAACCTCTGGACTTTTCAGTTGTCCGATGGGCGTTCTTTAAAGAAAGGTATTGAGTTCTTATATCCCTATATCGAAAATAAAAGCAAGTGGCCCTTTAAACAGGATGTGATGTATTGGAACGAATGGCCGGTAGCTCAGCCAGCGCTGGTATTCGGTGCTGTGGCATATAATAATTTGAATTGGTTTACTACCTGGAAAGGTCTCAATCAGTTTCCGGAGGTGGAAGAAGTCATCAGGAACCTGCCGATACGAAATCCTTTGTTATGGATCGGGCAATAATGCTCGTCGATTATTGAGTGAAAATCATGATTAGATGAAGAGAATAATTGGCATAGCGTTGATTTGTATGTTAGTTACCAGTGCATCAGCTCAGACAAGAGGTGATGAGAATAAGGATATGTACAACCGGGCGCAGCAGCGTGATCAGAAAGTAATTGATGAAGCGGTGAGCGGTTGGTGGGAAGGAACTCATGAAATTATTAGAAATCCAATTGATCAGACAATAGGTTTAAATAAACGATTATGATTAGACAAATCTCTCTCATTGTGTTGGCCTCGTGGCTGACCACGACCGCGGGCGCACAGAAGCTGTTTCTCCCGAAAATATTCGGGGACGTTGAAAAACAAACGAGCGTCATGCTTGGCGAAGTTGAGAAGATCAGGGATAGGAAACCTGAGCTGGTCGCGCCGAGAACGATCGAAAATAACCAGTTGAAACTCGTCAAATCGGGTGACTGGACCAGCGGCTTTTTTGCCGGTGAGTTATGGTTTATCTATGAATATACGAAAAAAGAAAATTGGAAACAAATAGCCCGACAGTTTACAAATTATATCGAGAAGGAAAAATATAATGGGACCACCCACGATATGGGCTTCAAGATCAACAACAGTTTTGGGAACGGCTACAGGCTCACAAAAGACCCGCACTACCGCGAAGTGATGATACTAGCAGCAAAAACGCTAAGCGGGCGGTTTAACGCTACTGCCGGCGTGATCCGTTCATGGGATCACAACAAACAGAATTGGGACTTTCCGGTGATCATCGATAACATGATGAACCTGGAACTGCTGTTTGAGGCATCGAAGCTGACCGGCGACAGAAAGTTTTATGATATAGCTGTGAGTCACGCTAACAAGACCATGCAAAATCATTTCCGTAAAGATTTCAGCTCCTGGCACGTGGTGGATTATGACACAACGCGGGCCGGAAAGATCAATAAGAAGACAACCCACCAGGGATATTCCGATGAATCTGCCTGGGCGCGCGGACAGGCCTGGGGATTATATGGGTTCACGATGTGCTATCGCGAAACCAAAAATCCGGCTTATTTGAAATTGGCAGAGAACATTGCCGGATTCATTCTCCATCACCCCAACCTGCCGGCTGATCTGATTCCGTATTGGGACTTTAACGCGCCAGGGATACCCAATGAGCCGAGGGACGCCTCGGCGGCAGCCATCATCGCTTCATCGCTCTTTGAGTTAAGTACATACAGCAAGAATGGCAAGATGTATAAAGATATAGCGGTTAAGATGCTGACGAATCTGACCAATCATTACCGGGCGCCGATTGGCTCAGACTATGGTTTTATCCTGTTGCACAGCACCGGATCCAAACCCGCAAATAGTGAAGTGGATGTACCGTTGAATTATGCGGATTATTATTACCTGGAGGCCTTGCTGCGAATGAAGAAGCTGAGTGAGGGAAAGAAACTCTTTTGAGTTTGCAGGTAAAACTGGATGTGCCTAACTTGTTCTAAAAGAAATCGTTATTGGTTGATTCCGTAAATGAAAGCATAAAGGAAAATGGGATATTGGAGCTGATCAGTTCAATGAAAAGCCATCAATGGTTCACCCGTTAAATGCGCAGGAGTGGGTGCCAGAAAAAAGTAGAAAACAGATTTCTTAAAAAAATAAAATAAATAACGATGAAGAAATTACTGTCTTTGGCATTAGTTTGCCTCCTGATCAGCACAGCAAATGCACAGCCTTTAAGCAAGGATGCACGCATGGAATGGTGGCGCGCCGCACGTTTCGGCATGTTCATTCACTGGGGCGTTTATTCCCAATGGGGCGGCGTATATCACGGGCATGAGCAGGCCCGGGGCGGCGCTGAATGGATCATGAACCGTTGCAAGATACCTGTGCTGGAATACCAGGATCGCGCAAAATCATTCAACCCAGTGAAGTATGATCCGGACGCCTGGGTGAGGCTGGCAAAAGAAGCAGGTATGAAATACATCATCATCACTTCCAAACACCATGACGGTTTTGCGCTCTTCAAATCCAATGCGAGCAAGTGGAATGTTGCTGACGCAACGGCGTATGGTAAGGACCTGCTTAAACCCCTCGCAGAAGCCTGCAGGAAATATGGGATGAAACTTGGTTTTTATTACTCGCAGGCTCAGGACTGGAATAACCCGGGTGGATCGGTGGCCAGAAAGGAAATGAGGGAAGGCTGGCCCAACCCCGACTCTACGAAAATAGATGCCTATACCGCCGCGCATAAAGGTCATTGGGACCCGTTGCAGGAAACCAAAACCTTTGATCAATATATTGATGATGTATCAGTACCTCAGGTAAAAGAAATATTGAGTAATTACGGGGATATTGCTGTGCTGTGGTGGGATACGCCGACGAATATGACGGATGAAGCCGCTCAGAAATTGCAGGCCGTGCTGAAGTTGCAACCCCGCATCATCACAAACGACCGGTTGAAGCGCCCCAATTTTCCCGGCGATACAAAAACACCTGAACAAAAAATCCCAACCCAGGCAGAGCTGGATGGTACCGATTGGGAAACCTGCATGACGATGAACGGAAGCTGGGGATATAAGAGCTGGGATCATAACTGGAAATCTACGGAAACGCTGATCCACAACCTGGTGGATATTGCTTCCAAGGGAGGAAACTATCTGCTGAATATCGGACCAAAGGACGACGGCACCATGCCCATCGAAAGTATTGAACGGTTAAAAGAGATTGGTAAATGGATGAAGGTAAATAGTGTGGCCGTGTATGGTACCATGGCTAGCCCACTGGCAGATCTGCCCTGGGGTCGTTGCACGGTGAAAGAATCGGGTAAGAACACTATGCTGAACTTGTTTGTCTTCGATTGGCCGGCAGATGGTAAACTGGTCGTACCCGGATTAGGTAACAAGTTGATCAGCGCGAAATTACTCGCTAATAATAAAGCGCTGAAAGGAAGGAAAAGCGGCTCAGACCTCGTTCTTGAACTGCCAGCTACGGCGCCGGACAAGATCGCGTCTGTTGTGCAGGTTCAGGTCGTTGGACGAGTGGCTAATATAAATGTTCAGGGTAGTAAGAGAATGAAAAGCGGGGCGCTGGATTAACACGCTTGTCTTACAATATCTCTAAGCCCGGTGCAAGATTAGTTAACGATACCCTCATCAAAGGCTTCAAGAAAACTAATTGATCATCACAAAACAAAAAAATTAACACATGAAACGAAGCATGAAAAATTATTTTCACACAGGCGAATTTAAATGCGAAGTTCCCCGCCCCCACTCGAATCGTCCGCCGCGGCGGACGGGCGTACCGAACGGTACGTTCGGGCAGGCATTCGACAAAGTCATTGACTGCCCAAGGCGGTGAACTAAAAATAAACGAATGAAATATTTTCTATTGTTAGTGACATTATCCGTTATCGGGTCTGTTTCATACGCGCAGGCGTCGGGCAGCCTGACCGCCAGATGGGCAATACAACCCGACGGCAGCATTCAGTGGAACATGAACGGTACCCTGCCGCATGAAGACCATATTGAAATGGCGGGACAAAAAGTTGCTTTATGGATGCAATATGCCGTGGATGCAAACAGGACGCCTTCTTACATTCGCACGTTCGTGTTCCCCACATTCAGGTTGCTACCTGCCACAACCATAGCGCACATGACGTACAGCATCGATGATAACAACTTACCCAGGATCCTGATCAACGACCGGTTGTATAAAGCGGGAGTCTATAACGCTACTGTTATGCAGTCAATGCCCGAGAAGACGCAGTACATCAACCACAAGGGCATCATGGAGATTGTCAGCCTGCTGGGTACAGATGAGAAGCTGAAGTTAAAACACTTCTTTTTTCCATCGGTGGATAAGCCGCTGGCTATAGAACAAATGGTATTCGTGAATGAGGGAGCCAAGCCCATAAAAGTTGAAATGGAGTACATGCGCCGAGAAGTGAGACCCGCCCCCGAAAGGGTAAGTGATGGGCCACATAAATTTATAATGTCCACAGTCAATGATGGTTTGAAAACACTTAACCCTGGCGATTCCGTCGTGTTTGGCATCAGTTATCAGGCCGTTGATAATCCCGCTGACTTTGTAGCCGCAAATATTTCGGGGGAAGAAACCGCGAGACAAAACAGGGTTTCTCAAATACTTTCATTACTCCGACTGGAAACACCTGATCCGGTGATCAATACGATGTTTGCATTTGCAAAGATCAGGGGTACAGAAAGCATCTACAATACCCGGGGCGGGTTGATGCATGGTCCAGGAGGTCTCAGGTATTACGCGGCTATTTGGGCCAATGACCAGGCCGAATACATCAACCCGTTTTTCGCTTTTCTCGGCGATGACCTCGGTCTGAAATCCTCCATGAATGCCTACCGCTTATTTGCCGATTACATGAACCCGGCATACAAACCAATTCCCAGTTCTATCATCAACGAGGGAAGGGGCACCTGGCAGGGAGCTGGAGATCGCGGCGACATGGCGATGATCGCGTACGGGGCATCGAGGTTCGCGCTGGCTTATGGTAATGCAGATTCGGCCAGGGTTTTATGGCCTTTGATTGAATGGTGCCTGGAGTACTGCAAGCGCAAGATCAACAGTGAGGGGGTGGTGTGGAGTAATAAAGATGAACTCGAAGGCCGCTTCCCCGCAGGGAACGCAAACCTGAACACCAGCTCGCTGTATTATGATGCACTGGTATCCGCAGCCTATCTGGGCAAGTCGCTGAACAAGCCGGCTTCACAGATAAGCGCCTATGAAAAAGAAGCGAAGACCATGCGTGCGAATATCGAAAAATATTTCGGGGCCACTGTGGAAGGGTTTAAGACTTATAAATATTACAAAGAAAATGATACCCTGCGTGCCTGGATCGCCACGCCGTTGGTCATGGATATATTCGACCGGAAAGAAGGAACTATTGCCGCACTGTTTTCCCCGCGGTTATGGACAGCCGATGGCCTCGCGAGCCTGGCGGGAAATAATACGTTTTGGGACAGGGCTACGCTCTATGGTTTACGTGGTGCTTTTGCTGCGGGCGCGACAGAGAAAGCATATCATTTTTTAAAATATTATTCCGAGCGGCGTTTGCTGGGTGAACATGTGCCTTATGCCGTTGAAGCTTACCCCGAGGGGAACCAGCGGCATCTGTCTGCCGAAAGTGGTTTGTATTGCCGGATTTTTACCGAAGGCGTTTTGGGAATGCGGCCAACCGGGTTCAAGTCTTTCAATTTGACGCCCAACCTGCCGGCAGGTTGGAATTATATGCGGCTGAAAAATATTCACGCTTTTGAAACGGTTTTTGATTTAGATCTGAAACGCATCAACAAGACCGATGTTGAGGTCAGCATCATCAGAAATGACGCCACGAAGACATACCGCACGAAAGCGGGGAAGACTATTTCAGTGAAACTATAAAAGACCGGGGATCAATGTCTGGCTGAAAGTCGAACATTTTTTTGCATCGACTTAGCACTTACCAAATTCGAGGGTTGGAAGGGCTTCGTTAAAAATTGTTGGGTGATGGCATTGCGTATCAGCCAGGAGCAAGGAGTTTTGTAAAAATGAAAGGGCTCTCAGTTGCAGACTTTAGATAATAATAGAAAAATTTATTAGAGGTATTGTCTGCGACTGCAAAAATCTACTTGCCAGGTCTATAAAGAACTGCGCAGGTGATTTTGTTGAAAGAGAAATGGATATATTTGGTTATCCATACCGCAACGGGTATTCATCACTGGAAATAATTCTAAAAAAGTAATAACGATTATGTCTACTATCCGGATCATTTTTCTTTTGTCGTCTTTGGTAATCTCTTCTTTGTGTGATGCACAGCAAACTTCCAAAAAGCAGCCCCAGGTTGATCAGCCTGTAATCCCCGTGGGTTATGACGCTTACCGCATGTGGGATAAATGGCCGCAACAACGATTGGGAATGCGTGCTTACATGCGAAGCACCTATGATCGCAGGGGAGCGAACGAGGGTGCAGATGCAAGCCATTTTCTGTTCGCCGGTAAGGAAGATGAGAATGTCTCGCTGGATGTCAAAGGGAACGGTGTCCTGTATTTTTTCAGGGCGAATCACTGGCATGGCAGTCCCTGGCATTTTATAGTAGATGGGAAAGATAATATTGTCCGGGAAAATGGTACAGAGGATCCGGTAAATGCAAAAACGAAACTAACCAATACAACCTTTATCCCTGAGAAAGCTTTTCCGCAGCCGCTCAACTGGACCTGGGCTACGACGCGCGGGGCAGACCTGATCTGGACGCCGATTCCTTTCAGTCAGTCGATGCGCATTGCCTACTCGCGCACGCATTACGGGACCGGATATTATATCTATCACCTGTTTGGAAATGAAAAAAATCTGTCGAGGCCTATCCGTCCGTGGGATATCAGCCAGGTACCTGACCAGGATGTGCTAGCATTGATTGGCCGCGCAGGAACAGATATAGCCCCACAAAATATTAAAAAGATTTCGGGGAAAGTCAAACTGAATAAAAGCAGTTTAACGCTGGCGAGGATCATGGCATCTAACAGTTCGGTGCGAGCGTTTAAACTGACGCTTCCGCTGGCAAAAGCGCTGGATCTGGAACGTGTGGGATTGCGCATTACCTGGGATGGTGCCAAGTATCCTTCGGTTGATGCGCCCCTATGCCTGTTCTTTGGCGCGGGGACGCTCTACAACCGCGATCAGCAGGAGTTCCTGGTGAAAGGCTTTCCTATCAATATCCGTTTTGATTATGAAAAGCAACAAGTGGAGCTGGCCTGTTATTACCCGATGCCGTTTTTTAAAGAAGGCAGGTTTGAACTGACGGGTATAAAACCTGATCAGACAGAAATCGGTTTTGAGATCCGATATGAGCCACTGCGAATGTTGCCCAATCAAAGCAGCTATTTCCATGCAACTTACAAAGACTTCCCTACGCCGGAGCCGGGGAAAGATATGGTCTTCCTGGACACGCGCGGTATGGAGGGACATTCGGCCTGGTCGGGCAGTTTTGTCGGCACCTCCTTTATATTTTCACATGATGCCTACCTCGGTACTTTGGAGGGAGACCCCCGGTTCTTTTTTGATGATAGTCAAACCCCTCAGGCTTATGGTACAGGTACTGAGGAATGGGGCGGCGGTGGTGATTACTGGGGTGGCAGGAATATGACACTGCCCTTTGCAGGTCACCCTTGCGGCGCACCAAAAAAGAATGAAGTACGCCATGAGAAAGATTTGATCCAATCTGCTTACAGGTTTTTGCTGGCAGATATGATGCCCTTTGGACGCAGGGCTCAGATCCAATTTGAACATGGTGGCGAAAATCTCTCTACTGAGCATTATGAGTCGGTGGCTTATTGGTACGGTCTCCCAGCGGCTTCGTTGATCCTGACGGACTCTTTGAATATCGGCGATCTGGCCAGTGAGAAAAGCCACCGTTACCAATCCCCTGAGGCTTCTGAGGTGCAAAGGATCTTATCGCGCTACGAGTGGGGTATTGATAGTTTCCCGAAAAAACACAATGCCGCCTCGGGAACACCTGCCTGGACACCTGGTGCAGAAGTTTATCCGGCACACGAGGAAACCGGCCGTTTTACAATGGGTGTTTCTGAGTTCACCGTAAAGTTGGATCCATCGAACCAGGGCGCTTTATTGCGCAGGACGCTCGATTATAGTTTTCCTAATCAGACCGCGGAGGTCTTTATCAGCGATGCCAGTGGTGGCAAGGGCAGGGAACAGGCTAAATGGGAACGCGTAGGTATTTGGTATCTGGCGGGTTCAAACACCTGTATCTATTCAAATCCCGGTGGCGAACTGGATCCAAGAAAGTTGGTTGTCCAGACTTCCAACCGAAGGTTCCGGGACGATGAGTTTTTGATTCAGGCTGAACTAACCAAAGGCCGCTCGGCAGTGCACGTGGGCGTCCGCTTCATTCCCGATACGCAGGAATTATTCCCCGGTTATCCCTTCCCGCAAAAAAGCGCCTGGAGTGAATTGCGGTACAAGGTGTATAGTTATATTTTGCCTCGGTTTAAAGAGTTGTAAAGGGTTGATGAGATCTTCCAGACGCAAGTGTCTCAATTACGAATGTTCAATGACGAATTACGAACGGACCTGTAAAGAAGGTTACCTTATTTAAAGATGTCGCCCTCGTAATTTGTAATTCCCGTAATTCGTAATTCAATCGTCTAATTTAGGCGCTGATCATTCGGGCGATGAGATACGCGCAGCCGGCCGCTATGATGCCCACGAAGGCCGTTTTAACTGCTCCATAATAAGGATTTTTGTCTGACGTGAATTTAGCTTTGAAATATCCGAAGACGAGCAGGCAGACAATAGTAATCATTGCCGACAGAATCAGGCCCTGATGCGGCGTAGCCGTAACGAAATATCCCAACAAAGGGATAATTCCCCCTACTACATACGCTAACCCTATATTCAGTGCGCTTTTTGTGGCTCTACGTTCATCGGGTTTTTCCAGTCCCAGTTCAAAACGCATCATAAAGCTGACCCATTTATCTTTATCTTTTGCGAGCTCTTCCGATATCTCGTGCTGCAATCGCTCATCAAATCCATATCCCCCAAAGAAATCCCGGATCTCTTCCTTTTCCCGCTCCGGGACCGTTTCTACCTCAGAATATTCCCTTTTCAACTCGGCCTGGTAATGTTCAATTTCAGTCTTCCCCGCCAGGTATCCCCCAAGTCCCATGGCAATAGAGCCCGCTACAATCTCCGCAACACCTGCGGTTATAACCAATCCGTTGCTGGTAACAGCTCCGCTTAGCCCTGCGGCTAAGGCAAAGGGTACAGTCAGGCCATCGGACATACCAATGACAATATCTTTAACAAGATCCGAGGATGTGAAATGTTTTTCGAGATGTTGATCCATAATCCTATTTTAAATAATATTAATAACCTGAGCCACTTTCATCTGGCCTTGGGCTTTCTCCAGAAAGTTATTTCCAATAACCTCAGAGGGACTATTACCTTGTGCACGGTCGATTGCTATCCCTTATTACCCGCCAGACTAAAAACTGCTGAGGGCCGTTAATAAATACATTCTTTGTTGTTACCCCCCACATCCGGAGGTTCAAATATACGCGGGTAGTCGAGCCTTACACAAATCTACTGCTAGCTCCAACCAATTGCTAAATAAAATAAGCGCTATAAACTGTTCCCATCCACACTATTTGTTGCTACCCTGCTTTTCCTTTTCCCGGCGCTTGAAATATCCCCTCAACAGGAAATTATCTTTCAAAGCGTCCATATTTTCATCCAGCTTTTCCGAGGCGGATTGCAGGTTCCTGAGGGTTGAACGGATCTCCCTGGCCGTCCCGGGGTCTTGTAATATCAATCCTGCCGTATTAGTTGTGTCCGACAGCTTGTCGGCTACGACTTTTAATTTTTGAAGTATTTGTCTGGATGAGATCGTTAAATCGTCTATCTGCCGTGCACCGGAACGAAGGCGTGCAAAGATCACCGTATCCTTCAGCAGGTCATAAGTCATCGTGCCTGGTTGCCGCATTTGCGCTGTGTACTGACTCAGGTCGGCGGAGAATTTATCAGCATGTGTACCCGCCGATTTGAGCACGCCAAGGGTTTGTTGTACTTCCGTATAAAGCGCCGGATCATTGATCATTTTCCCAATCGCTCCTTCGCCGTTAACCAGCTTATGACTGATTTGTTTCAGGTCGCTGGTAAGCTGTACCAGGTTTTTGTTGGTCTCCCCAAAACTGCCGATCAGATCTTCCAGCGACTCCGTACTCTCCGTTTTGAATACATGACCTTTTTTCACCGGGTGGTTATAATCCTTTCCCCCATACAATTGCAGAACCTTGCTCCCGATCAATCCGTCGTTGCCCACTTTTGCCATTGCATCCTGCGGGATGAATTTGGCTGATGCCTCTTCGATGGACAGCAATAATTCAACTGATCCGCCGGGCACAAACACAATGTCACGGATAATGCCCACTTTAACGCCTGAATACCTGATATTATCTCCTGTCTTTAATCCCGCGATATCGGCAAAAACAGCTTTGGCCGTTAGTGTTCTCCCAAAAGTGCGTTGTTTTTTGGCCATAGTTAGCAGGCCAAGGGCAAGAATGACAATGCCCACGGTAATAAAAATTCCCAGCAGTACAGGTCTGTGTGTAGAAGTAGTTCTCATCTATTGTATAAAGTTATAATCGTAAAACTTCTGGGTTCTTGGATCTTCCCCGTTAAATATTTCCGAAAAACTCCCTTGTCGAATGAACGTTCCATCCATCAACATCAGTATCCGGTCACCCGTTGCCCGCGCGCAGGCTAAATCATGCGTGATGATGATAGAACTTGTCCTGTATTGTTCCTGCACCTGGTTGATCAGCTCATTGATTTCCGTGCAAGTGATCGGATCCAGTCCGGCCGTGGGCTCATCATACAGCATGATCGCCGGTTGCATGATCAGGGTACGCGCGATTCCGATTCGTTTTTTTTGTCCGCCTGAAAGCTCTGCCGGGCTTTTGTCGATGGCTTCCAGAAGACCCACATCTTCCAGCGTTTTGCGGATGGCGCTTTCCCGTTGCCTGCTGCTCAGGTCCTTCCTGTGCCGGAGCAGAGGAAATTCAAGATTCTCCCTTACTGTCATGCTATCATACAACGCACTGTTTTGAAACAGGAATCCGATGCGCAACCTGAGCGCACGCAGTTCACGTGGATCTAATTCGGCGACCTCCTCTCCTAAAACCCTGACGGACCCGGCATCTTTTTTTAGAAGACCTGCAATGATCCGGATCAAAACTGATTTTCCCGATCCGGAGCGTCCCAACACAACAACATTTTCGCCTTCATGCAGCGTCAGGTTAATGCCATTGAGGACTACCTGGCTTCCAAAGGCCTTATGTAGGTCTTCTATCTGAATCACTGTTGGAGTTGCATGGCTATGGTAAATCTGTTTGCGCATCAGTTATTGATCAAATGAATGGAAGCTACGATCAGCATCTCTTCCAGGAACAGGAGGTACATGGCTATTACCACAGATTTATTGGCGGCCCTGCCCACACCTTCCGTTCCATGTTGGGTATGATATCCAAAAAAGCTGCCAATGATACCGATCGTAAAACCGAAAACAAGTGCCCTGAATAAAGCAGAGCCAATGTCGAAGAAATTGACTTTTTGAAAAAACCCTTCCACGAATGCCTGGAAGGAAATACTCTCCGCCTGGTAAATATCCACATAAGCTCCCAGCATACATACGAACCCGAAATAGATGGTCAGAACCGGAATCATGATGGACGTGGAGACCACACGGGTTACCACCAGGTACTTGAATGGGTTTACCGCAGATACTTCCATGGCATCTATCTGCTCGGTGACCCGCATCGAGCCCAGTTCAGCGCCGATACCAGAACCCACCTTGCCTGCACAGATCAGCGCGGTTACCAGCGGGGCCAGGGAGCGGATGACGGCAATAGCCACAATGGCCGGTAAAACCGAAGTGGCGCCAAAATCAACCAATGGCTGCCGGGACTGGCTCGTAAACACTATACCGGTGATGAATCCGGTGATCGTGATCAGCCCCACGGATTTATATCCCGTGATGTAACATTGCTTGATCAGTTCTTTAGTTTCAAACGGCGGGCGCCAGAATTCATTGAGGAATCGCGCCAGAAAACCTGTCATTTTTGCGATATCGGCAAAAAATGCATCAGCTTTTGCTGAAATGAGATAATCCTTTTTTGAAGACATGTTGTAAGCCTGGACCGCCTAGTTGTTTAACTGGCTAAAAATAAACAATATAATGGAAAACACCGTTATTCAAAGTGAAGCGCGAGATAATCAGGTGACAGAAGATCCGCGCCCGCGGAGAGTAAATCTGTAGGCGGATTCAGGGAAAAGCCCTGGTACGTTGCGGGTATAGTGCTTGATTGCGATTCGTTGAAAAGCGAAAGGTATTTTTAAAAAATTCTGACAGATGTTCTTCCGATTCTATCAGAGATTTACCGGAATTGTGCTTTCGAATGATGTCCTTCGCTTGTTTAATCTGCTGTCGGATTCAACTATAGCCTTAGAAAGTAAAAACACCCGGAAAATCGATTTACGAAGGATCTTTCAAAAAAATTTCGAAAAAATTGTAACCTTTTCGGCACTGACCTACTCCAATATGGTAAATCGTTCAAAATAAAATCAATTTGAAATGGAAACCATTCAAGCTAAATCAGGAATCAGGCCGGTGTACCAGTTGATGCACCTGACCTTTGTCGTTGTTCCAATCGTTGCTGGGCTGGACAAATTCACGGATTTGCTCACCCAATGGGAACAGTATCTTCACCCCACATTGGTGGCATTACTGCCTTTTCCGTCCCACACGTTCATGATGATTGTGGGGGTCATAGAAATTATTGCTGGGTTGCTCGTATTAGCCAAACCTCACCTGGGTGGCCTGATTGTTGCGGCCTGGCTTGCAGGTATTGCATTAAATCTGTTACTGGCGGGTCATTTCCTGGATGTTGCCGTAAGAGATCTGGTTATGTGTATTAGTGCATATTCAATGGCAAGGATCTCAGTAATGTATTCAACAAAAGAATCTAAAGAAGCTAAAAAATCTTATGAACTTAGTGTCTGAGAAAAATGCTGACAGCGAGCTGATCAGCCAAGTATTGAGAGGAGAAACCCCAAGGTTTGAAATTTTGATCCGGCGCTACAATCCACTCTTGTATAAAATAGGCAGGAGTTATGGATTTGGTCATCAGGATACGGAAGACCTGATGCAGGATACCTTCATCGATGCCTACACCAATTTATCAAAGTTTGAAGGACGATCGGCATTTAAAACATGGCTGACCGGCATCATGCTGCATAATTGTTACAGACGAAGACATAAGAAAAGTTTTACGAATGAAATTGACGGAGAAACACTCATCAAATCGAGCGCTATGACGGAAGGAAATCAAATGGAAAATCCGGTGGGACGAATCCTCAACAGGGAACTTGGCACCGTGATTGAGAAGGCTTTGGAGCAGATTCCCTTTAATTACCGGATCGTGTTCGCGCTTCGTGAAATGAACGGGTTGAGTGTCGGGGACACTGCGGGTCTGCTACACCTTACGCCGGTAAACGTAAAGACACGGCTGAATCGTGCCAGGGTGATGTTGCGAAAAGAAGTGGAAAAATTTTACAGTGTGGAGGAGATTTATGAGTTTAACCTGATCTATTGCGACGGAATCGTTGCAAGGGTTATGGAAAAAATCAACGCCATGAAGCGAAGCATGGAAAGTGATTCTAACACAGGAGAATGAATATGCGGAGATCCCTGTCTGCCTGCCTGCGGCAGGTAAACCGACAGGCAGATATTCGGCAAAAACATCAACTGCCAAAAGGCGCGAACTAAAAAATAACGAATGAATGAAGGAGGAATACATGAGCAATAGTTACAACGGTGGGGTTATAAATATGGCGCCACTCGCAAAATCGGACGATACACTAAAGGAGGATGAGAGCCTCAAAATAGGACAAATAGCCGGGCACTTCCGGGAGATCATGAGGATTCTGGAGTTGGATCTGAATGATGATAGCCTTAAGCGAACACCACAGCGCGTGGCAAAAATGATGGTAAAAGAAGCCTTCGCGGGTCTGAACCCCGGGAATAAACCTGAAGCCAGGTTGTTTGAAAATAAGTACCGGTATGATCAGATGCTGATCGAGAAGGATATAACCTTGTTTTCATATTGTGAACATCATTTCGTACCTTTCATTGGCAAAGTTCATATAGGGTATTTTTCAGATGGGCATATTATTGGTCTATCGAAGATCAATCGGCTTGTTGATTTCTATGCAAAACGACCGCAAGTACAGGAAAGGCTGACCGTGCAGATTGCATCAGGCCTGAAGGAAATGCTGGGTCACGAGAATGTGGCGGTTATTGTGGACGCTGTTCATCTGTGCGTGGCATCCCGGGGTGTGAAGGATACGAACAGTAGCACACTTACGTCTAACTACTCCGGCCGGTTCAGGGACGCTGACACCCGGGCGGAATTTATATCACTCCTTTACGGAACTAAAAATCTGAACAATGGCATATCCGGTAAAAATAACTTCGCTGTCACACCTCACCCATGATGTATTAAGAATCGTAACTGAAAAGCCGCCGCAGATACAGTATGTACCCGGTCAGGCCGTTGACGTAACCATTGACAAAGAACCCTGGCGCGAGGAAAAGAGGCCTTTTACTTTTACGTCGCTGCCCACTGAAAGTTTTTTGGAGTTCACCATCAAGACTTATCCCTCGCATCAGGGAGTCACAAACCAGTTGCTGGGACTGGTGCCGGGCGACCGGTTGATCCTGCATGACGTGTTTGGCGATATTCACTACAAGGGAACGGGTATCTTTATTGCTGGCGGCGCCGGGATTACGCCTTTTTTAGCCATCCTGCGTTCCCTGCAGGCACAACACAAGGTCGATGGTAACAAACTTTTATTTGCTAATAAAACAAAAGACGACATTATTCATAAGGAGGAGTTCGAAAAGTTATTAGGCGATCATTTCGTCAATGTACTTTCAGGGGATGACTCCCCAGGCTTTGAACATGGGTTTATAACTGCGGCTTTGATACAAAAGCACATCACTCCGCAAACAAAGTACTTTTATATATGCGGCCCGGATCCGATGATGGATGCCATGGAAAAGCAATTAGCGACCCTGGGCGTCAGCGCGGATTCAATTGTTCGGGAATCTTTTTAGGGTAACCAGGTCGGGACCTATGTTTTTATCCCATTACCATTTTGATGAATGAGAAGATATATTTTATTTGCGTTGATGTTCCTGCCGATTGCCGTTCTTGCTCAGTTGCCATTCAGCAAAAAAGAACAGATTGTTGCGAATAAGAATTTCTTTTGCACCATGCAATTGATGGAGTTGGTCCTGTAAATTGTATGTCGAATACGAATCACTACTGATAAGGCTTTCGAGCTCGAACGGATTACCCTAAATAAAGATAGGAACAGTAGGACAGCGGTTTCCTCCGAAATAAATAATATATTTTATCGTAATATTATCTGTTAACAGTTCAGTAACTGTTCGCTAACCTGCCGTTAACATTCGGAAAATACTTTTGCCGCAAATTCAGAAACATGGGGAAAGTAAAGGGAAGGCCATTGCTGCTGCTTTTTATCGGGATATTCATTTTTTCATTTGTGGGAGCAAGTTCGGGAAGTAGTATAGAGAAGATACAGGTGAGTGGTTATGTGTACGACAACCAGAACACGCCCCTTGCAGGCGTAAGCGTTATACAGAAAGGGTCGGTAAAGGGTACCAGTACCGATACTACAGGTTTTTATTCTATCGAAGTAGAGCGTGGTTCCACGATCGTTTTTTCGGCTGTTGGATTCGAGAGCCGTGAGATGCTTATGTCAGCGTCTGCGAGGCTGACGGTCGTGCTGCAAAGGATCAGCGGAACACTGGAAGAAATAGTGGCTATAGGGTATACCCGGGTGAAGAGGGCCGAGTTTTCGGGGGCAGTTAGTAGCGTTCAGGCGAAGGATCTGAATATATCAACCCCAACAGTTGGCCAGGCTTTGGTGGGCAAGGTGGCGGGTGTTCAAGTATTGCAGGTTAGCGGAGCACCGTATGTAAGTACCAAGATCAGGGTGAGGGGCATAGGTTCAATAAACGCGAGTTCGGATCCGTTATATGTGATCGATGGGTATCCGGCGGGAACGAATATTTTTATTAATCCAGAAGATATTGAAACAATCGATATATTAAAAGACGCTGCATCCGCAGCAATTTATGGTTCCAGAGCTTCCGGCGGCGTAGTGTTGATAACAACAAAGAGAGGGAAGGCAGGGAAAGGATCATTGGTTTACGACTACCAGGTTGGTATCAATCAATTGGCAAAAAAAGTGAAGCTGTTGAACTCGAACCAATTTGCGCAGCTGATGATCGATGCCAGGAATAACACCTATCGCGATCTGATCCTGGCAAAAGGGTTGTCATGGAACGATGCGATGTATTCCGACGATAACGCCACCAGGGTGCGAAAGGTTGGAAACTCTGGTGGTGTGAGTATACTGGAATCGATATACGATTTTGCTAACCAAAAGCTTGTGCCACCAACCATAAATACCGACTGGCAGAATGAGTTGTACAGAAATGCTGTAACGCAGCGGCATAATATTTCATTTACAGGAGGGGAGAAATCAGTGCGATATGCCCTCAGTGGAGGCTATTTAAATCAACCGGGTATCATGAAGGGCACGAAGCAGGATAGAATTAATTTCAGGGCTAATATTGATGCTGATGTAACGACCAGGCTCAAAGTGGGTACCAATCTTTCACTCACCGATTTTAATAACGATGAGGCCCGGGAGGGACGCTTTCATCAGGGCCCTATTTTGGGTGCTTTGATATATATGCCCATTTTCAAAGCTTATAACGAGGATGGCTCACTGAGAAAGTTTGAGGCATCTTCATTAAACGCCTACGGATTTCAGACCATTGAGAACCCCGTTGCACTGGCTACAGAAACTAAAATGAATCGTAAGGGAGTAAGAAACACTTACAACGGGTTCGCTACTTACGACATTTTGAAAGAGTTGCAGTTCAAGGTAAATCTGGGTTATCAAACGTATAATGAGAAATACGAATTTCATAATCCGACTTCCCTGAGTGCGGGTAATTACCCGCCCTATTCAGCCCAGGCTATCGCCGCAGCGTATTCAACCGCCAGGACTATTGCACAGAAGGATCTGCTGGCAGAATACACTCTCACGTACAACAAACGTATCGGCGATCATAAGATAGACGGACTTTTGGGCTATACAACGCAGCAAACGTCGAACGATATTATCAGTGTAAACGCTTCGGGGTACACTAAAGATGCGATCCGGGAAATCACTGCCAAGGGGTCAGACCCCAGCAACTTCACCCTGAATGCCGAAACCGGCAAAGCAACCTGGTCGCTGATTTCTTACCTGGCGCGGTTGGGATACAGTTATCAGGGTAAATATTTCTTAACCGGTGCGTTCAGAACAGATGGCTCCTCCCGGTTTGGAAATGCGAATAAGTATGGCGCTTTCCCATCTGTGGCGGGAAGCTGGATTGTTTCAAAAGAATCATTTTATAACAACTGGTTCGGCTCGAAATCTTCATTCAGACTGAGAGCAAGTTGGGGCCTATCCGGAAACAACAACATCGGTAACTATAACTCCGAGCAGGTGATGGCAGATCCGCGGGGTGTTATTTTTGGGGGTAATGTGATTGCAACGGCCTACTTCCCGGGAGCAATAAAAGATTCATCTATTGGCTGGGAGTCTACAAAGCAGGTGAATATAGGGTTTGATATTGGCCTGCTGAACGAGCGGATTTCGCTTACAGCAAACTACTACAACAGTAATTCATTCAACTTGTTGTTTTATCAGTCGTTGCCTGGTATCTCCGGAGCCCAGCAATACCTTACCAATTTGCGTAATTCTAAAGTGCAGAACAAAGGCTTTGATGTTCAATTGAACGCGCTGGTCATCAACCAGGACGATTATACGCTGGGCTTCAACGGAAATTTTTCTTTAAACCGGAACAAGGTATTGAATATGGGAGGTGCCAGCACTATTTATTCAAGGGGAGCTGAACGTTCATATATCACGCATGTTACGCAGGAAGGATATCCGGTTGGCATGTTTTATGGATTTAAGGTGAAGGGGATGGTGCGCCAGAGTGATATGGCCAACATCGCTGAAGACAACAGGAATTATAACCCATCCACAAAATCTTTCCCACAGGGATATGTTTTGAAGGGCCCGCCGAGATCGCTGGCATCAACAAATCCTCTGGCGCCCGGGGATTTGTATTTTGAGGATGTGAATGGTGATGGAGTTGTGGACGACAATGATAAAACGGTTATTGGAACGCCTTATCCGAAGTTTACCTATGGTTTTGGTCTTCGCGCCAGCTATAAATTTGTGGACCTGTCTGCTTCTTTCAACGGCTCCCACGGTAATCAGGTTTTAGATGGGCAAGACTATTACCTCTTCAATATGGAGGCATCAGGAAACCAGTATAGTGTTGTTGCAGACCGGTACAGATCAGAAGCAGAGCCGGGAAATGGCTGGGTTTACCGGGCTTCACGTGGCGGGACGCAAAGCAACAGCACCCGGCTATCTACTTTTTATCTGCAGGATGGTTCCTATTTCAGATGTACAAATATAACCCTGGGTGTTAATGTACCGGGTATTTCCAAAGTAGCTAATAATACATTTAAGGCCCTCAGGATCTATGTTGCTGGCGACAATCCTTTCACTATAACCAGATACAAGGGATATAATCCTGAAGTGGACTATAATGATGGCGCCAACCTTACGCCAGGTGTGGATTACGGGAAGTATCCACTAATGCGGGCTTATAATTTTGGAATTAAGGCAACATTTTAAACTGCCGCAGAAAGTTTATCTTAAAAATAGAAGCGATGAACAGGAATATTTACATAGTTATTATTTGTTTAATGGGTTTGATGACCTTGGGATGTTCCAAATCATTTTTGGAGCAGCATGATCCCAATGCAATACCAACGAAAGACTTTTTTCAAACGGAGAATGACGTATTGCTCGCGCTTAACGGCGCTTATGAGGCATTGAGAAGCGGCAGTGGCGTGGGTGAGGGCAGCACTCTGTACAATGAGGAACGCTCCGATAACGCAGGCAGGAATGATAACCAGTCCAATGCCGGTGAGCCCTTCCAGTTCAATGATTTTTCATTGCTGCCCTCCAACACTTACATCAAAACGCACTGGTTCGCACTCTATTCAATTATCACCCGTGCGAATTTTGTGATTGATGGTGCAGACAAAGTTACCTATGCCAGCGAAGCTACCAGGAACAACTATATTGCTGAAGCAAAATTCATCAGGGCATTTATATACTTTAACCTGGTCATGAAATGGGGGGATGTACCGCTGACACTTCATCCTATTACCAGCGCTGCACGGGCAAATGAACAGAATTTCCGCGTGAAAAAATCCATCGTCTATGATTCAATCGTAGCTGATCTTAAGTATGGCGCTGAAAACAGCACGCTTCCAAATTCCAGGATCGCATCGGAGAAAGGAAGGGTGTCCAGGGCAGCGATCAACGGATTTTTGGGCAAGGTCTATCTGACCATGGCACTGACGCTTGACGCAGGAAAACGAAACGAATACTTAGCCCAGGCGAGAAAATACCTGGATGCATGTTATGCCATGAAGAGCTTCAATACCCTGAGCGATATACCTTATGCCGAGGTGTTCAATGTTGAAAGGAAACTTACGAACCCGGAGATCTTGTTTCAGATAGAATACAAACAGGGAGATCTGAATTTTTACTCATCAATCGCTGCAAGTTACCAGGCTAAAGGCGAAAAGATCAACTCTAAGAAATCGGGAACAGGAGCTGGCGGCGTAACCAAACTGGATCTCATCAAAGATTATGAACCCGGCGATTTGAGAAAAGATTTTTCGGTGAAGTTCGCGAATGACAAAACCGTCAACGACTGGTTTATAACCAAATTCAGGGATACGTCCGCTGCAGCCGGCCCCAATGGTTATGGAGGCAACGACTGGATTGTGTTACGATACGCCGATGTGGTATTGATGCTGGCCGAGGTGAACAACTATCTGGGGAACACCGATATTGCTATCAGCTTCCTAAACCAGGCGAGAACCCGGGCAGGCCTGGCGGATTATAATACCGCGATGCTGAATGCAGGTTATGTAGCGAAGTATCCTAATCTGAAACTTGCCATTTTGCACGAGAGGAGAGTCGAACTTGCGTTTGAAAACCAGCGGTTGTTTGACCTGCTGAGGACCTTTACGGCGCAGGAATTTGCCGACTATTTCAGATCTAAAAATCAGGTGGATTACGGGATAGCCAAGCTGTCCAATATTGGTGTAAAGGACTATTATTATCCTATTCCAGTGGATGAATACAAACTGGACCCTAACAAAATGTATCAGAATCCGGGGTATTAAGTCTAGCAGGTCCCGAATCCTTTTGTACATTGTGGTAATTCGGTTCTAATTTATTGGGAGGAAAGTGATAACTCCAGATATTTGATGATTGATTTATTGAAGGAAAGAATGCTGTGGAATGGTATTGTTTAAGTGTCTTAGTTCGTTTTGCTTTGTTCACTCTCTTTTCTGAGTAATTCTCTTATTAAAACCATTGTTACCACATCCTTTCTGATGTCTTTAATTTGTCGGCCATTTAAGAAAACAGTCGGCGTGCTGGTTATGTTTAATCCTTTTGCTTCCTGTATATTTTTTTGGAGGATGGATGCGGCTTCGGGGCTGTTACGAAAGTTTTCAAAAGCCGGCAGATCGAGACCGATGTTTGTGGCTATATTCGTGAGATTTGCTTTTCCTCCTGTTTTGAAAATCTCGTGATGGAAAGTGAAAAACTTTCCTTGTTGTGCTGCGGCCAATGAGGCTTTGGCGGCATCGCAGGAACCGGGGTGCAGGTTTTTTTCTAAGGCAGGGTTACATGATGTACTTAACGGGAACTGTTTAAAAACAATCGCACATTCTTTACTGAATTTCTTAATGATGCTATCCGTTTCAGCAGAGAAAAATCGGCAGGCGGGGCAGAGAAAGTCGCTAAAAATAGTGATTAGCATATGGCTGGAGGTATCACCCAGTACAGCATCGCCGGCGTTTATGTGAATTTTCCTAACAGGTTCTTTGTCGAAATCTGCAAAAACCGTGTTGAAATCGACTTTTTGCGCTGCCGCTGCTTTAAGCGCCATTACCCGCAAACCGAAAAATCCGGAGAGGGCAAAAAGCCCAACGATCAACAGGCTGAAAGCTTTCCAAAAAACTGGTGCGGAGAATATTTTTCTGATGGAGGCGGTCTGAAAAAATAGTTTTACATCATTAAAAAATTCTCTAACGTTATACTTGTTGATTTTTTCGAACAGAAAGAAGAGAATAAAATTGCATATATGAATGACCGTGCAAAATGGGCAAAAGAGTTGTGGTTGTGCTGTCATGAGGCTGATAAAGAAAATGCCCGCTAATAAAGCACACAGACTGAAGAGGAAAATTAAGAAATGCGAAACTCTTTGAAATTCTTTGCCGAACATCAGCGGCGCAAGGAACAGCAGGCCCATTCCAAGATAATATAGCAAACCCCAGCCACCGAGCGGCAGACCCAGAAACTCAGACCAAGGGCTGTTAAGTGCCCCATCGCAAGTGCTGCCGAATATTGTTGAACACACATCCGGTCCCCCTGCATGGAGGTGTTTCAAAAAAAGGAATGAGGAAGCCGTCGCTGAAGTCAACGCCAGAGAAATGGAAATAATTTTTGGTACTCCTTTCTTCATAATTTATTTTGAAAACTAAACAAGCACCCTCAAGCTAATCAGGTGCTTGTTTTTAACGGCGATCATTTAATCTTCTGCTTTGCCGGCATCATTGGGTACACCCCTATCCGGCTAAGAAAACGTTAGCTACAAGAACTTTTGATAACGCCATTAGCTGTCTGCGTTTCTATGGTCTTACTTTAACAGAAACGCTTGCATTACCACTGGCACTTACGACTATGCGTCCAACGCCCGGGCCATTTGGGGTTGAGTATGGTACATCAGCCCAAATCACTGCGCTACCCGTGGGATTGGCCACGTCTTTAACGCTACAAGTGTAGTTACCATTGCCAGATGGAGTGATTACAGCATGGCTTTGGTCTGCCCAAACCAAGTTATGATTCCCATCAAATAAACCACAGCCAAAATCGTTTAAAACAACGGCTCCGTTGTTGCTACTGGCTACCCAGCTAACCAATAACGTTGATACAGCAAATACTGCCGCCAAAAGAATGCTAGTTTTCTTCATTTTTAGTGTTTTTAAGGTAAAAAATAGGTGAAACAATCTCGCCGGTATTTGCACAATGCTATAGCATGGTAGTACTCTTGTGTTTTACACCGGTTAAATGAATTGCGAATATAGCATATCTGATTTGAGGTATCCAAATTTAACACATCGCTTATTTAAGTGATGGATGTTATTTGTTGAAATGATAGTTGTCACTGATATAACGGATAGTCATAGCTATTTCAAATTATCGCTATCACTATTTAAGAGACAATTATTGCCATCTCAAATGATAGTTTAACAAATAAGTCTTTTTGAAGCTAGCCTATGGCGGCGAACATCCTGGACTTTATTCTTTCGTATCAATGGGTTTTTCAAGACAGTTAACCGACAGATTACCGTTTCCATCCCTGGTTTTCAATTTCCATCCCTTTTTCTTAAGTATTTTTATCAGTTCACGATTAACTATGCCGTGCGCAACGACTATAGTTTTTCCATGCTCCTCCGCATACCTGATTAACTCATCTGAATAAACCTCAATACATTGTTTCCTTTGTCGATAGGTCGGTAAGGAGTCAGCGTTATTGCCTGCCTTCCATGCTATAAAGGAAGTAGCAAGCCATGCTCTCACAGGCATTTGTACAAGAGGCCATCGTACAACTTTATATTGAAATTCCATAAGGTTATTATTAGTTCTCAAAATGGCATTATGTCCGAAAAGTATGGAGGCCGTTTGAATGGCTCGCGCTTGTGGACTGGTAAAGATCGTATCGATTGAGGAAAGGTCGCCGACTTTTTTCAGTGTTGCCGCCGGGTCGAAATCCCTTATTGGCGCTTTGTTATAACGCACTCTGTAAGCATAGGCACCCTTGGACCCGGACCACCCGGGTGATTCAATATTTACTGCTCCATGTCTGATCAGGTAGATTCTCGGGCCTTCAAGCGCCATTCCGGTTGAAGGTACAAACAGGAAAACTATAAAACTTAATCTAAATATCAAATGCATCATGGGAAAGTTCAAGTTTATTTGCATCAGCCAGCCTCGGAAGGAGCAGTTGCTTTTTCTTCTGAAAGAATTGCATTCTCTTCAGGATATTATCAATCATTTTCGATATTCTGGATGAACCTTCTCAATGAGTTCCGAGTAACTGTCTGCGAGTTCATTTGCTTTTTCGATTATTCCCGTAATCTGATTTACCAGGCCTGTGAGTTTTGAAGAAGTCATAATAATTTTTGAAGTTAGTGAATATTCGCTAACTTTGTAGCGGTTTTTCCGTTAGAAAGTTTAGAAATAAGTCTTTGTAGTTATAAGGGATTTATATTCAATTAGTTATAATATGCGGCATCGAAAATCATGAAAAGTTCAAAAAATAAGATCGATTTAGCTGATCCGTTTCACCAGGAAATCGACTCGAGTGCGCGGTTGAGGACGAATATTCTTATTAAATTGCTGGCGCTAGAAGGTTTTCTTTTTCTTTTAGTGTACCTCTTCTACCAGGCTGAATATTTGCGGCTATTCAATTCGAGCCTGGCCATACATGCCGTTTTGATTTTCCTGGTGATCATCGTTATTTATGAGCTAATACTTCATTTTTACAGGCTTGGTCGCAGGGGTCCGCTCAAACATTCCCGGGTTGTACCCCGTTACGCCAATGCCTTTTTTGAAGTGACCCTGTTAAGCCTGCTGCTGGCATTTATTGTAGAAGATTCCGGTCAGGTTACCATTCTACACTCGCCCGTTGCATTAACATATTTAATATTCATCATTCTTTCCACACTGAAACTTGACTTTAAGCTTTCACTCTTTACAGGGGTTTTGTCCGCTGCAGAGTATATTCTTATTTCATTTGTCTTTGACAGCTACTCAACCCAGACGGACACTCTAGAACGGTTTTTCTTTGAGGGCTACTCAATTCAGACGGACACCTCAGAGCAATTTCAGACGAAAGTTCAGATTTTCGGGTTGGGCATTATGCTGATTATCACCGCTGTCTCTTCCGGGTTCGTTGCACGCCTGATCAGGAAAACGATGATTATTTCCCTCAATTCAGTCAGAGAAAAGAACGACGTCATTGACTTGTTCGGTCAGCAGATCTCCCCCCAGATAGCGCAGGAAATCCTGAACGACAGGACAGGATTATCGGGAAGAAGAAAAAATGTTACGGTCATGTTCCTTGACATAAGAAATTTTACTTCTTTTTCAGAGCACAGGAGTCCGGGGGAGGTGGTGGCATACCTGAACAAGCTTTTCGGTTTTATGATTGAAATTGTTCAGGAGAACCAGGGCATCATCAATCAGTTTCTTGGGGATGGCTTTATGGCAACTTTTGGGGCGCCTGTCACGGATCCCGATAGTAGTTTCAATGCAGTGAAGGCCTCATTGGAGATACTTAAACGTAAAGATTTTGAAATCAGCAAGGGAAACGTATCCGCCACAAGGATTGGGATCGGGCTCCATCATGGGGAAGCAGTAACGGGTAATATTGGTTCAGAAATGCGAAAGCAATACTCCATAACCGGGAGCGTCGTAATCATTGCCTCGCGGATCGAGGGACTTACCAAAAATTTTGATACAGAACTGCTCGTGTCTGAGGAAGTCATCTCCAGGTTGCCCGAAGACATGCGAACAGAATTTAATGCCCTCGGAGAAGTGAGCGTTAAAGGAAGCGAAAAAATGATCTCCATATATAATTATATCTCAATTAATCAACTAAAGAAGCAATGAAAAATCTAAAAGACTTAAGAGTCGAGACCGAAAAATATGTAACCCGGCTTCTTACAGAAAACCTGCCTGATGGATTGTTTTACCATGATATCAGCCATACACGGCGCGTGGCAGAACAGGCAGACATGATCGGAAGACATGAAAACCTCAGTACGGATGAGCTTGACATCGTGGTGATTGCCGCATGGTTCCATGATGTGGGATACATTCAGAAATATGAAGGCCACGAAGAAGTTAGTATCAGCATCGCCACCGAGTTTCTCAGGGATCAGGGGCTGGATGCTGATTTGATTAAAACGATAACTGAATGCATTTCCGCGACCCGTATTCCCCATGATCCAAAAAATAAGCTTGAGGCAGTTTTATGCGATGCCGATATGATGCACATGGGATTGGAATCGTATCCGGATATTATTAAAAATCTTCGTAAGGAGTGGAATTACCTCGGTTTCAAAACCCATTCTAAAAATAAGTTCAGAAAAGAATCGATCAGGGTTATGCAGGAACATCAGTTCTATACAGACTATTGCCGTAACGAATTGTCAGGTATCAAGGAAAAAAATCTGACGGCCTTAAAGTCGGCGATCCAAAAGACAGAGCAGGAGACGAAAATTGTTCTTCCTCAAAAGAATGCCGCCGGTAAAATCAAAACCTATTCACGCGGGGCGGATTCCATGCTCAGGCTCACCGCCAGGAATCAGATTAACCTCAGCTCAATTGCCGATAAAAAATCAAACATACTGATTTCAATAAATGGCATAATTATCTCACTTGGATTGGCCTTTATGGTTGGGAATTTCGGAGAGAGGCCTGGTTTCATCCTGCCCGTACTTTTATTCCTGGGTTTCAGTTTGGCAACCATTATTCTGGCAATACTTTCCACCCGCCCGAATATTTCCAAAGGAAGACCAAACGAAAAACAGACAAACAGCAATCTTTTGTTTTTTGGAAATTTTTATAAGATGGATCCCGATGATTATGAAAGATCAATCAACGAACTGATTAACGATGATCCCAGTCTTTACTCTGCGATGATCAGAGATCAATACCATCTTGGGAAAGTGTTGGCGCGGAAGTACAAGCTTCTGAGTATTTCCTATGGAGTCTTTATGGCCGGATTGATCATTTCGGTGATCTCATTTATCCTCGTTTACCTTCCTCTGTAAAACTTGTTTTTATGAAGCTCGTTTCCATAACCGGCATCGTAAGTTTATGCTTCTGCTATCTGTTCGTGTCCTGTCAACCGGGCTCGGGAAAAGCCCAGGAACCAGATGCAGCGGGGTTCTATTACAATTTAAACAAACCGGATGAGGTATTTAAGATGGATAAAAAACTCCGGGAGATATCAGGGATATCCTGGCTCGGGAATGATCGGTTGGCATGCATTGAAGATGAAAATGGAATTATATATGTGTTTGACATGAAGCAACAAAAGCTGTCGGCTATGTATAAGTTCGGTGGTCCTGGTGATTATGAGGACATTGCCGTTAAAGGGGATATCGCATGGGTACTCGCCAGCAACGGTGTCCTTTACAAGGTTAACGATTTTAAGAGTGATGCGCGGGAGACGATTAAAATAAAAACTCCCCTCAAATCGAAAAATAACACCGAGGGATTGGCATTCGATAAAAGCGGGAATAGTCTCCTCATTGCATGTAAAGATGTGCCATCGATCAAAGCAGAGAAACCTCTGGACAACATGAGGGCAGTTTACCGGTTTGATGTACAAACCCTGAGATTGCAGGAAGATCCTGCATTTGTAGTTGACCGCCGGCAGGCCAATACTGAATTCAGGCCGTCAGGGATCGCAGTGAATCCGATCGATCATGAAATATATATTATTTCAGCCAGCAAAGGAATGCTGATAACAATCGACGAAAGTGGTAAGGTCCGGCATGTACGTACTTTAAGCAGAAAAGTATTCAGCCAGCCTGAAGGAATTTGTTTTTCACCAGTTGGTGACCTGTATATTTCCAATGAGGGCAGGACCGGTCGGGGGACAATCATGAAGTTTAAATACAAAACCAATGAATAGGTTGCTACCAAAAATCGTTATGGCTGTAATAATCAGTGCTGCGATCCCTGGAGCTGAAGGCCAGGAGAATAGGAACCCGGTTTTTGAGAGTACTGATAGTTCTCGTCACGACGACACTGTTATTGTTGCGCCCGGGCAGGAAATATACAGGGCAAATAAATTCAGGAAATTCTGGTTAGGAAATAATTATCGCGAAGAATGGCTTACGCCGGTTGAAGCGCCGGTTTTTGATTTCAGGAATGGTAAAAGAAAGCTCGAAATCACCGGTATGGGAGGGGGCTTTCAAACCCGAAGCCTCCGCTTAAAGGACGACCTGGGGAAGGAATGGGTACTACGCTCGGTGGATAAAGATCCATCATCGTCCATCCCTGGCATGCTCAGAACTGAGTTTGCCGAAGACATTGTTCAGGATCAGATATCTGCCTCCCACCCCTTTGGAGCGTTGGGCGTCTCTGCGATTGCCGAAGCTGCACGGGTCTTTCATACTAACCCCCGACTTGTCTATCTTTCCAGGGATTCTGTGCCGGTGAAATATGGTGGCAAATGGGAGGGCTTATATCTTCTGGAGGAAAGGCCCGATGGCAATCGTGATGATGTAGCCAGTTTTGGATACTCAAAAAAAATTATCGGCACATTGAAAATGCTTGAAGAAATAAGTAATGATCACAAGTCGCGTGTAGATCAATTTCAATACCTGAGGTCGAGGCTGGTCGACATACTCATCAGCGACTGGGACAGACATGAAGATCAGTGGAGGTGGGCGGCATTTAAAGAAAATGGCGCGACCATATACAGGCCGGTACCGCGTGACAGGGATATGGCCTTTTTCGTTGTCGAGGGTATCGTACCCTGGTTCTCAACGCGCCCATTTCTGTTGCGGAAGATACAGGGACTGGATTATAAAATAAAAGATCTGAAAGGGCTGAATAGCCAGGCAAGGCATCTCGACCGGCGGCTCCTCAATGAACTGTCACGGGATGATTGGAATACCACCATCCTGGCGTTGAAATCTGCGGTTACCGATGAAGTCATCGATCAGGCGCTGAATAATATGCCAAAGGAGTCAACCAATGAAAGCCGGGATCAGATCGCAGCTAAATTAAGGGCAAGGCGAGATGGTCTTGATAGGTTTGCTCTAGATTACTACGAAATACTCTCTGAAAAAGTTGATGTTGTAGGAACTAATAAATCCGATTTCTTCACAGTCGATCGTATTAGCAATTCAGAAACAAAGGTGACGATTTTTAATATGAGCAAAAAACAGAAGCCGGGAAAACCATATTATGAACGGGTATTTAACACGGCTGAGACCAAAGAAATAATGCTCTACGGACTAGACGGTGATGACGTCTTTCAGCTTGAAGGAAGTGTTGAAAAGGGGCCGAGGATCCATATCGTCAGTGGAAAGGGTAGGGATGTCATTGACGATAACTCAGTAGTTAAAGGAATTAGCAGGAAGACGATTATTTACGATGACAATTCCAAAACCAGGGTTACGAATTCGGGAGAAGCCAGGATGGTAACATCAGCCGATCCGGGAAAATTTACCTACAATTACAACCAGTTCAACTATAATAAGTTAATACCAATGGTATATCCCGGGTATAGCATCGACGAGGGCGTTTTTCTGGCTGCAGGATTTGATCTGACAACGTTTGATTTCCGTAGAAAACCATTTGCTTCAAGGCATCAGGTTTTGTTTAATTATTCAACGGCAACGAGGGCGAAGGAGTTTAAGTACACTGGAAAATATACCGATATCTTCAGTAATATCGACTTGAGTTTAAAATTTCATTTTCGCGATCCCAAATTTACACGGAATTATTTCGGCACAGGAAATGAAACAAAGAAGACTGTGCTGAACAAAGATTATAACAGGGTTCGCATTGGTGAGTTATTTATAAGTCCTGAATTAAGCCATAGGTTTCACTCCGGAATAGATATTTCGGGTGGCGCATTTTATCAGAACACACGCATTGAACAAACGCCCGGTCGGTATATTGCTGATCTGCAGGTGAACGGCCTGGATCCCCAAATCTTTGAGAGAAAAGAATTCATCGGGCTCAATGCCGGCCTGACGCTTGACAAAAGAGACAGTATCATTTATCCTACGAAAGGGGTTTACCTGGCTGCCCGGAACACGTTCTATTATGGATTGTCAGGGATTAATAGCAGGTTCAATCGTATGCAAGGAGAAGCAAAATTATTCCTTAAGCCATTGAAATCAGCCGGGCATGTTGTGGCATTCAGGGCTGGCGGCGCCCTCAATGCGGGTGATTACGATTTTTACCAGTTAAATACAGTGGGCGGTCGTGACAACCTGCGTGGATTCCGTTATTCGCGTTACTCGGGATTTGCCTCCGTTTATCAGAACACCGATCTGAGGATCAGATTGAGCCGTGTGAAAAGTTATCTTACAAAAGGATATTTAGGGTTGATCGGTTTTAACGATGTTGGTAGAGTCTGGAGTAAAGGGGAGACCTCATATAAGTGGCATCATGGCTATGGGGGTGGCATCTGGGTATCGCCCTATGAGATGGCCATAATCAGCGCCCAGATGGAATTTTCGCAGGATGAGAAAAAGGGACTTTTTTCCGTCAGGTTTGGGTTCTTGTTTTAGCGGCGTGATTACTTCCGACTTTCTTTTTGCAGCTCACCCGGGAGACACGCCGTTACTTCGTCCTTTTCTACGCGTAGAAAAGGTGATTTTATTCCTTTTGCGACATCAGTAATAGCATTTGTACTCATCAGGGTGTAAAAAATTTTATCATTCTCAGACCATGCGATGATTACATGCTGCGCTCCTGCGGCTAGCACTACCGGATAAGATGCATGTATGCGAGGTCGCGTAACTTCTTTTTCAAAGAAATCGTTTCCATTTATCTTGTTTACGATAATTTTACTGCGCGTGGAATCTCCTTGCCGGTAGCTTACATTATACGCAACAATCGGGGTTCCATCCGGCATAAGACATAGTTGCGCAAACCGGCCGTTCGGGTTAAGTTGCCGCTTTAACAGCATGTTGTTGTTTTTATCCAACACTGCATAAAAAACACCCTTTTGTTTAGATCCGGTAAACCAGGTTACATATGTTTTCTCATCGCTGCTTGCAACTGATGGCCCGTTATGAGGGCACCCGTCTATGACCCAATGATCATTGCTGAAAGGCACAGTCTTACCGAAAGTGCGGCCATTATCGGCAGAGCTACCAATGGAAATATCCCTTACGGAGCCGGAGAGCAAATTCCGGAATGCAACACTTACATTACCCCGCCCATCGCTGCTGATAGCTGTCCGACAACACTGGCAGGCAGTAGGTTCTATGACCACAGCACTTCCAAAGCCTTCATTCCCCTGCGTTTTCGAGAATTTGACGGGACGCCCGCTATTTGTATCGTCCGGATCCGTATCCAGCCACGAAACGCCAATTTCTCCATCATCCAGCCGTATCATATTGCCAAAGGAGCGTGAACCTGTTTGTGTGGTGCGGGGTTGAATAGATTTATGGGCGGTCCACGTCTTCCCTTTGTCAAAGGACATCACATACTGAATATCACTTAACCCAAACCTGCTTTTTTCTGAGGGAACAGATGTCTCGTATGTGGCTACTATTGTACCATCGCCTTTAAACGCAATCTTAGGCATCCCTTCTTCATGAATACTCGTATTGGGTTCAATAGGTATGGCAATACCAGGCGTAAATTTCTGCGACCGTGCATCCCAGTTTGCGAAATAGACATGTTTATTTCCCGCCCTGTCTACCTCTGCCCAGCTAATAACAGGATTGTTCTTTTGATCTTTGGTAAGGAATACACAGGACGCTTTGTTACCTACATTGGAGAGCATGATTGGAGCTTGCTCTTTACTGTTGCCGCTATCGCTGCAAGATTGCAGCAGGGGAAGTGATACGATATATAAAATGAATAACTTTTTCATTTCGATTAAAATTAAATGTTTAAAAAATGTATTTGACGTTAAAGCCACCATATCCGTTCCGCGCGGGTGAAGGCCCAAAATAAGCTGGTGACCCTCCGCCATAGGCAACGGCGTTCAGAGAGGTCAGGGAACTATAACGACTATTGGTCATATTGTCGAGGCCGGCATAAACGTTAATTCCAAAGTGTTTGGACAGGCCTCTTTTGAAACCTATTTTGGCATTCAAAACCTGGTAAGAAGGGTTGTAGGCAGTATTGGCATCGTCTAAAGGAAAACGGTCATTAAAAAAATAATTTCCATCGAAGTAGATTCCTCTTTTTGTTTCTATATTAAGCCCTGCACTTACTACCCAGGGAGCAATACCGGTAAGCTGATTTCCGTCATATACAGCTTTTACCTGATTCTTAGCATCCAGTATCTTGTAATCATCAAACCGGAAATGCGAGTAGGTTACCGCTGCATGCGGTCTGAGCAAGGAGATTTCTTTACCATCCTTTTCTTTTATGGCCAGATATGACATTGCCAACTCGATACCATTATGGCTGGTGCGACCGGAATTGTTATAAATGGTAATCCCCTGCTGCACTGACTGCGCAATCAGTTCGCCGTTCATATCCATTTTAAAAAGAGCGAGGTCGTAAGCTAAACGGGACCGAAACAAATTACCTTTTGCGTTTATCTCATAATTAATGCCTTTTTCCGCCTGAAGTCTGGTATTGATGCTGCCGTCAACGTTATTTATCTCTGAACTTGAAGGGGGGGAGAAGCCGGAACTAATACTTCCATGCAAAGAAAGTGCGTTACTAAAATTGTGGCTTAAAGCTATACGCGGCGAAGCTTGTGGCTTAAATTTCTTAATGCCACTTTTTCCAGGAACCAGGTAATCGCTAACATCATAAGTGAGACCATTATAGCTAAGTCCTGCTGCCAGGGTTGTTTTCGGACTGATGGAAGTTTCTGATTGGTAAAAAAGGGAGTAAAGCGTGTTTTTATAATCGGTATTGCTTTTCACTGCGCCCTCGTGGCCATGTTCATTCACATACTGGGCTCCTTTGGTATTAGCCTGGTTAAATTCTGCACCCACGGTAAATTTAGTTGGGAACACCATAAAGGCCGGATCAAACGTGAATCGCGTTCGGCCGCCATAACTTTGATAGTAATTCCGAATATAGGCATACGGCAAAGGGTGATCTAAATCATAGAAATACGTAAAAATACTGGTTGAGTTAGAAAGCTTGTCGTTGAATAGATATTGTTGCCCAATTCCAATACGGGTCCAATTCTGATAGCGCCCCGCGTGTTTATCCAGGTTAGTTGCATTGGCCTGCCTCGGGTTTTCTTCCACCTGCTGCCGTGTAAGCGATCCCGGAATCTGGGCATGCTGGGTTGTTCTGTTCAACAAGAGGGTAATCGTTTGCTTTTCAGACGGAAAAAACTGAAAGTTGCCAGCAAGGAAACGCCTCAGGTCATGGCTATGCACTCTGAATCCGTCATATTGCTGCCAGCCATAAGAAATATAGCTGTTCATTTTATTTCCACCATTGCGATAAGTCGTGGCCAGGCGCCTCAGCCCGTAAGAACCGGCAAGGCTTGAGACTTCTACACTTTGTTCCTGGTAGGGAGAACGCTGCAGTTGGAAATTGATGACGCCGCCCGTCCCGCTACCATAAATACTGGATGCCGGGCCTTTTATGATTTCTGCCTTTCCTATGTCGTTTACATCCAGCGCCTCAATGCGGGTAGTGCCATCAGCTTCTGTTACAGGAATATCATTTACATAAATCTTTATATTACGAATTCCCCACTGCGCCCTAACGCCATTTCCCCTGATAGAAATGCGAGATTCAGAAAGTGTGCTTTGGTCCATTTTAACACCGGGGACGCTGTTAAGGGCTGATTGTAATGATACGCCATTCCCCTGCCGTAGCTGACTGCCGCTGAGACTGGCAATTGAGCCGGGTGTTTCTTTATTTGTTTTGTTGCTGCTATATGCGGTTACACGTACTTCATTTAAAGAAATCGCATCAGCTTCCAGTTGAATATTTAAATCCTCGTCCTGATGGTTATAGCGCACGGTTTGTGTCCGGTAACCTATCATGGACAACCGGAGCGTCCCTTGGGGTTGATTGGTATTTATTTCAAAATATCCGGTACTGTTCGAAAGAGTACTGACGTGAATGTCAGCGGATTCTATGGTGACACCACTGAGCACCTGATGGCTCTGAAGATCATAAATATGACCTTTGATAGTATATTGTTTAGCATCTGCTTTAGTACTGAGAAGAATAGAAATTGCAGGTACTAAAAAATATTTTATTAGTTTCATTGAATACAATTTTTAGGAAAGGTTGAATGACCCTCCTTTCATTGAAATTGGGGGCATGTGTTCGTGCACATGCTTTTTTATAGGAAAATGAAAGATGTATCCACAGGAGTATAACCTAATTCATTTTCGGAAAAGGCAATCCTGTGATACGCTGATGAGTTATCAGGCGGCAGGTGGTTTGAAAACGGAGTGAGGACGATTGATGGTTTCGGGATCAGGTAGCAACGGAAAATTTTGCTTCTCGCGGTAAGAAGCTAAGAGCGGTAGTGTAACAAGATATTGATTGAAAAAATAAAAGTCGTTTTTGTTACCTCCCCTACTTTCGGGATTTTGTTGGTCTTTCTTTTCTTGTTTCGCTAGTTTTTTCGCCATTTGACACTTACCATTGCAGTGCAACATCGGGCGTGCCTTGTTTTCACATTTAGCGGCATAACTTTGTGTGTTTAGGTAATAATCACTTATAATCAACACCCTGTTTAGTAATTGTAGAAGCAGCGCAATCAACAGAATGATGACTCCCAGCTGTTTATATGTGATTAAGCATGTCAATGTTCGGCAAAGGTAATATTTGTAACTTACTAAATGGAGCACAATCTCAGGCGATTTATGGGACTTTCAGCGTTTTGCCTGAAAATAATTTGGGCAAATACCCTATAACCCTATTTCATTCGTTATAAAGTCCTTTATCCCATCTTCGCCGGTAATAATAAGCCACAGCTTATTATCTTCCACGGAGATTTTGAAGTTAAAGAAATCGCAGCAGATACGTTCTGTTTTTATAAAAGTGATTACCTCATCAATATTTGCATCTGTAGATTCAAACAGGTAAGAAAATCCGTTGGGTAATTCCTCACGCTTTTCCACCTTTTCTTTTAGTGAAGTAATTACTTCCGATTTTCTCTTTTGCAGCTCGGGAGTGGTCAGCTTACAAGCAATTGCTTTCTTTATAGTGCTGTCTGTCATGCTAAAATTTGTTGGTTTGCTTTGAGCGGCCTGTTTTGGTAAATACCATTCTGCGCGCCAATAAGCTATTTGTTATTAGTAAAGTTGTGAAACATCCTCTTCCGGAGTTTATTATTTTTACAAAGATAGACAGTGGCGTATAGTTCTTGGTGTATTTTTGTGGCCGGAGGATGTCTTAATCCTGTATTCAGAACATAGCGCAGAACAGCCTGTATTCTGAAGTGGCGTTAAGGCGCCACCTGTTTCTATAGGAGCGTATTTAAGCGTAACGGCGGCCATTGGTTTTGGATTGGATCATATCAAAGATGTAGCTGTACCATAGGCGGGACCTTGCTTTACATGGATATTGCCTGAAAAATGGAATACTTTAATAAAATAGTGATAGTTTATGAGGAAGATTCTTGCATTTTTTATTGTTAGCATTGTCATATGTAATTGGAGTTGGGCACAATCTCCCCGCGTTGTAAACATCATCAATTTCATCCGGGATATTGAACCGCGGGACCCTGATCATATTACAAAAGAGGTTTTGTACCAGACAGTGGTAAAGCAAATTGAGCTGATGAATAAGTATCAATTAGGAGGCTCCTTTTTGTTACAATACGATGCATTGATGGATGAACGATACCAGGATTTATTAAAAAAGCTACCGAAAGATATTTTTGAAATTGGCGCCTGGTGGGAGATCCCGCAACCGCTGGTGGAAAAAGCCGGGATGAAATGGCGGGGACGCTACCCCTGGGACTGGCATGCTGACGTAGGATTTTCTACCGGCTATACGCCTGCAGAAAGAGAAAAACTGATTGATGTGTATATGGCAGATTTCAAAAACATATTTGGATATTACCCCAAGTCTGTCGCTTCCTGGTTCATAGATGAGCACAGTTTAAATTACATGTACGAGAAGTACCACATCGTAGCATCAGCGAATTGTAAAGACCAGTATGGGACAGATGGGTACACCTTATGGGGCGGCTACTGGAACCAGGCTTATTACCCCAGCAAAAGAAATGCTTATATGCCTGCACAGAATAAAGAGCAACAGATACCTGTCCCGGTTTTCAGGATGCTTGGCAGCGATCCCATACACCAGTACGATGATGGGGTGGAGCGCACAAGGCAGGGCGTTATAACCTTAGAGCCGGTTTATCCGAAAGCGGGTGGTGACTCAACCTGGGTGCATTGGTTTTTCGACCAGTTGATCAAGGGACCTTCCATGGCTTTTAATTATACCCAGACGGGGCAGGAAAATTCATTCACCTGGAGTGCCATGTCAAAGGGGCTGGAGATGCAGCTCCCGTTGATTGCAACATTGAGAGATGAAAAAAAGATCCGCGTGGAAACCTTAGCCGAATCGGGTGAGTGGTTTAAAAAGCAGTTTCCGGTTACGCCACCCACGTCGTTTACCGCTTTGGAAGATGTACGCGATGGAAATAAAAAGACGGTGTGGTTCAACAGCCGTTACTACCGGGCAAATCTTTTATGGGAAGGGAATACGTTGCGTTTCAGGGACATTCATATGTTTGATGAAGCGCTGGCGTCCCGCTATGAGAAGACGCCTGTCACGTCTAATGAATGTGTGTTCTTTACGTTGCCCGTTATGGATGGGTACCTGTGGAGCAAAGAGGGGAGCTATGCCGGAGGCTGGTTTAAAGTGATGCGGAATGGTAAAGAAGAATTGTTGACGGGCGGCACACCTGTTGTGGATGATAAAGAAAAGGGTAAATTGAAAATAGCCTGGCCGCTGGAAAATATCAGCGGAACATTGCATGTAGAGTTTACCGAAAGAGAGCTATTAGTATATTTGAAAACAAGCAGTAATGCAAAGTGGTTTATAGACATGCGGAAAGGTAAAGATATTACCTTGCCTTTTGTTGCCGTTCAGCGGAGAACTGTTCAGGGGAATTTTGAGAACCATACATATAGTATTAAGGCCTTAACCGGAAATTTTGTGGGGGGTGAGGATTTCATATTCAGAATGACGCCCGAACACCAGCGGATAAAATTATTGCTTACCAACGGGAAGTGAGTAAAATAGCATTGTATACTGTAACCACCTAATATTACATAAGCCATTGAGAAATGAATAAAAGTAATCCGAATAATCGGGTGGGGCCTATAGTACAGGATGGCAGCATAATATCTTTTAGTTAGTTTTGATCCGGTGACATTCTAGCTTTGGTAATTATTTAGCAGAATAACTTGTCATATAAGTTAAATGAAAAAGGAAGAAGCTGCATTAATCGAGGAATTGAAGGATGGCGATATACGGGCTTTTACCCGAATCTATGATCTGTACCATACGCGGTTGTATGCCTTTATATTTCGCTTCGTAAAAATTCCTGAGCTTACTGAAGATATTCTACAGGAAGTGTTTCTAACTTTATGGAGAGTGAGGGCAAAAATCGACAGTGCGCAGTCATTTCAGGCTTATTTGTATAAAATATCCAGGAACTGCGTTTTTAAAGCGCTGAAAAAGAACGCCAGACAGCAGGCATTTTTAGAACGCATACAATCGATACCATACTCACATGCCGAACCAAGTGAGGATAAGTTGCGATGGAAGGAATATGAGAAAATTCTATCAAGAGCCATTGAACATCTCCCCCCACAACGAAAAAAGGTTTTTCAGCTTTGCCGGGAAACGGGAAAAAGCTACGATTCTGTGGCTGAAGAATTAGGGATTTCAAAGAACACGGTAAAAGAACATATGATATTGGCTATGAAAGCCATTAAATTGTACTTAAATAAATATACCGATTTTCAATTACTGCTATTGTTGGCGTTACTGCCAATATGTTAGTTGCTGCATATCAAAAAAGAAAAAATAAAGCAGACCCACCCTATTTTCTACCGGAAAGATATTATATTATAACGGCAAAACAATTATTTTCAATGGAGAGGGATATTCAATACTATACAGATTTACTTAGGAAATATACTAACGATGCGTGCTCACCGGAGGAAATAGCTGTTTTAATGAAATTTTTCAGCGGTAATGAATCGAACCGATTGTTGCTACATGAAATTCACACTCGTTATTTTGATAGCGAAGATAATGACAAGGGCGTCGTGATAACAGCGCATCAGAGTGATCGGATCAAGAGGCTTTTAGTGGATGCCTTGGTTACGGAAACAAATGTCCACGTCGTATTCTGGAAACGAAGATGGTTTCATGTTGCGGCAGCCCTTCTGTTGATCTGCTTTGGCCTTTTTTGGTTGTATCCTCAAACCCGCTCTGTGAAACAACAAAGCGTTCAAAAAGAAATGGCTGTAGTGCCTGGTACCGAAAAGGCCTCCATCAAGTTGTCAGATGGTACTAGCATTAACCTGGGGGTTGGTTCAAACGAAGTTCTTTATAATAAAAATGGGCTTCTGATTTCACGTACTGCCGATGGTACAATTAAGTATGAGGTGCCTGCGGCTACGCAAAACGCTGTGCCACTGCAAAGTACCCTTACAACGCCTGTTGGTGGTGAGTGCAAGGTAGCACTGCCGGATGGCTCAAAACTCTGGCTGAACGCTCGTTCCTCGGTGGAATTTGAGGTAGCGTTTGGGAAAAGGGAGCGCCAGGTATCGGCTCGCGGAGAGGTGTATTTTGAAGTAGCCAAGGATGCAAAACGGCCGTTTAAAGTATTCTCTGGTGGGCAATCTATCGAGGTACTGGGGACCCATTTTGTGGTAAGTACCAATGCTGACAATACTCAGGTGAAGACCACGCTGATTGAAGGAAGTATACGGCTATCCAATGGAAGAGTAACGAAGGTATTAAAGCCGGGGCAGGAGTCGTACTTAAAGGCTGACAAAGATGAAATAGTTGTAGCACAAAAACAAAATCCGGAAGCGACTGCTGCCTGGAAAGATGGGTATTTTGTGTTTGACAATGCTGATTTTGGAACTGTTGAAGAGCAGATCAGCAAGTGGTATGACGTAGAATTTGTCTATGACCGCTTACCTGGCAACCTCTTTTATGGCAAAGTCGAAAGGAAAATATCATTGGAAAAAATGTTACAAATGCTGGAGATTGTTGGTAATATTCATTTTAGAACAGAAGGGAGAAAAATATACGTTATAGAGTGAGCCTCGGAATTTTAATACAATAAAGAATATAGCGACCAATTCACCCCTGAAGCCATTCAAATATTATTGCGAGTCTATCGACTATACTGAAAGACATCTTTGGTAATTTAATTTTTTTCGATTAATTCTCTGTGCGTGAAGCGCCTAGCCGAAAGTAATTTTTTATGACGAGAATGAACAGGTGCTGAAATAAAAAATGATATCCGACCCACCCTCCTTTAAACCAGGAGGATATTATTATATATTGGCGGTTGAAAACTGCTTGTCTTAGACAATACAATAAACTGATCCTTTTTAGAAAAACAAAGCCGGAAGTGCAGGCACACTTCCGGAAGAGTTAGGTCAGGATAAGCGAATGCAGGACACATTGATTATCTAATAACCATAACAAATACAAATGTATGAAATTTAATTTTCGTAATGACAGTAATAATATATTGCGAAAAGTTACCTATTTGCCTTTTCCATGTACTAGAACTAAGTCTAAAATTTTTCTAGCAATGAAATTGACTGTTTTGCTGATGACGGTATTCTGCTTGAAAATGAGCGCTGCCGTGTGGTCCCAGCAAATAAATATTAAGACCAGGAATGAGCCCTTTAAGAATGTGATAGAGCTGATAGGTCAACAAAGTGGTTACTCGATACTGGCTGATGGTAAAGAGATAAATAGTTCCCGCAACGTTTCGCTCAATCTTAAAAATGTTTCATTGAAACAGGCATTGGATGCTTGTTTCGAAGGTCAGCCGTTTGCCTATCAATTAATGGATAAAGCAATCCTGATTACAGCAAGGAGACAACAGCCGGTGGTGCCTCTCTCATGGGTGTTGAACGGTAAGGTAGTGAATAAGACGGGTGAGCCAATTGCGGGAGCTTCGGTTTTTATTAAAGGAACCAGGCGGGGCGCCTCTACTGATCTAAACGGAAAGTTTATGATAGAAATAGATGCGGCGACAGATTCGTTATTGGTTACTTCAGTAGGATACAAAGAAAAAACAATAGCCGCGGGAAACGCCCGGGAAATCACAATTATACTGGAACTGGATCTGGAGCGGCAAAAGATTGAGGAGATCGTGATCGTGGGGTTTGGCCAACAAAAGAAGCAAAATGTGGTTGGAGCGATTACAACAGTTAACGTAAAAGAGATAAAAGGCCCGACCAGTAACCTTACAACAATGCTTGCCGGCCGCATTGCCGGCATCATTTCATACCAACGAAGCGGAGAACCCGGTCAGGATAATGCACAGTTTTTTGTAAGGGGGTTGGGTTCTTTTGGAGGAGGGAAGGTGGATCCGCTAATTTTAATAGACGGTATTGAATCATCGGGTACCGATCTGGCCCGTCTGCAGCCTGATGACATCGCTAACTTTTCTGTTCTCAAAGATGCTACGGCGGCAGCCGTATACGGGGCCAGGGGCGCTAATGGGGTATTGCTTGTGAACACAAAACAGGGAGTCACTGAAAAAACCAAGTTTACTTTTCGTGCAGAAAATTCTTTATCCAGCAATACCCAAAACTTTCGCATGGCAGATAATATTACCTATATGAAGGCCGCCAACGAAGGTGCGTTGACAAGGAACCCGCTTGCGCCCATTCCTTACTCCTTAAGCAAAATCGATTTTACCGAGGCAGGGGCCGACCCTTTATTATATCCCAATAATGATTGGATGAAGTTGATGATTCGCGATTATACGATGAATCAGCGCTTTAATACGAGTATAAGCGGAGGGGGGCGTATTGCGAAATATTATATCGCAGGCACCTTTAACACCGATAAGGGTATTTTAAAAAACGATGAAATGAATAATTTTAAAAGTAATATTAAACTTCGGAATTATTCAATCCGGTCCAACAACACTTTAAGCTTAACAAAATCGACCGAAGCAATTATACGCGTATACGGCCAGTTTGACGATTACAGCGGACCTATAGGCGGCGGCTGGGGCGTTTTCAATTCTGTGCTTAAAGCAAATCCTGTCGCTTTCCCTATCTTGTTTCCTGCGGAGCTCTCCCCTTATACCAGTCACTTGATGTTTGGCAGTGAGCTTGTACCAGGTAGCACTTCCACCCTATATACTAATCCTTACGCAAATATGGTTTCGGGATATCAGCAGCATACTTCTTCTACCATCAACGCTCAGGTGGAGGTCAGGCAGGATTTGAGTTCCCTGCTGCCCGGCCTTTCAGTAAGAGCAATGAGTTACGTGCGCCGCTACGCCCGCTTTTCTTCCCAACGCCGTTATGTACCATTCTATTACCGTGCTTCTTCAATAGACAATGTCATCACTCTTACACCCCTTAACGATGGAAACGCCGGATCGGTGGGTGAAACCGGACGAGAATACCTGGACTACTCTTCAGGAGATAAAGAGCAGACAAACAATTTCTATACGGAAGTCGCGACGAACTACGCCCGCACCTTTCATGAAAAACATGATGTATCGGGAATGCTGATAGGTATTGTTCAGAATTCTATTGTCAGCAATACCAGGAATGATGGTCTGGAGCAATCCTTGCCAAGACGAAACATGGGCCTGTCCGGACGGATGTCCTATATTTTTGATACGCGGTATCTTTTAGAGTTCAACTTTGGCTACAACGGCTCAGAACGGTTTTCAAAAAACAACCGTTGGGGTTTTTTCCCTTCACTGGGAGCCGCATGGGTAGTGTCGAAGGAGTCGTTCTTTAAGGTTGATGGTATTTCAAACCTCAAACTTCGCGCTTCTTATGGTTTAGTCGGAAATGATGCTATCGGAGACGCCAACGCCCGATTCTTTTATATGTCCGACGTAAACCTGAACAATGGCAATTATGGCGCGAGCTTTGGAACAAACTGGGGATACAGCCGGCCAGGGGTATCTATATCACGCTACTCCAATGACAAAATAGGCTGGGAGGAATCACGCCAGTTAAATTTTGGCCTTGACGTCACTGCCTTTGGAGTAAATGTAATTGTTGATGCTTACAGGCAAAAGCGGAGCAACATATTAATGACCCGGTCATATGTTCCCGGGACCATGGGCTTGCAAGCTAGTATGCAGGCCAATGTCGGCAAGGCTGAATCCGAAGGTGTCGATGTGGGTATAAATTATAATAAGGCTTTCAAAAAAAGTATGTGGACCCAGCTAAGGGGCAACTTTACTTTTGCGCGGAATAAGGCTACGGTGTACGACGAACCGACTTATAAGGATAACGAGTGGTATAGAACGCACGTGGGTTATTCAATACAGCAGCAGTGGGGTTATATAGCAGAGAGATTATTTGTGGATGATAACGAAGTTGCCAACTCTCCTACACAGTTCTTTGGATCAGGAAGGGAAGCTCAATATGGCGCCGGCGATATCAAATATCGGGATGTAAATGGCGATGGCGTCATCAATGAAGCGGATGCGGTACCCATTGGGCTGCCAACGACACCCGAAATTATATACGGTTTTGGAGGCAGTTTCGGTTATAAGAGTTTTGATGTAAGTGCCTTTCTTCAAGGTTCAACCCGATCCTCATTTTTTATTAGCCCTTCTGATATCTCCCCTTTTGTTACTAACGGGGGCCAACAGAACGGGTTACTGCGCGTGATTGCAGAAAATCATTGGTCCGAAGATAACAGAAATCTGTATGCTTTTTGGCCGAGGCTTAGCAATATTCAAAATAACAATAATAACCAACGATCGACCTGGTGGATGCGCGACGGCTCTTTTCTGCGGGTTAAGAACGTGGAATTGGGGTATACGCTTATTTCCAGGCAACTGACTCGTTGGGGCTTGTCCAATTGTCGGATTTATCTAAATGCCAGCAACTTGTTTGTTATAAGCAAGTTCAAGACCTGGGACCCTGAAATGGGAGGAAACGGTTTAGGATATCCAGTACAAAGGGTCTATAACATAGGAATCAATTTGGGGTTATAAGCATTAAAAAAGAGATCAAACAATGAACAAAATAAAACAGTTCGGTTTAAGGAACAGTAGTTTAGTAACGATAATGATCGTATGTACCTTCTTTGGTGTGTCTTGTAAAAAGTTTCTGGATATTGTTCCTGATAATGTGGCGACCATCAATCACGCATTCGCGAATACTGTAGAGGCAGAGAAATACCTGTTTACCTGTTATAACTATTTACCGGGGAGCGGTTCAACCAATGGCAATGTCGGTCTATTGGCCGGTGATGAGCTTTGGATACCGGATTATCGGCAGTATTTCCAGGCGGCTACATGGACGGTGATTGCGCGCGGCCTGCAAAACGCCGGAGACCCAGCGGCAAATTATTGGGATGGCATGCAGGAAGGCAAAGACTTGTACGAGGCCATCCGGCATTGTAATATCTTCCTGGAGAACGTAAGCAATTTGGAAAAAGTAAGAGACTTGCGACTGGATAAGCGCAACAGGTGGCTTGCTGAGGTGAAGTTTCTGAAAGCATATTATCATTTTTTTCTTTTGCGTATGTACGGTCCTATTCCTATCATAAGGGAAAATATTGCTATTTCCGCTCCTCCCGAAGCGGTTCGGATAAAGCGCAGGCCCGTGGATGAATGTGTTAAATACATATCGGAACTGCTGGACGAATCGTACCAGGATCTACCGCTGGTCATCACCAACAAGAATGATGAGCTTGGACGGATTACCAAGCCCATCAACCGGGCCGTAAAAGCAAAGTTGTTGCTGATGGCGGCAAGTCCACTATTTAATGGTAATTCGGATTATGCGTCTTTCGAAAATAAGGATGGAGAGCAGCTTTTTAACCTTCAATATGATCCCGGAAAATGGCAATTAGCGGCGAGTGCAGCAAAGGAAGCCATCGATGATGCCGAAGCAGCGGGTCATAGATTATATTATTATACTGCCATACCCGGATTTGAAATGTCAGAAAACACTATGACCCAAATGAGTATACGCGGTGCTATTACCGAACGGTGGAATGACGAGGTGATCTGGGGCCTGTCGAATAGTCGCGCAAATACTCTGCAGCGGGCAGGACAGCCGCTACTTTATGCAGATATGAGCATTAATGCGGCTTACGCCTCCTTAGCAGCACCGTTAAAAATTGTTCGGCAATTTTACACAAAAAACGGTGTGCCAATAGAGGAAGATAAGACGCAGGACTTTAGTGAGATAAGTAACTTGCGCATGGCTGCCCCTGAAGAAAGTGTAAACTTTGAAGTAAGATATAAGACGGCGAGGATCAATTTTGACCGGGAAAACCGTTTTTATGCAGACTTAGGGTTTGATGGTGGTAAGTGGCTGACAGCCGATTTGCCTGCCCGAAAAGATCTTGAGGCCTATGTGGTAAAAGCAAAGATGGGTCAAATTAGCGCTGGCTCTGCTTTTGGCCTCTACTCTGAAACCGGCTATTTTACGAAAAAACTAGTAAACTGGGAATCAAGATTTGCCGCAAATACTTCCGTCAGGGAATACCCCTGGCCCGAGATTCGATTAGCGGACGTGTACCTCATGTACGCGGAGGCGCTTAATGAAGTATCCGGACCGGTACCCGATGTGCACCGTTACCTGAACTTAATTCGTGCCCGTGCAGGTTTGGAACCTGTAGCAGATGCCTGGCAAAAATATTCGACCAACCCCGCGAAACCTAATACGAAAGAAGGAATGCGAGCCATCATACGCCGCGAACGATTGATAGAAATGGCCTTTGAGGGAAATCGCTTTTGGGACCTAAGGCGATGGAAAGAGTCTGCCAGAGAGCTTAATGGGCCTATTCTCGGATGGGATATTAACCAAAAAGATGCCGAAGCCTATTATCGGGTAAGGACTGTATATCAACAGCAGTTCATTGCACCGCGTGATTATTTCTGGCCTATACGGTTGGCCGAAATGACCGTGAACTCAAATTTAGTACAGAATCCTGGGTGGTAATCCATTTAATTAATAGAGATCAATTTAATTCGTAGAATATGAAAACAAGTAGTAATAAATATCCCTGTTTATCCGTATTAATTGCAGCACTTTTTCTGTTGGCTGGATGTAAGGAGGACCTGATTATTCCTTTGGAAAAAAATAGCAATCCACCTGATCAGGTAAGTAACATTACTGTTGAAAATCAACCAGGGAAAGCCAAAGTTACCTATGTGCTACCCCGTAACCAGGACCTGCTCTATATTAAAGCGGTGTACGAGATCCGCCCGGGGGTGGTACGAGAGGTCAAGTCTTCTTATTACGGAAATACTATGGAGCTGGATGGCTTTGCAGATACCAACGAGCATGAGGTGAAGCTATATTCTGTAAATCGAAGTGAAACAGCTTCCCAACCCGTATTAGTAACGGTTAAGCCGCTGGAAAATCCAATATGGGAAGTCTTAAAAAGCGTGAAGATACTTCCCGATTTCGCAGGCGTAAGAATAACCGCGAAAAACCCTAATCAGGCTAACGTAGCATTGGAGATCATAAAAAAGGACTCTTTGGGAAAATGGGTGCCTTATCCTCCCTTTATTTACTCTTCGCAAAGCAGTATCAGCTATACCTCGCGCGGATTAGACACGTTTGCGAAGCAATTTGGCGTTACGGTAAGAGATCGGTTTCTCAATTACACTGATACGCTTTTTACTACGATTAACCCCCTGTTTGAAGAAGCATTAAGTAAGTCTTTATTTAGTGAAGTTCGCCTGCCTGGTGATGCCAAAATACAAAAAGTAACACCCGGAATTCCATTATTGTGGGATGGGGATGTCAGTTGGGCCGGAAGCAACCGCATGCTCACCGATATGGCCGATCTCAATCCGCAATGGATCACCATAGATTTAGGTCAGCTCGCAAAACTCAGTCGTATTAAAATTTGGAATTATGCAGAATTCATGAGTAATGGCCAGCATCAGTTCTACTATCGTGGGCAATTGCGCTTTTTTGAGATTTGGGGATCAGTCAGTCCCAATCCGGACGGAAGCTGGGACAGTTGGGTCAGGCTTGGATCTTTCGAGAATATAAAACCTTCGGGAAGCCCTTATGGTACAACAACGCAGGAAGACTGGAGTAAGGCCGTGCCGGGTTTCGATTATGATTTTGATCCCAACGCCCCCAAGGTAAGATATCTCCGATTTAAAAGCCTGCAAAACTGGATGGGAACTACTTGGTTCGAGATTAAAGAAATTTCTTTGTATGGGGACAGGCGTTAAAATAATTCTAATAAGTATTGATGGGTATAAAAATAAAATATAATCAAATGAGCAGATATAACAGCAATATAAAGTGGCTATTCCCCGTGTTGTTTTTCCATCTTTTTATCGCGTCATGTTCCAAAATGAGCGATTATAAAAAATTCGTAGAAGGCGGGGAGATCTCTTATCCCGGGAAGATAGATTCTGTGGTCGTTTTTTCGGGAGATGGCCGTGTACTTATCCAGGGACTGTTTAAATCAGATCCCAAAGTTGCCAGCTGTAGGATCTATTGGAACAATATGCATGATTCTTTGGAAGTCCCTGTAACAAGAACCGCTAACACTGATACACTTAGGCAATTCATTACACTGACCGAAAACCTTTATAATTTCCGGATTCATACATTTGATGCGCTGGGTAATAAATCCGTACCGGTATATGCCACCGGAAGGGTATATGGCAACGCCTATAAGGAGTCGATAAACAACCGCCTTATCCTTCGCCAAATGGCGGATGATCGGGATAACGTGCTCATTGCCTGGCGGGATATTGATAAAACATTGGGAGCATTTGCCACAGAAGTACGCTATGGGTCAACCACCGGGTCACAAAAGACAGCCCGTTTCCCGATTAGTGAGAAAGAATCGACCATACCCGATTACGAGCGGGGCACACCTATTGAGTATCGAACCTTGTATCGGCCGGATACGCTGTCCATCGATACGTTTTATACGGCTTACTCACCTCTTGTTGGAGATTTTTATTTCAAAAAGCAAACTTGGACAATAGTAGATTTTTCGTCAAACCATGGCGGAAATGATAACAAGGTGCAGAATGTTATCGATGGGACTTACACAACAAGATGGCATACATTGGTTGGACGAAGGTACCCTCACTTTGTAGTGGTTGATATGCAGAAGAAAAGAAACATTACCAATTTTAGTGTTGAAAGAACTACGTATGATAGCCCGGGTGGCGATTCGCGGGCTCCAACTACTTTCCAGCTCCTTGTCAGTGAGGATAATATTGTGTGGAGAGATCTTGGCGTTTATAAGTTCAACAATCTATTAAATGGGGAACAGTTCTATCCAATGTCGCCTGCAGTGATAGCACGGTACTTTAAATTTATTGGTTTGACCGGCACGGATAATAATATGGTACTGGGAGAAATAAGTGTATATGGCTATTGAATGAAATAGACAACCTTGAGGATACCCCTCGAAGAGCAGAAAATTAAATTATTACTTATCATAGGAAGTAAGAAAAATAATTGTAAACTTTAGCCCGCGAACACTCTAATAGGACAATAAATACGGAGAATTGAAAAAAGTACATCTGATTTTACTAATTGCCGGGTTTGCCGTAATAAGTACCGGCATGAATACGGCTTCGGCACAACAAGCAACTGTTATAAATCTAAGAACCGAGCATCTGCAAAATCCTATTGGTGTTGATAACCCTAACCCTCGCTTTACCTGGCAGATTAGTGCGAATAGCGCGACTGTTGTGCCATCTGATTGCCAGGTTATTGTTGGGACGGATTCAGCCGCGGTATCGGACGGAAATGGAAACATGTGGGAAGCCGGGAAATCAAAGGCGGCTATTCAACTTGTGGAATACGCCGGCAAGCCGTTACAACCGTTTACTACCTATTACTGGAAAGTGAATGTGAAGGATGAGAAAGGGCATGTTTTATTATCCCGCATCGCAACTTTCGAGACCGGGATGATGGAGAAGCACAACTGGCAGGGAGCCTGGATCAGCGATCATCATGACATTCAATACAGACCCGCGCCTTATTTTCGGAAAGCATTCAGGCTAAGCAAGTCTGTCCGGTCTGCAAGAGCTTACATTGCCGCGGCAGGTTTGTATGAATTGTCTCTGAACGGGGAAAAAATTGGAGACCATTTCCTGGATCCCATGTACACCCGCTTTGACAGAAGAGTATTGTATGTAACGTATGACGTTACTAACCAACTGCAGCAAGGCACCAATGCCGTCGGCGTTATTTTAGGTAATGGCTGGTACAATCATCAATCACTGGCTGTATGGGATTTTGATAAAGCGCCCTGGAGGGGCCGCCCGGCATTCTGTCTGGATCTGAGAATTGTGTATACTGACGGATCGGTGGAGGTTGTCCGCTCAGAACGTGATTGGAAAACCTCTTCGGGACCGATTATTTCAAACAGCATTTATACCGGAGAGCATTACGATACCCGGCTAGAACAGGAAGGGTGGAATAAACCAGGATTTGATGATTCCAAATGGCAGGGAGTACGTTACCGAAGCGCACCTGCCGCTAAAATTATTTCACAGCAACTGGTCCCCATCCGGTTAACGCAAGCTTTTGAACCTATCAAGGTCAATAAGATCAATGATACCACGTATGTGTTTGACATGGGACAGAATATGGCGGGGGTAACGAAGATCCGGGTAAAGGGGAAGGAAGGAACCGTTTTAAAGGTCAGGCACGGCGAGCGGCTTTACGACAACGGAAGGGTGAATATGTCCAATATTGATGTGTATTACCGGGGGGACAAAGATGCCGATCCTTTCCAGACCGATATTTTAATTTTAAGTGGCAAAGAAGATGAAGTCATGCCGAAGTTTAACTACAAAGGTTTCCGGTATGTGGAGGTGACCAGTAGCGCTCCGGTTGATCTGAATAAGAATAGTGTAACGTCATATTTTGTACATAGCGACGTAAAACCGATAGGCTCCATTGGAACTTCTTCTACGTTGATCACAAAACTTTGGAAAGCGACAAATAATGCCTACCTGTCTAACCTGATGGGTTATCCTACGGATTGTCCCCAACGTGAAAAGAACGGCTGGACAGGAGATGCACACTTAGCGATAGAAACTGCTCTGTACAATTTTGATGGGATCACGGTATATGAGAAGTGGCTGGCAGATCATCGTGACGAGCAGCAGCCGAATGGTGTGTTGCCGGATATTATTCCAACGGGAGGATGGGGATATGGAACGGCAAACGGATTGGACTGGACCAGTACCATCGCGATCATTCCATGGCAGTTATACATGTTTTATGGCGACAGTCGCGCGTTGCGCGATAACTATGAAAATATCAAACGCTATATAAATTACGTAGATCGCATCAGCCCGACGGGGTTGACAAGTTTTGGCAGAGGAGATTGGGTACCGGTGAAATCAACCTCCAATCTGGAGCTCACCTCTTCGATCTATTTTTATGTGGATGCGGATATATTGGCCAAGACCTCAAAACTTTTTGGAAAAACAGCAGATTATGAAAAGTATGATGCCTTACGTAAAAAGATAAAAGATGCTATTAATGATAAATTTCTGAACCGGCAAAGCGGTATCTATGCCAGTGGCACACAAACAGAACTGAGCATGGCGCTGCACTGGAAAATTGTACCGGAAGATATGATCGCTAAAGTTGCAGCCAACCTGAACAAGAAGGTCGAAGAAACAAACTTTCACCTGGATGTCGGCGTGCTGGGTGCCAAGGCGCTTTTGAATGCGCTTAATGATAATGGCTATAAGGAGTCGGCTTACAAGGTTGCTGTACAGGACACTTATCCGTCCTGGGGTTGGTGGATCGTGAATGGCGCTACCACATTACTGGAAAACTGGGATCTTAAAGCGACGAGGGATATTTCGGATAATCACATGATGTTTGGTGAGATCGGCGGTTGGTTCTTCAAAGGTATCGGCGGTATCAGGCCGGATGAAAATGCACCCGGCTTTAAAAATGTGGTTTTGTCTCCCGCTTTCCCCCAGGCATTAAAAGATTTTACAGCAACACATGAAGGCCCCTACGGAAAAATTGTTTCGTCCTGGAAACGGGTTAAGAATAAAATTGAATATGAAGTAGTGGTGCCGCCTAATTCAACCGCAACCATTACTTTTCCTCCATTAAAAGGCAAAGCCGTTTACGGGAACAACGGGCAAATAATAAATACGACATCGGTTCAGGTAACATCAGGTAAACATGTATTTACCATCCGGTAAATAAACCATAGCAACTTGCAACCTCTTGTCGAATCATAGCCTTTAACTTCGTACCGGTCGCTTTCATTTTTTGATGTTGAAATCAATGATGACATTATTGGCTAACATCTTTCCATTCTCATGCCTTATAACAGAGCCGCAAGGGACTAATACCAATACAGCAGCAGCGCCTGGTTCTAATTTTAATATCGCCCTTTTTGCAACATTTTTTGCAATAAACCTGCCGGTTACTGTGTTATATAAATCAATCTTGTGTTTCTGCGGGTTATTTATAACAACGGGTTTTTTCTCCCTATGCGGATTAAAATAAAGAAATGTAGGAAACGCTTTCTCGTGAAAGAAATCAGTAGCCAATGCATCCAACTGAAGAATTCCCGGAACATTGGTTTTTCTAATTATGCTTCCAAAGATACCTACATGACCACTTCCATACACACTAAACTGCGACTCCTGCGGGTTCTTCCCCTCCACCCATAATGGTCCATCGCCCTGGGCCACCGGAGCTTTCAAGTGCTCAAAACCCTTGTAGGAAGACTTCTTTATAAAACCCTCATAAGCGATTACCCCTTTGGTTACTGCTGACAGGTTTGGCAAGGTTTGATGATCTTTTGGCATATACTGCGGATAAAAAAGCCTGGCGGCATTTGCAGCATTCAACATCCATTTCCCGATTGCGGCAGCATAAGACTGATCATACCTGACCATGGGCACCATGGGCCATGCAAGATCGTAGGTGTTCATCAAGAAAGCATAACCACCCCGGTCAACCGTGCTTCCGACCGTTCCCGAGATATCGAATCCACTCCATGTTCCCACCAGTACACCCCAGCCCTCGCGACATTTAGCTGTCCCGTCGAAACTCCAGTGAAGCATTTTCTGCGTATCAAAATTCTTCCCAAGCTCTGCATTTATTCTGGCTGCTAAATAAGCGCCGAATGGCATTAACACCTCGTAAGTGGGGTTAGCCGTCAATTTGTTCAAGGCTGCTAAAGCACTAATCGCACCGTTTAAATACCTGGGATCTTTGAAATGTTTATAAGCTGCATACAATACCCAGGCATGGCCGGCTGCTGCATCCGGTTGCGCACATATTGCGTTCTTCTGGGGAAGCATCTTGCCATAATCAAAATAAGAGTAGTCATAACTGCCGTTCAATATGGAGTCCGCTGCATAAAACTTATCGGCTATGCTCCTTGCTATTTCATCAAACCCCTTTTCATGCGGGTACAAATCATAGACTGCATAAAACAGAACATTCGGATACACGTCATACCACCAATCCCTACCATAACCTCCACCGAGTAAAGCCACCTCCGGGGCGGTATTGTTCATCACAATATTCCATCCTGTTTCCCTATTGAAATAGTTCTTTAGCATCGCCACATAATTGTATGGCTGTTTTGACTTGTCGATGCCAACTAACGAAGCGCCTAGCACGGCGCCTATATTTGCCAGGGCTTCATGAAACATACCATGGTTGACGTACGGTCCTTGTCTTACATCCCCAAGGGCAGTATATATCACAGCGATATTCTGATTAAAATTTTTTTTCGACTTGTCCATCCATATCAATGGCCAATACTTTCCTTTTGCGTTGAAATCATAAACAGTTTTGTCAAAATCCTTTGCGAGTTTGTTATAATCAATTATATTGAAAGGTTTTGGCAGATCCGGCATTTGATCAATCCTTTCGATGCTTCGCTGTGGTACTTGTCCAAACGAACTCGTTGAAACCAGTACCAGAGATCCTACGATTAAAGATTTTACAATCCTGTACATTTTCATACTATTTAAGTTTAAGCAATTTTTTCATCAGCACCGTGATCAATTTTATCCGCGACTTCGCTCTCTTCACCAGGAAGTCTCCTGCCATCCGCTATAATAACCCTGGCCACGAAAATCGAGCTTAGTTGCAAAAGTGCAATAATTATGATAGCATAACGCAATGCCGCCTCATTCGATACCAAATAGGCGATCAACAAAAACGTACCTGCGCCCACAAATCGGCCTATATATAGCCCGGCTTCGTGATTAAGAATATAAGAAAACTCGCTCCTACCTTCAATTTTAGAAACGATATCAATCACCCTGAACTGAATGGGGAAATAAGCCAGGTCCATCAATGGCTTTGCAATAAGTAGTAAAAGAATAAATATAACCACCCCGGTTTTATTAAATAGAACACCGTTAAAAATAGCACCAAGGGCAAACAACGAAAGGCCCACAGCAAATATCTTTACCCTATCGGATGGCTTTGATAAACGGCCAACAATATACATGATGAATGCGGCTAAAACAGCGCCAATAGATTGTGCGGTACCTAAAGCCCCCTCTTTTCCCAACAACAACATGATTAACATTGCGGGCGCTGTTACCAGAAAACCCTGAGCCAGGCCTTTAAGCGACGCAAGAGCCAATAATTTATACCAAAGCGGATGAAATTTGAAATAGATATACTTTTTTTCAACTGGGTTTTGAAAAGTACCTCTAAAGCATATAATCGAAGCAATGATCGTTATAGCAAAAACGATTCCAGTTATAATAAGATAAGCGTTCTTTACTTTTACGCTGCTACCCTGTGACTCAATAAACCATCCTATAGCCACCGGAATGACAACGGCAATAATAGTGTAAAAAAAAGTCTCGAGGCCGTAATAGTAATTTCTATTTTTATCGTTTGTAATTGACAGTGCCAAATAATCCCGGTTAGCCCAGTAAAATCCAAAAGACAATCCCATAGTGAGACCCGCTATCGCAATGCCGACCAGATCTATTGATTTTAAAGACATCATGATTATCATCGACACACCGCTAAGCATCATGCCTGCAGAATACAGTTTCCGGATACTAAAATGCCTCAATAAAACCCCATTTAACAAAAAAGTTAACGGAATACCGGTGTAAATTGTAAGTTGATATATTACTACTTTATTTGGATCGTTAGAACTACGCATTACATAAGCGGCAACAAATATGTCGATAACCGGCAGCACAAAGGCATAAACCAAATTAGTTAACACCAGTATTTTAAAATTATGCGGCTGTTGCTTAAAATGCTGAACCTCCCTCATTAACTTTCTAAACATCCTTAAATCTTAAAAGTGAATAAATTTCCTTTATTGAAAAATCCGCTTTACATATATATTCATCAGAGGCTCCGTAGTACACATGCAGCGTATCGCCATCTTCATCAACAATGTGGCCGTTAGTAAAGACCACATTGCCAAAGAAACCACTTAACTCATACGACGTTGAGGGTATCATAATTGGATCGTCTGTTCTCGCCAAAACAATGGCAGGATTATTTAGATCAAGCAAAAAAGCCCCAAGGCAATACTGGTGACTTTCATTCGCGCCATGATATATCTCCAGCCAGCCTTTTTCAGTTTTAATTGGGGCCGCTCCCGCGCCCACTCGAGCACTGTCCCACGATTTCTTTCTTGTCTTTACAATACATTGATGGTTGCCCCAATGCAGTCCGTCTGGCGAGGAGGCCAGCCAAATATAATTACCGCCTATTTCCACACTGCTTGGCCGGTGTAATGCGTAATAAAGACCATTAATCTTTTCTTCGAAAATGGCACAGTCTTTATTATGCGGCGGGATGATCATGCCGTGCGATTCAAACGTTTTCCAGTCCTTTGTAACTCTCAATCCCACACCCACCCCGTTTTCAGAAACCGCAGTGTAAGTGAGAAAAAAGGAGTCACCGATATGCGTTACTCGACAGTCTTCAATACCGTAGGCCTCGAGATTAGATTCGCCAACAAGTTTCGGGTAGCCTTCCGGCTCATAGAAATGAATGCCGTCCTCACTGCATACCAGCCGGAGATGCGAAAGAGTAGTCAGGTAATCGGCGCCTTTGTAATTAATGACCCTTGCATCAGAGGCATCTAAATAGGGGTCCGACATATCAATTTCTATTATTTGCATTGCCCCATCGCCCGTGAGAATTGGAAAAGAAATAATACCCTCCTTTTGCGTTGGCCTTTCCGCTACACGAATCAGCATCCATATTTTATTTTCAAAACTGAATACGCCAGGATTCAAGAGAGATGTGATTTCGAGTCCATCTAAGCTAGGTTTAAGGTCCGCAGGAAACAATATGGGGTTCTGAGCTAATCTTTTAGCTATATCTTGCATCAGTAGAATCTATTTTTATTTAGAGAAATAAAAGGGCTAATCAGTCTATAGCCCTTTTGAGTATAATGTTAGTATCCGGGGTTTTGCGTAAGCGTTCCTGCAGAAGCATCAATTTCGCTTTGTGGAATGGGATACAAATAGTGCTTAGCCTGAAAGTTCTTTCCAAGCGCATTCATCACCGCCTTAGCAGTTCCCCAGCGCTTTAAATCCGGCATTCTTTGGTTCTCGAAACCAAGTTCTGCGCGACGTTCAGATACCAGCCATGCCTTAACCGTAGTTTTATCGGTTGACGCCGCCCTATCCGGCAGCGTACCGGCAGGTGGTTGCGTACCTAAAGCAGTAACGGTATTCCTTGCCCTTGTTCTTATTTTGTTAATGTATGAAACTGCAGTTGTAAAGTCTCCAGTTTCCAGGGCAGCTTCGGCTTTCCAAAGAAGTACATCAGCATAACGAATTAAAATCTTATTGTTCGGGGCATCGTCGTTCCCTTTATTTGTCCCGTCTATAGAACCTAATAACTTATTTGGATTTTGGCTTGCCACATTTACGGTATATAGTTTTCTTGGGTCATTGGGCTCAAAAGAGTTCAGAAAATCCGTACTGGGAGCAAAGAACCCCCAGCCTGCAACAGCGCAAATCCCATTTCCGTTCGAGGGATTTTGCAGGCTTGTGTGATTATAAGCAAAGATCACCTCATTGTCGGTAAATTCAGTGTTGAAACTGCTAAAGTAATTGGTGTTGAGACTGTAAAATCCTGTGTTTTCCAACTGGGTGACTAAGGATAATACCTCACTCCATTTTTGTGTGTATAAAGCCGCTTTTGCCTGCAATGCTATGGCTGCCCCTTTTGAAACCCGCCAAGGCTCAGTAGCAGAGCTGTATTTGGCATTAGGAAGCAAGCCGATTGCCGTAGTAAGATCCGATTTTATCTGGTTCCAAATAGTATCTTTCCCTACTCTTACGGCAACTTTGAAAGCCTCCTGGTAGGACTCAACTGAGGATGTAATAAGAGGTACGTCCCCAAAATTTGTAACCAGTGAAAAGTAATAATAGGACCTTAAAAAATAGGATTCTCCCAGCAACTGATTTTTGCGGGCTGTGGTGATACCGGTTAATTTTTCCAGATCAGGATTCTTTAAAAAGCCAATAGCTATATTCAGCCTTTTAATGCCTTCGTAGTCATATTTCCACAAACCATTCGGGCCTCCGTTTGACGCTGTAAAAGTAAAATTATTGATATCATCCATCCAGGGCTGGTCGCCATCAACCGCCCATTTTTTTTCCATGTCGTCAGATTCGATATCGGATATTACAATGTCATTTTGAAACACTAAACCGCCTGCCCAATCCCAGTTGCCCAAAATATTCAGTGTATTTGATAACAATCTATACGACGATTTCACCGAAGTTTCAACCGTCGTGATTGTCGGCGCAGCATTTACCTGGTCCTGCGTTAACAACCCAATTGATTCAGATGTCAACTGTTTCTTACATCCAGCCACGAGCGCGACGAAAAACAGTATGAATAAGGTATATTTATATTTCATTTTTTATAGCATTAGATTATTAAGAAACAATTATAAACTGATTTTAGCCCCAACCATAAAGGCCTTCATTTGCGGATAGGTCCCCTGATCTTTAAGTGATGTCGATTCGGGATCTAATCCTGAATAATCAGTAACCGTTAACAGGTTTTGAGCGGACGCATAAAGTCTAAGCCCCTTTATCCCAATCTTCGACACGTCAATAGCATATCCCAGCTCTACATTTTTTAACCGTAGGTAAGATGCATTCTCCACAAATATGCTTGAGACTTTACTGCCGCCATTATCATTAAATGTGAGTCTGGGCGTTGTGTTAGAGGTCCCCTCGCCGTGCCAGGCACCTAATACTGCTGTGGTAGAATTAAATGGTCTGGTATCATAGTTCAGGATCTGTTTCAAATCATTATATCGATCCACGCCCTGAACCCCCTGAAACAGAAACGAAAAATCCAATCTCTTGAAAGAAGAAAAGAAAGAAAGACCATAATTGAATCTGGGGACAGGGTTACCTATAAATGTCCGGTCGTTATCGTCAATTTGCCCATCTCCGTTAATGTCTTTAAACTTAATATCACCGGGTTTGGCACCATTAGTATTCGTGAAAAGCGCTTTGGAAATCTCTGCCTGATTTTGATAAATACCATCGAACTGATATCCGTAGTAAGCGTTTATCGGGTGTCCAACCTGCGTTTTAGTGTGGTTCGTGTTATTAATAATAGAAGGGACAAACGTATAAAGCTTAGTTACTTCGTTTTTTAATGTAGCACCATTTGCATTAATACTGTATTTGAATGCATGATCGAAGTTCTGGTACTTTAAAGCAAACTCAAACCCTTTATTATTCACAGATCCTGCATTTATGTAAGTGCTTTGAATTACACCAACTGATACAGCAGGTAGCGGAACGGCAAGGAGTATGTCATTCGTTGTCTTATCAAAATAATCTGCCGATAAAGAAATCCTGTTTTTAAGAACACCAAGATCTAACCCAATGTTAGTTTGGGTTGTGGCCTCCCATTTCAGGTTGGGATTGCCATATCGGGTGATATTTACCACCCCACCTACCTGCGAGACAACGGTTTGATATGCATCATTAGGTAATTCCTGATTGCCCGAAACACCCCAGCTTGCCCTTAACTTCAGGTTTGATATCCAATCTGCATTTCGCATAAAGTTTTCCTGCGAAATAAGCCAGCCCGCTGCAATGGATGGGAAAAAGCCCCATTTATGGTTTTCCCCAAACTTCGAGGACCCATCTTCTCTGGCTGTGGCCGTTAGGAAATATTTATTGTCAAACCCGTACGTGGCCGATGCGAAAAACGACATTAATTTCCAGTTATTGGGTTGCGTACCACCGTTCCACAACAAAGTGGTGCCGCCATAATCCAAAAATTGAAAAGAGCGAGAAGTATTGTCGTAACCCTGACGGCTCGCATTTATGAAATCATATTTATTCTCGATTGATTCCTGCCCCAACAAAACGTTCAGATTATGCTTCTCATGAAGCGTTTTGATATAATTTAAAGTATTTGTAAAAGTGAAAGTGTTTGTTTGCCCCCTCAGTTCAGCAAGGCTTGTTGGTCTGTTTTGCCTCCCCATGCCGGCATATAATGAACCTCCTCCTCCATCATTATCTCCGAAGTTTTGCGCAAAGTTTTTTTGGTAATTAAAATTTATATCAACCCCCAAACTGGATCTCAATTTTAAAGATTTATCCTTAAGAAAGGCATATTCTGCGAATGCATTTCCAAACGTCCTGAAATTGGTTATTTTATCATTGGTAAAATGCACAATAGCCATTGGGTTAGAAGTAAATTCAAGAAAGTTTTGCGCTCCATTCCACTTACCTCCGTTTGCAGCTAAGTTATCGGCATAAAAGGGTAAGTCAGTATACGGATTTGCTGCTGAATAGGATGGATCGGTTGTGCTTTTGTAAACAGGTATAACAGGAGGGCGCAACATCGCATGGCGAATGATACCGGGAGCATCACCGCTTGATGACAGTTTATCCTGAACAGCATTTGTTACTTGCAAATTGGTACCCACCCTAAGCCTGTCTGAAAGATCAGCATTGATATTGGCCCTAAAATTTACCCTTTTATACTGATCATTATGCTCTTTGATAATTCCGTCCTGACCAAAATATCCGCCCGATAAAAGGTATTGAACTTTATCGGAACCACCACTGGCGGAAACCTGTACATTATGAGAAATTCCTGTGTTAAACAGTTCTTTCTGCCAATCTGTGTTTGCCAAACCGCTGCGGTTACGCAATTGCGCATACGGGCTCGTGGCGCTGGCGCTGTTACCGGCCGTATTGTGCCAGGCAAGATCCTTAGCGGTAAGATATTGATTGGCATCGAGCATTTTCATCAGGTTAGTAGCGCGATAGAAGCCTGCATTATAATCAACATTAATATTGGCTTTGCCTTTTGCTCCGCTATTTGTTGTTATAACAACAACGCCGCTTGCCGCTCTTGAACCATAAATTGCCGTCGCAGATGCATCTTTTAGAACAGACATCGATTTAATATCTGCCTGGCTTAGAAACGAAATGTCTCTTGTGGGCACTCCATCAACAATATATAAAACATCATTATTGCCTAGTGTGCCTTCACCCCTGATTCGTATTTGAATCCCGTCTCCGGGGGCGCCGGTATTTGCAGCTACAAAAACACCGGGTATCTGTCCCTGCAATGCCTGTGACACATCTGCAATCCTTGTTTTAGATAAGCTGTTCATATCAACAGTAGCAACTGACCCTGTAATAGATCTTTTCTGTTGTGAGGTATAACCCACAATCACAACATCGCCCAAAGAGTTTTCAGCCTGCACCAGGCTGAAATCATAGTTTTGCAAATTGGTCGTATTTACCTCATGGCTGTTATAGCCCACAAAACTAATGACGACCGTGGCATTCTCGGCGATCCTAAGGCTATAGCTACCCGTTGCATCGGTAGCGGTGCTGTTGGTAGTGTTTTTCTCAGTGACAGTGGCTCCAACAAGCGGCTCGCCGGAGGGTGAAGTAATTTTACCATTAATTACTTTAGTGCCAACCTGGGTATTACCAACAAACGACCAGAGAATTACAATCAGGCTTAAGGCAATTTTTAAGCCCCATTGCAGTTTCTGATCCAACAAATCCCCTTTTAGTTGTTTTTCCATATCTGTTTATTTTAAATAGTGTGAAAAGACTTTGAGTATATTAAAAACGACAGTTTCGTCGAGGAAATGAATCTATAGTCACGGATGGAAATCCGACAAACTGAAATCCTGGTCTAAAACCAAAATCAGCGGCCGGTAAATCAACGCACGTATGGACTCATGACTGGCTGTTAAGGAAATCGTTTTGACATGCAAGAGCATTAGAATAGTTTTCACCAAAACTACATTCGAACGATTCCGTTTAGGTGCACTATTGTATCAATTAACTATACTCCGGTGACATTTACAAACTACAGTAGATATATCTAGTTGATAATCAATTAGTTTGTAATTTCTGCTGATCCCGGTATTCACCGGGGGCACTATTGTACTTTTTCTTAAACTCTCTAAAAAAATAGGATTGGTTATTAAATCCGGTAGTGTAAAAAACCTCTATGATCGGCAGGTCCGAGGATGAAAGCAGGCTGGCAGCTTTTTGCAGACGGATATTTTTAATGAACTCATTCGGCGTCATTCCGGTGAGCGATTTCAGCTTCCTGTAGAGCTGCATTTTACTTATAAATAACTCCTTCTCCAACTTTCCGGCGTTCAATTCCGGACTTGAAAGTTCTTCTTCGATGATCCTATAAATCTTTTCAAGAAATTCTTTATCATTATTATTAATAGTGCCGCTTCCTATTGCGCTGACGATTTTATCGCCTTGAAACAGGTTTTGCAGGTTCTGCTGGTACTGGATGAGCTTTTTAACCCTCATCTTTAGATACCTTGCATTGAATGGCTTGGATATATAAGCGTCCGCCCCAGCTTCATAACCTTCAATATGCTGGTCTTCGGCACTTCTTGCCGATAACAGCAAGACCGGTATATGGCAAGTGCTTGTCGTAGATTTGATCCGGTTACACAATTCCAACCCATCCATATTAGGCATCAGAACGTCTGAAATAACCAGTTGCGGCATATATTGATTAATAAGACCGATCGCTTTAACCCCATCTCCTGCCTCGTAAACGACGTAGTCTTTAGATAAAATATCCCTTAATAAAAATCTAAGATCGTGATCATCTTCAACGATGACAATAACATCCCGATTTTCACCGGCAATTTGATCGATAACTGTGTTCTTATTATTTATGATGGCAGAAGATGAAGTTTGAGCTTCGGTAAAATCGGTAATTGCCCTGTATAAATGGGAGGGCTCATCACTTATTTCGCCGGTCTTACTTTCTACAGGTAGTTCATTATTTTTCCAGATCGGAAGTTCCACCCTGAAACAAACACCCTCGCTAGTATTAAATACACCTATTTTTCCACGCAGCAACGAAACGAGCTGTGCGGTAAACGCAAGTCCAATACCTGTGCCATATTTACCAAAACTGGCAGGACTATTTACCGTATAAAATTTCTCAAAAAGATTTTGTATCTCATTGTCTTCAAGCAAGACTCCTGAATTAAAGACTTCAATCTCAATAGCAGCTTTATTCTCCCTGGCTGAAAAAATTATTTTTTCGCGCTTAGGCGTATATTTGAATGCATTCGACAGCAAGTTGAAAACAATTTTTTCAATTTTATCCTTATCTATCCATCCGGCAATATTTCCCAAAATCTTCACCCGGTATGAAATTTCTTCCTTACGACTCAATGCTTCAAACGGTTCAGCAAGATTTTTAAGAAAACCGCTTATATCGACATAACTAAACCGATTCTTAAGGTACCCTGTGTCAGCTCGTCTGAATTCAAATAGCTGGTGCAATAGATAGGTAAGTTTTGCGGCTTGCTGCCTGATCATGGAAAAGTAATAATTGCTTTCGCCCTTTGCTTTCACGGTAATATTACTCTTCTCCATAAATTGATCAAAACTCCCCATAACCAAGGTCAAAGGCGTTTGCAATTCATGCGCGATATTTGTGAAAAAACTGATCCTGTTTTGATGAATTTCCTCTTCTTTAGTACGCAACACTTTTTCCATTTCCAGCCTCTGGTTAATTTCCCGTCTGTTTTTCCGGTACCGGAAATAAAAATAGCCCAATATTGCTAACAACAAAAAGTATAACGATTTCATATAGACTGACAGTAAAAAGTATGGCTGCACCTCAAAATGCATCAATCTGGTTTCCGGTGACCACTGTCCCTCGCCATTACTCCATTTCACTTTTAGCAGATAAGCTCCCGGTGCAAGATTATTGTATGCTATTTTACCATCATTTTTTGTGTAATGCCAATCGTTATCGGCGCCCTCAAGAAAGTAGGAGTATTCACATTTATCTGCATTAATAAAATTGATTACACTAGCCTCTATTTCGAAATAATTACTATTCCTTTTTACCGAAAAGTTCGGGATATCATTTTTCACGCCCGGATTCACAACCATTAAACTACTCGCGTTTTCAGCACTACCGCCTATTGAGACGACGGAAATGAGCAGATTATAGATCTTCTCACTATTTTTAATATTTCCGGGATAAAAATGATTGAACCCCGAAATGCCACCGAAAAACATACGCCCATTGTAGTCCTTGAATACCGCCCCGTCGCTAAATTCATTGTTTTGCAATCCGTCTGCCAATTGATAGTATGTAACCTTAAAATCGCCTGGGCTTATTTTTGCGATGCCCTTATTTGTACTAACCCATATATCACCGTTATTGTCCTCTGATATGCCATGGATGGTATTATTCGGAAGGCCATTTTGCATGGTTATTCTTCTGAATACGGGGTTGGTCTTAAGCGCATCAACTTCAGATAGTATATTTAATCCATAACTCGTACCCACCCAAAGGCGCTTTTTACTATCGGAAAAAGTATAGAGCACATCATTGTTAGAAAGACTCCCTTTGTAAGTGAACGCTTTGAAATTTTTTACCCTTTCAGTTCGCTTATTAAACAAACTCAATCCACCATAACGGCATCCAACCCAAAGGTTATTATCATCCGAAGCGGAAATAGTGTAAATAATATCACTGGGTAATCCTGTTGTTGATGATTTGTATTGCTTAACATATAATAGAGACAGGCTATTGTTGCTTTTACGTATAATCTTCATGTGTAGCAACCCAAAACCGCTTGTGCCTAGCCAAATCGAGCTGTCTTTATCCTGAAAAAAGGCATAGACCGAGCTAAACTCAAGGCTTTTTGAATAGCCATCAACCTGGTTCCATTTGAAAAACTTTCCCGACTTTATATCATACACCGAAATCCCACTGCCATCGCTGCCTATATACAAAAGATTATCAATACCCCATTTCATGGAGTACACCGCATTGTTGTCTATAGAGCCCGGCGAAGTGTACAAGTGTTTCGCCTGACTTCTTTCCAAGTTGCCATAGTTGGCGATACCACCTCCTTTTGTGGCAACCCATAAATCGTTATTTACTTTTGCGAAAGCCCTGACGGAGTAATTAAATTTATTTTCACCCCCGGATACGTGAACAACATCAAAAAAGTTTGTTTTGGGATACATTTTGAGTAAGCCGTTCCCATCGGTACCAATCCATAAGATATCGTTGTCGCTCATCGCCAGAGATGAAATTTTTGTATTATAAAACTTATCTTTTATCCCTGTTAAAAAGGTGGAAGGGGTAAAGTCGTTATCATAAACTTCAAGACCTCCTCCCTCCATGGCCAGCAAATAATTCGACTTATATAATAGAATAGCATTTACATTACCGCGTAATTTACATAATTGGGTAAGTTTAGTATGGTCAACTCTTAAGAGGAGCTTGTTGGTTGTTGTTATGAAAAGCTCCTTATTGCACAGAAAAAGATCGACAACATCTCTGCTCACGGTCTTCTGACGAATCAGGCGATTATTTTGTATTATATATACCGAAAGTGTCTTGTCTTTTCCCAGGACAAACAACCTGTTTTCCTGGTCAAACCCGATCTTTATCGGCCACTCTTTAAAATTAAACCCCGCTCTTTTAAATATATTAGCTCTTGCATCATAATACTGAAGCCCGAGATGGCCGCTGTAGCAATATATTTTGCCTGAAGTGTCAATTGCCAACTGGTATTCGTGTTCACTCACAACGCCTTTCTGGATGTTATCACTAAAAAAGTTACTGATCACCCCCGATTTTTTATCATACCTCGAAACGCCGTCGACCGTGGTGATCCATATACTTCCTCTTTTATCTTCAGAAAGATTCTGTATCACATTACCCCTTAATCCCTCACCCTTTTGGTTAATATCCTGAGTTAAAACGTGAAAGGCGCTACCACTATAAATATTTAAGCCATCCCATGTTGCAATCCATAAAAGCCCTTTCGAATCCGTAATCAAATCATTGATCGAACTATTAGACAACCCGTTTGTATTATTATATTGCTGCAGATAGAAAGAATCTACTGCAGATTGTGCGCAGAGAATATTATTTATAACAATTGTAACTACTAACGCAATTAGCAATCTATTGATATTACCCATTTTAATCTTTTAAAGATATCCGTATCCTAAAAAAATTTTGACTCGAAAATGGCCTAAGCTTTCACTGCAAGGTAAGCATAGAAAATCAATATATTTGCTCTGTGTCTCAATCTCTTATAGATTGAACTGAGGTATCAATTTAGCTTGCCCTTTATTATTGAATAACCCAGTGCATCAGGCGATCACCCTGGATTTAGCGCATTTCCCATGCCAATAGTCTATTTGATTGAAGCGAAGCAATTTCACGATTGCTTAATATACGGACCATAATTTTGGAGCCAAACCCTATTTAAATGAAAGCATGGTTTGACAACGTTTATTCCTTATATAGTGCCCCCATCTACAAAAATATAGTGAAGATTATTTCAGACAAACATGCCTCAGAAGATATTTTGCAGGAAGTATTTTTGGCGCTATATTGTAATAAGGAAAAAATTGACATTTCAAACGTGGCTTCCTGGCTCTTTGTTGTCAGTTTCAACAAGTCCATTACTTATCTTAAACGAAACCATATCAAGGATATTATCTGCATCGAAGATTTGCCAGAACTTAACAATTTGGAAGTGGACAAATTTGATACCGAAGAAATTACTAACTGGCAACTAAAGGTCATCAGGGAAGCTATAGATAATTTGTCAGCACGTAAAAAGCAGATTTTCACGCTCGTAAAGGTCGAGAATAAATCCATCGATGAAGTAGCTTCCATCACGGGTATTTCTACGAAGTCAGTTACAAGTTGTCTCAGCCAATCAATACATGATATCAAGAGCTATATACTCCGAAGGTATCCTAACAGTGCAGTCCCACTTTCCTATATATTAATTGTAGCATCGGCTCACTATTTTTCTCAGCTTACAATTTCGTAACCTTTCGCTTACATTTATTTAACTAATAGATCGGTCTTTCTGAGTGTTTATTTAGTAGAAGGCCCTATTATGAGAATTAATTTTTTCGAACTTTTTGAACAATATTTTACCAGCATTGGAAACGAAGTTGAGGATGACTTGCAAGAAAAGCTTGAAAACATTCATGGATCGTTAGGGATAAAGATAGATGGAATCAAATACAGGAAAAGGCAAAAGACTATCCGAATCGTATTTTCGATTGCGGCTAGTTTCATTCTCCTTCTGTCGGCTGCGCTATTCTATATCGTTGCCGGGGACAAACCTGGCGAGTCGCTAAATGGCGCCAGCGTTTATTCATACAACATTCGCAATAATACAACTAATACGCAATCCGCAGTGCTATCTGATAGTTCCGTCGTCAATCTGTGGCCGGGTAGCGAGATCCAAATAGACTCAAATTACAACCAAAAAAACAGGAGCCTTGTGCTGATAAGAGGCCGTGCGATGTTTTATGTTAAGAAAGGAAGGCTCCCGTTTATTGTTGATGCGCAAGGTATTCAAACTGTGGCTTTAGGCACCAAATTTTCGGTCAACATGGACGGAAACCATTTAATAACTGTACATCTTGTTGAGGGCAGGATAAAGGTTATTAACAGTATTCGAAATCCCTCTGAAGAAGTTTACTTACTGCCCGGAAAGACAATCGAGTTTAATACAAGTCAAACGGGAGCAAAAAAAAAGGCGGGGGCTGACATGGAGCTGGCCAAGGTCTTTGACGAAAACAGTGTTTCATCAAAGGATATTTTATTCGAACAGACACCCGTCGGCAAAGTTCTGGATGACATCGGCGAGGAGTATCGGGTAATAATTGAGGTTGAGAAAAAACTGGTGGACTCATTGACTTTTTCGGGGGCAATAAAAAAGGGCACTCGCTTCAAAGATGCTATCAATAGTGTATGCTTACTCAATGATTTGAAATTTTCTAACAAAAAAGGCACCATTACAGTGATCAAAAGAGTTGAATAAAATTTAAATATGATCAGGATGAGAAAAGGAATCAAATTAAAGCGATTTTTGGTATTGATGTTTATGTTCTTCACGGCGATCCCACTATTCAGCCAGGATATAGGACGATTGAGGGGTATGGTAAAAGGGGAAGAAGGTGAACCCCTGGCGGGCGTCACAGTTGTGGCAACTCCGCTGGATCAATCCAATACTGCAAAAACTACGGTAACGGGAAAAGATGGTTTGTTTTTGATAAGTGAGCTGGTTGTAGACGCGACCTACAATGTTGAATTTTCTTCGATTGGCTACCGAAACAAGTCTATAGCCGATTTTAAGATCAAGCCGAACGACAACAATTCTCTGGTAGTGGATATGATAAAACAGGCAAATACTTTGGAGGACGTGGTCGTTACGGCACTCAATATCAAAAGAGACCTGAGGAAAACCGGATATCTTGTTGAAACTTTAAAAGGGAATGACGTAAGTGATATTAAATCCGTTAATATACAAAACTCTTTAGCAGGAAAAATACCAGGAGTGGATGTCAGTAATACTGCGAACGGCGCAGCAGGCTCAAAGCGAATTATTATAAGAGGTATTTCTTCTATTTCAGGCAATAACCAGCCGCTCTGGGTGGTTGATGGTATTCCTGTAAACTCAGCAATCATAGGAGATGCGGTACCCAGTGGGGGCGGAGGTGTCGATTACGGGGACGGACTCACTTACATCAATCCCGATGACATCGCAGAGATAACGGTCTTAAAAGGAAATGCAGCGGCTGCACTTTATGGATCGAGGGCTTCTACGGGCGTAATACTTGTTACTACCAAGTCGGGCAATCACCTAGGGAAAAATACGATGGAAGTAGCTTATAACGCGAGCTATACGGTTGACGAGGTGCGTGACTTCACAAACTGGCAATATGAATATGGGCAAGGCAATAACGGTAAGCCTCCGACCTCAAAAGAAAATGCATTGTCTTCTATTTCATCCTGGGGAGGTAAATTAGACGGAAGTTCTGTTGTTCAATTTGATGGGCAAATGAGGCCTTATATTGCTCAGCGAAACAATATGAACAACTTTTATAAAAATGGAAGTACTTTTTCCAATACGCTTTCGTTGATGGGGCGCAATGAGCACTCCAACTTCAGGTTATCATCATCTTATCTGACAAATAGTGACATTGTCCCTAATTCCGGCTTTAAGAGAATGGGTTTATCCTTTAACTCCAATACCGTATATAAACGATTGAGCGTAAATACTTCCATCGGATATAGCGTAGAGAACGCTAAAAACAGGCAACGCATTGGGGGAAACTATTCAAACGTTCACTATACCATGTTGTATCTGCCAACAAATGTGAACGTTTTGGATCTTCAGCCTGGCTATGATTCGACCATGAGGGAAATTGGTTTGAATAATCAGGGCATTCCCACTAACCCTTATTTCGTGATCAACCGGATTCACCAGGAAGATCAGCGCCGAAGAGTGAATCTCGCTGTAGAAGTAAAGTATGATTTCACCAAATGGCTCTACGGAAAAGGCAGGATACTTGAAGATTACTTCAATTATGCTGAAATGGACTATACTCCTTCCGGTGTTATCTGGTCACCAAAAGGCGGCGGGATGAGTCAAACCGAGATCAGGAATGCCGAGGAAAATTATGAATTGATATTTGGGACAAATTCCCGCAGAATCGCCAAAGATTTTACAGTTGGTGCTTTTGTTGGAGGCAATATCTATAACAGACTGTACAAAAGTTCAAATATCAACGGGACAGTTTTTGTTCTGCCAGATATTTATACGATTAATAACCTGAGCGTAAAATACCCATCGACAGGATTTTCGAGGAGTAGGATCAATTCTCTGTTTTTTAATACTGAATTGGCATATAGATCTCTATATGTTACACTTACGGGAAGAAAAGACTGGTTCTCTACGTTGCCCTTGAATAATAATAGCCTTTTTTATCCGTCAGCTTCTGTTAGCTATGTGCTGAATAAGGACTTATATCCTCAATGGTTATCATTTGCTAAAGTCAGGGGTTCCGTCGCTCAGGTGAGCGGTGGTGCCTCACCCTACTCTTTAAACCTTTCCTACAGGCTTGACAGGGACGTTTATGATGGAGTGAGCCTGCAGAGGATCGGTGTAAGCACGGTCCCCAATGCCAACCTTGTACCCCTGATTTCAACGGAGTATGAAACAGGGACGGACCTTAGTTTCCTCAAAAACAGGATCGTGTGGAATTTTACCTATTATAACCGAAGAACAAGGCAGGACATCGTTACGACGAATATATCCATTACTTCAGGGTACAACAATGCGATTTTGAATGTTGGTGAAATTTCAAATAACGGTATTGAGACTTCGTTAACCTACAATATTATCCGAAATGATAATCTCAATTGGAACGTCATAGGCGTTTTTTCATACAATAAGAATAAGGTTACGAGCATGGGCTCGGGGATTACTAAAATTCAGTTGGCAGAATCAAAAACAGGAAACGCTTTTGTTAACGTGGAACAGGGGAAACCTTACGGGCAAATATTTGGATACCGATATAAATTTGGCGCCAACGGCCAGATAACTTATGATAAAAACGGATTCCCGTTGAATAGCGGTGAGTTGTTCAACCTGGGAACTGGATACTATGATAAAATAGCTTCGATACGCAGCGGGCTTAGTTGGAAAAACTGGCTGTTGAATTTTATGATCGATTCAAAATTCGGAGCCCAAATTTATTCGGAAATCAATGCTCTTGCAATGGGCATGGGCAAGAATATCCTTACCCTGGAAGGTCGCGAAAATGGTCTGACCGTAAATGGGATCGATAAGGATGGCAACCCCCTTGGAGTTCAGATTCCAGTGACTAATATTCCTTCGTATTACAGCAGGGTAGCGAGTTTCACAGGTAATTTCGTATATGACGCCAGTTTTATAAAATTTAGAGAACTTTCAATAGGGTACAGGCTTCCGCAGAATCTTGTACAAAGAGCGAGGATCAAGAGTGCTTCTCTAAATCTTATTGGTCGCAACCTGTTTATTCTTTATAAGAAGACCCCGAACATTGATCCTGAAAGCAATACTGTGAGCGGCAACGCTCAGGGCATTGCGGCAACAGTTTATCCGTCTGTTCGCAATTATGGATTAAGTCTAAACGTAACCCTTTAATAATAAATTAAGATAAAGCATGAAATAGCCTTGAACGAGGGCTTATTTGAAAACAACGGATTATTATTTGGCGTATTCTCTGCCGATAGGCAGGTAAGTTTACCTCCCGAAGGAAGGTGATTAAGAAAAAAATAAAACTAAGCGCATGAAAAGGAAAGTGTCTTTAATTATATTGTCAGCCTTGTTATTTTCAGGCTGTTCTAAAAATTTTGAGTCGATAAACAAAAGCCCGGATCTAGCCGAGACTCCAACTTTGGATAATTATTTGCCGACCATAGAGTTAACGATGATCGATTGGGCCTATTATACCAGCCTCACTATTATCGGCCAGGTAATGTACCAGGTTGGAAATTACGGTACAAATTTCAACAACCTTACTATTGGTACAAGTAAAGACTATCACTTCACAACACAGTATTCCAACGCTGTGAAGAGCCTGGTTGACTTCACTGACCGTACGAAGGATTCAAAAGACCTTATAAATTACAATTGTGTCGGACGGATTTTAAAGGCATATGCATTTCATCAGTTAACCGATGTGTACGGCGATATTCCCTACTTCAATGCGGGAAAGGGGTTTATTGATAGGAATTTTCAGCCTGAATATGACGATCAGAAACTGATCTATCAGGATATGCTCAAGGAACTCAAAGATGCCGCTGAGAAACTCGATAAAACAAAGCCATTGAATGCAAAAGCAGATGTCGTTTATAAAGGTGATACGGACAAGTGGAAAAAGTTTGCGTATAGTTTTATGCTTCGTCTTGCTTTACGCATCTATAAAGCCGATCCAGCTAATTCTGCAAAATGGATAAGTACTGCTATAAACGGTGGTTTGTTTAGGGGCAATGCGGATAATTTTGTGGTTTTCTATAAGCCCAATACCTATTATGCTACGATTTCTAACGGATGGCCCACACCTTTCATATATTACGATTCATGGAAACTTTCAGAACCTTTTGTTGCGAATCTGAAAACCAATAATGATCCCAGGATATATATCTACTCCGTACTCCCCAACGGGGACACTACTGCCTCCAAACAGCTCGGAGTACCTGCTTTCTCGCCAACAAATGACGTTCCCAGGCCGTTGAAGGAATACTCTGTATCGCCCAAGGCCACATTCGGTAAATACGATGCGCCGTATATGCACCTGAGCTATGCCCAGGTTTTGTTTATGCTTTCCGAGATAGCGCTGAAGGGGATCGTACCGGAATTAAAAAAAGAAGATGCATCAAAATATTACGCTGACGGAATTCGCTCGGCAATGAAGCAATTGGAAATTTATGGGGGCAATTATAAAATTCCAAACGAAGCTATGGAGAAATATGTCAGTGAGCAGGCCCTCAACACTTCGAATACCCAGAAGGCTTTGGAACAAATCAACACGCAATACTGGATTGAGAGTCATTACAATTTTTATGAAACGTACGCTAACTGGAGGCGCTCAGGTTATCCGAAGTTTGATGAGTCCGTTAACGTAATACCCCGAAGATTGCCCTATCCCAATACGGAAGCGAATATCAATGGGGATCATATTAAAAAGGCTATAGAAAGACAAGGGCCAGATTTGACGACAACAAAAATTTGGTGGGATAAATAAAAATTAAGTATCGTGCAAACAAGAAGAAAATTCATTAGTAATATTTCAAAAGCGGCCGTTATCCTTAATTTCCCAATAATTGGAGCTGCTAAAAGTGGAACGATCGATAACCCATATGAAGGGATCAATTGGGAAACGGTTTTACCTGTTCCTTCAACTTCGCACATTCATATCGGTAGTCAAAGTAAGCTGGATAAGGTTTATAATCAGTTTGGGTTAAGGCATATCCCAATTTCAAATTATTACCCTTCCGCTCCGTATTACCCAGCGGGATCCATCCGGGAAAACCAATTTAGAGTAGGCCAGGATTTTGCGATTATGAGAGGGGGGGATTTTAGTAGAAGTGGGAAGCAAAAGTGGCAGGATGCCAAACTGCAGAACGGCCGGTTCGACTGGAACAAGATAATTATGAGTGATCCTGAATGGCTCAATGGCTTAGCGGAAGAAGAAAAAAGACAACTGCCTTTTAAATTAGGCGAAAAAGTGTTCACAAATATTCCATCTAATCTTATTATTTCTCCAAATGCCGAACATCACGGATTCACGAACTCATCACTCCATGCTAACGGGGTTGGTTCGCGTTACAGTAGCGGGACTTTTGATGCCCATAGCAGGTTTAAAACGCTGGAACACGGATATTTTTATGGGACAGGGCTCCCGTGGGAGAGTGCATTTAAGGAAATGCTGGACCAGTTGCTTTTCAAGGATGGGGGTGGTGTGACGATCAATCACCCTGTTTGGTCTTATTTGGATTTTAATGAAGTGTGCAGTATGCTGGATTTTGACAAGCGTGTTCTTGGAATTGAGATATTTAATGATACTTGTGCAACAGGTTATGGTGATCCCGGAAAAGGATGGGCCTTAAAAATGTGGGATGAAGTGTTGAGTAGCAACAGAAGATGCCTGGGTTTTTTTGTCCCCGATCACGCGCTTGGCAGAGGCAGAAATATTCTGTTGGTACCCAGGTTTACTGAACACGAATGTTTAAAAGCTTACAGGTCAGGTGCTTTTTGGGGTGCGATAAATGGCACAGGCCTGGCGTTTACTGGGATCGTATTATCTGACGGTAAATTGGTAGCGACAGTAAATAAGGAAAGCCAGCTAATAATCATTACCAATAAAGGGGTTGAAAAAAAAGCTTATGGAAAAGAAATAGCGTACGATATACCAGCAGATCAGGCGATTAAATTTGTTCGGGTGGAAGCTGTTGATGAAATCAGTGAACAAATTTTTAGTCAACCCATCAGATTTTTATAATTTTAAATATCCCATTTGTTTTAAGCGATTAAATAACACAGATGCAGAAGATTTTTTCAGGCTTGATGTTGATTTTGGTTACCATCACTTTAACTCATTGTTCAGAGTCGACTTACCCGCGGAAAAGTGGTGCGGAACCAAGCGAGAATACTTTAGTTGGGCCAACTCCAGACAGTTCATTTTTTGTAGCGACTTCACAATTAATAGATCCCGAAGGAAAAACAATAACTTTCCCCGGGAGGCCGCTGGATGTATGTTTCAATAAAGATGAGTCGCTGATTGCTGTAAAGAATATGAACACACTCGTTTTTTTTGATGCGGTGAAAAAGGATATTATACAAACCCTGAGGTTACCTTCAGGAGGTAATACTTTTTTAGGATTAAGTTGGACGGGCAGCGGGCAAAACGAAAAAGTTTGGGTCACGGATACAAGGGGATTTCTAATGGGTGCAGCACGATCCTCTGATAATGTGTTCAGATGGACGGACAGCATCAACCTTCCAAAGTTGCTGGTCGAAGATAAGGGAGGATTGGACCCTGGCGGACTGACGGTCATTGATAAGAAAGGCCCTTATCCAGGGGGATTCTTTATCGATGAGTCATCCGGATATTGTTACGTTGCCCTTAACAGGAATAATTCCATCTGCATCGTAAACATGCGGACAAAAAAAGTGGAAAAAGAAATAGCCGTTGGTGTAGCGCCATTTACGGTCGTGAAAAAAGGAAACAAATTATATGTTTCAAACTTCGGTGGCCGACGGCCGTTGACCAGCGACAAGATCGCCACTTCTTCAGGGAGTCCGATTGTTGTGAGCTCAAGGACAGGAGTCGCTTCTTCGGGGACCGTTTCTGTTATCGATCTAAACAGGTATAAAGTTGTAAAAGAGATTTCAGTTGGTTTACATCCCGGGTGCATGGTCCTTTCCAACGATCAAAAGAAGTTGTATGTAGCAAATTCGAATAGTGATAATATATCTGTGATTGATACGTATAATGATCAGTTTCTGACATACATTAGTGCAAAGCCTGCCGATGGCTTGCCATTGGGTAGTAGCCCCAACGCGATTGCAATTTCCCCTAATGACAGCGTCCTATACATTTGCAACGGAGGTAATAATGCCATAGGAGTCTTCGATCTTAAGGAAAATATTTTATCTGGTTTTATTCCAGCCGGCTGGTACCCGGGGGCTATTTTGATCAACAGGGCAGGAGATCAACTGGTCGTGGCGAATATCAAAGGTATAGGTGGCAGGAATCAGCGGCCAGACAGAAAAGGTTTGAATTCTCACGATCATATGGGATCTATTACCTTTCTTAGTGTTCCTGGTCCTGATAAATTAAAGGGATACAATGAAAAAGCCTATCGGACGATGAGGGTCCGACATATGGAGACCCTTTTGTCCGCAGCAAAGAAAAATATTAAGCCGGTACCAGTTCCTGTTAATCTCGGCGAACCGTCAGTATTCAAGCATGTGCTTTATATTATAAAGGAAAACCGAACTTACGACCAGGTTTTTGGAGATATAAAACGTGGGAACGGCGATTCTTCGTTGTGCTTATTCGGCAGCGAGGTAACTCCCAACGCACATGCGCTGGCCGAAGAATTTGTACTTCTGGACAATACGTATTGCAATGGTGTAAACAGCGCAGACGGGCATCAGTGGACAAATGAGGGAATTGCGACAGATTATATTGAAAGAAGCTTCGGGGGGTTCGTTAGAAGTTATCCATGCTGCGCGGGGGAAGACCCACTTGCCTATGCTTCTTCCGGGTTTATTTGGGATAAGGTTTTGCAGGGGGGGTATAGTTTCAGAGATTATGGCGAATTCGTGGATGCGGAGATTGAGCCCAAAGGATTGAAATGGACCGACCATTATAATAATTTTGTGAATGGCAGGCCAATGGCCCAAATAAAAGCGAAAACAGAGCTGACTACCCTGGCGCCTTACATTTGCAAGGATTTTATAGGTTTTCCAGAGACAGTACCGGATATTTACCGCGCTGATGTTTTCATTAAAGAGCTTAAAGCGTTTGAAAAAAATAATAATCTCCCTAACCTGATGATGATGTTATTGCCTAATGACCATACGGCGGGAACGAATGAAAATTATCCGACTCCCAGGGCAATGGTGGCTGATAATGATTTGGCACTTGGGCGAATAGTGGAAGCTGTAAGCAACAGTAAATTTTGGAAGGAAACCGTAATTTTTGTTATAGAAGACGATGCACAAGCGGGACTAGACCATGTAGATGGAAGAAGAACCGTGGCGTTTTGTATAAGTCCTTATACCAAGCGTAATTCCGTAATTAGCACCATGTACAACCAGAACAGCATTTTAAGGACCATTCAACTAATTTTTGGTCTTACGCCCATGACACAATTCGACCTTCTTGCAAATCCTATGTATGATTGTTTTACCGGCAGGCCTGACTTCACTCCTTACAAAGCCAGACCCAATAGAATACCGCTTAATGAAATGAATCCTAAATTGACGACTTTAAAAGGCAAGCAAAGCTACTGGGCTAAAAAATCGATGGAAATACCACTGGAGGATTATGACCTCAGCGATGGGGGCCTGTTGAGCCGGATATTATGGTACTCTGTAAAAGGATATGACAGCCATTATCCTGAACATCTGGAGTTAAAAAAATAGATATTTAGATATTTTCACTCGGGTTGCGTTGTTATTTCTTTTAGCTCTTTGAGAGTTTTGTCCTCATTGGGTTTACGAGAAATGTCGTTTTGCAGCACTTTAAACCAGCCATCGGCATAGCTCCCCTCTTTGCTCCAAAGGTACCCGTCCAAAACAGGCTACACCTACATAATAGTATAATCCATAAGATTCATAAGAATGTCTAGGGCATTAAAACCTAGAAAGTCGAATTTTGGGCCCGGTAGAACTCAAAACGGTGCTGATGAAAAATATGCTTCTTGTTATATTGTTTATTTGCTCTTTTGTTAGCAGTTTTGAACAAAAAGCAACAACCAGGGAACCGAGACGTTCAAGTAGCAGTCCCGTTAATATTATTACACGCATTATTCTAGATCCGGATAACGAGAAACAAACTATTCACTCATTTGGAGCTTCAGATTGCTGGACTACAAAGTTTATTGGCAAATGGCAAGACACAGAGAAGAAGAACCAAATAGCCGATTTGCTTTTCAGTTTGGAGAAATACCCGGATGGCTCTCCAAAAGGGATCGGATTGTCCCTTTGGAGGTTTAACATAGGCGCGGGCAGCTTTGAACAAGGAGACTCAAGTGGCATCAAGACCGATTGGCGCCGCGAAGAATGTTTTCTGGATGAAAAAGGTGACTATAACTGGGCCAAGCAAGCTGGTCAACAATGGTTTTTACAAGCTGCCAGAAAAAGAGGTGTTCCTTTCACGCTCGGCTTTTCATTGTCTGCTCCTGTCTTTATGACAAAAAATCAAAGAGCCTATAATCCTTTCGGTACCCCACATATGAATATCGCGGATGGGAAGTGGGATGATTATGCCAGGTTCCTGGCCGATGTAACAACTCATTTTCAATTTGATTTTTTGAGCCCAATTAATGAACCCCAATGGAGCTGGGGACGACCCGAAGGGGCAAGCCAGGAAGGTACCCAAGTAACGAATCACGAAGCGTCGAAACTTGTAAGATTGATTGCTCCTCATTTAAAAGGCCAGAAAGCTGATGTCGTTATTGGGGAAGCGGGACAAATTGATTATCTGACGGGGAACAATAAGGACGATCGGGGTGACCAGATCCAGGAATTTTTTTCTCCGAAGTCTGATAATTATATAGGTGATCTGCCAAATGTTGCACCTGTCATTTCGACGCACAGTTATTTCTCCACATGCCCTGACAGTATCATGATTAATAAGAGGCTTAAAGTAGCTGAAAAAATTAAAGACCTGCTGCAACCAATACATGTTTGGCAAACCGAATTTGGTATTTTGGGAAATATCTGCGATCAATATAATGGGAGCCCCAGGAATACGGGAATTGATTATGGACTGTATGTTGCCAAGGTCATCCATCATGACCTTACATTTATGAACGCGGCTTCCTGGCAGTGGTGGCTTGCTGTGAGTCCGTATGATTACAGCGATGCATTGGTTTATATTAATGCACCTTCCGGAAAAATAAACGTGAACGAATGTAAGAAGGATGGAATTGTTGTGGATTCAAAACAATTGTGGTGCCTGGGAAATTTCTCTCGGTTTATCCGCCCGGGAATGAAAAGGATAGAACTTTCAAATGAATCATTCGGGTCTAACGAGTCTTCACGCTCATCCTTACTAGCATCCGCCTATAAAGATTCTCATTCAGGAAAGCTTGTTGTTGTAATTGTAAATCTGGAAAATAGTGAAACGACCTTGAGTCTTGATGTTAAAAAGAATATCGGTAAACTAAAGAGACGGGTTGAGGTCTATACCACATCAGCTTCAAACAACTTGAAGAGGTCGGTAGCGAGTGTGGAAAAAATAAAAATTCCGGCTATGTCCGTAGTTACTGTTGTAAGTAATTACAAATAAATCGTCATAAAAACCATTTTATTGAAAACGTGAAATAATTTTTATGAATCGTAAGAATCGTTTTCTGCTTCTCATAGCGAAATTTATATTGCTGTTTGCCCTTTGCTTTTTGGGATTAGTAAGCATGTCTCAAAATACGATTTCCCTGGCGGGTAAATGGTCCGTTGATCTTGATTCGGCTGACGTAGGTATTAGGCAGCAATGGTACAAAAAGACTTTCTCCTCTATACTTAATTTGCCTGGAACGCTCGACGATGCTGGGATAGGGACTCCAACTACGCTTAATGCTGACAAACTCACAGAAGAAATCTTGTTACATCTAACGAGAAAGCATTCCTACATCGGGCCTGCGTGGTATTCCCGGACGATTAATATTCCTAAAGATTGGAAAGGGAGAGATATCGAACTAGAGCTGGAAAGAGTTATTTGGAAAACGAGGTTATGGATTGACGGAAAAGAAGTTGGCTCACAGGAAAGCCTTAGTGTGCCGCAGCGGTTTGAATTGGGGACTTTATTGGCGCCTGGCAAACATACCCTGGTATTTCGGATCGATAACACCAAACAATATGATATCAGTATCAGAAATCTCGCCCACGCTTATACAGACGGGACTCAGATTATCTGGAATGGAGTGATCGGGCAAATGAAATTAACCGCCAGGGATAAAGTTCAGATATCTTCGTTACAGGTGTACCCTAATGTTAAAAACCGTTCAATCAGCGTCATTACTTATCTCCTGAACAAAGCAGACAGAAACCAGCGGGGGACCATCCATTTTCAGGTTTTGGATCAAAAGAATCGCGTTATAAGCCGGAAAATAGTTGATATCACAATTGAGAATCCCGGGTCGAAGAATTTTTCAGAAATTTCACTGGGCAAAAATGCGCCATTATGGGACGAGTTCGATCCAAACCTTTATACCCTGCGTGCAAAACTAGACCTAAGGACCGGACCGGCTTCCGATGTCGCGTCAACCAGATTTGGGCTTCGGGAAATTACGGCTGATAACGGATTAATTCAACTAAACGGAAGGAGAATCTTCCTTCGTGGGACGCTCGAGTGTAGCATTTTCCCACTAACTGGTCACCCCCCTATGGATAAGGAAGGGTGGATTAAAGTATTCTCATCGGCAAAAAATTATGGTCTGAATCATTTGCGTTTTCATTCGTGGTGCCCTCCCGGAGCGGCTTTTGAAGTTGCTGATTCAATGGGGTTTTATCTCCAGGTTGAATTGCCACTATGGAATTTAAACGTAGGGAAAGACACTGCCACAAATCGTTTCATAACGGAGGAGGCATTGCGCATCAGCCAAGAATATGGGAACCATCCATCCTTTTGCCTTTGGTCGTTGGGGAATGAGCTGGAAGGCGACTTCGGATTTCTTTCAAGTCTTTTAAATGAACTAAAACGTTTGGATGATCGGCATTTGTATACCACTACCTCATTTTCTTTTCAAAAGGGGCACGGTACATGGCCCGAACCTAATGATGATTTTCTTATCACTCAATATACTAAGAAGGGCTGGGTGAGAGGTCAGGGGATATTTAATTCTTACGCGCCGGATTTTTCACTTGACTATAAAGAGGCCACAGATAGTTTACCCGTTCCGCTTATAACTCATGAAATTGGTCAGTATTCCGTGTATCCAAACATGCATGAAATAAAGAAATATACAGGTGTGCTGGATCCTCTTAACTTTAAAGCCATTCACAATGACCTAAAGCGGAAAAACCTGCTATCATTAGCCGACTCGTTTACATTGGCCAGCGGCAGGTTTTCCGCGAACCTGTATAAAGAAGAAATAGAAAGAGCGCTAAAAACAAAAAATATTAGTGGATTTCAGTTATTGGATCTTCATGATTTTCCCGGGCAAGGTACCGCACTCGTTGGTATTCTTGATGCGTTTTGGGACTCAAAAGGACTGATAGCTCCAGATGCCCATCGTATGTATTGCGCCCCGGTTGTACCTCTTATCCGGTTCAAAAAAGCTGTGTATACTAATGATGAAATCTTGGACCTAACGGTGGAAGTCGCCAATTTTTCAAAACAGATTCTCAGGAAAGTAACTTCTGTAGTGACTGTAAAAGATCAATCCGGCAAAGTCTTCTTCAAACGGGCATTATCGACCGTTGATATTGGGATAGGCAATAATTGGAGCATGGGCAAATTACGTATACCACTAAATACTTTTATAGAGGCGAAAGCATTAACTATAGAAGTCGAATTGAAAGGCACTTCTTACAAAAATTCCTGGAAAATTTGGGTATATCCTTCAAGAACGGATACCTCGGACAGTAATGTCATCTTTACTACTTCACCTGCTGACGCAATTAGGTTTCTGGACGAAGGAAAGAAGGTTCTTCTCAACCCGGATACTTCCATCGTGGCGGGAGTGGCGGGCCGCTTTGCCCCTGTGTTCTGGAGCCCAGTACATTTTCCCAATCAGCCAGGCACAATGGGCATTCTTTGTAACCCACGTCATCCGGTATTTAATAGTTTTCCGACGGATTTTTATACAGACTGGCAATGGTGGGATCTAATTGCCAGTTCGAAAACCATGCTGATCGATTCGCTACCTGCCATAGACCCTATTGTACGAGTGATTGATAATTTTTTTAAAAACCGCAAAATGGCGAATATTATTGAAGCCAGAGTTGGTAAGGGAAAGGTCATCCTCACTTCCCTTGACCTGACAAAAAACCTGGACAAAAGGCCGGCCGCACGACAACTGCGACTTAGTATTATCAGGTATATGGAAGGGGATAGCTTCTCACCTTCTACGGCATTGCGGCCGGGGGATTTGGAGAAGATCTTAAATAAGTAATTGGCGGGCTTACACCCGGGTTTTGTGTCATAAGATAGTCCATATTTTTAAAAAATTTGTCTATTTTTTTGTCACCGGGGCGTCGCTAATTTTATGATCGTTAATTACCTTATGGTTGATTTTTGACTTTATCGGCTTTTGAGTTTCTTTCATCATTTATATTAAATTTCATTATATGAAAAAGGTCTTGCATGTATTTCTGGTGCTTCTTATTATTTACGGATGCAGCAAAAAGAATGAATCAGTTGACCCTAACGCACAACCTCCAAGCTTTACGTTGAGTACTGCCCATATAAAAACCGAACAGGGGCGGCTTTTGAACATAAAAGGCGTCGTTCAGGATAATGCGGGAATAAAATCAATACAACTTACAAGTCCCGATGCCTTTCTTGATAAGGTGATCACTTTTTCATCTGACTCAGTGGTCAAAGCCTACAATTTGGACTATAATCTGTTAACTCCAAAGGATTTTACGGGTGATAAGTACTCGGTTACGATAACAGCCACTAATCTTGCGGGCAAAATGACGAAGCAAACAGTTTTGGTTACGATGGATGGGGACTTTGTAAGTCCGGTTTTTACCGTAGTGCCAGACAATAACGTGACCGTTTTATTGAAAATAAATACTAGATTAAATCTGAGATTCACAGCGACGGACGACAAGGCTCTTGATTCAGTCATTGTAAAAATTCCTGAACTAAACTACTCAACGGTTGCTACCGTGTTTACTAATTCAGGCAGGACTTTGACTTTTAATAGTCCGATCGATCTGCCTTCTCAGGTCGCTACTTATCATTTGACACTTACGGCGATTGACAAAGCAGGGTTGCGAACCGTTCAAAACTCTGTAATTTCTGTATCAGAAATGCCTGATTTTCCAAAAATGTATCTTACTGATGTTGCAAATGCTGCACAGTTGAACAGTGATCTCTTTGGGATACCAATGTTGATCAGCAGAACAGCGCCATATACCTATAGTGCTCAGTATTACTCAGAAGCGGCCGGCACTCCCGTAAGATTTGTTCCTCAAAAAACAGACTTTTCACCAATATGTTTTGGGATGGATCCTTTAAATAATACTATTCTTACAGACGATCCAGACGTTTCTCTTCCGATAGTTCTGCCCTCAAAGGGGTATTATCAAATTGATTTTAATGTGAAGACTGGCAATTATACGGTGCAGGCATTTACACCCAATGCTACCCCGGTACCAATTGGCACGCCCATGTATCTGGACGCAACCAGACCGGCCGAAGGTACAATTCCTCTACAAATTGGTCTGGTTGGTTCGGGTATCCCGGGTGCGGGGAACTGGAGCCCTGCCAGCCCTTTAATTCTTAATCAGGATAGCGAAAACAAGTTTTTGTTCTCGGTACGAATGGACCTGGAGGCTGGAAAAACTATACAGTTCATCATCCAGACAAAACATTCCTGGGGTTGGTGGCCTGAACCGTTTTGGCGCTGGGACCGGCCCAATGATCCGGAAGCGAATGTCGCCAACGGTGGTGAAAATCCTGGAAGCTGGACTATTAAAGCAACGGGTAAGTATATGTTCAAGTTTGATAGTTATTTGAAACGCTCAAGGTTTTATCCCATTAATTAACCAATAACTGTATTATATGAAAAAGATAATTTTTACGTTATTCCTTGTCGCGCCCGTCATCCTTTTCGCTCAGGAAAGGGTTACGATAACCGGTACTGTTATTTCGGCCGTAAATAACGGCCCCGTGGTTGGAGCGACAATAATGGAAAAGAATACTCGAAATGGTGCGGTCACAGATAATAATGGGCATTACCGGATAATCATAAATAACGGTGCTGTGTTGACTTTTTCTGCTGTTGGATTTAATTCATCAGAAGAAAATACCATTGGCAAAAATGTAGTTGATGTGGCGCTGACAGAAAGTAGCAGCAATATTTTAAATGAAGTTGTTGTTGTTGGGTATGGGGTGATAAAAAAGAGTGATCTTACCAGCTCGATCACTTCTGTTAAAGGTGATGAGTTGAAAAGTAACGTTACGGGTAACGCTCTCTACTCACTTCAGGGTAAGGCAAATGGAGTACAGATTACCGGTGGCGGTGGTCCGGGGTCTGTACCACGCGTTATTATCAGAGGTGTTACCACTATTAATGGCTCCGATCCGCTCTATGTTGTTGATGGAGTACCAATGGGCACTAATATCAATTTCTTAAACCAGGAAGACATAGAGAGCATCGAGGTTTTGAAAGATGCCTCTGCAGCAGCAATTTATGGAACCCGGGGGTCGAACGGGGTTATAATGGTGACAACCAGGAAAGGCAGAAAGGGCAAGACACAATTTCAGTTCAGCGCTTCGGGTGGAGTTCAGACTTTACATAAGCCGAAAATGGCTGGTGCTTCCGTATATGAGAAAGTATTTAAGACCCGGTACACTAATGATGGCAATGTACCGGTGTGGAACGGAAAGAATAACGTAACCGATGCAGCGGGAACTGATTGGTGGGATCAGACAGTAAATAAATTTGCTTATTTACAAACATACAATATCGGTTTTCAGGGGGGAAATGAAAAATCTATTTATAGTGGTAGCATTGGCTACTTCAGGCAAGGATCTCAATATGATATTGGAAGCTGGGAAAGATTGACCGGTCGGTTCAATTCTGAATACACATTTAGTAGTAAAGTAAAAGCGGGAGTTGATTTTGTGCCGAGAATGGAATCCTGGCAAAACACTCCAAACCTATTCTCGGATGCTATGAGGATGGATCCTACCACTCCGGTGTTCAGAGATTCCACACTGTGGTCGGCAAATCCACTCAATAATTATGCAAGATCAAATAATAATCAGGTGTGGAACCCGGTAGCTTCCCTTGCGCGGCAAAACAATCGTACTACAGAATATGGTTTGTTGATGGATCCGTACTTAAGTTTTGAACCGATTAAAGGATTAATCGCCAAGACTCAATTCAGTGTAAACGGGCGTTTCCAGATTGGACGATCTTTCTCACCAAAATTCTTCATCGATAACCTGGAAAAAAACGACAACAGTCTAGTAAGCCAAAGTTCAAATAGTTGGATTGACTGGAACTGGACCAACACGCTTAACTATTTAAAGACTATAAGTCTGAAGCACAATCTCAATTTGATGGCTGGTTATACGATGGAACGGTTTGCAAATTATCAGCTTTCCGGGTCCAGAGAAAATGTTCCCAGCAATTACCCCGATCTCCAATACATTAACGCAGGGACATTAAATCCAAAATCATACGGGACCAATATTTATACGGCTTTGTTGTCCTACTTAGGACGGGTAATGTACAATTATGACGGGCGATATTATTTGACAGCTTCACTCCGGGTGGACGGTTCTTCAATGTTCCCCAAAAGCAACAAATATGCCTCGTTCCCATCTGTTTCCGGTGCCTGGCGTATTTCTCGGGAGAATTTTATGAAGGAGCAGAGATTGTTTTCTGAGCTAAAACTTCGAACAGGCTGGGGCAGGGTAGGTAATCAAAATATTGATCCGAACAGTTATTTGAATCTGATTGGAGCGTCTGATTATGTTTTTGGCAGTAACGCTCAGAGGTTTGTTGGTACATCTATCAGCATGGTGGGTAATCAGCTATTGAAATGGGAAACGGTGGAAGATTACAATTTAGGACTGGACATGGCCTTCCTAAAGAATCGCCTCATCGTTACCGCTGATGTGTATCAAAAAGAGTCAAATGGCATGTTAATGAAGAAGAATAACCTCTTGGTACTTGGGTATCCAATGTGGGACGGGCAAATGTGGACGAATATTGGCAGTATGAGTGCTAAAGGATGGGAGCTCTCTCTAAATTGGGCCGATAAGGCAAGAAAGGTCGGATACGAAATTGGAATTAATCTTTCGGGGGTAAAAAACAAAGCAAGGAAATTTGTAGCTGACGCTCCATTATGGAGGGGCGGGTTCTTTAATGATTATATAATACGGAATGAAGCTGGCGGAGAAATCAGCAGGTTCTATGGTTATGTTGCCGACGGTATTTTCCAGAATCGTACGGAAGTAAATAGCTATACCAATGAACATGGCGATTTACTTCAACCCAATGCGCAGCCGGGAGATATACGATTTAAGGATTTAGACAATGACGGCGTCTTGGACGAGAAAGATAAAACCTTTATTGGAAATGCCTTTCCGAAGTTAATGCTCGGTCAAAACACGCATCTCTATTATCGGAATATTGACTTCATCGCAAATTTTTACGGGACCTTCGGCAATGATGTCTATAATAGCGCTAAAGCCGGTTTGTATGCTGGTACAGACGGGATAAATGTTTTTGCCGACGCCTATAACAAAGCATGGCATGGAGAGGGAACAAGCAATCTCTATCCAAGACTTTCCGTAGCAGATAAGAATATGAATTTCAGGCGCGTTTCTTCCTTCTTTGTCGAAGATGGATCTTACTTCCGTTGCAAACTCTTACAGTTGGGATACACATTCCCTGAAGCGCTAACAAAAAACCTGAAAGTAAGGTTATCGGCGGCGGCTCAAAACCTGTTTACGATCACTAAATATTCGGGAATGGATCCCGAAAGGGCGGCAATGGGCAGTGTCATTGAATCAGGAATAGACAATATTGGCTATCCTAATCCGCGAACATTTTTGTTGGGGTTAAATGTAAACTTTTAAAAAAAGAGGTATGAAAAATATATTCAAAGTATTTTTAGCTATCGCAATCATTGGCCAATTTTCAGCCTGCTCTAAATTCCTTGACCGACCGGTTTTGGGACAGGAGAATCTTGACACGTATTTTCAATCGGAGGAGGAATGCCTCAAGCAACTGACTGGATGCTATCAATCTGTATTTTGGGATGATTGGTGGCAGGTTTCCAGTTTTTACGTGGCTGCCGACATGAGCAGCGATGATTTATGGATGGGAAATACTACCCAATCTCAAAGTGATTGGATCCGGATGACGCATTATGGCAACCCCAAGCAGGACGGCAAGCTCAAGGATTTCTGGCAATTTCGTTATAAAGGTATTTTAAGGAGCAATATTGTAATCAATAGGGTAGCAAAGGCGCCAATAAATAACGAATCGTTACGCCGGAGAATCATTGCAGAAGCTAAATTCTTAAGGGCGTTCCATTACTTTGAGTTAGCAAAGAACTTCGGAGGGGTACCCATCGTTCTTGAGATGAAGATGCCATCAGAAGTGGTGGGAATTAAACGCGCGACATTGGCGGAAACCTACGCTCAGGTTGAAAAGGATTTGAAGGAAGCAATTCCTGATTTGCCGCTTCGAAGTGAATATTCTGCTGCGGATTTGGGACGGGTAACCAAGGGAGCCGCCATGGGCTATTTAGGTCGGGCGTATTTGTACCAGGAGAAATATGCAGAAGCGAAAGCAATTTTGGGAGATGTAATTAGCAGCAACCAATATCGTTTACTTTCGAATTTTAAGGACGTCTGGTCAATAGGATTTAATAATAGCAGCGAATCATTGTTTGAAGTTCAATATAATTCCGACATCAGTTACAATCTTGGTGGTCGCCTGCCGGTTGTTACCGGCTCCCGAGACGATGCCGGTTGGTCGTGGGGCCTACCGACCAGTAACCTGGAAAAGGCATTTCTGGATGCCGGAGATAATGAAAGGTTAACATGGACAATTGTAAAGGACGGACAGAATGTTCCGGGGGACACAACTGCCCTTGGAAAGAATTACCCAATCTCGCCCGCAAAACACAAATCTGCAAGGATCATCCGCAAATTATACATACCGCACAATTTGCGCCCGATTCCTTACGATGCGAACCACAATAATTTGAATTTTAGGTTATTACGGTATGCGGATATATTGTTAATGTATGCCGAGGCGTCAAACGCCTTGGGTGATGATGCAACCGCCCGTACAGCACTAAATACAGTAAGAAGGAGAGTTCATTTGAGTGAGGTTACCGCATCCGGTAAAAATCTCCGCGACGCGATCAGACTGGAAAGGAGGCTGGAGTTTGCGTGCGAAGGGCAAAGGTTGTACGACTTACGCAGATGGACAGATGACAACGGAAAAAAGGCGCTTAGTAATGTGATGGGACCCAGTGGGAGTTTTGTTCATTACAATCTGGTAGAATCTACGGATACTTACGAGATCACTAATCAGAAAGAAAATAGTAATAAAGGAATTACCTTCATGGAAAATCGAGATCTTCTTTTTCCGATTCCGAATACTGAAGTTTTATTATCGAATGGAAGCATAGAGCAAAATCCAAATTTCTAAGCTTCAAAAAAAGGACGGCTATAATGGGGAATCTAATAAGATTGGTTGGAGGCTTTTGTCTGTTGCTGCTGACAGTTTCGTGTAACAAGAAGGTGGAGCCGACCGTTGCGCCGCCTCCTGGTGGCGGTGGTAACGAAATCAGCACAACCATTAATCTGAGTAAAACATATCAAACTATTGAAAGTTTTAGTGCTTCTGATTGCTGGGCACCCAATTATGTTGGTAAGTATTGGACTGAGAGCGAAAAAGCAGATATTGCCAAATTACTTTTCTCCAGTAACATTAATAATGGACAACCCGAAGGAATCGGACTTTCAGGTTGGCGGTTTAACCTTGGTGGGGGAACTGCTAATCAGGGAGCAGCGAGTGATATTACAGATGTAACAAGACGTGCAGAATCGTTTATGGATCCTGTTACCGGTCAGCTCGACTGGACAAAAGCCGCTGGTCAGCAATACTTTTTGGAAAAGGCAAAAAATTACGGGTGCCAGCAGTTTGTTTTATTTAGCAATACACCTCCGGTATATCTTACCCGCAATGGAAAAGGATATTCGGGTAGCGGAGCTTATGCAAATCTAAAGGATGGCGCGTCGGTCGATTTTGCTAACTATATCGCAAATGTGTTAAGCTATTTTAAGACAACTAAGAATATTGAATTTTCACTTATTAGCCCGGTAAACGAACCACAATACGACTGGAAAGACCCGACTCAGGAAGGCAGCGGGTGGCAAAATAGCGAAATAAAAACTTTGACAGCAGCAATAGACAACGCTTTGGAAGCAAAAGGTCTCAATACAAAAATTTTGTTAGCTGAAGCCGGAAATTGGACCTATTTGTACAGTGGTGAGGGAGATAATAACAGACGAAATGTAATTAATAGCTTATTTAATCAGGCATCAGGAAATTACGTAGGAAACTTGAAACACGTAGCAAAAATCGTTGCAGGGCACAGCTATTGGACGGATAATAACTGGAGCAACCTGACAACCTCCAGGCAAAATGTAGCAAATGCCGCCTCGGCTGCAGGCCTGGGTGTGTATCAAACAGAATGGAGTATGTTGGGCGACAACTATGATAAGAATGACTTTGTGGGGTTTGATAAAGCGACTGAAATGGATATTGCGCTTTATATGTCAAAAGTAATCCACAGTGATCTTGTATATGCAAACGCGGCTTCATGGTCGTTCTGGACAAGCATGGACATGGAAAGGTGGGGGCATAAAAATAGATTCCTGCTCATAAAGATAACGCCAGCGGGCGGTGTTTATGGTGATATTACCCAAAGTGGTTCTCATGAGGCTGCCAAAACACTATGGGCACTCGGAAATTACAGTCTCTTTGTTAGGCCGGGCTACAAAAGAGTGGATATGACTATTGATGGCATGGCGAACAAGTTGTTGGGAAGTGCCTATTTGTCTGCTGATAATAAAAAATTGGTATGCATCTATTCAAATTTGACAGATAAGGACTATGCAATTAAGTCAAATCTGGATGCAAGCAATATACAATCCGCTAATTCATATATTACTAATTCAGTAAATAATTTAAAGCTCGAAAGTCTTGATTTCAAATCACCCATTAATATTAAAGCCAAATCTGTCACTACCGCGGTGTATAGTTTGAAGTAATATTCTAAATAACATTAATTGTATTTCGATACTATGAAACATGATTTTAGTTTTTCTAATCTGTTTCCTTCCCATCGACTAGAACCTGATTCTTTGTAGAAATTTTACCTTTAAAAGGGCCGTTTCCAATTCCGGTATTTTTTATCAGTTGCAGGCCTTGCACACGCTCGCTTTGTAATGCATAACCGCCATTAAATTGGATATTGTTTCCCGAAATAGTGGCCTTATTTGACGTATTATAAAAAAAAGAAAAATAAATACCGCTTGAATCGTTCCCCTCAATCCGGTTGTTCTTAACTACAATGTTGTCGCTACCTATAATTGTTACCCCATTCAATGCATTGCGGGCCAGCTCATTTTGATCTACCATTATATCCTTGCATTTATCCAAATAGACCCCGGAGCCCTCCGGGGAAGTGTCCAGGCGGCTGTTCTTAATGACTATATCGGCGCAGTGAGTCAGCAGTAAGTTATGCTGTAATTTAGGACCGGGAATAACGCCCGCACCGTTTTCATCAAAATTGCAATACGAGAATAATAAATTTTTGGCGCCGCTGACGAACACCCCATTATAAGTGCAGTTTCGGACGGTAAGATTGATAAAGCGTAAATCGTGCATAAGATTCACTTGCTGACTTCGGAAAATAATGCCGCCACGAGTACCCTTATTTCGAAAGGATCTTGATCCGTTTGGATCATCTCCTGGCTTAGGCTGCAAAGCTCCTTCCACGACGAAATTACGCAGCGTGACATCGTGCAAATTATCAGCGCTGTTAATAATCATATCGCGTCCTCCTTCGGGCTTTAAAAACAGTACCGACTCCGAACCTACTCCTGATAAGACAATATTATTGGGTATTTTCAATGCTGAGTCCAGGATATGAAGACCTTTTGCCAACACCACCCAATTTCCACTTCCTGCCGCCTTATCCAGCGCCTTCTGAACTGACTGGCTGGGTTGTACCCAGATTGAATTTTCAGGAATCGAAGGAATATCGTGATCAGCACCCGAAATATAAGTAACAGGATCGGCGATAAAAGTCTTTACTGGTAATGTATTATTACCAAATGACGCTCTGACTGCCGCGAGTGTTTTCGCGGGAACCACGACTCGCATAGAGTCCGCCGCTTTTGTGATAAATGGGAAAGCAATACCCTTAGCTTTGTAATGGCGATAAACATATTCAAAATCCCCGCCAAGACGCATGGCCCTGGGCGAAATTTCACAATAGCAATGAGGAGTGTGCCCGAGCAAATACCCCGCTGTATATTCAAATCCCCGACCAATCCGGTTTTCCCCTATCGAAAAAAGGTCCACCCCCTGCGTGAAGGCAACTTGTGCGGCGCCTGCAAATTCACCTAATCCAAGTTGAACATGTGCCTGATCTCTGGCGGATTCCTGGCACTGTCCACTTGGATAAATATACTTAAAGAGACTTCCATTGACAGGCCCATGTAGAAAGTGATCAACTGCATCATTAAATAAGGAACGGTTATCAGTAAAAATGCCAATTGCCATCAAGCAGTGAATAATCGCCCCATCCCAATTCCCGTTTGCCGTAGGATAGTAATATCTTAACAAAGGGTAATAAACGGTCATGAGCATCTCAGTAAACCGATCGATATTCTCTTTTTTCCAGCCGGCTTTTGTATATCGCAGGATTTCAGCAGCATTAATAAAAGCATGTCCGGTCCAGCCGGCTAATAGTTTGGCGTCATTATAATCAAAGTCCCAGAGTGATGCCGACCAACTGTCAATGGTCCTGATAGCTGTGCTAGCATAATTCTTATCGCCGGTCAGGTACCACAGCAACGCGCAATTATAGGATAGGTTTGCGCTTTTGGACAATTCATCTCCGCCGATATTAGGTTTGGCGTAGGGGCCTCTCATCACATGGGCGTATGGCCTGGCTATAAAGGTGGTATCTGTGTCTTTTACTAATTTATCAAAGGCGTTTTTCCATGGTTCCTGGCCTTTATCCACTAATTTCTTCATATAAGCCAGATCTTCTGCCGACTGGTTTATTCCCGGATGGACAAATTTCTGTCCGAAACCAAGAAGCGAAAAACACAATAATTCAATAGTAAGCAGGATCGTTCCAAGATATTTTCTCATCATTTTGTTTTGAATAAATTAAAGGGGTCAAGACGCTTAATTTTCATTCCGACATGGCGCCATTAAAAGTACAAAGATTTCGGGGATCTAAAAGCAAGATTCGTGTTTCAATTCCGGTGCGGGGTGATTGAAAGGGCGCAATTGGTGACGGACTTGGTGAGCAAAGGGATTTCAATTCCAGTATGGTGCGATTAAAATTCGTTAACTTACTTAGTAATCATTTCCCTGGCGTTTGCAAAATAGTTGAGGAAAAATAGATTATTCCTGGCAGGCCTGCCTTGGACCTTTATTAAATATCCAGATCTCGGTCCTGTCTTTATTGGTTTCTTTTGAACAGGAAAGTACAGGATAGTTTTGTGAAAGGAAGTTCATAGATTGCGGTTGGGTTTGCATTGCGCATTGTAATTTAAACGAATGATTTTTCTTGCTTCTTAAGGCTGTTTGCTTATTTAGTAAGTAATAATTGCAGAAATAAACCAAATGTTTGCCAGGAAAATTCTTAATTTATGTATTTCGGTTGCCGAAAACGGTGATAAGCAATCATTCAGGCAGCTTTTTGACATTTTTTCACCAGGATTGTTTGCATATGTGCGTTCCATTATTCACGATTCGGACGCGTCAAAAGATATCGTTGCTGACATATTCATAAATATCTGGAAGAATAAGAACGAATTACGCGCAATTAATAGTTTACCTTATTACTTATATGCTGCAGCGAAAAACAGGGCCTTTAATTTTCTCCGAAATAAAAAGGGAAATGTTAGTATTCATAATCTCAGCGTGGAAATGCTTACAGATGATATTGCAGTTTCGTACAATAACCCGGAAAATGAGCGTATTTCATCTGAAAATCTGAATATTATCATTAGTGCCATCGACGCTTTACCTCCAAAATGCCGGTTAATTTTCAAGTTAAGCAAAGAGGACGCAATGACTTACAAAGAGATAGCTCTGTTGTTGAATATCTCCGTTAAGACGGTAGAAAGCCATATGAATGCTGCATTCCGGAAAATTTTTGAGCATATAAGATCCAGGGCTCCAGAGTTTGCTTACCTAGTGAAAGAAAAATTCAGAAAATAAATTCCCGGCAGCTAGGGGTATGACAGAAAACGAGTGTCTTTATTACTCGTAAGGTATGCATCATATGAAGGATTCTCGTCTTATTGAGCTGTTGACAAAGAGTAAATCTGGAGAATTTTCGTTATTGGAAAGAAAGGAATTGCAGGACCTGATTCGTAGCAGGCAGGATTACGCGATGTTTAGCGATCTGCTGGATGAAGTGTACAAAGGTTCGGTCAGTTTTAACTATAAGGAAGATTTTCATAGGTATATTGCGGAGGCCTGGGAGATGGTAAAGGCTGGGACGGATGATTATGACGACACCAAGAGTTTTCGCAGGCCAAGGTTTCAGTGGGGTACGGTCGGCTGGCTGGCTATTGCGGCTTCATTCCTGGTAGCAGTTATTTTTCTCGCTTTGACGCTAAACAAGAAGGAGAATAATTCGGGTAAAACAAATATTGTATCTACAAAAGCAGCTTCAAAATCCAATTTAGTTCTGCCGGATGGCACAAAAATTTGGCTTAATGACGATACTAAAATTTTTTATAATGAAAATTTTAGTAAACAGAACCGGGAGATAACGTTGATCGGTGAGGCTTATTTTGATGTGGTCAGGGATGTTAATCATCCATTTATTATTCACACGTCAACAATGGATATAAAAGTATTGGGTACCAAATTTAATGTAAGGGCTTATGAGAACGAAAAGGAAAATGAAACTTTGCTGATAAAAGGATCGGTTGAAGTTACCCTAAGGAATTACAACAATAAAAAAGTAATGCTTGAGCCACTTGAAAAACTTTCTGTTCAGAATATACCTTCTACCGAAAAATCAGTTCAAAATAACAGTCAACAATTAAGAGACGCCTTTTATAAGTTATCAAAAGTTAATGCCACTACAGACGATTCGCTGATTCTTGAGACAGAGTGGATTAATCATAAATTGGTATTTGATCATGCAAGACTTGAAGATATGATACCTCAATTGGAACGATGGTATGGCGTTAAGATCATTATCAACAATCAAGAACTAAAGCAGAAAGAATTTAGCGGGATATATAAAGATAGACCCATCGAGGAAGTATTAGAATCCCTGAGATTAGCCGGGAATTTTATGTATAAGGTAGAAAATGATTCTGTTACAATATATAAGGGTCAGGCTTATTCGAATTAACAACTAAGTATTATATAAAAAAAATGAGGGAGTGCTTCAAACGACCCCCGCGAAAAAAACGAAAAAATGCTTGGTAAAAGCATATTCTTTTAATTAAAAGTTTTCAAAGTCATGAAAAAAACTGAACGATTGATTAATTCAGTTCCTTGCCGCAAACTTGTTAAATTTCCGCTTGCAATGAAACTATCAATTGCCGCGATACTTATGTTTTCTATTCAAAGCTTTGCTGTCAACAGCTTTGCACAGAACAGAATAACTCTGAATTTAAGGAATGTGTCCCTGGAAACGGTCCTAAAAACTATAGAATTGCAGGGAGAATATAACTTCGTTTATAAAATCGAGGCACTTCCGAAACAAAAGAATATTAATATTTTAGTACGTAACGAGAAGTTGGATATCGTAATGAGCGCGATATTGAAAAATACCACCCTTACGTATAAAGAGATGCGGAAGAACCTGATTGTGATAGTTGATAAGTCGCAATCGGGTGGCTCTGTTGTTTCGAGGATTTTGAATGGGACCGTGGTAAACGAAAAGGGAGAGCCTGTTATAGGCGCATCCGTTTCACTTAAAGGTACAACAAAGGGAACATCTACCAATAACGATGGGAAATTTGCGATTGAGGTTGACTCGGAAGCTGACTCAATTATCGTGTCTTTTATAAATTATCAGACGCAGGTACTAGCAGTTGCGAACAGACGGGATATAACGGTCGTTTTGATGCCAGACTCCAAGAATCAGCAAATGGCGGAAGTTATAGTTGTGGGATATGAGGCAAGAAAAAAAGAGGAAGTTGTGGGAGCTGTAACTACGATAAAGCCGGAAGAATTAAGGATCCCATCGAGCGATCTTGCTACGGCACTTGCGGGTCGGGCTGCTGGTGTTATTGCGTTCCAGCGCTCAGGAGAGCCGGGAGCAGACAACGTTAATTTCTTTGTCAGGGGCGTTACTACGCTAGGGTATAAGAGTGGTCCGTTGATTTTAATTGATGGGATAGAATCTTCGCAGACTGACCTTTCCAGGCTGGTTGTAGATGACATTGCTTCATTTTCAATATTAAAGGATGCTACTTCTACTGCAGTCTACGGAGCAAGAGGAGCGAACGGTGTTATATTAGTTAATACAAAAAAAGGAAAGGTTGGGAAGGCAAAAATAATGTTTCGTGTCGAAAATAGTACCTCTGCTCCTACCCATAATGTGGAACTAGCTGATCCGATTACTTATATGAAAATGGCCAATGAAGCGGTGTTAACCCGCGATCCAATTGGAAGGCTACCATATCTGGAGGACAAAATCAACAGAACCGGCACACCGGGCGCGAGTCCTTATATCTATCCTGCAAATGATTGGAAAAAGATTCTGACCAAAGATTTTGTAAACAATCAAAAATACCATTTGAATGTAAGTGGTGGTGGTGGGGTTGCAAAATACTTTATCTCCGGGTCGTTGGCGCAGGATAATGGTTTGTTGAAAGTGGACAAGATCAATAATTTTAATAATAATATTGACCTTAAATCCTACTCTTTAAGGTCTAACATAGATATAGATCTCACCTCGAGCACAGTAATAAGCGTACAACTATATGGTTTATTTGACGACTACAGCGGGCCGCTTCGTGATGGAGACGATATGTATAATTTAATTATGCACTCAAACCCTGTACAATTCCCGGCTGTTTTTCCCAAGGATTCTGCGCACCAGTTTGTTAATCACGTAATGTTTGGCAATCAGATCAATCCATTCAGTGGTGGTTTGTATGAGAACCCTTATGCAGAAATGGTTAAGGGTTACAGGCAATGGAATCGTTCAAAAATGATGGCGACACTTCAATTAAACCAGAACCTGAATAAATGGGTAAAAGGTCTGAAAATCCGAGGATTGATAAACATTGACCGGATGGCAAGAACAGGTATTAACCGGTTTTACAATCCTTTCTTTTATAGGATATCATCCTATGATCCATTTACACAAGATTATACTTATTATGTGATGAATTCTACCTCTTCCCGAAATCCCATCGGAACCGTAGGCACAGAGTACCTGGGTTATAACAGTGAAGGCACCAGCGCTATTTCGTTTTTACATGGTGAAGCTGCAGTAAATTATGATAACCGTTTTGGCGATCATTATTTAAGCGGAATGGTGGTTTCAAATATCCAGCAAAGAGTTAATTCTGCCAATAGCACCTTTCAACTTTCTCTTCCTTTCAGAAATGCAGGAGTTTCGGGGCGCCTAAGTTACGGTTATGACAACCGCTATAATTTTGATTTTAACTTCGGGTATAATGGTTCAGAGCGTTTTTACAAAGACCAAAAGTTTGGATTTTTTCCTTCTGCAGGTGTAGCTTGGAGTATTCATAATGAGAAATTCTTCGCAAATGCCCGAGATGTCATGAATATATTCAGGATCAAGTATACCTACGGCTTAATTGGTAATGATGCTATAGGCCGTGATCAAGACAGGTTCTTTTATCTTTCTGAGGTGTTTATGGATGCGGGATCCAGAGGTGCACAATTTGGACGTGGGGATGCCGGCAATACCCGCTGGCTGAGTGGTGTGCTGGTCAATCGATATGCCAATGAAGATATTACATGGGAAACATCTCTGCAGCAAAACCTTGGATTTGAATTAGGCTTCTTTAAAAACCTCAAAATAAATGCTGATCTTTTTAATCAAATGAGAAATAATATCTTATTACAGAGAGTTAACATTCCCTCAACAATGGGGTTATACCAGCCGGGCTGGGCAAATGTGGGGAAGGCATCTTCCAAAGGGTTTGAAGTACAGTTGGCATATGACAAAACACTTGCTGGTGGCGCATGGTTGTCTGGGTTAGGTAATTTCACTTACGCTACAAATAAAATTCTCGTGAATGAGGAACCACAATATAAGGAGGCTTACAGATACAGAGTGGGTCATAACATTAACCAGGTATTTGGTCTTATAGCTGAAAGACTTTTTGTAGATGATAAGGAAGCGCAGAACTCTCCAAATCAAAACTCAGTTAATGCGGTAATGGGGGGCGATATCAAATACCAGGATATGAACGGAGATGGTCAAATAACTAATGCGGACGTTGTACCTATTGGTTATCCTTCCGTTCCGGAAATTATTTATGGCTTTGGATTATCAGGCGGATTTAAAGGCGTTGATCTATCGTTTTTCTTTCAGGGTTTAGCGAATGAGTCTTTTTGGATCAACTACGCCGGAATTTCTCCTTTCGTTAATGAAGCCCAGGTTTTGAAAGTAATCGCTAATGATTACTGGAGTGAAAAGAATCAGAATACTCAGGCATTTTGGCCAAGGTTAAGCAATTTCGTTCATTCTAACAATAACAGGACCAGTACTTGGTTTATGCGTGATGGATCGTTCCTGAGGCTAAAACAGATAGAGTTAGGATATACCATCCCCCGCAGAATTACCGAAAAATTCAAATCCAGCGGGCTTCGAGTCTATTTTAGCGGTACTAACCTGCTTACTTTCAGTAAGTTCAAACTATGGGATCCTGAAATGGCGGGCAATGGACTGGGGTACCCTATTCAAAAAGTATTTAATGTTGGATTGAGTCTGAATTTTAATTGAGAAGAATTTCCTTCAACACGCAAACTTACGAGTATCCAAAAAAATAAAAAGTACATGAAAAAATATATCTATTTTTTATCCGTTAGTTTCCTCATAGCTTCTTGTTTTTTTTCCTGCCAAAAATATTTGGATGTAGTCCCGGATAACATCGCAACCCTGAAACACGCGTTTGCGATGCGAAATGAAGCAGAAAAATATTTATTTACCTGTTATTCTTATATGCCCAAAACGGGAGATTACAATGGCACACCTGCTATGCTGGGTGGTGATGAGATTTGGGAGATTGATGTTCAGCAGTTTCAGAGTATTTATAAAGATCTTGCGAAAAATCAGCAGAATATCGTAAATCCTATTGGGGGGGGCTTTTGGCCCAATATATATCTGGCCCTCCGGGATTGCAATATCTTTCTTGAAAATATTGAACACGTTCCAGATATAATGCCTTATGAAAGACAACAGTGGATAGCAGAAGTAAAGTTTTTGAAAGCTTATTATCATTTTTGGTTAGTTCGTATGTACGGACCTATTCCACTTATAAAAACAAATCTCCCATTAGGATCAGCTGTTGAAAAGGTGAGGGTAAGTAGAGACCCGGTTGATTCGTGTTTCAATTATATTGTGCAGTTGTTAGATGAAGCAAAAGATCATTTGCCTCTGCAAATAAATGACCCGCTATATTATGGGAAAATTACCAAACCTATAGCTTATACCTTGAAAGCTAAGGTCCTGGCATATGCGGCCAGCCCGTTGTTTAATGGTAACACCGAGCAGGCAGGCTTGGTAAACCGCGACGGTACTCATTTATTTCCTCAAACCTATTCGCCGGAAAAATGGGTCGTTGCAGCAGAAGCCTGTAAACGAGCGATTAACGTATGTGATAGTGCGGGAATCAAGCTCTTTTATCATCCGGCAAATATTAGTCAGGTTACGCTCAGCGACACAATCAGAACCCAGATGAGTTTGAGAATGGCAGTAACCAAACCCTGGAATGACGAAATTATCTGGGCAAATACACAGAGCTGGGTCGACTGGACTCAAAGAGTAGGATCCCCTGCGCTGCAGCCCGCTGTCCAAACCCGAATATGGGCTGACCAACGGTACGATGCTCCATTAAAAATCGTAGAAAGCTTTTATACGAAAAATGGTGTTCCCATCAACGAAGATAAAACGTGGAATTATGCACAAAGGTATGAAACAAAAGTCGGCACACCCGCATACAAGTTATATATCCGAAGCGGATATACAACGGCTAATATGAACTTCGACAGGGAGCCCAGATTTTACGCATATCTTGGCTTTGACGGAGGCATCTGGTATGGTCAAGGTCGGTGGGATGATAAAAATGTAGGGAATTTATTTTACCTCCAAAATAGGTTAGGTCAGGAAAACGGAAAAGCTTCGGAATACCAGGGGCCAAATACAGGATACCCGGTTAAGAAAATTGTGCATCCGGAAAATGCCCAAAGCCCAACGGCATACACGGTTGTACCGTATCCTTATCCGCTATTGAGATTGTCCGATCTTTATTTATTATATGCTGAGTGTGCGAATGAAGCCAACGGGCCGGTCGGAGACGCGTTAACTTATATCAACCTGGTTAGACAAAGAGCCGGAATTCCCGATGTGCAGGTAGCCTGGCAGACTTTTTCGTCGAATCCAACAAAATATGCAACCAAAGAGGGTTTCAGAAATATCGTACATAACGAAAGACAAAATGAATTGTGTTTTGAGCAACAACGATTTTGGGATATCAGAAGATGGAAAACGGCAATTATCGAAGTCAACAAGCCAATCCAGGGATGGAATGTTTTTGGTTCCTCAATATCAGATTACTATAGAGTAACCAATAAATTCTCTCAAAAGTTTACTTTAAAGGACTATTTCTGGCCCATATCAGAAAACGATCTTACAATCAACCCCAACCTGGTTCAGAACCTGGGGTGGTAATTTAATAATTATAAATAATTATACATATGAAAAAGAGTAGACTAATTCTTTTTACTGTTTTCTCAATCCTGATTATCATGAGTTGTAACAGGCGTGATAATTTTACTAACTACACTGATCCAAATCTTCCGGCGCCAGCTCAAATTACAAATCCGAGGGTAACGCCTTTACCTGGAGGGGCCTACATTTTGTATAATCTTCCAAAAGATACTAATTTGAGATACGTGAAGGCTGTCTATGAAACAACTCCGGGACAAGTCTGGCAGGTGAAATCTTCAGTATACAGCGATACGCTGAAGATTGAAGGATTTGGTGATACCAATCCCCGGGACATAAAAGTTTACAGCGTGGGAAGAAATGAAAAAATGTCTGAGCCTCTTATTGTCACGATAAGGCCCCTTCCTCCCTCTATTTTGGATGTATATAAAACGCTGACAGTGTCGCCAACCTTTGGCGGGATAAATGTTAAATTCAAGAACCCGACACGCTCCAGTCTTGCAATTGTGATTATGATGGACTCATTAGGTAATGGGGATTATAGAGATTTACATACGTTTTATTCTTCAAGTGCCAACGGTAATTTCTCACTGCGGGGTATGGATACTACAAATAAAAAAATTGCGGTTTATATTCGGGATCGCTGGAATTATAAGACAGATACTACTTTATCTACTATTAAGCCATTGTATGAAAAACTACTTTCGAAATCCGATTGGAAACCGATGTACTTCAAAGGTGATGCTTATGGATATGTGGAGTGGTTTGAATTATGGCATTTATGGGATAATGGCCCGTTAAATAACTACTGTTGTATTTTTGCCAGTAAGAAATATAATTTGCCTCATACAATTACGATTGACCTTGGCAAAAAAGTGGTATTGAGCCGCATGAAGACCTGGCATCACCCCGAAAGCCCATATGCAGGTGCAAGTGTAAAAAGCTTCGAAATTTGGGGGGCAAATACGGTTGGTCCCCTAAACGGAAATGAATATGTTGATTGGGAAACGGACAACAGCATTTATACTTCGAACTGGCAGTTCCTACAAGCTTTTAAGTCGTTTAAGCCATCAGGCGCCCCTTATGGCACAGTAACAGCAGAAGACTATGCCTATTCAAACGTGGCCGGAGAAGATTTTGAATTTGAACCAGGGTTACCGGCGATTCGCTATCTCCGTTTCAGGACCACTGAAACATATGGGCAATCAAGTGGCCTGGCGCAAGTGGTAATACAGGAACTCACTTTATGGGGCCAGGAAGTTGAATAAATAGGGAGTAGTGTTTTATTATTAAAAAATATACAATGCAAAAAGCAATTTTATATACCTGTATTCTTCTGATTATTATTTCCTGTTCCAAAATGGACAGAGAATATAAAAAATACGTGATACCCAACGGAATAACATATGGTGAAAAAGTTCGGGATATTCAGGTTCAGACCGGCTTGAACAAAGTGCGATTTAAATTTCCGCAGTTCGTCGATCCGAAGGTCGTAAAAGCAAGGATCTATTGGAATAATTACTCAGATTCAGTTGATTTTGCAATACCGAGGAACGTAGATACCATATATTATATATTACCAGTTCCTGAAGGTTATTATACTTTTATTATTAAAACCTTTGATGAACAGAAGAACTCGTCTGTTGCGGTCCCCGCTAATGGACGTTCTCTGGGGGCGTTGTTCACATCAAATATGACCAGCAGGCCCTATAGCCAGCCGTTTGTGGATAACGCTGATGGCAAACTGAATTTGAAATGGGGAACTGCAGATGTGTATAACGGAAGCATAGGCCAGAAATTAACCTATACAACAAAAAATGATAATATTAATACATTATTTTTGCCCGCCACCCAAAACACCACATTAATTTCGGATTATAAGCCAGGAACTGATTTAATATATAGTACGCTATATCTGGCTGACACTGCTTCTTTTGATACATTAAAAACAAATAATACGACGATCGTCGCGAATAGTATTGTTTATAAACTGAATAAGGCTTTATTCCGGGAAGTTGTTTTGGATAACGATGCGCGCTCTCAATATGATTACTGGGGATGGTATTTACATAATATCTGGGACGGCAGAACGAATGATGACCCGGGATTCCATACACTGGAGTTGCCAAAACCATTGCACATTACTGTTGATTTGGGTACCAATTTATATTCTTTGTATTCATTTAGGACCTGGCAGCGTACGGCCTGGGGGACGGCTTTTGAAGGGGGTGGGAATATGTTAGACTTTGCCTTGTGGGGAAGCAACAATCCCACCCAGGATGGTGATTGGGCTTCCTGGACGAAACTGGGTGTTTTTAAGGCTTCTAAAAACCAGGTAATTTCGGAGGGAGAATTATTTATTATACCTCCAGGCAACGGAGGATACAGATATTTAAGGATTCAGTGTTTGTCGCTTTTTAATGGTAAACCGAATGGTGCATGGCAACTAATGGAAATTGAATTGATGGGAAAGCTTGCTAATTAGAAATTGTTTTATGCATTTTTCTGAAATTCAGTATGAGCTTTTGAAACAGACGATTAAAATTATGAACCGACATTTCAATAAAACGCTGAAAATTAGACAAATATTTTTTTTATGTAGTGCTATTTGCACAGCATTACTATTTACGGCGTGTTCCGTATCAAAAACACTGACTTTATCTGGTCCCGGGAAGGCAAAATATTTAATAGTCACCCCCAATGCGCCTACACTTGTGGAACAAACCGCAGCATTAGCGCTTAAAAAACATCTTGGCGAAATTACTGGTACAAGCTTTGATATCGTGAGAGAAAGCGAGGCAAACAAGGCACGACCCATGCTGATCGTGGGAAATACAAAGCTTACCAGATCTCTCCTCCCGGAAATTGACCCTTCAAAAATTCCTTACGATGGCATTGTAGTTGAAACCGTTGGGGATAATGTTATCATGATAGGTCATCCGGTTCGGGGTACGCTTTATGCGGTCAATACATTTCTGGAAGAAGCAACCGGCGTACGATGGTGGACATCGTCTGAATCTTTCATTCCCAAAACGAAAAACTTGAGAATCCCTAAGTTGCACATTAAACATAACCCGCAGCTAATATACAGGGAATCTTTCTACAAAGATGCTTTTAAAGATGAAGCTTTTGCAGTACAGATGAAATGTAATGGTGACTTCTCAAAAATTACACCGGCATATGGAGGGCATCACAAATTTCAGTTTTTTGTACATTCTTTCTATCCCATTTTATCTCCGCACAAATATTTTGATACGCACCCAGAGTGGTACAGTTTAATTGATGGTAAACGGGCGCGGGAGGCCGCGCAGCTGTGCCTGTCAAATAAAGCTATGCGGAAAGAGTTTACTAAAAATGCCCTTGATTCTCTTCGGCGTCACCCGGGTATGGGCTTTATTTCAATTAGTCAGAATGACTGTTATGGTGCTTGCCAATGTGATAATTGTCAGGCTATCGTAAGAGAGGAGGGAAGCGAGTCGGGACCACTTATTAGGTTCGTGAACGCAGTTGCGGAAGAGATAGAAAAAGAATTTCCTGAAATCTGGGTTGAAACGCTTGCCTACCAATATACTCGTAAGGCACCGTTGAAGGTAAAGCCAAGAAAGAATGTTGTTATCCGTCTTTGTACCATTGAATGCTCTTTTTCACAACCTTTAGCAGAAGGTGATCAAAATAAACCCTTGCGAGATGATATTGAAGCCTGGAGTAAAATATCAGATCATCTTTTTGTGTGGAATTACGTAACTAATTTTACTTCCTACATGTTACCACACCCCAATATTCATACCCTTGCTCCGGATATTCGATTCTTTGTAAAAAATAATACGATTGGTCTGTTTGAACAGGGTGATTATTATTGTGATGCGGGAGACTTTGTAAGAATGCGAAATTGGGTGATTTCTAAACTTATGTGGGATCCGGGTCTCGATGAAGAAAAATTAATTGATGAGTTCCTAAACGGATATTATGGTGCAAAGGCAGCTCCCTACCTGCGAAGGTACTGGGATTTGTTAACTAAAAGGATAAAAGACTCAAATATCTACCTTCGGTGTTATATGGGAAGTACTACCGATTGGTTCACCGTTCCGGTTTATGCGGAAGCAAGCTCGCTTATAAAAAAGGCAATAGAAGTTACAAAAGATGAGGCTTTAAGGACACGCCTTAGACGTGAAGAAATTCCGCTTAAATTCGTTCTTTTGTCTGAGTATAATCGATTTAAATCTTACAACCAGCAAAACCTCAATTCACCCATCATCCTACCCGATCCCGATAGAGCGCTTAATGAGTTCATGGATCTGCTCAAGGAGTTTAATGTATCAATGGTTAGGGAGGATTTTAGCCCAAACGCGAACCATATTCAGTGGGTTGAACAGCTACTGCGCGCCAGGCTTTTCCCTAAAGATTAAAAAATGGTTACTCAGGTTTTATTTTTATTATTTTATCTCTGATGATTATGTTCAAGCATATTGTTTTTCTCTCGCTCATTTTTTTTCCTATCATTATTTCGGCACAACGGGTGTGGGAAGTCAATTTGTACGATTCGCTATCGGACCCAATCGAAAAGAAAAAAGAACAGGTTTGGTTTGATCCCGCCATGGATACCCTCGTAAGAAATATTGTCAACCCCAGCCTCACTGTTTTTCTGCCTTCCTCAAAAAAGAAACCCAAAATCGGCGTGATTATTTGCCCGGGCGGTGGCTATCATGTGGAACTGATTGAAAGGGAAGGGAACCGCGTGGCCCGGGCGTTTAATGAAAAGGGGATAGCAGCTTTTGTTTTAAAATACCGGCTTCCAAGCATGAAGAGCGGTGAAGACAAACCTTTGGCTACCATTCAGGATGCACAGCGCGCATTGGAGCTGGTAAGAAAAATGAACAGAAAATGGGGGATGAGAATAAAGAAGCTAGGTATCATGGGTTTCTCTGCCGGAGGGCACCTCGCAGCATTTACGGGTACCCACTATCAGTATAATTTTATCAATGCCAGGCGAACATCGGTGTTGCGTCCCGATTTCATGCTGCTTATTAACCCGGTAATCAGTTTTACAGACAGTATTGGGCACACTGGTTCCAGGACAAATTTCATTGGCAGTAGTCCTTCCGGGGAAAGAATAAGGTTTTACTCGAGTGAATTTTTTGTAAATAAATCTACCCCTCCAACCTATCTCAATCACGCAAAGGACGATGTTGTAGTTCCAGTAAAAAACAGTCTTGTTTTTCAGCGGGAACTGGAAAAATATAACATTCCAAATCGTCTTACCTTATTTGAACAAGGAGGGCATGGGTATTTGAAAGAGCCAGCTTTTGATAGGTGGTTTTCAGATTGTTACAACTGGATCGGTGATACATTCAGAAAGTGGTTGTAATATATCCTTAGGATGACTAACTGGCGTGTAAACAAGTCATCAGTACGTGTAAATAGCTTTAACCAGTAAAGTAGTATGCAAAATATCATAATAAGGTTCTACTACCTTTTATTCATATTTTTTATCTCATTGCAGCTTGCTGCAAGAGATACGCCCTTTCACTTAACTTGCGAGTACAAGGAAAATCCTGCCGGAATTGAAGTGCAACAACCACGCTTCGGCTGGTGGATTCATTCAAAAAAGATGGAAATGAAACAAACTGCTTATGAAATAGTGCTCGCTTCCTCGTTAAAAAACCTCTATTCGACCAAAGCAGCGACCTGGAAATCCGGAAAAATTTCATCAGGCGACAATTTTTCGGTCTTTTATAACGGACCCAAATTGCAGGCTGCAAGCCTGTATTACTGGAAAGTTCGCACCTGGGATCAGAAAGGTATGGTTTCGGACTGGAGTAAGCCAGCTTCATTTATTACCGGCTTATTTGAAGAGAAAAATTGGAGAAACAGTAAATGGATAAGTTACGACATTTTACCCTCATCCGAGAAAGTAGTGCCGGCAGCGCATGGTAGTGGCGATGGTCTGGGTGAAAAATTATTAAAGCGTACTGTTGTTCCCTATTTCAGAAAAACGTTTCAGACAAGGAAAGCAGTTGATAACGCATTTGTATTTGTTTCGGGTCTGGGGCAATACGAGCTTTACGTGAATGGTAAAAAGATCGGCAATGACTTTCTTGCGCCTGCCTGGAGCGATTATGAGAAAGCGATTTTTTATAATACCTATGAAGTGACCAATGAAATCAGGACTGGTGATAATGCTATCGGGAGCATTGCCGGGCCCGGCTTTTTCTATATCAACAGGGAGCGTTACCGCAAAATTACGGGCGCCTATGGTTATCCCATGTTCCGGATGATTTTAATGATTCGGTATAAAGACGGAACCACAGAGGAAGTAGTTACCGATGATTCCTGGCGCACATCCGCTTCTCCGATAGTATTTTCCGGATTTTATGGTGGTGAAGATTATGATGCACGCCTTGAACAACCCAACTGGTGCAATGTTTCTTTTAATGATGCTTCGTGGGCGGGCGTAAAATTACCTCAACCCCCGCCAGGTATATTAAAAGCAGAACCTGCTTACCCGGTAAAAATAATGGATTCCTTTGTGGGTGGGCTAAAGTCATCGCTTCCGGGGGGAAAACAGATCGTGGATTTTGGCCAGAATGCGTCGGGAATTATCCGCTTAAAAGTGAGTGGAAATAGAGGGGATAGGGTGCGAATAACACCCTCGGAAATGCCTGATAAAAACGGGCAGATCAGCCAGCGAAGTTCAGGAGGCCCCTTTTATTTTGAATATATACTAAAAGGAGAAGGAGTGGAAGAATGGCAGCCGCGATTTACGTATTACGGTTTCAGGTATGCCCTTGTTGAGGGCGCTGCCTTTAGAAATGGCAATAAAACAGGCGGGCCAAGACTTATTTCAATTGACTTATTACATACCAGGAATAGCGCTCCTGCAGTAGGTTCGTTTTCCTGTTCCAGCGAATTGTTTAATAAAACATTTGATCTAATTAACTGGGCGATAAAAAGTAATATTTCGAGTGTGTCAACCGATTGCCCCCATCGGGAGAAATTGGGCTGGATAGAACAGGCGCATTTAATGGGCCCAGCCGCTCATTACAATTTTGATATTGCGGCATTTTATACCAAAATCGTAAAGGATTTGCAGGATGCGCAATTGCCTAATGGCATGGTGCCCTCCATCGCCCCCGAATATGTGGAGTTCGACGGGCCTTTCAGGAATGATCCGGGATATGGGGTTGCCGCTACTGTATTGCCGTTTGACGTTTTTAGGTGGTATGGCGATAAAAAAACGCTTGAAGAAGCATATCCGATGATGAAAAAATATGTGGATTATCTTCAGTCGCAAAGCAAATCGAATATCCTTGATTATGGTTTGGGTGACTGGCTGGATTTGGGAAACGCATCACCTGGTTTTGCCCAGTTGACCCCTGTTTCCCTAACGGCTACCGCCTTTTATTTTCAGGCGGTGCAGATAATGGCTGAGACAGCCGGTATCCTTAACAGAACAACAGATGCGGGATTCTACAGGAAACTGGCTGAACAAATTAAATCTTCATTTAATAGATCGTTTTATAATCCCGCAACGCATACTTATGGAACTGGCAGTCAAACTTCTTATGCCATGCCATTATTCTTTGATCTCGTTGAGGAAGGTAAGGAACAGTTTGTCGTTAAGAATCTATCCGACTCTTTAAAAAAGTATAATTACAAAGTAACTGCGGGGGATATAGGGCACCGCTTTCTGATACAGGCCCTCACAAAAACGGGGCAATCTGAATTAATATACAAAATACACCACCGAGATGATATGCCCGGTTATGGCTTCCAGATCAAATCCGGGGCCACTGCATTAGCCGAACACTGGTCGGGGCCAGCCGTTGACTGGTTGTCACAAAACCATATGATATTCGGGCATTTGATGGAATGGTTTTACAATGGCCTCGCAGGAATTAAACAACAGACAGGAAGTATAGGGTATAGAAAATTGTTAATAGAACCGCAGTTCCTGGAAAATATTTCGTGGGTAAAAACCACCTTTAACTCGGTAAACGGACCGGTATCGGTTCACTATAATAAAAATGACAGAGCAACTGTTCTGAATGTAGGTATTCCCCCCAACTGTGATGCAATCGTTGTGTTGCCAAACGTTACGTCCGGGGAAGTATTTGTAAACAGCAGACTTTTGAACTTGCAGAAGCAGCCTGTGAGCTCAGAAATCAAAAATGGGAAGCTGTACCTACACCTGGCGGCAGGCAATTATAAAATAGATCTCAATCGGAGGACTTTCTGATCAGAACCGGAATTAAGAGATACAAGAAAAGTTTCAGAAAATTATAGATAGATTTGAATCTCCTCATTATTTTACTGATTGGGAGCGAAGTCCGGCGCCATCGAAATTATCATATTCTTAAAACCTGCAACATGTCAAAAAAGTATTTCTTTCTCGCCGCTGTATTAGCTGCTAACATCTTCATTTGCGGTGATTGTCTGTCTCAAATGAAAACCAAAAAAGTAGCGGATGCGCTGATTCCCATCAACAGCGGCGAGATAAACATAAAGGGTTATTTGGGGGCAAAGATTGACTCGTGTATAAAAAATGGTATCATGGGGAAAGAATACAACCTTTACATCAAACCCTACAGCCTACGAAATGATGACCCCCAGGGATTCCAGGGAGAGTTTTGGGGAAAATGGTTTACTTCTGCGGCAATGGCATACGGATACAAACCAACGAATCAATACAGACAGATCATTGATGATGCAGTGAAGGGACTAAAGGAAACACAATCGCCTGACGGTCGCCTTAGCAGTTATAAAAATGATTTTGGTGAATGGGATATCTGGGGTAGAAAGTATGCGCTGTTAGGCCTGGTCGCTCACTATGATCGAACAGGTGATTTTTCCTCGCTTGAAGCAGCCAAAAGATCGCTCGATAACCTTATTTCGGTTACAGGACCCGGGAAAACCAAAATTACAGAAACAGGAGTCACCGTTTTAGATGGTTTGTCCTCAGCATCAATACTTGAGCCGATCGTATTGATCTATCAAAGAACAGGAGAAAGAAGATATCTGGATTTCGCCAAGTACCTGGTTAAACTTTGGAGCGAGCCGGGAACTCACAGCAAAACAGGAATCAGGTTAATCGAGGATGGGTTGAATAATACGCATCCCATGCGAATTTCCGCTGCAAAAGGATATGAAGAAACTTCATGTTATGAAGGTTTATGCGAATTATACAGGGTCACTGGAGAGAAGAAGTATTTGAATGCGGCCATCAATTATGGTAAGAAGGTGATCGAAAAAGAAATTATGATTGTTGGTTCAGGATCCAGTGCAGAGTTGTGGTGCGATGGTGTCATGCGACAAACCGAGTTGATCGAAGAGCCAATGGAGACTTGCGTAACTGCTACATGGATAAAGTTCTGTTATCAATTATTACGTCTTACAGGCGACCCACGATGGGCCGACCAGATGGAAATATCACTTTACAACGCTTTGCTCGGCGCCATGGCAAACAATGGACATTGGTGGGCGTACTTCTCAGGGTTACAGGGTGAACGCGTCCCAAGTACCGTCCAGGTTGGATCTTGTAAATCCAGTTGCTGCGTAACAAATGGGGCGAGAGGCATGATGACTGTACCCGGCTGGTCGGTTATGAGAAGTAATGTCGGACCTGTTATTAATTTATACAGCAATGGAGAATGGAAGAATCGGCTTCCTTCCGGAAACCTTTTAAGGATAGAACAAAAAACGTCTTATCCGCAGAATGGCGATGTGGAAATTAGGCTAAGCCAACAGAAAACAGAGAACTACACATTGCAATTGAGAATGCCCGCATGGAGCGATTCTAACAGGGTTTGGATAAATGGAAACTTAGTTTCTCAGAATGCGAAGGGTTATGTAAAACTGAAACGGCTTTGGAGAGATGGGGATATTGTCAAAATCAATTTTAAGATGAAAGGGAAAGTTGTTAAAGCACCAGGCAATCCAAATCAAATGGCAGTGACATGGGGGCCGGTTGTTTTAGCGCTGGATAGTCGCTTTGTTAAGGAAGAGAAATATAATGTTTGGTTGTTGCACGATGGATACAGATGGAAGCATGATAAAAATTGGAATCTAAATTATGCACTATTAAAAGAAGTCGATTCGGTTCCAAAAGAAAGCTATATTGACTTAAAGCCCATCATTCCCGCACCCGAGGGTGTCTGGCTCGCCTTCGAAGTGCCGTTTCTTTACAAGCCCACCCACTTTTTTGAACATAAAAAAATAAATTTGACGATGTGCGATTACGCTTCAGCCGGAAATAAATATACAGCAGATAACCTATTCAGAGTCTGGTTACCCCAACCAATTTATTTAGCGGATATTTTCCCCAAAGACACGTGGCGTACATTTTGGTGGTTTGGTGAACGTCCGGTGATGCCGACTTTTAATTAACCCAATTTTCCTTCTCTCATCAAATTAACGCTTAAATTTGATGAGGATTGTTTTCCCGGTGATATCAGGTATTATTATTATTGATCGCTAAAAACGTAGTTTCCGGACATAACGGAAAATATCGCTTTCCCGTTTTCTATTTTTTTCCGTATTGCCTGCCCGGATTTTTCCTGCACTTCCGACGGTTTATCCGAAGTGAAATATACAGTGGCGGACGTGTTCGGAGGTACAGTGAGCGACAAAGTTAACTTCCCATCAGCTTTTTTCCATTCGGTTTTGATCATTCCTGCTGGTGAGTTAAAACTTGTTTTTGCACCATTGATCTTTTTTTCCGGAATATTGGGAGTCGTTACAATAAAGTTTTGAAAGCCAGGTTTTGAGGGATCTTTTTTGATCCCGCCGACACCATCAATGTACCATGCTCCGGGATACAAATACGAGCTGTGTAACAATGAATGTCCGGGCAGATCTTTTTCCCACATTTCCCAGATTGTGGTTGCGTCATTGTTCTTCATATGCCCCCAACTGGGGTAAGTTGTCTGGGAAGTCATCGAGTAAATCAGGTCGTCCCGGTTGGCGTCTCTTAAAACTTTGAACAGCATTGCCCCGGCAGTAATGCCCACGTGGATATGTCCTTTTTTATTGATCAGGATTTCTTTCTCCAGTCTTTCCATCACTTTAGGCCGTAAGTCTTGTGGCATCACATCACCGTATAATGATGCAGCCAAATTCGCCATGGAGCTGTCTGAGTAACTATGATCATCCGTGTTATAATATTTCGCATGAATAGCTTTACTTGACCGTTCTGCCTGATTCTCCCACTTTTCAGCTTCTTTCAATTTCCCCAAAACGCGGGCTATTTTAGCGGCTGTACGCAAGTTGTACACACGATAGCAATTATTAAAACACAAAGTTTGCGGCTTGTCATTATTCATGCCTTCTGCAGTAGCATTAGGCCATAGCCAATCTCCTAGAAAATCCCAAACGCCTCCAAAACGTTTTAAAAGATTATTCTCCGTGAAGCTATCCAGGTATCCCAGCCAACCTTCAATCAATTGAAAATTCTCTTCCAATACTCTTGTATCACCGTATTGTTGATAAAGTAACCATGGCAATGTCACAACTATACCGCCGTATACCGGGCCACCGCCACCGTGATAAGTAGGCGCTGAATGGGGTAACGATCCGTTTCCTATCCATCTCCCGCTTCCAGGTTTTTTCCGCGCCCATGATGTATCATTCATATCTCCTACCATCGATTCAGAACCTTGTACATCCCTCCAGTCCTGCAACCACTTTGTGTAAAAGGCCCCCAGGTCATAATTGAACATACCTGTCTCGGAAGTTGCATGAGCATCACCGCCATATCCAAAGCGCTCCCTTTGGGGGCAGTCAACGATATAACCACCGATCGACAGATTCTCATAAGTCCATTTCACCCGCTCGTATATCCAGTTCTGTAAAGAATCAGAACATACAAATGAAGATGCATTTTCAAAGTCGGTCCGTATCATCCACCCTTTGATATCTGAAAGTTTTGGTTTTGATTTTAATCCTTTAATGGTGATCCATCTTCCCGATGAATAATTGAAGCGGTTCTTAAAGATTCCTTCTCCCGATTTTCCTATGACGTAAGCATTATGAATACGAAATGTCATATCGTCCTGGTGTCTTTCAGAAAACAGGAAACGAACAGTATCTCCCGCAGTGCCGTTTACTTTTATATTCGTCCAGCCGGCAAAGTTTACACCCATATCGACCCTGTACGTTCCATCGGGCCTGGCTTCGATCGAAACCGGGTGAATCTCTTTTAATTTTCTGTTTGGTTCAACATTTTGTGCGGACATCTTCAATACGGGATTATATTCAACCGCGTTAGCCCAGCCATCATCATTATAATTTAACGTATTCCAGTCGCTGATATCCTTATTAGCATCCCAAATTTCTCCCCCGTAATTTCCAAAACTCCAATTACCCAAAAGTTTATTTGGGCTTCCGAGTGTTTTCCAGGACCTGTCTGTTTCTGCATGCGTGAGGAGTTTATTCTGATTGTCATAAATAGCGGCTTGCGCCCGTACAATAGGTGTTCTGGGCTTATCAGCAGTTGCATAGGGTGCAAAAATGGACCAGGATGCACCTAACCATATGCCGACTACATTTTTGCCTGACCGTAAGTACGGGGCGATATCGTATGCGATATAACGTGCCCGCTTGGTATGGTCGGTAGCAACTGGTGCAAGGACGTGATCCCCGACTTTCTTGCCATTCACATACAATTCGTGATATCCTACGGAAGCCAGAAATAGTACGGCCTTTGCTGGTTTCAACTTTAGGGAAATAGTTTTTCTTAGCCAGGGGTCATAAATATTACAGTCGCTTTTTGTAGCGTCAAAAACCTGACTGGATCCAATCCATTTTGCCTGCCATTCCTCAGGGTCAAACAATCCGGTACTCCAATGTTCAATCGCGCTGTTGGAAATTCTTCCATGCTCATCCCTGGTCTGCACTTTCCAGTAATAAGTTTGATCGGACTGCAGTGCTTTACCACGATACCCGACCAGTTGCATATTATCAGAATTGATCCATTTTGAATCCCATACCTCTCCTGTGTTTTTCTGTAACCCCGATCTCTTTGAACCTACCAAAATACGGTAAGCTGTTTGCTTTTGACCGAAATTATGCTGATTGGCTGCAATGAATTTCCAACTAAAGCGAGGCTCTTTTACATCCAAACCTGATGGGCTCTTCATGTACTCAACACACAGATCTACCGGCGTTATTGAAGATTGAGAAAATCCGGCGCAAGAAAGGGAAACTGATATTAACAACAAAACGCTTTGTTGCAGGATTTCATTTCTTACTTTGTATCTCAATTTATAAGAATGTTCGCTACTCATATACCTTAAAATAATTGAAACTGGTTATCTGTGGGAAGTTTGTCAATAATCGGAGAATTTGCATATTACAATCGCTAGCTCTTTCGCTAAGTTAGGCGATTTTTTGCAAGAAGTGCGAGGTAATTCAATTTTTCTCAGGACGGCGAGATAGTAAGGGAAATCGCCTTTTAGAATCTGAAAATTGAAGAAGATCGATTGTTGGTGCGGGAAAAGTCCTGATCTGGAATTTGAGTCCAGGATGTTCAATATTGCGGGATTATACATTAACTCACCACAGAACGCCCTCGTGCTGTGTGTAGATGAAAAGACCCGGGTTCAAGCTTTGGATCGTATTCAGTTCCCGTTACCCTTAAAGGAAAAGGCCCCCATACGTCTTACCTCTACCTACCAAAGAAATTGACCAGGCTCTCTGATTGCTGCACTGGCTGTTCACAGTGCGGGAGTGACCGCAAAGTCAATTAAGCAAAGTGCTGTGGATAATTTTCTGGCGTTTCTAAGAAAATCAGACGGAACTTACAGGAATAAAACGCTACAAATAATAGTAGACAACCTTCCACTACATAAAAATCATGAGGTGGGGGAATGGATTGCCTGTAAGAGTAAGATCAAAATCCAGTGCACCCCAGCGTATTCATCCTGGTAAAACCAGGTGGAGATCTGGCTCAATATGCTGACCAGCGATGTATTAAAAGGCGGTGTGCGGAAGTCGGTAGAGCAACTAAGCTCACAACTCCTTGAATACATCGATACCTACAGCCGGACAAGTGCAAAGCCTTTCGCCTGGACTTATACCGATAGTATACTTATTATTAATCAGCTTTCGTAAAAATCGATACACTGGTAAATCACCAATACTCGCTACGTCTTCTATTTCAATTCCTAAAAAGTTTGGTTTCACTGCACTCAAATAGTGCAAATCAGTTTAAAAGTTGCACTTTGACAGTGCATTTATTAAATTTGCGATATCATATGTAATTAAATGTATATGAGGCAAATTTTATTTGCCCATCAGATAAACGATCTGTAATTTTAGACAGGCACAACGTCCGCAGTCGGCAATGTCACTGGACTATGCAAACATGAGGGGCATGATTTTTATATTGCTTTTCTTACAATCAACAGGTGGTTTTGCAAATCACAGGCCTTCTATTGATCCAGATCAACTAATAAGTAAAGTGTCTCAAAAGCTAGCGGCATTTAAGTTTATTACTTATAATTATCAAAGATCGACACATTATTATTCTGAGGATTATCACAGTGACGTTTTTGACACTGTATATATAGAGTTTGCCGATGAGTCGCCAGGTGTGTCAAGATTTCAAGTTGCCACTCCTCAATCGAAAATAATTTACAATGGCAAAGAGAACTTTTTCATCGACAGAAAATCTCAAAGCATAAGGATTGAGCAAAAACGTTTTGAAGAGTTTGGATATTTGTCCGCCTTTCTCAACTCGTTATTGACTCTAAGGGGGGCGTTGCCGCTAGTAAGTTCAGATACTTCAGTAAAAAAGTCTCTATCTGACACGCTTATTTCCAATAAACAGTATTATTCGTTGTCCTTGACTCTAGTAAATAAGACCCTGGATGGGTTAGGGAGATTTATCCCCACTACAGTTAGCAGGAGCTTCGTGTACAAACTCATTATAGATAAACAAACACTGTTACCGTTTCAGATGATTCAAACAAATGATGCTGAACCTAAAGACTACATGGTTTCTACATTTACTGATATCAGAAACGAACGTCAAAAACATTTAACCGCCTCTTGGAACTATTCGTATTATGCGCGGGAATATCAGGCGATGGAGGAACGTAAATTGTCGGTTATTGATTTAGGTGAAACAGCGCCAGGATGGACCTTAAAATTGTATAGTGGAAACGAGCGCCTTTCGCTGGCAGATTTGAAGGGTCAGGTTGTCTTGTTGGATTTTTGGATGAGGGAATGTGTACCATGTATTGTTGCTATTCCCAAGCTAAACAGGCTCAGGGAAAATTATAAGGGTGAGGATTTCTGCATCTTAGGAGTAAACGGGACAGACGCAAGAGAAACGATAACTGCGGTTTATCGAAAACACAAACCGGACTACGAAACACTGATTGACGAAGGTGGCAAAATTACCTCCCTATATGGCGTTGATAAATTTCCCAGTGCAGTGCTTATCGATAAAAAGGGAAAAGTTGTGTACGCCGGGACGAATGATTTTGAGGCCATTGAAAGGATTTTAAGGACCTCCTTAAAATAGCTGGGAAGAGTATGCTTAAATGACTGGATCCTGTAGTTCCTGTTGGTCCCCGTGAGGATCTATTAATTTCTTCCCCGATATCTGGATCTATATTGTGGAGCATTTTGCCGGTAGAACCAATTATCATTATATCACCGGCATTATATTCCAGGGGCATCACAAGATTGCGATTCTTTAGATATTGTTTGAAGTGGGAATTTTCGAGAACAAATGGCCCACAAAAAGCTCTTGCAATTGCAATTAAAAAGCTCCTGTAACTAATAGTGTCCTCGATAAAAAAAAGACGTACCCCAAACTTCCTCTTTTAGATAACTGATTGAATAATAATCAAAATTTGTTTGAAAAGTAGCGTAAAGAAGTCCTCTATTCAAAGATATTGGTAGTGGCGGGAAGGCTTCAAAAAGGGGACTGGTGACCCATGTCATTGCAGAAACCTGCTATAATGGCTCCAGTCTGCGGCACCAGCTTGTACACCCCGAAACGGCACCCCATACCGGTGAACAGTATATCTCCAAAGGGGTGAACTTCAGGTAATATACTTTATTTGATTACTGCCATGATCCTATTTGTCTTCAAATTCGTCAACCTTGTAGCTTACATGGTTGTTAAACTAATTGTCATAAATTTTGTAAATTTGGGTAATATTCACGAACAATGAAACCCGATAGAACAACTAAAAGGAAAGGGCGGCCATCCCGGAGGAAAAATGACCATCTGAATGAAGAAGCGATTTTAATGCAGTCTGCACTCAAAGCTTCCTCAAAAGCATTCCGTAGCTCTAAGGCTTTGGGCCTAACGGTTCAGGTGATCAAGAATGGGGATATCATTTCTATTACTCCAGACGACAAGCGAACCGTATTAAGATCAATAGCTAAATCTAAAAATACATTACCCGGATTGAAAAAAGGGATGATTCTGAATAAAAAATGAGCCATCAGCCACGCCTTAGAGTCTTTGCCGGACCTAACGGTTCCGGGAAATCAACCCTTCTTGACGATTTTTCCAAAAACTACCCGACTGGCCATGTCTTAAATGCGGATTTATTTGAAGATCAGCTATCACAAAAAGGATATATAGACCTGGCTGATTTCAATTTAAATTTAACTCAGCATGATCTGAACACATTTCTTGCCACACATCAGGCGCAGTCCCTGCTAAATAGAGCGCAGATGGATAAGTATTTCATTGATATTGCAATTGCAGAAAATATCATCGTAGACCGTTCGAAGTCAACACATAGCTATGAAGGCGCATTAATATCTTCGTTTTTAAGGGATCAGCTAATGAAAGTCAGACAGGATTTTTCTTTTGAAACTGTAATGAGTTATAAACCGAAAATCGATGAGCTGCGTGATGCGGGAAAGATGGGCTACAAAGTATATTTATACTTCATTTGCATAGATGATCCTTCTGTAAATATTTCCAGGGTTGAAAACAGGGTTCAAAAGGGCGGGCATAATGTAGATAGTAGTAAAATTGTTAGTCGGTATGGAAGTACGCTCAATAACCTCATGGCGGCCATTGAAGTATGTAACAAATGCTATCTTTTTGACAATTCAGATGAAAAATACAGGTGGATTGCAAACATTTGCGAAAACAAGAAACTGGAATTACTGATCGAACCTGAGGACCTGCCCAATTGGTTTTCTGATTATGTGCTGCCGCACTATAAAGCGTAGTGAAGCGAAATTTGAATATCAAACAGGCATGCACAGCCTATGTACAAAAGAATAGATTATTACTCCTGCCAAAGGAATTTAGAAAAAAGCATGACTATTGCGAGCACGTTATAATGGAGGTTGAAGGATTAATTACCGATGGCACCTTTAAAGGGCTGAAGCGCCAGACTGTATGGTGCGATTAAAAGCGTGTCGGGGTCAGAAACTTCAACATAGCACTTTCCATATTTCAATTCCTGTATGGCGCGATTAAAGAGATACGATAAGACTTCGGGGTAAGTAGTCCAAGTTTCTTACTTAGAAACCTAATCAAGGCAGCAAAGTTTGATCAGGTTTTGTTTTTCATGTACGATTTGGATTCATTTTGTAGCATCCGCCATTTGTCAACCGGGGCCAAATACCTGCTTGAAACAAAACCGTTATTGGCAGCAGTAGTTTATTTTATTATTATTCCTGATCGTATTTTTTTATACTTTTTATAGTACCCTGGTGTGGAAAGTGTCTTACTAATCGGTACGGCACTCTTATTTGGGGAGCAGGGGGTGGCACTAATGTGATGGACTCTGCTTTAAAACGAAATTGTCTCCCCAAATCAAAAAGTCTACGCTGAATCCGTTAATCCCAATAAAAGCGTTCTCAATCCTGCCAGGGCTTTCCACACCACTATGGGTCCGCCGTGATTATTTATCACAGTTATTTTCGACCGTAAACAAGAGCCAGAATGGAATCATGTCACGTTTCTTAAGCAGAATTCGAAACTTCGTTGAAGACAGATACAACCATTATATCCTTTTCCTTTACGCTTATGTCACCAAATAAAAAAGTAACAATTCATGTCTCAACCAACCAGTACCAAAGTTGAAAATTGACAATCGTCCTTACATCCATTTAGAGTAATCAAGTAAGCTTCGGCTTGATTCGACGGTATTGATTACATATTATCCTCGAATACAAACTTGTATCCGAATAACTGTTTGTCGGTTAACTTATAGGTTTTGACTAGTTCAATCAGCGTGCTCATCCTAAAATCCACTTCTCCTCTTTCAATTTTGCGCAATTTACTATTGTCAAGATTGGAAGAATAGGAGAACTGCAAAAGATTTACTTCCTTCAACACCTTTATTCGTCGATGCTTTAAGAACGCGCCAAATTCTTTTAATAACCTATTTTTTTCGGAGTCTTGCATTAAACTATAAAGGTCCAGGTAGATTAAAAAAATATTTGGTCGAATAAAACCAATTGATTATATTTGTTTCATAGAAAGCTAAATTACCTAACAGTAATTCATTAAGAGTCTTACTAACGAAGCGTAATAAATCTCATAATTAGGGCAGGACGATTGGTAAAAGGTACATATTTTCATAGTGCGACCCTGGTTATCTGTACTGTGCTTTACTACGATGCCGTTAGTTGGTGAGTTGAGCATCACGTCTCTTTCTCGTCATGAAGACTCATCAAAGCCCTGACGATGAGTGCCAAAACATCATATTATTCTTTTCTTGCCAATGCAATAGCATACTGGGTTCTTTATGCCTGCAAACCCCGGTTACCGGAATAGGTTTCCGCCGGGGTAACGGAGATGTCTTGCTAACCCAGACGCCCGTTCCTTCCGGCATCTCCCAGGGCAAAGTGTACCCTCTAAACCATATAAGGACACCTATGCCCTGCTCTTAGCTAAATCACATTACAAAACGAATCAATTCTTTAAGTATGAAAAAATTAACGCTGTTGGGCGTAATGGCAGTGCTATGCGCCTGTGGGAACACTTTTTGCCAAAATAACGCCATCGATCTAAGAAATATTAAAGCTCCCCTTTTTGTTGATGAATGGGTCCGACAGGATATGCCACTGGGCAAATTTATCAACCACAAAAGCGGTTCAGCTAGTTTGGCTGATTTTAAAGACAAGGTGGTAGTTTTTGCCTTTTGGTTTACAACCTGTACCCCCTGTATTGCACAGTTTCCAAAGGAAGACTCTCTGCAAAGGCAGTTCGATAAAGATATTCAGCTAATTATGGTCACGTACGAGTCGGAACAGCAGGTGAGGTCCTTCATACAAAGTTGGGAGCTTAAAAATAAAAAGAGTTTCAACTTGCCCATTATTGTCGAGGACACATTGTTGCGCAAAAGCTTTCACAGACTGTATAGTCCTCACTACGTTTGGATATTACCAGGAGGCAAAATTGCAGGTCAAACCGGTCACTATCTTTTAAGTGCAGGGTCTATTGAAGTCCTCTTGCCAGAAGCTATTAAAATGAAGAGTCATATGAAAACTTGGGAGGCGGAGAAGGAAAATAAAACAACTCTATAACCAATGAAAATACGCTTTTATGTTACGTATAATTATTTTAAATATTATGCTATGTATGTTGGTGAATTTAAACGCACAACGTACCTTGACGATAACGGGGAAGGTCAAAGATTCCTTAACGGGGGCGCTTGTTCGTGGCGTTACCATTAGTGATCCAACGCAGAAATTCATAGTGCAAACGGAGGATAACGGCGGGTTTGTCATAACTGTATCGCCAACTGACACCCTCCTGATCAGTCATATTAATTACTTAGGTAAAATTGTAATAGCTAACCAACTGCAACATCAGAGCATTATTTTATTGCTTCCTAAAAGTATCGAGTTACAGGAGATCACGATCAATACCGGCTACCAACAATTAAAGCCAAACGAAGTGAATGGATCTTATTCGGTCATTGATAATAGAACTCTTAACCTTCAAACAACTACCAATATTCTTGACCGGCTAAATGGAGTAACAAGCAGCCTTTTAGTAAATATGGGTAAAAAGAATAATAATCCGCAAAATAGTACCAAAATCAGTATACGAGGGTTAAGCACCATAAATGGTCCATTGGACCCACTCATAGTTGTAGATAACTTTATTTATGAGGGAGACATCAATAATATCAACCCCAATGATGTCGAAAATATCACTGTGTTGAAGGATGCTGCCGCAGCGAGCATTTGGGGAGCAAGGGCCGGTAACGGGGTAATAGTGATTACGACAAAAAAAGGAAGGTTTAACCAGCGATTGCAGGTGGGAGTTACCAGTTCTGTTACTATAGCAGAGAAACCGAATTTGTTTCATTCACGGCAAATTTCCAGCTCTGATTTCATAGACTTCGAGCAGGCCCTCTTCAACCGAGGCTTTTTCAAACGACTTTTAAACAGTGAACTTTACCCGGCAGTATCACCAGGTGTACTGATTTTTGATATGCGCAAGCGTGGAGTTATTACTTACGAAGATTCCGCGAAACTAATAGATGCACTCAAGCAGAACGATAGCAGGAGGCAGTTTGATAAGTATTATTATCAACCAGGGTTCACACAACAACATGGGCTGAACTTGAGGGGAGGGAACAAAGATATTGCCTGGTTTATATCGGGGGCATATGACAAGTCCATCTCCAGTTTGAAAGGGGTTAACGATAGAATAAATTTAAGTTTCAAGAATTTCTACAGGCCACTACAGAATTTGAATTTAAACGTTGGAGTGTATTATACGACTAATAGCAGCCGCACGGGCTTTGCAGAGTACAGTGAACTTTCTACTATTTCCGGAAGGTATATTCCTTACTTAAGCCTTACGGGCCCAAATGGGGAATCAATACCTGTAGTCAAGGGTTACAATTCAAATTTTAAGGATACGGTAGGCAGCCGTTATTTATTGAATTGGAACTACTACCCACTTGAAGACTATAAACATAACAATACGCAAACTAAAAGGGAGGAACTTCTTGCTAACATTGGTCTGAATTGGCAAGTTTTAAGCTACCTGGGTGTTCAAATGCAGTTGCAGTATCAGCGGCAAAATAATGTGGCAAGCAACCTTGCAGACACATCTAGTTATTATAGCCGCGACTTGATTAACACATTTACGGATTTAAGCAATGTGCCGCGAATCATAACCCGTGCCGTGCCGATCGGCGGTATACTTAGGCGGGAATACATTTCATTGAATTCCTATAACGCACGGGGACAGATCAATTTCGGCCGGACATTCATACGTAATCATGTTGCAACAGCAATAGCTGGAATTGAATTGCGGGCGGCACATTCCGCCTCAGATAACGTGATTATGTATGGGTATAATCGGGACCCACTGGCTTATTCAGCGAGTATGGATTATATTAGTTCCTTTCCAATGATATTCCCAGGGTATTTCCAAAACATACAAGGGCCCTCCCAAGTTACAGCCTTTGATAATCGTTTTGTTTCACTTTTTGCAAACGGATCGTACAGCTTCAAAGGACTATATTCTATCTCGGGAAGCTTGCGAAAAGACGGCTCTAACATTTTTGGCGCTAACACCAACGACAAATGGAAGCCCCTTTGGTCAGCTGGTTTCGGCTGGAATTTAGCAAAAGAACCCTTCTACGATGTCTCATGGCTTCCTTGGTTACGGCTTTCTGTGACTTATGGTGTCAGTGGAAATGTGGATGCAAGTAAAACGGCAAAGCCGGTTGCAACTGCTTATGTACAAGACGTTACCGGCCTGCCTGCCCAAGCGATCAGGGTTATTAATAACCCTGAGCTCAGTTGGGAGAAGTCATACCAAACTAATTTAAAACTTGATTTCGGCATGCTGGAACAGCGAATAACCGGTTCATTAGAGTATTACATGAAGAGAGGAGTTGATTTGTATGGACCTATGGTTTATGATTATACTTCGTGGGGAGTGTCCGGCACTATAACAGCGAATGCATCGAGCATGAAGGGCCGAGGAGTGGATATTTCATTACACTCTGAAAACGTCAATACAGCTGTAAAATGGTCAACAGATTTTCTATGTAGTTACAATAGCAGCAAAACGACAAAATATTATTCAGATAACATCAACCCGATGGCTATCCTGGGTAGCGGGGCAGGAATTCGGCCAATCATCGGCTTGCCTTTATATGCTATTGGAGCCTTTCGTTGGGGCGGTCTGGACGCAAGTGGTAACCCTAGAGGATATTTGAGTGATACTTTAAGTACCGACTACATTGCCTTGGCAGATGCACTGATGCGTAATCCCGATCAGACGGGATTCAAATTTATCGGTACTTCAAGTCCTAAATATTTTGGCTCATTGTTAAATACTTTCCGATTCAAGAACTTTAGTGTTTCTGCTAATTTCAATTTTCGAGTTGGTTATTATTTATTGAAGCCTTCACTTTCATATATGAGCCTTGCCAATTCAGGCATTTCTGGGATTGATTATGACAAACGCTGGCAACAACCCGGCGATGAAAGCAAAACTACTGTACCCTCATACGTGTATCCAGTGCGCGCCTATCGAGATGCTTTTTATAATAGTTCAGAGATCAATGTAATAAAAGGGGATCACTTAAGGCTGCAATTTGTCAATTTGACTTATGACTTTAAATGGAAAAAATATCCTTCGAGTTCCTTGCAACTATTCATCAATTGTGCTAACCTAGGGATTATTTGGCGTGCCAATAACGACCATATAGACCCCGATTTTGTAAGCGCAATTCCAGCTCCAAGAACCAACACCATAGGCATAAGGGCTAATTTTTAACTTCAAAATGTTCACAAATGAGACCGAACTTTAAATATTTATTGCTATTTCTTTCTGTAATTTCGTTTATATCCTGCAAGAAATTTCTTGATAAAAAGCAAAATGCAATGCTTGTTGTTCCAACGACCCTTGCCGATCAGCAGGCTTTATTGGACAATATTGGCCAAATCAACGAAAGTAGGAGTCCGAGTCAGGGACAGTCTTCAACCGATGAGTTCTTTTTGAGTAATAAACAGTATGATGTAATAGAAACTGTGAAGCCCGGAAGCCGCAATATTTACATTTGGAAGCAACAACCGGTACGAGGTTCAAGTAACGACTGGGCTGCGGCCTACACGCCTATCTATATTGCAAATTTGGTAATTGAAAATCTAGGAAACATAACTGAGAATTTACAAAATAAGGGAGACAGGGACCAAATTAAAGGGCAGGCACTTTTTGTTCGTGCCTACTATTATTTGACTTTGCTTTGGAATTATTCGAAAGCATATGATGCAGCTACCGCGGACAAAGACTGGGGCATCGCACTTCGTATGAGCTCCAATTTCAACGTTTTATCGAAGCGGTCGATGAATCTTGAGTGTTACAGTCAAGTTATCAACGATGTGAAGATTGCAATACCGCTGCTGCCCCCCCATTCCCACACTGTTACTCGAGCTTCGCGAACAGCAGGTTATGGGCTTTTGGCGCGATGCTATTTATCTATGAGAGATTATCCAAACGCGCTGCTTTATGCAGACTCTTGTCTTCAACTCAAGTCAGATCTTATGAACTATAATAGCTCAGACAGTTATAAACGTAGTATAAATGACCGAGCACCCTTTGTACGCTTCAACAAGGAAATTCTGTTCTATTCTTGCATGAATAGTTTCAATCTATTACATTACACAGCATCATTTAGTAGAGTGGACACATCACTTTATCGATCATATGACAGTAAGGATTTAAGACAGAAGGCTTTCTTTTTTATAAGTGCAGATAAGTATCCTTCTTTTAAAGGCACATATAACAGTGATTCCTATAATATTTTTTTCACTGGGATTACGACAGCCGAAGTTTCACTTATGAAGGCTGAGTGCTTAGTCCGCGCGGGATTTGTCCCCGAAGGGCTAAATGAATTGGGAAAACTATTAGTAAACCGATATGTAAATGGGGACTATAAAAGCCCGGTGGGACTACCACAGGAGGAAGCTCTTAAACTCGTGCTATCAGAGCGCAGGAAAGAGTTGATAATGCGTGGAATTCGGTGGATGGATATAAAGAGGTTGAATAAAGAAAACAGGAACATCATTTTGGAAAGAGTTATTAATGGGCAATCTTATTCATTAAAGCCCAATGATCCTTTCTACGCACTTCCCTTGCCGGACGATATAGTGGAAATTACTGGTATGCCTCAGAATGATTAAAAAAAGAAGGCTCTTGAAATGGAGCCTTCTCTTCAGATACCTCAAATTATGCCTTTATTGACTCTTGTTTGATACGTAGCTGGTGCCAGACCCCGCTGCTGTGCTCGCAACATATGACTCGCTGGAGGAACCACCAGTTGTTATATTAATTGCTGGCTTAAGGGTGTTTCCGGCTCCGACATAAGTGGAGTTGTTCGGTACAAAAATTCTACAAGCCTTAGAATCAATATCATCGCATCTATCGCTGTTGGCAACATTTGTCCAGTTTTCAACATCTTTGACATTTAAATCCAGATAAGGATGCTGAGGATCCGAAGCCGGCGGTGTATAGACGAATGTTAACATTTCAAGCGGTTTGTCGGATTTCTTCTCAAAACTGCTGGCTCCAATGACCAGCGCTGTGGCAGTAACTATAGCAGCTACTACCATCATGGTTGTTTTTTTAACCATTTTGTATTACATTTATAGTGAAAAAATGGTACTGCCTAAGGCAGTACATGACTTTGCGAGGGTATGCTGTTCAAATTGTAACAGCATACCCTTTCTTCGCAAGTGGCTTGCCTGCCGGGCTAACTTCAGATCCCGGCCAAGCAGATAATGATTATTATGAGTTTTTCTTATCATGATTTTTGTTTTTGTGTTTAGGTAATGGGATAGCATCAGGCATTTCTTTTCCCCAACGCTTCCAGGGTTGTTCTTCCCTGTGCGCTACAGTAATGTAAATGGATAAAGGCGCCGGCTGCCTTTGCTTTTAGAGACTAAATTTCCAGGTCTTTGAGTGTTTTTAAAGGGCCCTCACTTCGCTAGTCCTGACCTTTCGTGTTATTTCCTGTCCCGGTTATTTATCGTCTTTCGTTTTGCGGATGCTGATATAAAGATACAGCGCCAAAAAGCCGAAGTCAATCAAAAAAGGGACGATTTTCAGCCATTTTAGACCAAAACCATTCCCTTTTTTTAACAAACCGGATTACATGAGACTGGGTTCAGCTTTTTTGAGCTTTAAGAAATTTGTCATAAGCATACCAAAATGTATGTCGGTTCTTATAGCCAACGGCGAAATACACGTCCTTTACAGGTAGATTTTCCTGAGTGAGCAGCCTGTGTGCGTGTTTCATCCGCAACCTGGTGGCAAAAGCAGAAGGTGAGCAGCCAAAGGCGGCTTCAAATCGCTTGGACAAAGTTTTTGTACTTATATAGAGTTGCACGGCTAATTGGCCGTGTGAAAAGTCCTGTGAGGTATATTGTTCCAGTATGTGTTTAAGTGCATCAAACGCCAGGGCGTGTTGCCTCGAAAGGGCGTTTTCATAACCCTGAAGCAGATAGGCGAGGGCCTGGAGCAGTAAGCCCTCCAGAATGACAGGATTTGCCGGTTGAAGCCGGCTTTGCTTATCAAACCACCGATATAGATCCTGGTTCATAAAAATCTTTGGTACCTGGTAACGGGCCAGCAGATCGCTTTTCAGCCAAGAAATTAGATTTGCCAGGTATGGAAAGGCTTCACGATGTTGACTCATCCAGCTATCGGGAATCATGATAAAGAAACAGAGATGGCGCCCTTTTGGATAGAAAGCGGTGTAATTGCCGGGAGGATCCTGCACTAGGTGATGATGACCTTCGCTAACCTGCAGAAAGGGCTTACCATCCTCTGCGGCCTGTATTTTCAGTTGGCCCTGAAGTACGTAAAACAGGAAAGTGGCAGACTCGGGTAGATGGTAGTTTACCGTGACTGGCCGGGCGGTTTCCAACCAGAGCAGTTCCAGGTAATGGGGCGCATGGTAAAGTTGCTGCTGAACAAGCAATCCGTTTTTAAGCGTGTAAAGGATTGTGTTTTGCGCGGAATGGAGTTTTGGGCAGCGATCAGGTAGTGCTCCATCAGAAAGGAGTTGTTTTTCCGGGGGCCGGGCGAGTAGCAGTGTGTAAAAATATTTCATACGCAAGTCGATTTAGCAGAGAGTATATACATATTACACAAATACCAAAGATTTGTTGAGGTTTTTTGAAATTATGTGTTTTTTGTATAAGAAAAGGCAGATTTTCTTGAATAAATCGCATGAAGATGTGGGTGGCCGGACTGATCTGCTACAGTCAAAAGTTGCTTTTATCAGGAAATTTAACCCTGGTGGCAAAAAGACATTTTGTATAACACAGTTACGAAATGGCCACATAACAACAAAGTCATAACTTTAATTTGTCTACTTGAGAAAAGACTTTTACCTTCGCAGTACGAAAAAAAACAAGAGGGCGCGACTTCTCCAATTTATTTGATTCCCGTAAGCTGTAATATGCTTAGACTTTTGATATCGATTTTGTTACTATCTTGAATGATTCATTATGAGCAGTATTGTAAACTTATTTGCTATCCACTTTAAGTCGGCTCGCCTGCTCAATGGTTTTTCTTTGCAAGATCTGGCGGATGTGCTTAAAGCGAACGGCCATCCACTTAGCAAACAATCGTTACACCGTTACGAAAAAGGCGAGGTGATACCGGATAGCGAAATTACCGGGTGGCTGAGCGAGGCGCTGAACGTGCGCCCCGATTTTTTTACCCGTACTACCAACGTCGAAATTGGGGAGGTGGAATACCGCAAGTTGAAGAGCCTTGCTTCAAAAGAAGATGACCGTATTATTGAGCAAACCCGTGAATACCTCGGCCGGTACCTGGAGCTGGAAGAAATACTGGCATTACCTGTGAACTTTAAAAACCCGCTTCAGGAGTTTAGAGAGATAAAAGAATGTAAAGATGTAAATGAGGCAGCGGATAAGCTGCGCACTACCTGGAAGCTAGGTTTTGGTCCTATTTATAACATAGTCGAACTGTTGGAGGACAAGCATATAAAGGTTGTGCCACTAGATGCGGAAATGGGCTTTGATGGATTGCAGACTACCGTAAATAAGACTATTCCGGTGGTTGCATATAACAGCCGTAAAATTGTGAAACCTGATCGCATCCGTTTTACCCTGCTGCACGAGCTTGGACATTTGCTATTAAAATTTGATGAGGAGCTTACCAATAAGCAGATCGAAACTCTTTGTCACCAGTTTGCGGGAGCTGTGTTGTTGCCGGAAAATGCTATTAAACAGGAGCTGGGTAGCCACCGCAACCGCCTGTATATGCAGGAGCTGGGGCACATAAAGTCCCAGTACGGTATATCTATGCAAGCCATCGTCATGCGCGCAAAAGTTTGTGGCATTATAAACGAGCATTATTCAAAACAGTTCTTTTTTATGATGAACAACAATGGGTGGAAAGTGGATGAGCCTGTGGATTATACCGGTGAAGAAAAATCAAACCGGTTTGACCAGTTGTTACTGCGCGCATTGGCAGAAGAACAAATATCCATGAGTAAAGCGGCGGCGTTAAAAAATCAGAAACTGGCAGATTTCAAGAAGGATTTTTTGATGGTATTTTAATGTTAACTTTGGGCTTGCGAATTGTTCTGCCATGAAGAAAGTTGCCATAACCGATGCCTGCATATTTATTGACCTCTGTGAGCTGCAACTGGTTACACATTTTTTTGCCCTGAAGCTGGAAGTACATACGACCATTGATGTGATGAATGAAATGATTACAGAACAACGGCAGCTGTTACAAGTGTATTGTTCCACCAGTCGGCTTACCATTCATATTGCTGCGGAAGTGGATAAAGAAACCATTCGTTCCAACAATTACCCACAGTCACTCTCTGAAAGTGATTGTTCCGTGCTATACTTTGCAGAAAAAAATAATGCGATTATTTTAAGCAGCGACAAAGTAGTACGCAACACCGCCAAAAGGCGCTCCATCGACTATCACGGAATGCTTTGGATTTTTGACTGTTTGGTAGAGAGCGAGTTGTTAAGTTTGAAAGAAGCATCTGCCAAACTTCAACGATTAATTCAAACCAATATTGTGTTTCAAAATAACCGGGAGTTGGTGACGGAAATGGAAAAGCGGTTGAAGAAGTGGGCAGGTGAATAGCTTATCTTAATGTCCAATTGCCATTGGGCCTTTTTATAATTCGTAACATTAGATCATTTTCAATTCCTGTATGGTGCGATTAAAAGACGGGTCAAGGTGCATTTGCTGCCGCCATAAATAAATTTCAATTCCTGTATGGTGCGATTAAAAGCCGTGGCGTCCTGAACATCGGCTAATACCCAATTATTTCAATTCCTGTATGGTGCGATTAAAAGGCGAATGTCCGCGATGCGGTGCTGGATAACTTTCTATTTCAATTCCTGTATGGTGCGATTAAAAGGAGATTGCGCGGATCGAGGGCGCGGAGGAAATATTATTTCAATTCCTGTATGGTGCGATTAAAAGAAAGAAAGCGACGGCAAGGATTTCGACACAGTGGAATTTCAATTCCTGTATGGTGCGATTAAAAGTTCGTGGAGCATCCCCTGAATTGTCTCTCCAGTTCCATTTCAATTCCTGTATGGTGCGATTAAAAGTAAAAGCAGGCATCGGGTTTGAAATAGAAAAAAGATTTCAATTCCTGTATGGTGCGATTAAAAGATTCAGGTAGCTGATATCAATATCAACATTTATGCACCATTTCAATTCCTGTATGGTGCGATTAAAAGGGCCAACCCGTCCAACTGCTCCCGCTCTCCCCGCTATTTCAATTCCTGTATGGTGCGATTAAAAGGCAGCGTTATAAGCCTGGTCATTCGCATCCGCCTGATTTCAATTCCTGTATGGTGCGATTAAAAGATAGCCTCCCAGCCTCCCATCCAGTTTGGGTTAATGATTTCAATTCCTGTATGGTGCGATTAAAAGTTGCCCGTTCTTTCGTGATAGGCTTATCTGTTTGCTATTTCAATTCCTGTATGGTGCGATTAAAAGTAGCGGTACGCACATCTGAACCCGTCAAAGGACTATTTCAATTCCTGTATGGTGCGATTAAAAGGTTAACATTCACCGAAAGTTTCGGCTCCAGTAAATATTTCAATTCCTGTACGGTGCGATTAAAAGAGGCATAAAGGAAACCGAATATTCGGAAATAGTATATTTCAATTCCTGTATGGTGCGATTAAAAGCTTTAACGGTGCTGCCGATCGCCGTCATTGCTGCATTTCAATTCCTGTATGGTGCGATTAAAAGATCGGGAACGTATTCGCTGTCCGTAATACTATCGGATTTCAATTCCTGTATGGTGCGATTAAAAGACTGATGGCCGGATTCAGAAAATAAAAAGATATTAATTTCAATTCCTGTATGGTGCGATTAAAAGCTGCGGCCTCCCAGCGATTCCCCGTCCGCGGTCTTCAATTTCAATTCCTGTATGGTGCGATTAAAAGAATCGTCTGCATTAGGTCGCTCTCTAATGGCTCATATTTCAATTCCTGTATGGTGCGATTAAAAGTCCCTGACGGTCTCCGGTCAGCACCAGCATCAACGGATTTCAATTCCTGTATGGTGCGATTAAAAGAAAGCAGCTCATGCGGATTTCAATGCCCAAACCTAATTTCAATTCCTGTATGGTGCGATTAAAAGAGATAATTGCCACGTTCTTTGGCATAACAATCGAATTTCAATTCCTGTATGGTGCGATTAAAAGGCAATGGCTGGGCATGGTGTTGCGGTTAATGTCGGATTTCAATTCCTGTATGGTGCGATTAAAAGTTTACGGCTGCTCCGGCTTTGAATAAGAGTTTCATATTTCAATTCCTGTATGGTGCGATTAAAAGGCAAATCTTTACTAACAAATAAAACTACTAGCAAATTTCAATTCCTGTATGGTGCGATTAAAAGCATCTTTAGGAATAGGATAACCATATTTCTGGATAATTTCAATTCCTGTATGGTGCGATTAAAAGTTTAGGTTTATTAACAGGAGAGGCAGTCACAGAATGATTTCAATTCCTGTATGGTGCGATTAAAAGTTACGCAAGATTACATTACCCTCCTTCATCGCTTTGATTTCAATTCCTGTATGGTGCGATTAAAAGTTTAATAACCAACTAAAACAATCATGTATGTCTCTATTTCAATTCCTGTATGGTGCGATTAAAAGCTTTTGAAGAGGTAGATGAACTGATCGTTTATTAATTTCAATTCCTGTATGGTGCGATTAAAAGGCCATCAGGGCGCACAATAACGTTTCGTTTAGTCCATTTCAATTCCTGTATGGTGCGATTAAAAGTATAATAAAAAATCCATATATTTTTTTTTATAAATTTCAATTCCTGTATGGTGCGATTAAAAGTATAATAAAAAACCCATATATTTTTTTTTATAAATTTCAATTCCTGTATGGTGCGATTAAAAGTGGAATCTGGGCTGACGGCAGGCCGGATTTAACGCTATTTCAATTCCTGTATGGTGCGATTAAAAGGCCTTTATGTCAGGTATTGCAAATTTACCAATTGCATTTCAATTCCTGTATGGTGCGATTAAAAGCGGCTTTAGCCTGACCTGTTGTAGTTCTTTGAATTAGATTTCAATTCCTGTATGGTGCGATTAAAAGAGGAAGATCAAGCCGAGTGATTTGGGGATTTTGGATTTCAATTCCTGTATGGTGCGATTAAAAGACGCACCGGCGCAGTTGGACGTGGAATTAAACAGATTTCAATTCCTGTATGGTGCGATTAAAAGAAAGTTTCTGCGGAGTCCAGAACGTCATACCCTTTATTTCAATTCCTGTATGGTGCGATTAAAAGCCTCGCCACCCCTTTTCCGTCAACACCACCTGCAAATTTCAATTCCTGTATGGTGCGATTAAAAGTGCTAAGTCTGCTTTGCTCATATCTTATTTTCTCTTATTTCAATTCCTGTATGGTGCGATTAAAAGTGTAACATGCCTGGTTTCTGTAAATGTCGCAAACGAATTTCAATTCCTGTATGGTGCGATTAAAAGATAGATGTGCTTCATATCGTAACCCTTTATATGGAATTTCAATTCCTGTATGGTGCGATTAAAAGACCCTATTGTTCTTAATGGATATGGCGGATTTGTATTTCAATTCCTGTATGGTGCGATTAAAAGGTTATTTGCTTTCATGTTAAAAATTTTTAATGTAATTTCAATTCCTGTATGGTGCGATTAAAAGGGATAAATGGGATGAAATAAATGCGCGCCAGAATAATTTCAATTCCTGTATGGTGCGATTAAAAGAGTCAAAGCCAACCTTAATGCACAGGTCAAATTGGATTTCAATTCCTGTATGGTGCGATTAAAAGGGCATAGGCATTGCGGGAATCATGAGCTTAGCTATATTTCAATTCCTGTATGGTGCGATTAAAAGTATTTTTGTCGACGAAATTTTAAAACAATTAAATAAATTTCAATTCCTGTATGGTGCGATTAAAAGTTCTGCCTCCCCTGAACTCTGCTTGGTTTTCAACAAATTTCAATTCCTGTATGGTGCGATTAAAAGCAAACGGCCGATGTGTGCTTGGGTTGACCCAAGCACATTTCAATTCCTGTATGGTGCGATTAAAAGTGTTAATGTCGATAAACTGTATGCCGCCGATCCCCATTTCAATTCCTGTATGGTGCGATTAAAAGGGACGGGGTGGCGGATATGGTGATTTTGCAGGAAAATTTCAATTCCTGTATGGTGCGATTAAAAGATCCGGTGTCGGAGGTCGAGGTAGATTTCGAGGCATATTTCAATTCCTGTATGGTGCGATTAAAAGTTTCGGATCATTCCTGATGAAAGCAAGCGTAAAGGAATTTCAATTCCTGTATGGTGCGATTAAAAGGAAAATACTGGATGCGCACGAGACAGGGAAAGCATATTTCAATTCCTGTATGGTGCGATTAAAAGCCACGGAGCCGAAATAGAATATTTCCCCGGATTTGATTTCAATTCCTGTATGGTGCGATTAAAAGACGAGCCGTGCCGATAAAGTTCCCAGCCGGAAAATAATTTCAATTCCTGTATGGTGCGATTAAAAGAGGAAATGGACAAGCTGGAGGACGCGATATTGAAATTTCAATTCCTGTATGGTGCGATTAAAAGGTAGAGAAACACCAACCATTAATAAGGTATTCCAATTTCAATTCCTGTATGGTGCGATTAAAAGAACCGGGGACGCGGGCAAACCAGCACCCGGAGCCGAATTTCAATTCCTGTATGGTGCGATTAAAAGCGGATAATTCAGAGCGGTTGGCGGGATTGAAACAGAATTTCAATTCCTGTATGGTGCGATTAAAAGGCCGCAGTGGCCGGAACAGATCCCCGTATTTCGTATTTCAATTCCTGTATGGTGCGATTAAAAGACGCCGCCGAGAAACTTAGGGATAATGGGGCCGAGGATTTCAATTCCTGTATGGTGCGATTAAAAGTTATGAACATCAGCCTTACCATAGAACGGAAAAACATTTCAATTCCTGTATGGTGCGATTAAAAGACGCGAGGTTATGCTCAAGAAGAACGGAAGCATCCGATTTCAATTCCTGTATGGTGCGATTAAAAGCATTAAGGAAGCAATAGAGGCGGTGGACGAGACTTAATTTCAATTCCTGTATGGTGCGATTAAAAGTGGAAAAAGTAAAAGTTCGAAATTGGATGAATCGATTTCAATTCCTGTATGGTGCGATTAAAAGTGGAAGGTCCTAAAAGTTAGATGCACTAATTTTCTATTTCAATTCCTGTATGGTGCGATTAAAAGTATTATGGAAAAAAAATATATTATTATGCTGCTGGATTTCAATTCCTGTATGGTGCGATTAAAAGCTCCGTTTTAAAATAGTTAGAACCAGCAAGAACAATTTCAATTCCTGTATGGTGCGATTAAAAGTGTCTAAAGGTCTTGGTCTTGGTTATGTTTCACGATTTCAATTCCTGTATGGTGCGATTAAAAGAATCGGTGGCGACGAAAATAAATAATACACAATAATTTCAATTCCTGTATGGTGCGATTAAAAGTGGGTACCCGAATGCGACACTTAAACCGGCGTTGAAATTTCAATTCCTGTATGGTGCGATTAAAAGTCCGATTATCCGTCCCCATCATCGACACCCTGACAGAATTTCAATTCCTGTATGGTGCGATTAAAAGCTGGTCATCCGGATTGTTCATGCTATCGCAAAATATTTCAATTCCTGTATGGTGCGATTAAAAGATCTTCTGGATAAATTGTTTCAGCTTTCATCTTCTTATTTCAATTCCTGTATGGTGCGATTAAAAGTCCAGGCTATTGACGGCAGCGCAGGCATTCTATAAATTTCAATTCCTGTATGGTGCGATTAAAAGTTCCTTGAGGGTCTTTCTACTGGTATGGCTATCGTATTTCAATTCCTGTATGGTGCGATTAAAAGGTCGATCCCCGCGTTTAAGGCGCACACCAATATTTAATTTCAATTCCTGTATGGTGCGATTAAAAGGAGCTACACCGGTCGAAATCTTGCAAGGCGATACTAATTTCAATTCCTGTATGGTGCGATTAAAAGATCACGATGGAAGGCCACACGCCTACCGAAGCCTTATTTCAATTCCTGTATGGTGCGATTAAAAGTTTATGCGCCTGATGTGAACGGGACGGCTGATTTGGATTTCAATTCCTGTATGGTGCGATTAAAAGTCACGCCATTGCATGAGTTGGGTTAGGGCTAATATATTTCAATTCCTGTATGGTGCGATTAAAAGGCTAAAATATGCAGTATGACAAAGATTATACACAAATTTCAATTCCTGTATGGTGCGATTAAAAGCCCCACTAAGAATAGCGGGGAATTAATTTCTAAGCCAATTTCAATTCCTGTATGGTGCGATTAAAAGCCGTTTTAAAAACGGGTAAAAAAGCCCTGAATTCAGGGCTTTTCATGTGTAAATTTAAGAAAAAATACGTACAAAAGTTGTCGATGCCCATTTGTAAGATCTAAAGCGGACATCGACAACGTTATATTTGATTGATTATGAGCTGATTTTATTTTCCAATATGTCAAAGAACTGCCCTCGCAGCCAGATTCCAACCACACCGACGATCAAATGAAGTTGTTTAATTCATTTTTCTCCTTGCCAACCACCTGCTTCTCCAGCCATTTTTCTTCCCGGCTTTTGAATACGATCAGGCTATCGTAGTCGGGGTCCATTATTTTCTTCGCGCGGTGAATGAGTTCCTTCAGCTTCACCTCCGTTATCTCCCCTTCAAAAACACTATTTTGAATCCAATTCAGGTACTGTCTGCACAATTTAAGCATTTTTCCCACGCGTTTCTGCTCTATATCATATACAAGGATCGCATACATATTACCACCAGGATTTAAAGGGATGATACTCTTCCAGCCCCAGAATATGCTTGACCAGCTTGTAACACTCCAGCTTTACCAGATGCTTGTAGCTCACGTTACGGCCGAGATTACGGTGCTTGATCGTTTCGTTTAGTCGTTCTTCCCAAGCTCTCACGACTGTTTTCTTCGCGTTATCTTTTAACAGGCACCTGTTCAGGTTTTTGTCAAAATCGTGCTGGTTAATCATTTTCTTGTTCAACAAAGTAAAAAGCGTCCTGTCAACCAGGATTGGTTTAAATATTTCAGCAAGATCCAAAGCCAACGAAAATCGGCGCTCTCCAGGTTCATGCAGATAGCTGATTGTCGGGTTTAGCTGCGTGTGATAAATCATATCCAGACAAAGCGAATAACACATCATATTCATGAATGATATAAGCGCATTGACTTCATTGGATGGCGGCCGCTTGGTTCGGTTACCCATTTCAAAATCGTTGATGATAAGATCAAACGCCTCATAATAGCTCATCCTGATATTTCCCTCAACGCCCATCACCGCATCCACTTCGTCATAGGTTGGGAGGGTAGCGGCCAGTTGTTCAATATTTTCAATCTGGTACGAGGTGTCCTTGCCGCGGTTGGCGTAATAACGGAGATTCTTGACCATATTGAACGCGGCACCCTCGACAAATTTTCGGGCCAGCACTATGCGCTTTTTTTTGCTGGTATAGTGATTTACCTGGTGAATAACAACCCTCCCACTGAGCAGGTACTCTTTGGGCATAAAGCTGCCCGTGTAATGTTCGTAGTAATCGAAGAAATGCACACTGATCTGTTCCTTCCCAAGAAAGTTATAGAGAGCACTGTTGGCGTCCAGCGCACCGAAACAATACAGGTTGTCCACACCCTCCACCGGAATATATTTTGGTTGCCCCTCATTACCATCCTCATCCACAGGTGTGAACTTGAGGGTATTGTCTTTGCGGCTCATCCGGCCGGGATTGAACAGGTAGTACGGCTTTTTCATATACTGGCACCCGTTTTCTGTGAATGTATAGTTTGTTGCGCGGACAGGTTTGGTAAATCCAATTGCCAATTCAATCGGTTGTCCGGAACATATTTTTCCACCAGCGAGCGGCCACCATACCAAAACAATTGTATACTTGGACGATGGATGAAATAGGAAGCTGTGTCTTTTGGGCACAGCCCCATAAAGTTCACACCGCGTAAACCGGAGTCCGAATTTTCTGGTTTGCCGGATTCAACCGGGTATTTATCTTTGAATTTATCCATTGGATCTATTCGTTTATATAGCACAGTTCATAATAGCTACAGCTTTTGCAGATCTTGGCGTTGATCCTTGGCGGGCACTCTTCTGAGTGAATCAATGATTGAATTTTTGAAACGGTTTCTTTCAGGAACTGCCTGTCTGCCTCGCTCAGCATTATCTCCTCAGTTTTTCTCAGCCTGGGATATTCCAGGATAGCTTTGGCGCCTTCGACTCCGTTCATTTCCAGTAACCAGATATAGAATTTTACCTGCCAGTTGTGAGCTTCTTCTACCTTATCGCTTCGTTTGGTCTCGTGAACGATTCGGTTTGTGGCATCGTAAAAATCTATTTTCCCAAACAGTTCAATTTCATTGTAAGTAGCGGAGATGTCTATTTCGTTGTATTTTTCTGCCCGTTGGGGATAGCTGGTGTCGTGGAGTAATTTGCCGTCATAAACGATATCCGAAGTGTGCTCCATCCGAATTCCATTGGCATGAAGCCAACATTCCCGTGGGCAGACTGTATATAGATTTATGAGTGTGGCGTTGATAGTCATAAAAACTGAGTTTCGTTACTATTGAAATCATCGTCCCGCATCCCGGTTTCTGTATTGTAGAAATCGCTCCACTGGTCAATGTAAATGTACCCAAACTCACTTTTTTCCCCGTCTGAGAAATGTATGATTTGTCGTTTTATCTTTTCAGTTGCGAAAAGTGAAAAAACGTACTTTGACATAATTCCTTGTAAGATTTTCTCGCTCGTTTTTTGCCGGATGTATTCCTGCTTGTTGTGGATTAAATTTAAGTAGATGTCAAACACTTTTTCTCCCTCTATCTCATTGTTTTCGTTTGGAAATACGTAGTACTCACTCAAAAAACCCAATTCCGTTAGGTTAAAATTCCCTTCCTTTTCTCCACCCACTACGCCACCTGTCTCCAGAGGAATGTTTACCGGTACAAAACAGGAAATATTGGTTTCTTGGATTAGCTTAAATTCTTCGTGTACCGACTTGAATTTTAATCCATTTATCTTGCCTTCATAATCACTGAAATTAACCGCCATGGATTTGCTGTTCCAATCATTTCTTTGATTCATTACGAGATCGTATAGTCTATCAAAATCCTTTGTTTGGAGAATTTCTCCGTACGCTTCAGTCGAAATGTGGTCTTTGGTTAGCTTTAGACGGGGGTCGTCCCCATATATAAATGCTTCTTTATTAAAATTAAACAAGAACAAAGTGCAATTTCGCTTATTGACGTTCCGGTTAATTCTTCCTGCAAGCTGTTCGTCACTGTCTAAAAGCGAGCGGTCTTTGAACCCCAAGTCCATGTCAATATCGACTCCCGCTTCAACTACCTGGGTGGTTATCAAGAGCACCTTTTTTCTTCGGTTGGATTTGTTTTTCAGGAAATTGATAATCTGTCGTCTTCTGTGTTCGAGGATAGTGCCGGATAGCACAAATATTTCGTCGAAAAAGCCTGTTTTCTGGATTATTCGATGAAACTCTGTAGTCGTCTTCTTAAATATGAACTCAATGATCGTATAGACGCTTTCTGCCGGTTTGGCATCGCCAAAATCTTTTGCGGCATAAGCCTTAGATTCGCGAATTAGCCTATCCGCTAATTCTTCTAAGGTCAGGTCTTTCCTGTCAAATAAATCAAAATTGAACAAAACACGTCCGGCAAAGTTCGGATTATTAAAGTATAGTTCTTTTGCTCGGGGCAATAGATAAACAAAGTCCTGCACTTTGTCTTTAATGACCGTTAGCTTGTTTAATTTTGGCAGTGTTGCTGACATCAATATAAATTTAATATTGAACTTATCTGCAAATTGCGTTATAAAATAGATTATCTTGTCCCAATGCTGGGGATTGTATGATTGCAGTTCGTCGATTATAACTATAGAATTAGCTAAGCGATGTAACAAATAGTTAGTTTCCTTCTCATTCGTCTTTAAAATGTCGAAGAAGCGGATGTGAGAAAGGAAGACGAATGGGAAATTGGCAAAGAGGTGGTTGATGTAGTTTAGCTTTTCGCCTCCATATTGATCATCTTCAGTGGTATTATTTGCTTTCATGCTTGCCTTCGAGTGGAGCTCGATCATTTCGTCATCGTTCAAGCCTAATGTCTCTTTGAGTGATTTATAGGTTTGCGTAATCAAAGTGGTAAAAGGAAATACATAGAAGACCTTATTGAACTCCCCCTGGTATATTTTCAGTAGTTCTGTCGCCGCCAATGCCGATAAATTGGTTTTACCACCTCCAGTAGGGGCTTCGATGTAGAAAAGGTTGCTTTCGTGGTGATTACGGATATTGCGTATAATCTCTATGGCCATTTCTTGCCGGAGTATATTCAAGTTGTTTCCGCTGACCGAACGCGGATTTTGAAGCTTATAACCGTCGATTTGTCGATAGACCAGTTTATTGTAATTTTTTTTTCCTTCGGACTTATTGTGCCATTCTTCGCGACTCGCGAGATCATGAATTTCGTCAATTCTATTTTTTGTGAGAACGCCAAAATGTTCTAGCGGGAATTGATTCATATATTCATTAGTAGCGAGGTAGTCGGATGCTGTAAGTAATGAGAAATTTAATCGGCAGAGTGCATAGAATGAATATGAATGTTGGGTACTTAGTATTTTGTTTTCGATTAAAGTCTTGTGTTCCCCGATTAATTGGATAACTTTCGGGTCGATGCTGAAGCCAAATGTTTTTAGATATTTCGACAGGAACTTTTTGACGTCTTCGAAATTATGTCGTACCTTGAAATCGGTAAACGCGGTTGTATCCAGGTTGTCATCGTGAAATTGTCGGCTATGATGTTTGAAAATAGAGTAGGAAAGGTATATGCATGCGGTTATTAATAAAGGGTTCGATTTGTGTACGTATGCAATCTCATTTAAATGCTTACTAAGATAAAGGTACGCGCTTAATGAGGAGTGGGTTGATCCAATTGGACTATGCGAAATGAGCTGATGTTTAAACAAGGGATTTAACATCTTCTCGGATTGAAAGCGCTCGTTTACCTTTCCATAATCATGAAATACGATTGCACTTACGAAGAGTTCCTTAATGTAATTGTGTGTTTCAATCGAACCCTTTTTGTCGATGTCTCGAATCAGATTGTCGATAACTGTTTCCAATCCATGGTCATTCACCAATTTCAGAAAATATCGGTTTACCAGTGTAATATGCTCCTCCAAGGTTTCCTTGGGGATGCCTTGATTAATCTTTGGCAAATGGGCAAAATAAATGTCTGCCTGTTCTAGGAGTCCATTTAAAGCGGGGAGTTCATTTATAATGCTGGTGACCGTCTTAAAGTAATTGGACATAGGCATCAAATTCTTCAAGAAAAATCAAGTTTTCGAGCAAATGTGCATTAGTTATCTTATAATTGGAGAAAGCAAACTCCATAATATCGTATTGCATCAATGCGAGGTCGAAATCTTTTGGTAGCCTTTCGAAGTAAAGGAAACTTATCTCGCCAAGATCAAGGCTCAAGAGATCAGGAAACACTGTTTCCGTATTTCCCTTAAGTAGGATATCTTTCTGAAAGACTGTCTTGATTTTGATACTTTCGTAGGGGAGAATTTCCTTGTGAACGTAGCTGTACTCCTTGACGGAATCTTGACTCCACCAAGCCGCGAATTCATTCTTACCCAGGTAGGGAATGTATTCCGATTCTCCTTGTTTAATGGAACGGTATAGCTGGGCATGTTCAGCTTGCTGGAGATCTAAGAGCAAGTAAATTCTATAGTCTGGGTTGATTAGAGTCAGTTCCTCTGTCAGAAAATTATTGCTCTTGTTAGCGTAACCTACCGTGTTAGAATATTTAATATTGGTCTTACTATAGTTTCCTTTATCGTGGTTCAACGGCTCTACGCCAATTCTTACACCTTTCAACTTTTCGTAGTATTCTGGCAATTTCCCTTTTTCTCGATATCCCTCTAACCCAACTATTGCACCCAAAATGCCCAGTACTGCAGGACGATGGATAATGTTATAAGAAAGATTGATTGTGTTATTGGTGTCCGGTTTCCTAAAAAAGGCGAAGTCTGCCTTTAGATCAAATGATATTAATTTCATCTGCTAATTGTTATAGTTCATAGAAAATAGCGTCTTTCGGTTGATTTAACACTTTTGTATTTGATTTATTGTAATATATTTCTATTATTTCTATCTCGCTTTTGACGTGAGTTTCCGCTAATAAATCGCTTACTTTGGACAAGTCTATTTCCTTTTCCTCATTGATTTCGATCAGGCTTACGAAAGATGGTAAGACTGCTTTGGATTCAGGCTTTAGCTGCACCCATAACAATAATTCGTTTTCTGTTCCTGCTTTGGCGGCAGAATCATAGTAAGTAGCTCCTTTTCTTAGTCCCTCTTTGAGTTTAGCGATATCATTTTGTGACAAACCTTCTACATCAACACGCGCTACATCTTCATCGATGTTTTTTGGATTTACGGAAAAGTGGTGAACGTAATGGCCTTCCTGTAAGCGCGATTGAGTTCCTAATGTGGTCATTGTGCTGTCGGCGCTTGCTTCGTTCGAGTTCTTGAAAGGCGACATGATTTGTTCTGAATAAATAACATTGTCGACAAACTTGTTTAGTCCGTGGGTGATCTGGCAGGTTCCATGGATGGAGATATTGGTCTTTCCAGCGTAGGTGCCACCGAACAGCCTCACATCCAGACATTTCAGGATATTCCCGAGTACTTCAAGCCTCAATTTGGTCTTTTCCTTTTCCTGGAAATCACCAAAATGAAAAGCATAAGTTTCGTCTAAGGTACGAGGCGACATCTCTTCATTTAGGGACTTAAAGTAGAATACTTTTTCTGATAGTTGATTTCTCCAATAGTTTCTAATCGAGTATTTCAAAGCTTTGTCGGTAGCGTAGATGGTCCCATTTGGCAGTTTGCGTGGCTGTCCCGAGAAGTCTGCGTTATAGTTTGAATTTATTGATTTGATGATAGCTGCACCGTAAACGCGGTTGTTAAATGTTGTCATAGTGATTTAGTTTTTAGAATTTGAACTGAATAATTGATTTTTCGCGAAAACGCCCGATAGAATCTGGGGTAGTAGATGTTTGAGATTTGAATCGGTTTCATAACTTAAAATAAACGCTGCGACTTTTTCGAAGTTTTTGGAGAAATTCTGGTGTTTGTAGCGGCCGAAGTCATTCGCTATTGCCTTTTTAAATTCACTGCACTTTGATTGTTGCAGATACGGCTCCAGAAGGTTGTAACTGTTGTCTTCCGACTTGCTTTTGCTTAGAATATACTCAATCACCTGCCCCGCAGCAAAAGCAAATTTTTCGTCTGTAATATCAGTCAACGAATCTTCCGCGATAATGGCGGAGACAAAGTCCTGATATTCTTTTAGTTTGTTTACCATGTCTTCTTTTCGTTTAGGATTAAAATTATCAAATAAACTATACCAAATATTGAGCTTCTCTTTAATTCCGTATTCATTTATGTTGCTAACATCGTCTAAAATGCTATTGAATACCATTTCATAAAAGACATTATCGTCAATGGTGTTTTTTTGTGACTTGTAAATGAAGTCGTATACAGCTTTCCGGTATTTTGAAAAGGAAGAGAATGTTCTGTTTAGCTTTGCATAGTCTTCCTTGTTCAATTCGCCGAAATAATCAACACGGAGATATTTATTTTGAATCAGAGGTTTAAAAACCTGTTGTTCGAGCTCGAAAATTGTTTTCATGAGTGAGTAGTGCTTATCGGTATTCTTTCCTTTTTCTTTTATTGAGAAAAGATTTTGAATGAGTAAAGGTTGCTTGAGTTTATATTCAAATCTTGAAACGTAGTCGAAATCCTTGAATACAATACCTTCCTTGGAGTTTTGCCAGAAAAGTAAGTAGTAATTGGCAATGTCCATTTTGTTATCTTCTACCAGCTTCTGAATGATCTCTTTGTATCCGAATTTAAAGCCGCTGTCTTTGAAGATACTAATGACTTTGTCTTGAATAATTTCTTGCTCGTAGATGAAAATGGGTAGCGGGCAAGGCAAGATTTTGTTTGGGAATATATTTTTCAAATCGTTCAACAGCTTTGCATCTACATTTGATATTCTTCCGGTTATGTCAAAACTGGCTGTTTGATGCATCAAGAAGGGCATATTGCTGTTGAATCCGTTCATAAAATTGCTCGTCCCGTATATCAGGCCTTCGTTATTCGCTGGAGTATTGTATTTGTCTGTATTAAAAAGTTTATCGTCCAAATACTTTTTGTGAACTTGCTTGTACAAATCAAGGGGAACATCAAGATAAAATATAATGTAGCTGCTATCTTCTAGTGGCTTGACTTTTAAGAGCGCTAGTTCTGCTTGGGTGATTTTATCTTTTAGTGTTTCCTTTTGTATCCTATCTTTAGTGCCTTGGAATTCATTTTTAAGCTGTTCGTATTTCTCCAGCAGATTATTTCTTGACCCAGTTTGTTCATTGTCAATTCTTGTTAACATTTGTGAGAAATGATTATTTGTGAAGAAGTTTGCGAAAAATAGGTATTTTTCGCTTTCGCCCTCGTTTTCGAAAAGTGTAAATGCCTTCGAAAAATATTCTCCAAAACGCTGGTAAATGGCTTTTTTATTACTCTTATTTTCTTCAAATTTTGCACCTCCCTTCAAATGTTCTCTTTTGAAACCAACGGCAAAGGGTGAACAAGTGTGAATCGCTTTGGTCGGTAAATCGAAGCACTTGTTTGTATCAATGCACCAGGCATTTTGATGTAAGAGTTTACAGTGGCTCAGGAAACTGGAAGTCTGATCTTTTTGATTTTTGGAGTATTGTTCATACTGAAAGTGTTCGGAGTCAATTTTGGCTTCGCCATCTTCGGTTACTAAACTCTTGATTGAAATATGTAGGCCCTCTTTGGGTTTAGAGCCTAGATTTTTAAACTCTTCGTCAATTCTGCTGGTGAAATTTATTAGTTCCCTTATCATTTTCGAATCATTTTATTAAATAAATGTATGTTGCCACGTCTGAAAAATCATCGGCCATATAATTCTGGGCCGATGATTTTTCAGCTTCACATTTCTCAGATGAAAAACATAATAGATAAAACTTTCAAGATTCATTTGACTTCCGTCGCTTGCTTTGTAAAATTTGTTTTCTATTGCCCGAAGATTTTAACAAAGATAAGTAAATATCTCATACTAAAGCTAATTGGTGAAAAATTATGTATTTACACACATAATTTTCTCTATTTTTGAGCGCCAGTATTCCCACTTTTAACAATCGAACAATCTTGAATTGAAATTAATAAAGCTAATTGGTTGGGGTACTGGCTTTTATGCTTAAAAAATTATCGATGCTCGAGATATCCGCAGCCTTGAGCATTGTACAAACCGCACCCCGAATTACACAACAGCTCCACGAATCGTTTTTCTCCCATCACATTTAATCCTAGATTGGTAAATCCCCGGATTTTGGTCTCTGCCGGGGTTCCCGCCTTAATAGTCATTAGTCTTGATTTGGTTTGGATGCTAACATCTTGAAGTTCAACGGATAAAACTGCATCTGCCAAATCTGTATCGGGTTCCACGGACTTAATCTTTTCCTTCCAGTTGTAAATCAGGCATTCGACAAATCTTTTATCGTCGGGTGACAAGAAATGATAATTACCTCTTTCGTTTTTCAATCCGGCGACACAGGCTGACGCAGTTTTTAACAGTAGCTCAATTATTTCATTGTCTAGTTTACCAGCAAATGAACTGGGCAAAGCCTCAATAGTCTGGACGGTAAATGCAGCCTTGGTTTTTCGATCGGCGATTTCAACCCTCTGCGACATGAAAAGCCCTTTAATGAAGTTCTGGGACGCTTGGGGTAGGTGAAAGGAGATTTCAAAAGATATTGTATCACTAAGGGCAACCAGACGGTCCCCCTCTATCTTAAACCTGCCTCTTAAATCCGAGAAGCAAAACAATTTAAAACCCTTCCCATATCCACGCTCATGCAAAAACGCAGCATATTCCTCGCTCGCCCGGTTGATGATCTTATAGATCGCAGCAGACAAAGGGTACTGATAATTGATAGGGATTATCTCGTTTTTGTCAGAGGTTATGGTAATCAAAAATCGCATTGCTCAAAATAGAATTTTCCAGGTGCAACAAACAGGCTCACCCTTAAAAAAATTGGCGGATATCTATGGTCTTACACGGGTCGCAGCAGTTAACTCATCACGAAAATCCAAATGGCAACCATTTTTTCCGGGCTCACAGTTGCGTAAAGTTAAGAGATGGATTTAATAAAATAAATTTTTTTTTAATGGTTCGCCACTGATCCCTTTTTCCCGGCCCGTGATCATGAATAAGATCATGATTTGTATCAATTTTTGAACTGCTCTGCTTAATTAATGCGAATATCTGCATAAAACAAATTTATATTAGTTTATAACCTCAGTTCCGCCGAAAGGATCGACATTTATTTGGCTGGTGCGGCTTCTGTCTTCGGACGAATTCTTAGATCGAAAACTATTCTATCGCTTCTGTTTCTTTTGGATGTTGTAAACTCTGGTGATGCCTGGCCGCCGGCAGGCGGGTTGACCCACTATTCTATGGGTTTGACTCACCCGCCTGCGGGTAAAAAAAAGTAAGATCTGGATGAGGTAACTTTTTGTATCTTCGATACATACCGTGAAACCTAATTTCAAATACTTTAATAGCGAGGCCAAATCCCCATTTCCGCGTGATGACGTGCGTTCTAATTTCTGGTACGGCGAAAGCGTGATGAACAATACGGTTACAGACTTTGATTCCTGGGTCGAGTACGGGAAGGAGATAGTAAAGCGCCTGCGTGATGAAGGAGATGAAACCCGCCTGCGGCGCGCCGAAATACATCCCCCGGAGGAGTTCGGTATCATTGTCTACATTGAAACGCTGTTCTGCAAATGGGATCCTTACGACACGATGGAATGGATTTATGAATACTAACCCAAATTGGGTATATGCGGAGGCTTTGTCGGTATGTTTGCAAGTTGTACGACAAAAAAAGCAGCCACTTTATGGTGACTGCTTGAACTTCTCGTGGTCCCACCAGGGCTTGAACCTGGGACCCTCTGATTATGAGTCAGATGCTCTAACCAACTGAGCTATAGGACCGGTGACTACCGGATTCACACGAACATCGCCCGCAGAATCCAAATCGTCAAACTGCACAGAAAAACTGTGCCCCGTTTAAGGGACGGCAAAATTAAAGAAAATACAAATGCCCGGACCATTTTTTCAGGCTAATTTGAGCCATAAACCCACATTTTCGCCTGGTTATGAAAGGATAATGCCCGCATTAACCTATTTTTAACCGAAAGAAAAATATATTTGCGCCTGTTAAACTCTATTATGAAGAAAATATTTCTCTTAGCGGCTGTTTTTTATCTATCGGGAAACCTGTACGCACAGGTGGATTCACTGCCACATGAACCAACAACAACCGCACCCAAAACACCAAAAGCTCATAAGAAACAATATAACCTGTCTAACCGGGCTAAAGACCATTTCCTGATCCAGCTTGGCGGACTCAACTGGATGGGAAAGCCGGATAGCATCCATACAAAAGGATTGCCCAGGACGATCAACGCTTATTTTATGTTCGATTTTCCTTTTAAAACCACGCCACAAATCAGCGCCGCGATCGGCCTCGGCGTAGGCTCCGACAGAATGTTTTTCGACAGCGCCTTCGTAGACGTAAAAGGAACAGGCCAGTTACTCAAATTCAATAAAAACCCCTACGGCAATAATACCACCTTCAAAAAAACCAGCCTGAACACTTCCTACCTGGAAGTTCCGGTTGAACTGCGCTTTACCGGCGATCCGGAAAACGCCGATGCCAGCTTCAAATTCGCCTTGGGTGTGAAAGTGGGGACGATGATCAAAGCCGGAACCCGTAACCGTAACCTGCGCGGTAGCCCATACGCCACCGATTACCTGATGAAAGAAGCCAGCAAAAAATATTTTAATACAACCCGTATCGCCGGAACAGCACGGATAGGATACGGTCACTTTACCATTTTCGGATCCTACCAGTTCACCACCCTGCTCAAAGAAGGCGCCGGCGCACACCTGCACCCCGTTTCAATTGGGCTGTCCTTTGGCGGACTATAACAGATTAAATAATTTCAAGAGAATCAGAGGCGGTTTTGATAAACTGGCCTCTTTTTTTTGCCGCTGGTTTCCGTGGGCTTGGATTCTCCCGCAACACTATTCTCTGGTCGGTGTATTGTTGAAAACGGCCAGGGGCGAGACTTTCAGCCGCCTTGCAGTATGAACAAACAATGTAAGCTGATTCAAACGCATCCACGCGGCAAATGACGGGAAAAGAGGGGTTCAAATGCATTTATGGGTTACCTTGCGCAACAGATCTGACAACCATTCACGATATATGCACTGAAAATTAATCAGGATACCAGCTATGCCGTTTTTCGTCACTTATTCCTTTCATATGTACAGGCAGAAACCCCTGCCGCCCAAAACGTACAGGGGATAGCATATAGAAAACCGTAAAGCTTAACAAAAAAAGTATTTGATCCGCTTAAATAATTCTTATGACGATTCAGAAAATTAGTTTTTGTATTGGCGTTTTATTTCTGTCGGTAGTAGCGATAGCGCAAAAGCCCGATCTGGAAATCCGGTTCAACGCATCCGCCTCCAATTTTACTGAGTCGCTGCCGCTGGGAAACGGCAGGCTGGGAGCGATGATGTTTGGGGACACCAAAAAGGAGCGGATCGCACTGAATGAAATATCGCTATGGTCGGGCGGACCACAAGACGCCGATATGGATAGCGCCCATTATTACCTGAAGCCTATCCAGCAACTACTGCTGGATGGCAAAAACCGCGAAGCGCAGGCCCTGCTGATGAAACATTTTGTGGCAAAGGGCAGGGGCTCCGGCTTCGGCGCCGGTGCAAAGGATAAATTCGGGTGCTACCAAACCGCGGGAGATCTGCTGATTGAATGGGACGATCAGGCAAAGATCTCTAACTACCAACGGATCCTAAACCTGGAACAGGCCACAGCCACCACAAAGTATAAAAGAGATAACAACCAGATCACCGAAGAAGCTTTCACGGATTTTGTGCGTGATATCATCTGGGTAAGGCTCAAAAGTGAAAAGCCCGGGAAGCTGAACCTAAACTTATCTCTATACCGCAAAGAAAATGTGCTGTCGAATGAGGTCCGCAACGGCACAATCGTCCTGTACGGTCAACTTCCCTCCGGCGCCGATAAAGGCATGCGCTATGCCGTTACCGCAAAACCGGTTCGCTGTGACGGTAGGATATCAACGAATGGTGATGTTTTAAACATTTCAAATGCCTCCGAATGTGTGATAGCCCTGGCCATCCGCACCGATTATAATTATCTCAAAGGCGGATTGAATCTGGCAACCGACCCCGTAAAACAATCCATACAGGATATTTTCAAAGCAGGCGCACATTATAATAACGCCCGGACCGCCTCAACAGCGGCCTACCTCAGATACTTCGACCGCTGCCGGTGGAAGGCGCCTTATGCCCAACCATCTACCGCAAACCTGACCACCCAGGAACGGCTGGTGAACTACGCCAAAGGCGGTGATGACAACCAGTTGCCCATCCTGTATTTCAATTTTGGCAGGTACCTGATCATCAGCTCCTCCAGACCCGGACTGCTTCCCGCCAACCTGCAGGGCCTCTGGGCCGTGGAATATCAGACACCCTGGAACGGCGACTATCACCTCAATATCAATATCCAGATGAACTACTGGCTGACCGATCCTACGAACTTGTCTGACCTCGCTCAACCTCTATATCAATTTTCCAAAAACCTGGTACCCAACGGATCCACAACTGCCCGGAAATACTATGGCGCGGAAGGCTGGGTGGCGCATGTAGTCTGCAACCCCTGGTTTTTTACTTCCCCGGGTGAAGGTGCGAACTGGGGTTCTTCACTGACCGGCGGTGCCTGGCTGGCCACGCATATCTGGACAAGATACCAGTTCACCAAAGACGAAAATTTCCTGCGGGAGTATTACCCCGTCATGAAACAGGCCGCTGTTTTCTTGAAGTCAATTCTAATTCAGGAACGCCAGCACGGGTGGCTGGTAACCGCACCTTCCAATTCCCCTGAAAATACCTATATCATGCCAGACGGCTTCAAAGGCAATACCTGCATGGGTCCCACCATGGATATGCAGATCTGCCGTAATATCTTCAGCGCTTGCATCGACGCGGCTAAGATCCTAAATACCGATGAAACCTTTGCGCAACAGTTGATACCAGTCAGAGACAAACTGGCGCCCAACCAGATCAGCCCCAGCAACGGCGGCATCCAGGAATGGCTGCAGGACTGGCCCAGCGCTGAGCCTCAGCATAGACATGTATCACACCTGTTTGGTCTGCACCCTTACGACGAGATCAATCCCTGGGATACGCCCGATCTGATGCAAGCTGCCAAAAAAACACTGGAGCTGCGGGGCGACGGCGGAACGGGCTGGAGCAAGGCCTGGAAAGTATGTTTCTGGGCGAGACTGGGAGATGGAGATCACGCCTTCAAAATGCTGCGCGGGCTGCTGCTGCCGGTAAAAAATGATGGCAAGACCATCTACACAACCGGAGGTGGATCTTATTCAAACTTATTTGACGCCCATCCGCCTTTCCAGATCGATGGCAATTTTGGCGCCACCGCCGGTATCACCGAAATGCTGCTGCAAAGCCACGGGAAAGATGAAATCATCCGATTCTTACCAGCCCTGCCAGTTTCAAAAGATTGGGCCAACGGAAGTATTAAGGGATTGATAGCACGCGGCAACCGACAGGTAGATATGGAATGGAGCCAGGGTAAGCTGAAGCGCGCTGTAGTTACTCCCCGGCTAAACGGAAACCTGAAAATATTGTTGCCATCAGGTATGCGTGTGCTCAATGCAAAGGGTCAGAAGATTCGTTACAACCTAGATGAAAAAACGAGAGTCGCTACGATTGCAGGCGTGGGTGACAGTAAAATTTTGATCAGTTTATAGTTTGCCGATAACACCATCGAGGTTATTCTATCAAAGCACCGGTAAAATTCCGATCAGCTTATAGTTTACCTCTGACGCTAAGCGCATCCCTTAATCCGTTGCCCAGCAAGTTAAAGGCCAGCACCAGGATCATGATGGCAATGCCGGGAGCCAGCGCCAGCATAGGGTTTTGGGTGATGATAAAATTGTAGTTTTCCTTGATCATCAATCCCCAACTAGGCTGAGGGGGTTGCACGCCCAGCCCCAGGAAACTAAGACCGGCTTCAATGACAATCGCAGAGGCGAAGTTAGCTGCCGATATCACCAGTACCGGCCCCAGGATATTCGGCCAGATATGATGTACGATGATCCGCGCGTGACTAAAGCCCAGCGCCCGCGTGGCTTCAATATATTCCAGTTCGCGTACAGCCAGTACCTGCCCGCGGACAAGCCTGGCCACATTCACCCACATGGTTAGACCCACTGCCACGAAAACCTGCCAGAAACCTTTACCCAGCGTCAGCGTGATGGCGAAAACCAGGAGCAGGGTAGGGATGCTCCAGATGACGTTGATGAACCACATGATGATATTATCGGTACGTCCGCCAAAATAACCCGCCAGTGAACCCAGCAACAGACCAATACTGATCGATATCAATACCGTGATCATGCCCACACTCAAGCTGATGCGAGTGCCCGCCAGCAACCGGCTCAGTATGTCCCTGCCAAATTTATCGGTGCCAAGCCAGAATTTTTCTGTCGCGACCGGATGAGGCGCCAGTTGATTTTTGTGAAAACCAACACGCTCGCCAACCCCCTCATCAATGAATTTATCAGCAATGATACTATCGCCTTTCTCGCGAAAACTGTTTACGGGAATAAAATCGAATTCGTCGGGTTTGCCTGATATCAGTCGTTTGAAAAAACCGGACTTTGCGGGGGTAAATTCTTTTTTGGCTAAAAGGAATGTCTGGGAGAATCCAGGTTTCTGACCGCCAATTTCTAGAATAATCCGGTTGGCGTAGGGTGATGGATCCTGAGCGATGAAATAGCAGAAGACGGCCACCAGCAACGACAGCAGTATCACGACCAGTCCGGCCATGGCGCCTCTGTTCTTTTTAAGCCGCCGCCAGGCAGCATTTTCAAAAAATTTCATCGCGTCAAAAAATTAGTCACCTGCTATTTTACCTTCGATTTAGACAAAGATTAAAAAACGTAATTAGTCCAAAAATTAATCACCTGCTATTTCACTTTTCTTCCCTTCCATTCGTAGGTTCCGAAAGTTCCCAGAAAACCGGCCAGGATGGTATAGCCAATATGCAAAGGCTGAAATAGGAAGAAATATTTTAATGTGGACCGTCTCCCATAAAAGTTGCTGACCTGGATCATGAACGGCAGTTCTGCAACTGTTTTCGCGACCCACAGGATCAACAGAAAATAAAAATATTGAATATCGATGAAAGAAGCAATGGCGAGCAAAAGAAAGGAGAAGTTGAAAAGATAAACCAGCAGCAGCACGGCGAAGATTTTTTTATCGTCATAGCTTGTTGCTTTGCTGGCCCAGCGGATGCGCTGGTTGAAAAATTCCCGCCAGGTGGCAGCGGCTGATGTTTCAACGATAGCCGGTTTTGATTTCAGGTAAAGCACCCGGTCCGGGTACCGCAACCTCACCTTATGCATCAGCAGCATATCATCGCCGGAGGCGATGTGGTCGATACCGTTGAAACCGCCCACTTCCTGGAATACATCTTTTCGGTAGGCGATATTGGCGCCGTTGCACATACTATGAAACTTTTGAGAGACCGATGCTGCCGTGATGCCCTGAAGCGACAGAAAATCAAGTTCCTGGAAAGTAAAGAGCAGGTTGTTTTTCGCGGACGTTGTGCTGCCGGCAGGAACGAATACAACCGGAGCGGCGACAAACACCGGATCGTTTGCGCTGATAAATGCTGCGTAACCGGCGATCCATCCCGGGGATACCGTGCAATCCGCATCGGTGCAGAGGATCCATTCGTAATTAGCTGCGGCAATGCCTGTCTCGATAGCTTTCTTTTTGTACGCAATGCCCTGATCGTCCTGAGCCGGGATGACTCTTAACCAATCCGTTGGATGCGCCGTCTGGTCAGCCGTAAAGCGCCGGACGATATCCGCGGTCGAGTCTGTGGAATGGTCGTCCACGATGATTACTTCAAAGTGGGTACCGGGATAAGTTTGCCGGGAGATGGATGTCAGCAGGTTACCAATGTTTTTTTCTTCATTCCTGGCGGGGACAATTACGGAGATCCGGGGCGAATTTCCGGCCTGTACTTCAGAAGGTACAAAGACCTGCAATTTCTGCCAGCCGCGATGGTAAAAGAAAATAACCGCTGAGTAACTCAGCAAAAGAATGATACAGATAACGATAAGGATCATGGTGACGCAAAACTAATGTTTTAGGGGATGCTAGATATTAGATATTAGACGCTAGATTTTAGATGTTAGACATTGAGCCCCATACATATATAAATATAGCGTAACGTAGATTTCAACTTATCACACTTAACGCTTTAACAATATCTCCCGCATATTTCTTGCTTAACATCTGATGTCCGCATTCGAACAGGGAAATCTGGCACCAGGATTCAATACCTTTGGAAAACTTTAAACCATCCTTTGGGTGAAAAATGCTATCGTTTTTTCCAAAAAACAATTTGACCGGTACTTTATTTTCACTAATCAGTGATTTTATTTGATAGATGTGGGGTTTAAACGACTTGTAGGCTGGCCAGCCCTGTGAGAGAAGCTGGCGATAATCGTTCCGCTGCAGGCAATCAATGGTGAATTTTGCCAGGTTCTTTTTAATACCGGCGCGTTGAAGCAGCCTGGCCATACCCAGGAACAAGCCCGGTGACTGCACCGTATGTTGAAAAATCCTGTAGCCCGCCTTCGTATAGATAGCCAGCCAATACCAGAAATTTACTTTTAATCCATCAGGAGCTATGAGAACCAACCTGTCGATGGATTCGGGGACCGCCTGGAACAAAGAAAGAGCGATCCTGGCGCCAAAACTGAAACCAATGAGTGAAAATTTTACTGCCTCCTTAACCTTTTCCTTGTCGATGATCAGTTGCACGATCGAAACCAGATCAGCAGGTGTAATTTCAGAGCCTTCCTTCCAAACAGTTTCCCCGTGAAATGGTAGGTCGGGCGCAATAAAAGTATACCCATCAGCATAAGATTCAAGAAAACTGAAGGAAGTCGATTTCCCCCCAAAACCATGAAAGCAAAAAACAAGCTTTTCGCCATGGCCCATCCGGATATAGCCGATGCTTGAATGTTTATATGGAATAGAGAGTCTGGTCAACCGTATTTTTTAATCTGCCGAATGCTACTTTGGAACTCATTACCCGAACCTGCTAGTTTGCAAGGCTCATCAGCAACAGGATTCAAAAACCCCATCAGCAACTGTAAATTAACTTGAATTTTTCAAAATTAATACTAATTTCGATTAGTTGTTAAAACAACAGTATGTTAAACAACCAACTGAAGAGAGGTGAGCTTCACAGCTTTATCACCGGTGTGGCCAATACCGCCATTGCGCGCCGCCTGCAGAAGAAGTTCAACCAGGCCGGGCTGAACCTGACGACCGAGCAGTGGAGCGTGCTCTACCACCTCTGGAAACAGGATGGCATCAGCCAGCAAGACCTTTGTCTGGCCACGTTCAGAGACAGGCCGAGCATGACACGATTAGTGGACAACCTGGAGAAAGCGGGGCTTGCCAGAAGAACGGCCTCAAGCAGCGACCGGAGAAAGAAGCTGATCTATCTCACGGAAAAAGCCTGGAACCTGCAGGATATCTGTCACGAAATAGCGGCGAAGACAGTGGAAGAAGCATTGGAAGGGGTTAGCAATGATCAGATCGATATTTGTAAGGAAGTGCTGAAGAAAGTCTATGAGAACCTGAAGTAGCCAGGACATTAGCATGTAGTTCGTATAAAATCAACATAAACATTAACCTTCCGCTGCCACCGTACCCACGGGTGGTCGAAGCGGGACAAAGCCACGATACTATGGGCCACACTTTGAAAGGAGCCGAATGGCTCATCAACAAAACCCTCCCCGCGGATATCTTTACGCCGGAACAGTTTGATGAAGAACAATTAATGATCAGGGATATGTGTAACCAGTTCCTGGACCTGGAGATCATGCCCATCCTCGACCGCATCGACAGTCTGGAAGACGGCCTGATGAAATCGCTGATGCAGAAAGCCGGTGAGCAGGGTTTACTCGCCACCTCATTCCCCGAACAATACGGCGGGATGGGGAAGGACTTCATCACATCGACCCTGGTCAATGAATACCTGGGCTCGGGTCATTCCTTTGCTGTGGCTATTGCCGCACATACAGGGATCGGTACGCTCCCCATCCTTTACTTCGGAACCCCGGAACAAAAAGAAAAATATATTCCCAGGCTCCTGACCGGCGAATGGATTGGATCATATGGACTTACCGAACCAAACGCGGGTAGCGATGCACTCAGCGGAAAAACCTCAGCCAGGTTAAGTGAAGACGGAAAGTATTACCTCCTGAACGGACAAAAATGCTGGATCACCAACGGAGGATTTGCCGATGTCTATACCGTGTTTGCAAAAATTGAAGGAGAGGGCCTGGATGCCGACCACAAAGGATTTACAGGTTTTATTGTAGAACGGGATACTGAGGGGTTTACCCGCGGGCCGGAAGAAAAGAAGATGGGTATCAAGGGGTCGTCTACTGTACAACTTTATTTTCAGGATGCAAAAGTGCCCGTGGAAAATCTGCTGGGAGAAATAGGTAAGGGGCATCGCATCGCGTTTAATATCCTGAACATCGGCCGGCTTAAATTATGTGCGGCTACGTTGGGCGGTACCAGGCGGGCCCTGGACACATCCATCGAATATGCCAAAATCCGCGAACAGTTTAAACAACCGATCGCCAACTTCGGTGCGATAAAGCATAAACTCGCACAAATGGCCATCGGCCTGTTTGCCTGCGAATCGGCCCTATACCGCACGGCAGGCTTGATCCGCGACTTTGAGCAGGAATTGCAGACTGCAGGCAAACCATTTAATGAGTCACTCCTCGGTGCGGCCGAAGAATACGCGGTTGAATGCGCGATGTTGAAAGTCTTCGGAAGCGAAACGCTGGATTTTGCCGTGGATGAAGGCGTGCAGATCCACGGTGGCAACGGTTACAGTGCAGAGTACAATATCAGCCGGGCTTATCGCGATAGCCGTGTCAACCGGATCTATGAAGGTACCAATGAAATCAACCGTCTGCTGATCCTGGACATGACGCTGAAGAGAGCCATGCAGGGCCGGCTAAACCTGATGGGACCCGCGATGGAAGTGCAGAAAGAACTGATGAGCGTACCTGACCTGTCTTCGGATAGTGGAGATGAAACCGCCTACGGACCTGAACGGAAGCTGGTTGCCAATCTGAAGAAGGCGATCCTCATGGTTGCCGGCGCCGCCGTCCAGAAATTCATGACGCAGATAGAAAAGGAACAGGAAGTGCTGATGAATATCGCTGATATGGCTATCGCAGTTTTTCATGCCGAAAGCATGTTGTTGCGTACCATCAAGGCTAAGGATCAAAATGATGGCAAGACTGTTGTCTTTGAAGATATGATGCGCAGCTTCCTGTACGATGGCGTGGATAAGGTCGGTAAATACGGTAAGGATGCCGTCAATGCTTTTGCGGAAGGTGATGAACAGCGTATGATGCTGCTGGGCTTGCGCCGCTTCACGAAAGCTGAGCCTTTTAATATCCGGGATGCCAGGAGGCGGATAGCAGATAAAATAATCCAGGACGGACGTTATAGTTTTTAATGGGTGATGAACTTTTCAAAAGCCCCAAACCAGCTCCTGCAAAGGGCTTGCGAGCTAGTTACGCGGTTATAGGGGAACCGCATCACCCTTATGGCAGGTGCCGCATTTCACGACGATAAGATAGGCAGGATGGATTTTCGGATCCGTATTGAAATAGCTCTTATTGATGTCGATCGTCATCCGGATCATTTTCCGGGCCTCTTCTTTTACAGGATTTTCATCTGAAGCGTAATCCAAAACTTCCTTGTTGTTTTTATCGGGAACATGGCAAAAATCGCAGCTGACGCCCAGGGCCTTGGTGTAGGATTGCATGATGCTGTCCAGTTTTTCATCCGATATGTCCTGGGGTAAAACCTTCAGGTTCCTTTTTTTAGACATGCTTGAATGAGCTGAGCCTGCGGCAACGAAGAGGATAATGACCAGGAGGGTGAGTATGATTTTCCGGAAACGCATGGGATCGTCTTGAAATCCAAAGTTAAAAATTATTAACGGTAAAATGAAGGTATTTAAATGATTGTGAAGAATTCCGGATTTCTGTAAGTATAAATAATCGTCATATTAACGAATAGATTAACTTTGTAGACTATTAAACTGTGAAATGAACTATCCATAAAAGTTTTCAGGCAGATTTGTATCGATCGCGATGAACCGCGAAGCGCTCGTGAGCGCTAAAACAGATGACAAATAATGCGGACAAAATTTTCTATGGTAAATGAAAACAAAATAATGAAAGAAGTATTAACCCCAAGTCTAACCCAGAAGGACTTTGTAACAGACCAGGAAGTGCGCTGGTGCCCGGGTTGTGGCGACTATTCAATTTTGGCTCAGGTACAACGGGTTATGCCCGGATTTGGGATCCCCAGGGAGAACATCGTTTTTATATCCGGAATTGGCTGCAGCAGCCGTTTCCCCTATTATATGAATACCTATGGTATGCACTCGATCCACGGTCGCGCGACGGCGATTGCATCCGGACTGAAAGCATCCAGACCGGAACTCAGTGTGTGGGTGGTAACCGGAGACGGAGACAGTCTGAGTATCGGTGGTAATCATACGATTCACCTGCTAAGAAGAAATCTGGATATCAACGTATTACTTTTCAATAACCAGATCTACGGATTGACCAAGGGACAATATTCACCAACTTCCGAAGCGAACAAAGTGACCAAGTCAACCCCGTTTGGAAGTATCGACCATCCGTTTAACCCTGCTTCACTGGCGCTGGGTGCAGACGGGACCTTCGTGGCGCGGTCGATTGATAGGGATCCTAAGCACCTGCAGGCCATGCTGATCCGCGCGCAACAACATCGCGGAACGTCCTTCCTTGAAATTTATCAGAATTGCAATATCTTTAATGACGGCGCTTTCGAATCGTTTACGGAAAAAGGTTCAAAACCGGATGAGACCCTGTTCCTGGAACAAGGCAAACCGCTGGTGTTCGGAAAACAAAAGGAAAAAGGACTCCGGCTGGACGGTTTCAAACCTCGTGTTGTAAGTCTGGAAGAAGGTTATAGCCTGGATGATTTGTGGATACATGATGAGACGGATATTTACAAGGCACAGATCTTAACCCGTATTCATGACAATCCGGATATTGCCGGACATTTACCGCGTCCGTTTGGCGTTTTTTATGAGACTCAGAGACCCTGTTATGAAGAAATGATGGAGCTGCAACTGGAAGATGCAGTGGCTCGTAAAAAACCAAATCTGAATGCCTTGTTGCAAGGCAGGGAAGTTTGGACCATCCAGGATTAATCGGTAAATTGCTTCCTGGTAATCGGGCGCATTATTTGCGTTGGGCTTTAAGCTATACTATGTTGCTGCAGATTCATCCCAAAGACCCGCAGCCCAGGCTGATCAAGACTGTGGCCGACACACTTCGGAACGGTGGTATCATCATTTACCCGACTGATACCCTGTACGGATTGGGTTGCGATATTTTTCAGACAAAGGCCGTGGAGAAGATCTGCCGGATCAAACAAATCGATCCCAGGAAAGCGAGGTTGTCTTTTATTTGCAGTGATCTGAGTCATCTCAGCGATTTCGCGAGACAAATGTCTACCCCCACATTCAGAATACTGAAAGAATATCTTCCCGGACCTTATACCTTTATTTTGCAGGCGAGCAAGCAGGTTCCCAAAATCCTTCATAACAAGAAAGATACCATTGGGCTGAGGATCCCGAATAATAATATAACGATGGCACTTGTTAAAGAGCTGGGGCATCCCGTGCTTAGTACATCGCTACCAGGAGAATATGTAGAAGATTATACCGATCCTGAAATCATTCATGAAAAATATGAGCACCTGGTGGATCTGGTTGTGGACGGCGGCATAGGCGGAACCACCCCTTCTACAATCATCGATTGTACCACCGGTGAATGTGAACTGACCCGCCAGGGCGCAGGCGAATGGCCGGGCGACTGATATTCTAAAACCTGGGGTTTCATGCATCAGTAGCGCGAACAAGCATTAATAACAAATATTATAATAATTCTATCTAATATCTAATATCTAACGTCTAGCGTCTAGATTTATTCACTTCATCAGCAAATTCCTGAACGCAGTAGAATCGCCGTTGAACACATTAAAATCCACACTGCCTTTGATGCCATCCACATTACCTTTGTCGTTATGCTGCCAAAACAGCCAGGGGCGGCTGATTCGGGGTTTGTGCTTTTCATAATAATGAGCTACCCAAAGCGGGTATTCGTCAAAATCTTTTCCCAGGTATTTTTGGTAGAAATCCGCGTGTGTGTAAATAATCGGCCTGACTCCGTAGTATCCTTCGATCAGTTCCAGCCAGGCCCTGACTTTTGCTTTCAATACGATGAGGGGAACCTGGTTGGTCTGTTCTACGTCAAGTACAGGTGGAAGATCACCGGTTACAAGTCTCACGTTCGAAATGAACTGCCTGGCCTGTTGGTTGGCATCCAGCGAAGGAATAAAATAATGATAAGCGCCCCGAGGAATCCCATTTGATTTTGCGAGCCGGAAATTCCTTTTGAAAGTAGGATCGATCAGGGTCTCGCCCTCTGTGGCTTTGATGAAAGCGAAGCCGATCCGCTTTCCCTGCACTTCCATTTCTTTCACCAGCTTCCAGTTGATATTCTGCTGATACCTGGAGACGTCGATACCGTGAATGTCGTATGCCACCGGAAGGTCGATACCAAAGGCTTCAAAGCGTACAAACACTTCCTGTTGCTCTTTATATCGTTCCAGCAGGAAATAGACCAGTCCGGCCAAAAAAACCAGGATCCCGACTTTTACGAGAAGGTCCTTTAATTTCCAGTTCTTCTTTTTACGACGGCGCATAGAACAAACCCCGGTTTACCGGGGTCACAAATATAACTATAACGGATAGCCTGAAATGACACATTACTTGTAATGCTTGACCTTAAAACTACTCTTCCTGTTTTTTATCGCATCAATCTCCTGTTCTATCGGACTGAGTTTAATAATTTTCACAAGCCCCTCTGCACCGTCGTAATCCCTTGCAGAACTGTACAGGTAGTCTTCCGGGAACTGCACGATTCGTTCTTTGACGGGAAAGGAATGAATCAATTCAATTTGTTCAGCGATCAGATCCGGCCGCCTCATATCCAGTATTAACGGGTTTGCCATCGGTTTCCAACAATTAATATTACGGGCCGTCCGAAGTAATCCGGTGTATTTGTTAAACCTTTCCACTAACCAGGATTTCTTCTCTTCAGGTTCCGCTTCAATGGCATCTATAATTTTTTCGGTTGTAAATTGTTTGAACTGAGCACGTAGATCAGTCAGCTGTACATCTTTCGCAGTGCGGCATACGAGGTACAGCCTGTTTGGCATCAGGCACCAGCCGTAAAGGATCAATCCTTTGGAAGCAATAAAGTGGTTCAGCGTGTGCACGATGATCTGTTTGTAGACCGCCCGTACAAAAAGATCCACCAGACCGGATGTTTCAAGGGTCAGTACATAGCAACTAAGCTCATTGAAAGATATTACATTCAGGTTCTTCATTCTCCTCAGGAACTTCGCTTTTCAATATAAGCTAAAGTCAAATGTTCCTATACAAATTGTGTTCCAATTATCCGCGAGAACGTTGTACCAACGGTAGTTTGCAGTCTCGCGGTGAATGTTAATTTTTAACCATTTGATTTTCAAAGGCACTGAAAGCAAGAAAAATTAAAAATATTTTAGCAATTTTCAGCTTGATGTTTACTCAACAATCCTTAACCGTGCATAATTCAAAAGGATCTTTTTTTCACCGTTTAGTTCAAACCGGATCAGGGCCATGGGATTGTGTGCAGCGCCTTCGACGCTTAATACTTCTCCGAACCCGAATTTCTGGTGTTCAACTTTCTGGCCAACAGCAATTTCAGCGGGATCACTGGGCGAGAAATCCGGGCCTGCAACGTGTTCTACCACTTTCCTTTCAGGTTTTGGAGAAAGATAGGCCGGCGTATTTGAGTTTTTTCCTGGTGGGGGACCATATTTTTTTTCGGCGTCGGTGACCTTATTGCGCGATGATCCCCAACTGCCGGACATGCGTTCAAATGCTGAGCCCCGAAGACCGGCGGAAGGAGTATTTCTGGCCCCTCCACCTGCGTACTGCTGATCCAGAAACTCCGGTGGCAGCTCAGAAATGAATCTGCTCGGTTCATTCCGCACCAGTGAACCAAACTTATACCGCGTGTTGGCATAGGAAATCCATAATTTCTTTTTGGCCCTCGTTATTACCACATAAAATAACCGACGCTCTTCTTCCAGTTCTTCGCGGGTATTAATACTCATTGCGTTGGGGAATAGCATTTCTTCCAGACCTGCAGCAAACACGCATGAGAACTCTAGTCCTTTCGCGGCATGGATGGTCATCATCTTCACGGTATCGGCTTCCGGGTCTTTTTCATCTGCATCCGTCAGCAGGGTAATCTGTTGCAAATAGGCCCCCAATCCTTTATCGATCAGTTCTCCTTCCTCGTTATCCGGGCTCTCCACCCATTCTTTGATAGAGTTCAGTAGCTCCTGTATATTTTCATAGCGTTGTAATCCTTCTGTGCTTTTATCGTTGAACAGCTCCTTTACCAGGTTGGTTTGTTTCCCTACATGCACCGCAACATCGTATGCATTCTGTTTTTCCAGCATGCTTGAGAAACTCCGGATCATGGTTACAAACTGGTTGATCACTTCCGTAGTTCCCGATCTGAATCCAAACTGATTTGCCTGCATCAGCACTTCCCACATGGTGAGGTTATGCGTATTAGCCATCAGCGTGAGCCGGTCAATGGTGGTCTTCCCGATACCGCGCGCCGGATAGTTTATAATACGTTTCAGCGCTTCTTCATCTTTTGGATTGATGATAACGCGCAGGTAAGCAACCAGGTCCTTCACCTCTTTGCGCTGGTAGAAACTGATGCCTCCGTAGATGGTATAAGGAATTCCCATGCGCCGTAAAGATTCCTCAAATGCCCGGCTCTGGGCATTGGTGCGGTATAAAATGGCGAAGTCCCGGTTTAAAAAATGGTTCCTTAATTTTTGTTCCTGGATGGTGTCTGCCACAAACCTGCCCTCATCATTGTCTGAAGCGGTCTGCACAACCTGGATCTTTTCACCTTCGGCATTTTCAGTAAACAACACTTTGGGGATCTGTCCCTTGTTGTTTTCAATAACCTTATTGGCGATATGTATGATATTTTTAGTACTTCTGTAGTTTTGTTCAAGCTTGACCACTGTCACGTTATCGTAATCTTTTTGAAACTGCAGGATATTCTGAATGGTGGCGCCTCTGAAACTGTAGATACTCTGTGCGTCATCTCCCACCACGCACACATTTTCGTGCATCGCACCCAGCAGCTTAATGATCTCGTACTGAGCGGGGTTTGTATCCTGGTACTCATCTATTAAAATGTACCTGAATTTATGCTGGTACTTACTGAGCGCATCCGGAAAGTTTTTCAGCAGTTCATAAAACTTCAGCAGGAGGTCGTCAAAGTCCATGGCGCCATTTTTGAAACACCTCTTGCAATAGGCGTCATAGATCTTCGCGATGGCGGGACGGTTACCGCGGATATCTTCCTGCTGAATCTGATAATCGTTCGCGTATTGTTCGGGAGTTACCAGGCTGTTCTTGGCGGAGGATATCCGGTTATAGACTGTATTGGGTTTGTACACCCGGTCGTCCAGTTGCAATTCCTGGATTACCGTTTTTACAACGCTTTTGGCGTCATCCGTATCGTAGATTGTAAAGTGATTGGGGTAACCCAGCCGCGGGGCCTCTGTTCTGAGAATGCGCGCGAATACGCTGTGAAAAGTTCCGATATACAAATTCCTGGCTTCCTGACCACCCAGGATATGCTCCACCCGCTCCTTCATCTCTTTAGCCGCCTTATTGGTAAAGGTGAGTGCCAGTATATTAAATGCGTCCACACCATTTGCCATCAGATGGGCAATCCTTGTAGTGAGAACTTTGGTTTTACCGCTTCCCGCGCCCGCTATGATCATCAGGGGGCCATTGATATGTGTCACTGCCTCACGCTGCCTCTCATTCAATCCTTTTAAATAATCCTGCATGGCCGCAAGGTACGAACCATTTGTTCAATCCTGGCTTTTCAACTTTTTCCAGATCTCAGGAATTCTTTTGATCCATACCAGTTCCTTCAGTTTTTCTTTTGCATCAACGGCAGGTGAGCCAAAATAGGCCTTACCTGCAGCTAGTGAAGAGGGCACACCGCTTTGTGCATTGACAACAGCGCCCTTACCAATCGTGAGCGTTTTGGAAACGCCAACCTGTCCCCATAACACAACTTCATCTTCGATGACTGTTGCCCCGGCCACACCCACCTGCCCGGCAAACAGGCAGTTCTTTCCCACAATGGTGTCGTGCCCGATATGCACCTGGTTGTCAAACTTGGTGCCGGCGCCTATCCGCGTATCGCCGGTAACACCGCGGTCGATGGTGCAGCCTGCACCTATTTCCACATAGTCTTCGATAACCACCCGGCCACAACTCAGCATCTTCTTATAATGTATATCCCGATTGGTCTTTTTGTTATAATAAAACGCGTCACTACCTATCACGGTGCCGCTTTGGATGATCACGTGATCGCCAATAACACAATGATCCAGAATGGTGACCTGCGGATGGATGATACAATCTTTACCTATAGTAACGTGATTGCCAAGGTAGCTGTTGGGCATGATAACAGTTCCCTCGCCGACAACAGCCGTTTCTGCAATGTTTTGCATTGATGGCTGGAAGGGTCTGACGTAACGTATAACCTTTAGAAAGGCTTCAAAGGGATCGTCCACAATGAGCAGGACTTTTTCGTCGGGGACCTCAACTTCTTTATTAATGATGATAAAACTTGCTGCCGACCGCAGACAGGCTTGATAGTATTTAGGATGATCAACAAACACAAGGTCACCCGGCTCTACAACGTGAATTTCATTAATGCCGGTTACAGGTGAGTTGACGTTACCCGCAACGCGTGCACCAATCAGTTCCGCAATTTGCTGAAGCGGAATTGGCTTATCAAAATGCATAGTGGAAATTTTGGACAAACCTACTTAAAAATTTATTTGTTGAAAAGGGAACTCTTTTCTTTCGATGTTCATCAGCCAACACGAGCCTTTAACCAGAAGAAACAAAATTTTTTTTTCGATCAGATGAGTGGTAAATATGCTTCTGAATCAGAAGATCTGATGGCTGGAATATCGTTCAAGAAAAATGAATTCAATAGCGTGATTCTCTGTAATGTAGTGTTCATCCGTATTTCAGCCATATCTATTTTTTTGATAACACGCAATCTTTCCGGAGTGAATGGTTAAACGAACCTACGCAGGATCGAAAAATCGGCTGATGATATCCACAGTTTATTTAAAAATGTTAATAAAAATTATTGTAAATTATTTTTAAGTAGTCAAAATAATAATTAATATTGTGGAAGGAAATTCAAACCTGTTACTTACTAACCCATCTATAATAATAATCCCTTCGGTTTTTTGAAGGGATTTTTTTTATGCAGGATGTTCAGGAACGATCGCATTCAGTCTAAATATACTGTGTAGTTTCAATCAGGATCAGGCCCAGCCCGAAGCCCGGTACGATACAGCGACTTAACGCTATTGCAAAATCCGGTTGAAAATCAATTTCCTACCCTACCTTTACAAAAATAGTTCTATGCTTAAATCCATGACCGGATTTGGCCGGGCAGAAAGAAACATTGGGAAAAAGACGTTTCTGATCGACATAAAGTCTTTGAACGGGAAACAGTTTGATTTGTCATTGCGACTCCCGGCATTACTTAAACCTTTTGAATTTGAGATTCGCAAAATTCTTTCGGGTGGACTGAGCCGCGGTAGTATCGATTGCGCCATCAGCCTGAAAGATACCGGCGAAGCTAAACCGGTAAGTATAAATACGGACCTCGCGAAAGCGTATTATCGATCCCTTTCTGAATTATCACAGGAGCTTGGTATCGATAATTCTAATGCGTTGAATATTCTCATTAAACTCCCGGAAGTAATTACACCAACCAGTGAGGCACTGGAAGATAAGGACTGGGAATCGGTTCAGGAGATGTTGAAAGATGCCATGGATGATCTGAATGCACATCGGGTGGATGAAGGTGAGATCCTTGCCAACGAGTTAATGAAGCGGATAACTAATATCAGGGCGCTTCAGTTGAAGGTTGGCGAACTTGATCCGCTAAGAAAGGAAAAGATTAGGGAAGGATTGCTTAAATTACTGTCAGAACGGGTAGGTAAAGAGAATTATGATGAGAACCGGCTTGAGCAGGAGCTGATCTATTATATTGAGAAGATCGATATTACTGAGGAGCAGGTGAGACTCAAAAACCACTGCGAGTTTTTTGAAGAAGTGCTGAAGGGAGAGACTGATCTGAAAGGCAAAAAGCTTGCTTTTGTATTGCAGGAGATCGGCAGAGAGATCAATACACTTGGATCTAAAGCTTACGACTCATCCATTCAAAAATTTGTGGTGATGATGAAGGATGAATTGGAAAAGGCAAAGGAACAGGTGCTGAATGTATTATAACACGCGACTAAAAAAATTATGAATGAAAGCTTACAATCTTTTGATTAGATACAGGCTTGCGATTGGTCTGGTTGCAATCCTGATCGGAGCATATGTACACTACGCCGCGGGGTTTTGGCCTGCATTTACCTTGTACCTGATCGGACTGATCCTGGTATTCGGGCATTTCTTTTTCGGGCCGTTGCGTTTGATCCAGGAATATATGGAGGATGGCGATCTGGAAGGGGCAGAGAAAGTGCTGAATTCAATCAAGTACCCTGGTTTGTTGTATAAACCGATCCGCTCGGTCTACTATACACTGAAAGGTAATATCGCCATGAGCAAACAGGATTTTGATTCGGCCGAGGTGCTGATGAAGAAAGGGTTGGACCTGGGTATGCCGGTCAAAGAAGCTGAAGGAGCCAGCCTGCTGCAGATGGGCATGTTGTCCATGCAGAAGGGAAATAACCGGCAGGGCGAGAGTTATATCCGGGAAGCCATCAGGAAAGGATTTCCGGATAAGGAAAATGAAGCAACAGCTTATCTGCAAATGTGCAGCATTATGATGAACAAGCGGGAATTCAGGGCGGCCAAAGACTTTTTCAAGAAAGCCAAGGCCTGCAAGCCGACTACCCCCCAGATTGTTGACCAGATCAAACAAATCGAAAAGTATATTTCCAGGATGCCGGGTTAATGCCTCCTATTTTAATTCTTTTACTTCAAACTCAGTCATCCAGTTTGGCTTCACCGTTAATTTGCGTTCAAGAGGCTTAATGATCTCCGGTTGCCGGTGTTCTTTAAAGAACTGACCCGGATCCCATTTTCCATTCCCGTTTTCATCGTACAGGATCTGCATTTCGTACTCGCCCGGCGGATATAATTGCAATTCAAATATATTTGTTTTTAAAGGGAATGAATTCTTGACAATGCCACCCTGCACCAGGAGCAGTACCGGATTTTTAACCGCTCCAAGATTCAGAAAATTGATCTTGACCTGTCCGTAGTCTGCTATAGCCTTGGTCTTAAACCGCAGGGTGTCAGGCTTCAGTAGCTCACGGTTCAGACTGTCCGAAGCAAAGTCTTTTTGCAACAGTAATGCGTATCGGTGTTTTTCATTCCAGCGTATATTCAGCGTTGCCTTCATCCTCGTGCTGTCCAGCTTGATCGAGTAATCCGGAATCTTTGTATAAGTGGAATCATTAGCCAGTACAATCTTAGAAGTATCAAAATTTTTCAAGGGAGAATCAAAAGTCAATGTGAGGGGCTCCAGCAGATCCATCTCCTTGCCCTGCAGATTGGATTTTACCTTGAGGCGTTTTTCTTTTTTGTCAGGTACCGGTATAGGTGGTGTTTTTTCCTCCTCTATGGAGTAGGCCAGTAGCTTGATAGGCTTGGGAGGTTCTCCCGAGACTTTCACAGCCGAATCTGCGAAAGCAAAAACCTGTTGCGGGCTGGTGTACAAATAAGATCCCCCCTCGTCCTTTAGCGCGTACAACCGGTAAGTTCCCGGCGCCAGATGACGGAACAGGAAGATGCCTGAGCTGTCAAGCCGGGCTATATATTTTGGTCTTTCTTTCACAACGGCGCTATCGTCAAGGTTTGAATGCAGCATTACCGTAAGCGTGGAATCGGGTTTACCTGTTTTCGCAGTAACAACGTAGCCGCTGAGTTGCAGAGAATCAAAATAATCTCCGGTGGTGACAATGTATAGCAGGTCTTTGACCCGGTTTCCTTCAGTGATGTCTTTGATAGATTTGGCGAAATTGAAAACGTAGGTTGTATTCGGAATCAGGGTATCTTTCAGGCTGATGGTGACTGTTTTCAGTTTACGGTGCACTTCGGGAAATATCCTGGGAACGGGCGAGATGACCAGGTTCTTATAAGGATCATCAAGGTCAACGTATTCACTGAATGTGAAGGTTATTTTCTTGTCTTTGAAGTGTTTGGTCTCGCCGGGCGGATCTGCACGGACCAACGCGGGAGGTAAAGTATCTTTTGGTCCGCCGGAGGGCGGAACGATACTGGCGCAGCCTGATCCCGAGAGCAGGATGGCCAGGTAAGCGCCGGTCAGGATCAACAGCGTCAGAAAACCTTTATGCATAACGATGCAAACTTAAATGCTTTTAGGTAAAGTTAAATCTGCTTTCTGGTTATGGATCCCATTTTAACATCCGGGCCCACCCCACTTAATCGGGCGGTCAGCGTTGGTACACCCGCACATAATCTATTTCCAGTTTCCAGGGCAGGGAGGCGTCATCCACACCTTTTTGTCCGCCCCAGTTGCCGCCGACGGCAATGTTCCTCTCCTTTATCGACTCCCTTATTTCCATGACTTTCCTGTAGATTGCGACAGCCGATAATGGATATAGTATGAGATACATCAAATTCATATATTAATTATATATTTCATTGGCAATTCACACGCAAAGGTCTATCTAATTTAGATTAGTATGAAAATATTGATTTTAGACGATTCCCATCGCGGCTTCATCCAGCAACCAAAGATTTGCTTCTTTTTTGGTGCTGATTAGCTGAACCGGATAGGGAGCTTTCTGGCTTTTGCCTGAAAATATTTTTTTAATGACCGGCGCTTTTCCCGCGCCCGAAACCAGGAAGTGAATTTTCCTGCTGTTGTTGATCAGCCTGTAGGAAAAACTAATACGCCAGGTATCTTTTGACGCAACCCACACTTCTTTAACAAGCCGTTTCTTTTCAGTAAGGATCGCAGTGCCGGGGAACAGGGAAGCAGTATGACCGTCTTCTCCCATACCCAGTAGCGTCAGATCGAAACGCGGGTTATTGCCGAGTATTTTCCGAACCGTCCGTTCGTATTCCTTCGCGCATTTATCAGGTTTACCCACAGTAGGGACGGGAAAAATATGTTTCGGGGGAACCGGCACTTTGTCCAAAAGCGTTTCCCTCGCCATCCGGTAATTACTATCAGGATGATCCGGCGGTACAAATCTTTCGTCGCCCCAAAAAAATAAAACCTTTTTCCAGTCGATATTCCGGCTGAAGGGTCGCGAGGCGAGCAGGCTATAAAGCAGGCGGGGTGTGTTACCTCCCGACAAAGCAACAGAAAACCTGTCTTTTTCCGAAATTGCTCTGTTGCAAATTTCTACAAAATAATAGGCGGCTGCGCGGCAAAGGGCTTCATCATCCTGCCAGATCAGCTTTACGTTTCTTGCTTTTTGCGGTTTTTCCATTGGACCTTTTTATTTTTTCGGTGACTGATTTAGCCAGGTTCAGGTTGTCGGCAGGCAGCGTTACCCAGGCGGCGCCGTCTGAGGCTGGTAACGCGTCGGCACTCGCCGGACCCCAGCTACCGGCATCGTACTTTTGTAATCCTTTGTTCGATTTGCTCCATTCATTCAGGATTGGCATCACTACTTTCCAGGCCGCCTCTACCTGATCTGCCCGCATAAATTGTGTGGCATCGCCCTCCAGGGCATCCAGCAGCAGCGTTTCATAGGCTTCCGGCGATGGTTCGGAAAATGAATTCCTGTATGTAAAATCCATTTCAACAGGTTTCAGGTGCATATGCATTCCGGGTACTTTCCCTTCAAACAGCAACGAGATTTCCTGCTGAGGTTGTATGCTGATCACTAAACGGTTCGGGGTAACATCACCCTCGAAGATTTTGTGTGGCGAGTCTTTAAACTGAATTACGACCAGCGACGACTGCTTCGCCAGGCATTTGCCCGTTCTTAAATAAAAAGGTATGTCTTTCCACCTGCCGTTATCAATAAATAATTTCATGGCCACATAGGTTTCAGTGTAGGATCCTCTGGCCACGTTCACTTCATCACGGTAGGCAATTTGCTTCCTCCCATCTATCGTTCCCGCACCGTACTGACCTCTGATTACATTTTCAGCAATGAAGGACGGCGTGAATGGCCTGACATTGTCTAGCACCTTGACCTTTTCATTCCGGATGGGTTCTGCCTCGTATTTCCCGGGACATTCCATAGCGATAATCGTCAGGATCTGCATCAGGTGATTCTGAACCATATCGCGCAGCGCACCACTTTTGTCATAATAAGTTCCCCGTGTCCCCACGCTCACGGATTCTGCTACAGAGATTTGTATGTGCTCGATGTATTGCCGGTTCCACAGCGGTTCAAAAATCGTATTAGCAAACCTGAAAGCCAGGATATTCTGCACTACTTCTTTGCCCAGGTAATGATCGATCCGATAGATCTGCTGTTCATTAAACTTTGAGCTGAGTGAGAGATTCAAAGCGCGGGCAGAATCGAGGTCAGTCCCGAAAGGTTTTTCAACAATGATCCGGTCCTTTGCAAGATCTGTGGCCAATTCAAAACTGGCCAGTCCCTGAGAGACGGTGTCTATGAAAGTTGGAGAGATAGCATAATAGAATAGTCTAATACCACGAACTTTCCAGGAAGCATCGTTTTTTTCGAGCACATCTTTCAGCCTGGGAAAAGTATCCGGTACATTAAAATCACCCTGAAAGTAATCGAGGCGGTTTCTGAACTCGGACCAGTGTGCCTGGGTGACTTTCCCGCTGCGGGAAAAAGTATTAATTCCTTCCATCATATGTTTGTCATAGGCTGCCTCAGTCATGCCGTGATAGTCCACTGCGAGGATCTTAAACTGCTCGGGCATATAACCATTGATATAAAGATTGTAAAACGCGGGGATCAGCTTTCGCCACGAAAGATCGCCAAGGCCCCCGAAGATCACAATGTTAGCGGGTAATTTCTTTTCGTTCATTTTTAATTATTTTTATTCCATACTGTATGAAAAATCCCTTTCCGATCGTTCCTTTCGTAAGTGTGCGCGCCAAAATAATCGCGCTGCGCCTGTATCAGATTGGCTGGCAGTCGGGCAGAAACGCGGGCGTCAAAATAATGGAGGGCGCTTCCTATGGCCGACACTGCCAATCCGGCTTCTATTGCAACATTCAAGAACTTTACCAGTTCCGCCCTTCTCTGCTGAAGCAAGGAAATAAATGCCGGTGAACCCAATATATCGATTTTTCCCGACTTTTCATCCCAGGCTTCCAGGAAGTCACCGATCAATGCAGAGCGAATGATACAACCGGCACGCCATACCTTCAACACCTGGTAAATACTCATCTCATAGTTATATTGAAGCGAAGCCTTCTGCAACAATTCGGTTCCCTGCAGGTAGGCGATCACAAATCCAAAGTACAATGCCTCCCTGCAAGTTTCTACCAGCTGTTTCCTGTCTGTCGTTTTCGTCTCTTTCTGATGATCATAAAGTGCAGCGAGGCGGACCCTGTCGTCCTTCAGCGTCGACAAATAACGCATGCTCACGGATATATCAATCGTGGGGACGGGCACTTGTAATTCCAATCCACTTTGCGAGGTCCACAAACCGGTTCCTTTTTGCGCAGCACAATCCTGGATAACATCAATGAGGTCATGTGCCGACAGATCGTCTTTTTGCAGGAAGATTTGCGAAGTGATATCAACCAGGAAAGATTCCAGTTCTGTCTGATTCCAGGCATCGAAAACTTCGGACAATTCGGCGTTACTGAATCCGGCGTTTTTCAGGAGGCCATAAACTTCACTGATCAGTTGCATCAGGGCGTATTCGATGCCATTGTGCACCATTTTTACATAATGTCCCGCGCTGGTATTTCCCATATAATCCACGCAGGATGAACCATCGGACGTCTTAGCAGCGATGGCTTTCAGCATTCCTTCCAGTTTGGCGTAACTTTCCCTTGAACCACCCGGCATCAGGCTGGGACCATTACGGGCTCCTGCTTCACCTCCCGAAACACCCATTCCAACAAAGTGGATGCCCACTTGCTGTAATTGCTTATATCGTCTTTCAGTATCGGTAAAGTGAGCGTTGCCGCCATCGATCAGGATATCGCCCGGAGATAGGTTGGGAGTAAGTTCATCGATGACCAGATCTGTAATATGTCCAGCCGGAACCAGCATGATAATGGTACAGGGATGCCCTAGTTTTTGAATTAAGTCTGCTGAAGTTTCAGTAACGGTACAAGGTCTCTGGCCTGCCTCCTGTAACATTCTGTTTCGCTGATTGACATCCGGGTCGTAGCCATAAAGCTCAAAGCCCTCATCTGCGATATGGAGACTCAGATTTCTTCCCATCGTTCCGAGTCCGATCATTCCGATTTTTGATTTGACGCTCATATTTTTGTCTTGTTGTTTGTCGGATACTTTTCCTGTTACAGCATTAAAGATACCCAGCTTTAATAAAATCATAAAAAATTGTACCGCCTATAACAATTTTGCGCTATTCACCCGGTATTCATTTAGTTTTCGTTACTTTTAATTTCTGGAAACGGCACTATTTAAAGCATTAATCAGAACGGCAGATCAGCATGATGAGGTTTATACTACAAGCATTACCCAGACTGGCATTGTTTTTATTTCTTTTACAAGGATGCGCGCCAGGCGGGCAGCCTACAAAAAGTAATGTCCTTGCGCGGCCACCGGCTGCGGGACACAACGCGCCGGGCGACAGAAGGATGTCGGCGGGCGAAATGAGAAACTACCCGAAACCGGAAGCACGTAAACCGACGCACAGGGAAACGGCCAAAGCGCCACCTCACAGGAATAGGCCCCAGGTCCAACGTCCTCCCGAAACTCCGGCACCCACCGCGCAGGAAGCCCAGGAAGAAAATGCGATGAATAACGCAGCCCCTTCATCCGCAGGATTCACACCACAGTTTTATAGGGCAAGGGCCGACAGTCTGCAAAAGTTTGTGAAACCGGTCTATTTTCGAATGACGGACTCGCTGGTGCAGATCATGACGCGTACCAGTAATCCGAAGAATCCGGCGGTAAATGCTTCCCAATGGTACGCTACGCCTAATTTTAATCTCAGGAAGCCAAACTATGTGATTCTTCATCATACAGCTCAGAACAGCGCCGACCAGACACTTTATACTTTTTCCATTTCCAGGGTCCAGGCCAGCGCCCATTACGTCATAGGGCGCGACGGGATCGTTTACCAATTGCTGAATGATTATATGCGTGCCTGGCATGCAGGTACCGGAAAATGGGGCAGTAACACCGACGTCAATTCAAGCAGTGTCGGTATTGAAATTGATAATAACGGGAACGAACCGTTTTCTGACGCGCAAATCGCCTCGTTGATCAACCTGCTTGCTTTTCTTAAAAAAGAATATGGCATTCCCCAATCCAATTTTATCGGTCATTCTGATATTGCGCCTACCAGGAAGAATGACCCCAGTAAGTACTTTCCCTGGAAGCGACTGGCCGATGCCGGTTTTGGATACTGGTATGATACCGGAAATATGAAAGAGCCGCCTGCTGATTTTAATGCTCTCCTGGCTATGAGGGTCATTGGCTATGATATCAGCAATCAGTCTGCCGCGATCGAAAAATTTAAACTGCACTTCATTCAGTCAGACACCTCACCCAAGTTGACAGACTGGGATAAGAAGGTCCTGTATAATCTTTATATGAAATATTAATTGGGTCGGAGAACGACCCGAAAGGGCATAAAAAAAGCATCGTGTCTTGTTTTAGGTTCGGTTTCCCGGACTTTCACTTACTAACCCGATGCTCTTTTACTAATAGCTTCTGCATTGTTACTGTAGGGCTAACCTGCATTTGGGTCAAAAGCGCATTGCTACACCCTCTTCCGTAATTTAGATCAGCAGAACAATGGGCAAGGCTTCTGCTACTTCGCTGAGGCTTTGTCGAATGCTGCAGTTTATCTTGTCCCAGACACCCCGGCACATTGCTGCACTTCAGTAATCCAGTCTTTGGTAAACCTTGCATCCGGCCCGGCTCCAGCGTCCCGGTAGTAACCGGGTTTAGCTTCAACTTTGAGCCCTTGCAACGCTTTTCAATTCTTGTTTCTGTCGTTGCCATTGCTGACTCAGATAGGAACAATTCTTAATGAACACTGCAATTTTTCAAAGAATCTGCGTATCGCATGTTGAAACGCTTTCATAATAACTTTCGAAACTATTCGGGCGCTTCACTTTTGCATCATGAAGATACTCAATCTGTAACCCCGTTTCCAAATATTTTGGCTTGTTTATACCCACCTGTTATAGACAGAATTATTCACTGAAACGCACAGTTATGCACCTGAATGCACCAAAATGTATAAGGTTATGCACATATTTAATAATGCCCGCATTTGAAAGTCGGGAAGGCGGCATCAGATCCCCGGAACTGTGCACGGTGCAAACGAGGCACATTTGGGGAAATTGATAGACGGTATTGTCTTAACCGGAATAAATAACTAATTTCAGCCCCATTTTAAATGACTAAAAATGACAGACTTTAAGAAATGGATACGGGGTGCTGGGATATTCTTATTGACTATTCTGCTCGTTTTCAATGGATATGCTCAGGAGAGACCCACAAAATTCATCGATTCGGCAAATATGGATCTTTCCGTTAAGCCTGGCAACGATTTCTACGAATATGCCAGCGGGACCTGGATCAAAAAGAATCCTGTTCCCGCTAAAGAGACACGTTGGGGAAGTTTTAACGTTTTAAGAGATTTTAATATCAATGCCGTAAAGGCGATCCTGGAGAAGGCCGCGGCCGACCACTCGGCGCAGGCCGGCTCTGTAGAAAAAAGGGTGGGGGATTTTTACGCAGCAGGAATGGACTCCGCAGGCATTGAAAAATTGGGATATACACCTATAAAAGCTGATCTGGCCAAGATCAAAAACATTCAGAATATTCAGGGAGTACTTCAGGAGATGAACTGGTTGCGCGGTCACGGAATCGCTTCCCCGCTTTATGGTTTTTACGTGGGTCAGGACAGGAAAAATGTGGAAAAGATGATCCCGCAGCTTTCACAGGGTGGGACCTCGCTTCCCGACAGGGATTATTACCTGAATGATGATAAACGTTCTGTTGAAGTAAGGGAAGCTTTTACAAAATATATCACGACGCTGTTCACGCTGGTAGGCACGCCCTCTGCGGATGCGGAGCAAAACGCTGCTTCCATCCTAAAAATTGAAAAACAACTGGCGGCTGCACAGTTATCGCGCGTGGAAATGAGGGATGCCTACAAGACCTATAACAAATTTGCAGTCAAAGAATTCGGGAAAAGCACACCTGGTCTGAACTGGCCCCAAATTCTTAAGTCACTCGGGATTGAAGGAGAGGATTCACTGCTGGTAAATAATCCAAAGTTTTTTACCGAAGTAGCGGTCATGCTGAAAACTGTCCCGGTTAAGGACTGGAAGGCTTATCTCAAATGGAATATCCTGAAGGGAGCGGCCCCCTATCTGAGTAAGGATTTTGTAGATGCCAATTTTGCCTTTAACCAGGCGCTGACCGGTCAGCGCATTCAAACACCCCGCTGGCAGCGGATTTCCAGCCTGGCTGATGGGAATATAGGCGAACTACTTGGTCAGCTATATGTGAAAGAATACTTTAAGCCGGCTGCCAGGGAAAGGATGAATGAACTGGTAGAAAACCTCAGGAAAGCCTTTGCGCATCGTATTCAGAACCTCGACTGGATGAGCGAGCCTACTAAAGTAAAGGCTTTGGCCAAACTGGCTGCATTCAGGCCCAAAGTGGGGTATCCGGATAAATGGAAAAATTATGATGGTCTGGTGATAGACCGTGCTGCATTCTTCCAAAACCTCAGAAATGCGGACGCCTGGCAATACAATGATATGATCAGCCGGTTGGGTAAGCCGGTCGACCGGGACAGGTGGGGAATGACGCCGCCCACAGTTAATGCGTATTACAACGCGACGCTGAATGAGATCGTATTCCCGGCAGGCATCCTGCAGTTTCCGTTCTTTGACCCCAACGCGGACGATGCGGTGAACTATGGCGGCATTGGCGCCGTAATAGGGCATGAAATGTCGCATGGATTTGATGATAACGGCAGCAAGTATGATGCGGACGGAACTTTGCGTAACTGGTGGACCGATGAGGACCGGAAAAAATTTGATCTTAAAGCGGCAGCGCTGGCCAAACAGTTCGATGGCTACACTGTGCTGGATTCAATTCACGTGAACGGAAAACTCACACTTGGAGAGAATATCGGGGATCTGGGCGGATTGAATGTTGCTTATGAAGCTTTTAAAATGACCAAACAGGGACAGGGAAATGAAAAGATCGATGGGTTTACTCCAGATCAGCGGTTCTTCCTTTCCTGGGCACAGGTATGGCGCGGAAATATACTGCCGCAGTCGGCCGCACAGTTGATCCTGACCGACCCGCATTCGCCAGGGCCGTACCGGACCATTGGCGCGCCGGTGAATATGGATGCCTGGTACACTGCCTTTGACGTTCAGCCTGGTGATAAATTATATAAGAAACCGGAAGACAGGATCCGGATCTGGTGAAGCCAGACTTTAGGTATTAGACGTTAGACAATAGATATTAGACGCTAGATACTAGACGCTAGGTAGGGTATTCTAAATACTAGCGTCTAAATACTAATATCTAGCTACTAGCGTCTAAATACTAATGTCTCCTAATGAGCTGCTTCAGTTGCCGGAATGCCCTGGTCTCGAGCGCGGATATCTCAATGAGCAGATCGCCCATCTGATCATAATCTGCCTGCGTGTGCAGCCTGCCCTTATAGATTCCCGCAGCCTGGATAGCTGCCTCGCGCCATTTATCACCTGCTAGTGTAAATTGATTGGAGATATCGAATAATTCATCATCTTTCAGAAAGGCATGGGCCTCCTGCAGAAAAGCACCATAAATAAATCTGAATCCCCCACCTCCGGTTCCGATTTCTTCCTGCATACGTACAAGCTGGGCCAGATAGCTGCGTGCCTTAGCATCTCCCAGTTTGCTTTTCCATTTTTTTATCTGCCTGCCGGTATAGGCTATGCCACGGGTTCCTCCAAAATTCCCCGGAATTTGAAGCATATCCCTGCAATTTAGTTTGATACCTCTCACAATTGCCCTGCGTAATTGATCATCGTCGGGTTCCCGCAAATCATCGCCCGGATAATACAACTGTCCTGCAGGCGCAAAAGGCCCTTTAGCAAACCGCACCCTTTCCAGTTCATAACTGCTCATGGTCACAAGGTTCTCCATCACCGGATCGCTGATCAGGTATTGATCAGCCTCCTTATCCACTACGATGAGGTTATGCGCGTTAAAGTGAAAGCGGTATTCGGCAGGAAAATAAGTCAGGTAGAAAACGCCCACCTGGCAGGCAGTTGGTTTGCCTGCATCAAGTCTCGCGTCCAGATCCGCCATCGCCTTCCTATGATTGATATACTTCCTGCGGGTTACGGGAATGCCCAGCGACTTGCAGGTTCTCTTGAAAATCATCCCCGGCATCGTCCGGAATGAAATGGCTGGTCCGCCATTTATTTTCAGGAACGGCAGTTGAATGTAGAACAGTCCCGAACCGATCCCAAAGGCGAGCGGCTCGGTTATCCTGGAAATTCCATAATGGTGTAAGAGAGCCGTGGTAACCCCGTTTTCACAATGGGCCGCCTGCATATGCTTAAAACTATTCTTCATGCGTTGATGGGGTTGATGGATTGAGTCTGACAAATTCCGCGCTGGTTAACGGGGGCGCCCGGATGTCAAAACGGATTCTTTAGTTTATCAATACTGATACCAAATACGGTGGCATATTTTTGAAGTTTCCGATCAGACAGTTTTTCAAAAACCGAGGGAATCATATGACGGCGGATGGACCATTTCCAAAATCCGGTGTAAGCGGAAAGAATAGCCGGGTTCATGATTGATTTTTCCATGTAATACAGTACAGGGCTGGCTTCCCCACTGGTCACTTTCCTGGCGGCTTCGTCCACCTTTTTTTGCACGTCTTCCAATGCGATGTTCAGGGCCTCCGTTTTTACATCCCATCCTGTGCTTTGAGCCGTGGAATATTTTCCATCCTGATCAACCACATAGTTGACCTCCCGGGCTATACGTCCGAGTGCGCCATCATCCTGGGGTGTTTCTTCTTTTTTCATTTGACCGGAATTAGATTATACGGCTGTCAATAACGCATACATATAACTGAACCTTGAACTTTCGGGCACCAGCAAAAATATCTTATCCCCTTTTTTTAGTTTACCGCTATTGAATAATTCATCAACCATAAAATATACCGAAGCTGCCCCCACATTACCTACTTTGCTCAGATTCACAAACCATTTTTCGTATGGAATGTGATGTCCCAATTTGAGGTGTTCCTCATAGATCTTGTCTTTGAAAAAATTACTGCTCATGTGCGGCATGTAATAAGTGATATCATCGGGGTTCAGGCCTCTTCTTTCAAAAAGTTCAGGCAATATCTTTCCTCCAAGGGGAACAATATTCGGGCTCAGGAGTTTAACGTCCTGCTTAATGCTGAACACCGATTTGCTGCCCTGCTCCTGGTGATCATATTCATGGAAACTTGTCAGTGAGCCATCAGCCTGCTTTTCCGCACCCATGTACATACAAGCCTCCATGTGATCTGCGTAAGAAATTCCTTCCATCCATTCAATTCTGAGGCTGATACCGTCAGATGAAGGTTTATTGGCTAGCAGGAATGCTGATGCGCCATCGGAGAGCATCCAGCGCAGAAAATCTTTATCAAAACTGATATACGGATTTGCTTCAAGCGCCTCAAGGCGGTGGACTTCGTCCTCAAATTCACTGGCCACCAGTGAAGCAGAAAATCGTTCTGATCCGGTAGAAACTGCCTGTTGGGCGTCCCCGGTCTTTACGCTCATGTAAGCGTATTTCAGGGCGTGCATCCCGGCGCAGCAGACGCCGCTTGGCGAAACCACTTCAATCGAACCCAGTTCCGGCAACCATCCGTGTACCATGCAGGCATGTGAAGGCATCATTTGGTCGGGCGAGGAGGTACCACAGGAAAGCAGGTTGATTTGTTTAAATCCTTCGGGATCATTTTTAAACAATTCCTTAACAGCCTCAGCGGTTAACTGCGCGTTCGTATGCGTGGATTTACCCCCTTTTTCAAGGGCATAATATCTGTTGGTAATCGCATTATTCCGTAAAACTATTCTTCTTGATTTGGACGGCTTCCCATTTATATACCCAAGATACTCCTCCATTTCATCATTCGACACGGGACTGTTCGGAAAATAATGGGAAGTACGGATAATAAAAACTTCACTACTTGACATATCTCTATTTTAATGCAACACTTAAATAATAATCTTTTTGCTGTTTTATGCGTTTCTGCAAAAATGGTCTAAAAAAAATAAAATCGACAAATAAAATGACCGGGGAAGCTACCAGCAGAGCGATGGCCAGGTAGTACTTGTAAGCGACCAAAATCTGCTTTTTTCGCCCTGGAAATTTATCTATGATGGCAACCCATTTCCGGAAAATTTTACCCGCCTTTCGCTCGATAAACATTAGGGAGTATTTCACTTCCACGGCTCTAACGGCCACCAGTCCGGGCTGCAATTCATCCCAGGTCCCGGCAACCAGGTGTTTGTCAATGATCTTGCCAAAATCAGCAGCATTCCGGATATCTGCTTCCGACACGCCAGGTCTTGGAAAAATCCCCCATTTCCGATCTTTCCGGCCGGTACCCATCCAATGGAATATGGTCACATAACTGAGGTGATTCGGGTTCCTGTCAACCAGTGCGATGTGACCGGACAGCCTGGCGCCGGCATCTTTCAGTAACTTTTTGTTTCGCTCCATGGCATTGATCCACATATTCCTGCATCCTGATACCATAACAACCGGTGTATCTCTGATCAGTAATTTAAATTTTTCATCCTGCAGAATCGAACTGATAGGAATGCTGGGGGAAAGATGCCAGGGTTGCCAGCCCAGCACCACCAGGTCGTACTGCTCCCTGAGGGTCCGCCAAGGCTGAAGCTGGGTGGGTACGCCTTTCACGGCATCTGGGACGGTATCAAAAAAATCTGTCAAACTCCAGGGAAAAGGGAAAGGATCTTCGGGTCTCACCTCCATGAGTTCTACCTGATGTCCACGCTCAGCCAGGGGGCCTACAATCTGATCCAGAATCTGTTTCAATTGTCCCGTCTGTGAAAAATAGACAGCTAAGATATTCTTGCCCATGGAAAATATTTATAATATAAAATATGTTTAGAACAGACCCTGTAGCGCGCCCGGTTTCTTGCTGTAAACTGCGACATGCTGCCTTGTAACCGCGGGCATCGACCGGTAGTGATCTTTAATAAACCGGCTGTCTTCATGAATGTTTTTATTGTACCCAAGGGATCGGGGTGCATTCTCCTGCACCAGCAGCCTCAGAAAGCGATACTCAACATTTTCCGGACTTTGACCGATGGCTGTTTCCAGTTTTTTATGTCCCTGCCTGAACAGTGAAAGTCTTTTAGCCGGAACGGCGATAGTGGCAGAACGCCGCATTTGCATGGCTCCTTCAAAGGCTTCACCCTCCTGTGTGGAAATACTTTTCAGGGCTTTGAGTTGCTGCTCCATGACCGGCACCGAATTTCCGGCCATCGCGCTAAAAAACGCGTCTCTGTTGATGCCTGTTTGCCCATAAGCAGATATTAACATCCAACACATCAATCCCGAAAATATAATTGCGGCTCTACGATACTTCATGACAACAGGTGCAAATATAGAAAAAATCCAACCGGCAAACATAACGCCATCCGTTGTAAAAAGTTTGCTAAAAAAATATATTTCGCTGATTTTGAATAATTTGTGAAATGTTTTCATTGACGTGGTATGCTTTTTGCTATGGAACGAGTAAATTTATTACGAGATGAAAAAAATGACATTGGTGGTTGCTTTACTGTCCATTTTTGGACTGGTAAATGCGCAGAGTTCTTACAAACAAGCAATCGGTGCTCGAATTAGTACCCATGAAGAGTATGCGGCATTTGCTGCTTCCTATAAGTTTTTTGTATCAGAACCAGGAGCTATTGAATTGAACCTGGGTGTGGGTAATCGGCGGTATTTTGGCGACAGGGCGCCGGGGGTTAGTTTTGCTGGAACCTACCAACATCATTTTAACATCAGACCGGTAGCGGGTTTGAAGTGGTTTATCGGTGGTGGCGCAGTGGCTTTTAACTCTAAATCCAGTCATCCCGATTATGATGGTTTTGGCTTTGGCATCTACCCCACAGGCGGTGTGGATTACAAATTTGCGAATATCCCGCTTAACCTCACAGCCGATTTGCGACCAACGATCTTTCTGACGGCGCCAAATGCATATCCTTCCGTTTATGGAGGAGAAATTGGACTTGCAGCAAGATTTACCTTCTGATTTAAATACATTAATACCTTATCTGCTCCCCGTTCTTGCTTACAGAGGCGGGGATTTTTTTGATCTGATGTATGGTCTATATATCCCCAGAGGAAATATTTTACTGAGCTTTTGCCGGTCACAATCTTTGCGCTCGGAGATTTAACAACAGGAGAGATGGTGGTGATTAGCGATTATTTATGGTTGCCTTTGGAGATTTGAACCAGAATCCGCTGACTTCTTTTTAATGCCTTTGTATTTTGGCTTATTTTGCGGCGCGTTATTATCCAAGATCAGTGAAACCGCTACCACTTGTAAAAAACCCGGATATAAGCCGGATGATGGAGCAAATGAGCGTCTGCGTCATCATTCCCGCTTACAACAATGTGTCTACGCTTCCAGCGGTGGTCAGCGGGGCCATGCATTATACGCCCGATGTAATTGTGGTGAATGACGGATCAGATGACGGGACTTCTGAATTCCTGGCAGGTCAAAGCGAAATCCGCGTGATCACGCATTCTCGAAATCTTGGGAAGGGGGCGGCGCTGCGCCATGGTTTCAAAAAGGCTTTTGAATGGGGATTCAGGTACGCGATTACGATCGACGCGGATGGACAGCATTTTGCCAGCGATATCCCGGTATTCCTGGAGAAACTGCAGGAGTATGGTCCGGCGTTGATCATGGGCGCAAGAAATATGCAACAGGAGAATGTTCCGGGGCGGAGCAGTTTCGGCAACCGGTTCAGCAATTTCTGGTATAAAGTTGAGACCGGCATTGTCCTGCCCGACACCCAAACGGGCTACCGGTTATATCCCCTGACTCCAATCAGCCAGATGAACTTTTTCACGCGGCGGTTTGAATTTGAAATTGAGGTGATCGTCAGACTGGCCTGGGCAGGGGTACCGGTTGTGTCGGTGCCCGTGTCCGTTTACTACCCGCCGGCAGACGAAAGAGTCAGCCATTTCCGGCCGGTGAGAGATTTCAGCCGGATCAGCCTGGTCAATACGGTTCTGGTCGCCATTTGTTTTTTCTATATCTGGCCACGGAATTTCGTGCGCCGGTTTTATAAAAACAAGAACTGGAAAGCAGAACTCAGAAAACTCCTGTCCAATCCCGGTGAGAGCGACCTGACCAAAGTTAATTCCATTGCTTTCGGCGGCTTTATGGGCGTCCTGCCGATCTGGGGTTTCCAGTTGATCGTTGGGATCCCACTAGCTCATATCATGCGGCTGAACAAAGCATTGTTTATACTGGCTGCCAATATCAGCCTTCCGCCGATGATTCCACTGATCATTTTTCTTAGCTATGAACTGGGAAGACCCTGGATGGGTCACCGATCGGTGAATATCTCAATGAACAGGCATTTGACGCTTGACAGGATCGGGGCCAATATTGAACAATATATTTATGGAGCCTGCACATTGGCTCTGCTTACGGGCATTGCCTTGTGGCTGACCAGCTTTATAATGATAAGACTGTACCGCCGATCAAAAAGAAAAACCAATAACATTGGGCAAATCAGTAAAGAAGATAACGGTGATTTAAAACTGTCCTGACCAGGCCACGAGAGCGAAGAGCCATGCAAAAGATATTTGGATCCATATATAATTATTTCCTCAGGAACCGGCCGCTGATGTACGCGACATTCGCGCTTACGCTAGGAGCATTTTTACTTTTTGCTGCGAAGGTCAGGTTCATCGAAGATATCTACGCCATTATTCCGAAAGACGAAAAGACCTCGAAGCTTGCGCAGGTTTTTCAAAACTCGAAATTTGCGGATAAGCTAACGGTCATGATATCGCTGAAGGATACCGCTCGCGCCAACCCTGATAGTTTGGCTATTTATGCGGATTCGCTGGCACACCGGCTCAGCCTGTCCGCCCCCTCATATATCAAAAATATTCGCTATAAAGGTGATGAAGAACTGGCCTCGCAGCTTTTTCAGACCGTACAAGCGCACCTTCCTGTCTTTTTAAATGAAAAAGATTATGAGAAAATAGATTCGCTGATACAACCCCAAAAGCTTGCCCGGACCCTGCACACGGAGTCCAAACTGCTGATGGCCCCTATGGGCTTCGCATTCAAAGACGTCATCCTGAATGATCCCAGCGGTATTTCATTTATCGTGCTTAACAAACTGAAGACCCTGCAGGTAGATGAGAATTTCACCCTGCATGATAATCAGTATATCATTACAAAGGATAAGAAAACGATCCTAATGTTCATCACGCCTGTTTATGCCGCGGGCAATACCGGAAAGAACAAAGTGCTGATCGGGCATCTGGATGATGCCATCGGTTCCCTTGCTGCATCCGGCTTCCGCCAGGTGGACACGCAATACTTTGGCGGAGCAGTGGTGTCGGAAGGCAATGCATCTCAGCTTAGAAAAGATACACTGCTTACGCAGGGAATCACCGTGTTGTTCCTGATTGTTTTCATCAGCCTGTACTTCCGTCGCAAAAGGGCACCTTTGCTCATACTGATTCCGGTTGTTTACGGATCAGCGATGGCGCTGGCTGCCGTTTGGTTTATCAGGGGTAGTATTTCGGTCATCGCTCTGGGGACAGGGGCCATTGTACTTGGTATTGCCGTCAATTATTCCCTGCATGTATTCAATCATTTCCGTCACACCGGTGATATGCGAAAAGTGGTTCAGGATCTGGCTACACCCCTGACGATTGGCAGCTTTACCACCATTGCGGGATTTTTTAGCTTGAAGTTTGCCACCTCCGATGTGCTGCGCGATCTGGGCTTATTTGCAGGATTCAGCCTGATAGGCGCTGCACTTTGCTCCCTGATTTTTTTACCCCATTTTGCCGGAAGGATCGAAGGACATGCGGAGGGTGAATCCTGGTTGGATAAACTGGCTACACGTAAGGGCGAACGGCAAAAATGGTTGGTGCTGATCATTTTGGTCCTGACCGTCGTGTTTTATTTTTTCGCCGGAAAGGTGGGATTTGAGGCCGATATGATGAGCCTGAATTATATGCCGGCGAAACTGAAAAAAGCCGAGCAGAAACTCAATCATATCAGTGGTGCTGCAACAAAGTCGGTTTACCTGGTCACGGATGGCGCTAACCTGGATGATGCCCTGGCAAAGAATGAAGCTGTGCAGGACGAAATTGATAAACTTAAATCAACTCATCTCATAGCCGCGTCTTCGGGGGTTTCGATGCTTTTTATTTCGGATGATCTGCAACGCCAACGCATCCGGCAATGGGAGCAATACTGGACGCCCGATAGAAAGCAACGCGTGCTGGCAAATATCCGGAAAGCTGGGGCTGAAGCGGGTTTCAGTGCCGAGGCCTTCAGCAATTTTGAAAAGTTGCTCAACACCCGATTTGTTCCGGTAGATAAACAGGCACTTGAATCTGTGAAGAAAAATTACCTGGACGATTATTTCTCAGAGAGCAAGGGTCAGGTTTCTGTAACTACCTTGCTGAAAGTTCCTGAGCAGCATAAACAAAAAGTGATCAGTCTGCTTGAGCGCGAACCTGGAGCCACTGTTTTGGACCGTCAATACCTCACGGCCCGTTTCACCGAAATGGTGAGTAACGACTTTAACCGGATCGCCTGGATCGTATCACTCATGGTGGCGATAGTTCTCTTCCTGACTTTCGGGCGACTGGAACTGATGCTGATGGCCTTTATTCCCATGCTGTTCAGCTGGGTCTGGATCCTGGGTATCATGGGTATCGCCGGAATCAAATTCAATATTGTTAATATTATTGTATCTACCCTGATCTTCGGGCTGGGCGATGATTACAGCCTTTTCGTGATGGATGGACTGATCAATGAATACAAGACCGGGAAGAAGAACCTGGATTCTTTCAAGTCCTCTATTTTACTGTCGGCCGTCACTACAGTTGTGGGGCTCGGTGTGATGGCTTTCGCCAAACATCCCGCCCTCAGATCGATCGCTTTTATTTCCGTAACGGGTATCCTGTGCGTGGTCATTATGGCCCAGGTGCTGATTCCATTTTTTTTCAATATGGTAATCAGCAACCGGGCCTCGAAGGGTCTGCATCCCTGGACCCTGTGGAGCTGGGGGCGATCGGTATTTGCCTTTTTTTATTTCGGGCTGGTGAGCCTTCTACTGACGGCGTTGGGGTTGGTTCTGGTGAAGCTGCCGGTATTGGGCCGGGAGAGAGGGAAGCGAGTTTATCATAAACTACTTTCGGGATTTTGCTGGTCCGTGGTCTATCTGATGGCGAATGTCAGAAAACAGAAAATAAATCCATGTGGTGAAAATTTTGATAAACCGGCGGTGGTTATTGCCAATCACCAGTCGTTTCTGGATATTCTCATGATGGCGATGCTCAGCCCGCGGCTGATTCTGCTGACCAATCGCTGGGTTTGGAAATCGCCGGTTTTTGGCTGGGCGATCCGGATGGCGGATTTCTACCCCGTGGCTCAGGGCGTCGAGAAAAGTGTGGAGTTGCTGAAAGCAAGGGTAGATCAGGGTTATTCTATTGCAGTTTTTCCGGAAGGTACGCGTAGTTCTGAGGCGCCCATGAAGAGATTTCATAAAGGGGCTTTTTATCTCGCGGAAAAATTAAACCTGGACATAGTCCCGGTATTGCTCCATGGCACGGGCTATACGATGTCGAAGGGCGATTACCTGCTGAAAAACGGACAGCTTACGGCCCAATTCCTGCCAAGAATTGAATCCGGCGATCAGAGTTGGGGTAATAATTATCAGCAGCGTGGCAAACGAATATCGGCCTACTTTAAAGAACTATACCGGCAACTCGCCGAAGAGCTGGAGCAGCCTCGGTATTTCAGGGAGCGGCTTGTCTCCAATTATATGTATAAGGGTCCGGTGCTTACAGGTTATTTAAGGGTGAAAGTGAGGCTGGAAAAATATTACCAGTTGTTTCATGAGCTGTTGCCGGTTGAGGGAAAGATCCTGGACCTGGGTTGCGGTTACGGGTTCATGGTGTATATGCTATACTGGGCCAGTCAAAAGCGGAGACGGATAACTGGAGTGGATTATGATAAGGAGAAGCTGGAGACAGCAAACCGTTGCTTTAGTAAAACCAGTGATTTGCAATTTATTTATACCGATATTACGCAGTTTGAACCGGAGAAAAGCGATGGTATCGTTATAAGTGACGTTTTACATTATCTCGTGCCGGATGAACAGATCAGGCTGATTCAGAAATCGATCGAAGCCCTGCTGCCCGGGGGCGTGCTGATCATCAGGGATGGTGACAGCGATTTGGTGCAGAAGCATCAGGGAACGAAATTGACTGAATTTATCTCTACCCGGTTACTTTCTTTCAATAAAACGGCGAATGATTTGCATTTTGTTTCAGGAACGCTGATTCGTGAAATAGCGGACCAGTACGGGCTTTCGCTTGAGGTCATCGATCAGACCAGGTTCACGTCTAACCTGATTTGGGTGCTTAGAAAACCGGCGGAAGAAAAAAGCTGGCGATAAGATCCGTGCTTCAAGTTCGGCGGGGTTAGCGATTTGAGAAGGGGTTGTGTTGCCAGCGGTAGGTACGTTAGTTATATTATTCAATAATTCTGTCTCTTCTGTACGGAGCGCAGGCACCGCAAGCAGACACGGTTGTTATTTTATTCAACAATTAAAAAAATATTGTATGGAACAAGTTAAGCGAAAGAACATCGGCTGGATCGATTTATTACGTGTGATGGCTATTTTTCTGATGGTCGTGTCTCATTCCTGCGACGGGTTTGTGTCGCAGTTTGATAAAGACCGCGGTGCTTTTCTGTCCGGCGCGCTGACGGGGAGTTTCGTAAGGACGTGTGTACCGCTGTTTGCGATGATGTCGGGGGTGTTGTTATTTCCTGTTCGGATGGATATGCGGTCGTTTTATAAAAAGCGGATTGGCAGGATCATTTATCCGTTGATATTCTGGAGTCTGGTCACGCCGTTGCTTTTCTTTATCTATTTTAATTTTATCAACCCCGCGACGGCCAATCCCACTGTGGATTTGAAGGGTCACGCGTTAGCGGCTGCGCTGACGAAAATGTATAGTTTTGTTATCAATTTTAATTTCGACACTACGCCGCTCTGGTATCTGTACATGCTGATAGGCTTGTATTTTATTATCCCTGTTTTTGGTGCCTGGCTGGATACGGCTGACCGGAAAGAAGTGCGGTTATTCCTGTTGCTCTGGTTCATTTCGCTGTTCCTGCCCTATGTGCAGGTGGTTGCATCTGCTTTGGGATTTACCGGCAATTACGGCAGTATGGCTATACTGGGTGAATCTTTCTGGAATAAATATGGTACTTTTTACTATGTATCCGGTTTTATCGGGTACCTGGTGCTGGCGCAATATTTGGTACGGTATCCACCGGAATGGAGTTGGAAGAAAATGCTATCGATCTGTATTCCGGTTTTTCTCGCCGGATATTTTATCACGGCTTATGGATTTTTGTTTACCCAGTCGCGCTTCCCGGGGAAATACGAGTACCTTGAGATTGTTTGGTACTTCACGGGGATCAATGTTTGCATGATGACGGTGCCGGTATTTTTGATCTTGCAGAAATGGAATATTCGTTCCTCGCCGCTCTTGTCAAAGGTAGCCGGGTTATCCTTTGGTGTATTTCTGTGTCATTTTTTAATTGTGCAGATAGCCTATGATGTGTTTGATCACCCGGCTCTTCCCAATATGTTAAGGATTACGGGAATGGCCATATTCAGTTATGCGGTCAGTTTGGGGATCATCTGGCTGCTGGACCGCCAGCCGGTGATGAGAAGGTTTATTCGATGAGGTGGGGCAGATGGTTATTGTGAAATTTTTGGGCGAAGAATTTTTCATGGGCAACATACTGGGTATGCGAAAGTTTTTTTTTGGCTTAACCGAAGTGGCAGGCATTGCCTGCCAAATTAAGTTGTTAGCAAATAGCAGCGATTGTGTGCAGGATATCTGTTTGTGTTGATGATCCCTGAATACGACCAGCCAGACCTGGCGCCAAGTTTGTTTTTGTCAGGTTTATGAATGAATCGTAATTTAGTGCCCTTTGATGAGAAACGAAGCTTTGACATAGAAAGCAACCAGATTTAATAAGGCATTTTATTTGCTAAAAATGAAATAGACGTCGATAATGTTAGGATCAATTATTGGAGACATTGTAGGCTCCAGGTTTGAGTTTCAAAACTACCAGACCGGGGAGATCACACTTTTTACTGAGGAGTGCAATTTCACCGATGACAGTATTTGCACAGCCGCGACCATGGAATGGATCTTGAACGGTGATCCGTTTATGCCCTATGAAAAGTTTTTGCGGGCCTGGGGGAGGCGTTATCCCAATCCGATGGGAGGGTATGGTGGAAGGTTCGGAGCTTGGCTTTTTAGTGATGAGCCAAAGCCCTATGGGAGTTATGGCAATGGCTCTGCGATGCGGGTCTCCCCGGTTGCTGCTGTCTATCCCAGAACACCTTTCTTTATCAGGAACATCATGGAGCTCGCGAGGGAAACGGCGGAGTGCACCCACAATCACCGGGAGGGCATCAAAGGTGCGCAGGCTGTGGCGCTTGCCATTCATTTATTTTATTGTGGTAGATCGAAAGCTCAAGTAAAAGAATCAATTGAAAATATATTTGGTTACGTGATGACCGGATCGATCGCGGAGATCAGGGCAGGCAACAGTTTCAACGAGACTTGCCAGGTCACTGTTCCGCAGGCGCTTCAATGTGTTTTTCTGGCGGATAGTTTTGCCGGGGTTATGGAGAACGGCATTAAAATCGGCGGCGATACGGACACCATCTGCGCGATAGCTGGCGGCATCGCGGAGGCTGCCTTCGCCATCCCGGATGATATCATCAAACAGGCAGTAGAGTTTATGCTGGAGGATTTGCTCACGATACTGAAAGAGTTTTATCGGACATTTAAGGTGAGTGATCATTATTTGGAGATCTTGTCGGCGTGAGGTGGGTATCTTCTTTAGAAGATGTTATGGGTCTTAATGTAGGAGCGACGAAATCGGGACTGACATAGTATTAGCCCCCGATAGTCTTGATGCGCGTTAATTATTCGTCTCACATTCTGAAATTGTTGTATCTTAGGTCCAGATTAACTAATTATTGTTTGACCTAAAAACGATGCTTATGACTCCTGTCTTTATCCTGCTTGGCGTGTTGGTATTGATTGTGTACCTAGCTTTGAGGAATAAGAAGAGATTAATTGCGGATCTTAAAACGAATGGATATGACCTAAAGTCACAGACTATTGTTGGAGATTTTATGGGTGGACATCCTGACATCGACGACAGCATCAAATCGGCCATGATGTTTTTCGCAGATGACAAACTTGCGATATGTGATAAGTCTATAAAGATAAAAGGGAGTATTTTAAAGGATTCGATAAAAGATGTCATACTGGAAGATGCTACTACATTTGGGAAAAGATTATCGCTTGGGCGGATAGCACTTGTCGGTGTTTTTGCGTTAGCATGGAGAAAGAACAGCAAAAATGAGAATTCTTACCTACTAATTGAGTGGAACGATGGAAGATTTGATCATACAAGCTCGTTCTTATTTGAAGGCGGTGGATCTGTCCAAAGCTCCAATGCCGTAAGGAACAAACTTATAAGATGGCTAAAATAGGAAGTTTTTTTGCGGAGATTATAGTGATCCCCATTCAAACGTAATGTATCTTGGATTCAGAAAAAGGTTATTCTACTCCGCAAACAATCCGTTTCTGTTGCAGGTTAGTCTCAAACGTATTCTTGGATACACTAAAGTCATATAAAAATACGAGTGCGTATATATTCATATAATGTTTTTTGCCCTTATTCGATTGAAGAGCAGGTAATTGTATATTATTGTTAGTTTGTTTTAAAACGTGGGTATGCGTATATTTGAGAGTTAACTGCAACTTATCATGAAATTTTCTGAACGCTTAGGGCATCAGCCGGTACGGACCCAATTACAGATTGAAAGCATCGATGACGCTTTAAAGAACTCTTTATGGTCTGCCTACTCAGAGGTATTCCTAAAGAAACTTTCAAACGAAGAACATGCCGGATATCAGTTGGGTAAGTATGTAAGACGTTTATGGTTTCGATTCTTCAAACTTCCATTGGACACAGCGCCTACTTATGACAGTGGTTTTGTTCTTTTAGATAGTCTTCTGGAACATTTACGGGAATTTTTCTTGAATAACAGAAATTGGTACGACCCGTACGACATTTTACAATTCTCGGTTGAGTATGCTGACAAGGGATTTGTGACATTTGTAAATGAAATTTTAGAAAGGGAAAAATCGGGGTATCGTTTTGTAAATGGAGAATTAATTCAAATAACATCAAAGGTTGAAAAAGATGAAATAGAACAGGCAATTAACGGGACTCAGAGTATCGATGCGGTTAACTCTCACTTGAATGCAGCTCTTAAGGAGCTCGCCGCTAAAACAAATCCAGTATATCGCAATTCGGTAAAAGAATCAGTAAGTGCTGTTGAATCGATTTGTAAGATATACGTCGGCGACAATAAAACTACTTTGGGGGAGGCATTGACAAAGCTCGAAAAGGAAGGTTCGATACACCCGGCGCTGAAAAAATCATTTTCAGCATTGTATGGATATACAAGTGACAGCAGTGGAATAAGACATGCTCTAATTGAGAATGATAGACATGTAGATTTTCATGAGGCAAAATTTATGTTAGTGACATGCACAGCGTTTATTAATTATATACTTAGCAGAATGGGTTAAGCTGCTGCTAATATTTCATTTGCGAGATGTCGGCTGAACTACAATAGCTAAGCACCCTGAAAGTAAATCGAGAAAATATGCTAGTTACATCCCGTTTTGGGCTTAGAATCTTATTTGATCGTTATTTGATGGCAGGGTGCTATTCGTACTGCAAAATGTTGATTGTCAGGGTATTTTTATTTGATGGTCATTTGATAAAAGTGGCTAAATGATCGAAACTGTTATAACAAGAACAGCATTTATTAGCCCTGCATCAAAAACGGCAGGGTGGGGCGTTGTAGAAGGCTGTTACATGGGTTTCCTCCAACAACAGGTCGGTTAGTTGGTTACGGTCAGCCTAGACTGACAACGAACAATTGAAATAAAAAAATATCAACACTGATAATGTAGTAATAGAATGAAAGTACGATTAGATTTATCAAAAGCCGGAACAGGATCGCCATTACCTTACAGACACATTTGGATTGATTTTCCCGATAATGAACAGGTAAACTTAAATGAAGTCAGAAGAAATAATCAATAAACTCGCGCAGCTCAATATCTCGAGCAGCGAGTTGGATATGCCCGAATCGCAACGGTTGGACATGATGAATCAGGTTGCTCAATACACAAATTCATTCATCAATGGATTGAGCAAAATAAAAGGGTTTAACGGAAAAGAGATCGGGAGTGTCGCGATCGGGGATAAAAAATCGCCTCTCTCCGAAGTTTTAAACCTGTATCAAAAAGAAGTGGCAGAATCAGGCATTAATGCTGCTTCTCCCAAACATCTCGGCTATATTCCGGGCGGGGGCGTTTTTACAGCAGCGCTTGCCGATTTTATTGCGGCCGTGACGAACCCATATGCAAGCGTTTATTATGCCTCTCCCGGGGCAGCCGCGATCGAAAATGAAGTGATAAATTGGTTGAAATTTGTTTTTTCGTTTCCCAAAAATTCCGTTGGTTGCTTGTCCTCGGGAGGCTCAATATCTACGCTAATTGCTTTTACAGCGGCAAGGGATAAATACAAAATTAAAAATGAGATCATTCAGAAAAGTGTCGTTTACCTAAGTGAACAGGTCCATCATTCAACCCAGAAAGCACTCCGCATTATTGGCCTGGAAGACGTGATACTAAGGCAAGTTCCCGTAGATAGCAATCACAGAATTATACCTGCAGCTTTAGAGCAGTTAATCAAAGAAGATACGGCCAATCAGTTGAATCCTTTTTTAATTGTTGCCACAGCGGGCACGACTGATACGGGTACCATTGACCCATTGGATGAAATAGCCGATATAGCCGAGCAGCATAAATTATGGTATCATATCGATGGCGCTTATGGTGGTTTCTTTATCCTGACTTCAAAGCGAGATTTGTTCAAAGGGATAGAGAGGGCCGATTCTTTGATAGTTGATCCTCATAAAGGGTTGTTTCTGCCTTATGGAGTGGGTGCGGTTTTGGTTAAAGATGCCAACGCCGTTCTTCATTCGAATTATTATACGGCCAGTTATATGCAGGACGGATACAACGAAGAGCTGCTGAACAGCCCTGCCAATTTATCTCCCGAGCTCACCAAACATTTCAGAGGACTTCGCGTGTGGCTGCCCTTGCAATTGCACGGTATTGAACCGTTTATTTCCTGCCTGGAGGAAAAATTACTGCTTGTTCTTTACTTTAGAAACAAACTCAGCGAACTAGGTTTTCGTTTGGGTCCTGAGCCTGATTTATCGGTCAGTTATTTTTGGTATCCATTTGAAACAGATACGGACAAACAAAACCGGCAATTGATGGATGAAATCCACAAAGACGGCTCGGTCTATTTAAGTTCCTCGATCATTGATAATCGGTTCGTCATCCGAATCGCCATTTTAGCATTTCGGACCAAAAAAGAAACAATCGATGAAGCCGTTGACATGATTAGTCGTTGCCTGGGGGAGGTAATGCGAGAGAATAGAAAGTGAAGAAATAGTTCTACGCTCAGAATGTATAGCAATGTAGATTCAAATTCTGTTTGTGGTCGTGCTTTTAATGTTTATCTGTCTATTTTCCCAGGGGGCCTTCTGTTCTTTCCAGGTCTGTTTGTAAGGTCGTCTCCCAGGTCTTCCCTTGCCTGTTCGGCTAGTTCCAGTAAAGTTCTCACGATATCTGGCCGTTGTTTTTTAACATCATACTGTTCCCCTGGATCTCTCCTTAAGTCAAACAGTGCCATATCGGTTGTGTCCTTATGGGTTAATCCGGGGAAGCCATCCTGACCTGGTAATTCACGCTCATATGATTGAAAGCTATGGGCAAAAACCAATTTCCAGTTTTCCTGACGTACTCCTTCTAAGCTGTTTGTTTTAAAATAATAAAATAGGTGATCTCTGGGGTTGGCATCAAAGTCTCCCTTGAGTAAGGGTAGTATATTTACGCCATCAATTTTATTTTTTGGTAGTGGGGCCCCCGCTATTGCGATGATAGTCGGGAGAAGATCAATATTACTGGCGAGTTGATTGCACACCGTCCCAGAAGGCACGACTTTGGGCCATTTCACGATCGCGGGTACTTTATGCCCCCCATCCCAAGAAGTGGCCTTTCCTTCACGGAGCCCTCCCGCTGAACCTGCATGATTTCCAAATGAGAGCCAGGGGCCATTATCACTTGTGAAAATGAAGACGGTATTATTTTCTATTCCGTTTTGTTTTAGTGCATTTATCAGTTGTTCTACAGACCAGTCAACCTCCATCATCACGTCTCCAAACAATCCTTGCTTGCTCTTCCCCCTAAATTTATCTGATACTGCTAGAGGTACGTGTACCATTGAGGGAGCCAGGTAGAGGAAAAACGGACGGTTTTTATTCTCATTGATAAAATGAATTGCTTCATTAGTGAACATGGTGGTCAGCTCATCCTGATCCTTCAGTGTGCGCAAGTGGCGGATAACAGAGTTCCCTCTGATTAATGGGAGAGGGGGTTTTGAGAATTTTCTCAAATTTGTTGAATCTGCCGGTTTGCCATCATAATTTACCGGCCACATGTCGTTAGAGTATGGCAACCCCAGGAATTCATCAAACCCATGTTGAAGGGGTAGAAACTTTTGATCGTCACCTAAATGCCATTTCCCAATTATTGCTGTCCTGTAGTTTACGGCCTTTAGAAGGGCAGCTATTGTTTGTTCGTTATCGCTAATTCCTACAGGTGATAACGGCCCCAAAGCCCCGGATATGCCGATGCGGTTTGGATAGCAGCCAGTCAGCAACCCTGCCCTGGATGCGGAGCAAATAGGTTGTACGGCATAGAAGTTCGTAAATCGCATACCTTCATTTGCGAGTTTTTCAATATGAGGAGTATTATATCCGGTCCCGCCATAGGATACCAGGTCCCCGTATCCCATGTCATCCATGTTCATAATAATAATATTTGGTCGGTTTGTGCGATCCAATTTGTGTTGGGCTGGTAGGTGTTTTGGGGATACACCCACCAGTAATACAATGAGAATGATCAATTTCCATTTCATATCCTACTTTTACCGTTTATGTCAAATGATAGTAGTGGGTCCGCGATCGGGATAATAATGTTCTTTAATTCGTTACTTTTTTTTAAGCTGATTCTTTAAATCTACTGATTTAAAATAAGAAGGAAACTCAGCCGTTCCCGACCCATATTCATTCCGGAGATTCAGTTGTTTTCCAGCATCGGGGAACAAGGGGATGTACATTCCGTGTGTTTCTTTCATGATTTTAAATAATTCCGCGTTCATCTTTTTTACAACATCCTGATGATCTGTACTTCTAATCAGGTTCTTAATTTCAAGCGGGTCATTTTGCAAATCATATAATTCATCGGTATCCCAAATCCCGTTGTAATGAATGTATTTATAACGGTCCCCGCGCAATGCATGCATGGTGGGCGTCTGGGGAAAGTTTCTCTCCCAATAATACTCGTATAGAAGTCCCGTGCGCCAGCTTGATGGCCTTGTCCCTTCCAATTGAGGAAGGAAGTTGAGTCCATCCATATATGAAGGAGCACGCAATCCGGCTGCTGCAAGTAAAGTAGGAGCAATGTCAATATTTGCCACGACATCTTCCACAACGGTCCCAGGTTTTATCAAACCAGGGCAATAGGCAAGCATGGGCACGCGCATTGATGCTTCATAGGCGGTGCGCTTATCGATTAGCCCGTGTTCACCAAATTGAAATCCATTGTCCCCCATATAAATAATCAGCGTGCTCTCAAGAAGTCCTTGTTCTTTAAGGTATTGAATTACGGTGCCGATTGATTCGTCAACACTGTGGAGAGTCTCAGCATAACGTTTATAATATGCACCTATATCCAGGCTACTGTGGTAGGGAAATTCGACTCCATGCCAGGAATTTCGCTGATTTCGCAGCCATAAAGGAGCTCCTTCATGGACGCTGACTTCAAGATTTGCCGGCGGTGAAAAAGAGTATTGGGCCGCTTTCCCGCTGTCACGGGCTGCCGGGACAAAATCTGCATGTACACCTTTGTGAGATAGATACAGCATGAATGGCTTGTCCTTTTTTCTGGTACGGAGAAAGTCCAGGGCGTAGTCGGTAAGTTCATCGGTAATATATCCTTTTTGGGGTACGTGTTTCCCATTAACATTTAATCCATTTTTGGTAGGCAGATAGCTTCCCTGACCTTTGAATGAAACCCAATAATCAAAACCTCTTTGCGGATCGTCATGCTCCCCACCCATGTGCCATTTTCCAATCATTGCAGTTTGATATCCAGCAGCCTGAAGGTATTGGGGATAAAAAATGATATTCTCAGATACCGGGTTGTTATTGTCGACCACTTTATGTTTATGCGCATATAATCCGGTAAGAATTGATGCTCGTGACGGGGAACAAAGGGACGTCGTTACAAAAGCATTTTTTAGGTAAGCTCCTTGGCTGGCCATTTTGTCCATATTGGGCGTCTTGATAAACTCTTGAGACTTCAGAAAACTCATGGCATCATACCTGTGGTCATCTGACAGGATAAATATGATGTTTCTAGGGCGCTCATTTCCTTCTTTCGCTAATTTAAGGGAGCCATCCTTTTGTCGGACTACGGCGTCCTGTGCTTGGAGAAATTGCAGATTGAGCATTATTATAGCAAACAGGAAAATTGACTTTTTCATATTCAATTGTTTTCAGATTATTTAATATCCGGGATTTTGTATAAGGAGCTTATTGATATCTATTTCTCTTTGTGGAATAGGGTAGAGTGACTGATACTCCCGGACATTTGCGGTTATTTCAGTCTTATTTTTTTCTGCCAGCCTGGCTTCTGTTTCGCCATGTGCCTTCATCGTCTCTACTAAGCGATTGGTGCGGACAAGGTCAAACCAGCGCTGTCCTTCATTTGCAAACTCCAGTCTCCGTTCGAGGTAAACTTTCTCCCTCAGTTGAGACTGAGCCAGGTTGATATAATTGTTTGATGAATTACCGAAGGCTCGTTCCCTGACTCTATTTAAATATATGAGTCCGTCTTCTGTTTTCCCGGTTTCATTGAGTGCTTCGGCATACATTAATAGTGCGTCCGAATACCGCAATACGTGGACATTTAATGCACAATTTGCGATAACAGTTTGTCCATCTTCCCAATACTTTCCGAAAAGTGGTATTGAGGACCTGTATGTTTTGTCTTTAGTGAAACTATAAAAGTCCTGTTTGAAAGTAACAGCCTTTCGTTTGTCTTCATTGGCATATTGTGTGACGAGCTCTATCGTTGGAATATCAGCCTCATTACTTCCCACATATCCTGGTAATCCACCTCCCGGCAGAGAATATTTTGGTCCCTGAAGTCCCATTTGGCCATTGGATACTCCCGGCGGGCCAGACATCTGCACAGAAAAAACCATTTCCTTTCCATTTTTAGTAGCAACCCTCCAATTGTCTTTAAACTCCTGGTGCAGGCCATACCCGTAGGATGCTTCATTTTTGACAACCTCGGACAACTTTTCTACACATTTTTGGAAATCGTGACGAGTAAGATACACTTTTCCCAGCAGAATTTTTGCTGCTCCTGAGGTGGCCCTCCCAGTGTTTTTACTGTCATAAGTTTTGGGCAATTTGGACTCAGCGAATTGAAGATCTTTGATAATCTGGTTATACACTTCTTCTTTTGGCGATCTGGGGATTAAAGCATCTTTCAATGTTTCTAACTTTAAGATTAAGGGAACGTCGCCATAGAATCGTACGAGGTTAAAGTAGTATAAGGCTCGCAAGAATGAAGCCTCCCCAAGTAGCCGATCTTTAAGAGTTTCATCCATATTTATTTTGCCAATATTATTGATGGCGCTGTTCGCTCGCTGTATACCTGAATAATTCAGGGACCACATATCTCTTATGAATGTATTTTCTGTTGAATACCGCAGGTATTCCAGGTCCTGTAAAAACTGGTTTGGCATCCCGAGGCCATTTTTTTCGTCATCTGTGGGCAAATCGTTCAACAGGATTATGTTGCGCTGATAGATGCTGTAAAGTTGATTGTAACCTGCATCCACCGAGGCTTGTGCGTCTTTCGCACTACTATAAAAATTTGCGATTACGAACTGATCCTCGGGGGTTTCCTTTAGAAATCCGGACTTTTGACATCCGGTAAACAAAAGGAGGAGGGATATTGTATAAACTATTCTCATAGACTATTTTTTAAGATTTAACGAATTCCAAGATTTAACCCGATCATGAATGTTCTCGCTTGGGGGTAGCCTCCAAAATCTTCTCCAATTTCTAGGTTTGTCGCTCCCCGGTAACTGACCTCAGGGTCATATCCCGAGTAACGAGTCGCTGTCAAGAGGTTCTGTCCCGTAACGTATACTTTGAGGTTTCTGATGCCTTTCAGAGGCGGACGTTGAAACTGGTAGGACAAGGTAACTGTCTTCAACTTCAAAAACGAACCATCCTCTATAAATTGACTGCTGAAAACGGCAGACCGATTTGTGGTCGCTTTGGAGTAAGTGTTGCTTGGGTTTTGCGGAGTCCAGCGATTTACCAGGTCGGCATATACATTTGAACCTCCGGTAGGCAACCCCAGCTCTATCGCGTTGTAGTTTAGCAGATCATTCCCGTAAGAGTACAGCAGAAACACATTGAGTTCAACGCCTTTATAAGAGAACGTATTTGAAAGGCCACCGTAAAATTTCGGATTGGGGTCGCCGATTACCGTGCGATCGTGACTGGCATCTACGGTGCCATCAGGAACCCCTTTGGGTCCGCTGAGGTCCTTGTATCTCTTACCCCCTATATAATTCGTGAAGCTTTTGGGCCCGGCCGTCAACTCCTCCTGATTTTGGAATATCCCGTCGAATACGTAGCCGTAGAAGATGCCAATTGGTTTATTTACGATTAGCCGGTGCACGGAACCAGTTTTTAAGTGACCGTCGCCTGATCCCACATCCTTATAGGATTCGCCACCCAGTTCCAATACCCGGTTTCTATTAAAGGAAATATTGAAGGATGTATTCCACTTAAATTCTTGATTGATATTAGCCGATTCTATGCCTAATTCGAATCCCTTATTTTCTACGCTTCCTATATTCTGAAGTGAAGTTGCAAATCCCGAAACATAGGGCACGGCGACACTATAAATCAGGTTCGTGGTTTTCTTATAATAATAATCGACATTAAAATTAAGCCGGTTATCGAAAAAGCCGATATCGAGTCCCGCATCGTACTGCCCCGTTCGTTCCCATTTCAGATCAGGGTTTGGAATTCTATTTGGATAGAAGCCCGATACCAGCGCTCCCCCGATTGTGTAATTGACTGAGCCCAATGTAGGGAGCGAAGTGTACATGCCAATTTCTTGATTTCCGGTTACTCCATATCCGAGCCGCATTTTCAGGTTAGAAAACACATTCAGATCTCTAATAAAATCTTCTTCACCAGCTCTCCATGCCAGGGCGCCGGAAGGGAAAAAGGCGAATTTATTTTTTTCGCCAAAACGGGAAGATCCGTCATAGCGACCGCTTAATGTAACGAGGTATTTATCCCGATAACCATAATTGATTCGCCCCAGGTAGGACATGATGCTCCATCTTGTTATCCCTGAGCCAGGCTTGCCGAAAATGGCGCCGCTTTCCAAAGAATTGTAACCAAGTACATCATTTACAAAGCTTGAAGATGACGCAGACAATAGCTCTTGTTTATTCTCTTGAAATGTTGCTCCGGCCAGAATGTTTAATCGGTGACTGTTGAACTCTTTTGAATAGGTGAGCGTGTTCTCATTGAGCCAGTTTGTATACATCACATCTGAAATAGAGCCGTCAGCTACACCGCTGCTTTGGTAGATATTCGACGGGACGTAAGTTCCCGCTTTGTTCATAAAGTAATCAAGACCCAAAAGTACTTTAGCCTTCAAATCCTTTACAATTTCGAGTTCGCCTGAAATATCACCCAGGACCCTTGTAGTATTGTTTTTCTGTTTCCGTTCCCTGGCTGTCGCCACGGGATTTGGATACAGTGCTCCGGGAACATTGACCGGCGTATAGATCTTAAGATCTTCATTTGAATACACGGGTAAAATGGGGTTGAACTTCAGGGCGCCGGTTGGTATACCACCTTCTCCTCCCACATCGGTTTGTGCCATATTGGCAATATTCCGACTAAAACTTAAATGATTTGAAACCTTAAATTTTTCTGTCATCTTTCTTGTAAAATTCAGTCGGCCCGAATAGCGACTCATTCCTGAGTTGATAATTATTCCCTGCTGATCCAGGTAACTCAGGGAAGAAGCATAGGTTGTTTTAGCATCACCGCCCGAAAAACTGAGTTGATAACTTTGCATGGGTGCTCTGCGATAGACTTCGTCCTGCCAATCGGTTCCCTTTCCGCCATTCGGTATCTTTGAAATAAACTCCTCGCTATACGGCGCTGTAAGTTTATCGTTCGTGTAGGCTTCATTTACCAGCCGGGCATATTCTGAGCCATTCATTACTTTTATCTTTTTAACGATTGATTGTACGCCGTAATAACTGTCAAAGGCAATCACATCATTCCCGGATTTTCCAGACTTCGTAGTTACCAATACTACGCCGTTCGCGGCCCGTGAACCATAAATAGCAGTAGCTGATGCATCTTTCAGCACCTCGATGCTTTCAATGTCATTTGGATTTATGGTCGCCAATGCACTCATTTTCACTTTACCGCCGGTTTCACCAAATCCCTGGCCGCTATACACTGGCACGCCGTCTATGACATAAAGTGGCTCATTGCCTCCTTGCAATGAACTGGCACCCCGAATTCTGATTGAAGCGGTGGCGCCCGGCATTCCTGAAGTTTGTGTAACTAATACTCCGGCTGCTCTGCCAACCAGACCCTGATCAATTGAAGAAACGGGAGTTTGCTGAATTGCCCCTGTCTTTACAGAGACGATTGCGCCGGTAAGATCCTTGCGGCGCTGGGTCCCGTAGCCCACTACAACCACGTCGCCCAGGCCGGCAACATCCTCTTCCAACACGACTTCCACAATGCCTTTCCCGCTTGCCTCCACTCGCATTTTCTGGTAGCCGATGCTCGAAATTTCAAGAACAACATTTGAATTATCGGGTAGTGTTAAGCTAAACCGCCCTTCATTATCCGTAGACGTGCCAATCTTGGTACCCACCACTAAAACAGTAGCACCCTGTACAGGTTTCCCTTGTTTATTTTGGACTCGTCCCCTTATAACCGTGCTCAAATCTGCGGACAGAATCTCGGTCGGTTTTGAGAGAGGATGTTCTCCGCGTCTAGCTTCGCGAATAACAATAGTGTTTTTTATAATGGCATACGTTAGCTCATTGGGCGCTAAACAAGCATCGAGAACCTGGTCGATGCTTGCGCGTTTTACGGAGATGCTTACCGGCGCCGTCTTGTCCAGTACAGTTTTATCATAGAAGAAAAGGTAACCTGTCTGTTTCTCCAGCATACTGAACAACTGGCTTAAATGGACGGTCTTTTCTTCAATTGTAACTCTTTGTGCATAGCCACTGTTCGCATTGACCTGTAAGGTGAATAGCAAAATGACTAAGACAGTTAGCGGGGACGTTAAGCAAATTTTGATTTTTGTAAAAAGCAATCCTCTTCTAAACTTAAAATAAAAATTTAAGATCATAGTAGTCCTGATTTATAGTTATGGAAAAAACTTATTGAAACCAATATTTCCGGATGCTAATTCATCACGTGTTGCACGAACGCAAAATCAAAAAGAACCGGAAGTGCTTTTTAAAATCAGTTTGACAGTTTAGTTTACCACGATAACCTTCCCTTGAATCGTAAACTTTAGCCCGCTCCCTATTTCAAGAATTTTCAATACCTCAGACAATTCCGCATCCCTGCTGATCTTCCCCTTGAATGAATGCCCGGTAACCTTACCCGCATACTCAAACGTTACGTCATACCAATTGGCCACTTCGTTAATAATCGAGGTGATTTCGACTCCGTCAAACTGAAATAGTCCATTTTTCCAGGCCGTTACGGCATCTGTATCCACTTCGGAAATATCGATTCTGTTGTGAGATTCATTAAATATTGCCTGGTTTCCAGGAACAAGAAGGCGGGACTTCCCCTTCGCGGTTATTACCACGCTCCCTTCAACCAAGCTCGTTTTTATGACCTTCCCGATATTGTAAGCATCTACATTAAAACGTGTGCCTAAGACTTTGATTTCTATGCCGCCAGCTTCCACAATAAAGGGTCGCCGCGCGTCATGGGTAACCTCAAAATATGCCTCCCCTAAGACGCTGACTCTGCGAACCTCCGCTGACATGCGAATCGGGAATCGAATTGATGATCCCGCATTTAGCCACACGTGTGTTCCATCCGCGAGTACTAACTCTTGTTTTTGCTTGAATGTCGTTGAGATACTAGCCTCCTTGTCCATGACAGGCTCAACAGTAATAACATCACCTCGTTTTATAAACCCTTCGACAAATTTCCCGTCATTGATTGCATCTAAGGAAATTGACGTCCCATCTGATATCTGGAGCATACTACCCGGCTTGCGCGTATTCTTAACTGCCGCAATTTTTGTAGGTAGAGGCTTTGAAACACCCTCATTTCTTTGGATCCAGGGACCAATTAAAAAAAAGATGAAAGATGCAGCAGCAATCCACCTAACAGCGCGCCTTCTTAATCTAAAAACCCGGGGGTTGATTTGTTGCTTCATGCTTAGGTCAATCCTTTCCTTTATGCGCTTTTTTAGCGCTTCCTCACTTGTCCCCACGAGTACGTCTTCCTCCTCCTCTCTTATTTGGCTGTCATACCAAGCGTGCAATTGCATTTCTTCCTCAGGAGGAGCAGCCCCTCTTAAAAAATAGAATGCAATCGTTTTGAGAGTTTCTAATGTCAAAGCTGTGCCTTTGTTATAATAAGAGTCCTGTGACTAAGAAAATCCCTTAGTTCCCTCAAAAGATTTTTTGGGTTACAAAAAAAGTATTGTGTTTAGCTGTTGCCCCAACTTACCCCTGATCACCTTTAGTGCTTTCGTCAGGTGCGCCTCGACAGTTTTCGGGCTCATTTGAAGGAGCCGGGCGACATCGGTTACAGAATGGTCGAGCAATTTATTGTAAGTAAATACGAGCCTGCATTTCTCGGGAAGATGGTTAGCAAATTTTCCTATCAAATCAAGTAATAACTTCTGGTCCATCGATTCATACTCATTCGAAATAATCTCTGTTCCATTTAATTTTTTAGTTGACTCCTTCGACATTTTTGCCAGCTGTCTATATACCGCATAGCGGGTCATTGCGGCCAGGTACAAATGCAGTGTTTCAACGCGAATATCCGCTCTCTTCGCCCAAAGATTTAGAAAAACGTCCTGGACGGTATCTTCGGCAAGCTCGGTTGTTCCTAAAAGTTTGAACGCCAAATAATACAATTGCTTCCAAAAGCGATTGTAGATTTCTGAGAACGCCTTATGATCACTTTCTCTTAAAAGCGACACTAGGGCTTCATTCTCAAATTTTTCATATGTAGTCATCGAAAGTTTTAAGTTAAGCAATTTCTACGTCATATACAAGGGGAAACGAGATATAAAGTGAAATTGTATCTGTATAACGGGTTCAAAATTTTAATATTTATTTTACAGATGGATATAATCCAATGGGAAAAGAGTTGATTGCAATAAATGTTCCTTTTTCTTATTAAAGATCGCTATGTAGAACAAAGTAATGTAATATTTTACAAAAAAGCAAGACAGGTAACAAAGTAACCCAATGTCAATGCTTACAGCCATTCCGCCTGCGCTTATTTTGGAAAATTCTGATGGGGAGCGTTTTCTGACAAGGTTATCAATGAACAGATTAGTAAAGTGTTGAAGGTGGGAATGCGGGCGAAAAGCTTTGGCGAATTTGTCATCCGAATCGCCATTTTTGCATTCCGCACCAAAAAAGAAACAATCGATGAAGCGGTTGAAATGATTAGGCGTTGCCTGGGGAGGGTATTGCGAGGTTATGAGAAATAGGATTGCATTGGAAATGTGCTATATCTTAGAATTCGAACAAGCATCCTCCTGATTTCGGGAACATGGTCTTGTTGAGACTTACTTTCAAATTGACTATTGTCCGACTACGTTACAAAAACTAGGACAGTTCTTGAGCTGCCCGAAATAGTTGAGTTCGAGTTACCACAATTAAACAAAAACGATGATTGAAGTAATTAGGGGATATATCGGACACCCGATCTTATCACTGATATTACATTTGAAAAGCAGCTCTTTGATAAATAAAATCAACAGGAAGTACAGGGTGTCCTCAGCTTTTGCAATATAAAAAAATATGGGATACTCCCCATGAATTTGAAACGGGGAATTTTACGCCTCTACATTTTTGCGAGCAACGGTTACAGCGATTTTTAACCCAATTTTAGTCGACAACAATGATATTTTATATATTTGTCTGAATGCAATTTAATCTTTGTCCATGACTGAACTAAGCGATAAACAACTTTTGTTGCTGGTGAAACAGCATGATCGAATTGCTTTTGATCAGTTGTATAACCGATATTGGTTGTCGCTGTTTAATAAGGCGTACAAGCGATTGCGTGATCGGGAAGCCTGCTGTGATATTCTTCAGGACATCTTTACGGACCTATGGAGCAAGCGGGATGTCCGGAATATTGATAATCTTGCAGCTTATCTGAATACAGCAGTGAGAAACAAGGTCTATAGCTTGATATCCCGGGGCCGGGCGGTGAGCTATTTTGTTCAGCCTTTTGAAGAAATAGCGGGCGCTGTTGGTGCAGACAGCAGCTTGAACCAAAAGGAGGTCGGCAAACTGGTCGGACTTTGGATGGAAAATCTCCCGGAAAAAAGACGAGAAATTTTTCAGCTTCGTTTTTACGAGGGGGCTTCCACTAAACAGATCAGTGAACACCTGAATATTTCGCAGAAAACCGTGCAAAATCAATTATTGCTGGCCTTTAGTGATTTGCGTCGGCATTTGGCCCATTACATCGCTGCATTATTATTCGTCGTTTTAAAATAGCGCGAGGTAAAATTTTTTTCAATTTCTTTGGGAGATTTTCCTTTTTGAGAGACATATAGGTATAAAGCCGTGTGAATGTCTGAACAAGTAAAGGAATATCTGCAGCAACTAGCTACAAAGGTACTTGCCGGAGAAGCTTCTGAGGAAGAGCAACTTTTCCTGGAGGAATACTTTAATGTTTTTGATAAAGAATCAGGAATAGAAAATGAGATAACGGAGGCGGAGCTGACTAACTTGCAGCAAGTAGTATTGGAAAGGATCCATAATGATATAAAGAGACGCAAAATGCCCCGGCGATTGGCTGTTGGCGTTTGGCGCAGGCTGGCGGTGGCAGCGTTGCTGTTGCTTATAGCCGGTGCTGCAGTATTATTGTTAACTTCTAAGGAACATCAGCGAAATTTTGCCCTGATGCCCCGTGACGGAAAGGAAATACTGCCCGGTGGCAATAAGGCCACCCTTACGCTTGGTGATGGGTCTACCATTCTTTTGGACAAAATGAAGGCAGATTCCCTGGTGAAACAGGGTGGCATACTGGTAACCAAGAGCTCCGATGGTTTGCTGGTTTATTCGGTAAAAAGTGAGGGAGGGGCTGCAGATGCTGTTGCTTATAACACCATTACCACTCCCCGTGGCGGGCAGTATCAGGTCGTGTTGCCAGACGGCACCCGGGCCTGGCTGAATGCTGCTTCTTCCATTCATTTTCCGACGCGTTTTGAACAAAAACAACGAAGTGTATCCATCACTGGTGAGGTTTATTTTGAGGTTGCCCATAATGCAACGCAGCCTTTTGTGGTTACGGCCGGCGAAACCAGGATTCAGGTGCTGGGTACACATTTTAATGTAATGGCTTATCCCAACGAGGATGCGCTCAAAACCACACTGGCAGAGGGATCGATTAAAATTACAAACGCCGGAAGCAGTGCAGTTCTGCGGCCAGGACAACAGCTGCAGGCGAATGACCGGGAGTTTAAGGTGGTTGAAAATATAGACGTCGCAGCGGAGTTAGCTTGGAAGGACGGTTTATTCAATTTTAAAAATGCCGGCATTGAGGAAGTAATGAAGCAGGTGGAGCGCTGGTACAATGTGAATGTACAATACGTGGGAAATATTCCTGCTAAGCAATTTACGGGGATGATACCCCGTGCCGTAACGCTTTCTGAATTAATGGAGATGTTGAGTTTCTATGATGATGTGAAATGCGTCATCCATGGAAGCACCATTACAATTAAATCGGAGCAATGATGGCAACCTGATCTTTTAACCAAAAATATTGAACTATGGACTAGCCGTAAAAAAACCGGGAAGTGCTTGGACCCACTTCTCCGGTAATAAGGAGCTGTAAAACGATTAAAAATTTTAAACCCCTAATAATTGCAAAAGTATGATTTCTCAACAAAAAAGGAAGCGCCCGGCATCGCCGCGTGTTTCCTCCATCTTTCTTGCCATGAAATTGACAGTTTTTTTTCTGATGGCAGCTGTGCTGCAGACGAGTGCTGAAGGTTACGGTCAGCAATTAACGATCAACGAAAAAAATATTCCGGTAACGCGATTGCTGCAGATCATTGAAAAGCAGACTACGTATCATTTTTTGTATGATAATCTGCAGCTAAAGAATGTTCGGGTAGAGCGCATCAGCGTAAACAAGGTCAGCATTGCAGAAGCTCTCAACGAAGGCTTTAAAGGACTGCCCTTAAGTTATAAGATCGTAAAGAATACGATCGTAGTAAAGCGCAATAGAGAACCAGTAATACAGGAGCACCTGCGGGCAGCAGTGCCTATTGCGCCAATTGAAATTGTAATTCCCGGCAGGGTGGTCAATCCTCGGGGCGAGCCCCTGGAGAATGCCAGTGTAACGATAAAAGGCACGCAAACCGGTGTTGTTTCTGATGCAAATGGTGTGTTTACTATTGAAGTACCCGGTGCTGGAGCGGTGTTGGTGATTTCCCATATCGGGTATAACGATAAAGAGATCGTTGTCGGCAATCAGAAAAATATCGAAGTAGTACTGGATCCACTGCAAGCATCGATGGATGATGTGGTGGTTGTGGCTTTTGGTAAACAAAGGAAACTGTCAGTAACCGGTGCTATTACATCTATTTCAACTAAAGAAATCAAACAAAGCCCCGCGGCCAATCTTGCAGTTACCCTTGCGGGACGGTTACCCGGATTAACAGTGTTACAGCGGAGCGGCGAGCCGGGGCGGGATATTACTGCCCTCTTTTTAAGAGGGATTGGAACGCTGAATAGTACTTCCCCCATTATTTTAGTAGATGGGGTGGAGCGGGAAATGACTTATATTGATCCCAATGAAGTAGAGAATGTTACTATTTTAAAGGATGCTTCATCTACCGCTTTGTTTGGTGTGCGGGGTGCAAACGGGGTTATATTGGTTACCACAAAGAGGGGTGTTACCAGCAAACCCTCCATTGGACTAACGTATGAGTATGGTTTACAAGGTTTCACGCGGACGCCTTCCATGCTGAATTCCTATGATTGGGCGCGCTTAAAGAACGAAGCCTGGGCCAATGATAATCCGGGCGTTGATCCGAATGACCCCGTCAACCAGCCTCCTTATTCTGAATATGCATTAGACCGGTTTATGTACCAGGAATATCCGGAAGTATATCCGAATAATAACTGGCAGAAAAAGCTGTTTAATGATTACGTAGCACAAAAAAGGTACAACCTCAATTTGTCGGGTGGCAGTGAGTACGTCCAGTATTTTGTAAATGTCGGTTTTTTGGACCAGGGCGGTCAATGGAAAATTGATCCCAGCGTTAAGGACTATGATCCTTCCAGTTTTTTAAAGCGTTACAATTTCCGTTCTAATATTGATGCTAAATTAAATAAGGCGGGCACGCTTAGTACGTTCTTAAACGCAGCCGGTTATTTTGAGAAGGTAAATTCACCCAATGCTAATACTGATGAGATTTTCCGACGGACCTATTCTTTTTTCCCTGTCGTGTTGCCTGGCCCTTTAACACCCTCCGGTGAAGTGCTTATTGGTCCTGGAAATTACAATGAATCCCCCTGGGCGTTGATCAACCGAAGCGGGTATCGGCAGGAAACGAGGAATAATATTACTGCATCATGGGGGTTGAAGCAAGATTTTAGTTTTGTTACAAAAGGGCTTTCGGCCCGGTTTATGGCTTCGTTTGATACCCGCACGATCTATGCAATGACCGCTGGAAAAAACTACCAGCGCTGGATACAGGTCATCGATCCAAACACAGTGAATCATGAGGGAATGGACAGTGTGCAATATACCCGGGTACTGCTGGATGCGGAGAACACGCCGTTGAGTATCAGCAGCGGGTCCAGTTTTCAGTCATTCTTTAATTTTCAGTTTGCAGTGGACTATAATCGTGTATTCAAACAAAAGCATGCATTTACGGGATTATTATTGGCACAACAGGAAACAAGAGTACTGCCGAATGATCGTATTCCTTATAACCTGAGGGGCGTTTCGGCCCGGGCTTCTTATGCTTACGATAGCAAATACCTCCTGGAATTTAATGCAGGCTATAATGGGTCGGAGCAATTCGCAAAGGGCAAACGATACGGACTCTTTCCTACCATTTCGGGAGGCTGGGTAGTGTCGAACGAGGAATTTTTAAAATCCAGCGATCTGATTTCTTTACTAAAATTGAGAGCTTCCTATGGAAAAGTGGGCAGTGATCGTTTGGGCGGAAGGCGCTTCCTGTATCTGGATGATATACAGCGCGCTGGCGGTGGTGGTTTTAGTTCTTCGCTTGGACGTGGAGGGCTGATTGCAGAAAACTATATCGGCAATCCCAATATTCAATGGGAGGTTGCCAAGAAAGCGAACCTTGGCCTGGAATTGGGCTTTCTTCATAACGACCTTAGCCTAACGGTTGATCTGTTTAAAGAGCGAAGGGATAATATTTTGATCAGCCGGCAAACAATCCCGATGGTCTATGGGGTGGAGCCTGGCCGTATGGCGCCCGTAAACATGGGGATTGTAGACAACAAGGGATATGAGATCGAACTGAACTATAAAAAAGCCATCAACGGGGATTGGTCCTTTTTATCGAAACTGAACTTCAATTTTGCTCGTAACAAAGTACTGTTTTCGGATGAGCTGGAGCTGCCCGCGGACTATGCGTACCGGTACAGGCAAACGGGGTTTCGCTTAGGACAGGTATTTGGTTATAAACTACAGGGCGGATATTATAGCAGTTACGATGAGATCGCAAAGGAAGGATTAAATTATGTTGGGTATACGGTGAGGCCCGGTGATTTTAAATATGTGGATACGAATGGTGATAAGATCATTGATGAACGGGATATGGTGCCCATCGGGTATTCGGCTATTCCGGAATATACACTAGGCGCCGCCTTTAGCGTTACTTATAAGAATATCGATCTTTCTTTCTTATTCCAGGGTAACCTGAATGTCTCCCAGCCTCTGTCTGGTTATGGTACTATGAGCGCGTTGGATTTCAGAGAAAGGCATTTGCATGCCTGGACGCCGGAACGGGCGGCCAATGGAGAACAAATACTCTACCCCAGGCTAACGACCGGCAGTAGTTCCAGTGAGCGGGATTACAACGAGTTCTTTATTGAGAACAGGAGTTTTGTACGGTTAAAGAACGCCGAGATCGGGTACCGCCTGCCGGAAAAATGGGCTCATAAAATGGGCGGCAAGGAAGTGCGCATTTATGCGAACGGGTTTAATCTGATCACCTGGGATAAAATGCATACAAAAGATTTTGATCCCGAGATAAACTTTTCACTTAGTTATCCCGTGTACCGCGTATTTAATACGGGTGTGAACATAACATTTTGATAATCCTCTTACAGAAAACGAAATGAAAAAAATAACGCTTTATATATTATTAATCGCAGCGATACTGATTGGTGGATGTAAAAAAGATCCGCTGGATCTAATGCCGGATGGCCGTATCACCATTGACCAGGTTTTTACCGATGAAATGATGGCAGCGGAATACGTGAATACGATCTATGCCAATATGCAGCACTATGGTACTGCATATGATTACTGGACCATGCTGGCGGGCTACTCTGATGAGGCGCATGACAATGATTTTCCCCAGGATATGGGACGCGCACCGTCGCGTTGGTACAGCGGGGAATTACGACCGAATTGGAACCCCATGGATATTCCCGCTTCAGTTGGTGCTTATAATCCAGCCACAAACGGCTACTATTATCGCAATGGATGGAAGGGAATCCGGCAGACGAACGTGTTTCTCGCGAATATCGATAAGACCGTATTTACAAATCCTACGATAAAGGCTCGGTTAATTGCAGAAGTGAAAACATTGCGGGCCTTCTATTATCTGGAACTGATTAAAATGTATGGCGGCATGCCTGTGGTGGATAAACCCTTTACCAGTGATTTTAAATTTGAAAACCTGCCACGGCAAACGTTTAAGGAGTGTGTTGATTTTATCAAGCAAAACTGCGACGAAGCCATCGCAGAAACAAATTTTCCCTGGCGCATTACGACGGAACCGGAAAGGGGACGATTTACCAAAGCGGTAGCGCATGCCGTTCGTTCACAGGCGCTTCTGTTCAGTGCCAGTCCTTTATGGAATCCTGAAGGGGATGCGGGCAGGTGGACGTTGGCAGCAAATAATATGAAGCAATCGCTGGAAGCGCTTACTAATGCGGGGTACCAGTTATATCCTCAGTACGAAGCCTATTTTTATGGCCGCTCCGATCTGAGTCCCAGCCCGGGCGATAAAGAAACGATTTACGAGATAAAGACGTTTAATGGTACACCGGAGTTCAGTCACCTCATGTTCCGTATGCATGCCATTCCCACATTGGGTGGTGATAAAGCTGGATGTAGTCCCTCGCAGGAGCTGGTGGATGCTTACGAGATGTCCGACGGACAGATTCCGATACTCGGTTACCAGGATGAGGATCATCTGAAACCCATTATCAATTCGGCATCCGGCTATGACGAAAAACATCCTTATGCAAATCGGGATCCCCGTTTTTATGCATCGGTATGGTACAATGATGCGTACTATGGTGACGTGAATGGCAAACCTTATCGCATTCAGTCTTATGTCGGAGGGGCCGATGGTATTTCGAGTCTTATGCAACGGACGCATAATGGATATTATCTGCGAAAGTTCCGAAACCCGAAACAACTCGACCCCAATACTGGTACTGCGTTGTTTAAGAAATACCGGCTGGGTGAAATTTACCTGAACTATGCCGAAGCGGCCAATGAAGCTGCCGGCCCTACTAGTGATGTTTACAATGCAATAAATACAATAAGAGCCCGGGCAGGTATGCCGCAACTGCCCGGTGGGTTAACCAAGGAAGAAATGCGGGAGCGCATTCGCAGGGAGCGCCGAGTAGAAATGTCCTTTGAAGAACAACGGATCTGGGATGTGCGGCGCTGGAAGATCCTGGGGCAAACCGATAAACTAACCACCGGCATTGAATGGACAAAAACGGGAGAGGGGCAGTTTACCGGAAAGCGGATTGTTGCGGGAAGAAGAAAAAGCTGGGCCGATAATTACCTGATCATCCCGATTCCAACAAGTGAATTGACACTGATGCCCCGGTGGGAACAAAACCCCGGATGGTAGAAACGGGATGCAGTACAGTAATGCGGCATCCATTCAGAACTATAAGGATGCCATTGTTTATGAATCACTTTTGAAACAAACTTTATGTCTATTAAAAATTATATGATAGCAGGTGTGCTGGTCCTACTGTCCGGAATAGCCGGATCATGCAAAAAGGATGATAACAAACTGCCGGTTAACAACGCACCCATTCCACGGATATTAAAATTTGTACCTGAAAATGCAGGTCCGGGAGATGTACTGATCATTAAAGGGATGAATTTTTCTTCAGACCCCGAAAAGAATATTGTGCGCTTTAACCAGACGGTTGTTGCGGTACAGTCGGTAAGTGATACCACAATTACGGTTGTGGTTCCAGCGTTGACGGTAAAATCGGTCGGGGTAACCGTAAGAAGCAATGGCAAGATCTCCAATAAAAAGAATCTGAACCTGGTTCAGATCAAAAGGTATCAGGATGACTTCAACCGTGGTAATGTAAGCCTGGTAGATAACTCCGTTGTGCCCAATCCTATTGGCGCCTATTGGACCATTGTAACCGGCCGGTTTGCACTGGAAAATAACCAGCTGGCAACGCATGCGGGAGGCCAGGAAAGCTATATGCTCTATCGGGCTCCGGAAGTAGAGATGAAAGCAGGTAATGATAACTTCTTCAAATTCTCAGCTTCGGTTACCGTTTCCGGAGGCGGCTCTTTTGGCGGGGTAATCTTTAATGCACAGGCCGATAACAAACGCTTTTATCTCTTAAGAACTGCCGGGAAGCTGGTTCAGTTGCTGAAAACAGGTAGCAACGGATTGGGAGATTGGGCTGCCATCATGATCAATGCGAATTTTGATGGGTTTGCAGATAATAAAAAATACCGGGTAGATATATCCTCTTCCACGGCCGGAAAGATTACTATCAAAATTTCGGATCCTGATAGCAACGGGGTGATGTTGGATCGTACGGTCGACGATCCAAATCCCTACATAGGAGGTGTTCCCGGTTTTTACTATTTTGGATTGGCCAACCCTGTAAATATCTATTTTGATGATTTCTCGCTTGAATTGCAATAGAGTAAACGATGCGGCCTCAAAAGTATGCTTCTCATCATCACGCTTAGAAGGCTATTGGAATAGTTCGTGCATCTAAAGATTATGAATAATTAATCGATGCAGATTCGTGAGGAGAATTGGTGGAAGAACAGGCTCCCCGTTATGCGATCAAGGTAACGGGAGCCTCAATCACAATATTGTCATGCTGAGTGTGGTCGAAGCATTCCTGCGATTTGTTGCAGTCCAGAAATTGATGGAGCGTCTATATGCAAAGGAAACAGTATTGAAAATTGCATAGTAAAATTTTCCGGAGTATCGGGCGATCATAAAAACAAAATAATATGCTGATGAAATCTTCTCTTTTAATTTGGGGCTGCATCATATGGACGGCCTGTGGTAGCAAAGCAACCACGGTTAATGACTCCGGAACGAACGGCGGAAATGCTAATGAAGTTTCGTTATTTACGGATAATAATTTTGAAACCGGATTGTATTTAAAAGGCGATGTAAGCGGAGCCCCATCCGCAGGTGAGTCCTTATATCCTTTTGGTAAAAAGGGAACCAAACCTGCCTGGGAACTGGCAGAATGGACTAGTAAATATTTATTGCACCAAAATGAGCTGACGGACCAAAACGGGGTAAAATTGTATGAAAACCCGGGAAAGCTGCTCTCATTCGTGCGCGAAGGCAATACCACAAAGATCCGTATGGATGTAAGGGCTTCTGCGGAGTATGATCACCCTCGCAAAAACGGAGAAGCCTGGCCACATTTATTACTGGAACAAGCTTTTACAGTAAAGCCTTTTTTGAAGTATGTAGATAAACTAACGTTGAGTTTTGAAGGGCGTCTGGTGCAGTGCACTTCGCAAATGCCGGCCGGCAGTTTCGATCCGAGTTTGCATACTGCCCAATTCCAGCTGTTTATTACACTGCAAAACCTCAACACGCAGTCTCCAAGCTACGGGGAACTTGTATGGTTCGGAGTACCTTTTTATGACTACCGGTACCGGCAACAGCAAGTTTACGCCGCACAGGATGTTGGGAAAGGTGATGCCACCGGTATGTTTATATACAGCATTGGTACCACCGATTATATGCAGGGGAGTTTTCATGATGGCAACTGGTTGAAGGTCGAAAAGGATCTGAAGCCGTTTATGGTTAAAGCGATAAATCTTGCAAAAGAACGGGGCTACCTGAAAGGCTCTACCCTTGATGATATCCGTATCAGCGGTATGAATATTGGTTGGGAAGTGCCGGGGACTTTTGATGCCGGATTTGAGTTTAAAGGATTTGATCTGAAGTACCTTTCTTTAAAAAACTAAAACGAAACTTAAGGTGATCCGGTGATTTAGGGCATCAGGTCATAAGCGCCGGCACTTCGATCAGTTTAATAAATGGTTGTGCGATGAATAAAACCGGTATGGTTGTTCCGCGAATACTGCATCCCTTAATGCAAACAATCTGCGGCGGTCAAAACAACAGGGTCACTCGAGCCGGAAGCCATCTAGTAAAGGACAGCGTCATCCACATTGGTGAAATCGCATCCTTTATAGGTCAGCGCTTTTTTAAAGTAGAGACTACCGCGCAGAATCTGTTTAAGGCTATAGAGAATATAGACGATGGAATGTCAACCAATCCTTCAGACTACCGAGTTACAATGGCCCGGATTCTTTTTGAATTTCCGAACTATGTAGCCAGTGGATAAAATACTTTGAGCGCAAATATATCAAGGCTGAAGGCTTTTATGCTTAAAGAAGAATAACATGAGCTGTATACATACAAAACGCTTTTTATTAATAGCACTCTTTGCGGTGGGCTCGATTTTTCCAGCGGTATCGAGGGGTATGATGGGGAACGAATGGCGAACATATGTGTTGCCGGGTCTATGGGCTTCTATTTACAAGGCCTACACGAAAACAGATACGATAACTCCAACAGGAAATGATAAAAAACAGCAGCCTAGGAAGGAGCTAATCCGTGACGCCCGGTTTGATCAGGGATTTTCCCTTTCGCCCCTAACACCGGGAGCTGTGGTGGCAGCGGGCGGGTTTGATAAAGCCAGCAGGGGCGATTATTATTTTGAAAAAAAAGATAAAAAACCGGTATGGGAATTTTGTCAGTGGGCCAGTAAACATTCATTGGAGGGAGCGAAACCCAAAAGAAATCCAGACAATAGTATCGAATACCGGAATGCTGCCAAACGCATCATGCGTTACCGGGACGGAACATTGCATATCGGTGTTACCACCAGCAAGGAAGATACGAAGCCCCGGGGAGAGGGGGGCGCCTTTACTGGCTTTTTAATACAACAGGATTTTCCGGATTTGCCGAATATCGGCAACGCGAAACACCTTTATTTTTCCGTAGAGATAAAGATTGTAAAATGTGTGCAAAAGATGACGGCGCAGACGTATAACCCTGCTCTTCATACAGCTCAAACCCCTATGTATTTTATTTTAAAAAACAAGAACCCTCGGTCTGCAGATTATAATTGTGCCATCTGGCTTGGTGTGCAATCATATGACTACCGGTATCCGAAGATGCGTCACACAGAGGAAGTCAGTTTTGATAAGGATACACATATGTATGTTTATAACATACCACAAACTGATATCTGGGGGAAAGATATAACCTTTCATGATCATCAATGGCATGGGGTGCGGGTCGATCTGTTGCCTTCCATATGGCGGGCTGTGAAAACCTTACAAGCAAAGGGGGTTTTCCTGAAATCAGGTCTTGCAGACCTGGTACTGGAGGGGATGAATTTCGGTTGGGAGTGCCCGGGTACATTCGATGTAGCCCTAGAAATAAGAGGATTAAGCCTGAAATTAGTGGACGAAAGTGTAAAATAGTACGCACATTTTTTTCCTTAATGTCTGACCGGATAAGTATAGAAAATACGATTTAAAATGTAGCTATGAAAATGAGTATAGCCGTATGCGGGGTGTTTGCCTGTTTTTGGGGATGGTCTACTCCAATGAAAGCACAAGTCAGTTGGGAGCAGCTATCGGGCGTCTGGGACATATCCGGCAACCGGATACTTCCGTCTAGGGGAAAAGCATCATTGTTTGCGATTGCTTATACGAACTCCGGAAAGGAGACCGTTTGGGAATCATTATCGGTGAATTTTCAGCTTGGGGACCGTGTTTTAGGAAACACGATGGGCATTATGCTGAATATTAAATCCGGGGACGACTACCAATTGTTAAGAATAACGCCTGATGCAGTACGTTGCGTTGTTCAGCTGCTGCACTGGAAATACGGATACTTTAGACTGTGGCAGGAAATCATCCTACCCGGAAAGCTGAATAGAGGACAGTTGTACACGGTTTCCATTGTAAAGGCGCCTGCAGTAGACCCGGAAGATTGGAGGCCCTGGAAAATCATCATCCGGGAAAATGCAACAGGAACGGTCTTGCTGAAACAGGGCGTGTCCAATGATATGCCGGCGTTTGGATTGGGAAAGGTGGGGCTGTATACGACCACACCGGCCATTGTGTTTTCAAACTTCCGGTTGGAGCTTCAGCATTCGGAACAAAAAGATCATGCGCTTTTACTGCCATCGGTATTTTCGGATGGAATGGTGCTCCAGCATTCCCGCGTAAACCCCGTTTGGGGCAGGACCGCCTCGGAAACTGACGTGGAAATTCATTTGGCGGGAATGCACCTCAGGACCCGGTCGGAAAAGAATGGTAAATGGATGCTCCACCTTCCGGCTCTGGCGGTAAATGATAGTCTGAATATGACGATTATTTCAAAAAAAGATACGATCCGGATCCGGAATATTGCAGTGGGTGAGGTTTGGCTGGCTTCGGGACAATCGAATATGGAAATGCGGACCTGGCAAAGCGATGTATCAAAAACCATCACGCAACAAAACAGGGATCCCCAATTACGGGTGTTTAAGCAACCTCAATGGCCTTCGGAGGATCCGGTATTTTCGTCCGGCGGAGCCTGGATCCAGGCAGATTCTGCAAGTATGATGGGATGGTCCGCAGTAGTCAGCAGTTTTGGAAACAACTTGAGAAAAACATTGCATGTACCCGTGGGTATAATTTGTGCCTATTTGGGAGGAACCGCGGTTGAAAGCTGGTTCCCAAGGGAAGTGCTGGCAACGGACCCGGTTACAGCTCCAATTTTGAAACGGTACTATGCTTCATTGGTTGATCTGAGGAACGGACGTCCTGTAGAAACTCACTTCCCATGGAGTTGGGACGTAGCGGAACAAAGCCATACTCCGGGCAATTTGTACAACGGTATGATCGTCCCGCTGATACCTTATTCTATTAAAGGGGTGCTCTGGTACCAGGGCGAATCCAATACACAAAAAGCGCGGCAATATGAGCACTTGTTTCCTATGCTCATCGATACATGGCGGGTGCAATGGAATAATCCCAGGCTGCATTTTTTATATGTACAGCTTGCCGGGTACGACGGCAAACAATCCGCCTCAGATATTGAGTCGGCCTGGCCGCAGCTAAGGGATATACAAAGGCGCGTATTAAATAAGAGGAAGTATACAGGTATGGCCGTAGCCTTTCATCTGGGAGATTCGCTGGATATACACCCTTACCGGAAAAACGAAATCGGACTAAGGCTGGCAAGCTTGGCACTGCATGATGCCTACGGCTTTCAAAAGATCATCAGCCGGGGGCCCTTGCCAGAGGAGACCTTGTTTAAAAATGGCCGCGCAACGATCCGGTTCCGGGAAACGGCGGCTGGATTAACAATGGGCAATGGCAAACCCTTATCAGGGTTTACCATTGCCGGTGAGGACCAGGTTTTTTACCCTGCCGTGGCCGTTATCTCACAAGACAAAAAAAGCCTGACAGTATCATCGGGCAAGGTTGCGGATCCCGTAGCCGTCCGCTATGGCTGGGCTAATTATTCATCGGAAGCAAACCTCATAAACAGTGCCGGGTTGCCGGCTTCGCCCTTTCGGACAGACAACTGGAAGCTATCAACCGATGATACATTATAAAATATAAAACTCAAACGGTGATGAATATCTGGAAGTTTTTGATTCTTTTTCTAGTTTATAGTAACAGTTCTTATGCACAAAATAATCATGCGCATAAAGCCTCTGCGCAATGGCAGCAACATCAATGGAATGCACACTGGATAACCGTTCACCAGGAAGCAGGCTCCAAATATGATTATGGGATTCATCGCTTCCGGAAAAAATTCAGTATGGGCGTTATACCCGAAACCTTTGTGATCAACCTGTCAGCAGATCCCCGGTATGAATTTTTTGTAAATGGCACACGCGTTTGCCGCGGACCGGCCCGGGGAAGCCTGTATAATTGGTACTATGAAACCATCGATATTGCTCCGTTTCTGAAAAAGGGAACTAACCTGATCGCTGCTACTGTATGGAATTACGGAGAATGGTCGCCGGGTGCACAGATATCCCTGTATACGGGTTTTATTGTACAGGGCGAGACAGAACGCGAAGCCGTTGCCAATACTGATCACGCATGGAAAGTATATACTGACCGCTCCCTTAGTCCCTCATTGGGATACCTGCAGGATGTGGGCCCGGGTGACATCATTAAGGGCGAAGCGTATCCCTGGAATTGGAACCGCGCAGACTTTGACGATACACAATGGAAAAGTGCAACGGTAAAAGAAAGAGGACAACCCGCAGGAACCGGAACCCAATACCTACGGGCATTAACACCTAGGCCCATCCCGCTGATGGAAGAGAGGATGGAAGGTCCTATGAAAGTACGCCGTAGTGAGGGAGTGAATCTAAAGGGTGATTTTATATCTGGTCAGGAGGCCCTGAAAATTCCACCGCATTCAAGAGTATCAATACTGCTTGACCAGGAATATCTTACCAATGCATATCCTGCATTATCCGTAAGCAAGGGTGCGCAGTCTAAAATTGCAGTTACGTATTCGGAAGCGATGTACAAGGATGCCCGCAATAAGGGGAACCGAGATGAAATAGACGGGAAACACATTAATGGGTTTGTGGATATTTTTTATCCCGAGGGGGGGGTTAACCGTGTCTACGGCCCTTTATGGTTCCGTACGTTCCGGTATATTCAGCTGGATATTGAAACAAGAGAGCAGGAGCTGGTTTTGAATTCCTTTGACCGGGAATTTACCGGATATCCCTTTAAAGAAAAGGGAAGCTTTGCTTCTAATAATCCTGTGCTGCAGGATATATGGAAGGCTGGTTGGCGTACAGCACGGCTTTGCGCGGGGGAGGCATATTATGATTGCCCTTACTACGAGCAGCTTCAATATACAGGAGATACACGTATACAGGCATTGATTTCGTTATATGTAAGCGGCGATGACCGGTTGGTTCGGAAGGCGATCACAGACCTCGCTTCCTCCATAACCCCCGAAGGAATTTTGTTGAGCAGGTACCCGGCAAGATACAACCAGGTGATTCCACCCTTCTCTCTTTATTGGATCAATATGCTGCATGATTACTGGATGCATTGCAATGATGAGACATTCGTTGCTTCATACTTGCCGGTGTTAAAAAGTATATTGAATTGGTTTGAGCATAAAGTAGATACCCAAACGGGTTTGCTAGGACCTTTGCCGCACTGGAATTTTGTAGACTGGCCGGAGGAGTGGCCATGGAACGACCGGATGCCACTTGGGGGTGTACCTCCCGGAGCTATAAAGGGTGGTTCTTCCATTCTGAGCCTGCAACTGGCTTATGCGCTTGGAGAAGCCGTGGTACTCCTCGAGCATTTTAATGAAACGACGCTGGCTTCCAGATACAAAAAACTGAAACAGTCAATTGGTGAAGCAGCGATGAAACGCTGCTTTGATCCACAACGGGGATTAATGGCAGATGATATTGAACATAGCAGTTACAGTCAGCACTCGTCGATTATGGCCATTCTTTCCGACGCCATAAGCAAGGAACAACAACAACAGGTATTTGAAAAATTAAATACAGATCCTTCCCTGGTTCAGGCCACGGTTTATTACCGCTTTTATCTATTCCGGGCGATGAAAAAAGTGGGATTGGCAGATCAGTATATCAATAGTCTCGATATATGGAAGACGATGCTGAAGAACGGGCTGACCACGTTTGCAGAGCAACCGGAACCTTCCCGCTCCGATTGTCATGCATGGAGTGCCAGTCCTAATTATGATTTGCTGGCAACGGTTTGTGGTATTGCACCCGCCGCCCCGGGTTTCAAAAAAGTAAGGATTGCACCCCACCTGGGATCGTTAAAATGGGTGAAAGCAACCATGCCGCATGAGAACGGAGAGATCAGCGTTTCCTTTGAACAGGAAGGGGCGTGGTTGAAGGGGACTATTATACTTCCTTCCAATCTGCAGGGGGTGTTTGAATATAAAGGGATCTTCAGAAGGCTGACACCGGGTGTCAATAAAGTGGACATTGAAGACGCGCCAAAGTAAGTGAACCCATACAGCTTCATAGGCGGTGTCTGCTGTTCTTTTACGTAAAGACCGGTTATTATTTTAATAAATTTTTTCAGGATCGTCCGTCTAAATTATAGAGAATAGAACAGTTCCTTTAGGGTTGGGCAAAAATGGTTAAGTTTGAGTTACTCGACTTAAACAAAAACCACGAGTGAAGATGTGTCTTACATCTGGAGCAACGCCCGCACCGTCTAGATGTCGTCCTTCCCGGCCGTGACTTACTTTCAAAATGTTTTGTATCTTAAATCCGGATAGCCCTGACTGATATTGCCAAAAATATTATCGCTATTGAGCAGGAAACAGATGGTTTACAAAACGAGATTATTGCATAATGAAAGAGGAATAAATCAAAGAACTATTTACCCGATTTGAAGCAGCGGCTTCTGAATTTGAGGGAGTAGACTGCTGGAGTGCCAGAGAACTACAACACTTATTGGGTTATTCAAAATGGGAAAATTTTCAAAAAGTAATTGACAAGGCGAAAGACTCTTGTCAGAATGCAGGAGAAGAAATTTTCGATCATTTTCCTGACGTCAGGGAAACGATACCCATGCCCAAGGGCGCAGAAAGAAAATTTTAAAAGACACCAGGAAAAAGAAAAAATGATTTCGGCAACCGCTGAAATAAAATGCAAAATCACAGGCTTGGACTGGGTGCCATAGTAATTTCACGGTATAGGTCCGTTTATTTCCTGCGTGGAGGAGAAGTTGCTGCTTGTCCTTTATCTTAGGAACAAGCGCAGCGAGTTTGGTTTTTGTCTGGGGCCCGAACCGGATTTGTCCGTCAGTTATTTTTGGTAAAAGCCGAAGTTCTACCTCACGCTTCTTAAATGCTTTTTAAACGCTTTCTAAAAAGTTTTTAAATGCTTTGCTTGAAACCTTAACCATTTAGTCATCTTTAGTCAAGTTGTAGTCGTCTTAAATATATAAATATATAATAATCAAGGACGTATAAAATAAATATCAGAAAAATAATCTTTATATTCTGTCAACAAAATGGAGTGAAATAAATGCCCATTGTTAATAGAAATGTTGAGATAAAATGACTGACAAGGCCCTAAGTAAATGACAATCAATTAATTGATATCGACAAAACGAGATGAAATAAATGGCTAAAAGCCTATGCCGGTCATAGGCAGTTTACCAAAACAGACAGGAATTTGTCCCTCCTTCCCATCTCCCCGTTTCTCAACTTATTCGCATCTTTGCGCCGGACTAAATTTCAAAAACAACCCTTTGTTTGACGTGGTGATTATAGGTAGCGGCCTGGGCGGCCTGCTTTGCGGGAACTTCCTGAGCAGGGAAGGAATGCGCGTCTGCGTGCTGGAGAAAAACCGGCAGACGGGCGGAAACCTCCAGACCTTTGCCCGCGATAAACAAGTGTTCGATACCGGCGTCCATTATATCGGGGGGCTAAATAAGGGTGAGACCCTCTACCAGATCTTTCAATACGCCGGGATCCTCGACAAACTGAAGATGCAGAAAATGGATGAACTCTTCGACGGCATCCTCATCGAAAACGATGAAAAAACTTACTGGATCTCGCAGGGATACGACTCATTTATCCACAACCTGACCAGCGCCTTCCCCGAAGAACAACAGGCCATCGAAAACTATTGCCGCACCATACAGGAAACCTGCTGCCATTTCCCTTTATACCATTTAAGGCCGGATAGCGCGCCGGCGGAAAAGTTTATTGCCATGGGACTGAGCGCCCGGGAAGTGATTGCCTCCTTCACCCAAAACATCAGGCTCCGGGAAGTGCTGGCAGGAAATAATTTATTGTACGCCGGGGTGGGTGATAAAACACCCTTTCACGTACACGCGCTGATCCAGAACAGCTATATTGAAAGCTGCTGGAAACTACCCGAAGGAGGCTCGCAAATCGCACGGCTGTTGGCAGCTTCGATCAGAAAAGCAGGCGGCAAAGTCATTACCCGCACCGCAGTGCGAAAGATCGTCGAGAAGGACGGAATGGTAACCCACCTGGAAACGGAACAGGGCGAGATTATCCGGGGCCGGAACTTTATTTCCAATATCAGCCCGGCCACTACCCTGAACCTTATATCGTCACCTTTGTTAAAAGAAACGTATCGAAAGCGGATCACGGAACTGGAACAGACAGTCTCCTGTTTTTCGCTTTACCTGGTGCTGAAAGAAACAATGGTACCGTATCAAAACCGGAATTACTATTACCAAAAAGAGGGGAGGGTCTGGGATCAGCAGGATTATACGGACGACAACTGGCCGTTAGGCTATGGCCTCTATTTCACGGAAGACAGGCGGCACCCGGGATTTGCCTCGGCCGTTTCCGTCCTGGCGCTGATGAAGTTCGGGGATGTGGAAACCTGGGCGGAAACCCATAACAGAGCGGGTTTTGAAGCACCACGCGGTGAAGATTATGAGCAGTTCAAACAAAGAAAATCTGACAAGCTGATCAAATTAGTGGAAGAGCGGTTCCCGGAAATTACATCACAGATCCGGTCGGTGTATGCCGCAACACCGCTGACCAACCGCGATTATATCGGGATGGATGGAGGGCCGATCTACGGGATTCAAAAGGACTTTCGCGATCCACTGAAGACGATGATCAGTACCCGAACCAGGATCCCGAATTTATTTCTGACAGGTCAAAACCTAAACCTGCACGGTATCCTGGGGACCTCGCTGAGCGCGATACAGACCTGCACACAATTATTGAATGATGATAGCTTAATCGACAAAATACGGCATGCATAAAAAAGGAAGATTTTTGAGAAGGCTGCTGAGGGTACTGGCGGTGATATTTTTATTGCTCGCGGCACTTGTGGGCTATGTGGTCTGGGCGTCTAAGGTCAGCCCGCCAAACATTAGGGATGAGAGTAGCCTGCAGTTGCAAAGGCAGCAACCTGACTCAGGTCTGTATGCCATCAACGGCAACTGGTTCCGGAAATCCAACTCAGGTCTGTATGAATTATTTGTAGAAGGTAAGCCGTTTGAACGGGGTGTTATTGCAGGTAAGCTATCCGGCGAGCTGGTGAAAGAACAGGAGGATTACTTCAGCGAAGCCATCAACAAGATCATACCTTCCAGTTTCTACCGCCATTTTCTGAAATATTTTATCGGGTTTTTTAACCGGAGTCTCCCGGATTATGTACTGCCCGAATATAAAGACGAAATTTACGGGATGTCGTTCTCGGCCTCCGACAACTATGGGTATATTGGCAGCAAGTACCAGCGCATCCTCAATTATCACTCGGCCCACGACATTGGTCACGCCCTGCAGAACATGATGCTGGTGGGATGTACATCGTTTGGCACCTGGGGTGCGGCGTCTGCAGACAGCTCCCTGATCATCGGACGAAATTTTGATTTTTATGTGGGAGATGATTTCGCGAAAAACAAGATCATTGAATTTGTAAGCCCGGCAGCAGGGTATAAATTCATGAGTGTGACCTGGGGCGGTTTTATTGGTGTGGTTTCGGGGATGAATGAAAAGGGACTGACAGTTACCATTAACGCGGCGAAGAGTGATATTCCCACAGGTGCTGCTACGCCGGTATCACTGGTAGCGCGCGAGATCGTACAGTATGCCGGGAATATCAGCGAAGCAGTAGCTATTGCCAAAAAAAGAAAGATGTTTGTCTCGGAATCTTTCCTGGTAGGCTCCGCAGCGGACAATAAGGCCGTGCTGATTGAAAAGACCCCCGACTCAGTTGCCGTCTATGATCCGAATAGTAATGAAATCCTTTGTACTAATCACTTTCAAAGTAAAGAATTCAGGAATACCACGAAGAATGCGGAGCAGATGAAACAAAGCGCCTCGCTGTACCGGTATGAGCGGCTGCAACAGTTGCTGGCGGAGAAGGGACAAAATACGGTGGAAAAGACCATCGGGGTATTGCGCGATTACAGGGGATTGAATAATGCCGATATCGGGCTCGGCAACGAGAAAGCGGTGAACCAGTTTATTGCCCACCATGCGATCGTGTTTGAACCACAGAAACGGCTGGTCTGGGTATCCACATCGCCCTGGCAAATGGGGCAGTTTATCTGTTACGACCTGAACAAGGTATTTGCGTTGGAAGGAATGAAAAAAAACCAGGAAATTAACGAGGTTTCGCAAACAGTCCCGGCAGACAGTTTTATTTATACAATGCCGTTTCAGCGGTTTGAACAATACCGGAAAAATGTGCAGCGTGCGGCGGATGGCGTGGCAGTTCAGGCTGACAGCCTCGTGGCCGAGAACCCCGCGTATTACAATAGTTATGTAGTTGCTGCCCATTCCCTTTATCAGCGTAAGGAATACAGCAAAGCACTGGCCATGTATCAAAAGGCCCTCACACTTGAAATTGCAACAGAAGGAGAGAGAAAAAAAATCAGAGAGATGATCTTAAAATGTCAGCAGGCAATGAAGTGAGTTGGGCAGTTGGTCTGAACCTCCTTTTGCTTTATAGTCTGGAACTTGTCTCTTCATTTATCACTAAATGGTGATACTTACGGGGCAGTCAGGCGGGCCTGTTGATTTGCGGGGTCTTTCCGTCTTTATTCGCTGTATTTATAGCCCACGCCCCTCACGGAGTGAAAGTACCTCGGATTGCGGCTGTCTTCTTCGAAATATTTTCTGAAACTCAGGATGAAGTTATCAATGGTGCGGGTAGTGGGATACACGTTATATCCCCATACTGCTTGCAGTATTTTTTCGCGGGGCACTACTTCATTCTTATTTTCAATAAGAAGCTTCAGTAACATGGCTTCTTTCTTACTGAGCTGGATCTTACCCCTGGTGCGGGTTATCGCTTCCTGAGCTTTGAAATCGATGATATTATCACCAAAAGTATAAGAATTGCCCATGCTGACTTTATCCTGTATCCTCAGGTTTTTTTCTATAAGCTTCCCGATCCGGATCAGTAATTCCTCCAGGTTAAAAGGTTTGGTCAGATAATCATCCGCGCCTTTTTTCAAACCTAAAACCCTGTCGGCGCTGGTATTCTTCGCGCTCAGCATCAGAATGGGTACCTCATTATTCCGTATCCGGATAGTCTCGGCGACAGAAATCCCATCCATCTCAGGGAGCATCACGTCCAGGATGATGAGATTAAAATATTCACCGTTTACGGCGTCAACGGCTTCAATGCCGTTGTACGCTGACGTCACCTCATATCCTTCCAGTTCCAGATTTAGTTTCAGTGCCTCGTGAAGGTTCTCTTCGTCCTCCACCAACAGTATATTTGCCCGGCTTTCCTTCACCTGCCTTTTCATTTACTTTTTAAACTCAACAACAAAAATACTTCCCTTTGGTTGATTGTCTGTCACCGAAATGTCAGCATGATGATCTTTCGCGATCCGGTAACAGAGGTAGAGCCCCAGGCCACTTCCCTGTTTTTTTCGCGTGGCTTCATTTCCCACGCGGTAAAACTTTCTGAAAATTTTTTTCTTTTCTGCATCCGGTACGCCCGGCCCTTCGTCCATCACTTTCAAAATAATACCGGAGCTTCTTTTTTCCAGCCGAACGTTAATCTGGCTTTCTTTGTCGGTATATTTTATAGCGTTCTCCAGCAAATTATTGACCAGTATCTGAAGCAGCAGAGGATCCCCGTTAACTTCCCCGTCCTCATCAATTTCTCCGTTCAGCGACCTGTCGGGAAATCGACTCCTGAATTCCGAAAGCCGGTCCCTTAATAATAGTGAGAAGTCGATCTCCTCCCGGTTAATTTTGTAACCTCTTGTCTCCAATTGGGAAGAGACAAGGATATTGTTGGTTAGAAAATCAAGCCTTTTAGTCTCGTCCAGCGTCATCTGGATAATTTTTAATCGCTTGTCAGGATCCAGTTCATATTTCAACATGGTCTCCAGGTTGAGCCTGGCCACTGCAATGGGTGTTTTCAGTTCGTGGGTAACAGCCATCATAAAGTTTTGTTGCTGTTGCTGCAATACGATCTGCCTGCGCAGTAAACGAAACAGAAATACAGCTCCCACCAGGATCAGCCCAAGAAAAACAATGCCTTCGCCCGAATATTTCACGCGGTTTGTTTTGAATGCTGATCTGGCTTTTGCCAGTTCAGATTTATACAGCGAGGAATCGGAACTTTGTTGCAGTCTTAATTCTGCCTGATGTAATTTATAGGCGTACATGTCATCATTCTGCTCCCTCAATGAAATAAACCACCATACCAGTGCGGCAACAATGTAGGTTAATAATAACCAAAAAATAACATACGTGATTCGGGACCTGGATTTTCGTTTCAATCGCATGATGAAAGTTAAGGCTTTATCAGGTAAAAACTGTCATGCCTGGCTTAATAGATACCGTCAATGTGTACTAAGAACCCGAGATCAGGGCACGATACCGTCTTTAATGCGAGGTACAAGAGCTATTCCAGCATTAAGTACGTAGGGGAGGGGATCATCGTTCATGTCCGACCTGAGGATAAAGCGGTAGCTGCCCGGTTTCAGCACCAGCGGGTGGTTGACCGGCATCCGGTGGTCATACAGGTCTTCCATTTTGTCGCCCGACCAGCTGCCGTCTGCTTTAACAAGTGGTGCGTTTAGAAACAACGCCGCTAGTGGGTTCCCGACGGAATCCAGGACCTTTAGGTGCGTAAGTATATGGGTATAGGGGTATTTCTGGCTGTGCCTGAAAATAAAAAACAGATCGTATTCTGCGCTGTCTCTGACCTCGATCCGGAACCGTACCGGCTGATTTTTATACCAGGTGTGCCGGGGGATATTTACCACTTTTTCTGTTACGGTCACCTGTTTACAGGACACTAACCATGCGAGGCACAAAAAAAACAGGATGAATCTGGAATACTGCACGCGATTGATTTGCTGCAAATGTAGGATTTAGCGGCTTATCCTGCCGAAGACCGTGTCCGTCGGATAGATAGCATATTCAGCGGGTAGCGTAACTTTTTGACAATCCCTGAAACCGCCCAAAGCCGGCATCGCGAAGAAAAAGAGTCAGGTCCCGGGTGTTTGTGAAGACCGCGGTTTTGGGTAAATGGCGCGAACCCGTGATGGTAACTGCCTTTTGGGAAACGGGCCTGCATCGTATCCCGGGCCGGTTCCATTTAACGGAGGTAAGGGAACATGATTAAATACATATGTCAGCGAAAGAATATTTCAATGAAGAAACGGTTAAATTTGCAGCCAAAACTGTATATGAACAGACCTGTCAGAGTTTTAATTTCCAAGGTAGGGCTGGATGGTCATGACCGGGGAGCCAAGGTAATCGCAACGGCCCTTCGGGATGCCGGTATGGAAGTGATCTATACCGGCCTCCGGCAGACCCCAGAGATGGTGGTCAATGCAGCCTTGCAGGAAGATGTGGATGTGATCGGCATCAGCATTTTGAGTGGTGCCCATATGACTGTATTTCCAAAAGTGATAGAGCTGATGAAGGCAAAAAATATGGATGATGTGCTGTTAATTGGAGGTGGTATAATCCCGGGGGAGGATGCCCAAAAGCTGTTGGATATGGGGGTTGGCAGGATCTTTATTCCGGGAACCTATACGCAGGACATTGATGTCTATATCAAGGATTGGGTGTCCCATAATAGGATCGCCTGATCTTGTTAAAAAATTTCTACATCCGGTGATAATAACGATCTTATCTTGGTTTTTTTTCACGACGAAAACGAGTGTTTTGCCTTGCCGGGTTTACGGCCTGGATTAACTAGCTTGCTGTATACAAAGCTTCGCTACAAATTATTGCCGGAATTCGTAATCCATAATTCACAATTGACCATTCGTAATTGAATCGCGTAATTCGTCGCTGAACATTGGTAGCTGGAAGAATTGGAAATGATGAAGACGGGCTCTCTAAATAAAGCCCTTTTCTTCAAAAATCATTCGTAATTCGTAATCCGTAATTCGCAATTGACCATTCGTAATTGAATCGCGTAATTCTTTAGATTTGCGAAAAGCAGCAAAATGAATGACGCTCTCATTATTTCCCAAACAAAGAATCAGATTCGGATACTTACGGTAAACCGCCCCGATAAACTGAACGCATTGAACAGCGACGTGATGGAAGCCCTCAATACGGCCATCGACGACGCGATAGGCGATCCGCAGATTCGTTCGATAATTATTACCGGTGCTGGCGAAAAGGCTTTCATCGCAGGCGCTGATATCGGCGGTTTTGGGGGATTGACCGCGGACGAGGGCGCCAAACTATCCAGAAAAGGACAAACACTGTTTCTGAAAATTGAAGGGTCGCCCAAACCTATTGTAGCAGCTGTTAACGGATTTGCCCTCGGAGGTGGCTGTGAACTGGCACTGGCCTGTCATTTCAGGGTGGCCAGTGAAAAAGCGAAGTTCGGCCAGCCGGAAGTCAACCTGGGCCTGATCCCCGGCTACGGCGGCACTCAGCGGCTTACACGGCTCATTGGCAAAGGAAGGGCCATCGAAATGATGATTACCGGTAATATGATCGATGCGGTCACCGCCTTCAATTACGGATTGGTCAATCATGTGGTGCCGCCCGGTTCACTGATTCCAATGACACTGTCGATCCTCGAGCTGGTCACCACGAAAGCTCCCCTGGCGGTCAAAGGCTGCCTGGATGCGGTGAACCTGGCCACTGAACCTGGTCGTGAAGGCTATCATTTTGAAGCAGAAACATTTGGGAAGCTGATCGTCACCGCAGACGCAAAAGAAGGTATCGCCGCCTTTCTCGAAAAAAGAAAGCCGGTTTTTAACGGATCCTGAATTTGTAAAATGTTCCGGTCAGCAATCTGTTGAACAACAACCAGCCATCCTCTGAAGATACAAAAACTTTCCCGAATCATAAAATCTGATTTTCATCCCCATGTTAAAAGCTTCCACCCTCCAATTCCTCAGCGAACTCAGGAAAAACAACGAAAGAAACTGGTTTGAGGCCCACCGGAATAACTATGAAAACGCCCGTCAGGATTTTACAAACTTTATTCAGGGTCTTATTCAGGAGTTTGGAAAATCAGAACCTGTTTTTGCACCCATTCAGGCCAAGAACTGCCTTTTCCGCATCAACCGGGATATTCGTTTTTCAAAAGACAAGAGTCCGTACAAGACGAATTTCGGCGCTTATATCAATCCCGAAGGGAAAAAATCGATAAAGGCCGGATACTATTTTCATTGCGAACCGGGTGGAAGCTACACCGGTGGTGGACTGTGGATGCCGGAACCAGGGGTGCTCGCAAATATCAGGCAGGAAATAGATTATAATCTGCCTTCGTTTGAAAAAATCATCAAAGCCAGACCGTTCCGGGAGATCTACGGAAATTTATCAGCCGAAGACGGCCAGCTCCTGACAAGGGTCCCCAAGGGATACGAACCCGACAATCCCGCCGCAGAGTACCTGAAATTCAAGAGTTTTGTTGCGCTGACCCCTGTTTCCGATGATGAGCTGAGATCACCCGGGCTCACAAAAAAAGCACTCAAAGCATTTCTTGCCCTCAGGCCCCTGATCGGTTTCCTCAACGAAGGAATTGAATAAAGCAGATTCGCTGACCCCTGTTTCCGATGAAGAGCTGACATCGCCCCGGCTCACAAAAAAAGCACTCAAAGCATTTCTTACCCTCAGGCCTTTGGTTGGTTTCCTCAACAAAGGACTCGAATAAAATAAGTTTGCTGACCCCTGTTCAGCGGTCCCGGGACGGTGGTAATGTCGGTAGCCAAACAAAAAGCTAACCCAGAAAGAAGGAAAATGATTCCTTCGCGGCCCCTCGGGCGGAGGTCCCGCGCTATGGCAGTTAAACCGCACTTATTAAATTCGTATTAAAAAAATTGTTTTTTGAGCGAAAATTACTAGTTTTGCACCAGAAATTGAGAAAGGGGGAACGGAAGGCGTTCCCTTCTTTTATATAGGTATATGAACAAAGAAGAAATGATAGCTGCAGTTCAGCAGGAGGTCGCCGGACTTTTGAGCGCACGTCCGGATCTTTTTCTGGTGGATGTCAAGGTCAAACCCACGAATAACCTGAAAGTATTTATTGATGGGGACCAGGGGGTAGGTATAGACGATTTGGCAGGGTATAATCGTTCTTTATACAGGAGGATTGAAGAATTGGGATGGTTTCCCGATGGCGATTTTTCACTGGAGCTATCCTCGCCGGGGTTGGATGAGCCTTTGAAACTCCACCGCCAGTACCTGCGCAATATCGGGCGCTGGCTGGAAGTGATCCTGGCAGACGGCCAAAAGGTTGAAGGAAAGCTGTTAACCGTTGAAGATGAGGGGGTAGGATTGGAGGAGACTATCGGCAAAGGAAAAAAGTTGGAAATCAGACAACATCATATATTATTCGAAAATATTAAAACAACAAAAATTCAAATCAGATTCTGAAACAGTGTCAGCACTGCGACAAAAGATAAACTGTACTTCATATGGCAAGTATTAATTTAATTGAAGCATTCCAGGATTTTAAAGACGCGGAAAATATAGACCGCCCCACCCTGATGAAAGTGGTGGAGGATGTGTTTAAAACACTCCTCCGGAAGAAATATGGCAGTGACGAAAATTTTGACGTTATCGTAAATGCGGAAAAGGGTGACCTGGAAATTGTACGACATAGGATCATCGTTGACGACGGCGCCGTAGAAGATCCACTTGCCCAGGTTGAATATTCGGAAGCTGCAAAGCTGGAGCCCGATTATGAAGTAGGCGAAGAATTGTATGAAGAAGTGGACCTGATCGATTTCGGACGCAGGGCTATTCTGGCTGCCAAACAAACCCTGGCAAGCCGTATCAGCGACCTGAAAAAGAACTTCCTCGCCAAAAAATACGAAGACCGGGTGGGCGAAATAGTCAGCGCCGAAGTTTACCAGGTCTGGCACAAAGAGATCCTGCTGCTGGATGAGGAGGGCAATGAGCTGATCCTGCCCAAAAGCGAACAGATCCCGCAGGATTATTTCAAAAAAGGTGAAAACATCCGGGCGGTAGTAACCCGCGTGGATCTTAAAAATAACAATCCGGTAATCATCTTGTCCAGAACTTCGCCTGAGTTTCTGGCCAAATTGCTCGAAATTGAAGTTCCTGAAATATTCGATGGTCTCATTGTCATCAAAAAGATCGTCAGGGAACCGGGTGAGAGAGCCAAGGTGGCTGTGGAGTCCTATGACGACCGGATTGATCCGGTTGGCGCCTGTGTGGGCATGAAGGGAAGCCGTATCCATGGCATCGTAAGAGAACTCAGGAATGAAAATATTGATGTTATCAACTGGACGACCAACACGCAGTTGCTCATCCAGCGTTCACTTACGCCGGCTAAAATCAGCAGCATGAGTCTTGATACAGAAAACAAACATGCCAGTATTTTCCTGAAACCCGACCAGGTGTCACTCGCCATCGGGAAACGTGGGGTAAATATTAAACTTGCCTCAGAGCTGACGGGATACGAACTGGATGTTTATCGCGACACTGACGGCGACGAAGAAGAGTTTGATGTGGATCTGGAAGAGTTTGCAGATGAGATCGACGAGTGGGTAATCGATTCCCTGAAGAATGTGGGTTGCGATACCGCACGCAGTGTTCTGCGAATAGCCCCTGAAGAACTGGAAAAACGAGCCGATCTGGAAAAAGAGACGGTGAATGAAGTGAGGCGGATCCTCCAGGAAGAACTGGACCGGGAATAACGCCGCCGCCGGACAGCTAGCAGGCAACAGGATTAAAAATAATTCCGTATTATGCGGAATTGGAGAGAATATTATTTATGTCAGAAATAAAACTTCCGAGATTATTACAGGCAGCCAAGGAATTTAACATTGGTCAGGAGACCCTTGTGGACTTTTTGGTAAGTAAGGGATTTTCAAGAGATGATCTGAAACCCTCTTCCAAGTTGACTGAACCAATGTACCATTCTTTGCACCAGGGATTTCAAGGTGATAAAGCCGCCAAGGTCAAAAGCGATCAGGTGGATCTTCCCAAAGGTCTGGGCGCGGATGCGAAGAAAAGAAAGGAAGATGAGGAGATTACGTTCCGTAAAGAAGAAAAACCCGCTGCCAAACCTGAGGCTGAAAAGGAAGCAAAGAAAGAGCCGCAACCCGATGAGGTAACGCCCGCTCCTCGCGAGACGCCGGTTGCTGAAGAAACGCCGCAGCCCGCACCTGCTCAGGAAGAAAGCTCCGCACCTGAATCGCCGGAAGAACCCGTTGATCTCAAGATTGACGCCCCTGAGATCGAAGGGCCGAAAGTACTCGACAGGATCGACTTGTCGTCTATCGATTCCTCCACAAGACCTAAGAAATCAGCTAAGAAAGAGGCCCAGGCTGAAGCACCAGCAGCCCAGGCAGAGCCCGAACAAGCCCCGGCGCCAGTGAAAGAAGAAAAAAAGGAAGAACCAAAAGTTGCTCCTCCTGCCGAAGAACCCGCGGAAGCGGAGCCTGAACTCCTGAAAATATATGCTGAAAAACTGGAGGGTCCCAAGATTCTGGGGAAAATACAGCTACCTGTGGAAAACGGAACCAGGCCAAAAAGAGAAGAAAAAAGGAAAAGAAAACGTATCCCTATCGAGACAAAAGAAGTGAAACCCGATCCGGCAGCAAGACGCACCGGCACTGGCCACGGCGGCAGTGGCGGCGGAGGAAGTCACAGGCCTGGCGATCAGCGCGGTGGAAAGTTCCGCGATCGTAAACGCCCGCACAGGGAGGATAAACAAATCGACGAAAAAGCGATCCAGGAGAAGATCCGCGAAACCCAGGCTAAGCTTAGCGGAGCAGGTGGCGGAAGACAAAAAGCCATGAAAGCCAAAGCCAGGAGAGACAAACGACATGAAGCCGCGGAAGCAATGAACGAAGAAGCCCAGGACAATAAATTACAGGTGACGGAATTCATTAGTGTGAGTGAACTGGCCAATATGATGGACGTGAGTTTCACCGATGTTATCAGCAAATGTATGAGCCTTGGTATCATGGTGTCTATCAACCAGCGGCTGGACGCCGAAGTGATTGAACTGGTGGCCGGGGAATTTGGGTTCGATGTGGAATTCATCGATATGAAAACCCAAATGGAAATGGAGCACGATGAAGAGGAAGAAGATGAGGATGATGGTGAAAGAGTTCCTCGCAGCCCTATTGTAACGATTATGGGTCACGTGGATCACGGTAAGACTTCACTGCTAGACTATATCCGGAACGCGAATGTAGTGGCAGGTGAGGCCGGGGGTATCACACAACATATCGGCGCGTACAGGGTCCAGGTGGAAGGTGGTAAAGAAATTACTTTCCTGGATACGCCGGGCCACGAAGCCTTTACTGCTATGCGTGCCAGGGGTGCCAAGGTGACCGATATAGCCGTGATCGTGATTGCGGCGGACGATGCAGTGATGCCACAGACCAGGGAAGCGATCAGTCACGCCCAGGCAGCAGGCGTACCTATGATTTTCGCGATCAACAAGATCGACAAAGACGGCGCCAATCCACAAAAAATATATGAACAGCTTTCACAGATGAATATCCTGGTGGAAGAATGGGGCGGTAAATACCAGAGCCAGGAGCTTTCAGCCAAACAAGGTTTGAACGTAGATAAATTGCTCGAGAAAATCCTGCTGGAAGCAGAATTGCTGGATCTCAAAGCCAACCCGAACCGCGAAGCAACCGGAACGATCATTGAGGCTTCCCTGGATAAGGGCCGCGGATACGTAGCCACCCTCCTGGTGGAAAACGGAACCCTGCATCATGGTGATATTATCGTGAGCGGCCAATATTACGGACGAGTAAAAGCCATGTTCAATGAAAGAAACAAGAGACAGGAGACCGCAGGCCCCTCGGATCCGGCACTGGTACTTGGACTGAATGGCGCACCGCAGGCCGGTGAGAAATTCAGGGTTTATGCGGACGAGGCTGAAGCCAAGGAAATCGCGAACAGGCGGGCACAGATACTCAGGGAGCAAGGTATGCGCGCTAAAAAACATATTACGCTGGATGAGATCGGTCGCAGGCTGGCACTGGGTAACTTTAAGGAACTCAACGTGATCATCAAGGGCGATGTGGACGGTTCAGTTGAGGCGTTGAGCGACTCCCTCCAGAAACTTTCTACCGAAGAGATCCTGGTGAACGTGATTCACAAGGGTGTGGGACAGATCAACGAAAGTGATATCGTTCTGGCAGAAGCATCCGATGCAATCGTGATAGCCTTTAATGTAAGGCCGTCCACGCAGGCCTCCCGGCTGGCAGACAGCGCAGGCATCGAGATCAAGATGTATTCAATCATCTACACGGCTATCGATGAGGTGAAAAGTGCCATGGAAGGCATGCTTGAACCAGGCGTTCGTGAAAAGATCGTGGCGAATGTGGAAGTCAGGGATGTATTCCGGTTTGATAAGGCCGTGGTGGCAGGCTGTTACGTGCTCGACGGCAAGATCAAGAGAGATTCGAAAGTGCGCCTGATCCGGGATGGTATCGTTATTTTCCCTACCCAGGAAGGAGCTGTCGGCGAACTGGCATCCCTGAAACGGTTTAAAGATGATGTTAAAGAAGTGCAGGCAGGAATGGAATGCGGTCTGACCATTAAGAATTATAGCGATGTGAAGAAGGGCGACGTGGTGGAAGCCTACGAGCTTGAAGAAGTAAAGAGAACCCTGTAACAGGCTGGTAAAACATTCAGATTATTGTTGCATTATTGTCTATTATTTTGTTAAATACCGCCCCCCGAACAAAACGTTATCGTCGCGGAATTAATTTTGATACATGTTTCAATTGACTAGAAATTCAATAGTACTTTGTCTGCTGTTTCTGATGATCTTCGGTCAGGCCGGAGCTCAGGGGCAGTCGCATAAGGTACTGGTCGATAAAATTCTGGGTGTAGTGGGAGACCGGATCATCTTAAAATCGGATATCCAGAATGCACTCGCGGATGCTGCCCGTTCGGGTGCGCAGATAACCCCGGAGGAAGGTTGTCACTTCCTGGAAAGCTCCCTACTCTCGAAAGTACTGGCGCAGCAGGCTGAAAAAGATTCGCTTCCTGTGTCTGATGATGAAGTGGAAGCCCAGTTGGATTTAAGGGTTCGCCGCTGGATCATGGATTTTGGAAGTACTCAGGCACTGGAAGAAGTAGCCGGGAAGACCGTTTATCAGTTAAAGGATGATTCACGCCCGATGGTTAAAGAACAACTGCTTGCCGATGCAATGCACAAAAAAGTAGTGGAGAATGTCCGGATCACGCCATCTGAAGTAAAAGCGTATTTTGAAAAATTTCCGACGGACAGCCTGCCCTTCCTGGAGTCAGAGTTGGAAATTGGGCAAATTACCCTGTTTCCCAAGGCTGTGAAGGATGTGGAGGATTATATCTACAATGAAATGATAAATTACCGGAAACAGATTGAGTCCGGTGCCACAACTTTTGAGGCCGTAGCCAGAAAAGTTTCCGAAGACCCCGGGAGCCGCGAACGCGGGGGAAGTTACGAGATCAATCGATCAGACAAAAATTCCTGGGACCCTGTCTTTCTTTCCACAGCATTCCGTTTGAAACCAGGTGAGATATCCCTGCCAGTTAAGTCCAACAAATTTGGTTTTTTCCTGATACAAATGGAAGACAGACGGGGCGATGATGCCAAAGTACGGATGATCCTGCGGATTCCTCCGGTGACCGACCTGGAAATTGCAGGGGCTAAAGCCAAGCTGGATTCAGTCCGGAACGATATTGAGGCAAAGAAAATCAGCTTCAAAGATGCAGCCTACAAATACAGTGATGATGAATCTATAAAATACACTGGACCTTTCATCCTGGGCCGGGATGGCTCCTCGTTCGTAAATATCGACAACCTCGATAAAGACATGGTCACCACGATTAAAGATATGAAAGTGGGAGATATTTCACAACCGGTGACTTTTGTCAACGAGCAGGGGAAAAAAGGCGTCAGGCTGGTTTACCTGAAATCCAGGTCACAAGCGCACCGTATGAACCTCCAGGACGATTACAGCAAAATTGCAGATTATGCATTGAGCGAAAAAAAGAACCGGGAGCTGGACAAATGGCTGACGAAGAAAATCCCAACCTATTATATACTGATTGATCCAGAAGCTGCGTCAAATTGTCCTGGGCTGAGCAAATACCAGACCAGCAGGACCGGGGGATTCTAACTTCGTTTCGTATCCCATAAGTTATTTTAGAATTTTTCTGAAACACCCATCCCAAATAAAGCATAGTCATATTTTACAGGATCCTCCGGATCAAATTCCCTGAGCCTGGAAGTCAGTTCCAGCGCTGCTTTCCAGTCGTTGGAGGGGCGGGTTAACAATCCCAGGCGTCGTGCTACGCGGGCGGAATGCAGATCCAGCGGACAGATAAGCAGATTCGCTGGGATCGATTTCCAAAGACCAAAATCCACTCCCCGCTCAGAACTCCTGACCATCCATCGCAGGAACATATTTAAACGCTTGCAAGCTGAGTTTCTTTCGGGCGTAGCAATATGCTTTCGGGTGCGTGGGAGGTAGTTTCCAAAAATAGTCTCATCAAAAAAATACCGGTGAAAGCCGGTAAGTGCCTTTTCGATCGTCAATTCCCCCGACTGCAGCGATCCCGTGAATGCTGTCTCTAAAGAAAGCGCCCCACGCGTCCGATAATGATATTGTAAGAAATCCAGGAAATGAAACAGGTCTGCTGCCTGAAAGGTTCGGTGGGCAAAACCCCGGAAAGCCGCCAGGTCAGGCTCGGAAAAATTCATGATGAAATCATAAGGAGCATTGTCCATAGCAGACAACAACCGGTTGCTGGACGCAATAATGCTCTTGCGGTTTCCCCAGGCAAGGATGGCCGCAAAAAAGCCCGCAATTTCAATGTCCTGTTGTTTGTCATACCGGTGCGGGATAGAAATCGGATCCAGGTCAATAAATGACGGCTGTTCAAAGTAGGTGGCCTTCCTGTCTAAAAATTCCTTCAGCGCATCTTCATTATCTGTATCCATTTGCTTTGACCTCTCCAGCCCCGAAAGTTCGCGAAATAAAGCTAAATAGACAAACATTAAAACGCGTTTTAATGTTTCGTATGACAGGGGTAAACCACCGAGTGCCGGCACAATCACAAGGGTAACAAAAGACTTTTAATATTTAGGCCGGTATGAGTAAACCTGGTAAGCCTCTAAAATGGAAGAATTTGATAAGCACTTTCAATCCGAAAAACGGGTTTCATAATTGTGTCTTTTTTCATAACTTACGCGCTCAAAATCCCAAATATGAAAAACTACAGCTTGTTGGTAACTGCTGTCTGCCTGCTTGCTTTAACTGCAACCGCACAGACTAAATCTAAAAAAGAAATTAATATGATTCCAATTATTGACCGCGCGATCTTTTTTGACAATCCCGAAATTGCCGGTGGTCAGCTTAGCCCTGACGGAAAATTTATTTCATTTTTAAAAGCCTATAACGGCATTCTGAATATCTGGGTTAAAAAATTTGATGAGCCTTTCGGTAGTGCGCGCAGGCTGACAAATCTGGAGCGGCCTTCCAGCGGTTATTTCTGGACGATGGATGGTAAATATATTGTATATGCCAAGGATAAAGGCGGGGACGAGAATTACAATATCTATGCAGTTTCACCAGCCGCTTCTGCGGATGCTACTACCGGTATCCCAGAAAGCCGTAACCTGACGCCTTTCGACAGCGCCAGGGTGATGATCTACATGGTCAGCAAAAAAGATCCTGATATAATGATGATCGGGTTGAATAACCGGGATGCTAAATGGCACGACTTGTACAGGCTTGAGATCAATAGTGGGAAACTCACGCTGCTGAATGAAAATAAGGATCGCATTGGTGGTTGGGTATTCGACTGGGATGAGACGCCCCGGCTGGCAATACGAAATCCCGAAGACGGATCGACCGAGTTCCTGCGGGTAAAGGATAACAGCTTTAAGAAAATATATGAAGTTTCTCCGCTTGAATCCGCCGGACCGCTCGCCTTTACCAAAGACAATTCAAAACTGTACGTAGAGACTAATAAAGGAAAAGCGGTAAATCTGAGTAAGTTGGTTTTGATGGATCCGGAGACAGGCGCTACAACTGACATAGAACGGGATCCTCTAAAAAGAGTCGATCTGCAATCAGCTTTCTTCAGTGATGTGACCCATCAGTTGGTGTACACCTTTTACTTTGATGACAAGCCCCGTTTGTATTTCAGGGACAAGGACTTTGAAAGTGATTATAATTTCCTGAAAACAAAATTCCCCGGAGCAGAGGTTGGCATTAGCAGCATGACGGCCAACGAACGTAAGATGTTATTTTCCACCTCCGGTGATACCAGGGTTGCCACCGTTTATTTCTTTGACAGGGATAACAAAAAGATCATTGAACAATACGTGCCGCGTCCAAAAATGAAGCCTTTTGAGAAGTATTTCAGTCCGATGAAACCCATCCGGTATAAAAGCAGCGATGGTCTTGAAATACCCGCTTATCTGACGTTGCCAAAAGAACAGGCCGCGAAAAAATTACCGTTGCTGGTTATACCTCATGGCGGCCCCTGGGCCCGGGATTACTGGGGCTTTAACAGCATGGCACAGCTTTTCGCGAATCGTGGTTTCGCCGTGCTTTCGCCTAATTTCAGAGGCAGCACCGGTTATGGGAAAGAATTCCTCGACGCCGGGAATCTGCAATGGGGCAAAAAAATGCAGGATGACATTACCTGGGGTGTTAAGTACCTGATCGGCCAGGGCATAGCCGATTCGTCACGGGTGGCTATTATGGGCGGAAGTTATGGTGGCTATGCGACACTTGCAGGGCTGGCCTTTACGCCCGATGTTTATGCGGCTGGTGTGGACATTGTAGGGCCCAGCAACCTATTTACCTTGCTGGGCACAATCCCACCTTACTGGGAAGCAGGTCGCAAAATATTTACCCTGCGTATGGGTGATGAGAGCACTGAAGAGGGCAAGAAGCTGCTCCGGGAAGCCAGTCCGTTGTTCTCAGCCAATAAAATAAAGGCGCCCCTGATGATCATTCAGGGTGCTAACGACCCCAGAGTGAAAAAAGCCGAAAGCGATCAGATTGTTGTCGCGCTGCGTGATCTCAAGCGTCCGGTAGAATACATTCTGGCAGACGATGAAGGTCATGGCTTTGCGAAACCTGTCAACAACCTGGCCATGTTTGCCGCTGCTGAAAAGTTTTTGGCGCAGCACATAGGTACAAGATACCAGGAAGGAATGACTGAAGAGGTGGCAGGCAGGTTGAAAGCTTTGACGGTTGATGTCGGCAGTGTGAAGCTGGTTGCAAAGCCATCCATCAAAGCGGCCGGAAGCCTGCCTACACTTACTCCGGATCTCAAAGATGGAAACTACAAGTATAGCTCTCATATTGCGGTAGGGGGCCAGGACGTCAATATGGTTATAGACCGGGTTGTAAAAGCCGTGGGAGACACCTGGGAAATCTCCGACGCAGCAACCACCCCGATGGGCACCATGCAGGACAAGATGGTTCTGGACAAGTCGGGCCTCGGTTTCCTCAGCCGTGAAATGGAGCAGGGGCCGGTAAAGATTAACATGAAAAAAGACGGCAAAGCGGTGCTGGTGAGCGCAATGGGAAAAGAGCAGCGGGTAGAGGTGGAAAGTGCCCTGATACAGGATGGTGCAGGAATGGATATGATCCTGGCCAGGTTGCCATTGACAGATAACTATAAAACGTCCTTCTATACCATGGATGCAATGACCATGAAACCGAAGCAACTCATAATGAATGTTCTTGGCTGTGAGGAACTGAACGGCGTGAACTGCCGTAAAGTAGAAGTCTCCAGTGTTGATAATCCTGCCGAGAAAACGACGCTTTGGATTGATCCGGCAAAGAAAATGGCCGTGAAAACGGTACAGATCATTCCTGCACTCAACAATGCGGTCATGACCGTGGAGTTAAAATGACATTGAATCAAAATAAGAAAGACGGGCTGATGAGGCCCGTTTTTTTAATGCCTGCTTTCTAACCGATAGCCTGTGCAAGGTCTTCTATCAGGTCATCGGCATCTTCGATGCCAACGCTTAGCCGGATCAGCGAATCGCTCAATCCGTTCCGGATTCTTTCTTCCCTTGGGATGGAGGCGTGCGTCATCGTTGCCGGATGATTGATCAGGGATTCGACGCCACCCAGACTTTCGGCCAGCGCGAAAACTTTTGTGGAGGTTAGCAATTTGATGGCTGCTTCCATGGAGTCATCTTTAAGTTCGAAACTCATCATACCTCCAAAGTCACGCATTTGTTTCTTGGCTATTGCGTAGCCGGGCGTATCCTCAAAACCGCACCAGTACACTTTTTTTACTTTGTCGTTTTTGGCCAGGAAATGAGCTACTTTTCTGCCATTTTCGCAATGCCGCTGCATACGAACATGGAGAGTTTTGATACCTCTGAGTACGAGGAAGCAGTCCATCGGGCCGGGGACGGCTCCACAGCTTTTTTGTATAAAGAATAATCTCTCCCGCAATTCGGGGCTGTTCATGACTAATGCACCCATGACCACATCGCTGTGACCGCCCAGGTATTTGGTTACAGAATGCATCACGATATCAGCGCCAAGTAAAATAGGCTGCTGCAGGTAAGGTGATGCGAAGGTGTTGTCGACACACATCAGTGCTCCGGCTTTTTTCGCCAGTGCGGCCACAGCCTCAATATCTGTAATATTCATCAGGGGGTTCGTGGGTGTTTCAATCCAGAAAAGTTTTGTGTCAGGTGTAATTAGTCCCGCCAGTTCTGCCAGGTTAGTCGTATCGGCATAAATGAACCGGATGCCGAAATCTTCCCAGATTTTCGAAAACAGCCTGTAAGTGCCGCCATACATATCTTTTGCTGCAATTACTTCATCGCCTGGTTTCAATAGTTTGATCACTGCATCGGTTGCGGCCACGCCGCTGCTGAAGGCCAGTCCATACTTTGCATTTTCCAGGGCCGCCAATGCGTTTTCGAGCGCGGTGCGGGTAGGATTTCCCGCCCGTGAATAATCATATCCTTTATGGACATTCGGCGCTTCCTGAACATAGGTGGAGGTCTGGAAGATAGGTGTCATGATAGCACCGGTAGAGGGGTCGGGAACAACACCGGCATGAATTATTTTAGTATCTGGTCTCATATTCCTGTTTATTTCAGTGCAATGTATAAAAAAGCGACCGCATTTTTACACAATAGTCTCATCGTTCGATATCCACTCGTAGTTCGTCGTTAAACATTTGTCATTGAACATTCGTAATTCTTCCACGCCTCCTCAACAACCGCATACCTAGAATACGCGATATTTCTTAAAGTGTTGATGTTGTAACATTTAAAGGGAATCTACGATTTATATATAGACGGCAGCAAGGCGCAAAACCTATTTGGAAAACACCAGTCAACCTGTCAAATCGTTAGTTCACCTGTTTAAATCAGGTCTTTTACCCGGAATGTATTGCAAGGAGCATTCCTGCCATCTAGTTTTGTGTTGAATAGCTGATCAAATTAAATAATTTCAAAATTGCAAAACAATGAAACACTTAATTCTCGTTGCCATTCTTTTCCTGGGGACACAGGTGATGGCATCAACTTCGGTACCAACCGTGAACGAAAAGGCACTCAAAACATTCAACCAGGTTTTTAAACAGGCGGAAAATGTACAATGGACCACCCACAAAAACGTCTATGAGGCTGTGTTTGAAATGGAGAATATCCAGACACGCGCTTTTCTGGACAACGACGGAAAGTTACTCAGAACCATTCGTTACTACGCTGAAGACCATCTCCCCGCAAGCATTCTGTATAACCTGAAAGAAAAATATTGCCACGGCGAACAAATTTGGGGAGTGACGGAAGTTTCAGGGCAGGGTGTCACCAATTATCACGTCACGCTGAAATGTAAAAAATATTGGGTCAGAGTGCTGGTAGACTCGCAGGGAGAGACAAGCGTGATATCAAAAATGAGGCGGGCTGATATCTAAACAGATTGAGGTCAATTCACGACCGAAAAAAACGGTTAAAATTATTCTCATGTAAAAAACGGAGTGGAACATTCTTGTTCTCTCCCTTTTTTTTTCTTGTACATTTGCGTGCTGCAATTTTATACCAAGCGAAATTTATTTTAAACACAAATAATACAAGATGAAAAAGAGATTGCTGGTTTTCTTCCTGTTGTTTTCAATCGTTTTCAGATCCATAGCCGACGAAGGCATGTGGCTCCCTAATTTGCTGGGACAGCAGGTGTATAATGATATGGTGAAGAAAGGATTGAAACTTACAAAAGAGCAACTGTATAGTGTTAACAAGAACTCCCTGAAGGATGCGATCATTATTTTCGGTGGGGGATGTACAGGCGAAATTGTAAGTCCCGAAGGATTGATATTTACAAATCATCACTGTGGATACGGGGCTATTGCTGCCGCCAGCACGATGGATCATAATTACCTGCGGGACGGATTCTATGCGCGCAGTAAAAGTGAAGAGATTAAAACAAACCTGACCGTTCAGTTCCTGCTCAGGATTGAAGACGTGACCAAGGAAATGATGACCGGCCTGGGCAATCTGAAGGGCGCCGAAAGAGTCGCCAAACAGAGTGAGCTGCTGGCCGCCATCAATAAGCGCATGAGCGATGCTGACGCGAGCATCGAAACCCGGGTGAGCCCGCTCTTTAAAGGCAATCAGTTCCTGGCATTTGTATACCAGATCTATAAGGATATCCGGCTTGTGGGCGCACCGCCCGAAAGTGTGGGTAAGTTCGGAGGTGACACCGACAACTGGGAATGGCCCCGCCATACCGGCGATTTCTCTATCTTCAGGGTGTATGCAAACGCGAAAAACCAACCCGCCGCTTACGACCCCGCCAATGTTCCCCTGAAACCCAAATGGTACCTGCCGATTTCCCTGAAGGGTGTCAAAGAGAATGATTTTGCCATGATCTGGGGTTACCCTGGCGGCACTAACCGGTATGAATCCGCCGATGGAATTAAACTGGCTACAGATATCAATAACCCGACATTGGTGAAATTGAGGGATATGAGACTGAAGTATATGTTTGAGGATATGAAAAAGGATCCGGCTATCAAGCTGAAACTGGCCTCGAGCTATGCCGGTATCGCCAACTATTGGAAATTTTATGATGGTGAAACCAAACAATTACTGAAATACGACGTGTACGGACAGAAACTGAACGCCGAGAAGAAATTCATGGAATGGGCAAAGGGTAAGAAGGAATATGAAAATATATTTACCGACTGGTCCAAAGCATACGATGCCTGGAGGCCCTATGCAAAACTGCGCGTCTATTTGAATGAAGGTATCATGGGCTCTCCGCTAATCGCTTTTACTTCGACATTGCTTCAGTTGGAAAAAGCGATAAGAGACGGAGCCCCCAAAGATGAGATTAGCCGTATGATCACGGCCATTGATGCCAGGCGAAAGGGCTTCCTGGGGAGTGAAGACAAGACCTCTGATGAAAAAATTCTTGCGACCGCCACCAGGATGTTCCACGAAGAGCTGCCCGCAGATCAGCAACCCGGTGAATTCTACCAGTCACTCGGCCAAAAATACGGGGATCTGAAGCAAGAAGAAACTTATAAAAAATTTGCAACGGACCTGTTTAGCCAAACCATGATTTTTGATAACAGCAAGTGGGAATCTTTTGTCAAAAATCCAACCGCCGCTGCGCTGGCAGCCGATCCCGCATTTGCCTATGCTAATGCCTTTATTGCTAACTACACGGGCAAATACCTGCCCTTGTTTCAAGATTTCACCGCAAAGAACAATGAATTCGGCAGGTTGTACCTAAAAGGGGTCATGGCGATGAATCCCGGAAAGGCAGCAAAGATGTATCCGGATGCCACATTTACCATGCGGGTAAGCTACGGCAGCGTGAAACCTTATAAACCCAGGGATGCTGTCTATTATGATTATGTGACCACATCAAAAGGTATCCTTGAAAAATATGTTCCCGGCGACTATGAATTTGATCTGCCAAAAAAACAAGTGGACCTTCTAAAGAACAGGGATTTCGGTCAATATGTTGATGCTACCCGCAAAGACCTGGTGATTTGCTTCATTACGAATAACGATATAACGGGCGGGAATTCAGGCTCGCCGGTCATCAACGGAAAGGGCGAGCTGCTGGGTCTTGCATTTGATGGGAATTATGAAGCACTTAGCCACAAACTGGCATTTGATAAGGATCTAAACCGGACTATTAACGTGGATATCCGTTACGTACTTTGGTGTATCGACAAGCTGGGTGGTGCATCCAATATTATCAAAGAGTTGAAGCTTGTAAAGTAGACCTAAGTTTAAATGATATAAGCGGCCCTGTTCTTACGGGGCCGTTTCTGTTGGATCCGGTATAGGATAGTTTTACATTCGATCCGCTTTCTGGTTACACGATTGCCGGGAAAAAAATTCGCGGGAACAACTTTTGACGCAATACGCATTTAGCTAACTTTACCGTATGCATAAGAAATTTTTGGGCGCCATCCTGTCAACTTTATTTCTGGCGATCGGCTTGATGGCCGTTGGCCAGAACCCCGACGAAATTTTTATCAGAAAGCTCGCAGATGAAGTGCTGTTGCGTGGTAAGGCATATGATAATCTGCACGTGCTGACCAAGACGATCGGGGCCAGATTGGCCGGATCACCCGGCATGTACAAGGCTGAAGACTGGGGTTACCGTGCGTTGCAGGAGGCGGGATGCGAAAAGGTTTTCAAGCAGGAATGTATGGTGCCGCGTTGGGTAAGGGGCGGAAAAGATGAAGCGCTGGCACTGATTCCCGGCATGGGCAAGAAGACTTTGGATGTGGTGGCGCTTGGCAACTCTATTGGAACAGGCGGAAAAACACTGACAGCACCGGTACTGCTGGTCAACTCGTTTGACGATCTGGAGAAAAAGAAGGATCAGGTAAAAGGTAAGATCGTTTTTTACAATTATAAGTTTAATTCTACATTTATCAGAACTTTCCAGGCATATGGCGATGCAGTAAAATACCGCGGCACTTTAGGAACTTCCTCTGCAGCAAAATATGGCGCCGTGGCGACCATTGTTCGCAGCATGAGTCATAGTGTGGACAACAACCCACATACCGGCGCCACAGGATATGACAGTGCGTACCCCAAACACCCTGCGCTGGCAATAGGCTTGCGCGATGCCGACTGGCTGGCAGAGACGCTGGGAAACGGTTCAGCTTTGCAGATACAATTAAAGACAAATGCTCATTTTCTGCCTGACGTTCCCGGGCATAATATCATTGGGGAATGGAAAGGTTCCCGGTATCCCGATGAATATATTACGATCGGCGGACACCTGGATAGCTGGGATAATGGGGAGGGTGCCCACGATGATGGCGCTGGAATTACACAGACGATCGAAGTGATGAGAGCTCTTAAAGCTGTTGGGTATATTCCGCAGCGGACTATCCGTTTTGTACTTTTTGCCAATGAAGAGAATGGCACCCGGGGTGGCAATAAATACGCAGAAAGAGCTGTGGAAAACAAGGAGAATCACATTTTTGCGATTGAGTCAGACGCGGGCGGTTTCACGCCAAGAGGGTTCAGTTTTTCCTGTGCGGACGCACAGTTTGATAAGATCATGGGATGGGCCTCTCTGTTGAAGCCATACGGCGCCGGCGATCTGGAACGTGGCGGGGGAGGTACCGATATTGAGCCGTTGAAGAGACGATTGAATACTCCGCTTGCCGAGCTACTGCCCGATTCTCAAAGATACTTTGATGTCCATCATTCCAGGGGAGACGTTTTTGAAACCGTAAACAAGCGGGAACTGGAATTGGGAGCCGTTAACCTGGCCGCGCTGGTCTACCTGGTCGATCAGCACGGGTTATGAATTTTATCACTGGTTGTTGAAAAAATCTTTCCAGATCACCTTTTTCCCCGTCCGGGCTGAATACCTGGCAGCTTCCAGGATTCTGACCACGGTTTCGTTGTTAGGCAGGGCAGAGAGATCATAAGGCGCCGGTCTGATGCTTCCGTTGATCACTCCGGCAAAATAGGTAAATGGATTATTTCGTGGCTCAGGCAGCTCTTCTGCCCGGAATGTACCGGGCTGCTCATTCTCTGCAGTCCGGATCATCATATTTCTTGCGTCCTGGCAAAAGATAGCTCCCTTTTGGCCATATAATTCCATGTCTTTCCGGTTAAAAGGCCAGTTCCAGGAAGGCTGAATGATCACTTCCACATCTTTATAGGCCAATATAATGGTTGCATCATCATCCACTTTTGGGTATATGGCAGGTTTAAAGTGGCGGGTCTCGGCTATTACACTTATTGGTTTTTCACCATTCATTAGCCAGGTACTTATGTTAGCTCCATAACATCCGAAATCTGTCAGGGCCCCGCCGCCATTCAATACGGGGTCAGTCAGCCAGGACAGAAACTCCTGGCTGCAGCCGATTTCTACCGGGCCTCTGTGGCCGGTATGAAACTGAATACGGGTCACCTTTCCAAACTGATGCTGATCCTGGATTAGCTGATGAGCCTTTTCGAGACTTCCGTACCAGGTAGTTTCGTAGTTAGTGATGAGCTGAATCCCGTATTTTTTCGCGAGGGATACCATCTTTTTTGCATGTTCCACGCTCACAGCGAGTGGTTTCTCCACCATGACATGAATTCCTTTAGGCGCACATCGCTCCACCACTTCCAGATGCCCGTAAATACTGTTAAAAGCCAGGACAGCGTCCGGTTTGACACGGTCAATCATTTCCTGCAGGTTGTTAGAGACCAGACTCATGGGGAACCCGTAGCGCCTCGAATATTTTTCAGCCAGCGCCTGGTCTGCCTCAGCAATACCCACCAGTTCAATCCCCTCCCAATTCTTTTTACCCAAAAATCCGTGCACGTGATCATGGCTGAGCCCTGCAATGGCGACACGCAATGGTTTATGTTCCACCGCTGAAGACTGTGCCATCACTACAGAAGTAAACCCCGAAAGGCATAGGAGTATTGATACCGGCCATACGTATAACCAGCCCCTGGCGGATCGGCGATAATATTTTTGCATGATTATTATATTACGGGAATGTTATCCTCGAAAGTGACATTTTAGGCGTGTCAGGCCGATTAGAAGGAACAGTGCCCCGTCAGCAATTACTTTTAAACATTAACAACTTCGATAATCTTTAGTTTTTTCAGGCCGGAAGGCATTTCCCACGTCACCTCATCGCCCAGCCGGAACCCGATGAGGGCAGCTGCCATAGGGCTGAAAATTGAGATCTTCCGATCCCTGATATTGGCATCGGAAGGCATGACGATCTGGAATTCCTTGTCGCGGTTGGTTTCCAGGTCTTTTACTTTAACAAATGAATTGATCCGGATGGTATTAACCGGGAATGCTTCGTTGCGTACTACGATGGCCCTCTTGATTTCGTGAGCGAGCGTCATCTCATCGTTGGGCTTAAGGGTTCTGCCTTCCAGTAATTTTGATAATCTGTTGTAGTCTTCCTCGCAAAGAACAACCGGCGTGTTGTCGTTGTACATGACAAGATATTTTTTGAAAGTTATTTAGTCAAATAAAAGAGTCGGCAAATCGTAAAACGGCCATTAACATATAAGATAATAGCCTGATGCGTGTAATGAATAATCCAGAATATTTACTGGCAACCCCCACATACAGCGAAGTTACGAAATTATCCCGCAAAATCCAATACGGGGCCTTCTTTTACATCACTTTAAAATCTGCAGTTTTGGCCCCGCGTTGCATGCAAATGTAATCCCCGTTTCAGGGAATTCTGAGGATAATTAGCAACATTTAACGCTTTTTTCTATATTTAATATAGATTTTCGCAAACACTCAAATGGAAAGAATCAGTAGCAATGTTATACGGCAGGTATTATTGATCCTGTTGATCGTGTTAACCGGGATTGTTATCTTGCTTAATCTGAAATATTTCATCCCCGGTGCTCTGGGCGCTATAACCCTGTACATACTTTTCAGGGATGTTTTTTTCAGACTTACGGAAAAGCGGAAATGGAACAAATCATTGGCTAGCATCCTGTTGATGACCATTTCCCTGGTACTGATCGCCGCATCCGTGTGGATCCTCGTTGAAGTATTGATTCCTCAGTTTAAATCAATAATCGATAACAAACAAATTATCATCCAAAAGTTTGATTCACTCAAGGCATTCCTGGAGAGTAAGCCCCTGCTGAACCGGATAAATCTGTCTGAGGAAAACCTGATGAATCAGCTTCAGAAAGTAACGACCTATATCCCCGGTATCCTGAATTCAATCGCCGAGATCTTCGTGAACGTGGTTACGGCCTTTTTTATTTTGTACTTTATGCAGGTCAATGCCCGGACGATGGAAAGGCGGGTGAGAATTTTTTTGCCCATGTCCAACAAAAATGCTCAGAACCTTTGGATTGAAACGGATCAGATGGTGAGGTCGAATGCCCTGGGTATCCCGCTGATGGCCCTGGCTCAGGGAATCTTTGCCTGGCTGGGATATTGGTTCTTCGGGGTGAGTAACCCGTTAATGTGGGGGTTGATTACCGGGGCCGCAACCATTGTCCCGGCGGTGGGAACTATGATCGTCTGGGTCCCTATTTGTATTGTGCATTATGCAACCGGGCATACGGCCGACGCCATTGCCCTGACTGTCTATTGTTTTGTGGTTGTTGGCGGAGCGGATAACGTACTGAGATTTACACTTCTGAAACGAATTGGGGATGTCCATCCCCTGATCACCGTTTTTGGAGTGCTCATCGGGCTGAAGTTGTTTGGGATCATGGGGCTGATTTTCGGGCCACTGTTATTATCTTATTTCGGATTATTGTTGAAGATTTACCGGACTGAATTCGGCAAACAACCTGCACTTCCTGAAGAGATCAACGTTTCTCCGCCGGCTAAGCCCAATGAAACTGAATCTGGTGCTAACCCGGGAGGATAGGTTTGGTAGATAAAAGCCGCTAGTCCACCCCTACCTTTGCTGGCAGGTTTACCTACCAAAGACAGGCCGGCTCATCCCGATGAGATCCGGACACTCCCTAACCAGTCCGCCTTGCTACGACAGAAGACATTTTCTTAAACATCAGTCCCCCTCTGGAGGGGTAGGCCTGCTTGCCGGCAGTCAGGGGGAGGATCAACAGGAAGTCAGGCACTCTGACGTCATCGCGCAACAAAAGCATCTATCATTCGCATGCTTTCGGCACCTTCCTCACCCGTACACGGATTGGGCCCCTTGCCCAGGAAATATCGAACCGTGGCTTCGATCATAGGTTCCTGCACGTGACGCAATTTATCAAATGAATAGGTTTCTTTTTTATGATGGATGCTCACGGTTACCGTGTTTCCCCTGAATACACCGAAATGTATTTTTCCTTTTGACCCAATGATCTCGAAACTGTCGGTGGCCATATCCTGGGAAACATTAAAACACCAGATCCCATTAAATACCGGACCCAGGGCATGCACCATGGATCCCGATACAATATCATCGGCCTCGTACAGCCCTCCCTGATTGGTGGCTACACCATTAGCCCTTTCCACCGGACCAAAAAAATACAACGCCAGGTCGATGGGGTGCGGGGCAATATCATGAAATAACCCGCCGCCCGAAATGGCCGGGTCCACGCGCCAGGCATTTTTCTCAACCGCCAGTTCCTCACGTTTCAACGGTGGATGGTAATAGTTCAGGTTTACCAACCTGATATCTCCAATGATTCCGGAGTCTATGAGTTCTTTTACTTTACGGAACTGGGGTTGCTCGCGGCGGTAATGTGCTACCACCAGCTTAACATTCTTTGCTCTTGAAGCCTCAACCATGGCGCGGGCTTCCTCATAATTAAGTGCCATTGGTTTTTCCACGTAAACGGGTTTTCCCGCTTCCATACAAGCAAGGGTGTACTTCAGGTGCGACGAGGGAGGGGTGGCAATATATACGGCATTGACTTCGGGGTCATTGATCAGCTTATCGGCATCGCTATACCATTTCGGAACGTTGTGCCGTTGTGCATAGTCCTCAGCTTTGGCAGCATTGCGACGCATGACCGCGACCAACTGAGATTGACTGACTTTATTGAAAGCCGGGCCACTCTTGACTTCTGTCACATCCCCGCATCCGATGATTCCCCAACGTACAACTCCAGATTCCATATGATAAGTTTAATCGTAAAGATACAAAAAATCGATCCTCCCAACCGGGGAATTTTCTGACCGGATGGAAACTGGTGAATTAAAATTTTCGACGATTCGGAAATTTCAATATTCACCCCGGCAATAGAACTACCGCCCGGAAATTCTCCACCTATAACTATAAGGCCTATAATCTACAGGCTTGTACAAACAGTGACGTAAAAACTAAAAAAGGACCCGGTAAAACTGCGGGTCTTCATGGGTAAGCACTTGTGATTGACCATAGGTTACATACTGACTCCGGCCCATCAGAGAGACCGGAATCATCGCCGGAAATTAGCAACTAATGCGAACTGACATTCTTGTGTTTTTACGCTGCATGCGCCAGGATGAGATAGAATATCAAAGCAAATCCAAAGTAAATTCCTCCCAGCAATAAAGACACGCCTAATTTGGTATTCATGACTCAGAGTTTTTAGGTTAAAAAAAAACTTTCTCAGTTAAGTATATAGAAATATCGTGCCAAATTTTTTAAGAATCGGGTAATATCAAGGGCGCCGGAAGGAGCTAATTTTACAGTAAGAATTGGCTAATATAAAATTAAAACGGAAACTGATTAAGTTCACCCGAAGCAACCGTGAATTGTTCACCCGATCGGAGATTTTTAATAGTCAGTTGCCCCGTTTCCAGCTCCCTGGCGCCCGCAAATACGGCATAAGGGATCAGCTTTTTCTCGGCGTATTTGAATTGTTTGTCGAATTTCACAGGTTCCGGGTACAATTCACAGGAAATCCCCGCTCCACGAAGACTTTGCATAAGCTCGAAAGCTTTTTCAGCTTCCTCTTTACCCAGATTGAAAAAAAGCACTCTTGTACCTGTTGCGGATTCTTCGGGAAACAGTCCTGATTCACTCAAGACATCGTAGATTCTGTCAACCCCGAAGGAAATGCCTACGCCCGGCAGGCCGGGCACGCCAAAAAGTCCGGTCAGGTCGTCATAGCGCCCGCCGCCACCAATGCTTCCAATCTGAACATTAGTTGATTTTACCTCGATAATGGTTCCGGTATAATAATTCAAACCCCGGGCCAGCGTCAGGTCTATCTTAATCTGTGAACGGATCTCTTTCGCCCTACTTAGATGATCATTCAGGAAACTAAGCTCCCAAATGCCTTCCTCTCCCTCAGGAATGCCTGAAAGCAATTTCCTCAACTGATCTATTTTTTCTTCATTGCTCCCTGCAATGTCCAAAAAAGACCTGATGGTGCCGGTCTGTTCGGCAGTCAGTCCCCTGGACTGCAGCTCCCCGATTACATCTTCCATCCCGATCTTATCCAGTTTATCGATGGCAATCGTTATATCTGTCATTTTTTCTGATCCGCCGCAAAGCTTAGCGAGGGCCGATAGAATTTTTCTGTTATTCAGCCTGATTTCTACAGGCAGATTAAATCTTCTGAAGGCTTCAGCATAAATGTGTACCAGTTCCAGTTCATTAAACAGGGAGCGGCTGCCCACAACATCGGCATCACACTGATAAAACTCACGGTAGCGGCCTTTTTGAGGCCTATCTGCCCGCCAGACCGGCTGCATTTGAAATCGTTTGAAAGGCATCGGCAGTTTGTGGTGGTTCATTGCCACATATCTTGCAAATGGAATGGTCAGGTCATAACGTAATGCTCTTTCGGTTATATCTATGCTGGACTTACCCTCCACAATTTTTTGAAAGCCCTTCTTCACTTTCTCGGCCCGCGCCGGATGATCCAGCCCGTTGTTCAGGATCTTAAAAATGAGTTTGTCTCCTTCTTCTCCGTATTTGCCCATCAGGGTCTCCAGGTTCTCCATAGCCGGTGTTTCCAGCGGCTGATAACCATATAATTCAAATACCTTTCGAATAGTCGTGAAAATATAATTGCGGCGGTACACCGTGGCCGCATCAAAGTCCCTGGTTCCCTGTGGTATCGTTGGTTTCATAAATTCTTTGGTTCCACCCTTCAGTTTGCAGCGGGTGAATCAACTGTTGTCTAATGGTTGCCGTATTTCTTTATAATTGCATCTGCAGCCTTGTCGATCATCTCGTACACTTTGTGATATCCTGCTTCGGGGCCGTACCACGGATCGGGAATGTCCATATTTTTTCCGGGATAAACCTCGTTCATCAGCAAGTCCACTTTGTCCTTATCGAACAGTTCTCCCGCCTGCCATTTTACGTCATCCATCACATCACCAGCCATGACGTATATCTTGTCATATTTTTTAAAATCCCCGGCTTTAAAATCGCGTGCCTGCTGGTGGCTGATGTCGATGCCGTGCTCCCGCATTACTTTCTGTGCAAGCCTGTGAGGCGGTTCTCCCGTGTGATAACCGTTGGTCCCCGCGCTGTCCACCTGCCAGTCCAAACCCGCTTTTTCTGCCTTATCGCGGAGAATGCCTTCCGCCATCGGGCTCCTGCAAATATTCCCCAGGCAAACCATTAATATCTTCATGGCCGCAAAGATAATCCCATTTGCTGATCCCAGGGTTGGCTTCATCCCTGGGATTGTTTATCCCGAATGCAGGTTTGAACCTTGCGCTACCTCGGGAAAACCCGGCAGAGAAAGGCTTTTTAATAAAACTGCGTTTTGTATGGGTAGCGAATCTTGTACAGAATCTTCACTTTTCCAAGCAGTGCCTGCCTAAGACCATCTACATTTCTTTTTTCGGTTGCCGAAACAAACACAGCATTTCCACCCGTTTCATGATTCCAACGGTCGTACAAGTCCTGTAAAATTTCTTTTTTAGTTTCAGGGCTGAGCCATTCATCAAAGGTCGTCTGCTCATACAGGTCCATTTTATTGAATATGGTGATCGTAGGTTTGTCATGTGCATCCAGTTCCTGCAGGGTCTTGTTCACTACCCCCAACTGATCCTCATAATTTGGATGGGAGATGTCCACGACGTGTAACAGGATATCTGCTTCCCTGACTTCATCAAGCGTACTTTTAAAGCTTTCTACCAGGTGGTGCGGTAATTTCCGGATAAAGCCCACCGTGTCACTCAGCAGGAAAGGAGTATTTTCATAAACGATTTTACTGGTGGTCGTGTCCAGGGTAGCGAACAGCTTATTCTCCGCAAAAACCTCCCGCTTACTCAGCAGGTTCATCAGCGTACTCTTTCCCACATTGGTGTAACCAACCAACGATACCCTGATAAATTCTCCCCGGTCTTTTCGTTGGGTATAAGCCTGCTTGTCGATTTCCTGTAATCTTTTGCGCAGCAGGGAAATCTTGTCCCTGACAATCCGGCGGTCCGTTTCAATTTCTGTTTCCCCCGGTCCCCGGGTACCGATTCCACCTCCCAGCCGTTCAAGGTGTTTCCACATGCCCCGAAGTCTGGGTAACAGGTATTGATATTGTGCCAGCTCCACCTGAGCCCGGGCCTGCGCAGTTTTGGCCCGCCTGGCGAAAATGTCCAGGATCAGGTCTGAGCGGTCGATGGTTTTTATATTCAGGATTTTCTCAATATTATTGATCTGGGCGCCCGAAAGTTCATCGTCGAAAATGGCGATATCAATATTTTTCCCTTCAATATATTGCCGGATCTCTTCCAGTTTACCTTTACCGATAAATGTCCTCGGATCAGGACGGTGCAATTTCTGGATAAACCGTTTCACCGTTACTGCACCAGCGGTCTCTGCCAGGAATGCGAGTTCATCCAGGTACTCATTTACCTGCAGGTCGCTCTGATCCTTGCCGGTCAGGCCAATGATGACAGCCCTTTCCTGTTCTTTTATGATATTCTGTCGTTCGATCATGCAACTAAGATAAAGCAGCAAAGTTAGGGTGGGGGAATTTTTCAGATAGATACACTTTGGGAATACCTTTTATTTCAGGGTTTGCGGTTTATAAAACCTGGTAATTCGCATGCCCGGGCTTACCTGGAAGAGTACTAATGGCTATCGAAAACAAATTTTTTTATACCCCAAAATCTCGTTATCTTCATTGATAGCGATTACTGCACTTTTTCCTTCATTTCAGCTTTTCTTTCTTCAAAATCTGATGATAGTTTGTACAGGTCTCCGGCAATCCGGCTGATAAGGAGGAACTGGTCGACAATGGGTTTATATTCGATCAGGGTCGTGCGGGTAGGTGTGTCCATCAGGCCTTGCCTCAGTTCCAATCGTCTTTTCTCCACCAGCTCTTTCATTTCCATTCTTAGTTCATCGGTGATATCTGTTCTGGAGCGAGCGACGATCTCTTCATTGGTGAAAAAATTCTTAGCCTGAACAAGCTCGTCGATAATATCGGCAGCGACGTTGTCAAAATCATCAGTCTGGTATTTCCCCGCAAACTTTCGTGCGAAGTCTGCCAGCGTAACCGTATGTGAATTCAGCGTATAAATCAAAACCGAAAACTCGTACAGTTTCCTGATATTTCCCTGCTTGCTTTTGGGCTCATTCATCATCCGGCCGAAGGCGCCCGAAAGGTTGGATTGGGCTACAAACGCGTCTTTACGGGCAAGACGATAGTTGAGGTCGTTGATTTCTCCCGATACAAAAGAGGCAGCCACGGTATTCAGGTAGTGCGCTGCGTTATCCAATGCTTCACCGATAAAGTTTTTGATCTGGTATTTTTCCCAGGAGGGGACCAGGATGTAGGTAGCCAGAAACGCAATGATCGAGCCGATAATGGTATCGATGACCCTGGCTTCGAGCACTTCTGCAAAACTGCCTTTCCGAATCAGGTAAAAAAAGATCAGGACATAAGCGGTCATGAAGATAACACTCGTAAAATATTTGGTCCGGATAAAGCTGTAGGTGGCCAGGATAAGCAGCACCATGATAAAGAAACGCCCGGTATCGCCCGGGATCACCAGTAACACGCCAATGCCCAGTACCGCGCCGGTGAGGGTGCCCAGCAAACGGTGATAGTTTCTTTGTTTGGTCAGGCTATAGCTGGGTTTCAGGATAACGAGGATAGTCAGTAATACCCAATAGCTGTTTTGAAGATGCAGGAGGTGAGCAACGATATAGCCGGTAAGTGAGGCCAGGCTTACCCGCAACGCATGCCGGAAATTATTTGACTTGAGTGAAAGGTTTTCCCGTAAAAGTTTGATATCGATATTTGACGGCGAAATAAACGAATCGTAATTGTCAGACAGCTCATACTTCTTCAGCTGCCTTTTTTCGGGGGCAGTGTAATGATGCATGGCATAGATTCGGACGGTCATATCTTCCAGGGCCTGCATCACTTTGCGCAAATTGATTAGTGGAGTGATGTTGGAAGGATCGCGGTGCTGATCGATAAATTCTTCGAAATAGACTTTTAGTTCCTGCATGTCATCGTTCAGGGTTTTGGAAATCCTTGAACGGCGACCCGTCTGCACGGCCAGGCCAATTTCGTGCAGTTCCTCCACCATTTTCAGGATCATCAACTGGAACCTGGGCAGGATCTCAGGGCCGCTGAAATGGCGGTGCATGGAAGAATAATTATAGATCGTTGCAGTAGCGTTTTCAAAAAAGTCGATCGATTCAATAAAGATCACCAATAGTTTCCTGCCGGTATAAGTAGATTGCCTGGTCACGCTCCGGCTCCTGAAAAGCATTTCCCGCAGGTTGTCCTGCTTCGCATGAATATCCTCCTGGAGCTGCATCAGTTGCTTGTAGGTTTTTTCATAGTCCAGGTTTTCATCGTAAAAATTTGACCGCACTTTCAGGTAATCCCCGATGGAGAATATGCAATCGCCCAGTGCTTTTTGGGTGATGATATACGGACGCATGCGAAACAGCAGGATACTCAGCAACATATAAAACAACCCGCCGCCTACCATGGCCAGACCATTGAAAATAATTTCTATCCTGGAAAGATGCAGATCCATGCTGAGCACCATCACCATCATTCCGGCAAAACCGATCGCGCTGATCCAGGTGCCAAAAATTGCGATCAGTGTCAGCCCAAAACAAAGCAGCGCTATCACCAGTCCCAGGAGAAAGGGTTGCTGGTTGGCAAACCCAACGAGGACTGCAATGATGAAATTGAGTGCCAGTGCGGCGGACATGCCGGCCATGCGCCGCTGAACCGGACCAGGCACATCGGCTCCGCTTACGATCAGAACGCCCACAGAACCTGCCAATCCAAGATCGAGGTACCCAAAATGGCGCATGATGATGGCAGGTAACACTAGGCCCAGCGTTATCCGTATGGCGTCTGTGAAATTGTAACTGGTAATAAACCTCCGGTATTCCTTAATATAATCCACTTTCACAAATCTAATCCAAGATTCTGAGCTCCGTGCAGTTCCAGCGAACTTTCCAAAAACTTCCTCTGGTTTGCAGGAATTTATATAAGTTTGATATAAATTCTTTCAGGTATGAGATACGTTTCGGTCATACTGATCAGTATGGCGCTTGCATCCTGTTATAATCATGCTGTGCCACCGCAAAATCATGCGCAGTCGATGCCACAACAAAATCATGCAGACAAATTGCTGGTATTTAGCAAGACCAATGGATTCCGGCACAGCAGTATTCCCGACGGCATTCAGGCCATCAAAAAAATTGGCGAAAAAGAAGGTTTCTCGGTGGTGGCTACCGAAGACTCCGCCATCTTTACGACAGATAATCTGAAGACGTTTAAAGCCATCGTGTTTTTGAATACGACGGGTACCATCCTGGGAAGTTCGGGCAAGGCTGCTTTTGAACACTATATAAAGAATGGCGGAGGTTTTGTGGGCATTCATGCTGCTACCGATACCGAGTATGACTGGCCGTTCTATGAAAAGATGGTTGGGGCGCAGTTTCTCAGTCACCCGAAACAACAGACTGCAAGTCTTTTAGTCGTGAATAAAAAGCATCCGGCGACATCGTTTTTACCGGATGTATGGACCAGGTGGGACGAATGGTATAATTTCAAGAACCTGAATCCAGAGGTTTCAGTGTTGCTGAAAATTGATGAATCGACGTATAAGGGTGGAGCAAACGGCGCAAATCACCCCATGAGCTGGTATCACGATTTCCAGGGTGGGCGGGTGTTTTATACAGCGCTGGGACATACCGAGGCGTCTTATACGGAACCTTTGTTTGTCCGGCATATCACCGGTGGAATCCTGTATGCTATGGGCAGATAAGCCAGGATGCTCTGGGACAGTAGGTTTGGGTGACTGTGTTACCGGTTGCGATCGCTGTTCAAGTGAGACCTGAGACGATAAACGCGATAGACTAATTAAGCAATGCTAACCACCGGCGTTTTGTAAGCGGGCTTGAGGCTTGCACCAATTCCCGGTATTTCCGGCACTTCAATTTTCCCGTTTTCCCTATATTGAATTCCTTCGATGATGGGATCTTCACTGAACATCAGCGCTGTATCAAAATCGAAATAAATAATATCCGGGCTGCACAGGGCCAGATGTGCAAAAGCTGTCATCGCCAGCCTTGACTCCAGGAAGGCACCGATTTGTATTTTCATTCCGGCCTCTTCCGCCATGCTGATCATTTGCAGGGCTTTGAAGATGCCCCCGCTTTTGCCAAGTTTGATATTGATCCGGTCGCAGGCTTTCAGTCCGATCAGCCTTTTAAGTTCGTAGGGATCGCCGCAACTTTCATCGCACATGATAGGTATGGGACTCTGATTCCGGACGCCCGCTAATTCCATAAAATCCTGGCGCGGCACCGGTTCTTCGCAATGCTGGATCTGGTAGGGCTCAAGGGCTTTGAGCGTCGCAATGGCTTCCTGGGGCGACCAGCCCTGGTTTGCATCAATCCGGATAGGTATTTCGTAACCTAACACTTCGCGAATGGCGCGGATCCGCTCCACATCTTTTGATCCGCCTTCTCCTACCTTAACTTTCACAGCCGGAAAACCTTTTAATTTGATCTGAAGGGCATCTGCAGCCATTTTAGCGGGATCGCCAAGGCTAACGGTGTAATCTGTTTCGATGGTTTTGTTTTTCTCCCCGCCCAGGAACTTATAGAGCGGCAGACCTGCGTATTGAGCGGCTATATCGTACAGTGCCATATCAAATGCGCTCTTGATGCTATTGTTGCCATAGTACAGGCGATCCATATCTGCAATACGGGAAGGAATATCCAGCGGATCCTGATGGAGCAGAATTTCTGCGAGGTCTTTACCGGCAGCCAGACAGGTGCCGGCGCTTTCTCCATTGATACTTTTGAAGGGGCTGCATTCACCCCAGCCCGAAATCCCTTCCCTGGTCCCGATCTGCACCACCACATTTTCCGCATGGGATAGGGTGCCCAGGGAAATAACGAAAGGTTCAATCAGCGGAATGGATAAGGCGAACAGTTCAATCTTACTGATGGTTAGTGGTTGCATTTGCATTATTTGAAGTTACAGGTATTTCCGCAGTCAGCAAAAGGGGCTGTTCATAAAAACCGAGATCGCTTGTGAACAAATCGTTTTTCTATCTGTTACAAATTCTTAATTTTCAATCATTATTCAAAAACGCTTAAAACATTACCTTTGGAGATGCGTATCGGAATTGTATGCTACCCCACTTACGGCGGAAGTGGAGTACTGGCCACAGAACTCGGCAAGGCCCTCGCTCAAAAAGGACATAAGGTGCATTTTATTACCTACCAGCAACCGGTAAGACTCAGCACCTACGATCCCAATATTTATTATCATGAAGTGCATGTGCCCACCTATCCGCTGTTTGATTTTCCGCCTTACGAAACAGCGCTCGCCAGCACAATGGTGGATGTGATCAAGAATCAGCATCTGGATCTTTTGCATGTGCATTATGCCATTCCGCATGCTTCGGCAGCCTATATGGCCAAGCGAATCCTGGAAACCGAGGGGATCACCATCCCGGTGGTGACCACCCTGCACGGGACGGATATCACGCTTGTGGGCAAAGAAAAAATGTATGCCCCGGTCGTAACTTTTTCAATCAATGAAAGTGATGCCATTACTGCGGTTTCTCAGAATCTGAGGGAGGAGACCTACAAACATTTCGACATCCATAAAGACATTGAGGTGATTTACAATTTTGTAGATGTGGCACGGTTCAACCGCAAGCCGCTGGATGCTTTCAAGAAAGTGCTGGCGCCTAACGGGGAACGTATTCTGCTTCATGCTTCCAATTTCCGGCTGTTGAAAAGGGTTCAGGACGTTGTGTATATTTTTGAAAAGGTGCAGAGGGAAATTCCATCCAGGTTACTATTGGTTGGGGATGGGCCCGAGAGGCAGGCCATAGAGGAACTGGGAAGGAGTCTGGATATTTCGGACTACATAACCTTTGTAGGCAGGCAGGATCAGATGGAGGAGATTTTTGCCATCGCGGATCTTTTCCTGCTGACTTCAGAATATGAGAGTTTCGGACTTGCCGCGCTGGAAGCCATGGCTTCCAAAGTACCCGTAGTCTCTTCTAACGCCGGTGGGCTCGCCGAATTGAATATCGATGGCGTTACCGGTTACGTGGCTGATGTTGGCGATGTGAATACGATGAGTGAGCGTGCGCTGGATATACTGAAGGATGATGCAACACTGGAGGCTTTTCGCGAGCGGGCATTCAGCCACGCCCAGCAGTTCAATATTGATGCTATCATCCCCGAATATGAAAATATCTACCGGAGATTTGTAAATAACTAACCAACGCGGGTAAGTCCGGTTTGGGAATAAGATCACTCGCCAGTGAACTTTTTTACCAGGGCCGGGAATCTCCCTGTATTACAGGTATTTGTTGATGACCTCGATAAGCTCAGACTTGGTGAGAGGAACACCCTTGATCTTATTATAACCTTTGGCGTCTACCAGGAACTGATCGCGGATAATTTTAATGAGCTGGCCGTTGTTGATTTCGGGGATCAGAACAGTCTCAAAGTTCCGGAGTATCTCACCCAGGTTTTTTGGGAACGGACGCAGGTATCTCAGATGCGCATGGCTGACGGATTTTCCGTCAGCCTGTAATTCCATCACGGCTGATTTGATAGATCCGTAAGTCGACCCCCAGCCAAGCACCAGCACTTTACCCTTGCTCTCTCCACTATCCAGGGTCTGGTCGGGTATAAAATCTGCCACCCTGTTCACTTTCTCTTCACGGGTTTTTACCATTAACTGGTGGTTTTGCGCCTCATAGCTGATATTTCCCGTTATATTTTGTTTCTCAATACCTCCGATCCTGTGTTCCAGCTCGGCTGTACCTGGAATTGCCCAGGGGCGCACCAGGTTCTCATCCCGCAGGTAAGGCATAAATTTTTCTTCTCCTTCATTCAGGGCCGTTTTAAACGTTACATGAATAGGAGGCAGGGATTCTTCGGTAGGGAATTTCCAGGGTTCAGCACCATTGGCAATATAACCGTCGCTAAGCAGGATGACGGGTGTCATATGTTGAACGGCAATTCTTACAGCCTCGTAAGCAACTTCAAAACAATCCCCGGGTGAACTGGAGGCGATGACCGGCATTGGGCATTCGCCATTCCTGCCGTAATAGGCCTGCAAAAGGTCGGACTGCTCAGTTTTTGTAGGCAACCCCGTTGAAGGTCCGCCTCTTTGTACGTTCACAATAACCAGCGGAATTTCCAGCATCACAGCCAGTCCCATGGCTTCGGTTTTCAGAGCCATTCCGGGCCCGGAAGTGGTGGTTACGCCCAGGGCGCCACCGTAGGAAGCTCCGATCGCAGCGCTGATAGCGGCTATTTCATCTTCTGCCTGAAAAGTACGTACGCCGAAATTCTTATGTTTACTTAATTCGTGCAGGATATCTGAAGCGGGCGTGATCGGGTAGCTTCCCAAAAACAGCGGAAGGTTGCTTTTAACCGATGCTGCTACCAGGCCAAGGGATATCGACTGATTACCCATGATTGAACGGTAGGTACCCTGGGGCATTTTCGCCCTCTCCACAATATAAGTGGTGGTGAAGGCTTCCGTGGTATCTGCATAATTGAAACCTGCCTGAAGCGCGTTGATGTTGCCCTTAAGAATTTCAGGGACCTTCCCGAACTTCTCCTTCAGAAACGCGATGGTATTCTCCATTTCGCGGTTATACATCCAATACAGAAATCCCAGCACAAACATATTTTTGGCCCGGTCCTTTTCCTTGGTGCCAATGCCTACGTCCCGGAGTGCTTCCCGTGTAAGTTTGGCCACATCGATCCTGATCACCTCATAATTATCCAGATCATCTGTCTCCAGCGGATTGTATCCTTCAGGATAATCGGCCAGTCTCAGGTTTTTGGAGTCAAAACCATCGGTATTCGCAATGATCTTGCCACCCTTCTTCAATCCGCCTAAATTGGCCTTCAGAGCTGCAGCGTTCATGGCAACCAACACGTCGCATTCATCACCGGGTGTAAAAATATTATGGGAGGAAAAACGTAACTGGAATCCGCTCACGCCGGGCAATGTACCTTGAGGTGCTCTGATCTCAGCCGGAAAATCGGGAAAGGTCGATAAGTCAGCCCCCAGCAGTGCAGTATTATTGGTAAACTGTGTTCCTGTAAGTTGCATTCCATCACCACTGTCTCCTGCAAATTTGATAACTACATCCTGTAGTATCTCTTGTTTTCGCGCCATATTCAAAAAAATTCGACTTCAAAAATACAAATAGTTTACACAGTGAAAAAAAGTTTATCGTAAAAGCCGCTGTGTTTTATAAAAGTGAGTAATATATAATCGGGTGATTATTCCCTATCTGACAGCAATTACACTGATTTCCACATGCACAAATTTAGGAAGTGCCCCTACCTGAACGGTCTCCCGGGCAGGTGGATTGTCCGTAAAGTACTGGCCATAGACTTCATTGATTTCAGCGAAGCGCATCATATCCCGGATGTATATGGTCGATTTAACCACATTTGAAAAGTCGAGACCCGCTGCCTGGAGGATTGCGTTCAGGTTTTTCATGCATTGATGCGTTTCGTCCTGCAATGTGGCGTTGTTGAGTTCACCGGTTTCCGGGTCGATGGCAATTTGCCCCGATATATAAAGTGTGTGACCTGCAAAAACAGCCTGGTTGTAGGGGCCGATAGGGGCCGGGGCATTTTCAGTTCTGATATATTTCCTTTCCATGGCACAAAAGTATAATTTGGAATCGAATAATTCTGAATGTGTTTTCTTTGCAGCCGGGATCACCCCCAAAAAGTAGCTTATATTAAATATGGGAATGATTTTAAATATTGATACGGCCATCGAAAAGGCTTCGATTTGTCTGGCGAAAAGCGGGACTTCGATCGCTTATGCAGAGTTGGCGGAAAGGAATGCGCAGGCAGCCTGGTTGCACAAAGCTATCCGGGATCTGCTGGGCAGTGCCGGTATTGACATGCAAATGCTGGATGCGATCGCAGTCAGCAACGGTCCGGGATCCTATACGGGGCTCCGGATAGGCCTGGCTACCGCTAAAGGTCTTTGCTTTGTCTTGCAGAAGCCATTGATTACGTTGAACACACTCACGGTCATGGCCCATGCTTCGACCGATCAGGCTTCGGACCTGATTTGCCCGATGATAGACGCTCGCCGCATGGAGGTGTTTACGGCTGTGTTTGACAAAAATCTGGCAATAATCGAAGAGCCTGCTGCGGTGGTATTGTCGGCAGACAGCTTCAGCAGGTTGTTGTCAGCCCACCAGGTATTGTTCACCGGCAACGGAGCGGCTAAGTTTAAACAACTGGTTGTACATCCGAATGCCCGTTTCACGGAGACGGAGGTAAATGCCACCCATATGGCCGGCCTGGCTGAGACTGAATATATTAACTGGAAATTCAATAATTTGGCCTATGCAGAGCCCTATTATCTGAAATCTGTTCATATATCTACATGAAGTCAAAAAAAAAATATTTATTTTAAACCATACGATAGATGAAATACAATTGATTGGGACTATATTTGCGACTTGTTAATCATATAATCCGTAATATGGCTAATTATCAAATTCATTTCAAAGCAAAAAATACTCCGGGTGGACAACTTACCGTTGACACACTGGGCGTTAAAAAAGCAGCTCTGATCTTAAGAGCTTTCAATCACAAACTGAGGCAACAGATCCTTAAGCTGATTGACAATCATGGTAAGATTACCGTGACTGAAATTTATGTGAAGCTCCGTATTGAGCAGTCAGTTGCTTCCCAGCACCTTTCTGTTTTACGAAAGGCAGACTTCGTTAAAACTGAGCGGGATGGTAAATTTATTTACTATGCCATCAACCCCACCCGGCTTAGGGAACTGAACCAGTTTGTTTCCGACTTGTTAAAGTAGGCCAAATTTAGCCTTCAAGCCAGGTTTTGCAGCAAGCTGCAGTTTGTTGGTTCAAGGGTATTTGACCGAATCGTTTTCCCTGCAAACCCCTGATCTTATCGGGGTTTCGGTGGATTCAACCGACAAGCGGCCTCTTACCAAACAGTTAAAATGCTTTTGCAAAATCACGGTCTTCATTGAATGAGGAACCTGCAGGAATGCTTTTTTCAAAAAACTATTGCATCATGAAAGCATTGCAGACAGATGCATTTTCAAGCTTTCTTCATCAGGAGCTTACGCTGGTGGACACACGCGAAGCAAGTGCCTTTAAGCTGGGGTTGGTCACGGGAAGTATTAATATTCCCTTTAATTCCAATTTTGTACATTGGGCCGTGAGTCTTCTGGCTCCCGACGAGCCTTTGATTTTTATTGCTGCCAATGGCAGGGAAGCTGACGTGCTCAATGCTCTTGCGGTATCCGGCTTTAATCAGGTTAAAGGGTATCTCGCAGGAGGTTTTGAAAGCTGGACTAAAGCAGGGTTGCCTACAGACCTGATCCTTGACGTGGATGCTGACGAGCTCATGATGGATCTGCCTTATGATGACCGCCTGATCGTTGTTGATGTTCGTACCGAAGCCGAGTTCGCTGAGGGTCACCTCGTAACTGCGATAAATATTCCACTTTCCGATATGAAGGACCCCCTCAGTTTTGCCAGATTTGAGGAGCATGATAACCTTTATCTGTATTCTGAAAAAGATACCCGGAGTGTCATAGCCGCATCCCTTTTTAAACGTCAGGGGATGCATAATGTCAGGGTGGTCAACGGCGGTTGGCAGGAAATTAAGAAGGAGCCCAGGGCTGAAATTGAGAAGGACCCCGAACGTTTCAACTGACCAGATACTGCAATATCAGCATTTTTTATTAACTTTATAGGCTCCGCAGCTCGCAAGCAGGCTGCGCCTTTTCAACAGATATTAATATAGGATATGAATCTTTTTGATGTTTACCCCCTTAATAATGTTACCATTGTTAAGGCAGAAGGGTCAAGGGTTTGGGATGATCAGGGAACAGAATACCTGGATATGTATGGTGGTCATGCAGTTATCAGTATCGGTCACACGCATCCTCACTGGGTGAAGCGAATTGAAGAACAGTTGGAGAAAATTGCGTTTTATTCCAATTCAGTAAAAATACCCATACAAAAAGAACTGGCGGAAAAGCTGGGCAAAGTATCGGGGAAAGAGGATTATCAACTTTTTTTATGCAACTCCGGCGCCGAGGCCAATGAAAATGCCCTTAAACAGGCTTCGTTTCACAATGGCAGAAAGAAAATAATCGCGTTCAGAAAATCATTTCATGGAAGGACCTCACTGGCTGTTGCAGCAACGGATAATAAGAATTATGTAGCGCCTGTTAACGAGACTGAAAATGTGGTTTTTCTACCCTTCAATGATGAGGAAGCCCTTCAGCAGTATTTTGACCAGCACGGCTCGGAAGTCTCATCTGTGATTATTGAGGGTATCCAGGGAGTAGGGGGCATCAACGTGGCATCAGGATCTTTTTTACAACTTATCAGGAGGCTTTGTGATCAGCATGGTTCCGTTTTTATTGCAGATAGTGTACAGTGCGGTTACGGAAGAAGCGGTAAGTTTTTTAGCCATGATCATTCAGGTGTAAATGCCGATATCTACTCAATGGCCAAAGGCATGGGTAACGGGTTCCCTGTTGCAGGGATCATCATTGCTCCGCATATCAAATCCAAATATTTTTCGTTGGGAACCACATTTGGAGGCAACCCACTTGCCTGTGCCGCCGCTATGGCTGTCCTGGAAGTGATGGAAGAAGAGAAACTCATGGACAATGCGACTGCTCAGGGTACGTATATCATGAATCGGCTGGCGGAAATCGATGGACTGCAGCATGTCAGGGGCAGGGGATTGATCATTGGTTTCGACGCGCCGGGAGATCCCGGAGTATTACGGAAAAACCTGCTCTTACATAGAAAAATTTTTACAGGCGAAGCAAAACCGAATGTGATCAGGATACTGCCTTCGCTGGCTCTGAAGCAGGCGGACGCAGATATTTTGTTGAACGCCCTGGAGGCCGAGACAAAGGCATTGGCAGTTCATGCCTGAGAGAGCTCTAAGCAAATACATCTTAGTGAATACCAGAGAAGCGGAAAAGACTTTGAAAAATCCGAACTTTGAACAATAGGGGACATTAAAAGCCGGCCCCGGATAAATACAATATGTCATTATTAAAACATAAAAATTTCACAAGTGTCGAAGACGTTTCAGACATCAATGCACTGGTAGAAAAAGCGTTTCAATACAAATCCTCCCCATTTAAAGATCAGCATCTGGGTAATGGCAAGCGGGTTGGCTGCCTGTTTCTGAATCCCAGTATGCGCACACGTTTGAGTACGCAGATCGCCGCGCAGAACCTCGGCATGGAACCAATCATTTTTAACGTTGGCAGTGAGGGATGGCAGCTCGAGTTTGAAGAGGAGGCCATTATGAGCGGGAAAAAATCCGAACACGTGAAGGAAGCCGCGCCGATATTGGGGAAATATTTTGATATCCTGGCTATCCGCACCTTCCCGTCACTGGTCAATCGTGAAGAAGATTACAGCGAGTTGTTCATTAACCAATTTATCAAATATTCCGGGATACCCGTACTCAGCCTGGAGTCGGCCACCCTGCATCCACTACAGAGCCTGACTGATATCATGACTATTCAGGAAGTGCTGAAGGGATCTTCAGGGGATAGTGATACAAATAATTTAGCTAAACGCCCCAAAGTAGTGCTTTCCTGGGCACCACATGTGAAGCCGCTACCTCAATGCGTGGCTAACAGTTTTGCCGAATGGATGGTGCATTGGGGAGGTGCAGAATTTGTGATCACACATCCGGAAGATTATGAGCTGGACGAAAAATTTACGACCGGTGCAAAGATTGAATACGACCAGGATGCAGCGCTCAAAGACGCTGATATCGTTTATGTGAAAAACTGGAGCACTTACAGGGATTACGGCAAGATGTATTGCAACGATCCGCGCTGGATGTTGGACACCAAAAAACTAGAAGCTACTAACAACGCCCGGGTCATGCACTGCCTGCCGGTGAGGCGTAATGTGGAATTAAGCGATGAGATCCTGGATAGCCCCCACAGCATTGTCATACAGGAAGCGGGTAACAGGATCTGGGCCGCACAAGCGGTACTGAGTGAAATGTTGCTGGGTTTGCAGTGATACCGGTGCCTGCGCTGAAAGAAGATTCAGCTGTCGGTGAGCAGGCAGAATTTTAAGTCCATTAGAAATAATAATAAAAAATTATAATGGGAAGAGGTATGTCACCCGAAGAAAAAACGCTCATGGAGTTAATGGATGCCGCAAAGGAGATGTCGGGAGGCGCCGACATCAGAGAAAACCTGGTGGTAGTGAAGATCGGTGGAAATGTGATCGATGATGATATCGCGCTAAAGCGCTTCCTGGAGGATTTTGCAAAAATAGAAAGCAGGAAAATATTGGTTCATGGTGGGGGGAAGATCGCGACGAGAATAGGAGACCAGCTTGGCATTCTTTCCAAATATATTCAAGGCAGACGCATTACAGATGACGACACCATTGATCTGGTGACGATGGTCTATGGCGGGTTGGTCAATAAAAAAATAGTCGCGCAACTACAGGCGCTGCATAATAACGCGATTGGTCTTACCGGATCGGACGCGAATATTATCCCCGCATCCAAAAGACCGGAAGTGAAGGTTAAAACAGATCAGGGAAAAGAGGAATCCGTAGATTTTGGGTGGGTGGGAGATATCAGGCAGGAGGATGTCGGTGGTTTTACTTTGTTTAGATTTATTTCAAACGACCTTACGCCAGTGCTTGCACCATTGACGCATGATGCTGCCGGGCACCTGCTGAACACCAATGCTGATACCATCGCTTCAGTGGTATCCGTGGCGTTATCCAAATACTTCCACGTCAGGTTGGTTTATTGCTTTGAGAAAAAAGGCGTATTGGAAAATGTGGAAAAAGATGATTCAGTGATCAAACGCATCGACAAAAATATCTACAAGCAGTTACGCAGTGAAAATAAATTGTTCGCAGGTATCCTGCCTAAAATTGACAATGCATTCGCCGCGATTAACGCCGGTGTTGACGAGGTTTTGATAGGTCATGCGGGCGACCTGCTTAAAAATGTAACCGCTGATATCGAAGGCACGCTGATTTGCTGACTGGCCTCGAAAATGAACCGACTATGACCGAAAAATTATTTGCTGATTCCGTTGCGCTGTTAAAAGATCTGATCCGGACTCCCTCGTTCAGCAGAGAAGAAGACAGCACGGCCCAGATCCTGGTCGATTTCCTGACTGCAAAAGGAATCCCGGTAGAGCGACTGGGAAATAATATTATTTCCAGGAACAAATATTTCGATCGGGGTAAACCTACCGTGCTGTTGAATTCACACCATGATACGGTTAAACCGAATCCGAATTATACCCTGGATCCATTTGATCCCGTTGAAGCGGACGGAAAATTGTATGGACTGGGCAGTAACGACGCCGGCGGTAGTCTGGTATCACTGATCGCCGCTTTCATTCATTTCTATGAACGCCCGGACCTCAGCTATAATCTGATGCTGGTGGCTAGTGCCGAAGAGGAAATTTCCGGACTGAATGGCATCGAGGCCGTGACTGGAATCCTGCCCCAAATTGGATTCTCAATCGTGGGTGAACCAACACTTCTTCAGATGGCCGTTGCTGAAAGGGGTTTGATGGTGCTGGATTGTTTGGCGAAAGGAAAAGCAGGTCACGCAGCACGCAGCGAAGGAGATAATGCCATAACCAGAGCAATCAAAGATATTGAATGGTTCCAGTCCTATCGGTTCGATAAGAAATCCTCACTGTTGGGAGAAAATAAAATGACGGTGACCGTCATTGAAACCGAAAATAAAGCCCATAACGTGGTTCCGGCAACCTGTCACTTTGTAGTGGACGTACGGGTAAATGAGTGTTACACTTTTGAGGAAGTTTTGCAGGTTATCCGTGAGCAGGTCGTTTCAGAAATAAAGCCCCGGTCCACCAGGTTACGATCTACTTCCATTCCCCTGGATCACCCCATTGTCCGGGCCGGATTGGACATGGGCAAATCCGTATATGGGTCTCCCACAACTTCTGACAAGGCGTTAATGCCATTCCCCGGGCTTAAGATGGGTCCTGGTGACAGCGCCCGCAGTCACACGGCCGATGAATTTATTTACCTGCACGAGATCAGAGACGGGATCCGGGATTATATTGAGATTCTTGAGAGAGTTATTGACAACAGCCGTTAACCAATAGCTGACGGGGATGGAGGGACGCCGGCGCGATACTGTGTCTGAAGAAAGAACTAATTTTATTCCGGGATTTTGAACAAGTTGCCTGAATCCTATAAATTGCAACACATGACAAAACTTTGGCAAAAGGACATGGCCACACTTTCTGAAGTGGAGGCCTTTACGGTGGGAAAGGATCGAGAAATGGATATGTACCTGGCACCCTTTGATGTACTGGGCTCCCTGGCTCATATCCGGATGCTGGAGTCGATCGGGCTGTTAACCAGGCAGGAACTGGACTTGCTGGTCGCATCACTCAAAAACATTTATAAAGCTATTCAGTACAAAGGCTTCGCACTGGAGCCTGGTGTGGAAGATATTCATTCGCAGGTGGAACTGCTGCTGACCCGCGAACTGGGCGATATCGGCAAAAAAATACACAGCGCCAGGAGCCGGAACGACCAGGTGCTGGTGGATATAAAATTATTCCTGCGAAAGGAGATCGAAGATCTGGTGCGTAGCGTGATTTCTTTTTTCGACCTGCTGCAGATACAGAGTGAAAAGTATAAGGACGATTTACTACCCGGTTACACACATTTGCAACTGGCGATGCCCTCCAGTTTTGGGCTCTGGTTTGGCGCCTATGCCGAGAGCCTGGTCGATGATATGACGATCCTGAAAAGCGCTTTCGATGTAGTAAATAAGAATCCGCTCGGTTCGGCAGCAGGCTATGGGTCTTCTTTTCCGATAAACCGCCGGATGACCACGGAGTTGCTGGGCTTTGCCCATTTGAATTATAACGTAGTTTATGCACAGATGGGACGCGGCAAGGCAGAGCGGGTAGTTGCGCAGGCCCTGGCTAATATTGCAGATACGCTAGCCAGGCTGAGTATGGACATGTGCCTGTACCTGAATCAGAACTTTGGTTTCGTGAGTTTCCCGCCCGAGTTGACTACCGGCAGCAGTATCATGCCGCACAAAAAGAATCCGGATGTATTTGAGCTGATCCGTTCACATTGCAACCGGATCAAAGCGCTTCCAAATGAAATTACGCTGATGACGACTAACCTGCCGTCAGGATATCACCGGGATCTGCAATTGCTGAAGGAGCACCTTTTCCCTGCATTCGCCACTTTGAGGGATTGTATAGAGATGGCCGGTCTGATGCTGAGGCATATCGAAATAAAAAAGGATCTGCTGAAGGATGAAAAATACAAATACCTTTTTACCGTGGACGCAGTCAACGAACTGGTGATGAAAGGCATACCTTTCAGGGATGCGTATAAAGAAATCGGACGCCAGGTGGAAACAGGTACATTTACAGCGCCGGAATCCGGAGCCTCAGAAGGGGAAGCACGGGATAAAGGTCACCAACAAGCGATAATTTATCATGAAGGCAGCATCGGTAATCTTTGTACTGGTGAAATAAAAGCGTTGATGGATAAAAAAGTAAGCACCTTCCCCTTTGATGAAATTCACAAAGCTATTGATGCGTTATTAGCCTGAGGCCATACGGCGTCCTGGCCAAATATTCATTGTACTCCACGTTTCAGTACAAAACTGCAGAACAGGTCAGTCTCCCTGAAATAGTCGGGATGGCCAATGTGCCACTAAGACGGGCCATTGAGAAATCATACACCCGTTCAACCTTCAGTCGGAATGGCCAATGTGCCACTACGACTTAATTTATTTGGATCGTTCGTGATCCGGCATTTTTATCCTCAGAGATCAGAGTAGGAGGTTGGTCGCAATAGAATTTTTTCTGACCTGGAGACATTGTTTTTATATTCGGGCATAGCCGAAAGCGTTTTCCATTCGGGATCACTCCCGAAGGCTTTCCAATGTGCCTCCCGGTCGTTATTATTCTCGAAACAGGTCATGTACATCAGGTTGGGCATTCTTGCACCGGCAAGCACCTCGCCGTAAAATGCGGCATTGAAATTTAATCTCCTGAATATCCCCACTTCCCCACCTTCGTTGAACATATGTACTTTATTCAGAAACAATTTTTCCGTGGGACCTTCGTAGCTTCTCAATTCATACACCCGTTCATTCTTTGGATCTTTCAGTTTAGGGGTCTCCAGCCGGGGTGCGAGGGAAAAGGCCCGGAGCAGGATGACTTCCATCCGGTCGAAGGCTGGTGTCTTATAGGATGCATTGATATATTCTGCCCCGTTTGTTTGCAGGGTTTTATCAACGGCAAGTTTCCTGTCAAGCGTTTCCATCATACCAAGGGATGGCAATGAAATGAGTACGTATTTTGACTTTATTGTCGCTGTATCATTGGCAAGGTTGCTGAATACGCCTACCGGACCTATTTTCATCCGGTGCAGCGCAGGAACGAGTGCCTGCTGAAGGTAATCGTCGAGTTGCTTTTCCTGGATGTTATTTTTGTAGCGGAAGATGGTAAGCTTTAAGTACCCTGGCTGTGACTGGGTTTTCTGAGCCGCCGACCAAATGGGCGCGAGTGAAAACAGGCATAGTACAAGCAGTAAATTTTGTATTCTTTTTAATGTCATGGCACATTTTTTTGCGGACACAAAGATAGAATAATTCGCGATTGTCATCGCTAATTATGGTGATTCAATTTCATGGATGCCCTTTTATCTGCCTTTTAATCTAACTTTAAAATATCATTCAACCCCAAAAAGCAAAATGATGAATAAACCGAAAATCCCGAAGGTTCCTGTTGAGTATTTTACGGAGAGTCCGAATGTCCAGGCAAGCCTGCAAAAGCTGCGGAGTGTTTTTAATGAGGGCGGCAGACCTTTGCGGGTTTCAGATACACTGGACCAGGACGGGAACCAATATGTTAACCTTGTTCAAAAGGGTGGAGGTGTGCTGGGCGTAGCCCTGGTGGGGTACACCTACGTATTGGAACAAATGGGTATTCGTTTTCTGCGATTGGCCGGAACCAGTGCCGGAGCCATTAATACTGCTATGCTGACCGTCATTGGGAATAAAAATGAAGAAAAATCAACCAGGGTGCTGGATGCGATCGCCTCGCTCAATTTCTTTGATCTGGTGGATGGTGCGCCGATAGCGCGAAGGATGATCAGGCTTTTTATCACGCACAAAAATTTCTTCAAGCGGGTGAAATTATTGTTTATGATCGTGGGAGGTCTGTTGTTACTCCTGCTTGCTTCGAGTCTGTTCTCGCTGGCATTTGCCGGAAAGTTTGATGGCCTGCTGAAGTTGAGTGATACGCTCCTGACGATCTTGTTAGTGGCAATCATCCTGTTGGCAGAAGGGATCAGGTATGTGACACGATTATTGCGAAAGTTTAAGTCGGCCGGGTATGGAATAAATCCGGGTAAGTTTTTTTACAACTGGCTGAGAGCTCAGATGGAGGCTAACCAGGTAAATACGATTGGGGACCTGAAAGACAAAGCGGGGCAGGAGATTCCAGGTCTCCATCTTCGTTGTCCTCATCCCGAGGGGCTGAAAGGGTTGAAGGGAGACGTAACCTTTATCGCATCAGAACTGGTTACGCAAAACAAGATCGAATTTCCCGGCATGAGTGGACTGTTTCGCCGGCCGGAGCACATAGATGAACTGCATCCGGCAGATTTTGTTCGGGCATCTATGTCGATTCCCTTCTTCTTTGAGTCCTGGTTTATCAAAGACATCCCATGCGAGGATGGGGAAATAAGGCAGCTTTGGCAGGAAACGCTTGGCGAGTCGGATCCCCCAACTATGGCGCGGTTTGTGGATGGTGGTATTCTTTCCAACTTCCCCATTAGTATTTTTTATAATCCTAAAGTATTTGAACCCAGGATTCCAACCTTTGGGATCGATTTAAACGATACGTCACCGGAAGACCGGGATAAAAACGCAAAGCATTGGACCATGATGGGATATTTTGGGCGTATTTTCAATACCATCCGGAATTATTATGATAAAGATTTTCAGATCAAGAACAGGGTCTATTCAAAAGGCATTGGTTCTATCCCTCTCTCAGATTTTAACTGGCTGAATTTCTTTTTAACTAATGAAGAAAAGCGAACCATGTTTGAGCGGGGCGCGGAGGCCGCCGCCGAGTTTCTGATCGGGTTTGATTGGAACAAGTATAAGTATGACAGGTCTGTTCTTCAATCGACTTTGGAGGGGAACGTCGGGTAAATTAGACTGATCTGCCGGGGCTGGAATATTTCCAGCAAACGTAGGGAGCAGTTGAGCGCGAGGCTAAAATTCCTCGGTGCAATAAGTTAAACAGCCGTCTTGAAAACTTTCATTTGCACTCCGGCAGGGAATGTACAAACCTTTGCTGTTCGTCGGGAGTAATAACAATCTTTTTCCCAGTTTTAGTTACGATTAGGACTCCGTGGTTCAGATTCGTAGCATACCAGGTCATCCTGCCAAGCTGCCTGTTGGTAAACTTCCCGTAATATCCAAACAATCCCCCAACGCCAGATATCCGGAAGCTCCAAATTAGCTGCTCCCTGTTTAGTACCTCGACACGCTGAATTTCTTCTCTGGGGATAATCACGTCGCGCAAGAATCTTTTTATCAGAATGTCATGTGTATTGATCTCGTAATATTGGACCGAGAATCCCCAGCAGACTGCCAGCGTCAATACCATCACAACGAACACGACGATTCTCCAAATACCGGTGTATGGCGAAAGTTGGGAAGGTTGCAATGCCGTGAGTACGACCACGAGGACGATGATGACTGTCGTCATGACTTTGACCCATAAACTATAAGACGCGCTGAAATTCATATGCAGGCTTTTATAATATTAATGCGACTTTAGACTTAAAATCCAATGTGTCATAATGTCCAGGACTTCCGGCGAGATGGTTTGTTCGATTTGCGCGTACTCTACGGGTGCACCTGTTTTTGCTTGCTGGAACAAGTGGTTCAGGCCGGGGAGCTCACGAACAGTGAAATTCTTGTTGTCGGCAACTTCGAGCGACTTTTTAATCCCTGCGAGGTTTTCCTTTGGCGTCACCTGAACATCGAGGCCTCCGTTTAGAGCCAGTACAGGGATCTTGATTTTTTGCAGGTTGACCTGGGGATCAAAACGTATAAAATACAGGAACCAGGGGCTGGTAATCATTTTTACCTGTTGGTCCACGACCTCTTTGCGCTGGCTTTCGGGTAATTGGCTAATTTCAGACATTCCCGTATCCATGAGTTTTCTGACATCCCCCTCTAGATCTTTGCCCTGATAATTAATCAGCGTTTGATAAATTTCTTTCGAAATGGCCATGTTTTTGGCCACGGCAGAAGCTGGTGAGCCCGAGGCTTTTGCAACCGCTTCTGTCTGGAGCTCCATCAGCTCTTTGTTAGGTATACCCGGGCCGGCAAGCAGGACGATAAATTTCACTAGTTTGTTTTGGGTTGCCACCATGGTTGCGATCATGCCACCCTCGCTGTGCCCAACCAATCCGATGTCATGAAAGCCTCTGTTATTGAGATAATTGACGGCCGCGTTGATATCGGTGGCGAAATCTGCTGAAGTAGCGCCTTCTTTGCCTTTCGCGGAACCGCCTACTCCGCGGTCGTCCAGACGGAGAACTCCGATACCGTTCCTGGTGAAGTGATCTGCGATTACCCAAAACGGTTTGTGGCCAAATATGGTCTCATCCCTGTCCTGTGGCCCTGAACCAGTAATCATCACCACCAGTGGAAAATTATTCTTTTCTTTTGGCGTCGTGAGCGTACCTGCCAGGATATTGCCTTCAGAGGGATTTACAAAACTGACCTCTTCTATCGAATACGGGAATGGTGGCGCCGGTGTCTGCGGCCTTTTCATGGTGGATTCGATCTCCTTTCCTGCTTTAAAAAAAGTCAGTGCGAACTTCATGCCCTTTTGTGAAAAGGTACCATTGATGCTGTCGGCATGAATCGTGCCTTCATAGCTGGCCCCCAGCTTCTGGATTTCAAATACTAGGCGGCCGGAAACCCGTCTCGTGCTGTTTGCAGGAATACCGTAGGCGCCCTGAGCAGGACTGTCCAGTGTGGCGCTTAGGGAATCGCCCGTTTCCCGGATATGAAGGGTCAGCGGTAGTTTGATCCCGGGGAGGTCGAGATGACCCGCCCAGCTTCCTTCAAGGCTTTGGGCGCGGACACCGGCCATGGAGGAACATGCAGCCAGTAGGATCATCAGGAGTATTTTATTATTCATGTGTTAATTTTTATGGACATTTCATCCGAATATTTTTTGGTACAACGCCTTTTGACTGTTGATGATTTCGTCAGATGCCTGCCTATCGGTTTTCTTGCCGAAGGCAGGTAGCCAGGAGAACTTCGCAGAGACATCCCCCCGTGGGAGGATAATTTTTAAAGTTTCTTTTATAAATATCAATTTGTGGAATCATTTCAAATTAGCTTATGCCGGCAAATGTTGTCGAAGGTTAAATGCAAGACCTGAGCAAAGTTATGAATCGGGACAGATACTTGGTTTTTTAGCAGGCGGTAGACTACAAAAAAAGCCACCGGAAGAAGTCCGGCGGCACGCATTTGCTAACGACAACTGATTTACTCTGCAAGCAAAGAGTATAGAGAGTAAAGATAAGCAATTTTTTCAAAACCCTAACATTCGTTAGTATTTTTTTTAAGAATGCATCGCTGTCATCTATTAGCTACAGTCTGAGCATGTTATCTTTGCCGGATGAAAAAATTGTTCAGTGAATCATCGCTTGGTGAGATTGCGTCCTGGGTATGGCAGGAGGCCTCGTTGAGCACTGTGGTCGCTTTACACGGGGAAATGGGGTCTGGCAAGACTACGCTGGTTCATGCCATATGTGAATATCTGGGAGTGCGGGACCGCGTGGGTAGCCCCACATTTTCGCTGATCAATGAGTATGTTTATGTAGATAAGGGCGTGCATAAGTCCCTGTATCACATTGATCTATACCGTTTACGATCCGAAGATGAAGCTGTCAGGGCGGGCGTGGAGGACTGTTTATACAGCGGAATAAAATGTTTTGTGGAATGGCCGGAAAGGGCAGCTTCTTTGTTACCGGACGACACGCTCCATCTTTATCTGACCTGGGCCGGCGATCGGGAGCGTGTGATCGAAATTAAAAGGAAATAAGTAATTTTGGTAATATTTTTCAGGGAAACCGTTAGAATCAAATTGTTAGGTTGCCTGTCTCCGGCGGGCGACTGTTTTCGTTAAAGGGAAAGGTGATATGGGCAAAAAAGAACCTGTTATCAGCAGTTCCATCAGCTATGAGACGCTGGAAGAAACGCTGGATGTAAAAGTAAAGGGCGGCGGAATGACGATTGGAATTCCGCGGGAATTTGCATTTCAGGAAAACCGGGTAGCCCTTACCCCGGATGCAGTCAGCGTTCTGGCAAACAACGGGCACCAGGTTGTGGTGGAAAGAAACGCGGGGGATGCTGCTCATTACCGGGATAAAGAATACAGCGATGCGGGCGCCAAGATTGTAGATAGCCGAGAAGAAGTTTTTAAAGCCCCGTTGCTGCTTAAAACCGCTCCTGTGATAGAAGAAGACCTGCCCCTGCTCCAAATGAACCAGGTCATTATTTCACCACTGCAACTCTCCGTCATGAGGTCGGAAGTGCTCTGCGCCATGATGCGAAAAAAAATAACAGCAGTCTCGTTTGAAAACCTCAAGGATGATACGGATTCTTATCCAATCGTCAGGAGTATGAACGAAATTGCGGGCAGTGCCGCCATACTGATCGCCGGGCAGTACCTCAGTTCAGCGAATCATGGCAAGGGCGTGTTGCTGGGTGGGATTTCGGGGATTGCGCCGACGAAAGTTATCATTATCGGTGCGGGGATTGTAGGTGAGTATGCTGCCAGGGCTGCGCTGGCAATGGGTGCATCGGTTAAAGTATTTGATAATAATGTCTCAAGACTGAAAAGATTACAAAATACGATCGGGCAAAGATTGTGGACCTCATTGATAGAGCCGAAGCTACTGGCCAAACAATTACGCACCTGCGAAGTGGCTATAGGTGCACTTACAAATGAAAGTGGCCGCGCGCCGATGATCGTGACCGAAGAAATGGTGAGCAGCATGCGGCCGGGATCCGTGATCATTGATGTAACCATAGATCATGGCGGTTGTTTTGAAACTTCGGAAGTCACGACTCAGGAAGCGCCGATATTTATGAAATATGGTGTCATTCATTATTGCGTGCCTAATATTCCATCGGCATTTGCACGCACAGCTTCGCAGGCAATCAGTAATGTTCTGATGCCATTATTGATGGACGCAGGCGACAATGGCGGATTCGAAAATCTTGCCTGGCATGAAGTGCACCTCAGAAACGGGATTTATTTGTTCAAAGGCTATCTCACCAATTTTTACCTCAGTCAGCGCTTTGACCTGAAATATACAGACCTGAATCTTTTGATCGCCAGCCAGCGATAGCCTTATCTTTTTCAGAAATATTTGAGTAGAATATCGAACGTAATTCTCCGTAGATAGTTATCCGGATGTTATCCCGGGAAATCCAAACATTGTCTTATTCCCTGTTCATAGGATGTTGGTTTGAGACTAAATGCGGATTCAAACTTCTCACTGTCAAAAAAATAGTCCTGCGTGTTTTGATATTGCATTTCTACTAATTCTGCAATGGTCTTTGAAAAAAGGCCGACAATCGTAAGTAGCGCCTTTTTGAGTACGAAATACTTTGGCTTTTGATTGGAAAGCTTCGCAGCCAGTTCAATGAACTGCCTGCCCGTCAACTGTTCGCCGGAGGTAGGCAGATGCCAGGCCTGACCATAGGCTGATGCGGTATTGCCCAATAATGCCGTAGCTTTTGCAGCGTCCGGTGTGAAAGTGAAACTATGTTTCTTTGAAATATCTGACTGCCAGTTTGCTGTTCCACCCTTTTTAAACTTGTCCAGGACCAGTATATTGAGCATACCATTTGCTGCACCGGGGCCGTAGAAATCGGCGCTGCGGGCGATAAGGGCATTCAGTCCATCCTGCTTGATGGCATCGTTGATCATTTGCACTAATTGTGCTCTAACCTTTCCTTTTTTTGAAGGCGGATTCACGGGGCTATCTTCCCGCATGTGCGGGATGGTATGCTGGTCATACAAATACACATTATCAAAAAAGACCAGCTTACACTGATGTTGCAGACAAGCGTCAATGACGTTTTTTACAATTACGGGCCATTGCGCTTGCCAGATCTTGTGGTCGTAAGGAAGTCCCACAACCAGGTAAGCAATCTCACTTCCTGCAATCGCCTGTCTGACAAATGCAGCATCCAACAGGCTTCCAGCCATCAGTTCATCACTTTCATTAATTTTTTTTGGATTGCGACTCACCAGTCTGATCTGATTGGTATAGCTGGTCAACTCTCCTGCCAGGAGTCTTCCAATGTCGCCACCGGCACCTAAAACAGTTTGCATATTTTTAAATTGATATCACAAACCTATCATAAAAAAAAGTATTAAAAAAAAAGTAACAGGGACCGGTTTTCACCGCTCGCGTTAATTTTTTGTGAACTTCTCTGAAAAATCAGGGTAAAAGATAAGATTTGCCGGATTGGCCGCCAACACAGTTCCTGTTTAGAAATCTGTAGAGCCTTTGCCCATCATTCGTAAATTTTCTTTATTGATCATAGGCCTTTCCGATTTAACGGTTGAACTGATATAGTCCCGATGTCAACTCGTAGGTATCGAAAGTCTGCGTACCTGTCGCTGATAGTCGCGGGATATGAACAGTGGCTGAACAGTTTGGGGGAATCGTAAGCTGTAGCCAAAGCCTTCCATCTTGTTTTTTCCAATGTGTTTTTATCAGTCCCGCTGGTGAGTCAAAATTGGTTTTTGCCTCATTGATTTCTTTCTCCGGGACATTGGGAATCGTTACAACAAAATGCTGAAAGCCGTACTTGCGGGGATCTTTTTTTATACCACCCAGTCCGTCGATAAACCAGGGGCCGGCATACAGGAAGGAACTGTGCAACAATGAATGACCGGGCAGATCCTTTTCCCACATCTCCCATATGGAAGTAGCGCCGTTAGCCCGCATGTACCCCCATCCCGGATAAGTCGTCTGAGAAGTCATCGAGTACATCAGATCGTCCCGTTGTTCATCACGTAACAACTTAAACAGTACAGTACCTCCGGTGATACCTGCACCTATATGACCTTTGTGATCTTCCAGAATACTCTTCTCAAGCCTCTTCAGAACACCTGCATGCCGGTCCGCTGCAGGGACTCCGGCTAAGAGGGCCATCGCCAGATTACTTTGCGAACTGTCGGCATAACTGTTGTCGGTGGCGTTGAAGAATTTTCTGTTGATGGCTGCTGCAGTTTCATTGGCCTGTTGGGTCCATTTTGCTGCGACCGACCGATGTCCTAATACTTCGGCAATACGTGCAGCAGTTCTCAGGTTGTACACATAGAAAGAATTGTTGAAACAAAGATTTTCAGGTTTGTCATTGTTCATACCTTCTGCCGTGGCATGGGGCCAGAGCCAATCGCCCAGGAAATCCCATTGACCTCCATAGCGTTGCAATAAGTTGTCTTTGGTATGTGATTCAAGAAACGCGATCCATTTTCTCATCATTGGAAAATTCCTCTCCAGGATTCGCGTGTCGCCATAATGCTGATAAACATACCAGGGAAGATCCACGACGATTCCTCCCCATGCTGGTCCGCCGCCACCGTGATACGTGGGTGCAGAATGAGGCAATACGCCTCCTCCCATGATCCGGCCGCTACCCACTTGCTTGCGTGCCCAGGATGTATCATCCATATTGCCGGTCATCGTCTCAGTGCCCTGAACATCGCGCCAGTCCTCCATCCATTTAGTGTAAAAAGCGCCAAGATTGTAATTATACATCCCCGCTTCAGATGTGGCGTGCGCATCGCCTCCATAGCCGAAGCGCTCGCGCTGCGGGCAATCCACCACATATCCTCCCACCGTAAGATTCTCGAAGTTCCAGCAGGTTCTGTCGTAGATCCAGTTTTGTAATTCATTATTTGAATGGAAAGTGGAAACACGCTGGTAGCCCGTGCGTACAACCCAGCCTTTGATATCATTCAGAGCGGGTCGTTGCTTCAATCCCTTGATGGTGATCCATCGCGCGCTGCTGTAGTTAAACCTGTTTTGAAAGTTGCCTTCTCCTGAAGGGCCGATGACGTAAGCGCTGTGGAGGTTGAAGGTCATTTCATTTTTTTCCCGTTCAGAGAAGAAGAAGCGAACGGTATCGCCCGGATCGCCTTTAACGCGGATATTAGACCAACCGGCAAAGTTTACACCCATATCCACGCGGTAGCCATCGTTGAGATCTTCAATCCCAACCGGATGAATTTCGTGCACCTGTTTGTTGGTTTCCACAACCTGTGCCGATATTTTCAAATTCGGATGATAAACAACGGCTTTTTTCCAGGAGACATCATCATAACCGGGTTGATCCCAGCCCGTGATTTCTTTATTGGCGTCCCAAATTTCGCCACCGTAATGATGCATTCCCCAGGTGCCAAGTAAGCGGTTGGGACTTGAATGTACTTTCCAAGTGCCGTCCGTCTGAATTCTCCCGATCCGCTTCATGCGCCCGTCATAAAGATCGGCCTGCGCAGCCACAATTGGCGTACGCGGTCGGCCCGGCGTGTTGTATGGTGCAAAGATCGACCATGAAGCGCCCAGCCATAACACAATAGCGTTCTTCCCCGGTCGTAAATAACGGGCAATGTCGTAAGAGAGGTACCTGGCACGTTTAGTATGATCCGTGACGGCGCCCGCCAGCACGTGGTCTCCAATTTTATGACCATTGACGTACACCTCATGATATCCCACCGATGTTACAAACAGTGTGGCTTTTACGGGAACAGATCTCAGCAGAAAGGATTTTCGCAACCATGGATCATCCACATTACAATCATTGACACCCGGAATGAAGATTTGAGAAGAGCCGATCCATTTTGCCGCCCATTCTTTCTCCTCAAACACGCCGGTTGCCCATTGTGCCACCGGACCAGAAGTTATACTTCCATGGTTATCTTTTGCCTGAATGGTCCAGTAGTAAGTACGATCGGATTTCAGAGGAGCGCCTCCGTACGCTATTAAGTTCATTTTGTCGGACCTCACCCATTTTGAATCCCATTCATCACCAATGTATTTAAGGACATTGGATTTGTTCCTGCTTACAATAAGCCTGTAAGCTAATTGTTTCTGACCCTTTGCATTTTCATCGGTTGTTCTGTAATTCCAACTGAAGCGCGGGGTCTTTTCATCCAGACCGGTTGGGTTCTTCAGATATTCCGTGGTGAGATTCACCGGAATCATGGAAGGGACCGGGTTTGAAGATGGTGCTGGCGACACAATCGAGAGGAAAACGAGCAGTAGAAAATTCATATCAGGCATTTGTGTGGGCAATGAAAATAGCTATTTATTCGTAAACTGCCGCTAACGACGTGCGGGTTTATCACCCATTTGAAGGTCCAGCACACCGCCCTCTACAATTGTACGGAAAGGGACCAGGAGCCCATTTTGCCGTTTATTACTCAGGTTAACTGATTGTACGTATTGATTCTTGTGAGATGTATTTTTTGCCCGGATCAGAAATTTTTTACCCTTATAATACCTGGGGTCCAGTTGGATTTCAATCTTTTCGAACAAAGGACTTCCAATCTGAAACTTCGGGTTGATTTCCGTCAGTCCCTTTACATCAAACAACCCCAGTGAGGACATCACGTACCATGCCCCTAACTGACCCTGATCTTCATCCTGGCCGTAGCCGTAGCCGTGAATCCCATCCGTCCCGTAGAATTCATTGCAAATGGCCCTTACCCATTTTTGAGAGAGATCCGGCCGGCCGGAAAAATTGAATAACCAGGATTGATGGAGACAAGGCTGATTGCCGTGATTGTAAACAGTCTGCAGACCTGAAAATGCATCCAGGGTTTTGCCACCACCAAAAACATCTTTCTGCGAGCGGATAAATATACTGTCAAGCCGCCGGTTGAAGGCGTCTTTCCCAACGAGGTTCACGAGCTTTTCAGGCTCGTGCGGAACATAGAACGTGTACTGGACCGCGTTGCCTTCCTGAAACCCTATCCAGGGTTTCAGTGGATCAAAATCTTTTAAGAAACTGCCATCGGGAAGCTTTGGCCGCATCAGCCTGGTTCCCTTATCAAACACCAACTCCCATCCTTTGGATAACCGGTGCAGCAAATTAAAGTCCTGCTTCTTCCCGAGGTGTTTCGCAAACTGACTTACCGCAAATGCGCTGAAAGAGTATTCCAGAGTATGAGAAGTTCCCCACATCGAACCTTCTGTTGTAGTTTTCCACGCAAGTTCGGGGACATAAGGCGCATAACCTTTTTCAACAAATAATCGGTTGTCCATTCTGCCGGCGCCTTCGATACGCCCCGCGTACCCGGTTTCATTTTTTAAGGCCGCTGCATAAGCAAGGTTTACATCAAAATCCCTGATTCCGCAATTATAGGCTGATGCAATAGCAAGCCCCGTGAAATTTGTTCCGACACCGGAAACATATTTGCTGTTGGCAATGCCATCTCCCAGCCAGCCGGCGTCGCTGTACACGAGCAACTGACTTTTGATCCAGTCTGAAAAATAATCAGGATAAACCAAAGCCCATAGCTGGGTCAGGTTCCAGAAGGCGCCCCATATAGCATCTGTATTGTAATGGTGATGTATAGGTTTACCGTTCTTACCTTTTGGTATAATTCCTATGCTTCCGTCATTTTTGGGATAGGAGCCATTTACATCACTCGAAAGCCCTCGCCCGAGAAGGGCATGATATAAACCCGTATAAAATTTGATCCTGTCTTCCTTTAATCCACCGGTCACTCTGATCTTACCCAGACTTTCATTCCACGATTTATTTGCCTGACGCTTAGCTGCGTCAAATCCCAGTGAACCGGCTTCAGTTTCCAGGTTTAGTTTTGCATTTTCGATTGAAGTATAGGACTGCCCGATCTTTACCGTAACCTCTTCGCCTGATTTTGTACTGAACAGAAGCGCCAGACAACTTCCTGGTCCGCTGATCTTATTGCCGTTCATAATTTTCTGACCCCGGTAGAATAGCTTACAGCCAGTTGCAGGCTTGTTCAGTTTAGCATAAAAATACATACGTATATCAGCGCCCTTCTGATATTTTTTTACATATTCCGGATCGGTGATAACATAACCCCGGACCGTAGTTGGATCAACCCATTCCACCTCAGCATCTTTAATTTTACCACTTTCGCCCAGTTGATTGCCTACGTCAAAGATGATATATGACTTTTTCGATTCAGGAAAAGTATAGCGTTGAAATCCTACCCGTTTAGTGGCTGTAAGTTCCGCCCTGATGCCATAATTTTTCAAATTGACTGAATAATAACCGGCGGTGGCATATTCATGTTTTTTGTCAAATGCAGACCTGTAGCCGCTCCCAGACTGCTCCATATTCCCAGGCTGGGTCTTAAGTTCACCAACTACGGGCATTAGCATTATTCCTCCGATCTGAAATTCATGAAAGCAGGCAAACCCTTCAATGGACGTATGGGTATCTTCATACCCCACGGCTTCCCAGCCTGATTTGTTACCATAGGAACCGTTCGTGGAAGGCGCCAGTTTGGCCATACCAAAAGGTACAGAAGCAGGTGTGTAGAAAAACCAGCGGCTGTGGGCAGTTCCGATATTGGGGTTAACGTATTTCGTGAGGTCCCCGCCCACGGTGTCTGAGGTGACTTGCCTGTTGCCAGCAAAGCCCTGGGCGGACAAAAAGAGACCTAAAAAAAGTAACATCAACTTCATCTTTTTGTATTTGAATTTGTTCATCAACGTTTCTGACTTGGTTGCCGGAAAATTTTGAGTTATCTTATTTCTGATTTTTCTTTTGGCTGTATTAATTTATCCGTAACTAAATATTTATGTGCTGTTGTCTGGGGAAAAATCAATTTTGTCGTTTTGTCCTCATAACAATTCGGTTGTCATAGCGCAACCACCGCGTGGAAGCAGTTGTAATTTTAACAGGGTCTTCGAAGTGATCACCTGGCTGGAGATGCGCACATGCGTTCTTGTCTGAACCTGATCGCCTCCATCCGAATATAAAGTCAGCCTGTATTTTTTACCGGGGTCCAGAAAATGGAAAGGGATACTCAGCGCCCTGCCATCGTTATTCGTTATGACGCCCACAAACCACTTGTTCCCGCTCTTTCTGGCCGTAGCTATATATTTCCCAATTTCTCCGTCAATGACCCGGGTATCATCCCAAACCGTTTTCAGTTGATCAAAAAAAGCGATTTCAGGTTCATTCTGTACATCATTCGGATTATCATACCAATATAGGTATTGGAGCGGGCTGTAATAGATGACCGATAACGCCATTTGGTGTGCTGCCGTGTTTTTCAACACTTTATTATCGGGTGCTTGCTGCAGGTGAGGCTTCAGTTCTCTCCGGCTGTAATAGGCAATGGTATAATCCGCGGCTCCGGCAATGAAACGTGTGAAGGGTAGTGTTGTATTAATATCTCCGTCGGGAAACTCCTCGTTTCCACGGATGCCTTCCTGTGTAAGCAAGTTGGGATAGGTGCGACTGAAGCCCGTGGGCCGGTATTCATCGTGAATATCCACCATCAGGTTGTTTGATGCACATTTTTTTACTGCATTATGCAGCCAGGTTGTCCAAAACTGGCTACCCACCCATACAAATCCGAATTTTATTCCGGCTATTCCCCAACTCTTGTACAAAGGGAGGATCTGATCCAGATAATTATACAAGGCACGTTGATTCACATATAACCAAACTCCGATTCCTTTGTCTTTCGCATAACTCACCACTTCCTTCATGTCCAGTGCCGGTCCGTAAGTTTTCCGGGGATCCGAACCGGCAAAGCTTTCGGGGCCGTACCACCTGGTATCAAAGTGAACGTATTCAATATTGTGAATGGCTGCAAAGTCGATCACTTTTTTTGCACCGGTGGTAGTCAGTTCATTGATCCGCATAATCTTTCCCGGTTTTATCCAGGAGGTATTTGGTATTTTATTGGGCTCATTGAGGTTCAGGATGAGGTCATTGTTTTGAAGAAGATCAGTTGGCTTTTCTGAAACCATGACGACCCTCCATGGCGTTGCATAGGGCCCTAGCTGTTCTACTCTGCCATACAGGGCGCAGCGAATAATATTTTCTTCGTTTTTCGCGACGTAAAACTTCGTTCGGGCGTGCTCTGTCAATGCAGCTTCGCAAAGTGATGCATACAGTCCGTTGCCTAACTGAATGGTCAGTGGTCTCTCTGCCTCCCCGGGCCACTCTTTAAGTGGAAGTTTTGTATAAGCGGATTGTGCATAAGGGAAAAACCAGCAGACTGCTCCTGACTGAAAACGAAAGTCGGTTTTCTCCCCATCAACGGTAATGTAACTTCCGCCCCGCTTAGCATCTTCGGGAAAATAGTATCGGAAGGCAACACCTTCGTTGTAAATCCGGGCAATCAAATGCAACCTCTCATAAGAGTCATTGGTTCTCTTAATGATGATGGTTCTTTGGTTGTAATGATCTCTGACAACCGATCGCTCTCCATAAACAGGAGACCAGGTTGTGTTCGCCATCGTATCAAGGGCCCTGTCAATCGTGAGGTTTTCAAACCAGTTTGTTATACCGATAGAGCCCCCCCGAACAACTATTCTGCCCGCGTATTCAATATCATATTTCAGTCTGTTGTTGTCCTGCTTATCAACAGTGTAGCGGAAGATCAGTTTGCCGTCTGGTGAAGTCAGCACCTGAGACAGGGCAGCATTGACTGCCAGCAACAAAAGTAACTGTAAAGTGAGTTTTCGTAACATGTTTACCGATCTTTTGAAATGGATCACCTATGAATTTGATGTGGTCAGTTTAAGTCTCGCTAGTAGTTGTCAGAATTTAGTCACACCCCATCGCTCGTTGGGTTTGTCGCCCATCTGCAGTTCCAGTGTCCCGCCTTTCAGCAGTTCGCCGGCGAGAAACAGAAAGCTGTTTAGCGTTTTGCCATTCAGTTTTGCGGATTGTACGTATTGATTGCTGACTGACGCGCCTTTCGCAATAATGGTGAACTGCCTTCCCCTTCCGTATTTTCCCCCTAGATTGATGGTCACTTTTTCATAAAGGGGACTGGCTATTTCATAATGCGGGGTAACGCTGCAGCCGCCATCTGTCTGAAACAAACCGATGGCTGCCATAATGAACCATGCGCTCATCTGACCCTGGTCCTCATCGCCGAGGTACGCATCCGCGGCGCCGTATCCATAATAGCGATCCATGATAGAACGGCTCCAATGCTGCGTTTGCCAGGGCTGGCCGACCCAGTTGAACAGAAAGGCAAAATGCATGCTTTGTTGATTTCCCTGCACAACCGGGAAATCGCCATAACGTTCATTGGGTGCATTATAGCGCCAAACCTCGCTGATTTTGAAACCGTCTGTAAGCCGGCTCAAAAACCGATCTCTGCCAATCACCCTGGCTAATGCCGGTATGTTTTGTGGTACAAAATACGTTAGCTGCCAGGCATTGCCTTCTACATATTGTGCATTTTCACCGGTTTTAAACGGATCAAAGTTTTTTTCAAAAGAACCATCACTGTACCGGAGCCGCGCATAGCCGCTTACGGTGTCGATTGCATTCCGCCACCAGTCACCGCGGTCTGCATAGATCTTATAGTCTTCATTTTTGCCAAGCGCTTTGGCCAATTGCGAAACGGTCCAGTTGTCATAGCTATACTCTAATGTATTTGAAAAACGGCCTTTGTCGGCAGGTACATATTTGTATTTTAAGAATGCTTCGATATCCCTGTTTCCGGCCAGACCATCTCCAATTTTCTGGGGTTTCACATTTTCCATTTTTGTAACGGCCTCATACATTTTTTGAACGTCATAATCCCTGATGCCCATTTGATAGGCGCTAACCAGCAACGGGATCTCATGCTCAGCGACCATAACGGGAATGTATTCCATGCCCGCCGGACCTTTCGCCAGCATGCCGTTGGCATCATACATGGCCAGTTGGGATTTTACCCATCGGCTGCTCCATTCAGGCCCCACGAGGTTCCATACCTGGTTGAGATTCCAGAATGTATTCCAGAAGGCATCGCAGCCCAGGGCACGATCTGATTTTGGATCCTTGAGCTGCTGGGTTTTTTCGGTGGCATCTACCCATCGGCCGTCCACGTCACTAAAGGTGTTTCGGCAAAAAGCCCGATACAGGTTAGTATAGAACCGGATCTTTTCGCGGCGGTCTGCCGTGGTGATCTGCACCCTGTTCAGTATGTCGTTCCAGGTAGATTTGTTACTGTTTCGAACTGCATCGAAACGCCAACCGAAAGGCTGAATGATTTCATCTTTCAGATTCTTTCTGGCGCCGTCGATATCAACAAAAGAAATACCGGTGCGTACATTCACCACGGGATGCTGCGCCGTGCTAAACTCCACGAAGCATCCTGCAAATTTTGGATGATCGGCATTGATCTCTTTACCGGAAAGGATTTCATCATTGATCCACCCGCCAAATTTTTTAATAGGTCGGTCAAATTCAATGACAAAATGAATGGTATAATCCTGGTTGTCATCTGCCGACCAGACTTTTTTTGTTTGCTGCACGCTGTAGCCTTCAATGGTAGTCGCGTTTACCTGCTTCATCGATGCCTTCAGAATATCATACCTGTACTCAGCAGGAATCTGCAGATCAATCATCACCCTACCGTCCCGGTCCTTCGGGAAGGTATAACGTTGGAAACTGCAACGCGTGGTTGAGGTAAGTTCAGCTTTGATACCGTAATCTTTCAGGTCAGCTTTATAATAACCCAGAGGCGTTTCTTCGGTCAGCTTATCGATTGCGGAGCGATAGCCTTTGTCATCTTTACGGATGTTAGACTGATCGCCAACCCGAATTTTCAGTGGGCCGTTAACCGGCATGATCCCGAGGCCCGCCATGGTCCATTCGTGAATGTGACTGAATGTGCCGATGCTTTCTATGGTTGGATCGTAACCAGCCTGCCAGCCTGCATTCTCGTTATCAGGGCTGAGTTTTACCATGCTGAATGGCATCCAGGGTCCCGGCGCGATCATCCAGCGCGAATGCGCGGAACCGATGTGCGTATTCACATAGTCGGCGGGCGTGATTACTGTTTGCGGGGAGCGTGTGACAGTACCTTTTTCAACGGACTTACCGTCAATTTTTATTTCATAGCCTGATTTCACCGGTCCGCTTACCGCGGGTAAAGGCACTTCCAGTTCATAACGCCCTTTTTCCAGCACTTGCCGGTAGATAGGTTTTCCATCCAGAAATAATTGCAATTCGGGTCTGCCACTCAGGTGTTCCACATCAACCAGTATTGGCTGCACTTTTGAATTTGTCTGATAGCCCGCTATGGATACCCCGCGCAGGTAAGCTTTATTTCCTTGGGGCTGAAGCCCTGCTCCCGACGGCCCTTCCAGACGGAGGTCGTCAAAAATAAGCCAGGAACCTTCAATAGATGTAATCGTTATTTCGTTACCCCCCTCTTTCAACAAACCGCTGAGGGAATATTTCATCGTCTGATGACGGGCGTGTGAAAGGTCACCAGTTAGTGATGAATCTCCTCCACCGGGGTTTAAGGTATTTTTGTAGCTCTTCTTCCCGTTAATATCGACTTTCAGCAACGGCGGGCGCTGGGCCTGGTTGTCGAGTATATCAATAACCAGCGTGTATGCTCCTTTGGGCACCTGGTTTAGTCTGAACAGGACATTCAGCTTTTGCGAGCGTTTGCCGGCGCCGCCGCTGGAACCCCCCCAGGTATCGGCCACGCCGGGTAACACATAGGGCCAGTCTTTTTTGGGATCTGAGTACCCGATGATGTAGTATCTGTTCTCCCAGCCAAAATCATGTTGCAGGAAGTCCTTGTATTTGTCAGGTGCAAGCGCAAATTCTTTTGCACTGTTGTCGTTGGAGCCGATAGACCAGATCACCTGGGCCGGACAGGTCTGGAACGACAGGAACAGCATTCCGAGATATAATAATTTTCGCATAATTACTGGATTGATGAGCTATAAAATAATATTTTTCGTTTTTTAATATCATAAAGATCTTACCGATGGCCTGATGTTCAATTGAATGATTTGCTCGCCAAGTGTATCGTGGCGGGCAACAAGCCGGATTACACCTTTACCTGAGGATCGGGCCCTGACCCAAATAGCAGCTACACCCCCCGATGCACTTAAGTCGAATGGGTTATCGCCAATAATTTCCCCGGGAGCATCAATGTTAAACCCGACAATGCCAGTGCCAAACCCTCTGTCGTTGCCGTATCTGTCGCAGACACCAAAACGAACCCTTACAGCATCTCTTCCATCGCTCAGCACCCAGGGTTCATCAGCTTTCAGATAGAGTTTATCCAGTTTCGTATCTGCTGAAAAAAGCCTGGTGCTAACCAGTTTATTGTTGTGATACCCTTCTAAGTGTAAATCTGCTTTTTGCTCATTGTCAAAGAAGTTCGCGGACTTAACAAAAAACGGTGGATACTTAATATTAGAAAACCTCTGGGAGTCAGGATGCAATTCCTGAACAAAATGGTCGCCAACAAAGACTTTCAGCGTATCGCAGTTTGAGAAAATAGCCGGATCATCAATACTGTTTTTCAGCCACCCTGGATTGCTACCCCAGTAAAAATTGGGAAGAATGACCGGCCTGACTGCCGGATCACACTGCGAGCGGTAAAAATTGGCTCCCGGCTTGAATAACCTGAAGACATCGGCTATGCCGGGATATTTTACGCGGTTGTACGAGTTGACCAGACTCGAATAATCAAACGCACACCAGGCAATAACCCCGCAGATATCTTTCAGGTTCCCCGCTTTCTGATGGGCCTGTGCATGATATACTGCCTGCGCCATCTGAATTTCTTCGGGACTGGTTCTCTTATAGGTATTATCGAAATTCTTACGCTTTTTATAATTAAACTGTCCAACCACTTCCGCCAGCATATACGGGAATCCTTTGACCGGCGCTTCAATCCCCACGGAGCCATCAGGGTCAGCGTGGTAATCATCATATGCAAAAACGTCCTCATCCCATTCCTGCTCCCAGTTCTTCCTGGACCCAGGTGTCATCGACCCGGAGCTCGGTCTGGTCCCGTCCAGTCGCTTGCTTATTTCTTTGGTTCGTTTATACAATGCTTTGTCATTTGCGGATTCATTCACCCTGGTACCCCAGATAATTATGGAAGGATGATTTCGGTCGCGCAGTATCATATCTTCTACATTTTTGATGAGGGCTTCTTTCCAAGGCTCATCGCCCAGGTAACCCCAGCCGGGGATCTCTTCCCAAACCATCAGACCAAGTTCATCACATGCATCCAGAAATGCCTCGCTCTGCGGATAGTGAGAACACCTTACCGCATTGCAGTTCAGGTCATGCTTGAGAATACTGGCATCCTGTCTCATCACGCGCTCAGGCATCGCGAAGCCGGTGTACGGATAAATCTCATGCCGGTTCAATCCGAAGAGGCGTTCCTTTTTTCCGTTGAGATAAAATCCGTTGATTTCAAATCTTGCTTCCCTGAAACCGATCCTGCACCGGTGATTATGAATCTTCCGGCCATCCACAACAAGCGTAGTTGTTAAGATGTAAAGGTTGGGATGATCGAAATGCCACAGATCAATTTGCGTCAGATCCGTTAGTTCCATCTTCAGGTTGGTAATACCTGTAGTATGGTCCGGCATTTTCCGTGACTTCCTGCTGACGACCTTACCATCACGGCTTAGTTCCGCAAGGATTGAGACGGCCTTGCCTGCAACGCCCGCGTTGTTAATGGTTAAATCGATTTCCAGCTTTCGGGAGTTTTTATCAAGGACATTTAAAGGTTTGGCAAAAACATCCTGGATAAAGATCCGGGGAACGGCAACAAGCCTCACATCCCCGGTAATACCACCCGGTTCAAGATAGTCAACCCGTTTGGGACCGACGGGTGCACCTTGCGGGGGAACATTGCTCCAACGGGAATCCACCGCGATCAGCAAATTATTTTTTTGGCGGATGGCATCTGTTATCTCATACGAAAAAGGAAGGTAGCCTCCATAATGTTCGGGTAATTTCTGACCATTCAAATAAGGTATGGCGCCCACCATGACCCGGTCGAAATGCAGGAAGACACGCATGCCGGCAAATTCCGGGGGCAGTACAAATTCTCTTTTGTAAATATATAAGGCCTGCCACTCGTCCACGTCCCAGTTTTGCCAGGATAAATGGTTCACACAATGGGGCAGCGTTATTTTTTGCCCCCTTGGCATTTTGTTCATTTCTTCGATCGAAGCAGATCCGATCTTTCCGCCAAAGTACCAATCCTGGTTCAGATGCTGTTCCAGCTTCGCGTAGTTGGTACCACGCTCAGCATCATCGTTGAAAAGCAGTCCGGTGAGGTCAGGCAATTTTAGGGATAACATCACAAGTGCTCCATTTTGAATAAATGTTCGCCTGGATTGAGAATTTGGTTTTTTATGTTCCCGCTGATTTTTATTCATCAGATTGGTTTAAATGTTATATGTATGTTTCCTGTGCCGATGTTCATACCTGGACATCTCCGCGGTGAGCAGCCGTTAAGCACAGCCGTAAACTCCGTTTGAGTATGAGCTTCCTGCCATTTAAGCGGATACATGTTTTTTGAGCGTAAGCGTGAGTAATAAAATTAGGAACAGGCAAATCAAAATAACTGCAAGAGCAGCAGAGAATCCCAGGCTGTCATTCACGATTCCCTGGACAAATGGAATTACTGCACCGCCAACAATACCCATGATCATCAGCGCGGAAATTTCGTTGGAACGGGATGGATTTCTTTGCAGCGCAAAAGAAAATATGATGGAAAATACATTGGCGCAGGCGAATCCCAGAACGAAGATCAGAATCCTCAGCGACCAGACTTCGCGCACAATCAGCAGTGCAACAAACGCAATCAGCGCTATAACCAATGAGGTTAAAAGGTAATTCATTGGTTTGGTCTTCAGTAACAGGAATGCCCCCAGGAACGATCCGATCGTGCGGGCAGCAAAATAAACACTGGTTCCATAACCAGCGCTTTCCAGGCTAAGACCGGCGTGTTTCATCAATAGTTCCGGAATGGAAACATTCATCCCCACATCAAAGCCTACGATCAGAAAAATGCAGAAGAAGCAAAATAAAATGAAGGGGTCCTTCAGCAAACCTAAAGCGCCTCCGAATGTAGCCCGCGAACTTTCAAATCCGGTTTCTTTTACTTTTGAGAAAAGCAACAGGAGCACGGATATCAGTGAGGCAACGGCAAATACGAGAAACGTGATTTTCCAGTTGCCAAAATAACTGGCGCTAAAACCGGCTACCAGCGGGCCGATAAAGGAAGCGATAGCTTTTATAAACTGACCTGCGGTGAGCACGCTCGCTGTTTTCTCAGCGTTGAACATGGACGCTACCAGTGGGTTCAGAGAAACTTGCAACATAGTATTGCTAATACCCAGCAAAATAAAAGCGAACATCAGCATGGAAAAACGATACCACAATAGCGGGATGATCATGGCAAAGGTCGTCATGACAAGCGCTATCAACACGGTGTTCCTGCGCCCGATCCTTCCCATCATGATTCCTGTTGGGATGGAGAAGACAGCAAACCACAGGAATACCATCATCGGCAAAGTTCCGGCGAGTCCCGCGGATAAATGAAAATCATTCTTAATGTAATTGGTGGCAATGCCAACCACATCCACAAAGCCCATGATGAAAAAGCCTGAGAATGCTGCAATGGCGGGGAGTAAACCGGTTGATGTACTTTTCGTTTGAGTCATATGGCTGGATAATGATCAGGTTCTTACATATGCTTTAATAGTGATACATTCTTTTCCTTCCGAAGGACCGTGGGGTCTTATGCTATATTCCCTGATCGCAGCGGGAATAATAAAAGTTTCGGCATAATGTACCACAAATGGTTCGAAGGAACTGTCGGGGCTTTCTACAATAATCTCTGTGCCTTCCACCAGATTCAATACGTTAACGGTGTTACCCGTTTGGTGGTTGACCTGCCCCGTGAAATAATGTCTCCTGGTTTCAATAAACTCGCTGGGGTGCAAGCCGGTTCTTTCTTCGAGCCAGCCTTCGCCTTCCGATATTATCTCAAACTTGTTTACCAGCTGGCTGGTTGTAAATGCCGTATCCCTGTCCCACTGCAACACTTGTTTACCTCTTTCAATATTCACAGGGCGTGGCTTGCCGTCAAGTCCCGGGCGGTTCCAATCCCAAAGTTTAAAGGTAAACAGATTAGGTGTAGCACTGATTTCCAGTACCACGGTATTTTTTCCTGAGCAATGAATAGTTCCGGCGGGTATGAGAAAATGATCATGTTTTTTCGCAGGGATCTTGTTCACATACTTATCGGCATTGAATTCTATTTCCGGCTCACTGTTGGCCTTTTCCAGTTCGGTAAGCAGTTGGACCCGATCGATGCCGGTCTTTAGTCCCAGGTAAACACTTGCACCATCCTTCGCATCCACAATGTAATAGCTTTCGTCCTGCGTGTAGGATAAGCCAAAATGATCGCGCGCAAACGCTAGGGTGGGGTGGACCTGCAAGCTCAGGTTGCCGCCATCCATGGTATCCAGAAAATCGAAACGGATCGGAAATTCTTTGCCAAACCTGGATTCTATGGCATCGCCGAGCAGTTCGCGGGTTTTGACATACACCAGATTATTTGCCGGCATCTCAAACTCAGTATCATCGATCTTCAGTACCAGACTGTTTTCTTCAGGTACGCAGTCAAAACACCATCCGTAATTGATCTTCCTGCGATCCAGGTCGAAGGTTTCCTTCATCCATTGACCTCCCCAGGGAGCGGGGTCGAAAAAAGGAACGACCCTGAACGGAGATGCAGTCACTCTTGCCAGACCGTTGAGGAAAGTGTCTTTATCAATCAGTTTCGGGTGAGTCATGTCCGTTGTATCCAGCCAAAAATCCGCTCGTTGAAAAAGAGTCTGCTTATGCCCGTCCAATATTCTCCAATCGTTGAAATATCCACGTTTGTATTGAATGGAGATGGGTTCATCGTGGTTTTTCACGCCTAAGCCATCAACCTTACCCAGACGCATGCGCTGCTGTATTTCCCAGCGGGGCATATCGGCAAAAACAACCAGACCCTCCTGCGTTATCAGCGAGGCTCCGTATCCAAAGACAATCGTTTTTTCTTTCGAAGTGCGGATACCCTGTTGAGCAGCCAGCATTTTTTCTTTATCTATATAGTCATTAAAACTCAAACGGGTAATGTGGCCGAATAACGGGTCTTCTGTTAGCGTATCAGCCGTTAGGTGACGGATTTCCTGTTCAGATTTCAATATGCTTCGGGTGTCGAGGAGGCGGTAACCTTGCAGGCCGCTCAACTTACTGAGCAGTTCCTCGTAGTAAACTCCGCTATAGCAATCAATGATCAGTGTCGGTCTTTCATGCATTTCACCGGCAAGAAATTCCAGGATCTCGGGCCACCCGCTTATAATCCATCCGTTTGTCTGAACCCCTGGCCGCTTATCGTAACCCGTGTGCATGTGTCGTTTATTATTTGCTTACCCTAAATTAATATGTATGAACATAATCGATCTCAAAATTAATAGGTTTGTTATAGATTGGAAAAATATATTTCGATATTTTTTTTACAGTATTTTTGTTTGAAACAGTATTTTGCTGAAAATAGATCATAAAAGTGGCGTTCCTCTGCATGTACAGGCAGAGAATTTGTTGCGTAATCTCATTCAATTAGAAGAGTACAGGAATGGAAAATTTCTTCCCAATGAGGTTGAATTGTCTGAACAATTGAAAATTTCCAGGAACACCCTCCGGCAGGCTATTAACAAATTGGTTTTTGAGGGGCTACTGGTCCGAAAGAAAAGGTTAGGGACCCGGGTTTCTGCAAACCGTGTGGTCAGCGGCGCTAATAACTGGCTCAGTTTTTCACAGGAGATGAAATTATTAGGGATTGACGTGTACAATTTTGAATTGCACGTGAGATGGGCAGAGCCATCGAAGGAGGCTGCTTCGTTTTTCGGGATAGATCGGGGAAAGAAAATATTGAGGCTGGAACGACTGAGGGGAAAGAAAGATTTGCCATTCGTATATTTTATTTCCGAATTCAACCCAAAAATTCCACTCACGGGTTCTGAAAATTTTGTGCGGCCTCTATACGAAATCCTTGAGAAAGACTATGGGATCGTGGTCAGAACCTCCCAGGAGGAAATAAGTGCCGATTCGGCTGGTGAGTATTTTGCAAAAAAGCTGGAGATCAACGCCGGCGATCCTGTGCTTATCAGAAAGAGATATGTTTATGATGCTGACGGAGTCCCGGTGGAATACAATTCAGGTATATACCGGGCAGATTCTTTCACATACACCATCGTTTGCGAAAGAAATACTTTGGGTTTATAACTTGTGTAGTGCATCCTGAATACGATGGATCGTTTCCTGCTGACCAAGAAGCGCGGCGATATCAAATACATGAGGTCCGAATTTACCACCAACGAGCATGATGCGCAGGGGGAGCATCAGTTCACCAGGTTTCAGCTTGTTGACCGCTGCAATTTCCTTAAAATTACTTTCCAGTTCCTCTCCCGTCCAAACCGGTGCCAGCTCATAATTGCGGATCAATTCGGCAAAAAACAGCGCCTTGGATTCATTCCACTTTGGCTGAATGGCAGCTAGGTCAATGGTTTCAGGCCTTTTAAAGAAATAGGATGTTTGCTCATAGAAATCCGTCAGCAGCGTACACCTTTCTTTCACCAGTTCAATGATCTTTCCCAGCCTGGTTGCATCGCTGACCTCCAATCCCCGTGCGGACAGCACTTCCGTGACTCCTGGCAACAGCCTTTCAGCGTCCAGTTTTTGGATCCATGCGTGGTTGAACCATTTTGCTTTTTCAAAATCAAATTTTGCACCCGCGCTATGGACACGGTCCATCGAGAACTTAGCGATCAGTTCGTCCATCGTAAAGATTTCCTGTCCGGTCCCATCGTTCCACCCCAGCAGCGCCAGGAGGTTAACAAATGCCTCCGGCAGGAAACCACGCTCCTTGAAGCCCTCGGTCAGTTCGTTTGTTTTGGGGTCGGTCCAGTTCATGGCAAAGACCGGGAAACCGTATTTTGCGCCGTCCCTTTTGCTTAGCTTGCCATTAGGTCCCAGAATCAGCGGGAAATGCGCCCATTGGGGCATTTTATCAAGTCCAAACAAATATTTCCACAGTAAAATATGAACCGGTGCGCTGGGGAGCCATTCCTCACCGCGAAAGGCATGGGTGATCTGCATCAGGTAATCATCCACTACAACGGCAAGGTGATAGGTGGGCATGCCATCGGCTTTCAACAGAACCTTATCATCCACCAACCCGGTATCGAAGCTCACCTGTCCGCGGATCATATCCGTCAGTTCGACGGTTTCATTCTCCGGCATCCTCAGCCGGATAACATAGGGCGTCTGGCTGCTGATCAGCCGGTGTACCTCATCGCCTGTCAGTGAAAGCGAGTTACGCATGTCCATCCTCACTTTAGCATCATATTGGGGTACGGGATTTTGCTCAGTACGGTACTTACTGCGCATCTCCTCCAGTTCCGCGGGTGTATCAAATGCGTAATAGGCGTGACCTTCCGCAACCAGTTCCTGCGCGTATATCCGGTAAGAGTCTTTTCTTTCACTTTGCCGGTAAGGACCAAAAGTTCCACCGTGCAAGACGCTTTCATCCGGCTCAATACCGCACCATTTCAGGCAATTGAAAATATATTCTTCTGCGCCCGGCACAAACCGGCTTTGGTCAGTATCTTCAATCCGTACGATCAGTTTGCCGCCGTGATGTTTGGCAAAGAGGTAATTGTAAAGAGCGGTACGTACACCGCCAAGGTGCAGTCCGCCAGTGGGAGAAGGGGCAAAACGCACCCTAACTTTTTTACCGGAAGTCATATAGCAAATGTACAGAAACAGAACGTGAGCATCAACCTCTGCCGTTCATAAATTAGCGAGTTTGAATTTTTGCCTCTTGTAGTCTGCCTGCTGTGTCGGGGAAAACAAAAGCAAAGTATATTAATCTTCCCGTACCCACTCCAGTTTTGTACCAAAGCCTTTAGTACTGTCGGTCATTTTGATATGTTTAATCCTGACAGACCAAAGTTCGCCTGGTTTAACGATTGCGTAGGGATGCCTTTTGTGGTAGTGAGCAAAGGCATTGAGTGCCTGTGGATGATCTTCAGGCAGTAGCTCTCCTTCAAACTGTACGCCCTGAACAAGAAGTTTGTTCAGTTTATCGGGGTGAATCGTACCTGCTATTTTTCCGTTCTTCCTCAACAGCCTGGAATGCCGGGTGTCTTCGGAGGATTTGTAATACAGGATAACCTGTTCGGCGTGGAAAGCGTAAAAACAGGCGAAGCAATAGGGACTTGCCTGCTCATCCACGCAACTGATAGTAGCGCAGGTTTGCTTGCTGATAAATTTTAATATATCCGGGTGCATGTTTATTGTATCTTGATGATCCTGACCGGGCAGGCCGAAGCTATTTCCGTTGTTTTTTCTGCTTCCGGTTCGTTCAGCGGCCTGATAAAAACTTCCTTCTTTTGCAATGCATGCAGCAGGGTGGCTTTTCCGTCTTTTCGGGATAAGCGCCATAGTTCAGGTTGCCGTTCATAGCAAATACCGCAGCCAATGCATTTAGAACGGTAGAATACTATTTTACGCATCTTCCGCTTTCACGATTTTATAGAGTTTGTCGGTGGGGGTCACTTTTGCGGGAACTTTGAAAGTGATTTTGTCACCCTTTCGGGCAGTATCGCTCTGCACGCCATTCACGGTGAGCGAGTGCATGGTTTCTTTCATCATGCCTATTTGCGAACCGCTGACCATCAGGGTATCCCCGCTGTGGATGGTGCCCGCTTCAACCAGGAATTCTCCTACTTTGATCCGGGGATAATATTTTGTTCCCTTTCCAATATAGACCTTTTTTTCGGTGGCAGCGGACCCTGGTTTCTTTGTCCATTCGCCTAATTCTCTTCCCAGGTAGTAGCCGTCCCAGAACCCACGGTTGTACACGGTGCCCAGGCGTTTCATCCACTGTTCCACTTTTTTATCATTGTAGCTGCGATCAGCTATCGAGTCCAGGGCCTCCCGGTAGCACTTTGTTACCTCATAAACATAATCGGCCCCCTTGCTGCGACCTTCGATCTTCAATGTCTCGATGCCTGTTTTGACCACTTCATCGAGGAAGTTAATGGTGCAAAGGTCTTTGGGCGACATGATATATTCATTATCGATCAGCAGTTCGGTTCCTGTTTCTTTATCCCGGACCTCATAGGCCCTGCGGCAGTTTTGCTGGCAGGCCCCGCGGTTAGCTGAAGCATTGTTTGTGTGTAGGCTTAGGTAACATTTACCTGAAATAGCCATACACAGTGCGCCGTGTCCGAAGATTTCCACTTTAAGGAGATCCCCGGAAGCCCCCCTGATATCTTTTCTTTTTATTTCCCGGCAAATATTCTGTACCTGTTTGAGGGTGAGTTCCCGAGCCAGTACAACCAGGTCAGAGAGTCTGGCAAAAAACCTTACCGCTTCAATATTGCTGATATTGGCCTGCGTTGAAATATGCACATGGATCCCAAGCCGGTTGCACATCTCAATCACCGCAAAATCGCTGGCAATAACGGCATCCACCCGGTGCTTTTTCACTTCTTTCAGAATGGTGTTCAATAGGTGCATGTCGTGTTCATATACGACGGTGTTGAGGGTGATATAGGATTTGATGCCGGCCTTCCTGGACCGCGAGGCTATTTCCCCGATATCCTGAAGGGTAAACGGAGCGGCGGAAAGGGTACGCATATTCAACTGTTCAACCCCAAAGTAAATTGCGTCAGCTCCGGCGTTGATAGCGGCCTGAAGGCTGTCGAATGACCCGGCAGGCGATAACAATTCAATTTTTCTTTTGTTCCACATGGGTTCAATTAAAAATGGTCAAAGTTACCATTATTCAATAAAAAACCCTGCCGTTCTTTGGCAGGGTTGTAAGATACTTATTTTTAAAAGTTTAAAGATCAGTCACAGGTTTGTATTTGGGCACCAGAATTTTCATGATGGTCCATCCGATGAGGTAAGCTACTGCGCAAATGCAGAATATGATGAAATAGCCGGCAGGTTTGCCTTCGAAGCCCATGAAGTGCATAGCTGGCTGAACGAATTGGGCACCTTTTTCAAGTAAATTTTTCGACATTTCAACTTCGCTGCCATCAACCAGTGTTGTTCCGGCCGCATAAACGAAAAGGTTACCGGCTCCTTTTTGCAATATCATGGAGCCAATACCACCGGCCATCCCTCCAATTCCGGTCACGGTTGCAATGGCACCCTGAGGAAGCATATCGCCGATAGTTGAAAAGAGATTAGCACTCCAGGCCTGGTGAGCTGCACACCCGATAGAAATCAGGATTACCGGGATCCAGGCAGCGTTTTTGCCTAAATAAGCGAATTCGATTCCCATGGGCTGAGCCAACAACACCAGCAATGGGAAAAATGCAAAGATCAGCATCGCCTTCATACGTGCCGCATACGGGTTTTGACCGCTTCGATTAATGAAGATCGTTGGTAATTTTCCCCCATAGATTGATAGTACTGTCACAATCGCATAAAGGGTGAAAATCAGGGACATGCCTAACCCTTCCGAAGTCTTGATTCCAAATTGGGTGTTCAGATAAGAGGGTGTCCAGAACAGGAAGAACCACCATACCCCATCTGTCATGAATTTACCGACAGCAAATGCCCAGGTTTGCCTGTAAGAGAAACATTTTTTCAAAGAGATTTTCTTTTCGACCTTTTTGTTCTCCTCTTCGGTAAGTTCCTGTTTATCCTGTTCGATATATGCCAATTCCTCTGCATTCACTCTCTTGCTCTCAGCCGGTTTATCATAAAGAAACACCCAAAATGCCATCCATATAAAGCCCAGCACACCGATAATAACAAAGGCCATTTCCCAACCAAAATGCTTAGCTAACGGAGGAATTGATAGGGGTGCAAACAATGCACCGATTGAGGCGCCCGCGTTGAAAATCGACGTAGCATATGCGCGATCCTTTTTTGGAAAGTATTCGGCAGTCGCTTTGATAGCCGCGGGGAAGTTACCTGCCTCACCAAGTGCAAGAACGCCCCGCGCCACCAGAAAGCACCACATACTGACCGTTGCAATTACAACTGCAGTATCACCGGTCGCGGCCGCCAGTTCGGCAGCAGTGTGCAACCCCACGTATGATTCCGTGACCAGACCACAAGCAGCGTGCAGAACCGCACCTACACTCCAAATACCAATGGACCACAGAAACCCTTTTTTAGTACCCATCCACTCCACAAAGCGTCCTGCAAACAACATACTTATGGCATAAAATATGGAAAAGAAGGAAGTGATAGTGCCATAATGTGATTCATCCCAATGAAACTCAGGTTTGATAAATTCATCCCAGGTCAATGACAAAACCTGCCGGTCAAGATAATTGATGGTTGTCGCAGCAAACAGCAACGCAACCACAACCCAGCGGAAGCTTGTCATGGTCCCTGTTTGTTGTTTTTTTTGAATCATTCTGATTATTTTATTTAATTATCAATAGTTATCAAGTTCAAGTTCTGCGAATGCTAACGGGGTAAATAGGGCATCGCCTGTTGGAAAGTTTCAGGCTGGCAGGATCGCTTACAATCTTACTTAATAGGTCATTGTTGTAATGGCCCTATGGAATGTTGCGTTATTCTCACCTTTTCAGTTTGGCATAAATATTTTACTTTTTGACTGACTGTATGATCGCAAGCACTTCACGGGTATTATTTTCAATAGCCGTATAGTTTCGGTCACTCATCAATGGCTTGCTGATTAATTTACTTCCCATTCCCACAGCGCTGACACCTGCTTTGAACCAGCTTTCAATATTCTCCCGGGTGGTATCCACGCCACCTGTGGGCATGAATAGCAAGTTGGGGAAGATATCTTTGATGGTTGTCAGAAATTTTGGGCCAAGCATATCGCCCGGAAATAGTTTGATAAATTTTATACCGGAATTTTCGGCAACAATGATCTCACCGGGGGTCATACAACCCGGGGCATAAAAAATTTCGGATGCAACCGTGTAAGTCGCTATTTCCGGCACATAGCCGGGACTTACAAAAAAATCAGCGCCGATGTCGAAATAGCTTTTTACCTGTTCCAGGTTCTTGACAGTGCCAATGCCAAGGAGCAAATCTGCCATTTCTTTATCACGAACTTCAATCAGTTTTTTGAAATTAGATTGTGCCGCTTCCCCGCGGTTTGTGTACTCCACCGCTTTTATGCCTGCTTTATACAGCGCCCTCAATACCTCTACGCTAACGGACTCATCTGCATTAAAATAGAGTGGAAGTATACCTTGGCCAGTGATCGTATCTATAACCTGTTTAGTTTGTATCATAAACCGAGTTTTTCATCTTTTTACTTTCATCACCACTTTTTTGATTACCCCGTCTGAAATCAGGGGTGCATGTACATCCCCGCTGAAGAAAATAGCAAACTGGCCGGGATCATCGCTGTACCCTGCCACTGCCATCGCCTTTCAGCAGGGTTTCTACTTCCGCAACGGTCACCAGGTTGAAATCCCCGTAAATAGTATGTTTAAGGCAGGATGCCGCCACCGCAAAGTCCAGCGCCCGCTGATCTTCACCCGGATAACTGAGTAAGCCATAAATTAAGCCACCCATAAAGGAATCACCGCCGCCAACCCGGTCAACGATATGGGTAATATCATAACGCCGGGAGTGGTACAGAGTCCCTTCGCTGTAAAGCACTCCCCCCCAGGTATTATGATTCGCATTGATAGAACCTCGCAGCGTGATTATTACTTTTTTAGCGCGCGGAAATTTCTTCATTAATTGCTGACAAACAGACTCAAATTCTGCCTCGTTCACCTCGCCCCCGGTCTGCGCTACATCAAAAGCTTCGGGTTTGATGCCAAACACTTTTTCCGCGTCCTCCTCATTGCCCAGGATGATATCGCACCCTTCCACCAATTGCGGCATGATCTCGGAAGCGGTTTTCCCATACTTCCAGAGGTTCTTCCGGTAATTCAGGTCTGTAGAAACCGTAACCCCCATCTCATTGGCTATTTTAATGGCTTCCAGACAAGCGTCCGCAGCACCCTGCGAAAGTGCCGGAGTAATACCGGTCCAGTGAAACCATCCGGCATCGCGGAATATTTCGCGCCAGTTTACCATGCCCGGAGTAATTTCGGCGATGGAAGAGTGGGCCCGGTCGTATACCACTTTGCTGGGCCTCGCTACCGCACCCGTTTCCAGGAAATAGATGCCCAGCCGCGAGCCGCCCCGCAAAATGTGTTTGACACCCACACTTCTTTTCCGGAGATCCATGATGCATGCATCTGCGAGATCATTGTTGGGAAGTCGGGTGATATAATCCGTTTCCATACCGTAATTGGCCAGCGATACCGCCACATTGGCTTCTCCGCCGCCAAAGCTGATATTAAACTGGCTTGCCTGACTGAAACGCTCGTATCCGGGAGGGGAAAGCCGGAGCATAATTTCACCGAATGTTATAACTTTTTTGCCCATGGAAATAAAACTATCGTTTTTGAAATAGTTGGGTATAAATCGTTCTTGAATCGCCAAATCTAATGAATATTTCAGAGCTAATAGCGGGTAATTACGCATACGATTTCGTAGTGTAGTGGTTATCCAGGTCTGGCGCATGACGGGCTTAATGCCCAGGCTGATTGTCTTCACAAATTTTTGTAATATCTTTGCAGGCGATTTTTTTCAATTTTAACCAGAAGCATGTTACAACTGACCAAGGTATTTCATTTCGAGACGGCTCATGCCATTTTTGGGTATGAGGGACAATGCAAGAATATTCACGGACATTCCTATGAATTACACGTTACAGTAGGAAACAAAAAAGCAGACGATGGCTTTATTCCGGCACCAGGATTCGTTTTCGATTTCAAAGACCTGAAAAAAGCGGGTAATGAAATTGTGGAGACTCTTGATCATAAGATCGTGCTTTCAAATGCCTATCTTAACGCCCATCCCTATTTGAGAGCGTTGGAAAACCTGGTGATCTGGGATTTTGAGCCTACTGCGGAGAATATTCTCCTTTATATCAAACAGGTGGTTGAAAGGAATCTTCCCGTGGGAATGGTACCTCTCTACCTCAAAATCTATGAAACGAAAAACTCCTATGCTGAATGGATCGCAGATCCTGTGATGCCTTAGAACCTGACCTTTGATCGGGGTCGTAACTCATAGGGGACCGTCCTTTTTAAAATTTCCTGGCGGGTAAAGCGCCTTCGAGGCGGGTTAAATCACTGCTGATTCACAAGTTACAGGTTTCCTTTTAGCCGGGTAGATTGACACCGTGGGTTACGCAAAATTTCAGTGAAGAATTTATTGCAAAATTTTTCTTAAGAAATTTGGTTTCCCTATTAAAATTATAGTATATTTAACGGTCAAACACCGATTTACAGGAAAAACACCAGATTTGTTTCGCTGCCGGCGAACGGATGGTTGGGGATTTGTCAGGAAGGTCTACCGGATATTTCGGCGTTTCAGGCATTGGCTATAGTGCGCGAAAGGCTGAATTATAAATAACTCCAACCTAAATATTTCAAACCATGCGTATTATTAAAAGAATCCTCGTCTTTGTTGTCGTATTGATCGCCCTTCTGCTTATCCTGGCTGCTTTTGTGGATGGGCATCTGAAAATTGACCGGACCGCCGATGTCCGGGCGCCCCGCGATACGGTCTGGCAACATGTCAATTCTATTGCGGCCCTGAATACCTGGAATCCCTTTCTGAAAAAAGATCCAAATGTAAAGATCAGCTACGAGGGAACCCAGGGAGCTCCTGGTTCAAAAATGTGTTTCGCTAGTGAAATGAAGGGCTTGGGCTCAGGCTGTGAAACTTTATTGGCGGTTAATGCACCGGTATCCGTTGACGGTATTGTGGAATTTGAAAAACCCAACAAGCGCGTAGTACATTTTTCTGTAACACTCGATTCAATCGCCTCGGGAACCAGGGTTTCCTGGCGTTCCAGTGCGGAATTGCCGTATCCTTTCCGACTGATAAAACTGTTTGCAAATTTCGACAAGACAATCGGCACCGATTTGGAGCACGGACTCCAGACTCTGAAAAGTGAAAGCGAAGCCAGGTAATCCCATTGGAAACCGAACCGGATCCGGTTTGTAACCCCTGGTAATATTTTATTCATTTGTTCCCCTAAAAAGAGTCTCCGGGGTCAGGCAGGTCTTTCCCAACCCGGAGGGAGGGTTGCTACATAATCCTGAAGAGCGGTTCTGCCGTCAGCCAGCATGCCGGTCATTTCTGCGGGATCGAACATCAGGCCGCCGGGTCCGCCTCCAAGAGGTTTTTCAGGCCGGACCAGGTAGATTTTTGCGGGAGTACGCTCATCAAAACGCGGATCGGGCTTATCCTGCTTAAAATAGGAGCGGATTTTGTCTTCCGATACTCCCTGTTTTCTCATATTGTTTCGGATGCGGTCAATATATTGCAGGAGGCTATTCTGAGAATATATGGGGTGTTTAGTATGTGTTTCAAATAAATAAAGCATTAAATAAAAATGCTGTATCATAGTTTTTCCGGAACTTAGTCAGCGATTTAGCTTTGACGATTAATTATTTTATATTCAATATTATATCAGCATGATGAACAGAAAACTTCGAATGGGTATGATCGGAGGCGGCACCGGCGCGTTTATAGGCGCTGTCCACCGGATAGCTGCCCTGATGGATGGACAGATCGAACTGGTTTGCGGATGCTTCAGCAGCAATCCCGAAAAATCGAAAACCAGCGGCCAGGCCTGGTTTATACCGGAAGACAGGGTTTACGCAACTTACCGGGAAATGATCGATAAAGAAGCCAGGCTCCCCGAAGACGAAAGCATGGATTTCGTGACCATTGTAACGCCAAACAACATGCATTTTACCCCCGCCATCATGGCCCTGGAAAATGGATTTCACGTGGTTCTCGACAAACCCATCACTTTCACTACCGAGGAAGCGAAATTGCTAAAATTGAAAACAGAGGAATCCGGATTGCTGCTCGCACTCACTTACACCTATTCAGGATATCCGGCGGTTAAGGAAGCCCGCGAAAGAGTTAGGCGGGGTGATTTAGGCAAAATCAGGAAAGTTTACGTAGAATACCCGCAAGGCTGGCTGGCGGGGAAAGAAGAGGACGCAGGCAATAAACAGGCCGCCTGGCGCACGGATCCCCAGCGCTCGGGAAAGGCAGGCTGCATGGGCGATATAGGTACCCATGCCCATCACCTCGCGGAATATATCACCGGCCTCCGGACAACAGCCGTTTGTGCCGATCTGCACGCGTACGTTCCCGGAAGATTACTGGACGATGATGGTGCTGCCCTGCTCCGGTTCGACAATGGAGCCAGCGGAGTACTTGTAGCCACGCAGGTCGCGGCGGGTGAAGAGAACCCGCTGAAGATCAGGGTGTATGGCGAAAACGGCGGCCTGGAATGGTGCCAGCATGAACCTAATACCCTGCTATTGAAATGGCGAAACCGGCCCACAGAAGTTATCCGGACCGGAATGGGGTATATGAGTGCAACGGCCAGACATAATACCAGGACTCCCGCCGGACATCCGGAGGGTTACCTGGAAGCCTTCGCCAATATCTACCGGAATTTTGCCCTGACCATCAGAGCGCGATTGAATGATGAAGTGCCGGGGAAAGATCTGTTGGATTTTCCAACAGTGGACGATGGCATCCGGGGTATGCAGTTTATTGATGCCGTGGTGGCCTCCGGCTACGACGAAAACCAGAAGTGGATACCCTTCCCCAATCAGTAAAAAATAAAATGATGAACCGACCAGTAACCTTATTTACCGGCCAGTGGGCCGACCTCCCCCTTGAAACAGTTATTGAAAAAGCCCGGTCATTCGGGTATGACGGACTTGAACTGGCTTGCTGGGGTGACCATCTTGAAGTGCACAAAGCGGACCAGGCATACTGCGATGCCAGGAACGCGCTGATGGAGAAAAACGGGCTAAAGATGTTTTCGATTTCCACGCACCTGGTGGGGCAGGCGGTCTGCGATATACCCGACCAGCGGCACAAGAGCATTTTGCCGGATCACGTTTGGGGTGATGGTGACAGCGAAGGTGTACGCAAACGGGCAGCAGATGAAATCATCAGAACAGGAGAGGTGGCAAAGAGACTGGGGCTAAAAACGGTGAATGGTTTTACCGGCAGCTCCATCTGGCCTATGTTATACTCCTTTCCGTCTGTTACTGAAGAGATGATCGAAGAAGGCTTCGCAGATTTTGCCAGACGCTGGACGCCGATCCTGGATGCATTTGCTGAGATGAGCGTCAGATATGCCCTGGAAGTACATCCTACAGAAATAGCCTTTGACATTGAGACCGCAAAGAGGGCCCTGAAGGCACTGAACGGGCACCCTGCATTCGGATTTAATTACGATCCCAGCCACCTGGGTTACCAGGGTGTGGATTATATTAAGTTTTTATATGAATTTTCCGATCGTATTTTTCATGTTCATATGAAAGATGTGAGCTGGAATCATTTTCCTGGAACAGCGGGTGTTTTCGGCGGCCACCTGCCCTTTGGCGATAACCGCAGATACTGGAATTTCAGAAGTGTGGGCCGGGGTCGAATTGACTTTGAAGGAATCATCAGGGCTTTGAATGATATCGGTTACGACGGGCCTCTTTCTGTGGAGTGGGAAGATTCGGGCATGGATAGGGAAGCAGGCGCCGCAGAATCCTGCCGGTTTGTAAAAGATGTTGATTTTGTACCCGGCAAACAGTCGTTCGATGCAGCCTTCGAAAAAGAACATTAAAAGCGTCACCGGAAACGCGAATCTGAAAAATTATCTTAAAATTTTTTCAGTCTGCCCCCGAATAAGCGGTAAATAGGGGATATACGGAATCCTGGCCAATACTTAAATTTTTCTTTCAGGCTATTTTCGTAAATTCGTTCATGGCAATTTTTAAATTCAGAGTATATTTTGAGGAGGATGATAGCATTTACAGGGATATTGTCATCAGGCATTCGCAGTATTTTTATGAACTGCATGAAGTAATCCTGAAAGCCTTTGAATTTGACAATAAGCATCAGGCCAGTTTTTACCGCAGCAACGATAACTGGCAGCAGGGCCGGGAGATTTCACTGGAAATTTACGATCGTGAACATAAAGCGCCGCCGCTTCTTATGAAAGAGACGGTTATCGGTTCCGAAATAAAGAACACAAACCAGCGCTTTACTTATACCTACGATTTTCATAAACAATGGAATTTCCTGATTGAATTGATCAACGTTGCGGGCGTGGAAGACGTGAAAGTGGACTATCCCGCTGTAGTCAGGGCTGAAGGTATCAGTCCCAAACAGTATGGTACCAAAGGCCTGCTGGGGGATAAATATGCCGATATTGAGGAGAAATACGATCTGTCCCGGGGCGCTGACGGTTTCGGTGAAAAAACCGAAGAAGGCGAGGACCTTGAGGTGGAGGAAGAGGTCTCCGATGACTACAGCCAGGAAGATGAGGGGCTTTGATCAAATTCAGTTACCTGATGATTGCTGGAACTTACAGATTTAAGACGTACTATTGACCCAGGCGTATCCCAACACTGTTATCGTTATTGCAGGTCCCACAGCATCGGGAAAGACGGCATTGGCTATAGAAGTAGCCCGCCATTTTAAAACGGTGATACTATCCGCCGACAGCAGGCAGTGTTACCGTGAGCTCAATATTGGCGTCGCGAGACCATCTCCCGAAGAATTGCAGGCCGTTCCTCATTATTTTATTGCTTCTCATAGTATCCGCGATGAGATAAACGCAGCCTTCTATGAAAGCTATGCCCTGCAGCTTTTGGGCCAGTTATTTATTACCCACCCAATTGTGGTTGTCTGCGGCGGAACAGGCCTGTACATCAAAGCGCTGCTGGATGGTCTTGACGACGTACCCGACGTGCCGCGTCAGATAAGAGAGGAACTGACCGGTCAATATCGTACTGGAGGCATCTCATGGTTAGAGGAAATGCTCAGGGAAAATGATCCGCTGTTTGCGGCCCGTGGCGAAATGCAGAACCCGCAACGGATGCTGAGAGCGCTCGAAGTTAAGATGGCCACCAACCGCTCTATTCTGGAGTTTCAAAAAAAGGCAAAAAAAGAAAGATCATTTAACACACTGTTCATAGGCCTGGATATGCCAAGGGATGAATTGTACCATCGTATTAATGACCGGGTAGACAGGATGTACGCAGACGGGCTCGAAGCTGAAGTGGAAGCTTTGTTGCCTTTGCGCCATCTGAACGCGCTTCAGACGGTGGGTTACCAGGAACTGTTCGCCCGCTTCGATGGAACACTTACGCCCGACCAGGCACGTGCGCTGATCAAACAAAACACACGCCATTATGCAAAGAGGCAGGTTACCTGGTTTAAGAAACAACCTCAGGTAAAATGGATCGGACCTGATGAACAGGAATCGGTCATTCCCATCCTCGACGGACATTTGGCAAACCGATAGAGGAAACTTATTTTTACATTAACAAATTTGATATGGAAGAACAGAACCAACCGGTGACCCCGGAACCAGACGACAGGGAGTTTTTAGTGCCATCGTTAACCGCGATCAGTAAATGGACCAGGTTCATCTCATTGGTAGGTTTTTCCGTAGGCGCCTTCGTGGTAATGACCATGCTGGTGAGTGGGAGAGAGGTGCTGAAGATGATGGCGACAACGATGCAACTCCCGGGTACGGGGATTTATGGTATATTGATATTTGTCTTCTTTCTGATATTCTTCGTGGTGGCAGCTATTTTATACTTTCTGTATAAGGCTTCGATATTGTTTAAACAAGGTATCGCCGGAGGAGATGAATTACTGATTGCAGAGGGGTTTGTATTTCTGCGCCGCTTTTTTCTGGTGACGGCGATCCTGGGAATTATTGGGTTATTTTCAAATGTTATGAAATTATTTATGTGATGGACGATCAGTTACAGGAAGAACAAAACAAACCGGGACAAATTAGTGCATACACTAAAGAGAAAATTTGGATGGCTGCCGAAATGGGAGCTGTGGCAGGCGTTGCCATTTTGGCCAATGCCGTGATTGGGTTGTTTGTATATTTGAAAAGTCCCCGGCAGGTGACGCAGGTGGCTAAGGAAGGATTTGATGATGAGAAATTTCAAATCGCCAGTCAGTCATCGCTTTATTCCGTAATACTTTCGCTGGCTATCAATATCCTGTTGTTTTATTTTCTATTCCGTTTCTCAGGAACGGTCAAAACCGCGTTGCGGTTGAATGACAATATCGGCCTGGGAAAAGGGTTAAATAACCTTTCACTCTACTTCAAAACCGTGGGTTTGATTATCATTGTCATGTTTGCGCTTGTCTTATTAATGGTATTTGCTATGAGTATGGGCGCAGCGCTGAAGTAATCCGTGCGTTCAGGCGGGCTATTATATCTGCGATTATTTTATTTGTGCCCCGATCCACTGCGGCATTTGTGGTCAGACCTTCCAGGCCGGATCCCCCGAATTCACCCGTACTTATAAATATTTCTATATTTTTTGCTGAATTGCAACTACGTTTTAATAATCCTTTCCTGTTTGCGCTGAAATCTTTTAAAGGCGGGGTACCTTTGCAGATTAGAGTAATAGCATGGAAACGAAAAATATAATTCAGTGGAAGGTGGAAGGAATGGATTGTGCCACCTGCGCGCTGACGATCAATAAATTCCTGACCCGCGAGGGTATGAGGGACGTGCGTGTCAATTTTGCAACGGGAGATGTAAGTTTCGATCTGAACGGAAACATCACTCAACAAAAGGTCCTTCGCGGTTTGGAGGATCTCGGTTATCGCGTTTTGAAAGATAATACCGGCGAAGTGAAGTCATCCTCTGGGAAATCCTGGATAGACCAGTTGACATTCAGAAGTCATCGTCAGCGATTTTGGTTTTGTCTGCCTTTCAGCCTGGTGTTGATGTTACACATGATACCAGGTATTCATGAAGTGAGTTATCTGAGTTGGCTGATGGATCCGCTGGTCCAGCTAGCTTTGTGTCTGCCGGTCTATTGGACGGGCATGCGTTTTTTTGGAGTGAGCGCATACAAAAGTCTGCGCAACAGGATGCCCAATATGAATGTGCTGATCGCGCTTGGGGCTACGGCCGCCTTTGTGTACAGTCTGTACGGGACCTTTACGCATCAGTCAGATTATATATTTTATGAGACGGCTGCAACAGTGATCACGCTGGTGTTTCTGGGAAATTGGATAGAAGAAAAGACGATTCAGTCCACGCAGTCACAATTGAATAAACTGGCAAAATCGCAGGTGATCATGGCTAATATGATTGCTTATGATGCAGCGTTCAATGAGAATATTTTTCCGGTTGAAAGTACAGCTTTACGGGCCGGCGATCTGATCCTGATTAAAGCCGGAGAACAGGTGCCTGCCGACTGTAAAATTCTTTGGGGAGAAGCTGGCGTGAATGAAGCTATTATTACAGGAGAGAGCCTGCCGGTCGCAAAAGGGGCTAAGGACCTGCTCATCGGCGGTAGTGTACTGGTCGACGGCACTGTAAAGGCACAAGTCACAGCCGTAGGGGAAGAGTCGGTGCTTTCCGGAATTATACATATGGTCAAATCGGCCCAGGGAGAGAAACCTCCGGTGCAGCAAATGGCAGACAAGATCAGCGCGGTGTTCATTCCCGTGGTCATCGGAATTGCAGCGCTGACATTTATCGTAAACCTTTTTGTTTTGGGTGATTTTACGCCCTCGCTGATGCGGGCGATTGCGGTACTGGTCATTGCCTGTCCCTGCGCAATGGGATTGGCAACGCCGGCGGCGATCGCAGTGGGGCTGGGTCGTGGCGCAAGGAATGGTATATTGTTCCGCGATGCAACCAGCCTGGAAAATTTCAAAAATATCAGGCAGGTTGTTTTCGATAAAACGGGTACGCTCACTACGGGCGATTTCACCGTTTCGGCTTATCGGATCACGGACCCCTCCTTCAGCGACGAGGATTTCAAAAACCTGGTTTATGCCATCGAGAAATATTCAAATCACCCGATGGCGAAGAGCCTCACCAGGGCATGGAAATCCGGTGCACAGATCCGTTGGAAAAAAGTTGAAGAGGTCAAGGGTAAAGGCGTACGGGCTGAGGACAAGGATGGTAATGAATACTGGGCCGGATCGTACAGGGTTGCCAGCGGGCTGACTTCTGAACAGGACCACCAGGTGTATATCACCAGGAATAACCTGCTTATTGGATTTATAGACCTGGCCGATGAGATCAGGCCGGAGGCCCGGCAGGTGGTGGATTATTTCCGGCGGAAAAATATCAGGACCATCCTATTGAGTGGCGACCGGAATTCCAGGGCGCATCAGGTTGCAGACAACCTGCATATCGACGAGGTAATTGCTGAAAAGACACCGGAAGAGAAATGGCGTATCATTGGTGAAAAAAATGCAGAATCCCCGGTGGCGATGGTGGGTGACGGCATCAATGATGCACCGGCGCTGGCAAAAGCAACGATAGGAATCAGCATGAGTGATGCTTCTGAGATCGCTATGCAAACCGCGCAGGTTGTTTTGATGGGGCACGGACTGAAACATCTCCCCACGGCCCTGGGCCTTGGCCGTCATACCTATCAGACGATACAGGAAAACCTGTTTTGGGCATTCTCCTATAATATTATCGCCATACCAGTTGCGGCTTTCGGATTGCTGACTCCGATGTTCGGGGCGCTGGTTATGGCATTCAGCGATGTGGTGCTGGCGATGAACAGTGGCCGGTTGGCTGTAAAAAAACTGGTTTAGGTCGGGAGCTGTCATTAGCGGCAAAATACTTATTTGGGGTTCGGGTCCATAAAAATTAAGAATTTATTTACAGTGTATCGCATTGCCAAAGCCTGAATTGAGTGTGGTTTCGGGTTACAGGATGAAAATTTGGCCTAATTTTGTGGTATCATGGAGCAATCCCTGCAAGAAATCCTCCGGAATTATTTTGGCTTTGAGGCATTTCGTCCTTTGCAACAGGAGATCATCAAGGCTGTCGTGGAGGGGAAGGATGTGCTGGCGCTCATGCCCACTGGCGGCGGAAAATCCCTTTGCTACCAGGTCCCGGGTTTGTACAAGAAGGGCTTGTGCCTGGTGGTCTCGCCTTTAATAGCCCTGATGAATGATCAGGTTCAGGACCTCCGGAAAAAAAACATTACTGCATATGCCATTCATTCAGGTTTGTCGAGAAAAGATGTGATCAATGTGCTGGAGACAGCTTCTCACAGCAATTGTAAATTTCTGTATGTGTCGCCCGAACGCCTGGAGACCTCACTATTCAAGGAGTATTTACCCGCGCTGGACATTAACCTGATCGCTGTGGACGAGGCGCATTGCATATCTCAGTGGGGTTATGATTTCCGGCCGCCTTACCTGCGAATTGCCAGTTTGCGCGAAGAGCTCCATAGTATTCCGGTCATCGCCCTGACCGCTTCTGCTACGCCTTTGGTGCAGCAGGATATCTGTGATAAATTATCACTTAATAGTGAAAATAAATTTGAGATTTTCCGGCAGTCCTATGAGCGTCCTAATTTATCTTTCAGCGTTTTCCGGGAACCATCCCGGATGCCCAAAATTGCTTCGATCTTAAATAATGTTCAGGGTAGTGCCATTGTCTATTGCCGCACGCGCAAACGGACACGCGAGATTGCCAGCCTGTTGAATGCGCGCGGAATAGATTCGCGGTTTTACCATGCGGGTCTTGGGCCAGAAGAGCGGAGCAGGATCCAGGACGACTGGCTGGCAGGCCGGCTCCGGGTCATTGTAAGTACCAACGCGTTTGGCATGGGTATCAATAAGCCGGATGTGCGCGTAGTGATTCATGCTGATGTTCCCGACAGTCTCGAAAATTATTACCAGGAAGCAGGCAGGGCGGGGCGTGACGGTAAACGATCCTTTGCAGTACTGTTATACAACCAGGATGATCTGGACATGCTGGAGACTCTGCCTGCGACGCGTTACCCGTCGGTAGAGAAACTGAGAGAAGTTTACCGGTCCGTAGTGCACTATCTTCAACTGCCGGAAGGCGAAGCGCCAGGCGAGTATTACGATTTCGACCTGAAAGATTTTGTCAGGAAATTCGGACTGGATATTAATACCACTATTTACGGGTTAAAGGCACTGGAACAGGACGGCTGGCTAAGTTTTAATGAACAGATCTTTCTGCCGGCAACGGTGCGATTCGATGTATATAAAGATGCGTTATACGAATACGAAAAAATTTATACCGGTTATGAGCCGCTGATCAAGACCTTATTGCGCAGCTACGAGGGTATTTATGATTATCCGGTGAATATTTCGGAGACTTATCTCGCCGGGCTTTTACATTATGACCTGGACATAGTAAAAGAACAGTTGCGAAAACTGCATGCGGATGGGATCATACGTTATGAGCCTCAGAAAGATGTGCCCCAGATCATGCTGAACCGACCGAGGATCAAATCTGAATTACTGCAAATTGACACCAAAAATTATGCGGAACGCAAACGGGTATTTACGGAGAGGGTCCGGGCCATGCAGCTGTACATCAACAATACCAGTACCTGCCGATCAAAAATTATCGGCACTTATTTCGGAGATACCGACTTACAGGATTGCGGCATCTGTGACAACTGCCTCGAAAGGAAGAAAACAGCACTGAATACATCGCAATTCAAAAAAATGGCAGGGTTGTTTCAGGAAAAGCTAAGTACGCCTGTTACGCTGTTTCATTTATATAAGGACATGCAGGAGTTCGACAAAGATCATCTTCGCACCGTTATCAATTTCCTGGTGGAGGAAGAAAAGATCAGGATGCTGAACGACGGGAGGCTTGTCTGGGTAAAATAAATCCCTGGTAACATACCGGTGGCCACTGCGCGACCTTCTTACTATCTTTGCCGGATGGAATATTATGCTGAATCATTGACTCAATATAAACGCCTCTTAACCAGGGAAGTAAAAGTGGGCGACTTGTTGCTGGGGAATTTTCATCCCATCAGGATCCAGACGATGACCACGACCGACACGATGAACACGATCGCAACGGTAGAGCAAACGATCCGTTGCATTGAGGCAGGTTCGGAACTGGTACGAATCACGGCCCCTTCCAAATCGGATGCTGAAAATCTATTGAATATTAAGAATGAATTACATAGGCGTGGTTATCACGTGCCGCTGGTGGCGGATATTCATTTCACGCCCAATGCAGCGGAAGTGGCGGCCCGTATTGTAGAGAAAGTTCGGGTGAATCCCGGGAATTATGTGGACAAGAAAAAGTTTGAGCAGATTGAATATACGGATGCAGAATACCAGGAGGAAATTGAAAGGATCCGGGATCGGTTTACACCATTGGTAAAGATTTGCCGGGAATATGGCACGGCCATGCGCATCGGTACCAATCACGGGAGCCTCAGCGACCGGATCATGAGCCGTTATGGTGATACGCCAATGGGAATGGTAGAGAGCGCCATGGAATTTCTGCGGGTTTGCAGGGATGAAAATTATCATCAGATCGTTCTTAGCATGAAGGCGAGCAACCCACAAGTGATGGTCCAGGCCTATCGTCTGCTGATAAAAACGATGGATGCTGAGTTTGGTGAAATCTATCCATTGCACCTTGGCGTAACCGAAGCGGGTGATGGCGAGGAAGGCCGTATCAAATCAGCCATTGGTATCGGTGCATTGCTGGAAGATGGTATTGGAGACACCATTCGCGTGTCGCTCACTGAAGATCCGGAACTTGAAATTCCGGTCTGCCGGGATATTGTGAAAAGATATGATTTTCCCGCAGAGCAGGCTGGACAAGCAGAAGAAGAGGAGAAAATCATCCTGCCTTACGATCCGTTTCAGTATAACAGGAGAAAATCGGCTGCTGTTGAAAACGTCGGCGGTAAAAAGGTCCCGGTGGTGATTGCCGATTTCAGTCAGCACGAAAATTTATCGCCGGAGGATCTGGCGTCTGTTGGATACACTTACCGAGCAGAGACAGGGACCTGGCTAAAATCCGATGCTGCTGCGGATTATGTTTTTGTTGACGGTGAAAAGCCGGATTTTGACATGCCTCAGGGACTCAGGCTGATCGCTCCTTATGAAAAATGGACCGCCTGGCAGATTCCGGGGAGTTATCCTTTATACCGCCCCGAAGATCTTTTGGATGAGGGAACAGATTCAGCGCCTGGTTTCCTGTTTATTGAAAATGCAGGTAACCTGACAGAAAAAGAGTCACACGATATTTTCGAAATTCTTGAGAAGGCTCGCGACCGGAAGGACCTGATTCTTTGTGCAGGCAGTTCTGAAAGGAACGCAATGCAACGGGTAAGGACTTTTTTTATGGATCTGATGAGGCGCAACCTACCGTTTCCCGTGGTTCTAACGACGGAAAGCAACTGGCAAACGGCAGATGAGCACCTGATCCATTTTGCAACGGAGACGGGTGCATTGTTCCTGGATGGGTTTGGCGATGGGATCTGGCTCCGGATGAATCGTGGGAACAGAGAATTATTTAATTCAGGCAGTACAGGTCCCAGCGGGAGGACCTACGCCCGTCCGGCTGCGGGAGACGCGGTAGAGACTTTTTTAAACAATACAGCTTTCAGTATTTTGCAGGCCACGCGAACACGAATTTCCAAGACAGAATATATTTCCTGTCCGTCCTGCGGAAGAACGCTTTTTGAATTGCAGGAGACCACGCAGAAGATCAGGAAAGTTACCAGCCACCTAAAGGGAGTGAAGATCGCGATCATGGGTTGTATTGTCAATGGTCCGGGTGAAATGGCTGATGCAGACTTCGGCTACGTGGGGAGCGGACCTGGTAAGATCACTTTGTATAAAGGAAAAGAAATTGTGAAGCGAAGTGTAGATAGTGAAGTGGCGGTTGATGAACTGATCAGGTTGTTAAAAGAAAACAATGTTTGGATCGAACCTTCGTGAATTGTGAAGAACATGCCAGGCAGGTATTAAATCAGGTTGTTTGCAATGGTATCCCTTGTTTATTTCTCGGGGATGGCCTTACGTATCGACTGGGTCGTTATGCTGACCTATGTAGCTGCACAGTATTTTATTATCACGGAATTAACCCATTATCTGCCAGAAAAAAAACCTTAAAAAAAAGTGCAGGTTTAATTCAACCCCTTTAACTTTGTGTCACAAAGTACTTTTATGAACCAAGATCCGAAAGATGATCTCCAGCATATCCGGAGAATGATGGAGAAGTCGTCCAGGTTTATTTCCCTGAGTGGTCTGTCCGGCATACTTGCCGGTCTGTTTGCTTTAGCCGGGACGGCAGTGGCCTGGAACATACTGGACTCGCGGGATGCAGGTGAAATCACGGAAGAGATTCCGGCCACTGTAATGTCGCAAATGCTGATCCTTGCCCTGATCGTTTTATTACTGGCCCTTAGTGCTGCGACATATTTTACTGTAAGAAAAAGCAGGAAAAATGGATTGAAAATCTGGAATGGCGTAACGCAGAATCTTTTATCGAATTTGTTCATTCCGTTGGTTACGGGCGGTATTTTTTGCATGGTGTTGATCTGGCAGGGGTATTTTTCGTTGGTCATCCCATCAACACTGGTTTTTTACGGTTTGGCACTGGTGAGCGCTTCTTCCTATACTTTTTCCGATGTGCGATACCTGGGGTATTTAGAAATCCTTTTGGGCCTGATGGCGCTTGTGGTCATGAAGTTTGGTTTGATCTTCTGGGGCATGGGATTTGGGCTACTGCATATTTTTTACGGACTGGTGATGTACAAAAAATACAGATGAGCATCATTGATAAACTAAATAAAAGTTTCGAAAGCAGGGTGAGACTGGGTATTATGTCTGTACTGGTGGTGAATCAATGGGTTGAATTCCTTGAGCTGAAAGAGCATTTGCAGGTCACTGATGGAAATCTGGCCAGTCATATTCTGGCGCTGGAGGCAAGAAAATACATTGAGGTAAAAAAGGAGTTTGCAGGCAGAAAGCCTAAAACGTCTTACAAAATTACCAGAGCGGGCAGGCAGGCTTTTGAAGCGCATATCAATGCACTGGAAAAATTATTGGGCCGATGAGCGTGTTTTTTTTATCAATTACTTTGAAATACAAAGTACATTTAAAATAAAAGTCATGAAACGAAATCCTGCACTTTTTATCAGCACCATCTTGTTTGTCGTCCTATTTTACCGCCAGACGCCGGGGTTAAACCTCGGAATCTTTGCGGTGCTCGTCTGGGTGATGTTGTTGTTTATTCCCGGTGTGACCAAAACCCGGTCTTTCTGGTGGCTTTCAGCGGCTACCTTATTATCTGCTGTCTCCTTTGCCTGGTATGGCGATTTTTTGTCTTTTGCCTCCCTGTTGATATCACTGTCGTTGGCGGGGTACAAGGCGTTGTATTCATCACTCAGGCTGGTCACTTTTCCGTTCGCTGCTTTTTATAATTACGTCACTTTTATCATCAGGGCGCCACGGGTCAATACATGGATGCCGGACGCAGGGAATAGTGCCGGATCTGTCTTTAAGAAACTGCTGACCTATGTTATAATTCCGGTCGGCGTGTTCCTGATTTTTGCGTTGGTTTATGCGCAGGGTAGCAGCCGATTTGCAGCGCTGTTTTATCTTAACTGGCAGGTCAACCTGGGGCAGATTGTCGTCCTTTCAGTCGTAGGTTTCTTTCTGATGTTTTCGTTTTTTCATTTTTCGGTCCCTGATATGTTGGTGCGATACAATGGCGAGCTCTTGGATGATTTTGGAAAACATGTGGGGGCGCAGGAGTCAAAGATCGGTGGTTTTTTCGATTTGAGCATGCAGCGACGCAGCGGCGAAGTGACGCTGGTTTTGTTGAACGCTTTGATCATATTATTTAATATTGTATATGTTTTGGAGCAATTTGGCCAGCCTGTTATCGGCGACGCTGGGGGAAGCCTGAGCAGTGGTGTACATGAACGCGTTTATGCACTGATTTTTTCCATCATAATGGCGGTATTGGTGATTATGGTTTATTTCAGGAAGGAGCTCAATTTTCGAAAAGATTCTCAGTTGTTGAAAATTCTTTCGATGATTTGGATTGGGTTGAACGCTGTGTTGGTAGTGATTGTTATGGCAAAAAACATTGAGTATGTTCAGGTGTTTGGGCTGACGTTCCGGCGTATTGGTGTTTTTATTTTTCTTTTGCTTGCGCTGACCGGCCTGGCGCTGACCCGTCATAAGTTGGCATTCCGGAAAGCCAACTGGTTTCTGATTACACGTTTTGTATCGGTGTGCCTGGGCACTCTGGTTATTTCAGCGGCCATCAACTGGAGTTGGCTGGTCACCAAATACAACTTGCGTTACCAGGCAAAGCCCGATATGGGTTATCTGTTCTCGCTGAATTACAATCGGGGACTGCTTGACCAGGCATTGGGCGAAAACCATCCTCAGCCTTACACCCGTGGAAAAAACCGGTCATATGTAGAAGGTCAGAAAGAGTCGAAATGGCTTTCACGAAGACTCTATTATTTCTCAGTGCGGTTTGAGTGAGGGAGGTTTTTTCTGCATGGTAATTAATTCCCTGGCTCGATTCTCATCTCTTTGTATTGAGGTCTTGTACGATTGTCTCAACAATCTTGTTCCCTATTTTGACTTCTTGACCAACCTTTTTGGTCGTTATCACATTTTTGTAGGCAAAAGTCTTTTGCCCTTTGATTCCCATGTCAGAATTCAAAATCTTGAAGGGTCCTGCATCTCTTAAAGCAGCTTCGTTACTATTTGTACTATAAGTCAAATTGTCCATATTGTAAAATATCAGTTTACGAAGTTAATGATTTTTGCTAAAATTCCATCCGGACGCGGTTTGAATAATATTCATCGTTATATTGTTGTCTGGTAGCTTGTTAGCAAAAATTTTTCCTGCAGTTTTGTATTCACTCTTACCAAATTCCGATTCAGTCGAAGCTTGGAATAATTCGTAATCAACTGGTGTGATCTGAACAATTTGAATTTGAGCCAGAAGAGCATTATAAACCTGCTGTAGAATATCCTGTGGTAGATTTCCTGGAATCTGAACCTGTTGAGTAGGTGCTAATAGGCTTGCCGATGCGGGACTGTTTAAAATTAATTTTAAAGGATCAAACGGCTCGTTAAACTTCATTTCTGTTTCGAAGCTTTCATATATATCCCAAAGCAACTCCTCAAGTTCTGTGTCGGGATTTGTGATTGGGAGTCCAATTTTCTTTGCTTCCGTTCGCCCCAGAGGATAACCGTGATGATAAAATGACTTATTAAGTGTTTCTGCGATTGTCTTTGCCTTATTACTATCTGTCATATGCATGGATAATAATTTTTCTCCCATGGAGAGCGCTAGTTGCGCGCTTCGTTTAGCTACTCCAATGGGCACGGCTCCTATTTCCCTGCAAATTATTTCAAACGACTTTTGCATTTGTTCCTGGTCAGATAAGCCGACGTCAGTTCGAATAAAGTCAATATAGTTTCTCAAATCCTCTGAGCCAAATTGTATTTGCTCCTGGTTTTGCTTGCGGTGCGTTAGTTGTGGATCAACTGGCCCCAGGTTCGAAAAAGGATGCATTACAATTTCGTCTGCACCAAGGGAAATTAAAGTTGCCGCGCTATAAGCGGCGTATGGTAATAAGACGCCGACTTTTTTAAATCGTTCCCTTAGAATTGAAATCATTCTATATGCGACTGTTGGATCCCCGCCGTAACTGATGATTAAGAGATCAATCTCTTTAGCTTCGCTTGGGATAGATTGAATTAATTTGATGAAATCCGGGATCATGTCGGATGCAATCGATGCGGACGCATTGCCTCTGAAGCTTGTCACATAGCAAATAAGCGGGCGTTCTCTTTTTGAAGATATTTTCTTATATAGGTCTTGTCTCTTGTGGTAGTCCATTCTACAAGTATTTGTTTAAACATATTTTTATGCTGCTTTAACTTTAAACAAAAAATTCTGTCGAAATAATGGCACAGGACCAGTTTGGTCGTTGGCGTTTGAGGGCCAAAGACATGATCAGAATTGCAAAAAAATTGCTAAAACTTTTTCATTTCAAGCTAACCGCATATGGGTGAAGATAGTGCAAAAATTTTAAATATCCAAAAGATTTTCGCCGATAATCCGGGCATTCTGCTCCACAGCGTTTGACGGATGATGCTAAGCAAACAAATTTTTCAAAAAAAATCTATATTCCCCGACGTTGGTTTTTTCATTCACGCAGAAATATCTTCTATTCGGATATCAAACGGGAACATAAATGTACCCTGCGTATCCAGCAGATAACGTAACTGCTTCTCAACGGAAACCAACTCACTTTCGCTAAATTCGGTTTTGTCGATCCGGATAACAATCTCGATAACCCGGGCAATGCCTGCCTGACGCCCCGCTTGAATAGTCATCGCTTTCCGTACCTGCATATCTTTCAGCCTGTTGCCCAGCAATTCATAACAAAGCAGTTTCACATCCTCACTGCTGACAATTTTCCCGCGCGACAATAACTGCCGCACCAGCATTTGTTTTCGTTGGTAATCGCCAGGTGTCTCAGCACCCCCCATGGCGCTGGTCAGCGAGTAAGTACCCGCGGTTCCGGTGAGTGTATGCTGAACAGGCCGGAAAGACATCCCCGCCTTTACGTGAGCAGCCTCCTTTGGTGCGGTTGTCCAATAATTTACCTGGATAGTTTCGCCTGCGTTAACGGCTCTTAACATCACATAGGTGAACGATGGTTTTTCATCTTTGGAAATTTGCAACTGATCTTCCATCCGCGTCAGCACCCTCGATATTTCTGTCAGTCGGCTGCTGATGAAATCGTTGCTGGTCAGACTGAAATAAGCACTTTCATCCCGGATGGTTTCCAGCAGATTTTTGATCGTATTACGGATTTCCCGGCTGGTGCTCTTGCCTACTCGGGCCGTGCGGATAATCGCCTCATTCTCCGAAACGGCATTCTCATGATTCCCTGACCGGATCTTGTACGAAGCACCCCCGAGCCCTTCGATACTTTGAATATCCAAAAAATTATCGTTAACCGGCAAGGGGATAATATTGATCCATTTGTCAGTTTTATAAAAAATCTTCTCCGGTTTACGGTTCACCGCTGGGAATGCATTAACGCCCATCTGAAGGCGGTCCAGCACCTCCATCCTGAAATGGCGGCCAAGACGAAGCGTGCAAAATAGTGGTTGGGAATCCAGTATCTCTTGTGTCAACTTTGCCGGTAAATTTTCAACGATCGGTGAAGATTGCTGAAGTCCGCGGGTGCCGGATTCCGCCAGCGTGATAAATTGATCTGCGTACCAGGCGGCTATTTCTTTCTGAACCTTTCGAAAGTAATCACCCTCATCCTGAAAGGCCTCCTGCAACCCAGTCTGGTACTGGTTGTTTTTATAATATCCGCGGGTGAAGTCCGTATCGATACCATTGATTTCCAGCGCGCCATTTTGGAGCGCAAAATAGAAGGCATTGGCCTCCGAATGACCGCGGAGGTCGAAGAATACCTGCAAACCGGAAAGGTCAGCCGGGATGTCCCGGCCATGTAGCGTGAAATGGATTTCATTGACCAGATCATTTCCTGCCTGTTCATCATGCACCTGCAGTTTTCTGCCTTCGGGCAAATACTTATATACTTTATGACCAATACGAATAAATCCCGGCTGCACGCTAAATAATTTCACCTCCCCAACCGGCGTGAAATTCAATTCGGCCTCATGTACCGGTTCACCGGGGTTTTGTATCTGCGCCAGCGTACTGAAGCTCGTATCGCTTTTTAGAATGGCGGTGGTATCAGAAGGCTGCGCCATAAGTACGCAGGATGCCGGCCTGGCACCGAGCAGGCTTTCGGGCAGCATCAGCGCCGCCATTTCATGTAACAGGTTATTCTGAATATCCCGGATCTCATAACCTACAGCCTCCAGTTCGGCAGCAACAGCATCAAATAACAGAATGATCAAAGGGTCAAAATTGGCCTCAATTTCATTCTCCGGTACCTGCCAGTGTGTGGCCGCCAGCCTCACCATCCGGTCTTTTATTTGTTCCCTGTTTAACGCATTCATTGCTAAAATTTGCTTAAGATCACCAGTTTTCGAATCACCCGCTTTGATTGACTTTTGTTTTTTCCAGCATTTTTTCAACCTAATCCAGGGTCAGGGGACCGATGAAGAATCCGGTCTGAAACGTGAAGGGCTCCATACTCCTGACCATCTTGCCATTGATCGTGATCTCCAGTTTCCGCCGTTGAATCTCAATACCTTTCAGATTGAGGTTGGATAAACGAACATTCACGTCCACTGAAACATCCGTTATACGCTTTTCATATAATTGGATCTGCTTTTTCAGGCTGCTGATCACAATTTCTTTCCGGGAGTCGTTAGACAAATGAATGTCGTAATCACTTTCCCAGAATTCAGATCCGAAGCTGTCATCCATTTTGTTTTCCCCCGGCATCGTAGTGATCAGCAAGTGAAGATTCCGGTAAACCGAATCCAGCAGACTGCAGGTGGCCAGCTTCTTTTTGTCAAAGAAGCCGCCAAATTGAACCGGTAATTTTAAATACTCCTTCATGCCATCGTTTTCCCGATTATATTCCAGCGCTGAGATTAGAGATATGCGATGGATGATCCATTTTTTTATTTATAATCGACGTACAGAATCTTTATGCAATTTCCGTTTTCTTCATCCCTGGCAACTTTCACCGATTGTATCCTTCTGTTCTTTTTTAAAAGAGGCAGCCCCCGCTTTTGTTTAAGGTTTTCGCAAAGCGACGCGAAAGTTGTGGATTCATTATTTGCCATCACCTTGGTGCCTGATCCGTTGCACAGGATATTATCAAAATCTGAAGCCGATTTCTTTCCCTGCGTTACTTCTTCCAGCATCGCCTGAATAGCGGGGACAGGCAACTGGTCATATGTTTTTGCAGGTGCACTGACCACCCGTTGTTTCACCACCGGCTCATCTTTTTTCTCCGGCACATCCGGGACTGAAGCAGGCAGTGGCGGCAGATCCAATACCGCTGGAGGAAGCGCTGCTTTGTGGGCTTCATTAGCAAGCGGGTCATTTACCTGTATTACTTTTCGATATACCTGACTATTGTCCAACGTTAACAAGACAGTAAAATTACCCGCTTTGGTGAAGATGAATTTAGCCAGCGGGCTGCTGGTCTTACCCATTTCGGGATGGTCTTCCACACTCCACTGATAGGTTTGCGAGTTAGCAGATGTCTGAAAAGTTGCTTCCCGCCCAATTTCCAGGATATCATCGGAGATAATGGGATCCGGAAGAACGGCATTTTCGTTGATCAGCGAGGCATGGGCCGCCTTTACAACTAAATTGATCGATTCGGAACACCTACCTTTGATGGTTGCCGTTACCAGGTAGTTTCCCTCGCGGGAGAACACGTGTGTCACTTTAGTGCCTTTGACCCCCGGCGTCTTATCTCCAAAATTCCAGGTAATGACACTGTCGGGAGCTTTTATACTCACAGAGAATGTCAATTGCTCGTTGATGAAGAACGTATTTGACTGGTCACCCAAATGATTCAGTCTGCTTTGGGCCAAAAGAGAAAACCCAGGGCACCTCACAAGCGTCGCCGCCCTGTATCCAAACAGCGAAAGCGATAATACCGCCAGGATGATCAGGGAAATCCATACCCGGTAGTCAATTTTCCCCCATTGTTTCGAAAGTACAAAATGCATATGGATTGCTTTTGAGGTTAATGGATTATTTCTGCCTCAGGATCAGGTTCTGCATTTCTAACTGTTTATAACTCTCCTGCCATTTGGTTAATGAGTTTTTCAGTTCCTGGATTTGCGTATTATAATTGGCCACAACGGAGTCCTGATTACCCGCCGCGCGGAGCCCCCTTCTATCCGACTGAATATTGTTCATCGCCTTTACAATCTGTGAATAGATATCCTTGGATGGTATATCATTCTTATTCAGGCTGGCATCCATCTCCTGGATCTTTTGGGTAATGCGCCCGTCAATCAGTCCGGATTTGACACGGTCGAGGTTTACCGTGTCAAGCAGGTTCTGCGTCTCAGCCATAGTACGGGCAAACCGGTCTCTGAACTGATTTTCTTTTTCCACCTGCGCCAGTTGTTCCCGCAGCTTCTGGTTTTCCGCATAGGGGAGCCTCATACCTACAAAGACCAATGCGCCAATCACCAGAACCGTGAGCACGAAAAAGAGTAAGAACCGCTGAAAAGTACTTCTTCTTTCCTGCACGTTGATCGGTTTCATATCCTGTTTATTTTAAATGAATGATTCACAATATTTATGTTGATAACTGACCAGGCCACCGCCCGTTATAATCTAACCAAAAAATCTCCGTTTTGGCCGGGCAGCTTCGGCATTGTCTGCGGAGGCGGACAATATCTCCTCTTTCACGAAAAGCCCCGAATCTTTCTTCTTTCCGATAAATTCCAGATTGCTGAGCGTATTAAATAATTTCCCGATCACTTTTGCAAATTCAATAACTGCTGCGATGTTTTCGTTAATGTCGTTGTGATTGTAACGTAAAGCTGCCATATTACTGAGCAATGCCTCGAGTTCCCCCGGGTTCAGTTCACACCATTCACACAGGTAGGACATGAGCTCATCCTTCCCGGAACCGATACGTAGGTCGATGGTGTTCTTGATGATCCTGGCCAATGCTACCATAGCGCCAAGCATTATTGCAGGTGGCTCATGAATATAATTCCAACGGAAAGCCGTAATGACCTCCCCCAAATACAACATGATCCGGTCGCAGAGGAACTGGGCCAGGTCGGAAAGATCATTTTGCTGACTCTTTCGGAAGATCTTTTGCACGATCAGTGAGCAGGATGCTTCAAGTCCTGCCAGAAATCCATCGAGTTCAGCGTGTAAACCCAGCAGGTCCCTGGATGCCGACACAGAAATACAGGGTGGGATGAATTCCTCGTCAGGCTTCAACGCGCCACCTTCTGCCAGAATTTTACCGATGATCAAAGCCAGCGGATGCCCGGCGTACTGGCTGATCTGATGGTCACCCGCAATTAGGATTTCAAAACCCGGTTTCACAAACGGAAACCTGGGTGGGTTTTCCTGGGGATCAACCTCACCGTATGGATTTCGTTCAAAAGGTTTGGCCATGAGCACCACCCAATAGACCGTTGAGGATGCGGCTGGTTGTAGCTGCATGGATACACCCGGATTGCCATCGGTACCGGCATTTTGTTCACCCGCTTCGATCTGTACCGGGAAACCACCAGGGGTAATAGCCCTGCAGGTCAACAGGGTAACCCGGACGATATTTTGATTGTCCGAAGCGATCGTGACAGTGAAATTATTATCTCCTGGTAGTAACCCGTATCGGATGGGGGAAAGGTTGGATGCAGCAATGTGGTAGGCATTCTGGGCTTGCGCATTATCCTGCGCTATAAACAATTCCTTATTGAGTTTCATTCCGTCTGCCCAGTTTACGGGAAGATATTTTTGTTTTTGATTCATCATTGCTCAAAGCATTAAAGTAAAAACCAGATTCTAACAATTACTACCTTGGTTCCTGCGCAACAGCATTGCAGGTACGCCATTTAAAAGTTGATGCCTTGCGGGTCAGCCCGCATCTAATCTTCCATTCGCTCGCAAACGATCACGGTATTCTCTTTAACCCTGTTCTGAGTCACCGTAAGCGAAGGGTCGAGTACCCTGGAAAACTTGTGCCATTTGGGCCTTGTCCTGAACACCCAGGGTTGGACCCGATTGTCATTTCGGTATTCAATGGGAGTTTCGCTGAACTGATCGTTGTAATCATTCACGAAGTGGTAGAAGAGATCCCCCATTTTCATATCCTCGGGCGCCTTAGCCCTGAAAAAGGTCTTTTTTCTATCATTATTTTTTTTAGCTATTTCAAAGCCGATGACATAAAGCCGCTCATTCGGTTTTTCGTCAGGAAGATCGATGGTTGCATTCACCGGATACTGCCAACTGGTGTAATCGGGGGGAGGAATCTCATAGGCAGCATCGAAACTATGTAACAAAAGCATCGGCACAAAGAACCACAACATACATAATAGCACCGGGAAAAACATGAAGTTTGGATCCTTTAGAAAAAATTGAAGTGAGGAGAACATGGCCACACAAAGCATCACCACAGAAAGCCCGAAAAGCACTTCTGCGATCAATTGTTTATTGCGATTATCCCGTCTTGCTTTGAAATATTTCTTGTGGATCAGCGCCAGGAACACGATCCCGAAAACCAGAAATGTTGCAGACAGTGTCCAGTAGGTGACAAAAAGATTTTTAGAAAGAAATGTCACCGCGAAGCCAATTCCCGAAGCTATGGCGGAAGCAACAAAATTAAAGATCAGTGGTCGCCTGCCCTGGTTCCCGAAACTGGCACTCAGCGGCCTGATCAGCGCCATCAGAATCATTGATGAGGCCAGGAAACCACCCGCATAAATTAAAAAAAATTTCAACGCCATGTTATCTAGTTTTGACTGGTCATCAGACATTTCTCAGATGCAGCACCCATATCCCAGAATACTTTCATAAGCTTCGCCCTGGGAAACCGGCATTGTCTCGAATTCAAAATCCACATCTACTTCAAGGGGTATGAAGATCTCCGCAAACTTCTTCAACAAATCGTCCATCGGCCGCCCGCTGACATACGCAGGTAATTCTTTTTGTCCAACATCCTTGATCAGAAAGATCCACTTTGGATATAGATCACCCGGGCCCTTGCCCAATACGGTGTTAAGTCCCAACCTCGTCTGTCCCATCGAAATTTCGGAAGGAGCATCCTCAACACCAAATACAACTTCCTGTTTAAGAATAACTTCCCGGTCAAGCAGGAAAGACAAAGCTTCTGCTGTTTCCCTGCAGTTGCCTTTTATAAAATTTGCATAGGGCATCAGGCGGATCAGCTTACTGCCTTCCGGTTCGGGTAAGGAGGCTGTCAGGTTCCAGAAAGCGTAAAGGGACGAATGTGCCCTTCCCCTGCCGAGGTTGTAAAGTGCCTGCCGTTCGCCTTGTTCGGTATAAATACGGTACCGGAACAGCATTTGTTCCAATGGACCGAAAAATCTTCTTGCCTGTCTTTCCTCGTCCTTAAACCGGCGATGCTCGGCCACCGCGTCCTCCACGGTGCTGGTCTTGCTGGTCCCGCGCGTCTGATGAAACAAACCCTCGGGTAGTCTGTCGTACAGCCCATCCCGGTTTAATATTACTTCAGCTTCCGGTTTGGTTCCGTCGGGAAACAGGATGATCTCATCTGCATCGGGCCTGAAACTTTTTTTGAAACTTCCTTTTTGCCTGGTCGTCAGTTGATCCATGGGTAACCCGCTTTCCAGAAGTGACGCGCAAATGGTTTCTGCCCTGAACATTGTCCTTATGATAAGATCATCTCCCCGCTGATTTTTATGTATTGTAGTGTCTGACATCTTACATTCGGTAAGTCGGCTAATTTTTATCGCCTTTGACCGGGCGTTTCCATCAACCAAATGTAGACCAAAACCGTAATAAGTTACATCGCTAATTCAAGCGATATTGCCCTGTTCGCATACTAAATATACTACATTTACAATCCGATAATTTTTGTCAAACCCAAAAAATAAACACCATGAGTTTTAAAGCCAAATTTACCGTTTCAGGTAAAGAATTCAGAGTACTTGACGCATCGTTCGACCTGCATCAGATCGTTGACAAAACCGGCAGGGTTTCGTCGGAGACCCGGGGCGGGAAGATCAATGTTGTGGTGGAAAGCACCCAGGAAACTGATTTGTTTGAGTGGATGTGCAATAGTTATGAAACAAAGGATGGTAGCCTGGTTTTCATGAAAAGAGACTCTGACGCTACTTTGAAGGAGCTGAAATTCAAAGAAGCTTATATGATCAACTACACCGAGACCTTCAGCTCCACCAATGACCTGCCCATGTTTATTTCATTCTCTTTGTCGGCCAAGGAGATTGAATTGGGTAATGGCAAGTTTTCTAATAACTGGGTGTAACAGATCTACGCCTGCCTCTTACATATATTAATAGGTATCAGGGCTGATCCCAGGTTGCACGAAATTATTGTTTAAAGCCGGTTTGTTAATGATTCCCCGGAAACACTGAACAGTTCAGGTAATAACGTTCTCAGGTATTGCACGCGCAGATACCGGCTGAAGTGAAACCCAAAAACAAGAAACCGAATGCCAGACAATTCATTATTATCGAAGACAGAGGTTGTTATTCAGGATTATAATAACAATAATCCGGTGATCTTTTCAGGTCTCGTTCTGAATGAATCCATGATCAGTGTGAATGATTTTTCTTTCCTGATCCGGCCCGATAATAATGAAAGTAACCTGGATAGCATTGTAAAATTCAAGAAGGCGGTTTTGGGTAAAGAGGTGACCATTACATTTAAGGATGGTAGCGGTCAGATTGGACACAGTTTTAAAGGACTGGCGCTGGAAATCAACGCAAGTAAAGTTGATGACCGCTTCTATGAATTCTATGTATCCGGCAATGGTGTTTTCTGTAAGGTGAATGAGATTGACGAGTGCCACTCGTTCTATAAGAAAAAACTGGATGCGATCATTGACAAAGCTTTTGAATCCTCCTCCCTCAATTCTAAGATCAAAAAGAATCCGCAAACCACCAGGGAGCTTCATTATACGGTTCAGTATAATCAAAGTCTTTTTTCCTTTATGTCGGCATTGGCCGTTCGTTTCGGGGAATGGATGTATTATGATGGGGAGCAGTTGGTGTTTGGCAAAAAACCGGAAGGAAACGCCATTGAGCTGGCCGTTCCGGGGGATGCCAGTAATCTCAATATCCGGGCCAGGGCTATCAAAAAGCCAGAAGAAGCATTGGGTCTGGATATTTTTAAGGGCGAGAATATTAAATCAACAAAAAAGGAAAAAGCGCCCGGGAATCCGCTGCTAACAGCTACGGAAGACAGTGGTGATAAAATATTCGAGAATCCCGGAAAGAATATTTTCCTATCATCCGGGTTTAAACAAGAGGATTCTGACGAGAAATACAAACTGGAGCAGCTTGCCATCATCGCATCTTCGGTATTCCTGACGGGAACGACCCGGAATACCAAACTGCATCCGGGGAGTATTATCCGTATTAAGGAGGGACAGGATAGTAGTGGGTCAGGGTTTATCGTGACAGAAATACGCCACAGCGCGGAAAATCAAAGTAACTATTTCAACAGTTTCACGGCCGTACCCCAGGAAGTTCCGGTGCCGCCATATACCAATCCGCTTTTCTTCCCCAGGGCCAATCCGCAGGCCGCGATCATTACGGATAACGAGGATGACGCGGGAATGGCGAGGGTCAAGGTCAGGTTCCCCTGGATGTCGGCCGATGAAAAAAGCCCCTGGATCAGCCTGCTGGTTCCTCATGCAGGCAAGGACAAAGGATTCAGATTCCTGCCCGAAAAAGATGACGAGGTGATGGTGGATTTCTGGGATGGCAATGCGGAAACGCCATTTGTAAACGGAGCCGTTTACACCAATAAGAACAAACCGGGGATTGCCGAAAAAGGAAATAATATTAAACTGATTGGTACCCGGACTGGCAGGCGACTGGAGATTGATGATGACGCCGGAACTATCCGGGTCAGCGATTGGAAAGATAAGGATGCGCCGGGAAACAGCATGAGGATGGAACTTACGAAAGATAAGATGGAGTTAGTTCTATCATCCGGGACTAAAGATGAGTTTATGAATTGCGTTCTGGGCGGGAAAGATAAGAAAACGTGGATCGGAGGTTATTCCAATCACGTCGCAATCGTGGGGATAGCACTGGATATGGCAGGGAAGACACTTACCATCCTATCCAAAGGAGATATTGAAATAAAAGCGGATAAGACAATAAGTCTGAATGCCGCTGAGATCAACCTGAATGCGGGCAATATCAACCTGCAGGCCAATGATAAACTGAAAATGAAGGGTACAACAGAGTCAAGCCTGGAGGCTATGAAGATTAAAATAAATGCTGATGTGAGCCTGGAAGCCAAAAGCAGTGCAACGGCCAGCCTGGAGGGTTCAATGCTTGACCTCAAGGGTAACGGGATCGCAAACCTGCAGGGCGGGCTGGTTAAGATCAACTAAAAGGGAACGCCATGAAATATTTTTGTTTCGATACGGCATTGAACGGTGATTATACACTAGTAAAGCTGATGCAAAAATATCCGCGCCATATTTCGCTTTTCGCGGGAACCGATGATGCAAATATCTGGGATGCGGCGCCATGGCTGCTTGAACTGAATAATAATGTCTATGAGCTGAAGGAGGATCCGCTGATTCAGTTGGCATATTGTATAGTTTTTGAAACAGCGGAGCCGCTTAGCAATGTTCTGAGTTACCTGCAATCGAAAATTTATGTCCGGGAAAATGGACAGGATAAGTTTTTCAGGATTTGGGATGCCAGGGTGCTGATGAGATCTCTGTCTGCTGGAGGCATTGTTGAACTTCAGGATTTTTTTTCAGTTTTTAAGGCGGTATATACCGAGTCTGAAGACGCAAACTGCCTGAATAAATGGACATGGGTCGGAGGTAACAGGATGAAGAGCCTCGAGGTCCCGAAATCGGAGGCCTTGCCCATGATCAAAACGGAGGAGGATCTAGACAGGGAGTATGACGAGATGATAAGGCCGGGAACAGTTGAGGAGAAGGAAGTACCCCCAGTGAAGAAAGAAGTGGCAGCACCTGAAAGTCTGGCGGCGGAAAAGCCAAAACAGAGAAAATTTCTGATTGATTAAATAATATATATATGGGAAAGCCCGCGGCAAGAGTTGGCGATATGCATGTTTGTCCCCTGGTAAACGGGATCGTCCCGCACGTGGGAGGACCCGTAATGCCCGCAGGCGTTCCTAATGTATTGATTGGTGGATTACCTGCAGCCACCCTGGGTGACCTGTGCACCTGCACCGGTCCGCCGGATGTTATTGCAATGGGTAGCAGCGGCGTAATGATTGGAGGCCGGCCTGCTGCGAGAATGGGCGATCTGACTGCTCACGGAGGAAATATCGTTCTGGGGTGCTTCACGGTGTTGATCGGTGAAACGATGGCGGGCGGTTCCGGTGGTGGTGCCGGAGGAACCGAAGCAAACCAGGTGGGGGCTGCGCAGGCCAAGGATAATGCCAACAGCCAGTCGCTCAAAGAAGCAGCAGAAAAAGGCAAAGACAAAGCAGATAAAACGAATAAGGAAGATTTTAAAGCGAAGTTTTCATTGGTCGATGAATCCGGGAAAGCCGCGAAGGACGTGAAGTATGAAATCCGGACCTCGGATGGCAAGGTGCACGATGGAAAGACCAATGCGAGTGGTGAGACACAGAATCTGGCAGGCTATACGACTGCCGATTGCAGTACAACTTTTTTTTATAAATAGTACAGAAGAGTAAATCCTATGCCGGGTGCACAAACTGAAATGAAGTTTGAATCCAACAACCTCAAGCAAATGCTCGTATTGGTCAGGTATAAACCTGCCGGTATCGCGGAAGCTGACAATATGCTGGGTGGCATTGCTGGTTCAGTGCAGGGAGCAGTGGATAAGGTTGAGGACATTGCAAATTCAATTCCTGGGTTGAGCCTGTTCTTTAAAGAGGAAAAGGGACCGGAAAAAAAATGCGATAAGGAATACACCTATTTCAAAGAAGACAAGGCTTGGGATAGCTATATCAAAAAAATGAAAGATGATTTTCCCAACCGGTTAAATCCTGAAAACCAGGTGGTCAGTTTTGAGTATGATGCCACCGACGCCAGGGGGCGCGAACGGGAAGGGAAGAAACTGGCCGCAAAAATAAAATCTGCTACCTCAGGATGGAAGGACTACAGTGCTGCTTTTCATTTTATCGGACTTGGCCAGGGGGGCAATGTAGCAAATGAATGCATCGGGGAGTTGATCGGGGAAAGCGATTTCAAAAAAAAGTGGAGAATTGGTTCTGTCGTTTATGTTGGGACGCCGCTGTATCGAAACCAGCATGTCTTTGATCTGAACGCGGCGGGAAATCCAACGGTTCAGTCATATGGGAATTATTTCGATCTTACGCACCAGGTGATTGAATATTTCGAGCCTTCCGATAAGCTTTTAGGAATGATCGCTGAAAGCAATGCCAATCTGCTCTCTGTGTTTACCGGGAAACTTAAAGCGCAATTGGTTGCTACCCTTAGCCGGTTGCTCAGCATAAAAGGATTTGGTACCGGGTATGACAATAAAGGAAATGTTGATAAGCTCGCCCAATGCCGGGATGATGTGGAAAGCCTGGTTTCAGAATGCGTAAAAGCAGTTAAGACGATAATCGAGGCAGCACCGGGGATCGCAAAACTGAGCGAGCTCCCCGAATTCGGGAAGATGGTGTTGGGTTACGATAAGGTACCCGGACAATGTGCAGACCGGTTAAAGAAGCTGGAGAACATGTTTGACGATATCGCGCAGGGGTCGGGCCTCAACCGGGACCTCAATACAAGCCGGATTGGCATCAATAAAATTTTCAATATTTTCTGTCCGCTTTTTGACCATGTATCAGCCTCACTTAAAATACTTTCGTTTGAACATAAGGATACAGACTCCCTGATGGATCAGGTGCTTGATAAAGCCTGTATAAAAAAAGTGTTAGCGCCTGCTGAGCAGAAGTCCGCTTTCCTGCCGGTAGACCCTTACTTAGAAAAAGTTGCGGAGATGGCAAAAGATGCGGAGAAAAAAAAGGAAACGGATCAGAAGTCGGGGAATGACGTGGAACAGCGTGGTGAAGTAGCGTTGTACGATCAATCTGTTTCGATGATCCTTAAAGCAAGAGGGGGTATAGAAGCGGCGACGAATAAACTGGATCTGGATATCAGTAAAGCATCCAAAGAACAGAAGCTGAAAATCAGCGAAGCGATAACCTCGATGATCCTGCCAATGGTACCTGGCAAAGAAAAGTTCTATGCACAAATACTCAATTACATACCAACCGGTGGATTAAATGACTTTCTGTTGAAAGTAACCGCTGACTCGGCCATGGCGCCGCTGGCGAAGCTGATCGGCAATATTGGCTATGATTTTGATGAAGAACTGAAAACATCTATTTCGAATCTTGATAAAGAGCTGACCAGGATCAAAGAATTTTTCAGCAAAAGTAACTTCCCGGTGCACAAAGATGCAAACAGTTTGTATTTCATCTATAGTAGTCATAACCTTTTTCTCAAAAAAGCCTGGGGAGATATATTAAATACGATTGATCAGGAGACCGGTTTTCTGGATGCAATGAAGAGTCAGGGTTTTGAGCATGTAGTAAATCTTGAGCAGAACGAATACAGGGGAAATGGTATACAAAAAGATAATATACAGCCGGCGAGGGCAGCTAAAAAAGCAGAGCCGGCTGCAGTGGCATAAAAAGACGATATAATATGGCAGATGACGGATTTTTGTTGGGATGGCTTCAGGCAAAGGCGATCTGTACGGCAGCGACAGATGAACAGGTGTATAACCAGATCATGAATTACTGGGACTGGATCTCCTATCAGCCAAATGCGCGGCGGCATTTACATCATTACCGGTACGGGAATGGTTCTGTTTATCCCGAAGATGTCAGGTCCCTGCTAAATGCCAATCCGAAGATTCGCTCCCGGGTTTTTACGCTGATTGGAGCTCAGTTGCGACAAAACCCAAGGGCAGACTCAGGCAGAATCGTTGGAAAGGGTGTTGATGATGGCGGTGAGCCACCAATCCGGCAACAGGATTACGATTCGGATGACTGGCTGAATGCGAATGGAAATATAGATGAAGTCACCTGGTCGTTGGCGGGTGACTACAATCCTTACGACAACAGGGAGACCGATGAGCGGCTGTATTTCCTGAGATCTTTAAAAAGAGGTAGCGTATTCATGATCAATGTGCAAGTGGGTATAAGGGATCCTTACACCTGGCATCCGCTAGAATCGAGACCTACTAAATGTATTCATGAAGCCATGGAGAGGTTGAAAAGTTCGGGGGCGGCCGAATATATTACCAGGGGTGAAACAACAGTGGCCATGCCATCCGTTTACCTGCCCGATTGGGTCCGAAATTAAGTATTAAAATTATTCTGATATGGAATCGACTCAATTTACTTTCTCCGATCCTTCAAAACAGGTGATTCATATCGCCCGGCAGTTGGCAAGAGAATATAACCAAGGTACCTATGGTGCGCCTCATTTATTGAAGGCTCTCATGCACAAGGATCTGCCCGTGTTAAAAACTGTGGAGCGAAATGGGGGAGATATCTACTACATGGAGGAATGGGCGGAGATCAGACTGGAACAGTATCCTAAGAGCTCAAGACCCGCCGCCGAACCTTCACCGGATACTGCTTGTGATGCGCTCTTCAATGAAGCTGAACACATTCAGACCAGGCTGGGTTATCATGCCATCGAACCCGAGTGTATTTTGGCAGCGGCGGCTACGCCCGGTGTAGCTTTTTCCTATGAGCAACTAAAGACATTCCCTTTTTCCGCAGCTCAGGTGACAGAGTGGTTTACTTCCGGTGCCTTGCTTCAGACTTCTGATACAGGGGGCGCGGAGGAAGCCACGTCCCGGACCGCAACACTTGGGAAAGTTTCTGCCGAAGCTATTAAGCAATATTGTACCGATAAGCGTGCAGAAGCTGCGAAAGATGGAGGTACTGAGATTATCGGCCGCGACAAGGAAATCCGGCAGATCTGCGAAATTATCAGCCGGAGGAATAAGTCGAATGTGATGATAACCGGCGAACCCGGCGTGGGAAAGTCAGCACTGCTTGAAGGTTTTGCCCTGGCTGTTGCCCTTGGCAGGGTACCTCAGCATCTGAAAGATCTGGCGATCTATGAACTGGATAATGGGGCCCTCATTGCCGGTGCAGCTTATAAAGGAGAAGTGGAAGACAGGCTTCGAAAAGTCATCAAAGAGTTATCCACCCTCACCAAGCCCGTACTTTTTATTGATGAGATTCACACGCTGATCGACAAGAATAATCCGAATGGCGGAGCGTCGGGAATACTGAAAGGAGAATTGGCGAAAGGTATACTGACTGTTGTCGCTACCACAACAATCGATGAATATCGTAAAAGCATTGAGAAAGATCCCACCTTCGGCAGGCGTTTTGAAATGTTGAAGTTGAGTGAGCCCGATGCGGCGATGGCGGAAAAGATGCTGCGGAATCAGGCTGAAAAATATTTCGAACATCATCATCTTCAAATTGGAGAAGATGTGTACCCGCAGGCCGTCAGGCTGGCTAAAAGATTTGTGAAAGAAAGGAGGCTGCCTGATGCAGCGCTGGATCTGCTGGACAGAACGCTGGCTGTCACCAGGATGATGGCGGACACATCAATAACGGACGTGGAGAACCTCAGCCAGAAGCTGGCGGAAATGGAGTCTGAGAAAGAGGAGGACAAGCTTCGATGGCTTTATTATGAGACGCAGAGCAGTCTGAGTCCCGTGTTGCTCGCCCGGCATAATGAAGAAAAAGAATTTGCAAAGATCTCCGACCGCACAGAAATGTTTGAGTATCTGAAACACCTGCTCACCGGTTTGCTGGATATCAGCCGGAATGAAAAGCAGGCGATTGACGGGACAGACCTAAGTGCCGTAGTGGCCAATATCACAGGGATTCCCATCGGAAAGATCCAGACCAAAGAACAACAGCGGCTGGTGAACATGGAAGGTCACCTTCGCCAGCGTGTAATTGGCCAGGATCATGCCCTCAAAACCGTGTCGGATGCCATTCTGGAATCCCGTTCCGGATTGAATAAAGCCGGGCAGCCGATAGCTTCCTTCTTTTTTCTGGGGCCGACCGGAACCGGAAAGACTGAGCTGGCAAAAACGCTTGCCGAATTCCTGTTCCAGGATGAAGATTCGATCATTCGTTTTGATATGAGTGAGTTTAAGGAAGAACATTCGGCTGCACTACTATATGGAGCGCCTCCGGGCTATGTGGGTTACGAAGAAGGAGGCATGCTGGTCAATAAGATCCGGGAGCAACCTTATGCCATCGTTTTGTTTGATGAAATCGAAAAAGCGCATCCCTCCGTATTTGACATCTTTCTGCAGATTCTGGATGAAGGGAAGATGCACGACCGCCTGGGAAAAGAAGGCGACTTTTCCCAGGCCGTTATCCTGTTCACTTCCAATATCGGATCCGAACAGATCATCAATAGTTTCGGAGAAGGAAAGATCCCGCGGTCAGATGAACTAATGGAGATCATGGGAAGATATTTCAGACCCGAATTCCTGGCCAGGATCACCGAAATAATTCCGTTTGCGCCTATTAGCAAAGAAAATGTCCTGAATATTTTTAATATCCATCTTAAACCACTGGTAAAGCAACTGGAGCAAAAAGGAATTTCACTGCAGGTGAGCGCCGGAGCAGCCGATCATCTTTCATTGCTGGGATTCACGCCCAAGTATGGGGTCAGACCTTTGAAAGGAGTTATCCGGACCGAACTGCGGAAACCGCTTAGCCGGATGATCGTGAAGGAAGAAATTAAGATCGGTGATACGGTGGAGGTGCAATGGGACGAGGGTAGCGGAACCACGATCAGGGTTATTCCCACCGGCGTTCCCGAACTGGTTGTGCTGGATCAATGATAACATGTATTAAAACAATATATATTAACTGATCCTATAAAATCGCTTAGTAGTGATAAATAAGGATCCTAAAACTTACAAAGATGACAGACAGTTATGGTATTGGCGGTACAGAGGTGAAGACCGATGCCTCCGAAGCGTTTGCGGACATCCCACAGAACAGGACCCTGATGGCCGAGAAATTGACCCGCGATGCACCCGTAAAGCCTGATGTGGTACACGGCCTGCAAACGATTGACCAGGTCTTTGAACATTTTAAACCCGAGATCAGTATGGACTTTGAAGATGCTCACGGAGTTGGATTCAAAGAGAGCCTGTCATTCGTCGGTCTCGGTGATTTTGGTGTAAAAGGGATTATTAACCAAAGTGAGTTTTTGAAAAGTAACGCAACCCAGAAAGACGAATTCCTGAAGATCATTAAGCAGTTGAAGTCAAACAAGATCCTGAAGTCGGCACTGGCGGATCCTGATGCCAAGCAGGCGCTGCTGAATGCCATTCAGGGTATGATCACGGAATTGCAGAATAATCCTTAAAACGCAGGTTATGTCTTTTTCCGCAAAATTAAGCCTGGATTCAAAGAGTTACAGGGTACTTCAGTTTGAGATGGAATTTATTCAACCTACCGGTCAGTATGGAGAGCCGGTTGCCGCCCCAAGGGCCACAAAGCTCTCGTTAGTGGTTGAAACGACCAAGTCGGATGTCTTCATCCAGTGGATGCTCAACCATACCATGAAAAAGGAAGGATACCTCGTCTTCAACCGGCGTGATTCAGAATCAGAGATGAAACGTGTCACTTTTAAGGATGCCGTTTGTGTGCATTACCGGGAGGTTTTCGACTTCAGCAATGACAACCCGATGTTAATTCACCTGGGATTATCGGCCCGGTGGATCCAGGTTAGTGATAATGCTACCTGGGAAGTACAGTGGAATAATTTTTCCAGCAGCGGTGGCGGTGGCGGAGCTTCGCCCAAGAGTTCGGGCTCACAACCGGCAGGTGAGGTAAGTTCATTTATTCCGGATTAACGGGGCTATCCCGTTCACCTAGGATCCGACCGCTCTCCGTCTGTCGTTGTTTATCCAGTGGCTGTTGAGAAATTAAATAAATAATATTTCTACGCCACCCGGTGACTTCCACGAAATGAAATCGGGCCGATTACAGCGTGAAGATTTCGACGAATCGCAGGAAATATGCAGACAGTATTTTAAAACCAATTTTTATTTCACAACTAAATAATGTATAATATGAGCGACGAATTGCAACAACAAACCCGACCGGAGGCGCCTTTGGAGAGAGAAGCACAGCGAATTGCAAATCCATTGGAGCATCTGAAGATCCAGTCAGACAAACTAGCAAAGTTCGGAGGCTTTGATCTTATCGAGTCATCTATCGATGGAGCGCAGAATCTGAATCCCGAGCGAAAAGCCCGGCGAAATATCTTTCTTTCTGAATCCCAAAAAAAAGGTGAAAGGAAGCAATTGCTGAGAACACTTGAGATATGGGCTGATGTACTTGCTTCTTCGAGCGAAATCTCTGAAATGGTGACCCACAGTGAACAGAAAGCGGAGGAATGTCAGCAAGTACTGGAGAAGAATTTGTCTAAAGCCCTCGAAGAAACCCGCGATCTGGAACGTTCCTACCGGAATGTGGCTCTGTTCTTCAAAAACACGGAAGGAGACAAGGTCAAGAACGTATCTTTCATCAACTGTGAACCGGATCAGCTCAAAGACCTGGACAATACCCGGTTCATTGATTACATCAACGAAGAGCTCAAAAAGAATTTTGACCGCCTGGATCTGCGAACCAATTATTCCATCCTTATAATTCCCGGGTACCTGGGTTCTAATAAAGTTGTGGAAAAATGGGCGAAGATGGCGCACGACAACAAAGTGATGATGGTCACTGATTTTGAGCACCTGGATGCACCCGATGATGTGATGGAAATGTTTGAGCTCGCCAATCTTACCGGAGGCGATAAGTACCGCTCCAATGTAATGATGTCTTGTAACTGGTTGGTGGGCCGCGGCAGGTACGGGGAACTGAACGAGGAAGAGGACCTCTACGTGCCACCGTCAGGCGCGCTGGCAGGAAAGATCTACAATACTCTCATGAGCCAGGTTACAGCCGGTAAAAAATTCGGTAGCATGAACGAGGTGGATGGCGTGAAATTCGAACTCAAAAAGAGCGAGATCGCGAATCTCGAAAAGATGGGCCTCGTGCCGATGGTAAATGAATACGGGAAAGTAATGGCATTTTCTGCGAAAACCTTGTTCAACGGTGACAACCTCGGCCTCCAGACCTATTCCGTTGTGCGCGTGTTTGACTACGTGACCAAAGTGCTGATGGATTTCCTGAACAGGAGAGCATTTGAGAATTTCAATGCCAATACGCGAAAAGATCTGATGAGCCAGATCGTGAAGTTCCTCGATGGCATCACGGGTCCTAACAAACTGATCGAAGATTTCAGCATCAGGCGCTTTGAGCAGGATCCGGTGCAGAAAGACAGGATCCACCTCGACATCCACATGAAACCGTATTTTCCGGCTAAGAACTTCATGATCAAAATGGAAGGCCAGAAAGGAGACGATGGTAATGAATGGGATACCAAGTACGATCAGCAGTAATAACTGACAGGAGAAATCGCTGAATTTACAGGAAGGGGTCGCTGAAATTACCGGCCCCTACCCATCCCGGTTGACCTGGAAGAAAAAGGTTTACTTCAACACTAAACAGACACCTATGCGTATTTCTTTCCCTGAACACTGGCTGACAGGAATGATCGCCCTCACCGCCGTTTTTTTTCAAGAGCCCGCAGGCGGTCAGAATATCAACGGTGAAAGAATAACGGTTGGGAAGGAAAGTATTACCATCATAAACTTTCCCGACCGGGTGATGAATATAAATTTTTCCGACAATGAAGCCAACGATTATTATATACCCAAACGTCGCGAGGAAAAATCAATATCTATCCAGTTTAATAAAGAAAAGCAAGCCGCACCCAATACCGGACTACTCGTCAATGAAGGGGGAAGGAGCCATATGTTCCGGCTGATCTTTGATTCCGCCTATAACATTAATGATGACACCAGGCCACCACTTTGGTATGATCACTCGGATCTTAAGGAGCTGCGCGTTTTTGTCAGGCAATTGAACGAACGGGCAAAGATGGACGATGTCCAGCGCGCCCGTGTGGAAGAAGAAGATCGCCAGGCAGCCAAAGCGGAGAGACAAAAACAAGTTGAAGAATCCAGGAAGCGGGAGGAAGTAAAAGAACAGTCTGCTGCCAAAGTTTCAAAGGAGAAAGCCGAAAACGAGGCCCGGAAACAACAGGCAGAAATTGCCGAAATGGCGCGCCTGAAAAAGGAAGCTGATGAAAAAGAGAAACAAGTAAAACTGGCAGCACAGAAAGAAACAGAGGCAAGAAAAGCAGCCGAAGAGAAAGAGCGGAAAGCGGCTCAGGAAATGGCGCAGCACAAAGCGTCAGAAGAAAAGAAGTTAAAAGAGCTTAAAGAAAAAGCAGATGCCGAGGCATTGACAAAAGCGCAGCAACAGGCGGAAGAACGACAACGCTTACAGGAAGAAAAGCTGGCAAAACAAAAAGCGATGGAAGATGAAAAGCGGCGGAAGGCGGATGAGGAACTGGCCCGGAAAGAAGCTGAGAGAAAAGCGATGATTGTGAGACTCGCAAAACTGGAGGCAGATAAAAAATTAAGGGAGCAGGAGAAAGCCTACTCGGAGGTCGGTCTCTGGCAACGCTATGGCAGCAAAGGTATCGATCTGTACAATTTTCCGAGGGAGCAAGTCGCAACGGTACTGTCAGATTTTTATGTGGAGAGAGATACTTTAAGGAATTTTCAAATATCGGATTCGCTGATCCACGCAGATGTACCGGGTAAACTTGATTTTAAATCGGATCCCGTTCTCAACGGAGGGGTGAATATTTACCTGGAAAATATTGTTTTCCGGGATGCGCACACCTTTTACAAATTACGGGTCGAAAACAACACTAAAGAAGATTTTTTAATGGGACGGACCTATATGTACTGGTACGATGCCAATGAGAAAGCAAAACAAATCATCAAGGGAAGCTACCTGACTTATATTGGGTTCTTCCCGTTGGTCAGACCTCAGTCAGTACAGCATGTGGTATTCGTAACCCGTTCACCCAATATGCTGAATGAAGAAAGTCTGGTGCTTTTTGTAGATGAACGGCGAAAGGACCGGGGAGAGACAGCCATTGTTATTCCCGGCGCAACCTATAATAAGGAGCTTGCAAAGGTTCAGGAATCTATTAATCCAGGAGCAGGTAAGATGAAAACCGAGCAGGATGGCGTCAAACAAAAAGTTAAAAGAAAATAGCGGCAGGCTCCCCGTGAATCCGGCGTTCACGGTTGCAGCCTGATACGGTCGCGCGGCGGCAACTATTTTCCCAGAGACTGGCAGACCCTATTTCGAAAATCTACTCAAAAAGATGCGTAGTTTTTTCCGATATATTTTTTTGGCCGTGCTCGTTCAGGCGGTCACATTAGTTGCAACTGCGCAGCATGTGGTTTCATTTTGCGGTGAGCCGGTTCCCATGGATCAGCAGTTTATTCAGGATAAGCTGATCAATGTAATAAAACGACAGGTGAGCGTGGTGAATTTGCCATCCCTCAGACAGCGGGCGAATCTTTATCTCCCGCTGGTGACCCGCTACCTGACCGCGTTCGGGCTTCACCCGGATCTTAAATATCTGCCGATTGTGGAAAGCGGGTTTCTGACAAGTGCTGAATCACCAGTCGGAGCACGAGGAATCTGGCAAATCATGCCATCCACAGGGCGGGGATATGGTCTGGTTATGACCGATGGAAAGGATGACCGGGAGGATTTTGACAAAGCTACCAGGCTGGCCTGCCAGCTTATGCGCGACAATTACAATATGCTCATCAAGTTTGTAGGAGCTGCCAATTGGCCGTTGGCCATTGCAGCCTATAATTTCGGCATAGGCAATATTGTCACTGCAGTAAAACAACAACAGGCGCTGAATTATTTCACTATGAAACTGAATCCTGAGACCGGACTGTACGTCTATAAGATTATTGCGGTAAAGGAATTATTTGAATATCCTGAGTTGTATAACTCAAAATTTGGATATAATATATTCAGTACCCGGAAGGCCGGGAAATCCGAAGGCGGCGGGCAGGAGGTAAAGAATGATCCGCGCCTGCTCGAAGAAATCGAAAAAGAAATCGCAAAAAACAAGAATAGACAAGAAGTCGCGATCCGCGAAGAATATGTAATGGCGCATGTTGAAGGAAAAATCAAAAATTTTAAAGATGGCGACATGGTTAACGTCGTTCTGGATGAGGATCTGAAAACTTCCAACTTCGGACTTTCCTTCGCGGGTTATAAATTCGGCGTACAGGGATGGATCATTGATGACCGCGTGTTTTTCCGGCTCGGTTACGATCACGATGTTACATTGCTGGATACCGACAAACAGAAGGGGATACCGCTCACTGACCTGGTATCAAAAAAAAGAATTGACGTGTTATTGAAGAACCTGGTCTACGAAAAACAAAAATGAGATCTTCCGGCAGGAATTGTCCGGAATACGCCAGAATCCCGTACTGGTGCTGCTTCTGTATTCCGCGAGTGACCGCAGAAGGCATCGTATTTTTTCAAAACATTTCATTCCGTAGGATATTTTTTGAGAATGAAAAAAAAAGTTTTTGAAATGACAATATTTTTAGTATTTTGCACTAAAAATATTAGTTATGACTTTGGCCAGCAAGAATCTTAAGTATCTGAGAAAGGTCCGGGGTTGGACACAGTTCGAGTTTTCTTCAAAACTGGGGATTAAACGGTCGTTGCTAGGAGCCTATGAAGAACAACGCGCGGAACCCAGATTGGAGGTGCTTGAAACCGCCTGCGACATGTTTAAATTAACATTTGATGAAATCATCCGGGAGGATCTGAGTCAGACCTCCCGGAATTATCTGGCGAAACGACGAGCTTTGAAACTGAATTCGCCGGTGACAGAAATTCCCTTTGTCCCGGTAAAAGCTGCTGCGGGCTACCTTGCGGGATATGCGGACCATGAATTTGTTGATGAACTGAACACGTTCACATTGCCAATGGTGACGGGTGGAAGTTACCGGGCGTTTGAAATTATTGGCGATTCTATGTTGCCCACTCCCAGCGGATCAATTATCGTGGGCGAAAAAGTTGAAACCCTGGAGTATCTGAAAAATAATGCGGCGTGTGTCCTGGTTTCACGAAATGACGGCATTGTTTACAAGCGGGTGCAAAAGAATTATAAAACCAGGAATAAATTGACACTGGTTAGTGATAATCCCAGTTTTCATCCCTATACAATTAACGCCGATGATGTGTTGGAAATGTGGGAAGCTCAGTTTGTCATTTCAAAGGCGAATGTTACCAAAAATTGGAATGTCGGCCAGTTGGTCGAAATAGTGTCAGACCTACAACAGCAAGTAGCGGGAATGAAAAAGAAAATTCCAAAATAACGTCAGGGTACGGCATTGATTACAAGCGGGTGCAAAAGAATTGTAAAACCAGGGATAAATTGGTACTGGTTAGTGGGGATCAACTGGATCCGGACGGGAAATGGGTTACCTGAACGAGGATAAATTGACACTGGCTAGTGATAATTCTGGTTTTCAGGAGTCGGCATCAGGTCTTTGCCGGAATTGTTTGATCACTGATCTCTTTCTTTTCCATTCGAGCCGCTTTTCTTTACCAGAACGGGACGGTTTTGTAGCTATTCTGGGCTTTTTTTGAGCAAGAGATCGGTTTACAATCTTGTTCATCTGTCTGACGACCTCTTCTTTATTCCTGATCTGGCTCCGGTGAATTTGTGATTTGACCAACAGGAATCCCGCCGCATTGACCCGCGCTGAAAGTTTCTCAGTAACTAACTTTTTTTGGTCTTCGTTCAGCAGCTTCGAACTTTCAATGTGAAAAAGGGCGAGTACTGCTGTTTCCACTTTGTTTACGTTTTGCCCCCCGCTCCCCCCGCTTCGTGCGGTTTGAAATTTGAGTTCACCGGAAATATCCAAAGTATTCATATACTAAATTTGTGTTAGCTGCCGTTCTGGCCCTGCGTTGGCATTAACCTGCAATTTCGTAAAATTATGTAATCCGCTCCTGCAAATAACGAATCATCAAATCTCTACAGAAAATTTTGTCAATTATTCATTCCATGATACATTTATCCTATGAGAGCCGTTCTACAAAGAGTTGCGGATGCGGCCGTTACCATTGATGGGGCGGTTTATTCATCCATCGGGCAGGGATTATTGGTATTATTGGGAATCGAGGACGCCGATGGGGATGAGGACATCCGGTGGCTGAGTCAGAAAATTGTACAAATGAGGATTTTTGACGATGAGAACGGTGTGATGAATGTATCTGTCAGAGATATTGACGGGCAAATTTTGCTGGTAAGCCAGTTTACCCTGCATGCATCAGTAAAAAAAGGGAACAGACCGTCTTATATCAAAGCAAGTAAACCCGAAGTTGCGATTCCCCTGTATGAAAAAATGATCCGGCAATTGAAAAGTGATTTGGGAAAGGATATCAGGACAGGAGTTTTTGGGGCGGATATGGAAGTCAGGCTGATGAATGATGGCCCCGTCACCATAATCATTGATTCAAAAGCAAAAGAATAATGCGGCACATGACGTTCAAACCGTCTATGTTTGATGCTCTTTTCGAATAGTCCAAATGGGGAAGGAACCGGTGAACCGGAGTGGATTTTGACAATAATAACCCAGAGATAATTGTATGAATGCAATCACGATACAGGAGGCCCAGCAAAGGGTGGATCATTGGATAAAAACCGTTGGCGTAAGATATTTCAGCGAGCTTACGAATATGACGATCCTGACCGAAGAAGTAGGGGAACTGGCCCGTCATATGGCCAGAATATTCGGCGATCAGTCATACAAGAAGTCTGAGCTCAGTGGGACGCAAGATCAAAAAGAAGTTCTGGGAGATGAAATGGCCGACATTTTGTGGGTGCTTGTGTGCCTGGCAAACCAGACCGGTGTTGATCTTTCAGAAGCACTGATCCGGAATTTCGAAAAAAAGAATAACAGGGATGCCGAAAGGCACCGGCAGAATCAGAAACTACAATAATACGATCATGGCCTGGAAAAAATTAGGTAGGATCTTGGGGCAGACCTTCGGGGAACTGTTCAGTAACCGGGTGTTTAAACTGAGTGCAGCCCTGGCCTACTACACGGTGTTTTCGCTACCCGGACTCATCATCGTGATCATCTGGGTCAGCGATATATTTTATGGTCGGCAGGCAATAGAGGGATCCATCTATGGGCAAATCTCAGGATTAGTGGGCACCGAAGCCGCAGATCGTATCCAGCAAACCATCAGGAATGCAACCTTGTTTCCCCAAAAGGGAATCTCCACTTTTGTCGGACTCGCTACCCTTATTTTTGGAGCCACAAGTGTGTTTGCTGAAATTCAGGATTCGATCAACATGATCTGGAGTCTGAAAGCGAAACCCAGAAAGGGCAGGGGCTGGCTGAAACTAATCATAGACAGACTGCTATCGTTTTCCATTGTTATCACGCTTGGATTCCTGCTATTGGTCTCGCTGATTATCAGCAGCGTCATGGATATGATCATTGACCGCTTAACAACCATCCTCCCCCAAACCCAGGTTTACCTGGCTTATATCTCCAATCTGACCCTAACCTTTTTGATTACCTCGGTACTCTTCGGTTTGATTTTTAAAGTGCTTCCCGATGCAAAGATCAAATGGAAAGCTGTGACGGCGGGAGCTATTGTGACGGCTGTATTGTTTATGCTTGGGAAGTTTCTGATTGGGTACTACCTGGGCAACAGTCACCTGAGTTCTGTATATGGCGCCGCCGGTTACGTGATTGTAATACTGCTTTGGGTTTATTATTCTTCGATCATCCTGTACTTCGGCGCTATTTTCACCCGGGTTAATGCAATCCATCATAATATGCATATTTTCCCCAGTCAGTATGCCGTGTGGGTGGAACAGGTTGAAGTGGAAAATACAAATTCCATACAGGGGCTGCAAAATGACGCGGTGGTAGATTCAGTAGGAGAGGGTACTGATATTGATCAAACTGAAGACCGGCGGAAGCAGGTTTGACGGCACAGGAAGAGTATGGAAAATGTTGAATTTTTAGTCTTATATTAAAGGGCAAATCACTCAACATCTTGAATAAAGACCGGTACAGTCATATCAGTGATCAGGAACTTCTGCAGAAGTATGAACATACCGGAAATAGTGTCTGGTTAGGTTTGCTCCTGCAACGTTACACGCTTTTGGTTTTTGGGGTGTGTATGAAATATTTGAAGAATGAGGCAGAAGCACAGGACTGTGTACAGCAAATCTACCTCAAAGTGATAGGAGAGCTCGGAAAATACAAGGTGGATTATTTCAAGTCCTGGCTTTACATGGTGGCTAAGAATCATTGCTTGTCTCAACTGAAGAGTAAAAAGGGGAAATACTATGAAGGTGTCGATGACAGGATCAATAATCAGATAGCCGAGAATCCGGAGCAAGGCCATAGAGCGGAGGAAGTACCGGTTGAATGGCTACAGGAGGGTCTGGAAAGTCTGAATGACGGACAACAACGCTGCGTAACTTTGTTTTATTTGGAGAAAAAGAGTTATCAGCAAATATGCGATGTTACCGGATATAATTTACTTCAGGTAAAGAGTCATATCCAAAACGGAAAAAGGAACCTGAAGATCTATATCGAAAAAAAAATGAAGGAACGGGATCAGAGCCATGGTAGATAAGCTGAAAGATATATTATCCAATTTACATGCTGATACCGATCAGGAAGCACTGCTTAGGTATATTCAGGGGCGTATGACCGATGAAGAGCAGCATGAACTGGAGGCGGGGATTTTAGACGACAACTTTACCAGCGAAGCCCTGGAAGGGCTTCAGGAAGTCAAGGATAAAGAAAGGATCGCCTGGGTTTTGCAAAACCTGGACAAGGATTTGAAAAGGAAGATGGCAAAAAGAAGGAGTGATATGCGAAAATGGGTACTTAAACCCCAATGGTGGCTCGTTCTTTCTATTTTGATTTTACTGATCATCCTGACGCTGATTTATATTTTCCTGGTTCATTCTATGCAAAACGGCTAGTGTTTATGCACACAGGATTTTTTCTTTAGTATTCTATGTAATTGACAATCAATAGGTTATCATTTATATTGATTATTAACTGAATATTAAATTAATGTTAAGCAGCAATTAATTCCCGTTTAAATACGGAACTTCACGCTACACTAAATGTTAAAATATGCAGTGGAAGACTTTAAAGTCCACCCTCGGAAACACTGTTTTCGGGCTTTGGAATAACGGTCAGAAAATGCTAACCCTTGCCTATAAGAACAAACCTGGCACGCTTTACCTTGAGACTGAGGATGGCACTAAGCGTTTGTTTCATTACAGGAAAAAAGGTCTGTTCAAAAAAGACCTTGTGATTGAAAATGAATACGGCGTTGATCTGGGAAAGCTAATAAAGGAGAGACAACAGGAGTTTATTGAAACGGATGACAAACGTTTTTTCCTTAGGTATCACAATGATCATAAAGAAGTTGAAATTATCGATGAGGAGGATCAGGAGTCCCTGGCAACTGTCCATCTGGAAGTTGATGACGCCAATGAGCCCTCCTATTATGGAATGCTGATGATCACTTCGCTGTACCTGGGCAAAGCAAAGAGCGACGCGCAACTACCATCACTTAGTTTATAGTTTTTCAAAGGTTTCTCTGGCAAACTCTTCAAGGGAAGGGTCCCTTGCGCCCATCATCAATAAGACACAGTCTCGCGTGAGATGCGGTCTGACTTCATCCATGAAATGGGAGCGATCCTCTACAAACCAGGCATTTTTCCCTTTCTGACGGATACCTTTCACCAGATCATTGGCTGATATATCTTTTGTGGTGGTACCTCCTGCATAAAAAATTTCGCTCATCCAGATTTCATCCTGCGGGCGAAGAGCACGCGCAATTTCATCGATAAAATCATTTTTAAGGAACCTGGTTGGCGCAAATCCGTGAGGTTGAAACCAGGCGACAACCTTTTCTGCTACAGGCTGGCAGGATCGTATAGCCGCCGCACACTTCACAGGGTTATGGGCAAAATCATCCACCACCCAAACGCCATTTTTTTTGCCTAGTACCTGGGCTCTCCGGTAAATTCCTTCGTAGGATTCCAGTGCCCGGGCAGCGGTTTGTAGGCTCACGCCTACGGCCGCAGCAGATGCTGTCGCCGCCAGCGCGTTTTCCATATTGTGCCTGCCGGCTACCTGCATCCGGAAAGGCTGCTGACTGATGTTAAAGGATATTGCAAAGCCGTTCTGTAAGAAATCTTTTGCCACATATCCGGCCACCGACCCCTCGGGAGGCTCGGATATAAAATCCATATTTATATTTTTAGAGAACTCACGCGCGTGAATATTAGACTGATTTACGACAAATATCCGGCTGTTATCCCTGAATTCCCCGAAAATTCGCATCAGTTCATCCAGTTCCTTATGGTCTTTATCAATATTCAGCAGTAACCCGATCTCGGGGTGATACTGCACAATAGAACCATCACTTTCATCTGCCTCAATGATGAGCCATTCACCAGATCCCGCGTAGGAATTTCCAATTCTTCCTTTTTTGATGAGGCTCACCAAACCTGCCCCGCTAATGACGGAAGGGGAAAGGCCTGCGTAGGTCATAATATCAAACAACATGGCCGAGGTTGTGCTTTTTCCACTGGTTCCGCCAACGGCGATCGTCTTTTTTCCGGCAGCGATCCGGGCCAGGAGCTCCGATCTCTTCAGGATTGGAATCCCCAGCTCTTTGGCCCGCCTGATCTCCGGAACCGTATCCTCAATCGCCGTGGATGCAACTACCAGGTCAATTTCGGGAGTTATGCCGCGTCCATCCTGCAGATAACATTTTATACCCAATGCTTCCAGTTTTTCCTTGATGTCAGCAGCTTTGCCCTCATTAAAAAACCGGTCGCTGCCGGAAACGCTCATTCCGCCCCCTCTGAGGTATTGAGCGATTGCACTCATCCCCACCCCTGCGATGCCGATAAAAAATAGATGTTTTGCAGGATCCGACCAATCTGCCATAGCACTGAATTAAATGTTGAATGTCTGCAAATGTCGTAAAGAATTCAGAATAAATGATGGGAGCAGTGAGGACTTGCTGAAAGGAGCCGGAGCTACGAATTTCTGAACAAGAAATAGTCATTTGCATAACCGGGCTAAAAAAATGTTTTCAAGGATCGACTTAAATCTTTAAGCCCGAAACCACACGGCGTCAGCGCGATTCAATCCTTGCGAAAATTGCTACCGGCCTGATACGGAGACCGGCGGTGTAGGGAGTCATATCGAGACCGGTTTTGTACATTCCTTTGAACGCGTAAGTTCCATAAAATGTCACTACGCCAAGGGTCAGTTCACCCACATAAGAAAGTTTCCAGTGGCGAAGGTTGAAATTGTCTTTGGAAAATTTCTTCCCTTCATCGGATGTGATGGTCTTGTTCCTGGACGAATACAGGTAACCAACACTGATGCCTCCACCTATCTCAAAAGGGTATAACCGTTCAGGCGTCAGGTTGACATTTATAAGTAGCGGGATGGTGACGTAATCAGCCGCCAACTTATTCTTTCTGTAATAGCGATCGGGCGTTTGATCGAAAAATACCGTAGGCCCGCCCGCTACAGCCGAAGGTTCCGCTTTGTAACGAATGGGTTGGTTGTAAAAATAGTTATTCAGTTCAAGACCTACGCTGTATTGAAAATTTACACTGTACTGAATCAGGTTTAGGGTCTGTCTGAAGAACCAGATATTGACATTTTTAGATTTGAAGGGTCTGATATCAAACCATTCCGCGTTGCTCCCGGGCGCGTATTGCTGAGCGTTTGCGGATGTATATTTGGTCCTGTCTATGAAATTCGAAACGCCAAGATCCAGGATGCCGTATTCGGTGCGGATTGGTTTGGGCGTAATCTGGCTATTCAGTTTCTTAAAAACGCCCTTCCGTTCAGGCCCGGTTGTTTCAACTGGCGTGTTATCGCGGATAATGGTAACGCCATCAATCACCAGGGTGTCCGGATTTTTCTGTGCTGCTGCAGGCAGACTACCCAAACTAAAAATCAGGATCAAAATCCATCCGGTTTTCATATTAAGACTATTGATATTTTATTCTGCCCCGAGATAATCAGTATCAAATTCCGTATCCCAGGATATTACGCTTCATTCTTCGACCTAAAGTTAAGCAAAGTAAGCGAAGATAGCGCTTCCCACGGCTGCCGGATTCGCCCGGAATTCTATCTTTCTGTGAGGTGCGGATCAGCGAAGTATCATCTGCCGGTCTGCGTCAAGCCTAATCAAAATGGCCAGCAGTACAGTAAAGGTCAACAGCGAGGTGCCGCCATAACTGATGAGGGGTAGCGGTATCCCGATTACCGGGGCGAGCCCGATTGTCATACAAATATTAATGGTTATATGAAAGAAAAAGACTGCGGCCACCCCGTATGCATAACACCTGCTGAATGTACTCCTTTGCCTTTCTGCAATTTTAATGATCCTGAACAGCAGAATGGCATACAGACTCAGCAAAATGATGCTACCTATAAATCCAAACGATTCCCCGATCGTATCGAATATAAAATCGGTACGCTGTTCGGGTACAAAACCATAACGCGTCTGGGTGCCGCTTAATAAACCCTTGCCGAAAAGTCCGCCGCTGCCAACAGCAATCTTGGATTGTTTGACGTTATAATCTGCAGTATTATCCTTTTTCCCGGTCTTTGCATTCACTTCAATATTTACTCCTTTCAGATAATCATCGGGGATATCCCTGCCAATGGTGCTGTATATCCTTTCCACCTGGTGATTCCCAAGTATATCCCTGAAAAGAAAAGGAACTCCGAAACGTTGTATGCCCACACACATCAAACCGATCAGCAGAATTTTCACCAATAATCCTTTATCCCTTTTTATTTTTCTTCTGAAATTGAAAATAGTCAGGATGGTTAACAGGGAAATAATGATTGCCAACAGGTTCTTCTCGACCAATAACGTGGCAACGACCAGTGATGCAGTGGCAAACCCGATGAAAATATAAATAGAAGGGAGTCCTTCCCTGTACATGACCAGGAAAAAAGCAAAGAAAACCAGGGCAAGCCCAGTCTCTTTTTGGAGTATCGATAAAACGGCCGGTGTCAGGGTGATGGCAGCAGCTATGATCTGAGACCTTGATTTGCTGAAGTCCAGTTCCGGCTGGGAAAGATATTTCGCCAGCGCTAATGCTACACTGATCTTACAGAACTCCGCGGGCTGAAACTGGAATGCGCCGAGCCTGATGATTGACTCGGTTCCTTTAACAGACGAATGAAAGGGAAAAACCAGCAGCATTAGAAAAATTCCGGCAGCATACCATAAGTTGGCAGTAGCCGGAAAAAACTTACTGTCGGTCAACAAAATAAAAAGGCCAATGATCAGCGCCACCAACGCATAATAAAACTGGCGGCTATAATCTGTTTTAAAACTGAAGAAACTCTGCAGTACCGGGTCGTCCTGCTTGTAAGTGACCCCAAAAATAGCAATGAGCCCGATCGTGACCAGCACAAAGTAAAGAACAATAAGCAGGCTATCCGTGCCTTTGGATATTTCAGACTTTCGTTGGCTCATGCGGTTTCGTCCATGTTTTCAGCAGGTTTACGAAAATATTTCCTCTCGTCTAACAGGGCAATATTTTTTTCCCCTATCGGTGATTTTCTTTTTCCTTCTTTTTTCGTTGCCGGGCTTGGTTCTGGCAATGTCACCTTTGCAACCTTGCGGGTACTGCTGTCTGTTGCAGGTCGCAGAAATTTTCTTAAGTATCTCTTCAAACGGGTGCTGTCGCCGGTCATGTCAGCCCATTGTTCAGCCCTGACAGAATCTGTGAAATACTGGAGCCTCACAAAATAAGAGGGCAGGAGGTTGGCCTTCGAAATTCTTTCAAAATCGGCTTTGCTCTTTGGAGTCAGGCTATCGAGGAGATACTTTTCCATTAGCATCCTGGCTATGGGACCGCCCCATGTTGCACCGAAACCAGCATTCTGTACCGCTACAGCGATCGCGATTTTTGGGTTGTCCTTTGGTGCAAAGCAGACGAACATCGAGTTATCTTTTAGCTTAATCCGACGGCGATCCAGGATCGTATAGTTTTCGGCCGTACCTGTCTTTGCGCAAACATCAATGCCTGGAATCATCGCCACACGCGCGGTGCCGTGGGTGACCACATCGTTCATCCCGTTTATAACCGCTCTGAAAGCGGTATCCGAAATGTGGGTCAGCACATTGTGTTTATTCCGGAACCTCGCCAAAATAGCGGTATCCGCCTGCGTTTCACCATCTATGCTGTCCACAAAATGCGGCGTGTAGTAGTATCCCTTGTTTGCTATGATGCACATCGCGTTGGCAAGTTGTAAGGGAGTGGCGGTCATCTTATCCTGTCCAATACCTAGTGTCAGGTTCGTGCAGGAAGTCCAGGACCCCCGGTATTCTTTATCATAATCTTTTACGGAAGGAATATTGCCCCTGTCTTCACTGGGCAGGTCCACGCCCAGCTTTACGCCCAGGCCAAACTTATGCATGTAATCGGCCCAGGTTTCGAAGCCTTTGCGCATATTCCCGATTTTCGGATTATCCACAGCCATCCGGTAGACATGTACAAAATAAGAGTTGCAGGAATTTGCAATAGCCAGTCTCAGGTTCGCGGCATGTCCCCCTCCCGAATGTGTGCAGGCCACTCTCCTGCCGCAGAGATAATAACCGCCAAAGCAACTTAATCCGAAGGCAGGGGTAATAACGCCTTCGTCAAGTGCAACCAGACCACCCAGCGGTTTGAACGTTGAGCCCGGGGGATATTGACCTTTAATAGCCCGGTTTAGCAGGGGCGCCTTTACATCAAGGGCCAGCTTCCCGAAATTCATGGTCTTTTCCGGACCGGTGAGGTCGTTCGGATTGAAAAGCGGCCCCGATGCCATGGCCAGGATACCACCGGTTTTTGGGTCAATGGCCACGATGGCCCCCAGTTTGTTAGCCATCAGTTTTTCAGCCATTACCTGGAGATCCACATCCAGGTATGTTTTAAGCCCCCTGCCGGCAATGGCGGTCGTGTCAAAAGCTCCATTCCCGTACCTGGCAACAAGCCGGTTCTTATTGTCTTTAATCATATATTGAACCCCACGCTGGCCCATCAATACCTTTTCGTATTCAGCTTCCAAACCACTTTTGCCTATATAATCACCCATCCTGTAAAATCCACCGGAATTTTCTATATCACGCGGGCTAACTTCGTTAATATATCCCAGGAAATGAGCCCCCACATTAAAAGGGTAGGTCCGTACCGGCCGCTCTACCAGGGCAAAGCCCGGAAACCTCCAGCTATTTTCTTCAAAACGGGCCTGTAACTGCGGTGACAGAAGGGACTGAAACGGGGAAGGCCTTACCCGCGAATTCTTCAGGATAGCATTCACCACGCGGGCCCTGAATTCTGCGGTGTCAATTTCCATCAGCCTACAAAAAGCGGCAGTATCAAATCTCTTAATTTCTGCTGGTGTTACCATTAAATCAAACATGATGGTATTATTCAGGATAGCCCGTCCTTTGCGGTCGTAAATAATACCCCTTTCCGGATAAACGATCTTTGGAAAGACCGCGTTATCCTGCGCCAGCTTATCATATTTGTTACTGAAAAGCTGGAGATTCATCAACTGTAGCGTGATCAGGATAAAAACTGAAAGGAAAATGATGCGAATGATATAACTTCTGGACTGATTGAAAACAGACATAGAGCTTAAAGCGAGATTTTCAAATATACGTACTTTGTATTTATTGCCGTTAACTCACTGAATACAGGATTTTCAGTGTTGATTGGGATAAAAACAAATATTAAATTATTGGAATTTTATGAAATTGCCTGAGAATCTGCTGTAAAAGTACAAAGACGCGGGATTCGAGGCAGACAATTCAGAAAAATAATTGTGAATTTTAATCAGGCCACGTTCGTCCTGAATTTCAGTTTACGGGGAACCAGCAGTTCTGCCAGGAAAATCATCAGCATGCTGACGGCGGTTGTTGTCAACACCTTCATCAGGAAATCGATGAAGTGCCCGAAAGAAAGCCATTCCAGAAACAAAAGATAAAAATTATGGATAAAGGTGAGCATCAGGGCATAGAGGCTGTAGGCGCTCCAGCCCATCGCCTTGGGCGACGGTTCGCGGTAGTTGAATTCGGTTGCTTCTTTTGGCGCAAACAAATGAATGATGAATGGCCGTAAATAGGCAACCAGTACACTCGCCGCGGCATGAAGGCCAGGTGTCATGGCAAAATAATCTACCGACAATCCCAATAGAAAACCGAGAACAAGCAGCCATCCCCTTTTAATGTGGAAGGGGAGCCACAGGAGAAACAGAAAATATAAGTAAGGAGTGATAAGGTCGTGGAGCAGTGGCATTACATTTAAGATGTACACCTGTACAAAGACGAAGAAAGCAAATCTTAATATATTTTTTACCAGGTCGCTCATTACTTTACCGCTTTGGTTTCCAGTCTCTTTTGAGTATCTTCATTCAGGGATTTCTGCTCGGTATAATTCAGGTTCTCCACAATGAACACCTGTTGCAGGCTTGCAAAATTTGCGGTTGGCTTCACTTTCAGGATCAGGAAGTTTGTAGACTCTTCTTTCCTGACCGAAGAAACAACACCAACCATTCTTCCAGCGGGAAAACTCAGCGAGTAATTTCCCGTGAGGATGGTGTCGCCCTTGCGAACAGAGTCCGTTTTCGGAATTCCGGCAATGGTCAGTTGATTGGGATCTGCGCCATCCCACGACAGGATACCCGCGTTACCCGTACGTTTCAATTGTACACTGAGTTTATTCAGCACGTGGAGCAGGGTCATAGCTTCGCTGAAATGATCTCCTGTGTTGATCACTTTTCCGACGAGGCCGCCATTGGAACTGAACACGCCCATATCTTCAGTGATTCCTTCCAGTTTTCCACGATTAATCTGAAGATAATTTTTGTCGCTGTTGACCGTTGTATATAGTACCTGAGCCGAAGTCCAACGGTATAGCCTTTTTGCTGAGGTTGAATCGGCCGGCAAATCTTCCGTAATTTTTGCCTTTGCCGTGTCGGTCACTGCAAAATTGCTTTGGAGTAGGTTCATTAGGGAATCATTCATGGCGTGCACCCGCTTGTTTTCTTCCCTCAACCGGAAAAAATCCTCAATATTATTATATTTTGAATTGAAGAAACGAGTGAAAGTGCCCGCAAATTCCAACCCCCGGATTCGGTGAAACCTGTTGAAACTGAATAGCAAATACAGACTGATGCCTTGTAGGATCAGAAAGGCGATAAACACCCAAAACCGCCTTATGAAATAGAAAATATTTTGCACTGTCCTCTGGTATTTTGGTTAGGACCCCTGGACTGGTAGGGAATTATTCGCGCCGGTATCCGTATAAATAATATTCGCTCAGCGCATTACAAATGGATACTTGTCGAGATTTTTTAACGCTATACCGGTGCCTCTTACCACACTTTTTAAAGGATCGTCGGCTATGTGCACCGGAAGTTTGATTTTCTGACCTAGTCTTTTATCCAAACCACGCAACAGGGCGCCGCCTCCCGTCAGGTACAACCCACGACGGTAAATATCACTGGCTAGTTCCGGTGGTGTTTGTTCCAGGGCCTTTAATATAGCTTCTTCAATCTTGAAAATACTTTTATCCAGCGCTTCAGCCACTTCCTGGTAGCTCACCATGATCTGCTTGGGAATACCGGTTACCAGATCACGCCCGTTTACGGGAATATCGTCCGGGGGATTTTCAAGATCCTTCAGGGCAGCGCCAATCTGAATCTTAATTTGTTCGGCTGTACGCTCCCCGATCAACAAACTGTGGTACCTTCTGAGTGCTTCCATGATATCTGCCGTGAATTCATCGCCGGCAATACGGATACTCTGGTCGCAGACAATTCCGGCCAGCGCGATCACCGTGATGCCGGTTGTTCCACCCCCGATATCGATGATCATGTTGCCCACGGGTTCTTCCACATCTATGCCGATACCCAGTGCCGATGCCATCGGTTCGTGGATCAGATAAACTTCTTTGGCACCTGCCTGCTCCGCGCTGTCACGAACAGCACGTTTTTCCACTTCGGTGATCGAAGAAGGAATACAGATCATCATTCGCCAGCTGGGAGGGAAAAGTGGTTTCTTGGGGTAGACGAGTTTAATAAGTTCCCGGATCATTAGCTCTGCGGCATTAAAATCGGCAATTACACCGTCTTTAAGCGGCCTTACAGTCCGGATACTCTCATGCGTCTTTTCGTGCATCATCAGCGCACGTTTTCCCACAGCGAGCACTTCTTTTGGATTGTTCCGGTTGAGCGCCACAATACTCGGCTCATTTACCGTCACTTCGTCATTATGTATAATTAGGGTGTTTGCCGTACCCAGATCCATCGCAATTTCCTGCGTAAACCAGTTGAAAAGTCCCATTCTTTAGAAGGATAAATAAATAGTATTAAATAATGTGAAGGCAAAGGTGCTGCAATTTGTCCAAATTAACAAAGCAAATAAGCCCCGTTTGGCAGGTTTTTTAGGCTTATTAATTTGTTAACAAAATCTTGGCGGGGATGGTTGTGTGAATCGGACCAGCCAGTTAAAAAACTACCTCCAAAAGCAGATATAAGCGCTTAAAAGCGTTACTTTTGCCTCCTAACTTTATACAAATGGCATTAAAGGACATTCAATCTACCGGAACTAAAGATACCCGCAGTGGATTTGGTGATGGAATTGTGGAAGCCGCGAGGGCAAACGACAAGATTGTCGCGCTTACCGCGGATCTGGCGGGATCCATGAAGTTAAATCAGTTTATAAAAGAATTTCCCGAACGTTTCGTTCAGTGCGGAATTGGTGAAGCCAATATGATGGGCGTCGGATCCGGTCTGGCTATCGGCGGGATGATTCCTTATACAACAACTTTTGCTAATTTCAGTACCGGAAGGGTTTATGACCAGATCAGACAGTCCATTGCCTATAGCGGCAAAAATGTAAAGATTTGTGCCTCCCACGCCGGCGTTACCCTAGGCGAAGACGGCGCCACACACCAGATCCTGGAAGACATCGGACTGATGAAGATGCTGCCGGGCATGACTGTCGTAGTTCCCTGCGATTACACGCAAACTAAAGCCGCTACCAAAGCCATTGCGAATTTTCAAGGCCCCGTTTACCTGAGATTCGGCCGTCCGGCATGGCCTATTTTTACCAAAGAAGAAGATTTCCAGATTGGTAAGGCCCAGTTCTTTTCTGAAGGAACAGACGTGTCCATTTTCGCTTGCGGACACCTGGTGTGGAACGCGATCCAGGCAGGTGTTATCCTCGAAGAAAAGGGAATTAGTGTGGAACTGATCAACATTCATACGGTCAAACCGTTGGATGAAGAAGCGGTTATCAATTCGCTGAAAAAGACAAAATGCGCTGTTACTGCAGAAGAACATAATATTTATGGAGGAATGGGAGATGTTATTGCGCAGTGTGCCGCTAAACATTTTCCGGTTCCCATCGAATATGTTGGAACCAAGGATACTTTCGGGGAAAGTGGCAAACCGCTGGAACTGTTGAAGAAATATGGCATGGATGTGCCGGATATTGTAGCCGCCGCGGAAAAAGTCATTGCCCGGAAAGCCTAGACCCCCGAAGGAGCTTTGATGGATTTGTTAACTTTCAATTCTGATATATGGAAAATAATCAACCGGAAGTAGACAAAGCTTTAAAAATCCAGGGAGAGCTTGAAAAAAAGATCCTTGAGAAAAAGGACGTTCAGGGACTTGCTGTATCCACGATGCCTCACGAACATTCTAAAATCTGCATCAAGATCATCACCGATAACAAGCAGCTGACCCTCCGTGATCTTGGTGTTCAGGAAAGCTATGAAGGGATACCGATCGTAATTTCTTTTGAAGAAGTCAAACCCCTGTAATTGCTTTCCCGGGTCTTAAGTTCACAAGCCAGGGTGTAGGCAATAGGTTGTGATGTGCTTTCTTCATAGTAACTATAACCCGGCATTGGGTTGGCTTCAAAACAAACCAGTGAGCCGTCATCCCGCCTCCTGAAATCAAGGCCACTGAAATATAAACCTATGGAGCGGCTGAACCGGATACAACTGTTTTGCTCCTGCGCCGGCAGTTCCGTATGCTTCAACACCGCCGACTGCTTTTTTTCCCGCGCCGCATACCTGTAATCAATCGCATCTGCCAGAATTTCTGTGGCGATGACCCTTCGGTCAATGACATGTACCCTCAGATTATTACCTGCCACAAATTCCTGAAACTGGGTAGGGCAGAAGTGCAGCTTATCCAGGTTGCTGAGCTCTTCTTCCTTCATTTTTTGTACCACGGAACGGACTCCGCTGATCGACTTATAAATCACATGCTGCCGATGGATCCTGTAAAAATCTCTGGCAGCCCCGGGGTCAGTGGTGACCAGGGTATCAGGTATCTTCAGCCCGTTGTCCCTGGCCAGGAATAGTTGATAGGGTTTGCTGCCATTACTCGCCATCGCATCTGAAGGATTGATCACGAGCGCTTCCGTATTGTCTATGAATAACTGCATCAGAAAGTGAATCCGCTCGCACCTGGCCCTCAACGCCTTGTTATCCGGCTCCTGTTCAATTTCTGGTAGTGTTGTCCAGTCGGTCATACGCGAGTAAATGCTGGAAAAGACACGAAGGTCATAGCTTGTTTCTTCGTAGAAGAGAGTGCCTCCGAATTTTCCTTGCGCGTCTAATTCAGTGCTGATACGGGTCTTCGCAAATTTTCGCGGATTCCATAACAGATAAGAGGTACCGGTAATTTCGAGTTCATTAACCAGCAACTCAATCGGAGGTTCAGTGGGTATGCCACATACCAATACCATAGTAACAAGTTTAAAAAAAATTAAAATATTCAGGAGTTCGGAGATAAAGGCTGAATAAATTCACGTGAGACAAGCCTCTCCGGTAACTCCCATGAGATCCATTTTGAAAGACTCAACGAATTTGTAGCTGTGCCGGCTGAAAGCAGGCATGGGACTGGCAGTTACAAAAAGTAGCTGTCGATCCGTCGTTCTCTCAAAAACCACTTCCAGCAATGGGCAGCCCACTGTTTTCGACAGCCGCAGGCAGGCTTCTGCAAACCGCCCAAGTTCAGCAGGGGCATAGAGCTTGTTTTTGTAAACGAGTGCAGAAACCAACGAGTCTTTATTTTCAGATTGTGAAAGCAGTGACACCAGGTCCGTTTCGCTGTCCAGATGCATAGGCTTAACTGCCAGTCCCGCTTTGGCGGCCAGCACCCGCCATCTGAGCGGCCAGGCATCATATCCCGCGAGCATCCCCGGAGCTACCGGGTTGACCAGGGCGGGCTCAAAGGCTTTTAGCCATCCAGTTAAAAAGGAATTCCATTCCTGGTGAAAATATTCTTTTTCAATCTTATCCAACCGGTTCCAAAAGGGATGTGTAAGGCTTTGTACACGGTTCAGGAACAATTTTACCTGGCTATTATCAATATGGGTGCCATCGGGCAGGGTCACTGATGCGTGACATTGATTGTCGTTCAAACGCAAGGTCCAGTCGCTGGTATCGTACAGATCTTCGCTGAAAAGAATACTGGCAGGGATTCGGTTCCCTGAAATTACCTGGTTATGCAGCCAGATCGCCTCCTGATCATATTTTGAACAAAAAAGGAAAAACATTTTTGTAGAAATAAGGGTCTTGCAGTATTAGTGTCTGCAAGACCTTAGGATGAAATAAATCTGTATGCGGCTATTCTTCTCCGGTATAAGCGCCATGTGAAAGATCGGGGCGGAGTTGTTGGGAGATAAACGCGCTCATTTGTCCGAATGCCTGTTCAAGCGCGGCAATTCTTTGTTCCAGATCCGTAGCGGGACCCGTTTCTTCAAACTGAATACCTTGGCCAGGACCTGGGTTGGTAACTTCGGCAATTCCTTTGGGGTCATATTCCCGGATGGGTTTGCCCTCCAGCCGTTCATTCTTTTCCAGTTTGAATTCTTTGAAATCCTTGTGTTCCTTATGCTCAATTTTTTCAAGCTTATGCTCCTTCAACTCATTTTTCTCCAGCTTTACTTCTTTGATTTCCTTTCTTTCAATCTTCTCGATTTTCTCCAGCTTTACTTCCTTCACTTCCTTAATCGTGGATTTTGAACTGCAGAGTTTAATATTCAGCTCACTGAATACAAAATTGATCGGGTTGATGTAGGTGTATCCTGTGTTGTTACCGGCAAACAACAAACCAACAATCTTGTTATTCGCGTCGACAACCACACTGCCACTATCTCCATGATCACTGAATTTGGGGTTATGAGTCACATCCGGCCGGATACCGATCTGGTTGCTCAAAGTTTTTACACCAATGCCGTTCCCATAATCCACATTCAACGTGGCATTGATGGCATCTACGAATCCGTAGGTTAACAGGGTGGTACGCCCTCTCTTCCTGACAGGTGCGTTGAGTACGGCTGTAGCTGTCCCATTGATTGTTCCGATGTCCACGATTTCGCACTTCGTGGTTTTCCCCGCATCCAGTGCGCTGACGGCTCCATCTACGTGGCTGCTCAGTACGCCCCGGCTGAGCGTTGCTACACGGTTTGCGATGCTTCCGCCATCCACCCTTCCGGGTTGATCCATCACATCGCCGGCGTGCCATCCGTTATCAACACACATGACATGGAAATTACTCAGGAGCGCTGTTTTGTTGGTGGTCAGATCAACAACCGGTGCACCCAGCGTGCCTACAAATACATAGCCTCCTATAACCCGGTCGGGACCGATGCTGATACCACCAACAAGCGGGGAGTATGAAGCTACATCGGCATAGGCCATGACTTCGTCTACCGGGACCCGCAACCATTGGGGTTCAAAAACTCCCTGAATCACATCCGTGCTTATCCCTTCAATTTCCGAAGGGATTGCTTCGCCCTTGGGTATCGTTTTCAGTTTTTTTGCAACGTGAACCCGAATGGCTATTTCAGGGGTTCGCTTGCCTTTGACGTATTTGAAACCCACGTCAACGCCCGTCACGCCTTTCTGACCAAGTAATTTTTTTTCAACAGATTGTTTAATCTCAACAATCTCTTCCAGTGTTTTCATTTTGTTTTTTTTAGAGGTTAAAAAAGTTAGTCATACAAAATTATAACGGTAAACCGCCGAAAAAATTTCAGAGCCATCACTAATATGTGTTAACCGGGAAAAATACCCTCACCGGGCAAGTAGTATTATCGTGTTATGATAGTGCGAAAATCACGTGAAAAATTGAGGCAAAAGACCGTGCAAATTCAATAAAACAGGCCTGATTACTGGCAAAAAATGACTTTTATCAGGTTTTCAAATTTGGGGAAAAAAAAATTTGTTTTAATTGAAAAAATAGTACATTTGCCTTGGTGTTTTTCATAGGTTAGCAACGGCCAGCTCTTTTTAGGGCAGGCCTTTTGTTTTTAATGGGACCACTAACGTCTCCAATACTCAGGAAACTTTGAGAACGGGCGTTTCGGTATCGTGATAAAACAGGAAAGTCCAATGCCCGGTTTTACCCTCCTTTCTCCATTGTTCTCTTAGTGACATCGCTTTCTGTCCATCAAAATCATATTTGGCCACAAAACGTCTTTTCATCTGATCTTTTTTGGGAGCGTCATCCGCGCCAAAGAAGACGGTTTCGTTTTCTGAGGTGATCCAGAAGACCTGGTGGAATTTTGAATGGGCTGCGGTGACCTGGTAGTGGATATAACCGTCAATGTCGCCCTCATCTTCGTCCAGCAAAACCAGGTTGGCCGTGGATTCAATGTTTTCAAAATCCTGTGGGTTGTAGGAGGGAGCGCCTTTTTCAAGGGCGTACATTAACTCTCTTCTTTGCAGGTAATAGACGGCATTTTCGAATTGCGGGGTATGTGTATATGGATTGACCATGCCTCCGCTATGGTCTTTATGAAGATGGCTCATCAGCACTTTAGTCACAGCTTCAGGTTCGATGCCGGTATCGCGCAGGTTTTTGATGAGTGGAATTTGCCCGGCGCCTCCGTTCAGACCCAGTCCTGAATCCAATAGGATAATATCCCTGCCCGTGATCAAAACAAAGGGTTGGATCTGCACGATCATGCCACCTCTGACTCTTGGCTCCGGGTCATTTGAACCTGGGTGATAGGGTACAAAACGTTTCGTGCCATCTACGATAAAACTTCCTTCCGAGAGGGGAATTATTTTCATAATACTTGATTTTGAGTCCGCAGCGCGCAACTGCCTGAGGGGCAATTTAAGCAAATCCACAGCAACGCCATCAAACGGTAGCGAGAGATCGGAAAATCTTCAAATTTCTCCCTGGTTGGCAACGCTAAGACGTCTATGAAGAGAAACCGGTTTTCAAAAGGCTGCAAATCATTCTTAAATAGCTGCCTGGGACCAAAGCCCGAAGGGCGGAACTCGTACCGGAAGCCAATTAAGGAAAATTTCGTATCTTTATGTATTGGAGCTTTTCGTTAAAAACCATGTAACATTTATCACGAAACGAACCCGTTAAAATAGGGAACTTTGCACCTCAAAAAATAGTGAATATGGCGACAATTAAATTAACGACCCAGGGTTTTAAAGAGCATATTTTTGATTATGACAACGAAACGGAGTGGAAGTACCGCGGGACTTTGCCGGCGATTATTGATTTTTATGCCGACTGGTGCGGTCCCTGTAAAATGGTAGCCCCCGCCCTGGAGGAGCTGTCGAATGAGTATGAAGGAAAATTGCTGATCTATAAAATTGATACGGAGGTGGAAAGGGATCTGTCTGGTGCGTTTGGTATTCAAAGCATCCCGACCTTCCTGTTTATTCCCGCAGATGGAGATCCTTCTCTGCAGCCGGGAGCGTTGGCCAAGCATGTTTTCAAACAAATTATTGACGAGCACCTGTTGCCAAAGGCAGCAGTAGAATAATCAATTTTCTTCTGTCAGCGGAATCCGCTGCCTTCTTTCACCAATTTGCTGACGCCACATCGCGTAGTAAAGCCCTTTGCGTTCCAGCAATTCCTCATGGTCGCCGGTCTCCACCACATCGCCCTGCTCAAGAACATAGATGCGGTCGGCATGCATCACCGTGCTCAGCCGGTGAGCAATCAAAATGGTGATTTGGTTCTGCTGTGAGGAAACATACCGGATGGTCTTGGTTATCTCTTCTTCCGTCAGTGAATCCAGTGCGGACGTAGCTTCGTCAAAGATCAGAACCCTTGGGTTCCGGATCAGAGCGCGGGCAATGGAAAGCCTTTGACGCTCACCACCCGAAAGTTTTAACCCTCCTTCGCCAATGGGTGTGTCCAGTCCTTTTTCAGCCCTGGCCAGCAGATGAGTTACCGATGCCTTTTGAATCACGCTGTTTAATTCCTCTTCGGTGGCATGGGGATTGACAAATAATAAATTTTCCCGAATCGTTCCGGAAAATAGTTGGGTATCCTGGGTCACAAAACCGATTTGCTTACGGAGATCGTCAAAATTGATTTCTTTTTCGTCCAGGCCGTTGTAAAGGATGGCGCCATGCCTGGGCCGGTAAAGGCCCACCAGCAGTTTCATCAGGGTAGTTTTTCCGCTACCTGAGGGTCCCACAAATGCAATGGTATCGCCTTTTTTGACGCTGAAGCTGATCCCCTGGATTGCATTACGAGATGCCGTCTGGTGCCTGAATTCCACGTCTTTGAATTCCAAAGACCTGATGTCGCCTAAATGTTTGACATGCTCCGGAGGGCGTTCAGGTTTTTTCTGCATCAGGTTTTCAAAATTGTTCAGGGATGCTTCCGCTTCGCGATAGGACAGGATGATATTTCCGATCTCCTGCAGGGGGCCAAATATGAAAAAAGAAAATATTTGCATCGTCGTCAGTTGCCCCGCGTCCATTTCATGCCGATAGACGGAATACATGAGGATAAATAAGATCACCTGCCGCAGGGTATTGACAAAAGTGCCCTGTACAAAACTGATACTCCGGATCCTCTTTACTTTGTTCAGTTCCAGCCCGAGGATCTTGTAGGTGTTTTTGTTAAGACGATCCACCTCCTGGCCGGTTAGCCCGAGGCTTTTTACCAGTTCGATATTGCGGAGCGATTCAGTGGTGGCGCCTGCCAGCGCTGCGGTCTGGGTTACGATTTGCTTTTGTACTTCTTTTATTTTTTTACTCAGCAGGTTACTCATGAGGATCAGCAGGATGATGCCGCCGAAATATATGATCGGCAGACTCCAATGGATCCTGAAAGCATATACACTGACGAAGATGATCCCTATCACGATGGGAAACAATACGTTGATGAATGCATTGATGAATTTCTCTGTATCTGTTCTCACTTTTTGGAGGATGCCAAGGGTTTCACCGCTGCGCTGGTCCTCAAATTCCTGGTAGGGCAGTTTCATCGCATGTTTCAGCCCTTTGGTAAAAAGCCCGGCACCGAATTTCTGAACGATGGTATTCAGAAAATAATCCTGGAAGGCTTTGGCGATACGACTGACCATCGCCACACCTATCGACAAGAGTAGAAGGTTGATCACCGGGCCGGCAAATTTCCAGAGAAAAGGACTGTACGGAGCCGGGTTATGGGTGTAACCGGCCGCCAGGTTGATCAGCTTCCCCAGGATGATGGGGTCAATGAGCGAAAACCCGATATTGATACCCGCCAGGACCAGCGTGACGACTACCAGCCATTTCAGAGGTCTGAGGTAATGGACCAATATTTTCATGTGTTCTTTTTCGTGTTTTTGATCGTCACCTGCCGACCGGTTTACCTGCCGCAGGCAGGCAGGCAGGCATGGAATACGCCAAATAATCTTTACGGGATTGTAAGCAATTTCTTGCTCATGGCTATCTCATGTGTCCTTGTTGCTTTCTTCCCTGCCACATTTCTTTCAATTATTCTAAGTTAAAGTGCTTTTCCGGGTTTTGTACGTTTTTGAATAGAGAGTAAGTATTAAATAACCCTGATTTGAGGGAAAAGGTTCAAATGGAATGGGAATATTCTCCGTCTTTCATGCTGAGATCGGTGTTTCTTTCTGGAAGTTAGGCCTTTGTTTTACCAGATTGAACGCCATAAAGTGACAACCCCTGGACAGAATAAATTGTTGGTCTGAGACGTGGTGACAATTTTTAATCCACCGCTGCTCCCGAACCAGGTATAGGGGAATTTCGCGGAACGATCTTCTCGTCAAAACAGTGGGTTTTACGAATCACAAGATCGGAAAGGGACTCCCCGGAAATTCTAGGCGGAAGATTTGCCGGAATTTCCTGGGAAGTCGTTATCTCTATTCTAGTGCAAGCAATTATCGGGCCCGACTGAAACGTTTTTGCCAACCAGTAGGTCACAAAATTTCTCCAGATTTTGCCAATAGCTTTGCAGTAATGATAGCCGCTAGTAATAAAAAACTACGTGTATGAATAAACTATACACTAATTTTCTGGTCATGCTGATCATTTGCGGCAGCTTAGTCTCAAGCTGCAATGGTCAGCGATCTTTTGGCGCCGACGCGCTGAAACTGGAAAAAACGATCCCTTTGCCGGGAGTGAAGGGCCGGATCGATCACATGGATATCAATCCCAAGGACCAGGTGATCTACGTCGCTGCCCTGGGTAATAATACGCTGGAAGTGGTTGACTTAAAGAATGGCAAGATTATCCATAGCATCATGGGCCTGAATGAGCCCCAGGGGGTGGCGTACATTCCACAAAACGAGGAGATATTTGTGGCCAATGGGGGTAATGGCGACTGTTATTTCTTTAACGCCCGGAGCTTTGAAAAAACAAGGACGGTCCACCTTTCCTCTGATGCAGATGATGTCCGGTATGATTCAATAGAAAAGAAGATCTATGTCGGTTATGGAGCCGGCGGCATCGCTATCATTGACGCCAATAGTCATGAGCAGACCGGGGATGTTAAGTTGCCTGCCCACCCCGAGTCCTTCCAGATAGACAAAAAGCTGGATCGGCTATTTGTAAATATACCTGATTCCAGGATGGTCGGGGCTATCAGTCTCTCCCGGATGAAGCTTGTGAACAAGTGGTCCAGAGATGCACCCACTGCGAATTTTCCTATGACGATAGATCCTGCTACCTGTCGGGTGTTTGTCGGTTACCGAAATCCTGCAAGGCTATTGGTCCTGGATGGCCGAACAGGTAAAGAGATAAGTTTAAATCCAATGACAGGTGACGCAGATGATCTTTACTATGATAGCCAGACGGGGAATATTATCGTCAGCGGCGGGGCGGGTGCCATTAGCATATTCCGGGATCATGGACAAGACGGGTATAAGCAGGTAGCGAATATTCCCACCCGTAGCGGCGCCAGGACATCTCTGCTGATCCCCGAACTGCGTTTATTTATAGTGGCAGCCCGGGAAGGATCGGGTAAAAGCGCAGCGCTGCTGATATATAGCATGGCCGGAGAACGAAAAGACAACCTAAAATGAGCCGACAAAATTTCTCCAAATTTTGAGGGTAGCTTTGCGCTAAATATAGGCGTATGAAACTGTTGATAGTGGAAGACGAGCCTGACTTGCTGCAAAGTATCCTGGAATATTTTACCGACGAAGACTTTCTTTGTGAGGGTGCGGCTACCTATCATGAGGCGATTACAAAAATGGAGGATTTTGATTACGACTGTATTGTGCTGGACATCAACCTGCCAGGCGGAAGCGGCCTCCAGTTGCTGAAATACCTGCGGCAAGATCAGAAACGGGATGGCGTGATCATTATTTCTGCCCGTAATTCAATTGATGATAAAATTGAAGGGTTGAACCTGGGCGCCGATGACTATGTAACCAAACCCTTCCATCTTTCCGAACTGAACGCGCGGGTGAAAGCATTAATTCGCAGAAAATACAGCCAGGGCGCCAATTTGCTGGAGTCCGGGAATCTCCGGCTCAACCTTTCCTCCAGGTCCGCGACTTGTAATCAAGAGCCACTTGTGCTAACCCGGAATGAATTTGATTTGCTGGCCTTCCTGTTAAACAATCAAAACAGGGTAGTGAGCAGGCAGGCAATTGCTGAACACATATACGGCGACCGGACCGATAAAATGCCTTCTTTTGATTTTGTCTATTCCCAAATGAAAAACCTGAAACGCAAGCTGAAGGAATGCGGCTGCGATGATCTCATTCAGACCATTTACGGATTAGGGTATAAAGTTACAATATGAGCAGGCCGCTTCTACAACGAAATACAAGAACATTGTTAATCTGGCTACCGGTTGTTTTGCTGATCAGCTCGGGATTATTCTATGCCATGCTTAATAAGCATGCCCGCCACGCACAGGAAAAACTTCTGCTGTTAAAACAACAAAATACCTGGAATGCTTTTGTATCAACTTCCGGCGCCTTGGAGAAGCATATCACCGGGGAGTATAACATTATGGAGGCTGATGCTATACCATCTGCCAATTTAGGTGAGCCGAGGGATACGGCCATTTATTATCCGGACAAGAAGAAGGCGCTTCCGTTCCAGGTACTTACCAGCCGCTTTCAATGGAACGGGCATAGTTATTATGTTTCAACCTTTATTTCCTCCACGGAGATCAAACATTTGATCATCAAGGTATTTGCCACAGAAGCGGTTATCCTGCTTTTGTTACTGTTGGCTATAATCCTATTAAACCGGAAGAGTTCTGGTAGATTGTGGCGGCCATTTTTTTCAACCATTCATGCTGCGGAAGATTTTGATTTAACAGGAAGCAACCACTTACAACTACCAGAGGAAACAGGCACTACCGAATTTGACCGGTTGAATGCGATGCTTACCGGACTTACTCGTCGGGTAAATACAGCTTACCTGAACCAGAAACAATTTGTGGAGAATGCCTCTCACGAGATACAAACACCACTTGCTGTTATCCGCGCCAAGCTGGAGTTGCTGATAAATCAACCCGATATCACGGAGAAAGAAGCGTTGCTATTGGGCGATATTACCAATGCAACCAATCGTCTCAGCGAACTGAACAAAACATTGCTATTACTGGCCAAGATTGAAAACAACCAGTTCCCTGATGTGGAGCTTGTAAATGTAAGTGAGGTGGTCCGGGACGTGTTAGATGACTGTAGGAATTATACGGATGATTGCCCTGATATCACCAACAAGATCGAAAATGATATTATGGTAACAGCTAATCGGTCATTAATCGAAATTTTGGTTTCCAACCTGGTCAATAACGCTATCGTCCATAATAACGGAGATAGAAAAATAAAGGTTTCGATCAGTGATCGCCGGTTAATCATTGAGAATACCGGGGATGCACTTAAGATACCGCCGGAAGAACTATTTGAGCGCTTTAAAAAAGCATCGCACAACAGAAAGACTACCGGCCTTGGCCTCTCGCTGGTAAAGCAAATTGGCCAGCTTTATCGTTACAAGATTGATTACGTATATAAAGAAGGCTGGCATATCATTGACGTAACCTTTTGACAATAGTACCGCCAAAATTTCTCCAAAATCGGCTTTTAGTTTTGCCCTGATAATGATCTTAAAAACGGATCAATCAGGATAATATGATAAAATGGTTCCAGGTTCTAGGTATCGCTTTAACAGGCGCTTGCACCGCTACACAAGCCCAAAACTCTTTGGATACCGTGATCGGGTTAAAAGACGCGGTTACATTAGCCCAACAACAATATCATCTGTTGAAGGCCCGAAAATATGAATCAGATGCTGCGGCAAAAAATGTGGATGTTGTCAAATACAGCAGGCTACCGAGTATAGATGCTACCTACCAGGCTGGTCTTGCTACGGCTAATAATCTAACGGGCATGTTTTATCCCAATGGCATTTTGCCTATCACAGGACCTCCATCTGTTACTAATTCCTATGCCCCGGCGAGCGGAAGCGCTGCGAGCCTTTTGTTAAACTGGCAGGCATCTACTTTTGGCGAACGTCAAGCGCGAATCAACCAGGCAGTGGCAGCAGCCAGTTCGCAAAAATCATATTATCAGAATGAATTATTTATTCATTCCGTCAAAGTTATCAGTAGCTACCTGGATGTGCTGCTGACTTATGACCTGGTAAACATTCACCGGCACAATGTAGAAAGGGTGCAGACTAATTTGAGGCAAAGCCGGGTACTTGCCCGCACTGGTATAAAGGCGGGTGTAGATACAGCTTTGTTTTTGTCCGAACTTTCAAAAGCAAAAGTTGAACTGCTGAACACACAAGAAAAATTGGAAATAGATCAATGGCAACTGGCCCATCTGGTTGTGGTGGATGCTTTGCCGGTGCCTGCCGATACCTCGTTCTTAGACAGGCTGCCTGCAATTGCAGAAAACACGGATACTTCCTTTTCAAAGCATCCATTTGTATTGTATCAGCAAAGCAGAGTGGATGAAAGCAAGTCCAAAGAACTGGTGCTGAGGAAATCATTTTTACCAAAACTAAACGCGTGGGGGACTACGTTTGCACGCGGGTCTGGTTTTGAAGCCAGTGGCGCACGTAATACCTGGGATGGGCTTGCATTAAAACGTTTCAATTATGGGGCAGGTTTACAACTGGTTTTCCCGATCATGAAATATGGTGAAGTAAAACGCCAATTGCAGCAACAAAGTCTATTGTCAAAGGGAGCCGAAGAAAATACAGCGGATAGTAGGGCAGCCCTTACCACGCAGCAACGGATCGCCAATGCGACATTTAAGAATAGCGTAACGGTGGCTAAGGAAACACAACAACAATTAAAATCCGGCAACTATGCTTTCAGTGCGATGCAGGACAGATATAAAACCGGACTGGTGAACCTGGCGGACCTGATCCAGGCACAGTCTGCTGTTTTATCTTACAAACAAATCGGAAACTATCTGGCGGTCATAGCTCCTTACAGCGGCATTATTACGAAAAGAAATATCAATGTTGGTTCCCTGGTTGGCAATAACAGTGATAAGCCTCTGTTTGAAATTGAAGACAATAGAGTATTACGACTGAGGGTCGCCGTTCCTGAAGTATTTACAAACGCTGAACTGATCGGGAATAGCGGAGAGCTAACCACCCGCTCGCTTCCAGATAAAAAGTTTATGGCCACGCTGGCCCGCAAAACTGGGAGCATCGATAATGAAACCCGGAGCGAAATGTGGGAATTTGAAATACCTAATCTATCCGGTGAGCTAAAAGCAGGAAGTTATGCCGATGTAAAGCTCCGGTTCTTCAGGAAAGGGCAATCGCTTGTAGTGCCCGTGTCAGCGGTGGTTACAACGCTCGAGAAACGATTTGTGATAAAAGTATCAAATGGCAGCACCAAATGGGTTGATGTAAGGCCAGGTTTTAATATGGGGGATAAGCAGGAGATATTCGGAGACCTTGAAAACGGAGACACCCTTGTCCAGAAAGGAAATGAAGAATTAAAACCTGATACACACGTAAAAGTATCATTCGCTAAATAGTAAAATTATAAAACATGAAAGGTTATATTGATCTGTTATTGATGGCAGCACTTCCGGTTGCCGTTAGTATTGCCGGTTGTAATAGCCGGGCACAATCCAATAAAGAAATTAGAACGGTTAAAAACACCCGGGTAATCCGCTGCGCCCCGGGCAGTAAGCTGGATATTGCTAAAATAGAATCCATTACCGGAATGAAAGGTGTGGAGAAAAATGGCGAATACAAAATCACGGTGCCGCAGAATGATCTTAAAGTAGTGGTAGACGGTTTCAAAATCATCCCCGCTATGGGGCTGAGTAGCTGGGCCGCATTTACACCCTGCGGAGACAGCGCTATGGTAATGGGTGATATTATCCTCAGTGAAGCAGATGTGAAGCCTGTGCAACAGGAAGTTATCCGGCAAGGGTTCTCCATTTCAGCTATCCATAACCATTTTGTACGGAACCATCCTAATGTTGTGTTTATGCATATCGACAGGTCTGCCGATCTTGCAACTTTGGCAAAAGGTGTAAAAGCTATTTTTGGAAAAGTAGCTGAAGTACGCGGGGCAGACCCGAAAGCCGCAAATACCGATAGCGTGATTAACACGTTGGATATTTCAGCGCTGGATGCTGTCGTTGGATATAAAGGCGAGCTGAGCAAAGGTGTGTATAAGTACACTATTGGTCGAAATGATGTACAGCTTACAGAGCACGGCATTCCGGTAAGCAGTTTTATGGGATTTAATACCTGGGCTGCATGGCAGGGAACACCGGGTAAAGCTGCCGTTGCCGGAGATTTTGCTATGTTAGAAAATGAAGTAGCCCCGGTTATTAAAGCGTTGGTAGAAAATGGAATTGAAGTAGTAGCAGTGCATAATCATATGGTTCACGAGACGCCGAAAGTGTTCTTTCTTCACTATTGGGGTATCGGAAATGCTTTACATCTGGCAAAGGGGTTGAGAGCAGCTTTGGATCAAACCGGTAGTAGGATGGTGAAGCGATGAATCTCTTAGGTATGGATTTTTCTTACTATGATTACAGATGGCGGTGGAAAAATTGACAGAAGAAGAGTATGGCAGTATGATAATTTGTTGTGAAAGATTTTAGACTTGTAACATAGAAGAAAAAAGACCAGATGACGGGGATGCCTTTGAAAAAAATAAAAAATTCTATTACACTATCGCTTTATTGTTACGAATATTTGGTTGAAAAAAGGATGTGTTCAGTGTCAGCAAAGTTCTTGAATGCCGCCTCACCCCGACCAGTTTTCCCGGTCCAGGTTACGGTAGTGAATGGCTTCGGCCAGGAATTCGGGCAGGATGGCGTCGCTGCCTTCAAGATCAGCAATGGTGCGGCTGACTTTCAGAATCCGGTCGTAGGCGCGGGCAGAGAGGTTTATTTTTTCCATAGCTGTTTTCAGCAGGTTCCGGCCTACCGTGTCGATCTCACAGATCTCTTTCAGCTTGCTGCTGCTCATTTGGGCATTGCAATAGATTTGCTGGTCTTTAAACCTTTCCAGCTGACGATTCCGGGCGCTGATTACCCGGTCCCGGATGCTTGCCGAGTTCTCGCCCTGGCGTTGGTGGGCCAGTTCGGCAAAAGGAACCGGCGTTACTTCCACGTGCAGGTCGATACGATCCAGCAATGGCCCGGAGATTTTGTTGAGGTATTTCTGCACCGCCCCCGGAGGGCAAGTACATTCCTTTTCGGGATGGTTGTGAAACCCGCATGGGCAGGGGTTCATAGACGCTATCAGCATAAAGCTTGCCGGGAAATCCATCACTTGTTTAGCACGGGAAATGGTTACCCTCCGCTCTTCCATCGGCTGGCGCATCACTTCCAGGACGCTGCGTTTGAATTCGGGTAGCTCATCGAGGAACAGGACTCCGTGGTGCGCCAGGGAGATCTCTCCCGGTTGGGGGATGCCACCGCCTCCCACCAGGGCTATATCGGAAATAGTATGATGTGGAGATCTGAAGGGTCTGCGGGAGATGAGCGTTGCATTCTCGGGAAGCTTTCCCGCCACCGAATGGATTTGGGTGGTCTCCAGCGCTTCCTGGAGTGTAAGGGGAGGCAGGATAGATGGGAGCCTTCTGGCGAGCATGGTCTTGCCCGCACCGGGCGGCCCGATCAGGATGGCGTTGTGTCCGCCGGCCGCGGTGATCTCTAATGCCCTTTTGATGTTTTCCTGTCCCTTGACATCCGAAAAATCCATTTCATATTCATACTGCGAGTAAAAAAATTCATCTCTTGTGTTGACTTTCACCTGGTTGAGTCCGGTTTCGCCCTTCTCGAAAAAATCGATCACCTCCCGGATATTCGAGGCGCCATAAACCCGCAGGTTATTGACCATTGCAGCCTCGCGGGCATTGACCTTCGGAACAATCAATCCCTTGAAGCCTTGTTTGCGCGCCTGTATCGCGATGGGTAGGGAACCTTTGATGGGCCTCAACTCCCCATCGAGACTGAGTTCACCCATGATCACGTATTCGGGGAGCGACTGAATCTTCCTGACCTGTACCGATGCGGCCAATATGCCTAGTGCAATAGGAAGATCGAAGGCGGTGCCGCTTTTCTTAATGTCTGCCGGGGCGAGATTCACCAAAACCTTGGTACGCGGCATTTCAAAATGGTTGGTTTTAAACGTGCTTTCAATGCGCTGCATACTCTCTTTGACAGCATTGTCGGCAAGGCCCACAATCGACGAACCTTTACCGGATGAGGATATCCAGTTGACTTCAATGGTTATAGGGAGCGCGTCAACGCCATAAACGGCGCTGCCATTTATTTTTACAAGCATCTATGAAGATAACAATTTGATTTCGGGAGGACAAGCTTATGCAAATAGCGCATAAATGAGGTCTGCATCTCTATGCTTGCAGATTACCTGATGTCGGGTGCAGGCTCGGTTGGAGACAGTGAACGGAGATTAAGCATTAAATAATAAATATATTAGATGGGATTTTTATTGATTCCTGGCAACGACATGCAGATTGACATTTACATTATCTCCCATGACCATGCTGCTGCCCCCAATGCCGTAGTCTTTGCGGTTAAGGGAAAAGCTTCCGCTGAACAGGTACCCCGTCGGTTTGGGTTCAGCCAAAAAATTCAAGTCAATGGCCCTGCTGGTGCCCTTCATCGTCAGCATGGCTTTAGCCTGATACCGGTTATTCCCCAGAAATTGTAACCGGATGGTTTTAATTTGGATAACGGGGTATTTGCTAACGTTGAAGAAAGTTTCAGACTTCAGGTGGCTGTCCCTGTTTCCGATGCCGGTGTTTATAGTGTTTACATCTACGGTCATATCAAACCCGCTGCCAGACAGATTCTTAGAGTCGAAATACATTTGACCTTTTAATCCTGAAAGCGCCCCGTTTACGTCCATCCCGATATTTTTAATCACAAAAGAGATCTTACTCTCAGCTTCGATGGCAGATAGTTTTTGCGCAAAGATGGTATTGTGATTGAATAAGAAAATCAGAAAGAAGAGTGATAGAAACTTCATATTGCAGGATTAATGATAAATATAATGATCATTTTGCATAAGAAATATAGATATCGCTCCAATTGCTTTTGCGGGAGCTAGTACATTCCAATGGTCAGCATGACAAGCGTACAGGCCTCCATGGTTTCGATATTGTTTGCGGCCGCTTTTTTTGCCAGATCGGGATTTTCAGCCCCCGGATTAAAAATGATCCTTCGCGGTTTCAGTCCCAGGATATAAGATTCGAATTCTGGTTGGTTGACGGGATTTAAATAGATAGTAACCGTGTCGAGATCTTGGATTTGGGGTCTGTCCGTTCTGATCTTCACATCTTCCACCTGGCCGTTCGTCCTGCCGATGGCTATCACATCATGACCCTTGTCTCGCAGCCGTTTTATAGCCATGTTGCTATACCTTGCGGGATTTTCTGATGCCCCCAGTAAAAGTGTTTTTTTGTTCACTAATTAAGCTTTAAAGGTTAATCTATTACTTATAAAAACCAGTTCACTTTACAAATTGGCGTTCAGTTTTTCAGTTCCGGGACTTATTTCGATGGCTCAATGTCAACACTGTTTTGTCTGAGCACCGGAAACAGAAAACAAAACAAGCCACAACGTTGAATGTTGCAGCCTGCTTTGGTTATCTGAATGAATTATTGTTTTATTAAACCAGCATCCTTAAAGGTTCTTCCAGCAATTCCTTCAGAGTTTGCAGGAAGGCCGACCCTTTTGCGCCGTCCACCACGCGGTGGTCGCAGCTCAGGGTCACTTTCATGACATTACCAGGCACGATCTGTCCGTTTTTCACGACCGGGACCTTTGCGATGCCGCCAATAGCCAGAATACAGGCATCGGGCGGGTTGATGATCGCGGTGAACTCATCGATGCCAAACATGCCCAGGTTTGAAATAGTGAAGGTGCTACCCTCCCAGTCCTGGGGTTGAAGTTTTTTATCTCTGGCCTTTTGAGCAAAAGTTTTTACTTCGGTGGCGATCTGCGACAGGGATTTATTGTCGGCAAAACGTACCACGGGTACGAGAAGTCCCTCTTCTACTGCAACAGCTACACCAATATTAATATGATGATTAATTCTAATTTTATCACCCAGCCAACTGCTGTTCACCGCGGGGTGCTGCCTCAATGCGATAGCGCAGGCTTTCAGCACAAAATCATTGAAGGAAATTTTCACCGGACTGGTTTCGTTGATCCTTGCCCTACTGGCCACTGCCGCATCCATATCAATAGCCATGGTGAGGTAGAAATGAGGCGCTGAAAATTTGCTTTCTGCCAGTCGTTTTGCGATGACTTTCCGCATTTGGGAAACATTCACCTCGTCATAACTTACTTCACCCACCGGCGCCTGAGGTACCCAACCCGGAGCTTGCGGCGGTGCAAGTGCAGGCGTCTGCGCCGGAGCAGGTGCTTCTGCGGCCGGTCTGGCTGCTGATGGAACGAAGCTATCCACATCGGCTTTCACAATCCTGCCTCCATCGCCGCTACCCTGAACCTGTGACAGGTCGATCCCTTTATCGGCGGCGAGTCTCTTAGCCAGCGGTGAGGCTTTGATGCGGCCGTCCGCGGTGGTGGAGCTTGCCCCGGTTGCTGGGGTTGTAGTTGCCTGCGCTGGCTGACCAGCGGATTCGGCTTGTGCTGCGGAGGATAAAACGGTGCCGCCTTTAGAGGCTGCGACGATAGCATCAACATCCACTTTTCCCTTTTCGCCGATGATGGCCAGCAGGTCATTTACCTGGATTGGTTCGCCTTTTTTGGCGCCCTGATAGAGAAGTGTACCATTTTTATAGCTTTCAAGCTCCATCGTGGCTTTGTCGGTTTCGATTTCAGCCAGGAGATCACCTTTTTTCACTTCGCTTCCCACTTCCTTGGCCCAGGAGGCGATCACACCTTCAGTCATGGTATCGCTGAGACGAGGCATTAGTACTACTTCGTCAAGGGTACTGATATCCAGTGGTGCGCCTTGCGCAGTAGCCGGAGCAGCCGCAGGAGCGCTGGCCGGGGGTTCCGGTTTGGCAGGAGCAGGCGAAGGCGCAGCGGGGGCAGGTGTTGTAGCCGGGGTTGAGGACTTCCCGCCAATCAGGCCGGAAATATCTTCGCCGGGTTCACCAACGATCACCATCAGGTCATCTACTTGTAATGTGCCTCCTTTCTCCGCTCCCAGATATAATATTGTGCCATCCTTATAACTTTCCAGTTCCATGGTGGCCTTATCGGTTTCGATTTCAGCCAGCAAATCACCCTTTTTAACCGGGTCGCCGACTTTTTTATGCCATGCGGCAATCACCCCTTCAGTCATCGTGTCACTTAAGCGGGGCATGAGGATCTTTTCAGCCATTAATCAATTATTTTGGCCGAAATTAAGGTAAATTGATGAAAACTGAGAGGATCTGGTGCACACCGAAGTATTAATTTGTGCACTGGGCTATGATTGGAGGCTGTATCTCTCACTTTATCTGTCTACATCAAGCTTCAGCTTTTCTTTTAGCTCTTTCAACAGGGGGTATTTTTCAATCATTCGCTGGTATTGCTGAAGGGCGGAGAGTGGCTGCTGTCCGGGCTCTTCTTCTTCTTTATTCTCCATCTTTATAATGAAGAATTGCAACTGATAATTTTTCAGTTCCTGCTGCAAAAACTCCGAAGCCTGCGTCTTGCAGCTTTCTACGAACATGTACTCCACGGAATTGGAGGCATACACATAAAAAGTATTATCGTCAATAATTTTCAGTGTGGCCAGCTCATAGCTTTGTGCGGCCGAGTTCTTAGCCTCCCGCAACTGATTGGAAAACGCATCCCATCCTTTTTTGAGGTTTTCAACAGTCAGTGGTAAATCTTTTTCCCTGGGGGTATGTCCCTTGAATTTTTCACGGATCTTTTCAATTCCGCTGATTTTTGTGGTCCGGGTGATTGGTGCTGTCGAAACAGGGGCTTGTGTCCCGTTAGCCGCAGGAACTTTTGCGGGCTTTTCGTGCTGAACCGTCAGCCTGGCTTCAGGCCGTGATTCGGCAGAAGGGGTCGCAGGCTTCGGTAAGGCTGTTTTTTTCCTTGATGCAACTACCGGCTGAATTTGCCTGAACGCAAGCGCGCCGGTTGATTCAATCAATTTTTTTTTTACAGTGGTATTCCCTTCTTCGCTCAGCGTAATCGCTTGTTTCAGGTAGCAAAGCCGGATCAGGGTCAGCTCCACATGCAGCCGTTTATTGCGCGCCATCCGGAAATTTATTTCAGCCTCATTCAGGATATTCAGGGCGCTGATGAGGAGGGGAGTAGGGATCTCTTTAGCAGTCTCTGCATATTTTGCTCTAAAATCTTCCACGACATCCAGCAGCACCGCCGCTTTTTCATCTTTGCTGACCAGCAGATTACGGATAAAGGAGGCAAATCCGTTCAGTACCAGGTCACCTTCAAATCCTTTGCGGTTAATATCGTCATACAGCAGCATGGCGCCTGTCAGGTCCTGGTTGAGCATCTGCCCCATCAGTTTGAAATAATAATCTTCATCCAGGATATTCAGGTGCTCCAGCGTATTTGCATAGGTGAGTTCACCATTGGTAAAACTTACGATCTTATCCATCAGGCTGAGTGCATCCCGCAGGCAACCCTCGCTTTTTTGCGCAATCATCTGCAGAGCCGGCATTTCTGCTTTTATCGCTTCTTTTTCACAGATGCCGGAAAGGTGCCGGGCTGTGTCGGCTGTGCTGATCCGCTTAAAGTCGAAGATCTGGCATCGGCTTAAGATGGTGGGGATAATCTTGTGCTTCTCGGTGGTCGCCAGGATAAAAATCGCGTAATGCGGCGGCTCCTCCAGTGTTTTCAGAAAAGCATTAAATGCCTGGGCGCTCAACATATGCACCTCATCAATAATATAAACCTTATAACGGCCTGCCTGTGGGGCGAATCGGACTTTTTCAGTCAGCGCTCGGATATCATCCACAGAATTATTGCTGGCAGCATCCAGTTCATGGATGTTGAGGGAAGTGCCCTGGTTAAAGGAAACGCAGGAATTACAGGTATTGCAGGCCTCGCCTTCGGGTGTAAGATTCTCGCAATTGATGGTCTTGGCCAGGATCCGGGCGCAGGTTGTTTTGCCAACCCCGCGCGGTCCACAAAACAGGAAGGCGTGCGCCAATTGATTCTGCTGGATAGCATTTTTAAGGGTCGTGGTAATGTGCGCCTGCCCCACTACCGTGTCGAAGGTCTGGGGTCGGTATTTTCTTGCCGAGACAATAAATTTTTCCATGCGAGAGGCCCTTGTTTTGGAACAAATGTAACGGAAAATGGGTCAGCAATTAAGCAGGATAATGGAAAGGCATAGATCCGGGTCAGGCTCCTGTCAGATCGTAGGTCTTTCCGATCTCGGGAAGCAGCAGTTTTTTTCCCGCATCTGCAAAGAGTTTCAGCGATTTCTCGTGATCGATCTTAATATAGCCGAAAGTGTCGAAGTGAACGCCAACCACGTTGTCGCAACCGATGAATTCAGTCGCTTTTAGGGCGTCCTGCACATTCATCGTGAAATTGCCGCCAACCGGCAGAATCGCTACATCAGGTTTGGCATAGTAAGGAACCAGTTGCATGTCCAGCATCAGGCTGGTATCGCCGCTGTAATAAAAGTTTCCATGGGGTGATTTCAAGATAAATCCACCCGGGTTCCCACCGCAGGTTCCGTCGGGCAGACAACTACTGTGTTGCGCCTGAAAATAGGTCAGGGTACCGAACTCAAAATCGCGGCTGCCAAAATTCATTGGATGTACATTGCTGATTCCCTGCTTTTGCACCCAGGTAATGATCTCAAAATTACTGATCACCAAAGCGCCGGTCCTTTTAGCAATCTGAATCACATCACCAACGTGGTCGCCGTGCCCGTGACTCACCAGGATGTAGTCGGCTTGAATGCTGCTGATATTGATATGCTTTGCCAGTTCATTTCCGGTAATAAACGGGTCTGCCAGAAAAGTCTTTCCGCCCAGCTCAAGTGCGAAGCATGATTGTCCGTAATACGTAAATTTCATATAAGGAGGTTTCCTACAAATTTATTCAATTTTTGACTTGAACATTCGGCCCCCTGGGTTTTTAAGAGAAAGGATTCGGGGTGTATTTCGGCGTTTTTGTTTCAAGCGATCTAAAATAAATTGAAAAGCTGAGAAAAATCAGTGCTTCCGACAGCAGGACAAATAAAGGAAAATGCTTTTGGATTATCTTTGTCCGCCTGGACTGGTAGAGTCAAAGTCCGGCAGAGCCAGATCCCTGAACCCGGGGACGGCCGATTTAGCGCAATGGGGTTGTAAAACGAATCATAATGAAAGTAATGAAATTTGGAGGTACCAGTGTTGGCAAGCCCGAGAGGATGCAGCATATTGCCTCATTATTGCAAGAACAGAAAGAGCCTGCCATCGTAGTGCTGTCGGCGTTGTCCGGAACAACGAACGCTTTAGTGGAAATCGGAAATAATATTGCCAAAGCTGACCGCCACACGGCGTTACAGGTCATCAACAGCCTGCAAACTCATTATGACCAGTTTATCAGGGAGCTTTTTAAAAAGGACGAAACATACAATAAGGCCAGGAATATTCTGGAAGAGCATTTTGATTTTCTGCATGTAATCCTGAAGATCTCATTCAGTGAGGCTTTGAGCAAGGATATACTTGCTCAGGGGGAGCTCTTATCCACCAAATTATTTTCAACTTACCTGGAAGAGATCGGTGCGTCCTACGCGTTATTGCCCGCGCTTGAATTTATGAGCATCGATGAGAATGAGGAACCCCAGATAGGAAGTATCCGCACCAGGCTATCACACCTGCTGGACAGTGTCCGGGATAAGAAGATCCTCGTCACACAGGGATATATTTGCCGCAATGCGAAAGGCGAGGTAGATAACCTGAAGCGTGGGGGTAGCGATTATTCAGCCTCACTGATCGCTGCTGCCGTCAATGCAACAGTTTGTGAAATATGGACCGATATTGATGGTATGCACAACAATGATCCGCGAATCGTGGATAAGACGGTGCCCGTTGAACAACTGAGTTTTGAAGAAGCTGCAGAGTTGGCTTACTTTGGCGCCAAGATACTTCATCCGGCTTCCATCTGGCCCGCGCAGCAGTATAAGATCCCCGTGCGATTGCTGAATACCATGCAGCCTGACGCGAAGGGTACGCTCATCACCCAGGAAGCCTCCGGTTCCGGCGTAAAAGCTGTAGCTGCGAAAGATAATATCATCGCTATAAAAATCAAGAGTGGCAGGATGTTACTGGCTTACGGTTTCCTGAGGAAGCTTTTTGAAGTTTTTGAAAAATACAAAACGCCGATCGATATGATTACAACATCAGAGGTGGCGGTTTCACTGACGATCGACAGCCACGATCATTTGGATCAGATCATAAAGGAACTTGGGGTGTTGGGAAAGGTGGAAGTTGACGAAGGCCAGACGATCATTTGCGTAGTAGGTCATAAAATCAACGAAACGGAGGAAATTGTAAAGAAACTTTTCGGTTCTATCCGGAACGTTCCAATTAGAATGGTATCTTACGGCGGCAGTAGCGATAATATTTCATTGCTGGTGGCAGCAGAAAATAAGAATCAGTTGCTGAAACAATTAAACAGAGGTATGTTCGGGTTATAAATGTTTCAACCGGGTGATTCACCTGGTGACGTTATGGTCCGGCCTCCTTCAAAATTTTATCCTCGTATGAATGTCTATTGTATTCCCGGTTTTGGGATAGATGGTAAGATATTCTCTAATCTGAAGATAAGCGGCGTTGATTTGCAACCGATCAACTGGCTGGACCCGGCGCCCCACGAGCCTCTTTCATCCTATGCACAGAGAATGGCCGAACCAATTAACGATCCCAGTCCGGTAATTATCGGTTTGTCGTTCGGCGGGATGATTGCTATCGAATTGGCAAAGATCAGGGATGTAAAAAAAACGATCCTGATCTCCAGTGTAAAAACCAGATCAGAACTGCCGTTGAGCGTAAGGCTTGCAGGATTTCTAAAATTAAACCGGCTGTTTCCCGTCAGAAAGATCCCGCAATGGGATACCTTGTATGCGTTAGCAAACCGCCGCCTGGGCGCCCACACCAGCGATGAAAAACAGTTTGTGAATGGCTACCGCAGAACGGCTAAACTGAATTATATCAATTGGTCATTTGATCAGATTGTGAACTGGCAGAACACCGAATATCCCGCGGATATTGTACATATTCACGGCGACAAAGACCGGATCTTCCCCATAAGGTATGTGAAGCCTACCCATCGTATCCATGGAGGGACACATATGATGATCTGGAACAGGGCAGATGAAATCAGCGGCCTGATCAGTGGAGTGCTGGCCGGCCTTGAAAGGTAAAGTCTTGTAATGTAGCCACGGTCAGGTCATTGCCCGTACATGTAACTTTTCAGATGGGTGATCGTTTCTTTTTGTTGCAGAATAGTTTCTGTAACAACATCGCTCATGGAAATGATACCTGCAAGCTGATCGTTATCAAATACCGGAAGGTAGCGGATATTCTTGTCACTCATAATGGCCATACACTGCTCAACCGTTTCGTTAGGCGTAATACTCGGCAGGTCGGTGGACATAATTTCATCAACCGTGGTATCGCTGGAATGTTTGCCCTTCAGGATTACTTTTCTTGAATAATCCCGTTCCGTCATAATACCCACATATTTTCCGCCGTCAAGTATGACCAGCGATCCAATATTATTTTCTGCCATAAGCTCAAGCGCTCTGTACACAGTGGTACCAATGGGGATACTGAAAGTTCTGGACCCTTTCCTGGCCAGGATGGAGGAAACTTTACTCATAGTAGATCTGATTAGAGGAAGCTAATTTATCAAAAAAAATCTTAAAATAAAAATAATTCTCCTCTTTGGCGTCTGGTGTAAAACCGCTCCCGGTTACGCAGATATTTCGGTGTCGCTGTAGTCTCTGATAACGTTATATAATGTACCTCTCTCCACTGGTCTGCGTTTAGCCTGTCTGATCAGTGCCACCAGTTCTTCCGTAGTCATAGACGGAGATTGCTCCTCGGCGCCGGCCATTGAATATATTTTAGTCGTGTCGTCAATGGTTCCGTCGATATCGTTAACACCAAATGACATCGATAACTGGGCATTATTGCGGCCAAGCATGGGCCAGTAGGCTTTCAGGTGCGGGAAATTATCCATATAGATCCTGGCAATGGCATACATGCGCATGTCTTCGGTCAGGCTGCTTTCCGGCACATGGCTCATATCATTGTTTTCGTTCCTGAATTTGAGGGGAATGAAAGTGTTGAAGCCGCCTGTGTTGTCCTGAAGCTCGCGCAGACGCCGCATATGATCAATCCGGTGTTCAAATTTTTCAACATGGCCGTACAGCATGGTGGCGTTGGTCTGCATACCCAGCCGGTGGGCAGTTTCATGAATTTTAAGCCAGCCTTCGGCACCCACTTTGTCCGCACAGATCTGCTGCCTGATCTCATGGTCAAAGATCTCGGCTCCTCCGCCAGGGAGACTTTCCAGACCAGCATCCTTCATGTACTGTAGTCCTTCCTCCACTGATTTTCCTGCCTTGCGGAACATGTAGTCCAGTTCCACCGCGGTAAAACCTTTGATATGCAGGTCGGGACGGTGCGCTTTGATCTTCCTCAGAAAATCAGCAAAATATTCCAGGTTCATTTTGGGATGCACGCCGCCTACGATATGCACTTCAGTCACCGGTTGGTTGTCGTAGCTCCTAACGATATCCATCATTTGATCCACTGAAAGTTCCCAGGCTTCCTCGCGATGAGCATAGAGCCTGCTGTAGCTGCAGAAATTACAACTGAAAACGCATGCATTCGTGGGTTCAATATGGAAATTCCTGTTGAAATAGGTAATATCGCCATGCAATTTTTCCCGGATGTAATTGGCAAGCGTACCTGTAAATCCGAGACTTCCTTTTTCAAATAAAACCAATCCATCTTCATCACTAATCCTTTGACCCTCATATACTTTGGAGGCAATTTCCTGTAGTCTGCTATCCTGGGACCTGAAAATGCCGTTCGTTAAAACATCAGCCATCTTTATAGAAATTTCTGCAAATATAACCTGATTTCGGCGTTTTGTGCGAGGGTTCCGGCAATAGGAGGATAGCTGTGCGCGTCATGGAAAATAATTGTATTCCGGAAAAATAATTCAGTGTACCTTCAACGCTTGTATATTATTTAGATGAATAGGGGGTATAAAGCCTGCTGCTGCGGCGTTTTTTGGGAGGGGGCTTTGGAGGCCACAGTTTTTCCCTTGTTTTTGTCATCTAAAAACCGAAAAGTGCTTTATGAATTTTAAATTCCGATTGACTATCCTGAGTTTTTTCCAGTTTTTTGTCTGGGGAGCCTGGCTAATTACGCTGGGAAACTATTGGTTTGGCAACAAGCACTGGGATGGAACCCAGTTTGGCGCGGTTTTCAGCACGATGGGTTTCGCTTCTATTGTGATGCCAACCCTTACAGGAATTATTGCGGACAAGTGGATGCGTGCAGAACGATTGTACGGCCTGCTTCAGATTTTTTATGGGTTGGTATTGATTTACATTCCGCAGGTCAATAACCCTGGCATTTTTTTTTGGGTGATGCTGGCAGCGATGGCATTTTACATGCCGACGATCGCGCTGGCCAACTCGATATCCTATGCGATATTGAAACGGGAGGGAAGGGACGTGATCAGAGAGTTCCCGCCAATCCGCGTCTGGGGTACTATTGGATTTATAGCAGCTATGTGGGTTACAAACCTGAGCGGGAGCAAAGGCAATGCTAATCAGTTTTATATTGCCGGCACGGTTGCTCTTCTGTTGGGCCTTTACGCGTTTACTTTGCCAAAATGCCCGCCTGAAAAGCGTTTGGAGAAAAATCCCGGTTTGGTTCGTCTTTTGGGTCTGGATGCGTTCAAACTTTTTGCGAATTATAAGATTGCAGTATTCTTTATTTTTTCTATGTTCCTGGGGGGTGCTTTGCAGTTGACAAATGCCTACGGCGATGTGTTCCTGGATGAGTTCAAACATTTTCCGCGCTATTTGAATTCTTTCGTGATCAGGTATTCCACCCTGATCATGTCTATTTCGCAGATCTCAGAGACTTTGTTTATCCTGGTGATTCCTTTTTTTCTAAAGCGGTTTGGCATTAAAAAAGTGATGCTGATATCGATGTTTGCCTGGGTACTCCGTTTTGGGTTTTTTGGCCTGGGAGATCCGGGGGCGGGACTGTGGATGATCCTGTTGTCCTGCGTCGTGTATGGGATGGCTTTTGATTTTTTCAATATTTCGGGATCGCTGTTTATCGAAACCAATACCGTGCCCGGCACGAGGTCATCGGCGCAGGGTCTGTTTATGATGATGACCAATGGCTTTGGTGCGATTTTTGGCAGCCTGGTCTCGGGGTGGATGATCGACCGGTTTTTTACAAGATCGTTCACCGGCGCTTCCGGGCTGGCCGGATATCTGGGTACGGAAGCCGGAGATCCGGTTTTTCTTTCGATTCTGAGGGATCAGTTTAATACCTCTGTTATGACTGATGGCAGTCTTTCCAGCCCGGTTTTCATTAAAGACTGGCCAGGTATCTGGTTTGTTTTCGCCGGTTATGCTCTGGTAGTGGCAATCCTTTTTGCCATATTGTTCCGGCACAAGCACACGATGGGGTCAGTGGCCATGGAATTCTCACACTAACGCTAGTAAGCGGTATCCTGGCAGGGGTATTGACAATTTCTACACAACATTCTGACAGTATTGCGTGTTATTAGTTTGGGCTTTAATTTTGCAGGTTTCCCGCAGAATCTGGATTAAATAAATATAAAAACAAACAAATGGCAAAAGAATTTAATGATGCAAACTTTCAGACGGAAGTAATCAATTCCGATAAGCTGACTGTGATTGATTTTTGGGCAGAGTGGTGTGGTCCGTGCCGCGCCATTGGGCCGGTTATCGAAGAGCTTTCCAAAGAGTATGAGGGCAAAGTGAATATTGGTAAGGTAAACGTAGATGTGAATCCCCAGGTTTCTATGAATTACGGGATTACTTCTATTCCTTCTGTTCTTTTCATTAAGAATGGGCAGGTTGTGGATAAGCTGGTCGGCGCACAGCCAAAGGGAAATTTCGTCAAGAAGATCGAATCGCACCTGAACTAAAGAGGTCCCGATATGTATTTGTGAGCTCCCTGCCCTAAAAGGCGGGGAGTTTTGTTTTCTGTGGTTCCCTGGGTGTTTTTCCTGATCATCGGGAGTTTTGCAGACTCAATGATTGCCCGAAGAAAAGGTCTCCGGCTAAAGTGAGTTCCTGACAAACAACTGAAATGGGATCCTGATCCGATCATGTCTGCGGTGCAGGATCATTTCAGCAGTTTCTTTTCCCATCAGTGAAAAATCAGTTGAAATGGTCGTAATACCATTCAGAACAACCTTCTTGAGTGGGTTTTCATTGTATGAAATGATACCGATATCCTTGCCTACTTTCAGCCGCGTACATAATATTTTTTCAACCAGTTGTACCAGGTCTTCATCTGTAACGACCACATAAACCTGGCCCCCGGTGATAGGTTCGTCCAGGATAGAATTAATGACTTTGTGGCGGAAGTTGTACTGTTTGCAGAAGAGTTGAAATCCTTCTGTAATGCTCTCTGGGTAGTAGTTATAACGCGGAATAATGAGTTTAAGGAACGAATATTTGGATAGTAGATTCAGCGCCTTTTCCATTGAATGGAAAATATCTTTTTCAAAATCTTCATAGACCGCCCCGAAATTCCCTTCGATGTCTTCAACCAGGTGATCCATCATGATCAGTTTGTCCTTCGGGATTCCGTCAATCAACTGGTATGCCTTCTCGCGGTTTGTTTTGAAATGAGGCAGGATGACATAATGGGTGTAATGCGTACCCGCGTTCTGAAGGATTTTTTTAAACAGGTGAAAGTCATTGTTGTAAATATACAGATCTACCGATCCTGCATTTCCCAGCGCCGTGACAAATGCATCGTAGATCGTTTTCTTATGCGGGCTGAGTTTGTTGAATAGTAGCAGTATTTGATATTCCTGCTCCAGACTCGTCTGTTTTATGTAGTAACCTTTCCCGGGTACCGAACCCAGGATACCCTTGTTTTTCAAATATTTGTATCCTTTTTCTGCGGTATCCCTGGAAATCTCAAACTGAAAACTCAGTTCATTGATGGATGGCAATATGATATTCTCTGTCAAAACCTTTTCCTGGATGGCCCGGGTAATGCTGTTGGCCAGTTGCAGGTATTTGGGAGTGGCAGAATAGGGATCAAAGGATATGTAGTGTAGGGGGTCCAATATGCGCCGTTTGTACAGCAAACTTAAATATTAATTCACAAACGGGTCTGTCGGATCTGAGTCATGACAGTACATGACAGTTTACTCGGGACTTTCTGCTACTTTCGGGAACGGATTGAATTGCTTGATCGGTTTTAATACTTGGCTATGAATGCGATTTTTGGTGTCATTTTTCACTTTATCGGTGGGTTTGCTTCGGGGAGTTTTTATATTCCTTTCAAAAGAGTAAAGGGGTGGGCCTGGGAATCCTATTGGCTGGTAGGCGGTCTGTTTTCCTGGCTTATAGTGCCTCCGCTGGCGGCTTGGCTGACGATCCCGAATTTTGGAGCAATCATCAGCCAGGCAAGCGCTTCCACCCTTGGGTTCTCTTATCTTTTTGGCGTGCTTTGGGGCGCAGGCGGCCTTACTTACGGCTTGGGTGTGAGATATTTGGGGGTTTCACTTGGAAGCAGCATTATCCTGGGCCTTTGTATGGTTTTTGGGGCGCTGATTCCAGCTATTTATTACCAGTTCGACGTCACGGCCGGCAAGGATACAATCGGCATGCTTACCGGGACCTTGTGGGGGAGAATTGTGCTTCTTGGCCTGTTGGTCTGCATTGTGGGCATCATTATTTCCGGGAGGGCCGGGATGAGGAAAGAAAAGGAGCTGGCGAACAAGCAACATGATCATCTGTCCGGTACCGACGAATATAAATTCGGATTGGGATTACTGGTGGCCATTATTTCAGGTGTTCTCAGTGCCTGTTTTAATTTTGGTATTGAAGCGGCCAAACCCATGGCAGAGGTGGCCAATGAATTGTGGAAAGCCGCTAATCCGGGCAAGGGAGAATTTCTGTTTCAGAACAATGTTTCTTATATTATTATTTTATGGGGTGGACTCACCACCAACCTGATCTGGTGTTTAATTCTTAATTACCGCAACAAGACCTTTGGGGATTATGTGAATAGGAAAACCCCCATTTTATCAAATATTATATTTTCTGCCCTTGCAGGGACCACCTGGTTTTTGCAGTTTTTCTTTTATGGGATGGGTGAAAGCCGCCTGGGAAACGGTCCCAGTTCCTGGATCCTGCATATGGCCTTCATTATCCTGGTTGCCAATCTTTGGGGACTGGTACTCCGGGAATGGAAGGGTGTAAGCCGCCGAACAATGGTAACTGTGGTGCTGGGGATCATTGTGATACTGGTCTCCGTTCTGCTGGTTGGATGGGGCAACTCATTGAAATAGGGCCGGAAAATAATATAAGAAGGTCATCATTTGGTGATAATTAGTTCTTTGATGGGTTTGAGATTTGTGATGTGCCTGTTAACCGGGAAGTTCGGTCCGGCGTTCTCTATTCGGATACCTTAAAGGAGTATATAAGTTATTTTCTTTATAGCAAGCAACAAGTGGGTTGATGATTGTCTAATCGGTCAACCCCATTTTTTGCATAAACGCCAATGCTTGAAATCACTATCTTTAGGATTAAAATATTAAGATATGGGCGAATATGGAAATCTTAAAGGTAATGAGAAGCTAAGAGCTGAGAACCAGTTTCTTAAAATGAAACTCGCGCTGGAACGGGGAATGGTAACTTTTAATGTTGAACAAGCAGATCTGTCGCCCAATATTGAGAATATGTTCCTGAAAAAAATTATCGAATTTGAAAAGCAGTTTGACCAGCGGAAAACGATACGGCTTTATGATAAGATCGGGCGCCCGCAGCAATTTCCAGAAGCGGCGCTGATGAGCGATGACAGCATTGGAGATGCTTATTTTAAACTACAGGAATACCTGGCAGCCAACGGCGTTCATTTTTCTGTCTACAATCCCAGGATCACGATCCGTGAACTTTATCGTTTTGTAACGGAAGAACTCTTCGAACTTGAAACGGAGGATATTAATATTCCCGGAATGATCGTCGGGTATGTTTATGATGATTTTTACCCCGATCCGGTTTTCGAAAATGGAACGATCGCAAGGGATGAGATCCTGGCAGAAATATTCAGTAAAGACGAAATATCAGAGGGGTGGAATATCAGCAGCATGTACTTTAGATTCAACGGGGTGAATATGACCCCGGAGATTCTAACGAAAAAGATCCACCATTTTAAATCCCGGTTTACTACCATCACGCTGAAGAACTGCGAAATAGAAGAAGGCGCCATCAACGGAGATGAATGTATGATCAGTGGCAGGTTCCAGGCGGTGGCGCGTGCCGATCAGCAGATTTTCAGGTACAATAACATTTTTAGGGTACAGTTCACACTGGAAGAATCGGGCTTCTGGATGATTACAGGCCTGTGGCTGGAAGGTTTGGATCTTTAGGTGGATGGATGAGATAACTACGTAACAATAATAACAAAATACTGATGCGATTAACTAAAACACAAATTGAAGAACATAACGGGAAGTACCTGGCTGCTCATAAGAAGCAGATAGATTTTATTACCGGAAGCATTGACCGGACCGGAGAGATTATCCGGAAGCTGACAGACTTCCAGATCGCTATCCCGTCCTGGGCGCTGGGCAGCGGAGGTACCCGTTTTGGAAGATTCAGTGGCGGTGGCGAACCCGGGACCCTGGAAGAAAAAATGGAGGACATCGGTCTTTTGCATCAACTCAACCGGAGCAGCGGGGCCATTTCCCTTCATATTCCCTGGGATATTCCTTCAGATCCGAAAGCCACCCGGGAGTTAGCCAGGCAATATGACATCACATTCGACGCCATGAACTCGAATACCTTTCAGGATCAGAAAGGACAGCCCCTCAGTTACAAGTTTGGTTCGATGCAGCATACGGATAAAGCAGTCCGGCAGCAGGCTATCGACCATAACCTCGAGGTGATCAGGTATGGCGAGGAGCTGGGATCCACGTCGTTGACCGTATGGCTGGCAGATGGCAGTTGCTTCCCGGGCCAATTGAACTTCAGAAATGCATTCAACAACACCCTCGAAAGCCTGCAAGCGGTATATGCCGGCCTCCCTGACAATTGGAAAATGTTTGTGGAGTACAAAGCTTTTGAACCTAATTTCTACTCGATGGCAGTGGGTGACTGGGGACAATCGCTCCTCTACGCAAACAAATTGGGTGATAAGGCCTATACACTGGTCGATCTTGGGCATCATCTGCCCAATGCAAATATCGAGCAGATTGTAGCATTACTGCTGAACGAAAAAAAGCTGGGCGGATTTCATTTTAACGACAGCAAATATGGCGACGACGACCTCACCGTAGGAAGTGTGAAGCCATACCAGTTATTTCTGATCTTCAAAGAACTGGTAGAAGGAATGGATGCCCGGGGAATGAACCATGCCACCGGCCTGGGCTGGATGATCGATGCCAGTCACAATGTCAAGGACCCGCTGGAGGACCTGCTGCAAAGCGTGGAAGCCATCAAACTGGCCTATGCGCAGGCCCTGCTGGTCGATGAAAAGGCACTGTCAGAAGCACAGGTGCAAAACGATGTGGCGGCAGCCCAGGAAATCATGCAGCATGCGTTCCGTACGGACCTTCGCCCACTCCTGGCGGAAGCCAGGTTGAGGGCAGGAGCAGCGCTGCATCCATTGACGCTGTACCGCGAAGCTGGCGTTCGAAAACAATTGATCAGTGAAAGGGGAGAAAAGTCAGTCGCTACCGGCCTGTAAATAAAAATTTACGTTCTTTGCCAATCAGTCATCTTGTCGTTTCAGGATGCAAGGGCCAATCCAGGCGTCAGGCTACGGTACCTTTGTAGCTGCCCGCTTATAGGTTAGGCACCGTGCCTCAATCCTCACTTGATAAATTAATGAATATTTTAATGTATTAAAACTAACAGAAACTGATTCCTGTAATAGCTATATTCGATGTGGGTAAGACCAACAAAAAATTCTTCCTGTTTGATGAAGATTACCGGATCGTGATGGAGTCCTCCCAAAAACCTGAAGAAATTTCTGATAATGAAGGTTTCCAATGCGATGATCTGGATGGTTTGACCCAATGGGTGCGACAAACCCTGGACGACGCGCTGCACGATGAAAGGTACGATATACGTGCACTTAATTTCTCTACGTATGGTGCAAGTTTTGTGCATTTGAACGAAAGCGGGGAGCCGGTTGCTCCACTGTACAATTATCTCAAACCCTTTCCCGAACCGGTAGAAAAAAGTTTCTACAGCCATTTCGGGAGCAAGGAAACCGTAGCATTGGAAACGGCATCGCCTGCTTTGGGCATGCTGAATTCCGGCCTTCAGTTGTATTGGTTGAAAAAAGAGTATCCTGCTGTTTTCGAAAAAACAAAAACCAGCCTGCATCTTCCCCAATACCTGGCGTTTTTGTTTCATGGGCAGTATTTTTCAGATATTACTAGTATTGGCTGTCACACCGCTTTGTGGGACTTTCAAAAGAATGGCTATCATCACTGGGTGTCTGCAGAGTCGATCAACCAGAAACTGGCGCCAATCCTTGGGTCTGATAAATATGTGGAAACTGAGTATCATGGGAAAGTTCTGAAGATCGGAGTGGGGCTGCATGATAGCTCTGCCGCGTTTATCCCGTATATAAAAAGTATACCGGAATCTTTTGTGCTGATCTCTACCGGGACCTGGTGTATATCCATGAATCCGTTTAATACCAGTCCGCTCACGGAGGATGAACTAAAGCAGGACTGTCTCTGCTATATGAGCTACAAGGGCACGCCTGTAAAGGCTTCCCGCCTTTTCGCCGGTTATGAACACGAGCAGGCGATTAGACACCTTGCAGTAACTTTTGAAAAACCCCTGGATTATTATAGGACTGTTCGTTTCAATGCCGACCTGCTGCCTGAACTGAATTTTGAATGGCCCGAATACGCCCATCCGGCGCCGGATGAGCTTCCGGATTATGAAACGGCTTATCATCACCTGGTTTATAAATTGGTCCGTGATCAGGTGAGGTCCACAAAGTTGGTTCTCCAGGGCAACCCTGAGCGACAGGTTGTAAGGCAGATTTATGTCGATGGCGGATTTGCGAGGAACGAGATCTATATGAATCTCATGGCACTTGCATTTGCAGATTTCGAAGTCTTTGCATCATCGGTTTCTCAGGCTTCTGCGCTTGGAGCTGCCTTGTCTATCCACGGGTCCTGGAACAGAAAGCCGATCCCGAACAGCTTGCTGACGCTGAAAAGGTATTTGCCGGGAATTTAAAGCTAATTTTCTCTATTGGCACCTGGCTGAGAAGGTTCACTGGACGGAGGGTTTTATAGTGATTTTGGACGAACCATTGAAGTTTTGAAAAGTAGTGAATCGCCTGATACTTTCTCTTGTTGATCGCGACCCAATTGTGTTGCCACCAGTAGCAGGTTTTGGATTCAGTAAAAATTATTTTACAGTTTTCAAAAAAACTGCCTTACTTTGCAAACATATCTACCTGAATGGCGTGTAATTTTCAAAATATCAATTCTTCCGTTTTAGTCACCGGAGTTACTGCTACCACGACCACCACGACCCGTTAAGGGTTGTACTTTTGCATATCATCCAATTGGGCCACGCCCCTGTATTCAGCAGTAAGCCTACGCTACGCTGACGTTCCAATCAACATTCATTCATTTTCAAGAATTTTTTCATGCAGATCTTAAAATTTGGCGGAAGCTCCATTGCAAATGCCAATCTGATTATTCATGTCTCTGGTATCATCGCCAAAGCAAAAGAAAACGACAGAACGGTGGTGGTGGTATCTGCCCTGGAAGGCATCACTGACCAATTGCTGCAGTGTGCAGAAGAGGCTGCTGCCGGCGATGAAACTTATAAAGCCAGCCTGAAAGAGATCGAGTTGCGCCACTTTGAGGTGGTCAGGCTGCTTATGCCTGTTGCGCAGCAAAGCCAGCTTTTGAGCCTGGTAAAAAAGACCGTCAATGATATGGAAGATATTTGCAACGGTATATTCCTGTTGCGCGAAGTAACACCCCGCAACCTGGACCGGATGGCTGGTTTTGGGGAATGGCTTTCATCCCATATTCTCGAAGCCCGCCTGGCGATAGACGGTCTGGAACCGGTTTGGAAAGACGCGAGAGAGCTCATCATCACGGACAGTCATTATACGCAGGCCGCAGTGGATTATGAGACCACCAACGGGAGGATCCGGGATTATTTCAAAAACGATCCGGGCAATCTGTATGTGATACCCGGTTATATTGCGTCGAATGCATCAGGTGTAACGACCACCCTGGGCAGGGGTGGGTCAGATTATACGGCTTCAATCATTGCCGCGGCAACCAATGCCAGTCTGCTGGAAATTTGGAAAGATGTCAGCGGATTGATGACAGCGGATCCCAGGCTCATTCCCCATGCAAGGGTCATCCATCATATATCATATGGCGAGGCTATGGAGCTTTCACATTTTGGGGCTAAGGTCATCTATCCTCCAACGCTCCAGCCCGTCATGAAAAAAGGAATTCCAGTATGGATCAGGAACACTTATGCGCCCGACGAATATGGTACGCTAATAACAGCCAATCCCAGGAAAGTGGCAGCGGGAGATGCCGACATGGTTCGGGGTATTTCAAGTATCAACAATATCACTTTACTCAGCCTCGAAGGCGGTGGAATGGTGGGGATCCCCGGGTTTTCAAAACGACTCTTCGAAGCGCTTAGCCAGGAGCGGATCAACGTAATTCTCATTACCCAAAGTTCATCTGAACATTCGATCTGCGTAGCAGTGGACAGCAAGTTTGCTGAAGTGGCCAAAAGCAGCGTGGACAAGGCATTTGAAAGTGAAATTCTCACAGGAAAACTGGATCCGCTGAAAGTGGAGCCCGGGCATTCCATTATTGCCCTGGTGGGTGAAAGCATGAAGAGTCACTCAGGAGTAAGCGGCAGAATGTTTGGGGCCCTTGGCCGGAATGGCATCAATGTGCGTGCGATAGCACAGGGGTCTTCCGAGAAAAATATCAGCGCCGTCATTTCTACCAAAGACGTCCAAAAAGCGGTGAATGTATTGCATGAAGAATTTTTCGAAACAACCTACCGCCAGATCAATCTGTTTATCATAGGTACCGGGAATGTGGGTTCCAAACTGCTGGATCAGCTTCATAAGCAGGTTGCGATTCTTCATGAACACCTGAGACTGAACATTAACCTGATCGGGTTGAGTAATTCCAGGAAAATGATCTTTAATTCCAGCGGAGTGAAGTTGGGGGACTGGAAAGAAGAACTGGCCAAGGGGCAGGACGCAGCATTAACGGGTTTTGTAAACGAAGCCATCGCAAGTAATCTCCGGAATACAATTTTTGTAGATGTGACGGCCAACAAGCAGGTCGCAGACCTCTACGAGCGGCTGCTGCAAAAAAGTATTTCTGTGGTGGCCTGTAATAAAATAGCCGCTTCATCCGCGTTTGAAAACTATAAACACCTGAAAGAAACAGCCCGTGAATTCAACTGCAGGTTTCTTTATGAGACGAATGTAGGTGCGGCTTTGCCAGTCATCGGTACGCTGAACGACCTGATCCGCAGCGGTGATGAAGTCACAAAAATAGAAGCCGTCTTATCCGGCACGCTAAATTTTGTCTTCAATCATTATGACGGGAACCGGAAATTTGCTGATGTTGTCCGTCAGGCACAGGAGGAGGGTTATACCGAACCCGATCCAAGGTTGGATCTGGGCGGTACGGATGTGATGAGAAAGATTTTGATTCTTGCCCGTGAAGCAGGAAACATGCTGGAAATGGAGGATATTTCAAATAAATCATTTATGCCGGAAGCCTGCATGCAAGGCACCGTAGCGGAATTTTATGACTGTATGGCCGAACACGAATCACATTTCCGGAAACTACTGGACGATGCAAAGGCGAATAATGCTAAGCTTAAATTTGTGGCTACATTTAACAATGGCAAAGCAACAGTGGGTCTGCAGCATATTCCGCCTGAGCACAATTTTTATCATTTGTACGGGAAAGACAATATCGTGCTGTTTTATACCAAGCGTTATGCCGACAATCCACTGGTCATCAAAGGCGCGGGTGCGGGTGCGGATGTGACCGCGGGAGGTGTGTTTGCTGATATTGTGCGGGCAGCTTCCTGAAATTCAAAAAGATCATATGGATATAAAGATTAATAAGCTTTCATCAGGGGCATCTGCTTCAAATCGGGCGGAGGCACGTGAGTTTGGAAAGAGTCCGGAGACGGTCAGGTTGCGTTGTCCGGGGACTATTGCCAACCTGGTTTGTGGTTTTGACATCCTGGGCCTTGCCCTGAATGAACCCTTCGATATCATGGAGTTCAGGCTGACCAGCAGGCCGGGTGTCAGCATCCGGAGTCTTGACAGTTATAACCTGCCTGCAGAACCGGAAAAGAACGTGGCTGGCGTTGTTTTATTAGCTGCGCTTGAAAAAGCAGGGGTCAGCCAGGGGATCGAGCTGATTATGGAAAAGAGAATTAAGCCCGGCAGTGGCCTGGGTTCCAGTGCCGCCAGTGCCGCAGGGGCTGCTATGGGCGCTAACAAGTTATTAGGCAATATTTTTTCAAACGATGAGGTCATTCAATTGGCGATGCTGGGAGAAAAACTCGCATCTGGTGTCAAACATGCTGATAATATCACCCCCTGCATTCTGGGTGGTGTGACCCTGATCCGGTCGATCCGTCCCCTGGATATTATTCCGATTCCGGCACCCGATTTGTTCGTAACCGTTGTCCACCCACAGATCGAAGTCCGCACCTCGGATGCGCGGCAGATATTGCGCCAGCAGGTCTACCTGAAAGACGCGATCCGTCAATGGGGAAATATCGCGGGGTTAGTGGCCGGGTTCATGAGTGGCGATACGGCGTTGATAGGCCGTTCGCTGGAAGACGTGATCATTGAACCGGTCCGGAGTATATTGATCCCCGGTTTTGACGAAATAAAGAAAAAGTGTAAAGAAGCCGGCGCATTGGGTGGGGGTATTTCAGGTTCCGGCCCTTCGATTTTTATGCTCAGTACCAACCGGGAGACCGCCGCTGCCATTGGGGACATCATGCAGCGTATTTATAGCAGGATCGGCGTTGAACATTATATCTACCTCACCACGATCAGCAAGCATGGTGTGGAAAGCATAGCATAATTATATATTTCAATAATATTAATATTAAAAACCTCCTGATCCTGAAAGACATTCAGAGTGGTGCTAATACGAAAATGTTATCATGAATTTTTATTCAATCCAGAACAAATCTCACCGTGTAAATTTCGAAACGGCAACCCTTCGGGGTCAGGCGCCGGATAAGGGGTTGTATTTTCCCCAGAGTCTTCCTGTGGTCTCAAAGGAATTGATAGCTGATTTGAAAAACCTGAGTGAAGCTGAAATCGCGTTCAGGGTAATGGCGCCTTATACAGGCGCCAGCCTGCCGGATGAAAAGTTATTTGAAATTGTTAGTGATACCGTGAATTTTCCGATTCCCCTGGTTCCTGTTACAGAGAGCATTTCGTCGCTGGAACTGTATCACGGACCCACATTGGCATTTAAAGATGTGGGTGCCAGGTTTATGAGTCGTTGCCTGGGTTATTTTTTACGGAATGAAGACAGACATGTGACGGTCCTGGTAGCAACTTCAGGCGATACAGGCGGTGCGGTGGCCAACGGTTTCTATGGCGTACCCGGCGTGGATGTCGTGATCCTGTACCCAAAAGACCGCGTAAGCCCCGTGCAGGAAAAACAGTTGACAACGCTGGGCCGGAATATCACTGCACTCGAAATAAAAGGCAGTTTTGACGATTGCCAGCGAATGGTGAAACAGGCATTTATCGACCCGGAGATCAACCGTAAAAGGTTTCTGACTTCAGCGAATTCGATCAATGTGGCCAGATGGCTGCCTCAGCAGATCTACTATTTCCTGGCCTACCGCCAATGGCTGGGAGAGCAGGAGTCGCCAGTTGTTTGCGTTCCCAGCGGTAATTTTGGGAATATTTGCGCGGGTATTCTGGCGAAGATCACAGGGTTGCCCCTTGGCCATTTCATCGCAGCCTGCAATATTAACGATATAGTCAGTAGTTACCTGCAGGATCAGAAATGGGAGCCCAGAGATGCGGTCGCTACATTGTCGAATGCGATGGACGTAGGTAATCCGAGTAATTTCATCAGGATTATTGAACTTTTTCATCATGAATTTCCCGCCCTGAAAAACAATCTGTCGGCTTACACGGTTACAGATAAGGAAACCGTTGAAACCATCCGTAATGTATTCGGAACTCATCAATACCTGCTGGATCCACACGGGGCGGTGGCTTATTTTGCTATGGAAAAGTACCTTCAGACCAACCCCGGGAAGAAGGGATTTATATTAGAGACCGCACATCCAGTAAAGTTTCCCGAGGCAGTGGAAAAGGCCATCAACCGGAAAGTTCGGGTTCCGGACGAATTAGCGGGGATGATGAAGAAAGAAAAAAGCACCCTGGAAATGGAACCCGTTTTTTCGGATCTCAAAGATTTCCTGCTGGCTGTGTAGAGTGCCTGAAATTTGTAAAGGATAGAGGCTCCATCCCGCCCCCGATTTCCGGGATGTTCCGCATACGCTTGACCCCGGGGCGTTTCGGAGAACTCTCTGAGCGCGGGGGTGAACAATCATATTTCAGCGTATATTGCAAGCACGTGAGGAAAACAGGGATTGAGTCGGCCTCGCTGGCATTTAAAAACTTGTTACCATTCCTCTAAAATTTTGAGGAGCTTTTATGCATAACCTGGAACCATATTACAACTGGCAACATATTTATGTGAGTGAGGAAGATGAGCGGTCTCCGTTTTATGGAATCGAGCATTCTCAATTCGAATATAAGGATGCTGTCTACGATCATTATATACATCCGCAATGGGATAATTTTGGAAGTCGCACGCTCTACGCCAAGGCGCTGATGGCAGAGTACGAAGACGGATTCGCGATCATCGAATTTATTGGAGAATGGAATGATGCGGTGGAAGATGATATTATGACGCTTAAGCGGAATGTATTGGAGGCCTTTATGGATGAAGGGATTAATAAGTTTATCCTGATCGTTGAAAATGTACTCAATTTTCACAGTGGAGATAAGGACTACTATGAAGAATTACATGAAGAATTGATGGACGCAAATGGATGGATAGTCTGCCTGAATATGCCCGAGCACGCTTGTTATGAATTCCGGAAGGCCCGGCTGAACCAGTACATCGAACCGATGAATATTGAGAACTGGCGGGGCTACAAACCTTACCACTTGTTCCGCAAAATCGATGCTGAATTATCAGCGAGGCTTCCGCAATAATTGTTTTTTCAAATTTTATCATACCTTGTGACCCGGTAAGAACGGCGTTGCTTCTCACATGATGGACTGAAATAGCCATAAGATCAACTTTGTAGCAGAAGCATATGATATATATCAGCGCTTTTTTTACCGGTGTTTCGGAATTCGGTATTACATTTGTCTTCATTCAATCACCTTAGTTTTTTAGCAAATATGAAATGGTCTCAATTTTTTACTTCGTCGGTTGGAAAGAAAATCACCATGTCGCTATCCGGCCTTTTCCTGATTGCATTTCTATTGGTGCACGCCGGTCTTAATGCCTGTATATGGGCTAACGATGGTGGTCAGATGTTCAATAAAGCAGCCCGCTGGATGGGGTCCAATGTAGTCCCCCGGGTTTTGGAAATTGGCCTGTTCCTGTTCTTCCTGATCCATATTATCCAGGGACTGACGCTGGAAGTTCAGAACCGCCAAAAGAGGGGCAAGGGATATGCTGTAAGACTGGGCAACCGTGGCAGCCGGTGGTACAGCCGGGCAATGGGAATCCTGGGCGCGCTGATTCTGATTTTTTTGGTTTCGCACTTAATCGACTTCTGGATACCTTCCAGGTTCGGAGGCCTTTCAGAGATTCAATACCCTGGTGATCCGACTGTTTATCATAATTTATATGGAGAGATGCAGTATAAGTTTACCACGTTCCCGGTCATACCCTTTGTTTATATCGCGGGTGTGATCGCCTTATTTTGGCACCTGATGCACGGTTTCCAGAGCAGTTTCAGGACCCTGGGTCTTTCCAATCACCGGTATATCTTTATTATTCAGGCGCTGGGCGTGGCATTTTCAGTGATTGTTTGTGCGGCTTTTATAATGATGCCCCTCAGCTTTATGTTGGGATGGCTTGAATAAGGAGCAGAGGAGCAAAAGCCCTACCGGTCAATTTTTAATCATAAACGAGAAACGTTTTGTAATATGTTAGACGCTAAAATACCTGACGGAAAATTAGAGGAAAAATGGTACAATTACAAAGGCCATTGTAAACTGGTAAACCCCGCCAACAAACGGAAACTTGAAGTCATTGTTGTGGGAACAGGTCTGGCCGGGGCTTCGGCCGCAGCGTCCCTGGGGGAGCTGGGCTATAAAGTCAAAGCATTCTGTTTTCAGGACTCGCCACGACGCGCGCACTCGATCGCAGCGCAGGGAGGTATCAACGCCGCAAAAAATTACCAGAACGACGGCGATTCTGTGTTCCGTTTGTTTTATGACACCATTAAAGGCGGGGATTACAGGTCACGCGAGTCTAACGTGCACCGCCTGGCTGAAGTAAGCGTAAATATTATCGACCAATGCGTAGCTCAGGGCGTACCATTTGCCCGGGAATACGGCGGATTATTGAATAACCGCTCATTCGGCGGGACCCAGGTTAAACGAACTTTCTATGCTGCCGGGCAAACAGGGCAGCAATTGCTGATTGGCGCCTACCAGGCGCTGGAAAGGCAGGTAGCCCAGGGGAGTGTGGAGATGTACAGCAGACATGAAATGCTGGATATTGTAATGATCGATGGAAAAGCCAGGGGCATCATCGCCCGTAACCTGGTAACCGGGCAACTTGAACGCTATTTTGGGCATGCGGTAGTATTGTGCTCAGGTGGGTATGGAAACGTGTTTTATCTGTCCACCAATGCAATGGGCAGCAATGCCACTGCCATCTGGAAGGCCCATAAAAAAGGAGCTTTTTTTGGAAACCCTTGTATGACGCAGATCCACCCGACCTGTATCCCGGTTTCCGGAGATCATCAGAGCAAACTGACCCTGATGTCCGAATCGCTGAGAAACGACGGCAGAATCTGGGTTCCGAAAAAGAAAGACGAGACCCGGAAAGCTAACGACATACCTGAAGAAGATCGTGATTACTACCTGGAAAGAAGATATCCCGCTTATGGAAACCTCGTACCCCGCGACGTTGCTTCCCGCGCTGCGAAAGAAAGATGCGACGCCGGCTATGGCGTAGGGACAACCAAACAGGCTGTGTACCTGGATTTCAAGTATAACCTCATAAACAAATACGGCAGGGCGGAAGCCAATAAACACGGAATTCATAACCCCAGTACTGAAACCCTGATCAAACTGGGAAAAGAAGTGGTGAAAGAGGAATACGGGAACCTGTTTGACATGTACGAAAAAATCACAGGCGAGAATCCATACGAAGTGCCCATGCGAATTTATCCCGCGGTTCACTATACCATGGGGGGGCTTTGGGTAGATTATGAGCTGATGACAACCGTCAAAGGCCTGTATTGCCTGGGTGAGGCTAATTTCAGCGATCACGGGGCAAACCGGCTGGGCGCATCAGCCCTGATGCAGGGGCTTGCAGATGGATATTTCGTAGTTCCCTATACCATTGGAAATTACCTGGCAGATGAGATCAGCGTTAGACCGATTCCTGTCACCGATCCTGCTTTTGTTGAAGCTGAGTCAAAGGTGAATGAGAGAATTCAGAAGCTGATGAATGTCAAAGGCACACAATCTGTGGAAAGTTTCCATAAGAAGCTTGGTAAGATCATGTGGGAAAAATGCGGGATGTCGCGCAATGAACAGGGCCTGAAAGAAGCTGTAGAAGAGATCAGAAAATTACGTGCGGACTTTTGGAAGAACGTCAGGGTTCCGGGAGGTATATACGAAATTAACCCCGAGTTGGACAAGGCCAGCCGCGTTGCCGATTTCTTGGAGCTTGGCGAACTGATGTGCCTGGATGCGCTGGAGCGGAAAGAGAGCTGCGGCGGTCACTTCAGGGAAGAAAGCCAGACCGAAGAAGGTGAAGCGCTTAGGCATGATGACGAATTCATGTTTGTTTCTGCCTGGGAATTCAAGGGACCCGAGAACTGGGAACTGCATAAAGAGGAACTGAAATATGAGGTGATTCATCCCAGTCAGAGAAATTATAAATAAACCCGGAGTCGCGTGCGGCAGGCATTTCAATAACTAATGGCCGTCGGGGCCGGGTCGAAATATCGGTCCGTAAGGGGAGGAAAAATGACAAAAAAATATTTTCATCAAACAAAAAGTGATCAATTGGCAAATTCTAAAAATTGGCTGATTATCTGATTTTATCCGTATGGAACATTACAATATGAACCTCACACTGAAAGTGTGGAAGCAAAAGGACGCAAAGAGTAAAGGCAGTTTCGAAACCTTCAACGTAAGGGATATTTCTTCGGAAATGTCGTTCCTGGAAATGTTTGACGTGCTGAATGAACAATTGATCAGGGAAGGCAAAGAACCCATCGCATTTGATCATGATTGCCGGGAAGGTATCTGCGGTACCTGCTCTATGTATATCAACGGCCGGCCTCACGGACCATGGCACGCTACCACTACCTGCCAATTGCACATGCGCGCATTCAAGGACGGTGACACGATCGTAGTGGAACCCTGGAGGGCAAAGGCTTTCCCGGTTATCAAAGACCTGATGGTTGACAGAAGCGCATTTGACAGGATCATTCAGGCAGGAGGATACGTTTCTGTGAATACAGGTGTCACTATTGACGGCAATACGATCCCGATAAACCGGGAAGATTCAGAAAAAGCTTTTGCTGCAGCAGCCTGTATCGGCTGCGGAGCCTGCGTCGCTGCCTGCAAGAACTCTTCGGCTATGCTGTTTCTTTCGGCAAAAATTTCGCACCTCGCACTATTACCGCAGGGTGGGCCCGAAAGACACAACCGGGCGCTGGCGATGGTAGCCCAGATGGACAAAGAGGGATTTGGTTCCTGCACCAACACCGGCGCTTGCGAAGCCGTTTGCCCCAAAGAAATCGGCATCACCAATATTGCGAGGGCAAACCTTGAATTTACGAACGCGGGACTTGTCGCAGATCAAAAAGCCTGATACATCAACCCAAATAGATTTGATGCCCGGAAAGCCTGGGAGCAGGAAGGTCCCTGCCAGTGTTTTCCTCACCCGGGTGATCAGCGGACCGGTGCTGGCTTCCGGATAGGCGAATGAGTCCGCCTAGTCGCCTGCGCGGTGTTTGTACCAGCCCGAATACTTCACGTAGTTGTTGGCAATACGATCAATTTCCCCATGGATCAATTCCTGGGAGATATCTTTCACCTTTTTTGCCGGAACCCCGGCGTAAATACTCCCTGCCTCACATATAGTATTTTCTAACACCACAGCGCCGGCCGCAATGATCGTGTTGCTGTGGACTACACAATTATCCATAACGATGGCTCCCATGCCAACGAGTACATTATCATGCAATGTGCAGCCATGAACAATAGCATTATGTCCTATGGATACATTATTTCCGATATGTGTCGGGTATTTCAGGTAGGTGCAGTGAATACACACGCCGTCCTGAACATTCACTTTGTTACCCATCCGGATAGTATTCACATCACCACGGATCACGGTGTTGAACCAAATGCTGCATTGGTTACCCATCACCACATCCCCCACAACCGTTGCATTGGGCGCCACAAAACAATCCTCCCCAAACTGAGGCAATTTCCCTTCTACCGGTAAGATAACAGGCATACCAGACATATTTAATGAACGGCTAAGTTAAGAAAATGGCAGCTATGTAATAAATAGGATTTCGCTTTGAGCAGCGATGATTTTAGCCAGCATATAGACCCAGGCACCTCCACCCAAAACTTTATCTTTGCGGGATGCAGGATAAAATAGATAAGATCAGGAAGCTATACCAAACATGGAGTGGCAGGGAGCCCACCTCAGTCGATGTGTTGCAGCAAGCCGGAAGCGAACGCAGATATTTCCGTATCTGGGATAAGGACAAAACCGTCATTGGTACTTATGGAGCAAATGTTAAGGAGAATGAATCTTTTTTTTATTTTTCGGAGCATTTTATTGAGAAACACCTGCCTGTCGCTAATATCTACATTGTAAGTGATGACCGGATGTATTACCTGCAAGAGGATTATGGCAATGTTTCTCTAATGAACCGGCTGGAATCAGAAGGGTATACTGAAGAAATTTATGCTCTTTTCAAACTGAGCCTGGATTCGCTTGCCCGATTGCAGGTAATGGGGGATATGGAGCTGGATTATACCAAATGCCTTACCAATATGGAATTCGGTAAGCAGGCGATACTGGCAGACCTGCTCTATTTCAAGTACTATTTTCTGGATGCATTGCGCCGACCCTATGACAAACAAAAACTAATTGACGATTTTGAAGCACTCAGTAATTATCTGACACATGTAGATCATAAGTTTTTTATGTTCCGGGATTTTCAGAGCCGGAACATCCAGGTGTGTGACAACAAGAGCCTGCATTTTATCGACTACCAGGGTGGCATGAAAGGAGCACCACAGTACGATGTAGCTTCCCTGCTCTGGCAGGCCAGGGCTAAGCTTCCGGAAGACTGGAAGCAAGGGCTTTTGGAAGATTATATGAATAGTCTGGAGCCCCTGTTGGATAAACCGTTGAACCGGCTGAGCTTTATTGGTCAATATAACGGCTATGTCCTCATCCGCCTGCTTCAGGTACTTGGCGCCTATGGTTTCCGCGGGCTATTTGAACGCAAGGCACATTTTCTTACCAGCATCCCGATGGCGTTGCAAAACCTGAAGGCATTTCTGTCCAGGAACTCGATGGGCATAGCGCTTCCTGAATTTGAGAAAGTCCTTCAAATATGTGTCGACGAAAATGTCATCAGGGAGTTCACGCCTATTCAGGCAACAGAAGATACACCGCTGGTGGTAAGAATCTCAAGTTTTTCTTATAAAAAGGGTTTGCCGCAACTGGACGACGAGTCGGCTGTGAGGGATGGTGGCGGTTTTGTCTTTGATTGCAGGGGGATCCTTAACCCGGGAAGGCTGGACAATTTCAAAACCAGGACGGGCAGGGACAAGGATGTAATTGATTTCCTGGAGCAACAGACTAAGATGCCTCAGTTTCTATATGGTGTTTATGATGTCGTAGGGATTACGGTAGAAGATTTTCTGCAGCGCGGGTTCAACAGCCTGCAGGTTAGCTTTGGATGCACCGGCGGTCAGCATCGGAGCGTTTATGCTGCGGATGCATTGGCCCGGCATCTCAAAAATAAATACAAGGTTAAGGTGGAATTGAATCACTGGGTTCAGGACGCCATCAACTGGAAACCATCACCTGCCATCAATTCCTGATTCAAGCAGGAAGGATAAAATTTTATTTTCAGGAACAATGATTTATTTTTTCCGTAACCGATAATCAAAGTGGAATCTCAAACAGCAACGCTCAGCGATCTAGACGGGATGATTTTTTGCGCAGGTCTGGGTACCCGCTTCAAACCCTGGACAGACCACCATCCTAAGGCGCTGGCACAGGTGAACGGCAAGAGCCTGCTGCAAAGAAACCTGGAGTATTTACAACAGTATGGTATATCTGATGTCGTAATCAATGTACATCATTTCGCCGGCCAGGTTGTGGAAGCGATTAAAGAAAATAAAGGTTGGGGTAGTCAGGTCAGGATCAGCGATGAAACAGGCGAACTGCTGGAAACAGGTGGTGGGTTGCTGAAAGCAAAACCACTGTTCAAACCTGGTAAAACATTCATTACCTGTAATGCCGATATTCTAACCGATATCAATCTGGCTAAAATGTACCGCTATCACCAGCAAAATAATGCCCTCATCACTTTGGCAGTGAGCAACAGAAAGACAAGCCGGAATCTGCTGTTTGACCTATCGGGCAGGTTATGCGGATGGGTTAACCGGAAGACAGGTGAGGAGAAGATATCCGTACTGTTGCCAAATTACCAGGCCAACGCCTATGATGGGATAGCTATTTTTAATTATGAAGTTTTCGATCTGATACCATTTACGAGTAAATTTTCGCTGATTGATCTTTACCTGGCACTTTGTTCTTCTCATCCAGTTCTCGCATATCATCATGAGGGCAGCAAATGGCTGGATGTTGGGAAACCAGAAAGCCTGGAGGCTGCGCTGAAAATGTTCCCTGACTGAGTCGGGTGTTATAACGACCGAGGATTAACTTCAGCTAAATGAAACATTATTTGTAACTTCAATCTGTCCTTTAGGACCTATTAATAACTTATCTAAAACGATCACTACATGCTACGGCAGTTTTTTCTCACGCTGATAACAGTAACTTCACTTCTGCAGATTTCGGCCCAATCCGTTTACAATCACCTCGAAGCTTTTGCCCCTCAGTTTTATCCGTACCCCGGAAATGAATTCCGGAGTGCGGGAGGAAGTCCCGGTCCTAGATATTGGCAGAACCACGCGGGGTACAAGATCGCATGTACACTGGATACCGTTGCCAAAACTGTGACAGGCAGGTCCGAAATGACCTATACGAACAACAGTCCGGATAACCTCAAATTCCTGTGGCTTCAGATGGACCAGAATATTTACCGGCAGGACTCAAGGGCTTCGGCCACCACGACGGCCAGCGGAGGGCGGTGGGCAAACACCAAGTTTACAGAAGGATTTATTATTAAATCGATTGCAGTTGAAGCGGGTGGGAAAAAATATGTACCTGAATACCTGGTGAATGACACGAGGATGCAGGTTATGCTTCAAAATGTTTTGAAAGCGGCGGGGGGGAAGCTCCGGCTTATTATTGAATATTCTTTTAGCATCCCCGAATATGGGACCGACAGAATGGGTAGGATGAACACAAAGAATGGCTGGTTGTATGAAATTGCACAATGGTACCCGAGAGCTTGCGTCTATGATGATCTGCAAGGATGGAATGTATTGCCTTATCTTGGCCAGGGGGAGTTTTATCTTGAATACGGCGACCTGGAATATTCGATCACAGCACCCAGGGGCATGATGATCGTGGGATCGGGAGAGTTATTGAACCCTTCTGAATGCCTCACCGCAACGGAACTCCAGCGCTACAACCGGGCAAAAGGAAGCGATGCCACGGTGATGATCAGAACGGTGGATGAAGTAAATGCAGATACCCGGAAAGGGGGTCATCTCACCTGGAAGTTCCGGATACATAATGCGCGGGATGCCGCCTGGGCAGCTTCGAAAGCTTTCGTATTGGATGGTGCAAGGATCAATCTTCCGGGGGGAAAGAAAAGCCTGGCACTCAGCGCATATCCCGTTGAGAGTATAGCAAATAACGGTTGGCAGCGAAGTACGGAAATGGTAAAAGGCTCGATTGAATTTTATTCGAAGAACTATTATCCGTACCCATACCCAGTGGCTACGAACGTGGGCGGACCGGTAGGAGGCATGGAATACCCCGGTATAGTTTTCTGTCATTTCAGTTCAACGGGACGAGGCCTTTGGGGTGTTACCGACCATGAGTTTGGGCATACCTGGTTTCCAATGATCGTTGGTAGCAATGAAAGGAAGTTTGCCTGGATGGATGAGGGATTCAATACATTTATCAACAGTATGGCTACCCCGGCTTTTAACAAGGGCGAGTTTTATCAGAAAATGTCTGCAGGAGACACGTTGCTGGCAAGGTATATGTTCGGCGATCGGTCGGATGCGCTGAATACGGTACCTGAAGTTATTCAGCAACAGAACCTTGGGAATGCCGCCTACGGGAAGCCTTCGATTATGTTACATGCGCTTCGTGAACTGGTCTTGGGGCCCAAACGGTTTGATGAAGCTTTCAAAGAGTATATACGTCGCTGGGCTTTCAAGCATCCATCGCCATGGGACTTTTTCCGTACGATGGAGAATGTAGGCGGCGAAGATCTGGACTGGTTCTGGAGGGGATGGGTGTTCAACGACTGGCGTATTGATCAGCGTGTGAAAGATGTGAAGCCCCGAAGCAGTAACCCGGGTGACGGAACGCTGATAACGCTTGAGAACATGGAGAAAATGCCTATGCCGGCAACTGTGTTGGTGCGGGAATCTAATGGGAAGGAGCACCGGTATCAGTTTCCGGTCGAAATTTGGCAACGAGGTTCACAGTATGTATTCGCGGTTCCGACGACCAGCGAAGTGACCGAAGTGACAGTAGACCCGGACCAAAAATTGCCGGATTGGAACAGGGCTGATAATACCTGGCGGAGAAAACCTTAAGGGGGGCATATAGCCGAGAAGGGGCACCATTAATCCCCGGATGAATCCAGTATATTCGCAGAAATTTAGTGTATGACTTTACACCGGGAAGGCAACAGTACGATTGGATGGAGCGTGTTAAGTTTTCTGGTCGTCAATTTTGTTGCCTGGAAATTTCTTTATATGAATTTTCCATGGGCTTTCTGGCTGATCCTCTTATCAACCCTGGTCGTGCTGGCCGTGATTATCTCTTTTTTCAGGGTTCCAGTAAGGCAGTTCATGGCGGACGAACATGCTATTCTGGCGCCTTGCGATGGTAAGGTCGTGGTGATTGAAGAAGTTCAGCCCGACGAGTATTTTAAGGACAGGAGGATACAGGTTTCCGTTTTTATGAGCCCGCTAAATGTGCACATCAACTTCAATCCGGTTAGCGGATCAATTATCTATAATCAATACCATTCGGGAAAATACCTGGTGGCCTGGCATCCAAAATCTTCTACGGAAAATGAACGGCATACCAATGTTTACAAAACGCAGGATGGCCGGGAACTGCTGACCAAACAGATCGCAGGTGCGCTGGCTAAGCGGATCGTCAATTATAATGAGGTTGGCAAGACTGTCAGCCAGTCTGGCGAGATGGGGTTTATCAAATTCGGTTCCAGGGTCGATCTGCTGCTTCCGTTGGATGCAGATATCAAAGTAAAAATCGGCGACCGCACCGTTGGTGGCAAAACGGTGATCGCCCGATGGTAATGCAAATATAGATGTTAGTACTTAGCCATTAGATATTAGACCAGGCGCTGGATGTTTAAATAAGTTGCAATGCATAAGAATTATATATATATTCAATAAAACAAAGTTAAGATTGGTTTTTGGTTAATTGTGTCCCATTTACATGTAACATATTCGTAATTCGTAATCCGTAATTCTTTCAAAGTTGCTCAAACTGCGCCTGGAAGAATCGCAAGTACTTAGGTTCGTACACCATTTTTAATCCTTTTATTTTCTTACGACGTTCAAAAACCCGGGCCGTTGATTCAGCCACTACATCCATGTGCGCTTGTGTGTAAACACGGCGGGGTAAAGTAAACCGAACCAGCTCCAGCCTGGGATGGTAGTTTTCTCCATTCGCTTTGCGCCCCGCGGATACAATGCCTCGCTCCATGGTGCGCACACCGGAGTCCAGGTAGATTTCCGCCGCCAGCGCCTGCGCAGGATAATGGTCCTGGGGAATATGTGGCAGGAATTCTTTCGCATTGACAAAAATTCCATGACCGCCGATGGGTTTTACAATGGGGATGCCATATTCGATCATTTTTTGGCCGAGGTAGATCACTTGCCCTACCCGCGCCCTGATATGATCATCGTCCACACTCTCCAGGATACCGATGGCCATGGCTTCCATATCGCGGCCTGCCAGTCCGCCGTAGGTGTGCAATCCTTCATAGACCACGACCAGGTTCCGGGCTTCTTCAAACAGATCCCAGTCGTTCAAAGCCAGGAAGCCACCGATGTTTACCAGGGCATCTTTTTTAGCGCTCATCGTACAGCCATCCGTATAAGAGTTGATCTCTTTAATAATTTCCCGGATCGGTTTGCGTTGAAATCCCTTTTCCCGCTCACGGATAAAATAGGCATTTTCTGCCACTCGCGTCATATCATGGATGATGCGGATGCCTTGCTTTTGTGTGTAACTCCTCAGTTCCCGGAGATTAGCCATGCTCATAGGCTGACCGCCAGCCATGTTGACACTGGTAGCTATGCTTACATAAGGGATTCGCTTTGCCCCATATTTTTTCACCAGCCGGTCCAGCTTTTCCAGATCCACATTTCCCTTGAAAGGGAACTCGCTGTCGGGGTCATGGGCTTCATCAATGATGATATCTTCAAACCGCCCGCCTGCAAGCTCCTGGTGGAGGCGGGTAGTGGTGAAATACATATTACCGGGAATAATATCGCCTTTGTGTATCAAAATTTTGGATAATATATTTTCAGCTCCCCGGCCCTGGTGGGTGGGGACCAGGTATTTGTATCCATAGACTTCCTGCACGGCTTTTTCGAGGTTATAAAAGTTCCGGCTGCCTGCATAAGCCTCGTCGCCCATCATCATACCCGACCACTGCCTGTCACTCATGGCCGATGTGCCGCTGTCGGTAAGCAGATCAATATAAACATCTTCCGATCTTAATAAAAAAGTATTGAACCCCGCCGCCTTCAACGCTTTACGCCGTTGCGCCGGACTGGTGATCTTTAACAACTCAACCATTTTCATTTTATAGGGCTCGGCCCAACTGTGTTTAACCTGCATGATTTTTCTTTTTAATTGTTGAATCGCATTAGTGGATTCAATGCGATAGATGCATTAAGATTTTATAAATATTCCGTTTACTGTTTCGATATTGGTTTCGCTATGACCTTTTTCAGACATCAAGGGAGACTGGTCTTAGCTTCGCTGTGAAATGCCTGAGCACGGGTGATTCTTCGATGATTTCCAGTCCGCGGACCCGGTGCCGTTTAGTGAAAAGTTCCAGTATCACTTCGGCCACATAATCGATATGGCTTTGCGTGTAAACCCGCCGGGGAATAGCTAGCCGCACTAATTCCGAGCGGGCCGGGATCAGTTTTCCCGCCCCATCGTATTTTCCAAACATGAGCGAGCCGATTTCGACGCCACGGATTCCACCTTCCAGAAAAATAGCGCAGGCCAGTGCCTGAGCCGGATATTGCTCAACCGGGATATGTGCCAGAAAGCGGCTGGCATCAATATACACCGCATGTCCTCCCGCCGGCCTGATCACCGGAACTCCCGCAGCATGTAGTTTTTCATTCAGATACTCGATGCTGCGGATCCGGTAATGGAGGTAAGGTTCTTCAAGCACTTCTTCCAGGCCGACAGCAATAGCTTCCAGATCGCGCCCTGCAAGTCCGCCATAGGTCGGGAACCCTTCGGTAAGAATGAGCAGGTTCCGGCACCGGGACGCCAGGTTTTCGTCGCGTAGCGCCAGAAACCCCCCGATGTTCGCAAAAGCATCTTTTTTCGCGCTCATGGTGCAGCCATCGGCATAGGAGAACATTTCCCTGGCAATATCCGGCAGCGATTTTTCCTGGTATCCCTGCTCCCTGGTTTTGATAAAATAGGCATTCTCAGCAAAACGGCAGGCATCAATAAACAAAGGGATACCGTGCCGATGGCAAAGCTGACTCGTCTCGCGGATATTCTGCATGCTCACAGGTTGGCCTCCTCCTGAGTTATTTGTCACCGTCAGGATACAAATTGGGATATTTTCTGCGCCTTTATCAACGATCAGTTGTTCCAGGGCTTTTAAATCGATATTGCCTTTGAATGGCGCAGGCATGCTAAGTTCGCGGCTCTCGGCACAAGGAAGGTCAACCCCTTGTGCTCCGGTGAATTCAATATTCGCACGGGTGGTGTCGAACAGGGTATTGGCCGGAAAGAATTTCCCGGCGCCACCCAGCACGCTGAAAAGAATCTTTTCTGAAGCCCGCCCCTGATGTGTAGGAATGATCTCGGGCATCCCGGTCAGGTTCTGAACCGCATCTCTGAAATGATAAAAACTGGGACTGCCGGCATAAGATTCATCACCCATCATGATGCCTGCCCATTGGCGATTGCTCATCGCGGCCGTGCCGCTGTCGGTCAGCAAATCGATCAGCACGTCTTCTGAATCGATCAGGAAGGGATTGTAGAAGGCTTTTTCCAGTACTTGTTGCCGTTCTTCCCGGGTGGTAAAATGAATCGCTTCCACGGATTTTATCCGGAAGGGTTCAATAATTGTGCGCATATAAAAGTTTTTCGAAAATTGTAAAAACGAAAGAACACAGACGGACCCGCCTTTAGGCAGTTGTCAAATCGGGAAAAGGAAGGAGGTGGCTTAGGTTGGTTTCCGGAGTATTTTGCTCCACAGGATCTCTGGTGCTGAGCTGCGGGTGGCAACGGCAGCTTTCACGACCAGACATTGGATGCAAACTCTCATATTATAAATATACAACTTTATTTGGAAGCAAAAAAAATAACTTTCGTGCTGTGTTTTTCCTGGGAACTTCGGCTTTGATAGGTTTCGTAACCGGCTGTCCCGAATCATTTTAATACCCGGATCATTTTTACAAAATGGTCCAGGTAGTAACCCGCAAACCGGCTGATGATCACACCGCGGCTGGAGGATGCGTGGATGAAGCGGAGCTCGGGCCCCTGGTCGGTCAGGATGCCTATATGCCCGATCCGACTGCTGTCACTGGCAGTAAAGAGAATGAGGTCTCCCGGCTGCGCCATGACGGGATCAACGTCCGCGCCCCAATGTTCGAATTCGTACGTGGATCTGGGAGATTTAATATTAAAGTGTTTGAAAACATAAAACAGGAATCCTGAGCAGTCGAAACCTTTGGCCGGGTCTGCCGAGGCATAGAGGTACCGGGTGCCCAGAAATTCTTTGGCATAACTGATGAATTCTTCCCTGTTTACATCGTGCAGGACGGCAGCGCCTGGAGCAGCAGATTGCGGGCGATCCGGGTCAGGCGTCGGCGTAACAACAGGAGCCGGCACCGGCGTTTTTTTACCTGTTGATTTCCTGGCCGGGCTGCAGCCCACCGCCAACAGGGCGATCAGCGAAACAGTTATCAGACCGGTTACGTTCATTATTTCAAAGATAGGGAATCATATACGGGCGATCCCCGGACGGCAGATTTTGGGGTCAGATTGTATCTTGTCAAATTTTTAGAGAGAGCAATCGCGGCCATAGCAGCTCATTCTGGCAGTCTTAACCTGTTTATCTACCTTTGGCGGAACGAAAAATTGAAATATGACAAGATACGGATTCTTTGCGTTGGGTATTTTTCTGCTGATCCCATTTCTGAGTCAGGCGCAGAGCAAGTCTGAGAAACAGGTAGAGAGAGCCGTGGCCTTACTCGTTAAAGGAATGGAAGACGGTGATCCCGGGATCCTGAACCGCATAGCCGACGATGGGTTGACCTATGGGCATTCCGGCGGCAAGGTCGAAAACAAATCCGAATTTGTGAACGCTTTTATCAGTGGCGCATCAGATTTTGTAAAAATAAATATCAGTGATCAGAAAATAGATGTGTTTGGCAAGACGGCCATTGTTGGCCATCTTCTCGAAGCCGATACCAATGACCGGAAAGTTCCGGGCCACGTAAAGTTAAAGATCATGACGGTCTGGAAGAAAAAAGGCGGCCAGTGGAAAATGATTGCCAGGCAGGCAGTTAAACCAGCCTGATCGCCAGACTGTTATGTTAATCCACATACGAAATTGAAATCGTTTTTGATCAGCAATGTTGCTTGATCGCCGGACTGCTATTTTAATTCCTGCATCTCGACCAATTTCCGGTAAAACCCTTTTGCTTCCATCAACTGGGCATGTGTTCCCCGTTCCACGATCCTGCCTTTTTGAAGCACGATGATCTCATCTGCATGTCTGATAGTGCTCAGACGGTGGGCGATCACAATGCTGGTGCGGTTTTGCATCATCGTGTTGATGGCATCCTGAACCAGTCGCTCGCTTTCCGTGTCCAGTGAAGAAGTGGCTTCATCCAGGATAAGAATAGGCGGGTTTTTCAGCAGGGCCCTGGCTATCGTCAGGCGCTGTTTCTCACCACCGCTTAACTTACTGCCGCGATCCCCAATATTCGACTGATACTGGTCTTCTTTCTGCATAATGAAGGAATGAGCATTCGCGATTTTAGCGGCCTCAACTATCTCTTCCATAGATGCATCAGGTTGACCTAAAGCAATATTTGCCGCGATGGTGTCGTTGAACAGGATGGGTTCCTGCGTCACGATGCTCATTTGATTTCTAACCGAATGAAGTGAGTAGTCGCGGATATTTATGCCGTCAATCAGCACTTCCCCGCTGGTCACATCATGGAATCGGGGGATCAGATCGGCCAGGGTAGATTTTCCCGCTCCCGAAGAGCCTACGAGCGCAACGGTTTTCCCCTTTTCGATCACCAGGTTGATATCATCCAGTATGACCGCATCCTCATAGGCAAAGCGGACATTCCTAAACTCGATCCTGTCTTTGAAAGCATCGAGCTGAAGGCCATCTGGGTTTTCATCCACCGTGACCGGGGTATTCAGCACCTCTTCAATCCGGGTAATGGCCGCTGAACCTTTTTGCATATTGCTGAACGAAGTGGACAGTGTTTTCACCGGATTGATCAGGTTATAAAACATAGCCAGGTAAGCAAAAAAAGCAGAGGCTTTCAGGTTGATTTGTTCGTTAAGAATTAGACCACCGCCAAACCAGACGATACCCACAAACACCATCACACCCAAAAATTCTGAGGTCGGCGAAGCCAGATCACGGCGCCGGCTGATCCGGTTCTTTGCTGTCAGCAATGCATTATTTATAGATGTGAAACGATTTTCAAGCACGCGCTCCACATTAAATGCTTTGATCACCCGGAGTCCGGCAAGTGTTTCCTCCAGGACTGACAATGATTCACCGTGTCGCAGTGCCGCTTCATTTGACTCACGTTTCAGCGCTCTTGAAATTCTGCCCAGGATAAATCCGATCACCGGAATGCAGACCAGAATCGCAGCGGTAAGCAACGGACTGATGATCAGCAATGCCGCCAGCGTGAGCAGGATGGTCAGCGGATCCCGTATCCAGCCTTCCAGCGCACCCACCATCGAGACTTCTACTTCGTTCACGTCATTGGTTACCCGGCTGAGCAGGTCGCCTTTTCTTTTCTCGGTAAAATAGCCGATCGGAAGAGAGAGGATCTTGTGATAAAGATCGGAACGAAAAGTATTCACTACTGTGTTCTTCAGCGGGTTCAGTACATAAAACGAGAGATATAGAAATAAGTTCTTCAGGAATATAGCGATGATCAGAATAATACAAATAATAGCCAGCAGACCAGTTTTGGAAAGATTAGCCCCCTGCACCGTCTGCAGCAGAAACCCTTTTAGTTGATCCAGCATGTTGGCGCTTCCCGCGGGCTGCGCACAGGGACAATTGGTCTGGGCACCGTAAAAAATGATGTCGAAAAATGGCTGTAATAAAGCGAAGCTGAACAGGGAAAAAAGGATCGACAGAATGGTGAACAGGAAGTATAGGCCTATCTTATTCTTGTAACCGCTTAAATAATAAAAAATTCGTGAATATTTCTTCATTCCAGGCTGATATACTGTCTTAAGCAGCAAAGTAACTATTTTTACAGCGAATAAAATATATTATTATGCAGGAAAGCAAGAGGCAAAAGCAGGTGGCGGGGTTACTGAATGCAGAAATAAATACGATATTTCAACGGCTGGGTTTGAATATGCTGAGCGGCGGAATGGTTTCGATTTCAGACGTGAAGGTGACCCCCGACTTGCTCGAAGCGAGGTTCTACCTGAGCTTTTTCCAGGTATCGGATACAAAAACTGCCATGAAAAAGATAGAAGACAGGCATCACGAGATAAAAAGGGAACTGGCCGCGTCGGTCAGGCACCAGTTGCGTAACATTCCCGTTTTAAAGTTTTACCCCGATGATACGCTGGACCATGTGTTCAAAATGGAAGAAATTTTTAAAAAGATAAGGGAGGAAAGAAAATCAGATGAGCCTGAATGATGTTGCTGCGGAACTTCTGTGAGTGCTTTTAACCATCAATAAAAATTATCGATTTGCATTTCTTATTTGCCTGGAGATATTTCAGGGCCAGGAAGTCCACCCAGGCGATCAATATCATAGCCTGGGTTTGTATCGTGGCGATCATCATCGGTACCACCGCGCTGATCCTGGTATTGAGCGTTTTCAATGGGTTTGAGGGTCTGGTAAAATCCTTGTATTCTTCCTTTTACCCCGAATTGAAAATTTCTGCGAGTCAGGGAAAGATGATGACCCTCACACCTGAACAGGTTGAGAAAATTGGTACGTTTCCCGGTATTGAAAATTATTCCCTGGTCGTGGAGGAAAAGGCGCTGCTGCAAAGCGATTATAACCAGACGCTGGTCCAGATAAAAGGGGTGGACAAACAGTATTCGAAAATAAACCAGGTGAAGGATCACGTAACGGACGGTGTGTTCAATACGGGAAATGAACAGCATCCCCTGCTTGTGTTGGGCATGGGGGTCGAGGGCGCCCTTGGTATCCGGGCTGCGCGGAATCCCGAACCACTAATGATCTATGTGCCTAGAAAAAATGACTCGGAAGAATTGGATCAGATAAATAATATTTCCAGTGATACGATTCATACTTCAGGGGCTTTTTCCATTCAGCAGGAGTTCGACAGTAAGTATGCGCTGACAGATATCCATTTCCTGAAAAAAGCGCTGATGCTGGAAGATGATCAGTACAGCGGCGTAGAAATTGCCGTTTCTCAGGGTGATGATATTGACCGTGTCAGGGATGCATTATCGCAGATGCTGGGTGATAAATACAAGGTGGAGAACAGGTTTCAGCAAAACCGGAATCTCTATGCCGTCATGAACCTGGAACGCTGGGTCTTTTATGCCGTACTTTGCCTGATCCTGGTTGTGGCTGCTTTTAATATGGTAGGCACGCTGACGATGCTGGTGCTTGAAAAGGAAAAGGACATCAGCGTACTTCACGCGCTGGGGGCCAATAGACGCTTTATTCAAAGGATCTTTTTGACTGAAGGATTTCTGCTGGCGATTGTAGGAGGGTGCCTGGGCATGGCTCTTGCCTTGGTTCTGGTAATTTTGCAGCAGAAATTCCATGTGATACCGTTACAGGGAGGTTCGTTTCTGATTGATTATTTTCCGGTGGAGTTGCGCCTGATCGATTTTCTCCTGGTTGCGCTGACCGTATTCATTATCGCCTTTCTGGCATCCTGGTTCCCTTCACGGAAAGCATCCCTGCAGGAATTTTCACTCAGAAGTGAATAAACAAATGTTTCAGGAGAAGACCGGCCGTTAAAGCGGTCTGAAGTATTTTAGTTTGTACAAACCGATCAGTAATCGCCCAGTGTTTCGGGAAGCTGGCTCAGTGCTCTTGCAAGTTGTTCATCGTTGGGAGCAATGCCATGCCATCCATGGTCGTTTTCCATAAAATCAACGCCTTTTCCCATAATGGTATGCATCATAATGGCGATAGGTTTACCTTTTCCGGTCAGTGCTTTTGCCTGAGCCAGCGTTTCCAGGATGCTATCCATATCATTACCACTCATTTCCAGCACTTCCCAGTTAAATGCCCTGAATTTATCGCCTATATTTCCAAGGCTCATCACCTTGTCCGTGGGGCCATCAATCTGCTGTCCGTTCCAGTCAACGGTGGCAATCAGGTTATCAACCTTATGATGTGCCGCGAACAGGATCGCCTCCCAGTTCTGTCCCTCATTCAATTCACCATCACCATGCAGTGAATAAACCACGCGGGTGTCCTTGTTGAGTTTCTTCGACCACGCCATACCGAGAGCAACACTCATTCCCTGACCCAGTGAACCGCTTGCAACGCGCACGCCGGGAAGACCCTCGTGTGTTGCGGGATGCCCCTGTAGTCTGCTGTTTATCTTCCGGAAGGTTGATAACTCTTTGATGTCAAAATAACCTGACCTGGCGAGTACTGAATAGAATAATGGGGAAATATGTCCGTTTGACAGGAAGAATACATCTTCATTATAGCCTTCCATATGAAATGCGGGGTCGTGTTCCATAACCTTGAAATAGAGTGCCGTCATGAAATCTGCGCAACCCAGGGACCCGCCGGGATGTCCGCTTTGCGCACCGTGTACCATTCTTACTATATCTCTTCTTACCTGCGATGCAATCTCCTGTAAACTTGCCATGGTAAATTCTTAGTTTGTTTACAAAGGTGCGGATTATTTTTGAAAAGGCAAGAAAACTTGGTTCATTTTCAACAGGCTAAAAGTCTGATTTTTATCATTTAAATCCTGGTTTACAGACGCCCGGAAGAATCCATGAGTGCTGGGGTATGACACCGGTGATTCCGGCTGACGATGTAGCCTGTGCCCACCGGTCCCGCGCTGCAGTTCCGGATATTCGCGCAATTCCGCTTATTTTTGCAGCCCGTTTTAATAAAAGTTAGTCAGTTATGTTTAATAACCTGCAGGATAAATTAGACAGTGCATTTAAAAACCTGAAAGGCCAGGCGCGGATTACTGAGCTGAATGTGGCGTCTACGGTCAAGGAGATCCGTCGGGCGCTGGTGGATGCCGATGTGAACTATAAGATCGCCAAAGAATTCACCGATAAGATCAAGGATAAAGCGCTTGGGGAGAAGGTGATAAATGCCGTGAGTCCAGGACAACTCATGGTGAAGATCGTGAAAGACGAACTGGCGGAACTGATGGGCGGGCAGGAGGCTGAGTTCAATGCTAAGGGCAATCCGGCTGTTGTCCTGATCGCTGGTTTGCAGGGTAGTGGTAAAACCACTTTTAGCGGTAAGCTGGCCAATTATCTGAAAACCAAAAAAGGACTGTCACCCTTGCTGGTGGCCGCCGATATTTACCGCCCGGCAGCCATGGAGCAATTGCGCGTTTTGGGCGAGCAGATCGGGGTAGAGGTCTATATTGAGGAAGAAAACAAGAATGCTATTGATATTGCTAAAAATGCGGTAGCAAAGGCAAGGTCGGCCAACAAGAATGTAGTGATCCTGGATACTGCGGGGCGGCTGGCGATTGATGAGGCGATGATGGCTGAAGTTACTGCCATCCGGGATGCCGTTAATCCGCAGGAAATTCTCTTTGTCGTGGACAGCATGACAGGTCAGGATGCCGTGAATACAGCTAAGGCATTCAATGAACGTCTTGATTTCTCGGGTGTTGTGCTGACCAAACTCGATGGCGATACGCGAGGTGGGGCGGCGATATCCATTAAATACACGGTCAACAAACCCATCAAATTTATCAGTAACGGCGAGAAGATGGATGCGCTGGATGTATTCTACCCCGAGAGAATGGCGCAGCGAATCCTGGGGATGGGCGATATTACCTCGCTGGTCGAAAAAGCCCAGGAGCAGTTCGACGAAAAGCAGGCCCGGAAACTCGAAAGCAAGATCCGGGAAAATAAGTTTGATTTTGCGGATTTTAAACAGCAGCTAGCCCAAATTAAGAAAATGGGCAATATGAAAGACCTCCTTGGAATGATACCCGGCGTAGGAAAGCAGATCAAAGATCTGGATATCAGCGATGACAGTTTTAAAGGCATCGAAGCCATCATTGATAGCATGACGCCCGCTGAAAGATCAAACCCCGATCTGATTAACGGTAACCGCCGGAAAAGGATCGCCCTCGGAAGCGGTAAGGATATTTCGGAAGTCAATGCTTTCATGAAACAATTTGAACAAATGCGACAGATGATGAAAAGCATGAATAAGATGGGGGGTATGGGTCGCATGATGCCTGGAATAGGGGGCAGAAGATAATCCCGAAAATACCGTAGGAAAGCTTGTTTCTGTAGGGGATTCTCCATTTTTATAATGAAATGATAAAAGTCCTGTTTTCGCATTAATCTGGCTATCTAAGCTTCATTTTTGCGCATAATTGCTTAATTTCGCAGTCCGTTACCCCCCGCTTAGGCGGGGAATATGAATAAACAATTATTATTTAAAGCCTTAAATTTCTATTTAAAATGGCATCTAAAATCAGATTGCAAAGACACGGGTCTAAAAAGAGGCCCTTTTACTTTATCGTGGTTGCTGACGCAAGAAGCCCCCGTGACGGTAAATTCATCCAAAAACTAGGCACGTACAACCCTCTGACCATCCCTGCTACCATTGAGCTGGACCGTCAAAAAGCATTGGAGTGGCTGAACAAAGGGGCTACCCCCACCGACACTGTTCGCCGTATCCTCAGCTTCAAAGGTGTACTCTACCTGAAACATTTACTGCGTGGTGTAAAACTGGGACTTTTTGATGAAGCTGCAGCAATGCAAAAGTTCACTACCTGGAGCGCCGAGCATGACATTCAGATCAAGAAACGTCAGGCTAAAGCGATCGAGGAAAGAAAAGCCAAACGTAGGGTTGCCAGTGCGGCACCGCGAAAAGTATCTGAACCTAAAGCTGAAACCGCTGCTCAGGACGCTAACAACGCTGAAAAAGGAGAATAAAAAGCTTAAAGGTACAAGAAACAGAAGGCTGTCCGGGATGGGCAGCCTTTTTTCCTGGTTACCATCGGATTTTTTGGTTGGCATCTCATAAGCTCTGGGGGAATTCAGCTTTGTTACATTGAATTAGTTGTTATTTTCGGATCGCCGGAGGTGATGGGATTACTTCGGATTTGTGTCTAAAAAATAGGATGAATACAAATCAAAAATATGTCAGCATAGGGAAGTGGGTGAGTACCCATGGACTGAAAGGCGATCTTGTACTCAGGCATGGGCTGGGGGAGAAAGTAACCCTGACAGGCCTGGGCGCGATTTTCGTCCGGGATATAACCGGAGGCTGGCTGCCCTGGTTCGTTGAAAATACAAGGGTCAAGAATGAAACCGAAATTTTTGTAAAACTTGAGGGTATTGACAGCAAAGAAGCCGGCAGGCCCCTGCTTCAAAAGGAGGCCTGGCTGAAGCAGGAAGACTTTGACGAATATGCGGATAAGTCGGCCGTCATCAAACTGCTGGGTTTCACAATCGTAGAAAAGGGGAAACCACTTGGCACCGTTGAGGAAGTGATCGAACAGCCACACCAGATCCTTTGCCGGATTGATATGGATGGGAAAGAAGTTTTTATTCCGTTGCATGAACAGACCCTGCTTAAAACAGATCAGCGCAAAAAATTGATTTACGTGTCACTACCCGAGGGACTCCTGGATATCTATCTGAAGGGGTAAGAAGTTAAGTTAAAGGAAATTAAGAATGATCAATTACGAATTACGAATATATTATACTAGTTATTCATTAATTTATCGTTGCGAATAGTTTTTCAGGACTGCTTAGTAGCATAGATCGATTAAATAAAGTAAAGAATAATATATTAGTAATCTAATATCTGGCGTCAAGTATCTAATGTCTAATTTTATTTCGGTCCACGGATGAAATCGGCCAACAGTTTCATCCGGAAATAAAGATTGCTCAGCATTAATCCCGTATTGTTTTTCAGGTGTGCTACTGTCTGGTTGTTCATTCTCTTTAGATTCTTCAACTCTTCAATTTTTTCGTCGATTTTTTCTACAAGCCGTTCCGCTGTCCAGCCCATGTAGCGCCTGTTTCTTTCGTCGGCAATATGATAGGGCTCAATCGTACCAGGCTTCAATTGCCTGAATTTAAAATTTCCGCGAATCGCGTCCTTGATGGCTTCATTACTCAGCAAATCGATCAGTGAATCGGCCGGTATATTATTCAGGTAGGCGTTATAAAAAATATTGAGGTTATCACGTAGCTCCCGCACGACTTGCTTTTTTGATGCATTGGAAGATCGGTTGATCTGATTTAAATAAGTGATCAGATCTTTCAGCGAATCAATACCGGGAGCAATGAAATCCATACTAACCTTTTCAGATGAATGAAGCTCTGCAAAATTAAAGGGGTTTTCCGAAAGGTAGCGCCGGTGAATTCCTCCTTCTTCAGGTCGGAGAAAACAGTCCTGAAGCCCCGGCCGGACATTTTGCAGCAAACAGAATACCGGAAGTTTGAGGTAAATTGCACGGAAATAAATGCAGGAAAAACAGGTTCCACATATTGCCCATTTTGATCTGGATTCTTTTTTTGTATCCGTGGAGATATTATTGAACCCGACCCTGAAAGGGAAGCCGGTCATTGTAGGAGGCACATCGGGCCGGGGCGTGGTTTCAACCTGTAGCTATGAAGCCCGAAAATTCGGTGTACATTCAGCCATGCCGATGACCACCGCCACGAGGCTTTGCCCGCAGGCAGTTATCCTGCCGGGTCAGCACAAACAATACAGCCATTATTCCGGAATGGTGACAGATATCATCGCCGCAAGGGTTCCCGGGTATCAGAAAGCTTCCGTGGATGAGTTTTATTGTGATCTCTCGGGTATGGATCGGTTCTTCAACGTCAGCCAATATACACAGGATCTGCGTCATTATATCATTCGGGAAACCGGACTCCCTATTTCCTGCGGGTTGTCTTCTGTAAAGTTCATCAGTAAGATGGCTACCAACGAAGCAAAACCCAACGGTTTCCTGGAAGTTCCACCGGGAAAGGAAAAGGAATTCCTCTGGCCACTTGGTATCGATAAAATTCTGGGAGTGGGGAAGCAGACAGAGCCTCGTTTGAGAGCGATGGGATTGCACACTATCGGGGATATTGCCAAACTTTCCAAAGAAACGCTGGAAAAAAAATTGGGTAAATGGGGCGCTATACTGTGGCGGAAATCACAAGGCATCGGGAGTGATGAGATCGAAACATCCTGGGACCAGAAGAGCATGAGCCGCGAAACTACCTTTCACGAGAACCAAACCGACCTGGTTTTTCTGAACAGCCGGCTGGTCAGGCTCACAGAAAAAAATGCATTCGACCTGCGACAGGATGGGAAGCTTACAGGATGCGTCACAGTAAAAATCAGGTATAGTGATTTTGAGACCGTCACCAGGCAGGAGACCATCAACTTCACTTCACTTGACGATGAACTGATTGGCAAAGCACAGGAGATCTTCGGCGGTTTCTACCAAAAAGGCCGGCCTGTCAGGCTCATAGGGATCCGGTTCAGTCAGTTGGCTGATTCAGGTATGCAAATGGATCTGTTTAGCCGTCAGGAAGAAAAATTAAAATTGTACCGCGCTGTTGACGACATTAAGAATAGGTTCGGCACCCGTGCCGTGACCAAAGCAGCCGGTAAATTTTCATCGCAGACCTCCAAACCTGCTGGCAAACCTCCCGCAAAAGGCGGGGCCCGTCAACATTAAATAAAATTACCCGTTTGCAGCACACACCGAACATGAAATGATTCGGATTCATGTTCAGCCTTCAAAATCTGCTCATCCTCCTAAATTACTGTCCGGGTTAACGAACGCCAATAAAAATCACATTCGCGCACGTGTCATAAATTAAGTAATCAGCCGAAACTGCAAGATGATGAACGAGTATTACAGGTAAGCGAGATTTACGCAGTCTGGTCGCTTACCGTGGCGCCCGGTGCGTTTTCTTTAACCGAGGCAATTCCGTTATCGCGGCCGGCTTCGCTTTCGTACATTTCACTGGTACCAATGATCTGCCCGTTAGAAGCTTTGAGGTTGAAGTAAAATTTACCGTTGGTGGATGTTTTCCGGTCGTACCTGTTATCGTCCACGGCGTTTTTACGTACTGAGTCCACGCCATTATCACAACCGGCTCTTGTTGTGTAACCTTCGCTTAACAAGATGTTTTGCCCGTTACCAGCCTTCAGGTTAAATTGAAACTCTCCGTTTGTTCTTTTTTTGATTACAAATTGACCCATAGTTGTTTTTAATGAGTTTGCAATCAAAAAGCATTCCATTTCAACTTTATACGTCCGGTGTAACACAAAAATGATGCATATCTTTTAGAAAATTATGAAGCGCTTCCATCCCTTGAAAAGGTTCGGCAATCAGCAGGAATGATCTTCCGGTTTGTTTCAACCGGGCCTTATTGGTGCCGGTTTGAACGTACTCGATGATCCGGTTAAAAACTGCAGATTCAAAATAGGGTGAATCCGGGCTGTTCACAAAATGACACCGCAAAGTTTCATTTTTCAGGGTCATCTTTTCGAATCCCAGGTCTATCGCCAGCCTGCGGCATCTGACCGTTTCAAAAAGATCGTTTACCTGAGGGGGGACCGGACCAAACCGGTCTTGTAATTCATGGTAAATTTCCATCAGTGAACCCTCGTCTTCACTGCTGTCCAGTCGCTGGTATAAAGATAACCTTTCGGTGATATTTTCAACATAGCTGTCGGGAATGAGAATTTCCAGGTCAGTGTCGATGGTACAGTCCTGTACAAAATCATCCTGCCGGCTGATCTCTTCTTTAAACAAGTCCCTGAATTCTGTACGCTTCAGTTCACGAATCGATTCATCCAGGATCTTTTGGTACATTTCAAAGCCGATCTCGGCCATAAAACCACTTTGTTCGCCGCCCAGCAGGTTACCGGCCCCGCGGATGTCAAGGTCACGCATGGCAATCTGAAAACCACTTCCCAGTTCACTATGCTGTTCCAGCGTCTGCAGCCTTTTTCTTGAATCTGCCGGCAGCGTACTCATCGGCGGTGCAAGCAGGTAACAGAAAGCTTTTCGGTTGCTTCGCCCCACCCGCCCGCGCAACTGGTGCAGGTCACTCAAGCCGAAATGATGCGCATTATTTACAATGATCGTATTAACGTTGGGAATATCCACTCCACTTTCAACGATATTGGTGCAAACCAGCACATCGTATTTACGGCTGATGAAATCCAGCACTCTTTCCTCCAGTAAGCGCCCCTCCATCTGGCCATGTGCGTAACCAATCGACAGGTCAGGGCAAAGCCCCTGAATGATGCTGGCCATTTCGGCCAGGCCCGCAACCCGGTTGTGAATAAAAAATACCTGCCCTCCGCGTTCAGTCTCAAAATAGATCGCTTCGCGGATTGCATCTTCCTGATAGACCTGTACTTCGGTTTGAATCGGTTGCCGGTTAGGCGGCGGTGTATTGATGATACTCAGGTCCCTGGCTCCCATCAGCGAAAACTGAAGGGTGCGCGGTATGGGTGTGGCAGTCAGTGTGAGGCAATCCACGGTGGTGCGAATGGTCTTGATCTTCTCTTTATGGGCCACGCCAAATTTCTGTTCCTCGTCCACAACCAGCAGTCCGAGATCCTTAAACTTCACTTCTTTTCCAATGAGCCCGTGGGTGCCTATGATAATGTCTATTTTGCCTTCTTTGAGTTTTTGAAGGGTCTCTTTTTTCTCTTTGGATGATTTGAACCGGTTGAGGTAGTCCACCGTTACCGGAAATTCTTTGAGTCGCTCGCTGAAAGTCTGGAAATGCTGATAAGCCAGAATCGTTGTCGGTACCAGTACGGCGGCCTGTTTCCCGTCCACGCAGGTCTTAAACGCTGCCCTGATGGCTATTTCAGTCTTGCCGAAGCCCACATCGCCACATATCAGCCGGTCCATGGGGGAGGGCGATTCCATGTCTTTTTTCACGTCGGCTGTGGCCCGGCTTTGATCAGGCGTATCTTCAAACAAAAAAGACGCTTCCAATTCGGTTTGGAGGTAACTGTCCGGACTATGTTCAAAGCCGTGTTGCGCCTTTCTTTTAGCGTATAGTTTGATCAGGTCGAAAGCGATTTCCTTTACTTTGGTTTTGGTCTTTTCTTTTAGTCGGTTCCACGCATCGCTGCCGAGTTTGTTGATTTTAGGCACACTTCCTTCCTTGCCGGTATACTTCGTGATTTTGTGCAGGGAGTTGATATTTACATAGAGGACATCTTTGTCTTTGTAAATGATCCTCACAGCCTCCTGCAACTTCCCGTTTACTTCAAGTTTCTGTAATCCGCTATAGACACCAACGCCGTGATCAATATGTGTAATATAATCGCCTGGCTGAAGTTCGCGGAGGCTCCTGAGCGTAATGGCCTTATTTTTATTGTAAGCCTGTTTAACTCGGTACTTGTGATAGCGCTGGAAAATCTGATGATCGGTATAACAGACCAGTTTTAGTTCTTCATCAATAAATCCCTGTGGAATAGCCAGGGGCACCGGATTGAAGACCACTCCGTTCTGTCCGCCGGATTCAGCCGAGAGATCATCAAAGATGGTTTGTAGTCTTTCGAGCTGTCTGGGATTCTCTGCGAAAATGTAAATGCTGTATCCCAGTTTTTCCCTGGACTTCAGGTCCTGGGTCAGCAGTTCAAACTGGCGATTAAAAGAGGGCTGTTCGCGGGTTTGGAAAGCAAACTCATGGGAGACCTGCCGATCGGCGTCCGGACTCATATACACCACCGCTCTCTTTTGGAGCGAAGCCGCCAGATCCCAGGATCTGATGAAGTCTTCCGGGCTGGTTTCTTTTCTGATCATTTTGCCCGTCTCCTCGGCAACCGATGCCGGGGTGGTGGTTTCAAGAAAATGGTCCAGCTCCTTTGCCATCTCATCAAGCTGATGCAGGCAATACGCTTCGTCTTGAACCCAGGCTACGGTGTTGGCAGGCAGGAAATCCAGCAGGGAAATCATACCATGACTACCAGCTTCCTGTTTTGAAAGATCATCCAGGTTTGGAATGATAGAAACCTGCAATAATTTTCGTTCGCTGAGCTGAGTCTCGGGGTCGATAATACGGATAGAGTCCACTTCGTTGCCAAACAGTTCAATCCGGTAAGGCTTGTCGTTGCCAAAAGAGTATATGTCCAATATCCCTCCACGAATGGCAAATTGGCCCGGCTCATAGACGAAGTCGCTTCGCTCAAACCCGTATTTATCAAGGGTCAGCAGCAGTTTGGGTATATCAAGTGTATCCGCCGTTTTGATATAGATGATGTTCTCCGCTACTGTTTGTGCGATCAGCACTTTCTCAAAGAGTGCTTCGGGATAGGTGATCAGAATCTTGCGCTTCAGCGTTTGGCTTGTGCCTGCATCCCTGGCTGGCGCCGAAAGCCGCATCAGTGCTTCAGTTCGCAACATGACATGCGAGGGATTGAGGACACTGAAGTTTTTATGCGTTTTGAACGAAGACGGGAAATAGAAAATATCAAGTTCTCCTGTAATGTTTTCTATCGAATTCTGAAAATAAGCAGCCTCTTCCGCATCGTCCAGGATTACCAGGTGGTTGAGGCCTTCAGCGTGGCCGGCACATGCAGCAAAAACAAACTGGGAGGCGCTGCCGGCGAGGCCCGACAGGGAGATTTTGACGGGGCCGGACATAGAAAGGGTGTCCGCAATTTTTAAACAGCGGGGGTCGTCAGCATAGAAATTCTTCAGCACATCCGGGCTCATCAACTGCAAAGATAAAAAAAATCGAGTTTTTCTCCTAAGTCAGGCGGATAGTTGAACCTGGCGTCATTGATCCGGAGATGTAGCATCTGTCTCAGTGGACACGACCGGCAGACCCGAATAACCCGTATATTTGTTATCACTGCCATTGTCAATAACCCCTACAGTTATTATGCATATCCTGATTGCCCCCAATGCGTTTAAGAACAGCCTGTCTGCAACAGAAGCTGCAAATGCCCTGGAAAAAGGTTTGAGGCAAAGCGGGCTGAAGTGCACCTGCACCCGTTTTCCTGTGGGGGATGGGGGCGACGGAACCGGCGCGCTGCTTACGAAGCATTTCAAGGGTAAGCAGTTGACCACCAGCGTGAAAGATCCGCTCGGCAGGCTCGTTCAGGCAGCTATGGGACTGTCGCCCGACCGGCGCACCGCGGTCATTGAATTGGCAAACGCTTCTGGATTGCGCCTGCTCTCACGTCGGGAATACCGGCCGTTGGTCGCCAATACCAGGGGGACGGGCATGCTGATCAGGGCTGCCCTTGACGAGGGCGTCTCAAAAATACTGCTATGCGTGGGTGGCAGCGCAACGATTGATGGGGGATGTGGCATGATGCGGGAGCTTGGCGTGAGATTTATTGACTCGGTTGGGACGGTGATCGAAGATTTCCCCCTCGGTCTGGCTGAATTACAGACGATCGATTGCAGTGCGATAGATAACAGACTCTTCCAAACTGAAATTAACGTGTTATGTGATGTTAGTACAAAATTGCTGGGCAGAAAAGGTGCGGCTGCAGTGTACGGTCCCCAAAAGGGAGCGAAACCGGGGGACATCAGGTTCCTGGAAGGGTGTTTGGCAAAATTGGATGATGTTGTGGCTGGGATTACCGGCAAAAGAATGAGCAGTCAGCCATTCAGCGGAGCAGCCGGGGGCACCGCGGCCTTGCTGGAAGCTCTTGGCGGTGCGAAAGCGATGGACGGAGCGAAGTATTTCCTGGAACTGACCGGTTTTGAACGACATTTAAAGCGGAGTGAATGGGTGATCACCGGCGAAGGGTCATTGGACGGTCAAACGCTTCAGGGTAAAGTTCCGTTTCAGGTGGCCAAGATCGCCAAAGAAAGAAATTTGTCGGTAGCGGGTGTGGCGGGGGTTATCGACAGAAAAGTGGAAAAGGATCTGAAAAAATATTTCGATACGTTAATCCGGATCAATCCGCCGCGGATCAGCTTGCCGAATGCTCTCGCAAATAGCGGCCCGAACCTCGTAAAGGCGGGTTTCAGAATAGGGCAATGGCTTGTGAGTACTTTACCAGTCTTTCCCGGCTGAGCCTCCACCAAGTGATTTTTCCTTTGACATTTTTTCGCTGATATTTTTTTCCTTTTGTTCCAGTTTATCAAGTTGCTTTTGAGCCTGGCTCTTGCTCATATCCGACTGGCTTGGGGATTGCTGCTGAGAACTACCGCCACCCCCACTTTGTTTTTGTTCCAGCAGCGCTTTTTGGAGATTTTCCCGGGCTTTCTGGTCATCAGGGTTCAGTCGAAGCGCTTTTTTATATTCTTCAATACTCTCCCGGATCTTTTTCTGACTGGAAAAAACTACACCGGCATTATAATAAGCCCCTGATCTGAGCATCGGATCGTTATTTTTTGCGTCCGCAGCGGCCTTATAAGCTTTTACTGCATCGTCATATTTTTTCTGGCGATAGAGCGCATTCCCCTTGTTCAAGAGGGCAATGTATCGATACTTGCCTTCAGTGGCCATGTCGTAAGCCTTTTCAGCGCTGACCCACATTGCTTTCTTGTACGACTGGTTTCCCTGCCGGATAGCATGGGCATCACCCTGCGCAAAAGCCTGCAGGCAGAACAAAGAAAACAGTATCGATAATTTCAACTTCATAACTTAGTTTCTTTTCCTTCGGGTAACAGGAGCTCCATGATTAACAGTATGAGCATCAATCCGGTAAAAATCCAGAAGTAATAGGTAAATGACATCAGGTTGATGTCCCCGCTAACTTTTTTATCGATTTGTGACAGTTGCTTCAGGACAGCCCTAACGGGTTCCCTGCCTTGATCGAGGTGTACATACAAACCGTTTGTGTTTTGTGCTATCTGCTTTAATTCGGCCTCATTAAGTCGCGAGACAATAGGCTGTCCGGTCTCAGGATCTATTTTGTGTCCGCCGGTAGAGTCATCGGGGATATAGCTTCCCTGCGACGAACCAATCCCCACGGTAATGAGCATCAGCCCGCGTCGGGCCAGTTCTTTGGAAATCTCGACGGCTTTTTCATCGTGATCTTCGCCATCGGAAATCAGGATCACCGCCTTATATTTGGCTTCACGCACTCCGAAAGCTTTCAGGCTTTGTTCCAGCGCTTCTCCAATCACGGTGCCCCCAACAGGAATGATATCGGGGTTGGCTTCCGCCACAAACATCTGCGCAGCGCCATGGTCCCCGCTTATCGGCATTTGGACATAGGCTTTGCCCGCAAACCACACCAGGCCTATGCGGTTTTCCGGCATTGCCTGAATCATATCAGAAATAAATTTCTTAGCCCTTTCCAACCGACTGGGAGCAATATCCGTGGCCAGCATACTCTTACTTAGGTCAAGCGCAAAGACCACATCGATACCTTCCCGCCTGATGCCATCATCTCCCCTGGGTTTACGCAGACTCATCACCGCAAGTACACCGAAGGCGAAGGCAAGCAGGATCAGGACGAATTTCAGGTTGGCTTTTCGTGGCGAGTAACGGCGTATCAGCGCTGTCACCAGGGCCGGTTCGCCCATCAACCTGAGTACGCGTTGCTTCCATCGATTCCGACGCCAAAACAGCCACAGCAGGATGAGTGTGCCCCCCATCAACCAAATCAAATCAAAGTATTGAAACTGAAAGCCCAATTTTCAAAGTTTTTTATCTATCTATACGATTCACCATTCCTCTCAAGTCTGAGATAGTGAAAATATTCTACGGCACGCCGACCTACCGGAAATTTTAGATCCGGCACATCAGTTGCGGCTGGGATCTCCAAATCCTGGAACTATTGTAAATTACCCACCCCGTATCCCGATCGGCGCCGGCTTCTCTAACGACGCAAAATAGATGCCTGATTTTATATGCGGCCGGTCCACCCTCGAATTCACAGGGATGATCAGGGATTCGCAGCTCACATTTTCCCGCTGAAGAATCCCATATTTGTCAATAATTCACGCAAAAGCGTTATTCTGGCTGTCTGCATATCAAAATCAGGATCCGGCGATTCCATGTTGAGCACAAAGAAATAGGGATGGTTGTTTTCCTCAATCCAGCCCACGATCCAGCCTAATTGATGGTTTTCAGGGGTCAGGCCGGTCCCGGTTTTATAAGCCAACCGGTAATTGGCATTATTTTCCATCAGCATGGCTTGCCTGACCTTTTCCTGGTATAATTTGAAAAACGGCAACTCATTGAAGTATAGCTTTTTTACCAGACCCAGGTTTTCATCCGGGGTGATCTTCAGCGTATTGTCGAGCCAGAAGGTATCTACCGCTGTAGTGATCCGGAACGCCGTGTCTTTTTTCCCCGCGCCATAATGCAAGGTATCTATCCAGAACTGCATAGTGTCTTTCCCGATGCGCCTGGCCACTTCCTGGAAATAGGGGACCGAGGAGGCTCTGAAGGCCTGAACCATGTTAAGGTCGTGATTCCATGCTTCCACAGAACGTTTTATGCCATCCCAGGGAATTATCATGCTGTCGCTGCTGATAATGCCAGTCTGTAAACCAATCAGCGCGTTAACAATCTTGAATGTGGATGCCGGCAGATAGGCGCTGTCCCGGTAACGAGGAAGATTGTACACCGTAAACATTCCGGTACCGTTGTCCAGCAAAGCAAAGCAACCGGTAACCTTCTGACCATCGAAATATTTTTTCAGGCTGTCGTCCTTTTTGACGTTGTTCTCGCTGCAGGAGGCCAGGATGACCATCAGCAGCGCTAAAAGTTGCAGACTAAAGCGACTGCTCCGGTGGCCCGTCTTTTCAGTGTAAAACGCATCGCGGGAACGGTTGATTTTCTTCACTGTTGTGAGAGAAAAACGGATTAACTGCTGTAAACCTGGCTTCATTATGCTGGAAATTATTATTATTTGTCAAAAAAAAGCCTTTTATCGCAATTCTTCACAGTTTTTCTTGAATATATTGAAAAATTTACCTATATTTACAGAACGATAGAGAGTGAGGAGGGATCTGATTACTTTTAAAGTGCTTTGTCATGCAGACCATGATGCAATACGGAAGTGATCCTCTGAATGATTACCGGCTGATTTTGGACACGCCGCAACCGGTGAAAAAGAAGGTCGCCGCCGTGAAAATAGCTTTCGATCAGGATTACCGGGGAATGGTGATTGCCGGAGGGAACCCTTTCATCTACCTGGCTACTTTTTCGCAGCATGAATCGGGCGAGCAAGCTGTTGTTGATGCGCTGGACCGGATCGCGCTGGGCTATATGCCTTTCAGAATGCACCTTCACGGTTTCGGTACCCTGGATGACAACGAAATTTATCTGAAAGTCGCGGAGCAGGAACCGGTATCCGCGTTGGTCGAACAGCTAAAAACGGTTGAAAAAATGATGCTTAGTGCAAGGTTTAACGATTTGCCCAGAATATCAATCGCCCAGCGTTTACAACCCTGGCAATTCCAGAAAAGCTGGCCTAAATATACACGTAAACAAGTATCGGCAGGTTTTCTGGCCGACAGCATGCTGCTGCTTAAACGGATGGAAGGCTTCAGGAGCTGGCAGATCCTGAAATACCTGGCCTTTCAGAACCAGATCGTGTCTCCGATCAAATTTACCTGGTAACCCGTTTCGTCACTGCCCTCTCAATACTTATTTTTTATATATTATATAAGGAGATAAGTTCTCTTTCGTTTGGCGGGAGATAAATTTATTCGCAGGGAGATTATTCGTTAAACGACCATCCCATCTGCATTACCAATGAAACCAGGAAGGTTACTGTTGTGGAGATGAGTTTTTCTTCGTTCCCTGCGCGTTTAATAGTTAAACGACCATCCCATCTGCATTGCCAATAAAACCAGGAAGGTTACTGTTGTGGAGATGAGTTTTTCTTCGTTCCCTGCGCGTTTAATCGTTAAACGACCATCCCATCTGCTTTGTCCACAAATTCTGTAAGGCTGATGTACAGTCTGAAACTTTAAAGTTGCTTTACAATTTGAAACCTTAAACTTTAATATAGATTTTCTTTTTATCGAGCCAGTAGCAAATAGCCCACATGAAGACAATCACCGTAATAGCAAATAACAGTGAACCATTCTCAGGTGGACCGGGCACGTGTACCCACACTTTTTTGTATAGCCAGTTCCAAGGGTTCAGGTTCTTATCCAGCCTGATAAGAGCGAGGGTCTTCGGCAGAAAGGCGCTTAATGCAAAAATAAACAACGCATTCTTTCCAAACACTTCGAAAAAACGACCGATGAAGCCCTTTCTTTTTTTTATTTCGACGATGTAGATCATCGTCGCAATGGTGATGATTCCAAGTCCGGTTGTATACACCACAAAAGAGCTGGTCCAGATTTTCTTATTGATCGGGAATACCATATCCCAGCAAAAGCCCGTTATCAGAAATGCTACGCCAATGACAAATAACCCGCTGAGCATTTTGTATAGCCCCGAGGGTTCTCCACCCTCAACCTGGGGTCCGACGGCCCCGCTTTTGATATACATGCCTACAAAGTATCCAAAAACAACCTGAACAATGGCAGGGATCGTACTCAGCAAACCTTCCGGATCAAACGCCAGGCCCTCCCCCTTATACATGTGCGGAACACCCAAAATTGCTTGATCAACCCGGTTGCCCACCCATCCCGTCAGGCTATAGGGGTCTGCAGGATTACCAGCGAGACAAATTCCCCAATAGAACAGAAGAAGCGCAAGGGCAGTGAAATAAGCCGTTTTCGGTTTGAAAAAATAAACGATCACCGAAGCGAAAAAATAACAAAGCGCGATCCGCTGCAGCACGCCCAGGATCCGCACGCCTTTTGTCGGATCGCTGCCACTAACCCACGGGATCCATTCCAGTGTATTCTGATTCCAGCGGATAAACGGGTACCAGTTCAGGAAAAGGCCAATGGCGAATATGATCAGCGTTCTCTTGATTATTTTCTTCCAGAACGCCTTGGTGCCCTCGGCCTGCAGTCGGGGTATGACGAAGGCCATCGCATTACCTACTGCAAACAGGAAAAACGGGAAAACCAGGTCCGTAGGGGTCAGGCCATGCCAGTGCGCATGTTTCAATGGCGCGTAAGTATGCGCCCAATTTCCGGGATTATTAACCAGGATCATCAGGCAAACAGTCGCTCCCCTGAAAATATCGAGCGATTGAAAACGTATCTTCATTGCTGGCAATTTAAAGATCTAAGATAATGGAAATTATAATCTGAATTCCAAACTTTGAAATTGCTCCGATGCCACTCCCAATTTAAACGGAAACTCGGATGGCGTTTGCGCCCGAATGCGGCACCTGCCGGCACTGGACCACGGGCAATTGTAAAGGATGGCCCACCAGATTTCCCGCCTGCATTTTTCGGATAATCCTGACCAGGGAACCGGTCCTGCAGCTATCCATTAAATAATCATTGGCTACATTTGCCTTTTGCAGCAAATGGAACAGGAAAAACTCCGACTCGACAAATACCTCTGGGCCATCAGGATGTTTAAAACAAGACGATTGGCTACGGATGCCTGTAACAGTAACAAGGTGAAATATGGTGATGAGCCGGCAAAGCCAGGTAAAAATGTACACTTGGGAGATATCTACGATATCCGAGCCGAAAGCCGGCGTTGGCGTATAAAAGTCACGGGGTTACTGCACAACCGGCTCAAGTATTCTGAGGCCATCAATTATTATACTGACCTGACTCCCCAGGATGAGATCGATCAGATCCAATACCAGCCATCCAGTTTCCATACCGGTAAAAGGCTGAGCAAAATCGGGAGACCTACAAAAAAAGACAGGAGGGATCTGAAGGATTTCCTGGAGTAGACAGAAGGGAGTTGTACGGTTAAAGTGAGATTTCATTACGGCCTGGTGCAGCCTGGAGCACAGTCTTCTACCAAAAAAATCGAGGAATATATTAAAATAATAGCAATCTGTAAACACCCAGATGCCATTGCGGGTTGGTCAGTGGTCAGCGCGACAGACCATGAAAACCTCGTTTTGTTGCCCCTCGCAGCGCCTGGATAAAGCGGGCTTTGCCACAAGGTTCTTATCTTCGTTCCATGCATATTGATATTGTATCCGTACTGCCCGAGTTGCTGAAAAGCCCCCTGGAACACAGCATCCTCAAAAGGGCGCAGGCAAAGGGGTTGCTGGAAGTGGATGTGCATGCACTGCGAAAATGGGCGGTTAATGAGTATGGACAGGTTGATGATTACCAGTACGGAGGCGGAGCCGGCATGGTGATGATGTGTGAACCTCTGGCAGCATCAATCCGGGAACTGGGAGAGAACAGGGTATTTGATGAAGTCATCTACCTTACACCGGACGGGGGGAAGCTGGATCAGAAAATGGCTAACACCCTTTCACTAAAAAAAAATATACTCATGATTTGCGGTCATTACAAAGGTATTGATGAACGGATCCGTCAGAAGTTTGTGACCAAAGAAGTTTCGATTGGCGACTATGTCCTGAGTGGAGGCGAACTGGCAGCGGCGGTATTGGTTGACGCGATAGGGCGACTGATACCCGGGGTTTTGAACGATGAGACCTCTGCACTCACCGATTCGTTTCAGGATAACCTTTTGGCGCCCCCAGTTTATACACGCCCGGTAGATTTTGAGGGAATGTTAGTTCCGGAGGTGCTTCTTAGCGGGGACCACCGGAAAATTGAGGACTGGCGATACGAGCAGTCCCTGCTGCGCACGCGCGAAAGAAGGCCCGGCTTGCTGGAATCCTGAAGGTACCATTTGAATGCACGGTTTAAATAAGGTTCGTCAAAAATCTATCTACTAATAAAATGGTAAAAACATTTTCGATCAGGGGACGTTTCGTCGATATACCTGGCAGGAACATTTATCCGGCAGAACTGCTGGTGGAAGATGGAAAAATAATTTCAATCACACCGGTCGAAACGCGATCGCAGGACGCCGCTGATGAATTTGGCGAAGGTTATATCCTCCCGGGTTTTGTGGATGCTCATGTGCATATTGAAAGCAGCATGCTGGTCCCCGCTGAATTTGCAAGGATGGCCGTCGTGCACGGCACAGTGGCAACTGTTAGCGACCCGCATGAAATCGCCAATGTCTGCGGTTTGAAAGGCGTCGAGTATATGATTGAGAATGGAAAGACGGTGCCTTTTAAATTTCATTTTGGCGCACCGAGTTGTGTACCTGCGACTATTTTCGAAACGGCAGGCGATGCGCTTGACAGCAGCCTGGTGGAAGGATTACTGCGGCATGAAGATATTTATTACCTCGCAGAGATGATGAACTTTCCGGGTGTCCTGAGTCGGGACCCGGAAGTGATGAAAAAAATTGAATCGGCTCACCGGCTGGGCAAGCCGGTAGACGGCCATGCGCCGGGACTCAGGGGGGAAGATGCCCGGAATTATATTCGTGCGGGTATTTCCACTGATCATGAATGCTTTACCAGGGAAGAGGCACTTGAGAAACTAGGCTATGGGATGAAGATCCTGATCCGCGAAGGGAGTGCTGCTAAAAATTTTGAGGAACTGGTGGGTCTGCTGCCCGAGCATTTTGAAAACATGATGTTTTGCAGTGATGACAAGCACCCCGACAGCCTGGAGGCAGGTCATATTAACCAACTTTGTGCGAGGGCGGTTGCCAAGGGAATAGACTGGTACAAAGTACTGCAGGCGGCCTGCATCAATCCTGTCGTTCATTATGGTATGAGGAATGGTCTGTTGCGTGCCGAGGACCCCGCAGATTTTATCATCGTTAAGGATCTGGTGGGTTTTGAAGTGATGAAAACCTATATTGATGGTTTACTCGTCGCAGAAAACGGCAAATCTTTAATAAATACACCGAATAGTGATATTATTAATAAATTTAACTCTCCGGCAAAAGAACCTGACGACTTTGCCGTTCCGGCATTTACCAGTGAGCCGCTACCTGTGATTGAGGCGCTGGACGGGCAGTTGATCACCCGCAGATTATTGCTGAAACCACTTATTAAAAATGGAAATTTTGTAAGCGACCCGGAAAGGGATCTTCTAAAGATTGTAGTGGTAAACCGATACCGGCAGGCGCCGGTGGCAAAAGCATTCATTAAAAACTTCGGTTTGAAGTTGGGCGCACTGGCGTCCTCAGTGGCTCATGACAGCCATAATATTGTAGCAGTTGGTGTTGATGATAAAAGTCTTTGTGATGCGGTGAACCTGGTTATCGGGGAAAGGGGTGGTATAGCGGCAGTCATACCGGGAAAAGAAATCGTTCTGCCTCTGCCGGTGGCGGGGCTGATGAGCGTTGAGGACGGTTACCGGGTATCTGAAGCCTATAAGGCACTGGATGTAATGGCTAAAAAAGATATGGGCAGTAGCCTGGGATCTCCCTTTATGACCCTTTCCTTTATGGCATTGCTGGTTATTCCGGAACTCAAACTCAGTGATCTGGGGTTGTTTGACGGTGCAAGGTTTCAGTTTGAGATTGGTTGGGATCCGGGAGCATCCCGTCCTGCGTGATGTGGGTTGCCGTTCATTTACCGTAAGAAACCGTTCATTCACCGATTATTGCCAGCGGTACACATCCCTACTGTTGTCTGCGCTTCCATATTAATCTATTTTTACATTAAAATTAAAAAGTGATGAGTGATCAGAACACCTATAGTACGGAATCCTACAATCAGCCGGAACGAAGCTATGAGCCGGAAGCTACTCCTGGGTTCAGGCGTCGGCATCCAAAAACGCATATCTGGCTGGGCCTCCTGCTGCTTGTGGTTGGAGGAAAAGTCCTGCTGAACAAAATGGGTTATGAATTGCCCGAATTTCTCTTTTCCTGGCAAATGTTCGTGATTGCGCTCGGTGTGATCATTGGTATCCGGAAGGATTTTCAGGGAGTGGGCTGGTTGATTATCGTTTTGATCGGAACGCTGTTCCTGATCGACGAGTTTGCGGTCGATGGAGGACTTCGAAAGTTCATCGTGCCTATAGTCCTGATAGGCACCGGGCTATTCTTTATTTTCAAGCCCCGCGGGCATTTTTCCGGTCGATGCATGCAAGGACCATCAGCCACTGAAAGCGAAACATTGTCACCGGGGGCATATTCCGCAGAAGACGTGTTGGATGTTACCTCTATTTTCGGAGGTATCAAAAAGAAGATATTTTCAAAAAATTTCCGCGGTGGTGAAATGGTGAATATTTTCGGGGGCAGCCAGATTGATCTGACACAGGCCGATCTGAATGGAACTGCCATCCTCGATGTCTCCATCCTCTTTGGGGGCGCCACATTGCTGGTTCCGGGTAACTGGAATGTTGTCTCTGATGCCGTTGCTATCCTGGGAGAAGTTAAAGATAAAAGGGTCGTGCAAAATTCTCCTGAAACATCGAGAAAAACCCTGTTGATTAAGGGCACCGTGATTTTTGGAGGGGTGGATGTAAAGAGTTTTTGATTATTTAATTCATGGGGTTAATCGTTCACTGGCGCGGTGCGGACAAACGATTTCCCCAAAAAAAGAAACATGCCTCCATCCCCCTTAGCAGCAAGAAAATTCCTTATTTCTCTAGGTGCCGGTTGGGTAGTACTCATGACGGGTCAGGTATATCTGTTGACAAGCCTGCATTTTTCGCTGGGGACTTCTGTTCTCGACAGCGTAATCAGTAATACGCTGCTGTTATTTGCCGCGCTGCTCATTCTGAATGTTTCTACCTATTACCTGCCCTCATCCTTTCAATACCTGGGTGTAATTGGTTCCTGCCTGGTGCTATCTGCACTCTGGCTTTTCATTACAGATCGTACCCTGGTCATTGTCTTTAGCGATTCGCAAACCTATCTCTCTTTCCTGGAGAATTCTTTGCTCGTGCGTTATGGTTTTGCTTTCCTTGTACTGAGCGTAGTGACATTTGCCGGGATCGTGTGGAATAATTGGGTGGAGCGACAGAAAACTGAACAGCGAAAAGAAGATGTTGAGAAATTGTCCAGGGACGCAGAGCTGTATAATCTGCGTCAGCAACTGCAGCCCCATTTTCTTTTCAACAGCCTCAATTCCATCAATGCGCTAATCGGAATTAATCCCCAGCAGGCGAGAAAAATGATCCAGCAACTTTCCGACTTTCTCCGGGGCACCCTAAAGAAGGAGGAGACACAGACGGCCACACTGGAAGAAGAGATCTGCCATTTAAATCTATACCTGGAAATTGAAAAGGTACGCTTTGGCAACCGCCTCGTTACCGAGATTCAGATCCAGGACGAAGCCCGGCAGAAAATGCTACCGGCTTTATTGCTGCAACCCATCGTGGAAAATGCTATCAAGTTTGGATTATATGACACAACGGGGGAGACCCTTATCAAAATAGTATGTTTTATGGAAGGGAAAGAACTGATTATCGAAGTCAGCAATCCACATGATCCTGAGACCTCCATTCCAATAAGAGGGACAGGATTTGGGCTTTCCTCTATCCAGCGAAGATTATTTCTGCTTTATGCGAGAAACGATCTACTCCTGACGGAAAGTGGTCCGGAGATTTTTAAAACGATTGTAAAAATACCCCAACATATATGATTAAAGTAATTATTATAGACGATGAATTCCTCGCCAGATCCATGGTGAAGGAATTTATGCAAAAACATCCGCAGTTGCAATTGGTGGCCGAGTGTGAGGATGGCTTTCAAGGCCTGAAAGCAATTCAGGAACAAAACCCCGATCTGATAATTTTAGACATCCAAATGCCAAAGATCAGTGGATTCGAAATGCTTGAACTGCTGGATCAGCCGCCAGCCGTCATTTTCGCAACCGCGTTTGACGAGTACGCGATCAGGGCTTTTGATGCGCATGCGATCGACTATCTACTGAAGCCATTTGACCAGGAGCGGTTCGACCGGGCAATCGAAAAATTTATGGCGCAGACAAAAGGAAACCAAGCCGCGACAAGGGAACTGTTAAATGACGCCAGTCTCCCTGGTGTTAATAACAGGATCGTTGTGAAAAACGGTTCCAAGATAAAGATCATCCCGGTGCAGGAAGTGCTGTACTTAGAGGCAGCCGATGATTTTGTAAAGGTGTTTACTAAAGATGGTTATTACCTCAAGAACAAGACAATGTCTTTTTTTGAATCTTTTCTGTCTGCAGATATGTTTGTGCGCTGCCATCGCTCCTTTATTGTGAATGTCCAGGAAATAACGCGGATTGACCCCTATGAAAAAGATGGGCATATCGCCATCCTCAAAAGCGGGGCCAGGGTCAACGTAAGCAGGAACGGTTACGGGAAACTGAGGGGTGTGCTGGGATTGTGATTCCCGAATTAAAGTGATAGCGTAACGGGCACAAAGCGGCCTGTTCGTTCCGCCGTAGGTATTTTTTACTGTTTTAGTCGGGTATTTGGCTGCAACGAAAACGCTGGTGAAAAAACTGCAGCCGCGCGCTTACAAAGAATAAACAAATTTATTATATGTAATTTCTGTGGTTGAACACGAATCGACCTTCCTGTTATTCCGGTTTATCCCATTCATATCCGATATCGTTTCGGTAATACATTTCGTCAAAACGAATATTTTTTAATGCGTTTCGCGATTTGGCTGCTGCCTCAGGAATTGAGCTCCCAAATGCTGTTGCACAAAGAACGCGGCCGCCATTGGTGACCAGCTGTCCTTCATGAAACTTTGTTCCGGCTTGAAAAAGAATGGTATCAGGATGCGCATCGGCTGATGCTGAGATGGAGATCTTATATCCTTTTTCAAAACTGCCGGGATATCCCCCGCTCACGGCTACGGTTGTTACAGCCGCACGGGCGTCAGTTTCGATGTTGATATCGGCGAGACGATGCTGAGCAGCCGCCAGGCAAAGATCTGCCAGGTTGTTCTTCAGCCGGGGCATAACTACTTCCGATTCCGGATCGCCCATGCGGCAATTGTATTCAATGACGAAAGGTTCGCCGCCAACTTTGATCAGACCAAAAAATATAAAACCGGTGTAGTCTATGTTTTCCCGGTGTAATCCGGCTACGGTTGGCCGGATGATCCTTTCTTCAACTATCTTCATGAATGCGTCTGAAGCAAATGGGACGGGGCTGACAGCACCCATACCCCCCGTGTTCAGGCCGGTATCTTTTTCTCCGATCCGTTTATAATCCTTGGCTTCCGGCAGCAAAACATATTCCTGTCCGTCGGTGAGAATGAAAACGCTCAGCTCAATGCCGTCCAGGAAAGCTTCCACAACCACTTTTTTGCCCGCATCCCCAAACTTTGCCTCCTGGATCATCTGTCCGAACACCTCCACCGCTTCTTCGGCGCTATGGCAAATGACCACTCCCTTTCCCGCAGCTAATCCATCGGCTTTCAACACAACAGGCAGGCTGTGCTGCTGGAGATATTCCACGCCTTCCTCAAAATTATCGATCGTGAATTCCCTGAAAGCGGCGGTAGGAATCCCGTGCCTTTGCATAAAACTTTTGGCAAAAGCCTTGCTGCCCTCCAGTTGGGCGCCGTATTCGGAAGGGCCGATGAAATGAATATGTCGCAGATGTTCCTGGTTTCTGAAGTAATCCCGGGCTCCTTTGACCAACGGCTCTTCCGGTCCGGCAATCACCATTTCGATCTTTTGTTCCAGGCAAAACCTGCCGATGGAAGCAAAGTCGGTGACAGGCAGGTCAATGTTGGTCCCACACAGGGCAGTCCCCGGGTTTCCGGGGGCCGAGAAAATTTCATCCCTTCCCTGGGAGCGCTGTTGTATATTCCAGGCCAGGGCATGCTCGCGACCACCGCCGCCCAATATCAAAATCTTCATAGTTCTGTCTTAAGTTAATCTCGGGGTTTAAATTCAAAAAATGAACGTCTGTGTCTGGTCGCAACTGTAGTGCTGACCCTGCATTCGACCGAAGCAGTTTTGCCGCAGCGATCATTTTCCGGGGCGGAAGATAGCCAAAAATGAAAACTTGAATAATGAATAATTTTGTTTTATTTTGGCAGGAATTTTTAAAAACCATTAACGATGACCGATACGACCGCCGTTCCCGTGCAAAAGGGTCACCCCCGCGGACTCTACTTGCTTTTTTTCACTGAAATGTGGGAGCGTTTCAGTTATTATGGAATGAGGGCTATTTTCATCCTTTTTCTGACCAAGGCTTTGCTGTTTAGTGATAAAGACGGTTCCAACATCTATGGAAGCTACACCGGGCTTGTTTATCTGACCCCCCTGCTGGGAGGATATCTCTGTGACAGGTTCCTGGGCAACCGCAGAAGTATCCTGACGGGAGGGATACTGATGGCTATTGGCCAGTTTCTGATGTTTTTATGCGCCAGCGTCCTGCATAATCCGGGATTATCCACCACGCTCATGTGGGCGGGACTGACTTCACTGATTATCGGGAATGGCTTCTTTAAACCCAATATTTCCACGATGGTGGGTCAATTGTATCCGAAAAGTGACCACCGTGTGGACAGCGCTTTCACAATTTTCTATATGGGGATCAACCTTGGCGCCTTTTTTTCTCCCCTGATATGTGGTGGTTTAGGTGATACTGGTAACGTGATCGATTTCAAATGGGGCTTCCTGGCCGCTTGTATTGGAATGATCATCAGTATTATTTCTTTTGAAATATTTAAAAACAAATACCTGCACAATGCGGAGGGAAAGCCCGTGGGTATGCCCGTGAAAAAATTGGATATTAAGAGTTTGGGTATGACCCTGGGAGCGGTCGTACTGATCTTTTTCCTGCTAGGTTTCAAGACTTTTTTCCACAGCGATGCCGAGGTGGTTAGCTACCTGATTTTTGGGGCCATGGTGATTGTCCCTGCCGTTATTATTACCGATAAATCCCTTACGCGTGAAGAAAAATCCAGAATATGGGTGATTTTCATCCTGGTCTTCTTTGTGATCTTTTTCTGGAGTGCTTTTGAACAGGCGGGGGCTTCGCTTACTTTGTTTGCCGATAAGCAGACTGAACGTCATATAGGCGCCTGGGAAATGCCGGCAAGCTGGTTTCAGTCTATAAATCCTTTGGCAATTATTGCTCTGGCTCCTATATTTTCTTATTTCTGGGGATTTCTTAATAAAAGAAATATGGAGCCTTCCTCCCCGTTAAAAATGGCCTGGGGCCTGGTCCTGCTGTGCCTGGGTTATGTGGTGATCGCTTTCGCGGTGAGGGGCGCCGACACTACTTCCAAAGTAGCCATGTGGTGGCTGTTTGGCCTGTATGTTTTGCATACAATGGGTGAACTCTGTTTGTCGCCCATAGGCTTATCAATGGTATCCAAGCTGGCTCCGGTACGGTTCGCCTCCCTGCTGATGGGTACCTGGTTCCTTGCCAATGCAGCAGCCAATAAGCTGGCGGGGACGCTGAGTGCCTTAATTCCCACCGAAAAACCGGGGAATCTCCTTGGCATACAAATCACGACCCTGTATGACTTCTTCATGGTATTTATTGTCATGAGTGGCACCGCGGCCATCATTCTTTTCCTGCTGAGCAACGTGCTGAAAAAAATGATGTACGGGATTAAATAAGGTTTGTTATTTATGGAAGGACCGTTCCCAAAGAGGAGCGGTTTTTCTTTAACACGGATTATTACAATATCTTCTGTCTAAAAACTTTGTTATGTGGAAAAAGCATCCTAAGGCCTTGCCATACCTGTTTTTCAGCGAAATGTGGGAACGATTTGGGTTTTACCTGATCCTGGGTATTTTTACTTTCTACCTCAAGGATGCCGTTACCGGTTTCGGTATGGATGAAAAAGAATCGGCCAGCCTGTATGGTACCTTTATAGCGCTGATTTATTTCACGCCTTTTTTGGGGGGATTGATCGCTGACCGCATCCTTGGATACCGGAAATCGATTATCATGGGCGGGTTACTGATGGGTGTTGGTTACTGCCTCATGAGCGTTCACTCGATTAGTATGTTGTATACGGCCATGACCCTGATCATCCTGGGAAATGGTTTCTTCAAGCCTAATATTTCAACCTTGCTGGGCAATGTTTACACGATGCCCCAATACCAGGACAAAAAGGATGAGGGATACAATATCTTTTACATGGGGATCAACATCGGTGCCTTCGTCTGTAATTTTTTCGGAGCGGCTTTATACACGATGATCGGCTGGGGAGCTGCTTTTATCGCAGCAGGTATCGGTATGTTTATCGGTGTGATCATTTTCCTGACGGGCACCAGGCATTACCGCGACTTTGATGTACGCAAGCCTATGAAACCGGGTGATCTTTCACTCGGCAGAATCATTGCCATCGTAATCCTGCCCTGTATTTTGTTTGGCGTGATCGGGTATTTTATCGGGGGGACAGAGGGTTATATATTTGACAGTAAAAGTACAGATGCGTTCATTTTTGCCTGTTTCCCGGTCCTGGTTTTTTTCATCTCTCTGTGGATCCGGAGCCCCCGGGACGAAAAGCCACAGCTTTCTGCCCTGCTTTCCATATTTGCTGTGGTTATTTTATTCTGGGCTATTTTCAAACAAAACGGATCCGCCCTGAATACCTGGGCAAGCCGCTATACGGAACGGCATGTGGATGGGGTGAGCGGCCAGGTATTATCCACGCTAAAGCAAACAGAAACCCTGCATTATACCCGGGATTCGATGGTGTTGCTGGACGACCAGTTCAGAAAGATCAAAGAAAATGGCCGGGAGGTAAAGGGGATAGATTATCCTCCCTACTTTAAAAATATGGACCAGAGCAAAACTCCCCTGCGTAACGGGGACACCGTGAAAGCCTGGGTGCCCTCTTTAAGCCAGTCTATCAACCCGTTTTGGGTTATTCTGCTGACGCCGCTGTTAGTAGCCTTTTTCACCTGGCTCAGGAGGAAGGGCAGGGAACCGAGTACAGCTACCAAGATCGCTTTTGGGTTACTGATTTCGGCCCTTTCGGTACTGGTCATGGTATGGGCTGTGAGAGCCGGCCACAACGGCGCCCAGAAAGTGAGTGTAGGTTGGCTGGTTGCAAGCTATGGGGTGATCACCATTGGAGAATTATTCCTGAGCCCGATGGGATTGTCGCTGGTCTCTAAACTTAGCCCTCCGCGGATCACCGCGCTGATGATGGGTGGATGGTTTCTGTCAACCTCTATCGGGAACAAACTTAGCGGTATTTTGTCCAGTAAGTGGGATCAGTACGATGACAAGAGTCATTATTTCTGGCTTAATTTTATCCTGCTTTTTGCAGCTGCAGCTTTTATGTTCCTCATCCTTCGCTGGCTGAACCGGATCATGAAGAATAAGGGCGTACATTAAACCCGAGCTTTTACCAGAGCATTTTTTCGGACCGCCCCTGTTGAAATCACTTTGCCGGTTGTTAGCCCAGGGTGTAGTAGCTTGTAATGCCCCGAGCAGGGACGCTGGGGGAAAGTCTGGTCGCGCATTACATCCTTTCGGGTGATTGCAACTTCCCGCTCAAATAACTTCCCGCCTTTTGTTTAGAGGCGTTTCGCAGGCCCCCCGCTACTTTCTGTTAAGTAACCCGGATATTGATTCATAATCAGGTTGATAAATAAATTAGCATTATTTTGCTAATTTATTTAGTTTTTTGGTTTAATTTAGCCCTGGAATGGATACCGTTACCATGGCAGACGCAGCATTTAACACCCAATTATTTCAACAACTGCAGGATAATATTTTGCAATGGCAGGGAATGCATGCGCCTCTGGATGAATCGTGCCCCGATATGGGTTTGGGGATGATGGGTGCCTCTTTTCCACACAGCGTATTCCCCGTTAGCGCGGTGCATGAGTTTGTCAGTCAGTCCAGGCAGGAAGCGGCTGCGGCCCTGGGTTTTATGGCTGGTTTACTGCGTATTCTTATGCGCAGGGGCCCCTGTCTGTGGGTTAGTGCGCATCGGATGGTATTTCCCCCGGGTTTAAAGGCTTTTGGTCTTTCTCCCGACCAGGTCATTTTTGTTCATGCGATCAATAATAGGGATGCGCTTTGGGCTATTGAAGAAGGGTTGAAAAATGAAGCGCTTTCAGCCGTGGTGGGAGAGGTACAGGATCTGGCTTTTACTGCATCCAGGCGCTTTCAGCTTGCTGTGGAGAAAAGCCGGGTAACAGGATTTATACAACGAAGGTTGAAGGGGGCAGGGGGGACGACAGCCTGTGTTTCCCGCTGGAGGATCAGGCCGCTTGCCAGTCTGACTGAAGAAAACATGCCTGGTGTGGGGTTCCCTCATTGGAAAGTGGAGCTGCTGAAGATCCGGAATGGCAGACCAGGTAGCTGGCAGGTACAATGGACGGGAAAGGGATTCCGGGTAGCTGAGGATAAAGAGGCCAGCATACCGGTGATGATAAAAAAAGTTGTGTAGAATGAGCAGGTATCTATCTATATGGTTTCCCAGCCTGGTAACAGAAAGGGCTATAAAGCTCCGGCCACAATTAGGACTAGTTCCGTTTGTGGTGGCCATGGCAGACAGGGGGCGTTTGCTGATAAAAGCCACGGGGCCGGTTGCCTGGCAAAAAGGAATCCGGCCGGGCATGGTAGTGGCAGATGCCCGTGCCATACTTCCGGGCCTGAAGGTGTTCCGGGACAGGCCCGGTGTTGAGGAGAAGCTGTTACGGGCGTTGGCAGAATGGTGTTTCCGTTTCACACCCACCGTTGCCATCGATCTTCCCGATGGACTGATCTTAGATATTAGCGGGTGCCCGCATCTTTGGGGTGGCGAACAGAAGTATAGGAACGATATCATAAACCGGCTCCATGTAATAGGATATACCGTACGGGTTGCCATTGCCGATACGATTGGCGCTGCCTGGGCAGTAGCCAGATATGGCCAGGGAGACCCTGTCATTAAACCCGGCCATCAAAAAGAAGCCCTGTTGTCCCTGCCACCGGCGGCCTTACGCCTGAATGCTGAGATCCTGGAACGAATGCGCCAGTTGGGTTTTCATACTATAGCGGGGTTTATCGATATGCCGGGATCTGTATTACGCCGCCGTTTTGGACAGGAACTGATAAACAGGATAGATCAGGCGCTGGGCCTGGCTATTGAACTGCCGGAACCGGTACAACCCGCTCCTGTTTTCCGGGAAAGCCTGCCCTGCCTGGAGCCTGTTAAAACCCGCAATGGGATTGAGTTCGCCCTGAAAACCCTTTTGGATGTGCTTTCTAAACATTTACTCCGGGAAACAAAAGGGCTGCGAACGGCCTTGCTTACCTGTTACCGGTTAGACGGCGGGGTTCAGCAGGTGGGAATCGGCACCAACAGACCTGTCAGGGATGTGTTGCACCTGTTAAAATTGTTTGAGCAAAAACTGGATATGATCAGGCCCGGGTTGGGCATTGAACAGTTTGTATTAGAGGCCCCGGAAGTGGAAGATCTGTCCGTCCGCCAGGAGTCGCTCTGGACCGCTCTGGGTGGCGGTAGTGAGCGCGAAGAGCTTGCGAATCTCCTGGATCGCATTACAGGCAGGATTGGCGAAAAAGCCATCAGCCGCTATTTACCAGCAGCGCGTTATTGGCCAGAACGATCCGTGCAGCCCGCCGGTTCCGTATTTGAAAAGGTGGATAGGGTTTGGCCGGATGACAGGCCACGACCTGTTTACCTGCTTCCCAACCCGGAGCGGGTTAATGTAATGGCCCCCATTCCGGATTATCCTCCCAAGCTCTTTGTGTACAAAGGGAAAGTCCATCATATCAAAAAGGCAGACGGTCCGGAGCGTATCGAACGCGAGTGGTGGATGGATCCGGGCCTGGTCCGGGACTATTATATAGCCGAAGATGAAGATGGAGCAAGATATTGGCTGTTCCGCTCGGGATATTATGATCAGCACAAACCGGAATGGTTTTTACATGGCTTTTTTGCTTAATTTGTTATGGAACAACCGCAATACACAGAATTACAGGTTACCAGTAACTTTAGTTTTCTCCGGGGGGGATCACACCCTGAAGAGATTATAGACCGCGCAGTATCCCTGGGCTACCGGGCAATAGCGATAACAGATCGTAATACCCTGGCAGGAATTGTGCGTGCACATGCTGCCACCAGGGGCCGGGATATCAGGCTGATCCCCGCCTGCCGCCTGGATCTGCTGGATGGTCCGGATCTGCTGACTTACCCTACCGACAGCGCTGCTTACAGCCGGCTTTCTGCATTGCTGACCATCGGCAACCTGCGTACGGAAAAAGGAAAATGCGATCTGTATAAGGCGGATGTATATCAGCAAGCGGAAGGCATGAAGTTTATTATTGTTCCCCCTGCAGAACTGAACAGCCAGTTTGATTTTGAAAAGGACTTCAAAGATGGGGTGTGGGAGTATAAGCAAATACTGGGCGATCGTCTTTACCTCGGCGCTGTTTTTACCTATCAGGGAAATGACCATAAAAAATTGTTCCGTTTGTCCCGCTTGTCGGAGACCTGCCAGGTTCCCCTGGTGGCGCTCAATGATGTGCATTATCATGGTCCGGACAGGCGGGAACTTCAGGATATTCTTACCTGTATAAGAGAAAAGTGTACCATTCATACTGCCGGATTCAGGCTGTGCCAGCATGCAGAACGTTATCTGAAGCCGGAAAAGGAGATGTTACGGTTATTTCGACAGTATCCGGATGCCATTGTCCGAACCAGGGAGATCGCTGATGCCTGCCGTTTTTCTTTGGATGAATTGAAGTATATCTATCCGCAGGAGCTGACCGGTGAGGGCCGTACTCCACAGGAGGAACTGGTCCTGCTGACCTGGAAAGGGGCAAAAGAACGGTTTGGAGACACTATCCCGGAGAAAATAAAAAAGACCATTCAGGATGAGCTGACCTTTATTGCCCAGAAGGATTATGCTTCCTATTTTTTGACGGTTTATGACTTTGTCAGCTTTGCAAGAAGGGAAGGCATTCTCTGCCAGGGGCGCGGATCCGCGGCAAATTCAGTGGTATGCTATTGCCTGGGGATCACTTCAGTAAATCCTGAAAAAATTTCTCTGCTGTTTGCCCGGTTTATGTCGGAAGCGCGGGATGAACCACCCGATATTGATGTGGATTTTGAACACGAGCGGCGGGAGGAAGTGATGCAATATATTTATAAGAAGTATGGGCGCGATCGTGCGGGTATTGTAGCCACCGTAACGCAGGTTCATTGGAAGGGGGCGGTGAGAGATGTGGGAAAAGCGATGGGTCTGTCTGCCGATGCTATTGATCATATGGCAAAATCAGGCTATGAATTTGATGAGGAATGGCTCGCAGGATATAAGAAGTCTGCCGCGGGTTTTATTGCCAATGATCCGCACTTGCTTAAAACGCTTGAGCTTACGCGGCAGTATATCGGGTTTCCCAGGCAACTGGGACAGCATACCGGTGGGTTTGTTATCACGCAGAATAAGCTTTCGGATCTATGCCCGATCCTGAATGCCCGAATGGAAAACCGGACCAATATTGAATGGAACAAGGACGATGTAGAAACACTCGGGTTTATGAAAGTGGATGTGTTGGCGCTGGGTATGCTCACCTGTATCCGGAAAGCATTCGACCTGGCCCGGCAACATTATAGTTTGAACCTAACCCTTGCCAATATTCCTGAGGATGATCCGGAGGTTTATGAAATGATTGGTCGCGCGGATACGATTGGAGTGTTTCAGATTGAGAGCAGGGCGCAGATGTCCATGTTACCCAGGTTACGTCCCAAAGAATTTTATGACCTGGTGATTGAGGTGGCAATCGTAAGACCCGGTCCCATCCAGGGCGATATGGTTCATCCCTACCTTCGTCGGCGAACGGGAAAGGAAAAGGCGGTGTACCCTTCAAAAGAATTACAGGATATTTTAGGCCGTACGCTAGGTGTGCCGTTGTTTCAGGAGCAGGCCATGGAAATAGCTATTGTTGCCGCGGGCTTCACGCCAACAGAGGCAGATGGTCTGCGCCGCAGCATGGCAACATTTAAGGCGCATGGTCAGGTAAGTAAGTGGCGGGCCAAACTGGTAGATGGTATGGTTGCCAGGGGGTATGAGAAAGAATTTGCGGAACGCGTCTTCCGGCAATTAGAAGGGTTCGGGTCCTACGGTTTCCCCGAGAGTCATGCGGCAAGCTTTGCATTACTGGTATACGCTTCATCCTGGCTTAAATGTCATTATCCCGATGTATTTGCCGCGGCGCTGCTGAATAGCATGCCTCTGGGATTTTATCAGCCCGCGCAGATAATTATCGATGCCCGGCGGCATGGTGTGGAGGTGAGGCCGGTGGATGTGAACTACTCGCAGTGGGACAATATCCTGGAAACGAAAAAAGGGAAATATTACGTTATCCGGTTAGGGTTCCGGCAGGTTAAAGGTCTGGCGGAAACAGAAATGGAAGTATTGGTTCAACAAAGAAAGCAGCCTTATACCGGTATCCACCGGGTACATGATGCCGGTGTATCGCAGTCTGCCCTGGAACGCTTAGCTAACGCAGATGCTTTCGGGTCTTTGGGGCTGGACAGGCGGCAGGCATTATGGGAAGTCATGGCACTTGCTGATAAACCCGAGGGTATTTTTCAGGGACAACCATCAGAGAGCAAACAGGAACCTGAAGTGTCATTGCCTCAGTTAAACCTTGCAGAACAGGTGCTGCAGGATTACAGCAGTACAGCATTGTCGCTGAAAGCTCATCCGCTCAGTTTTGCCAGGCAGCAGTTGTCGGGGCGAAGCGTTCTTACAGCCAAAGCGCTGGAAGGGTTGCAGGATGGGGTATTTGTTAAAGTAGCGGGGCTGGTATTGGTGAGGCAGCGTCCGGGCACGGCTACCGGGGTTTGTTTTATTACGCTGGAAGATGAAACGGGTGTTGTTAACCTGGTTGTATTCAGGGCTGTATTTGAGAAATACCGGAAGGAAATTTTACAGGCCAGGTTGCTCGGCGTATCCGGGAAGCTGCAGCGTGAAGCAGGCGTGACTCACGTAATTGTAAGGCATTGCTATAATATGAACCAGGTATTGTTAACTATGGCGTTCCCTAAAAACACTGCTCCTCTGCAGGAAGTCACAGCTCCCGCTGATGATATTTCAGCCGGTGACAGTAAAAAGAAAACGGCGAAAAAGTTGGTACAGGGAGAGTTGTTCCCTTCAAGAAATTTCAGGTAAATCAAAGGCGCCCGGATACTGGTCAGGACTTGTTGTATCAATAAGCATGATCCAAACCGGTAATTTCAAAAATCGTCGGCCTGCGGTCTGCTGTAAGAATTGAAGACAACGATCTGCGTCCGTCAATTTGATTTACCGGCTTTGATCGTAAGGCCAAAATGGCTTTTCAGGCCGAGTGTATTAGCCGACAAAGTGTCGATCACCCAATCGTTACCGCTGCTGATCATGTTGGTGCCGCCGCCGGTACGGCGAAAAGTCAGGGTATCGCTATGTAATCTGAAAACAGCTTCCTCTGTGATGCCGGCCATTTCAAATTTCATGGTACTGTCTTTGAAAATCAAACTCCCTTCCCTGGGTTGATCTCCCCAAAGTACGATGTTCCATTCTCCCTGCAGTAGTTTCTGCCTGTTGTCGCCGGAGGTGCAGGCGCCTAAAACTCCGGTCACCAATACAATCATTAAGGCAATATATAATTTCTTTTGCATAGGTTGCAAAGATAATTGAAAGGGATAATATCTACTTAATGCGCTTCAAGCCAATTTTCTCCAACGCCGCATTCTGCGACAACCGGCACACCCGAAGGCAGGGGAAGTGCGTTCTCCATATTTTCCAGGATCAGGGGTTTGAGTTCGTCAACTTCATCTTTCCAAGCATCAAACACCAATTCATCATGTACCTGGAGGATCATGCGGCTGCGCATTTTTTCTTTTTTCATGGCAGTATGAACCTTTTGCATCGCCAGCTTGATCATGTCGGCGGCTGTCCCCTGGATGGGAGAATTGATCGCATTGCGTTCTGCAAATCCCCGAACGGTGAAATTTGCTGAATTGATATCTCTCAACCATCTTTTCCTTCCCATGAGGGTTTGCACAAATCCATGCTCTCTTGCAAAATTGATGGTATTATCCATGTAAGACTGGATACCTTTGAACTCCTTTTTATAATTATCAATAATCTCTTTGGCTTCGGTTCTTGAAATGCCCAGGTTATCGGCCAGTCCGAAAGCACCCTGACCGTAGATAATACCGAAATTTACGCTTTTGCTTTTGTACCGCATTTCTTTGGTCACCTTGGAAGGATCTATTTTAAAGATCCGGGCAGCAGTGGCGGTGTGAATATCCTCGCCGGATTTAAATGCCTTAACCATATTTTCATCTCCACTGATAGCGGCTACAATGCGGAGTTCAATCTGAGAGTAATCCGCCGAAATTAGTACGCGATTTGAATCCCCGGGTATAAACGCCTTTCTGATCTCCCTGCCCCTGTCGGTACGGACGGGTATGTTCTGCAGGTTTGGGTTGTTGCTGGCCAACCTGCCGGTTACTGCAACAGCCTGGCCGTAGGTGGTGTGAACCCGGCCTGTTTTCGGATTTACAAGTTGGGGTAAAACGTCCACATAAGTTGAGTTCAATTTTGTCAGCTCCCGAAAAGTGATAATTTCCTCCGCGATAGCTAAGTCCCTGGCGGCGAGTTTCTGAAGAACGTCCTCGCCGGTTTGATACTGACCCGTTTTAGTTTTTTTGGCAGAAGGGTCAAGTTTCAGTTTGTCGAACAACACTTCGCCTAATTGTCTCGGGGATGCCAGGTTAAAGCGTACTCCCGCTAACGCGAAAACTTTTTCTTCTGCTTCGGCAGCATCTTTCTTCAGTTCCTTTGAGTAGGATTTTAGAAAAGCTTCATCAATTTTTACGCCCACAAATTCCATATCTGTAAGCACCTTTACCAAAGGTGCTTCTACTTCTGTGAAGACCCTTTCGACTTCTTTCCCCTTCAGCATAGGGACAAACACATTTCGGAGTTGCAGCGTAATGTCTGCGTCTTCAGCGGCGTATTCGGTGATCTGGTCCAGGGCCACATCCCGCATATTTCCCTGGTTCTTTCCCTTCTTGCCAATCAGCTCTTCGATATGGACAGGTTCATATCCCAGATATTTTTCGCTGAGTTGATCCATACCTCGTTTCCCATCGGGTTCTATAACATAATGTGCCAGCATCGTATCAAAAATATTTCCCCTGAGTTCATAGCCGAGCCATTTTAGTACGAGCATATCATATTTCAAATTCTGCCCCACCCAGGTTTTCTTTGGGTCTTCAAAAAGCGGTCTGAAAAGATCAAGTATTTTTTTTGTTGCGGACTGATCCGCGGGACAGGGCACAAACCAGGCATGGCCGGGAATCACAGAAAAGCTCATCCCCACCAGTTCAGCCATGCTGGCATCAAGACTGGTGGTCTCGGTATCAAAACAAATATCACCATATGTTGATAATTCCTTTATCAGATCTTTGATGTCTTTATCTCCGCTGACCGGAGTGTATTCATGCGGCACATCATTTATATTCTTTAGGGTGGTAAGAGTTTTTTCTTCCCCATCCGACTCCGGGAAATTTTCTTCCGTTTCTTCATCCTGCGTATCTCCGTCGCCGGTAATATTGCCAAACAAGTCTATTTGTACACCTTTCGGTGTTTTCAACGCTTTTGATTTTTCTGCAGAAGTAGCGGTACTCTGTGCCGCTTCCTTTGGCAGCGCATCCGGTTCCTCGTTCAGCAATCTCTTTGCCAGGGTCCTGAATTCGAGTTCTGCGAATACTTCTTTCAGTGCTTCCTTATTCCATTCCTTCAGTCTGAAATCTTCTTCATGAAATTCCACGGGGACATCGATAATGATCGTAGCCAGGCTTTTAGAAAGAATGGCCATGTCCTTTCCCTCCTGAACTTTTTTTCCAATGGCGCCTTTTATGTTATCTGCGTTCGCGACTACGTTTTCCAGCGTGCCATATGCCGCCAGGAGTTTGGCCGCCGTTTTTTCACCGACGCCAGCAATACCCGGAATATTATCTACTGCATCACCCATCAAACCGAGTACATCAATAACCTGCGATACGTTTTGGATGTTCCATTTAGCGCAGACTTCTTCCGGCCCCAGGATCTCGGGATCGCCACCCTGATAACCTGGTTTGTAGATCTTAATATTTTCGCTGACCAATTGCCCGTAGTCTTTGTCTGAGGTTACCATAAACACCTTGTATCCTTCTGCCTCGGCCTTTTTGCTCAGTGTGCCAATAATATCATCGGCTTCAAAGCCGTCTGCCTCAATGACCGGGATATTAAAACCTTCGATGATTCTTTTTATATCTGGCACTGCAATCAGAATGTCTTCAGGAGTTTCCTGGCGGTTCGCTTTGTAATCGGCATAACTGATGTGTCTTTCCGTTAGTTCATGGGTATCAAAACAAACGGCCATATGAGAAGGTTTCTGTTTCGTCATCAGTTCCACCAGCGTGTTGGTGAAGCCGAACTGGGCATTGGTGTTTTTATTTTTGCTGGTGATTCTGGGGCTGCGGATCAGGGCGTAATAGGCCCTGAAAACGAGGGCATAGGCGTCTAACAAAAACAGTTTTTTCTCCATAGGCGCTAAGATAGTTATTTGGGGGTATAGATAAATGTGAAAAAGCCGCCAGGCTCTTGCCATCGACCCCAACCATCAGTAGGCGAAAGGAAACCTGAACCGGGCTTTGTCGAAAAATAAATGATTTTACCTGAAACTAAAGTTTCAAACGCTTTAGGCAACATTTCAGACAATTGTATTACAGACAGTTGGACAAGAAATCGTAACTTGGCGCGACAGGCAGTTTTTTTGGATAATTGAATGCTACGTTTTCGTCTAAGACGAAAACAGCTAAACTTAAGAGCTAGATTTCATAATGGGAATTTTTACAAGGAAGAAAGCCGCTTTAATGGATTTGTCAGTCCTAAAGGCTGATATGCACTCTCACCTGCTTCCGGGTCTGGATGACGGATCCCCGGATATGGAAGCTACATTACGACTTATAACCGGTCTTCGGAAACTGGGATTTAAGAAACTGATCACCACACCGCATATTTTCTGGGATTTTTATAAAAACACGCCGGACATCATTCAAAAAAAGCTCGGGGAAGTGCAGGAGGCGCTCCTGAAAACCGGTCTGGATGTGGAGTTGTCTGCAGCCGCGGAATATTTCCTGGATGAACATCTGGCTGAGCTCCTCAGCCAAAGAGCGAAGTTACTCAGTTTCTCGGGGAACAAAGTATTGGTGGAATTCTCTACCATGCACGTGTCACTGGCTATGAGGGAAATGCTTTTCGAAATGCAGCTTGCTGGTTACCAGCCTGTGTTAGCGCACCCCGAGCGCTATTTGTACCTGAACGGCGCCAGGGAGATTTTTCATGAACTAAGGGAGAATGGCTGCATGCTGCAACTAAATATCCTCTCACTTACCGGTATTTACGGTAAAACGGTCCGTGACCTGGCCAATTACCTGATTGAAAAAGACCTGTACAGCTTTATGGGTACAGATTTGCATCACCAGGGTCACCTGGAACGACTGAAAAGGATTTGGATTACCCCCGAATTGGAAATCCTGCTCAACAGTGGCAGTTTACTGAACAATACCCTGTAGGAATGGCAGACGCCACGTAACGGTAAAGTTTTTGTTATTATTTATTTAAACTATTGGAAAGACAAAGTTTAAACATTAATTTAGAGGTTCCCAAATCAACAAACAAAATGGCAGTCAAAGAATTTAAAAATTTATTGATCGATAATGCTGATTTCCTCAAACCCTTTGCGGTAAACCTGACCAAGAATCCCGAAAGCGCCAAAGACCTCTATCAGGAGACGTTGTTCAGGGCGCTGGCAAATCATGAAAAGTATCGTAACGGAACAAATATAAAAGCATGGTTGTTCACGATCATGCGTAATATCTTTATTAATGATTATCGCCGGAATGCCAAAAGAAGAACAGTCTTCGACAGCACCCCGGAAGATTACCTGATCAATCTGAAGCAGGTGTCTATTTCTAACCAGGCCGATAGTAACCTTCGGGAAAAGGAAATTCTGAAAGCCATTGAAGATCTACCTGAGACATTTCGCACTCCTTTTAAATTGTATTTTGAAGGGTATAAATACCAGGAGATTTCGGACTATCTGGATGAACCATTGGGTACGATCAAAAGCCGTATTCACTTTGCCAGAAAGTTGCTGAAAGAACAGATACGCCGGTATTGATTCAGGACTAAATTGTGGGAGTGCCCCCAGTACAAGGCAGACTTTGAGCATGGGGCGTTTCTAAAGCGATATTTCGTTTTAGCGGTTGAATTAAGCCGTGTTTTTCTTAAAGTTTATATAAAATCACTTCCGGTTTTTTTTCAGGCGCGGGGGTTTTTCAATGAGTATCACTGGCCGGGTTTGAAGTGGGTGGATCGATCACGCCTTGCCCTATAAGACGAATCCCCGTCCTATTTCCGGACAGGGATTTATCAATTTGGTGTCATCCTGCAACAACCGGTTGGTTCGGCAAGTAATTCGGAGTATTAATTCGAATTCCCTATTTTCCTATCGGAGTTACAAGATGACAAAGATCTTTATTGGCAGCAGTTACAGGCTAATGTTTGCCTGTCATTAATTTTCGGAGGTTGATCAGGCCATAGCGCATTCTGCCAAGCGCAGTGTTGATGCTGCATCCGGTGAGTTCGGCAATTTCTTTAAAACTCAGGTTACCGAAATGTCTCAGAATAATTACTTCACGCTGTTCCATGGGTAATTGCTCAAGCATGTCTTTGGCTTTCCCTATATTTTGAACAGAAATGATTTTTTCTTCAACGTTTTGGTCTGCACAGTTGATATTATCCAATGCTTCATGATCCACGCTGCTTTTTGCAAAAGGGATCCGTTTTAGTTTCCTGAAGTAGTCAACACTCAGGTTATGGGCAATACGCATGGCCCAGGGCAGGAACTTTCCCTCCTCCTTGTATTTACCGCTCTTGAGTGTTTCTATGATTTTGATAAAGACTTCCTGAGAAATATCCTCAGCGTGATATTTGTCTTTAACTATAAATAAAATTGCATTGAAAAGTTTGTCTTTATATCTGTCTAAAAGTAAATCTAAAGCAGAGTCATGGCCATTCGCAAACAAACTAATTAATTCATTGTCACTTTTCTTTAAATAAGTTATCATCTTCCGTCAGATTTTATTCCGGTGACAAAAAGTATCGCCGCGAGGTTAAGATTTCAAAACTATTAAAGGAAATAGCCTTTAAAACAAAATTCTGCCTTTTTGGAGGTCAGAACGGATGCGAAAATAGGAATTTTCGGGTCTTTGTTCCAATTTGTAGCCCCGAAAACCGCTAAGTTTTGAAAAATTTATGTTAAAATTCATTAACAAATCTGTTAATTGCCTGGTTCCTAGACAATAATGAAATACCAAATTGAGTTGTCACTGGCGCCATATTTTTAGTGAGCTTGTCACTGACCGTATAAGAATCGTTGCCTGCCAGACGCTATTCTTTCCGTTTCAACTCAAACTCAATATCAAAACTCGATTTGAAAGAATTGCCTTAATTCTTGTTTTATTCAGGATTATTTCGTATATTGAGGGGTTGTCTTTCTCGAACCCGCCAGGTTGCCCCCGGGGTTAAATTTGGTTAGCGGGGAATGAATATTCCTGCATAAGTTTGTAGGCTATAGCAGGAAATTGAGTTCCTAACCTGTAGGGGTAAGTTCAACACTGCGCGCACTATAATAAATTCTATTCTTGTGGCTGTTAAAACGATGGATGAGATTCTGGTCAAAGGGGCCAGGGTTCATAACCTTAAAAATATTACTGTAAGCTTCCCGCGGAACAAGCTGATTGTTGTTACTGGTGTTTCGGGTTCTGGAAAATCATCCCTGACCATTGACACGCTGTACGCGGAGGGTCAACGCCGGTATGCAGAAAGTCTGAGCGCCTATGCCCGCCAATTTCTGAACCGGATGAACAAACCCGATGTAGATAATATCAAGGGGCTGAGCCCGGCGATTGCCATCGAACAAAAAGTCATAACACGCACCCCGCGAAGTACCGTAGGCACTATGACGGAGATTTATGACTACCTGCGTCTTTTGTATGCGAGAGTGGGAGACACCATCTCGCCGGTATCGGGAAATATGGTAAAAAAAGATGATGTTCAGGACGTCATTCAAGCGATCAGAGGGTTTCCCGCGGGCGACAGGATCTATATCCTTGTGAAGTTTAAACAACAGCCCAACCGGAACTACCGGGAAGAGCTCAATATACTGATGCAAAAAGGTTTTTCGCGCCTGGCCACGCTTTCTGAAAACGCCATAGATGATATCCGCATCGATCGGATAGAGGATCTGTTGGAGAAGGACAATAACGAGCTGGAAGGACCTTCAGGAAAGGCCCGGACAAAAAAGACGGAGGATGTTTATGTCCTGGTTGACAGGATTGTAGCAAAAGATCTGGACGAGGATGATGAGCACCGGCTCGGGGACTCGATTGGCACCGCTTTTTACGAAGGTGAAGGAGATGTTTTTCTTTGGCAGGAAAGCGGACAGACAGAAACTCCAAAAAAAAATGGATCAGGCAAAAGAAAATCCGCTTTAATATCCCCCGGCAAATTGCATCGTTTCAACAATAGGTTCGAACTTGACGGAATAGTATTCGAGGAACCACAACCCAATCTTTTTTCTTTTAATAACCCACTCGGCGCGTGCCCTGTCTGCGAGGGATTCAGTCTGGTATTAGGCATTGATGAGGACCTGGTGATACCTGACAAAAACCTGAGCGTTTATGAAGGGGCAGTTGCTCCCTGGAAAGGAGAGAAATTAGGCCGGTGGAAAGACCGCTTCGTACGTTACGCCGCTGATTACGATTTTCCGGTTCATAAGCCTGTATCCGAACTGACCAAAGCACAGTACGCGCTGCTCTGGAAAGGGAAGGGACTGCTGCCGGGTATCGATGAGTTTTTCAGGGAAGTGGAACAAAATCTTTACAAAGTTCAATACAGGGTATTACTCAGCCGCTACCGTGGCCGTACGAAGTGTCCGGCATGCAATGGTCACAGGCTGCGAAAGGAGTCACTGTATGTGCAGGTTGGCGGCAGGAATATTGGGGAGCTCACTGAGATGCCGGCCAAAGACCTGAAACAGTGGTTTGGTAAACTCAAACTGAATGCCCACAAGAAAGAAGTAGCCAAAAGAATATTGCTGGAAATAAATAACAGGTTGGATACGCTGTTGAAGACCGGCCTCGGTTATCTTACCCTCGGCCGGGTAGCCAATACACTAAGCGGGGGCGAGAGCCAGCGGATTCAATTAACGCGAAGCCTGGGCAGCAACCTGACGAACTCCCTGTACATCCTGGACGAGCCGTCCATTGGCCTGCATTCCAGGGATACGCAGAATCTTATCAAAGTGCTTAAAGAGTTGCGCGACCTGGGAAATACAGTGATTGTGGTGGAACATGATGAGATGATGATGCGCGAGGCCGATCATATTATCGACATGGGCCCCCTGGCCTCTCACCTGGGGGGAGAAGTAGTGGCAGTCGGCGATTACCAGGATCTTATGTATAATCCTTTAAGTCTAACTGGAAAGTACCTGAGCGGTGAACTTAAGATTGAGAAACCAAAAATACTTCGTAAATGGAATCGATCTATTAAAGTAGAAGGCGCCCGCCAAAACAATCTGAAGGATATAGATGTAGAGTTCCCGCTGAATGTACTGTGCGTAGTCAGTGGAGTGAGCGGGAGCGGGAAGACCACACTTGTCAGGCAGATCCTTTACCAGGGTCTGCAGCGTATAAAGGGCGGTCCGGTCGCCGGCGATAAAGCCGGGCTTCATAAATCTATCTCCGGTGATCTTCAAAGCATACACCAGGTGGAAATGGTGGATCAGAACCCGATCGGGAAATCATCGAGGAGCAATCCGGTGACTTATATCAAGGTATACGATGAGATCCGGGATCTTTTCGCGAGGCAACCCCTTAGCAAAATGCGGGGATTTTTACCTAAGCATTTTTCGTTTAATGTAGATGGTGGGCGCTGCGACACCTGCAAAGGCGAGGGGGAACAGGTGGTGGAAATGCAGTTTCTCGCTGATGTACACCTGGTGTGTGAAAGTTGTGGCGGAAAGCGATTCAAAGACGAAGTGCTGGAGGTGCAAATTCAGGGAAAGAGTATTCATGATGTACTGAACATGAGCGTGGATGAGGCTATCAGCTTTTTTGCCGGTCAGCCGGGCTCTATTGACAGCGCGCTTCAGCCCTTGTCGGACGTAGGGTTGGGGTATGTCAAGCTGGGGCAATCTTCAGCCACACTTTCCGGTGGCGAAGCTCAAAGGGTAAAGCTGGCGTCATTCCTGGGTAAAAGCAGGAACAGCAACAAGATCCTTTTCATTTTTGATGAACCTACGACTGGTCTGCACTTTCACGATATCAAGAAATTGCTGGCTTCCTTTAACGCACTGATTGAGCAGGGTCACTCCATCCTGGTCATTGAACACAACCTGGACGTAATTAAGAGTGCTGACTGGCTGATTGAGCTCGGTCCTGAAGCCGGAGAGGGTGGTGGCGAGCTGGTGTTCGCCGGCCGGCCCGAAGATATCAAAAAAGTAAAGCGTAGTTATACGGGGAAATATTTATGATGCCCGACCTTATTTCTTGCCTGCCTGCATCGCCATCTCCAGCGCTGAAGTGGTGATGTAATATTTGGTGATCATATTTGGAACTTCCCAGTCGGGAAGCTTCCCGTCTTTCAGGTATTGCAGATATTTTTCTGTCACCTGGCCAAAATGCGCTTCATGTCCGGTATTATATTTTTCAGGAACAACAACCTGCCAGCCGGTTGCGATTTTTTTTATTTCGACGCCGGGGTATTTTTCCTGAATCGATTTCAGGGATTCCGTCAGGTCTTTGTCAAAACCGGCATCGTTTTTCTTAACTGATTCGATGTACAGGGCCGGTTTGTAATTTTGTTCTTTCCCCTGGCGGATGATCAGGTTTGCCCGGGTTCCTCTCATGATGGAGTAATGCGTGTCGCCGGTGCCTTCCGGAGCTTTATAGGCCCAGGTGACGGAAACTTTCGCATGTACGCCGCGCAACTTATAATTAATTTCACCGTTACTGAAAACGTTTAGCGTGCTGTCATTCACCAGGTCTTTTTTCAGGTAGTCTGGAAATGCATCAAGCCGTGTAATGTCGGCAAACTGGCTCCTGGTCATCGTTGTCGGCCAGCGTTTGGCTGATACCATTTCAACATCTTTTTTGTAGTCGAGCACCTGATCAGGGAAGCATTCCCATTGCACCAGATCAACCAGGTGAGTGGTAACATCCACAATCCCCTCACCCTGCTGGGTAACATCCATGAACCAGGCGGGCCGCTGAAGGATACTTCCCGACACTGATTTGTAGAAATGGTGTACACTCTCTTTGGTCACAGCGGGATTTTCTGCAGTTCCTTTTTCCAGTTCCCCAAATACGGATGGGATCTGCGAAAATGCTTTCTGAAGCATGGTGTTGATCTCGAATCTTTCGGTCATGATATCATAGAGCAGCACTTTCTTTTCAGCGGCTTTTGCAAATGCCTGTTGCAGTAGACTGAATCCCTCTTTATTGATGGCCATGGGTTTGTCGGCAAGGACATTCATCCCTGCATCCACTGTTTTCATGATGTATTCAGTCTTTTTTTGATTGTTTCCTGCCATGACAACCACATTACCTTTTTTTTCAGCAATCATCTTTTCGAAGAAGTCGCCGCCGGTATAAGTATGTTCCTTCCAGTGTGTAGGGTTGTCTGCCCGGGTGTTGAACCCCTCAATCCGCTGGAGGTGCATTTGAAGGTCGGGTCCATCGGGAGCATAAACGTATACATTGGAATCCACTTCGGGATACATGGTTTTCTGCACGAGGGCAGCATGGAAATGGCCCGGGTCGAGGGTTACAAGGGTTATAGAGGCCGCATGCTCTTTCTGCTCACCGGATCCGGGGGTGTTATGACAGGCTATCAGTAAGGGTAACATAAACAATGGCAAAAGTCTTTTCTTCATTTTCATATATTTTATTTGTAATACTATTTCGGCACTCATTATGTCCGAAGCCATCACCGGCTAGTAAATCCGCAGGTATGTTATAGTAATATTTTATCATATTAAAACAACGCGTGTAAATTTCCGCAAGCAGCGCTCTGCTCACGAGGTAACGAAGGTATCGCTAAATCTTCAATTTGGAACACGGGAAATAATCTCCCCGTTAATGCGTTTTATCAAAACAGGGTGAAATCCCCCGGGGGTGAATGTTGATGTGAAAGTGTAGATCAGCCTTGACCGCCACAATGCGGGGATCTGATATATTATATTGTGTCAGATATATATTTAAATGCGGTCATAATTTTTCTGCTTCATCCCGACCCAGTTCCTGCCTGGCCTGCATAAATTCCTCCATGACCTGATGGATTATTTCCGCGGCGGGAAGAATATGCTGTAACAGCGCGCTGACCTGGCCAATTTCGAGCTCCCCTTCTTCCGTGTCACCATCAAACATCCCTTTTTTTGAACGGCCGTGTCCAAGTAAGGCCTTCAGTTCTTCGACCGATGCCCCGCGGGTTTCGGCTTCTGAAATGTCCCTGAAGAATTTGTTTCTGAGCAGCCTGACCGGTATCAGTTGTTTCAGGAAGAGCCGGGTGTCACCTTCCCCCGCCTTCAACACGGCTGTTTTAAAGTGTTCATGCGCAGAAGCTTCTGTACTGGCCACGAAACGGCTTCCCATCTGAACCGCTTCAGCGCCAAGGGCAAAGGCTGCCAGCATTTGCCGACCCGTGGCTATGCCTCCGGCAGCAATGACCGGTATTTTCACAGCCTTCGAGACCAGCGGAACGAGTACCATGGTTGTCGTCTCCTCACGTCCATTATGGCCCCCTGCCTCAAAACCTTCAGCTACTACGGCATCACAACCCGCTTCCTCTGCTTTTGCGGCAAACTTGCTGCTGCCGACGACGTGGACGACCCTGATGCCGGCGTCTTTAAAAGTTCCGGTGTAAATACGGGGGTTTCCTGCGCTGGTAAAAACTATAGGAACTTTTTCCTGCAATATTGTAGTGACATGTTCCGGGGCCGATGGGCTGAAAATGGGTAGGTTCACAGCAAAAGGGCGGTCCGTTTCCTGTCTGTATTTTTGAATATGTGCTTTTAATACATCCGGATACATGGATCCGGCGCCTATAATTCCCAGGCCACCTGCCCGGCTGACGGCGCTGGCCAGCCGCCATCCGCTGGTCCATACCATACCAGCCTGAATGATGGGGTACCGAATCTGAAACAGCCTGGTAATCCTCGTTTGCAGCATGGAGTATTAATATTTAATCAGATGGCAAACGCCATGACTGATAAATATAACTATTTGATCGTAATTCCGGGAATATTTATTGAAAGCAGGGGGTGCGGCGGCCGGGTATCAGCCCAAGTCAATCGTGGTATCTTCTCCTACATTCAGAATTCGCTTCTTGCCCTTCAAAAGGGTATCTCCGCCGATCAGTGAATCGGTCAGTACAATATCCGAAAGATTCGCCCAGGACCCTATGATGGAGTTGCTCACGATTGAGCGTTCAATTCGGGTGCCTTCGCCCAGGGTAACATTCGGCCCAATAATGCTGTTGCGGATGATGCAATCTTTTCCAATGCTGACCGGATCAATAATTACTGAATTTTCGTATTGCTGCGGGTTTGTCGTAATTCCTCTCTTTTTAATCAGGATGGCGTTGGATCGCAACAGTGATTCCTTATTGCCCGCATCAAACCAGTTGTCTACCTTAAAAGATTCAAACCTGACGCCTTGCTGAATCATACAATCCAGTGCATCCGTGAGTGTAAACTCCCCATGTGATACAATTCCACCGGCAATATTTTTTTCGAGACAGTCGAAAAGCATAGCAGTCTCGCGGATCTTGTAGATCCCCACCAGGGCTCTGTTGGACTTTGGTATCTGGGGCTTCTCAATCAGTGAATCGATGAAGCCATCACGAACTTCAGCCACGCCAAAATCATGCGGGTTATCCACTTTGCGTATGCCAATCATCGAATGCGGGTTTCGCAGGACCGCTTCCGTATCGTATTCACAGATGGTATCACCGAGTGATATCAGTATTTCATCATCTCCCACATCTGCCCGGGTGAGAAATACGGCATGGCCAACTCCTTTCCGGTCTTCCTGATTAACAAATTTCGCAGAGATATCGGGATGTTTCTCCTTCACGTAATTGATGACCTTGTCTCCCAGGTATCCAACTACAAATACGAATTCGCTGATTCCGGCTTCCTGTAACTGGTCAATAATGATGCTCAACACAGTTTTGCCCGCGAGCGGGATGAGCGCTTTCGGCTGTGTATAAATATGTGGTCGAAGTTGTTTACCGGCGCCCGCAAGAGGTATGATTGCCTTCATCGATCTTTGGGTCGTTTGAGTTGAATGTCCAATTGTTTATTTTGATTCTGATCTTCACCAGACCCTTATGCCCGGCCTGATGCTCCGTATTGGGTTGGCAAAGATCGGCGAAACTACGAATAATATAATGGAAGATTTTCCGTGAGGCGCATCAGGGTGACCGAATCCGACGCCTGCGCCCGGCGAAACCTGTGGTTTATCCGGTGTTACAACATCGGCCCCGCAAAGGGCCTGGATTCAGCGTACAAAAAAACCGCTTCGTTTAAAAAGCGGTTTTTGATACAATAATTTTTTATTAAGATTTCCGGGGCGCGTACCGGTCGTAGGGCGACAGATCGAAGGCGTCTACTTCCTCCATAGTCAGCCCAAGCGCTTTCGCCACACCTTTCCCATATTCAGGGTCGGCTTTAAAGCAATTACGGATGTGCCGGATCTGGATAAATTTATCTGCACCTCCCACTTGCGCTGCCGTGTTTTTGAAAAGGAGATCCGCTTTTCCATCCTTTTTGATGATCCTGAACAAATCTCCGGGCTGCGTAAAATAATCTTCATCGTCATCCCTGTAATTATGTGCATACGCGGTTCCGGTTAATTCCAGCGGAGGCTCTTTGGTTTCCGGCTGTTCCTGCCACTGACCAAAACTGTTAGGTTCATAGTGCAGTGTATCGCCATAATTACCGTCCACGCGCATGGCGCCATCCCGGTGATATGCGTGGTATGGACAACGCGGCTTATTTACCGGTATTTGAAAATGGTTGACACCCAGCCGGTAGCGTTGTGCATCTCCATAGGAAAACAAACGGCCCTGCAACATTTTATCGGGGGAAAATCCAATCCCCGGGACAATATTAGCCGGATTGAAAGCAGCTTGCTCCACATCCTGGAAATAGTTGTCGGGATTACGGTTCAGCTCCATTTCGCCAACTTCAATGAGTGGAAAATCTTTTTTTGACCAGACTTTCGTCAGGTCAAAAGGATGGAAACGATAGGTTTTTGCCTCTTCTTCCGTCATGATCTGTATAAAAAGTTTCCATTTGGGAAAGTCGCCTTTTTCAATAGCTTCAAACAGATCGCGCTGCGAAGATTCGCGGTCCCTGCCAACGAGTTCTGCTGCCTGTTCGTCGGTCAGGTTTTCAATTCCCTGCTGGGTCCTGAAATGAAATTTTACCCAATGGCGCTGGTTGTCTTTGTTGATGAAGCTATAGGTATGACTCCCAAACCCGTGCATATGCCGGAAACCTCTGGGAATTCCACGGTCGCTCATGACAATCGTAACCTGGTGTAAAGCTTCGGGCAGGAGTGTCCAGAAGTCCCAGTTATTGTTCGCACTACGCATATTGGTCTTGGGGTCCCTCTTAACGGCATGATTAAGATCGGGGAATTTCATCGGGTCCCTGAAAAAGAACACCGGTGTGTTGTTGCCGACCAGGTCCCAGTTTCCTTCGTCCGTGTAGAATTTCAATGCAAATCCCCGGATATCCCGTTCGGCATCGGCGGCTCCTCTTTCACCCGCAACTGTTGAAAAACGGGCAAACATCTCAGTTTTTTTTCCAATTTGGCTGAAAATATTCGCTTTGGTGTATTTCGTAATATCATGGGTAACAGTAAACGTGCCAAACGCACCCGAGCCTTTGGCATGCATCCTCCTTTCCGGAATTACTTCCCTATCGAAGTTTGCCATTTTTTCCATAAACCAAAAGTCCTGCAAAAGCATTGGCCCTCTTGGACCTGCAGTCTGAACGTTTTGGTTATCAGGTACCGGCGCCCCGGTCTGCCGGGTTAATTTGTTTTTCTTTTGTTCCATAATATAAAGTTTAGATGTTTTCAAATTTAACGAAAATAACGCTCGAAAGTTGCCGGGTCCGGATCAATTAATAGTTATTAACGGGAAATAGTGCAGTATCTTAAAAATAGGGTTCCACAGCCAGGATTTGAACCGGTTATTCAGGGAAGTAAAGTAAATTTCTACCTGCTGTTTGCGAGGAAACCCTAAAGACTTTCATAGCCCGGGAATTGCTCATCTACCAGGCTTTTCCAGGCTGGATGTCTTTTGATATATTGTGCAATATAGGGGCAATAAGGGAGTACTTTTTTGCCATGCTGCTCTAGATACTCAAGTGTTTTTTCGACAAGCACGGGTGCCACGCCTTTTCCCTCCAGGGGCGGCGATACCTCGGTATGCAACAGCGAGACCAGGTCGCCTTTTTCATCATAGATAATAAAGGCCGGATAGCCATCGACCTCTATTTCAAACCTTTTCCGATTTTCATTTTTTTTGACTGATATGTTATTCAAGTCAGTTGCCATGATCATTTGTTTAATTATATAGAAATGTATCTTATAAGATCCTGGTCGATTCTGCGCGGTGCAGGCAGGCCGCGGTACTATAACGATGCCTACCGGCCCGCAATATGCTATAGTCTGACATGACCAAGCGACTGTGGCAGCGGCACAAAATCTTTTTCATCGCCCGGAACCAACGGAAAGACGTCCAGGTTCCGGTTCAGCCAGTCGAGCTTTGCTTGTTCAATCACTTTTCGGTCTGAATGGACAAAATTCCAGAAGATAAATCGCTGCTCCGGAAACGGTTCGCCGCCGAAGAGGTAAACGGTGGCATTCTCACTCATTTCAAATTCGCAGAGAGTAGCATCCTTTGCAACCAACAGTTGCCGGCCACCGTAGGAGTTTCCTTCAATGGTCACTTCTCCTTCCATTACGTACAATGCAGATTCACCGAACAAATCTTTTCCGATATTCAGTTTCTGTGCGCCTTTATTTTTTATTTCGATGAAGAACAATTTGCTGAATACCGGTACGGGGGATTTTCTGCCAAATGCCTCGCCGGCAATCAATTTAAAGGAAAGATCACCATCTCCCCAAACCGGCAGGTCCTTTGCTTCGGTATGGGAAAAAGAAGGATCAACCTGCTCAAGTTCCCGCGGGAGGCCTACCCAGATCTGAAAGCCATGCAGTTTTTTGGGAGAATGCCGCATTGGTTCAGGGGTCCTTTCCGAGTGTACTACGCCCCTGCCGGCTGTCATCCAGTTTACAGCACCAGGAGTAATCTCCATTGCGTTACCGAGACTGTCCCGGTGAAATATGGATCCTTCAAAAAGGTAGGTGAGTGTAGACAGGCCCAAATGCGGGTGTGGAGCTACATCCAGGTTCTGACCGGCGTCCATGGATTTGGGTCCCATATGATCAATAAACACAAAAGGCCCAACCTGTCTTTTCTGACGAAATGGTAACAATCTGCCCACCAGAAAACCTCCGATATCCGCAGCTTTCTCTTCGTTGATCAATCCAATATTTGACATAAAAAAAGGTGTTTAGTTTTTGATAGGAAATATGACCCGTTTACTCCACCATATTCCCTGAAATCAGGTCCCCGCACGTTGTCGGTGCGGCTTTGCTATAAAAAGCAGGGCTAATCCCTAAAACTACTACAAATTTCAATACAAAACCTGCATCGGGCAAAAGCTTCAAATAGAGCAGCTTCGTAGGCTGCTGGGTCCGCGTATCTTTCCGGCTTCGTTCGTATTAGGAAAGCGACGGTTGATTATTCTGCGGCTGTACCGTTTTCTCCAGAGCCAGCCGGCGTTTCACTTCGGGTATCACTTCTTTGCCGTAAAGCTCAATGGATTTCATAGTCAGTTCATGAGGTACCCAGCCAATACTGGTGTGCGCCATAAACCTCGTAAACCCGAACAGTTTATATTCATAGATGATTTTCTCCACCACTTTCTCCACATTTCCGGTCATTAGAGAACCCTGGTCGCTCCGCATGAATTCGAATTGTTCCCTGGAAAGCGGGGGCCACCCCCTGTCTCTGCCTATTCTGTTCATCATGGTGGCATAATAAGGGAAGTACTTGTCGGCAATTTCTTTATCGTTTTCGCCGATCAGCACGTGATTGTTGATGCCAACCTGAAGTTCTTCCGGTTTTTTACCAGCCTTCAGGGAACTACGCTTGTACAGATCGATGAAAGGTACGAACTGATCGGGTCTGCCGCCAATGATAGCCAACATCAACGGGAGGCCGAGTTTTGCAGCCCGTAATGCGGAGCTGGGCGTACCGCCGGCGGCTATCCACACGGGCATTCCTCCGTTCAGCGCCCTGGGGTAAACGCCGAGGTTGGGAATCGGACGCCTGAGTTTGCCGTCCCAGCTTACTTTTTCATTTTGGTTAATTTCCAGGAGCAGCTTTAGTTTTTCCTCAAAGAGTTCGTCGTAGTCCTGCAAATCGTATCCAAAAAGTGGAAATGATTCTACGAATGATCCGCGACCGGCCATAATTTCTGCCCTTCCGCCCGAGATAAGGTCCACCGTGGCAAATTGCTGGTACACCCTTACCGGATCGTCAGAACTCAACACCGTTACGGCACTCGTCAATCTGATTTTCTTCGTGATGGCTGCGGCAGCAGCCAGTATAGTCACGGGTGACGACACTGCATAATCCACCCTGTGGTGTTCCCCAATGCCAAAAACATCGATACCCAATTCGTCGGCCAACACTATTTCTTCCTTCAGGTCTTTGACTCTCTGATAGGCGTGCTGCCCTTTTGTGGGATCGGGCTCAGGTTGCATGTCTGCAAATGTCATAACGCCAAATTCGATAGGTTTCATATTAGTTAAAATCCTCTTTGTTTAAAAAATCAACATTCAGTGAAAAATTTAGTATCTGCGCAGACTCCTTCATTTAACGTTGTGCAGTCACGCTGAATTATCCAAAGTGAATGATCAAATACAAATGCGCACGGGTCCAAGGTGATTGCCTCCGCTGTGGTGCTGCTCTTCCCGATTAGTCTTCCAGGTATCCGAATTTACCCCTGTTGAAATCATCAAAAGCCTGGATAATTTCCGCTTTGGTGTTCATCACAAACGGTCCGTGAGCCTCGATAGGTTCTTTGATTGGTTCGCCGCTCATAACGAGTACCACTGAGTCTTCCAGGGCTTCCACCCAAAAAGATTCGCCATCCCTGTTAAACTTTGCGAAGTGGTCCTGCAGCACGGCGTCGGTGCCATTCACCAGTACGCTCCCCTCGATGACCAGCAGGGCTGTGGTATAGCTTTCGGGAAAACTAAAAGGTACACGGTTGCCTTTTTTGAATTTTACGTTTAGCAAATGAACGGGCGTAAACGTATGTGCACTACCCTCGTGTCCATCGTACTTCCCGGCAATAACTTCTACCAGGCTGTTACCTTCGTTCAGTGAAACCTTTGTGAGCTCTGTGTTACGCAGACTCTGATAGCCTGGCTCACTATTTTTATATTTAGCCGGGAGGTTGACCCATAACTGCACCATCTGAAAGATGCCCCCTTTTCTGCTAAAGTTTTTTTCGTGGAATTCTTTGTGCAAAATTCCATTGGCTGCGGTCATCCATTGTACATCTCCTTCATAAATTACACCACCGTTGCCGGTACTGTCGCTATGCTCCACACTTCCTTTATAGGCAATGGTCACGGTTTCAAAACCTTTGTGCGGGTGCACGCCCACACCTCTTGGAATTTCGCTGGGTGTAAAATTGTATTTGCTGTTGTAGTCCAGCAGGATGAAGGGGTCCATTTCCTGCATGGTGGATTCACCCGGTATAAAATTGTGTACCCTGAAACCATCTCCCACAAAATGGGGGGCGCCGGGTTTCATGATTTTTGATATTGTTTTCTTTGCCATATTAACGCTCCTGTTTTTCAATTATGCTGCAACAAAACTACACCATACCTTAGGGATCTTCCATTGATATAGGTTAAGAAACACACAGAAGTGAAGAAATTCAGTAGCTGCCGGGATGATCAAAATACCGGATGCTCCCATCAGACTGTGCATCCATCCATTTCGCCATCAGCCCGCTCATTTTGTAGCGGATGAATTCCTCATCCGTGAAGCTAAATTCAATTTGAGCAGCATCGGGATGCAGGAGATCCGACAACCGGATCAGCTTTCTGTATTCTGTTTCAGGCAATGCCTTATCCACGATCAGCAGATCATACCGCTGCTGATGCATAGCCTCTACCACATGTTCAGAATCTTTCAAATAATTCAGTACAATGCCTTTGTATGTTTCGGCGATTTTATCCAGATTGCCGGTATCTGTCGCGGGATTAATCACTGCGAGTACATTCATTGCTTTCATAATAAACCTGATATAGTCAAAGGTACTTTCAAAACGCCTGCTTTCCGTTGATCTATGATAGGAACACAAATCCCCGGACTCACTGATCTCCTTGATTGTAATATATAACAGGTAGCGGGATCAGGCTTAGCCCCGGTCGCTCATTAAGTTAAGCCCATCCTTAATGTGCAGGCGCCTGAATACCACACCCGAGAAAATGGTGAGGATACCAAACACCAGGAAGGTGTACCGGAAGGCCTCGTGCGAACGGCTAACGCTTTGTCCCGCTCCGCCGTCAAAGAGTTTCAAAACAACAAGACCGAGCGAAATGCCAAATCCAACGGCCAGTTGTTGGTTTACCGACAACAATGAATTCCCGCTGCTGGTCTGGCTGGCACGCAGATCCGCAATAGAGATCGTATTCATGGCCGTGAACTGTATCGAATTGAAAAAACCGAGTACCGCGATGATGGGAATGAACCAATAAATGGAGGTATCTATTCCGGGAATAGCCAGGCTCAGGATGAGCAGGCCGATAATGGCCGTGTTAAGCCGAAGTGTCAAACGGTAGCCCAATCGGTTCAGGATCCTCAAGACCGATTGTTTGGCAAAGATTGACGTCAGTGCCATCGGCGCCACAATCCAACCTGAAACTACAGCGCTCTGTTTGTAGGCAACCTGTATCATTAACGGTATTAATAGTGGAATGGCACTAATGCCAAGTCTGGTCGCGAGGTTGCCGATGATCCCGATCCTGAAGGTCCTCACCTGGAACAGTTCGAGCGGAAAAATGGGGTTTTCGGTTTTCTGAGCGTAGCGGTAATAAAAGTACAACATCAGAAAGCCGAGGGTAAACACGAGAAGTACCGGCGTCATATTCTGTGTATTTCCCAGGAACTCCAGTGCGAGCGACAAAAAAAGGGAAGACAATGCGAAGATGAAAAATCCTTTCAGATCAAACCGGTTTTCATCATCTTTATAGTCTGGCATATATCGCAGCCCCAGTGCAATACCGAGGATGCCAATCGGAATATTAATCAGGAATATCCAGTGCCATGAAAAATAGTTCACGATATAACCGCCCACCAGGGGTCCCAGTATGGGACCGATTAAGGCGGGGATGATGGCAAAATTGAGCGCCTTCACCAGCTCGTCCTTCTCGAATGTTTTCATTAAGGCCAGCCGGCCCACCGGGTTCATGAGCGCACCACCCAGACCCTGAACGACCCTGGAAATAACGAGGAGGGTCAGGTTCGTGGAAAGCGCGCAAAACAGAGATCCGAGGCTGAACATGAAGACGGCGCTGGCAAACACGGTTCGCGTTCCCAGCCTGTCCGCGAGAAAACCACTGACCGGCATGAATATCGCCAGTGTTAACACATAACTGATAATGGCATTCTGCATTTCCAGTGGCGACTCATTCAGGTCTTTGGCGATAGCAGGCAGGGAAGTATTCAGGATAGTGGAATCAAGCATCTGCATAAAAATCGCAGTTGCAAGAATCGAGGGTAAGACCCGCTTTACATCTCTGGAGTTCCCTTCTGTCACCTGCATTCTGCAAAATTACCGGTTTCCTTTGTGGTACCGGTAAGCGGCAGCCAAAAAAGCACCGGTTCAACCAGTGCTTCCTATCATATCTTAAACAATTTGGCTTACAACCAGCCTCAGGCAGATTTAGTAAACTGCACTTCTGCGTGCACTTTCACCTCATCACTTACGAGTACGCCACCAGTCTCCAGCGCAGCATTCCAGTTTAGTCCCCATTCTTTCCTGCTAATCTTGCCATCAACAGTAAAACCGGCCTTATCATTACCCCATGGATCTTTATTGACACCGCCTGATTCTACATTCAGTGAGATCTCTTTCGTGATATCACGAATAGTCAGATCGCCAACCAGCTTGTATTCGTCCCCGTGCTTCTTAGTCAGGGATTTGCCCTTGAAAATTATTTTCGGAAATTTTTCAGCGCCAAAAAAATCATCGCTTCTCAGGTGGCCATCACGATCAGCCTGGTTGGTATTTACGCTGGCAGCATCGATTTCAACTGTTGCTGTCGCGGTTTCAAAATCTTCTCCGTCAATCTCGGCTGTGAAAGACTGAAAGTTTCCTCTCACATTTGCGATCATCATATGTCTCACCTTAAATTCAATTTCGCTGTGCGCGGGATCCAATGTCCATTTGGTAGTTGCCATTTGTTAATTTTTTATATTTAATTAATAACGCAAAGTTAGCCGCCGTCGGGGCCGTGCCCCATTGACCTATGGTAAGAAATCATTTTTTGAAATTCCTCTCGGCGAGTTCCTTTCTAACCCGGCTCAGACTCTCGGGAGTAATACCTAGGTAAGAAGCGACCATCCATTGAGGTACACGCAGCATGATGTCCGGATAAGTTTTAATAAACTCCAGGTAACGCTGTTCTGCTGTGAAACTTAGCAATTGGTTGATCCGGTTTTGTAATTGCCGGATGTGGTTTTGCAATAAACGGTTATTCAGTTCAAGAAACTGATGGTTTTCTTTGGCAAGTTGATTGATGTAAGATTCTTTTACGACAAGTGCTTCGCTGTCTTCAAGCGCATCGATAAAGAAATCGGCATTCATATTCAGACAGGCGCTTTGCCGGTCGCTCACGAACCAGCCCTCGGGTGCAAACTGGAGAATATGTTCTTTGCCTTTATCATCTATTGAAAAATAACGGAGCAAGCCTTTTTGCACGTAGTAAGATTGCTGGTGCATTTCCCCCTGGCGCAATACGTAATCGCCTTTCTTGATCTGAACGGTCTTACTGTTGTTTCGAAGGGCGTTAATGAAGTCTTCATTTACCGAAGTAACCGGCGGGAAATAAGGCTGCGGGGGAAGCTGATTCATATTCACCTTTTAGTATTTAAAGATAAGATTAATTTCAGAATAGGAAAGTGATCCGGGGCGCGCTCATTTTTAATTTTATTTTCCGGTCAGGCAATGCTCCTTCCGGTTGGGTGTTGGTTTCGCAGTTTTGCCGCCCGGCAGTTCCAAGGTTCTGAAATCAGCATGAAAAATTTTATGTAGGTTTGCGCCATGCAAAAAGACACACGCGTATTCGACCTTATCGGCAAAGAGCTGGAACGCCAGCGAAACGGAATTGAACTGATCGCTTCGGAGAATTTTGTATCCCAACAGGTGATGCAGGCAATGGGTACTGTACCGACCAACAAATATGCCGAGGGGTACCCCGGCAGGCGATATTACGGCGGATGCGAAGTGGTGGACGAAATCGAACAACTTGCGATTGACCGTTTGAAAGAAATATTTAATTGTAGCTGGGCCAATGTTCAGCCGCATAGTGGGGCTCAGGCGAACGCCGCCGTTTTTTTTGCCGCTTTGAACCCTGGCGATAAAATCATGGGCCTTAACCTGAGCATGGGCGGTCACCTCACGCACGGAAGCCCGGTGAATTTCAGCGGAAAACATTACCAGGTGACAGCATACGGTGTGGGTAAAGAAACCGGCACGGTAGACTATGATGAACTCGAACAGAAAGCACTGGCCGAAAAACCTAAAATGATCATTTGCGGAGCTTCTGCCTACAGCCGGGACTGGGACTACGCGCGGATTAGGGCCGTTGCAGACAAGATCGGCGCGATCGTTTTTGCCGATATCGCACATCCCGCAGGCCTGATAGCCACAGGATTGCTGAACGACCCGTTTGACCACTGCCATATCGTGAGCAGCACAACGCACAAAACCTTGCGAGGACCACGCGGGGGCATCATTATGGTCAGACATGATTTTGAGAACCCCTGGGGATATAAAGATCCGAAAGGGAAGACCCGCACCATGACCCAACTGCTGGATCTGGCGGTATTTCCCGGTGTTCAGGGTGGTCCGCTGGAACACATCATTGCATCAAAGGCAGTCGCCTTCGGCGAAATTCTGCATGAGGATTTCAAAAGCTACGGGAAACAGATCATTGCCAACGCCCAGGCTATGGCGAAAGCATTCACCGATAAAGGATACAATATCATCAGCGGGGGAACAGACAATCACCTGATGCTGATCGACCTGCGCAATAAAAACATCACCGGAAAAAAAGCACAGGAAACACTGGATAAGGCAAATATTACTTTAAATAAGAATTCCGTACCTTTTGATGACAAATCCCCCTTTGTTACCAGCGGGATCCGAGTAGGTGTTCCGGCTATGACTACCCGGGGATTAAAGGAGGCGGACCTCGTAGAAGTAGTAGGTATGATCGACAGGGTGCTGACAAATGCAGATGACGAAAAAACGGTTTTGAGTGTAAGGGAAGAAGTGAAAAACTTCATGCAGAAGTTTCCGCTGTACCCGGGTCTGTCAAATTAAGTAACGTGTACTGGCTATTAAAATAAATATAGTATGATCCAGAGACGACAAACCCTTTGGCTGCTCCTCTCGCTGATTTGTGCCGCCTTTACTTTTAAATATCCATTTTTTAACGGTACAATCGCCAACGTTACCGGCGGCATCAGTGCAGCGGAATTAACGGCCATGAGTAATTTACCGCTTTTATTGCTGACAGTAGCGATCATCCTGGTATCCCTCCTGTCCATATTTTTATTTAACGACAGAAAACTGCAGATTCGCGTCACTTTTGTCGGTTTTTTGCTGTCAGTGGCCCTCATTATTCTGTACTTTTATGATACACGAAAATTTGAACCCGGCGGTCGAATCTCTCTGACCTCTTTATTTACCTTATTAACAGTTTTTGGATTTTATATGGCACTCAAAGGCATCAGGAAAGATCAGAAGCTGATTAAGGACCTGAATCGCCTGCGATAGACTAACAGCGGGCTATTCCTTTACCCGGGGTCTTCGGGCCTTTTTCAGGTATTTCTCCCGGATTATATCCTGGACATGTTTATCGTAGATTTTGCTCTCCAGCCAGCTAACCACATCAAGGTAAGCAAAAGCACGGCCCTCCAGCCGGTCCTTCGGTAACTTTTTCAGTTGGTTGAGTAACTTAACGAATTCCGGTTTTATGGATTTGGTATTGAAATGGGAGGAGTTTTTCAAAAATGCCAGCATGGCCATCTCCACCCGGCTGATATTCTCCATTTTCAACATGTAACGGTACACCGACTTGATCAGATATTCCATCAGCTCAAAATTTCCCAGCTCATAATGAGCGATGAGATGAAGTAAACGGGAATAGCTTTGAAGATCTGAACGCAGGTCGTCTTTCTGATTGATGATCCGGTTCAGGTACTCGATGGTTTTCGCGTTGTTTCCGCTGCCAAAGTACAGGCTGGCAATTTTATAATAAAAGACCATTACCCGGTGGCGGTCCAGGTATTTCTCATATTTCACCAGCATCCGTTCCAGGAAAGGAACCATTTTAAGTCCCTTTGTAAAAGTGCCTTCCAGAAAATGCAGGTTGATGACAGCCGTATACAAGTAAACATAAACAACAATCCGGTTGTTTTCGCTTTGTTGTACAAGGCTGCTTTGAGCAAACTTTTTAAACCGTTGAATACAAGCGGCAAGTTTCTCATCATTCATCAGGTCGAAATGCGCGCTCATGAGGTTGTGCATACCTTTGGCATACATTGCAGTCTCAGCAGCGATCATTTTCGGATCTTCTTCAAAAAGATCCACCCATTTTTTGCTGTAGCGGTAGTAGGACAAAAAATCAAGCCTGATGAAAGCGTACCAGACATGGCATTGAAACAAATATATTTTTTCATAAAAACTTTCTCCCAGCATGCCGGGTGATGGCAGGTTGCTTTCAAAGAATTGCTGAACATTTTCGAGGTCTCCGATATTGCGGGCATGACCGTGCTGAATATACCAACTATACAGTTGAAGGTTCAAATTGGATAGCCGGTTAGTATTCTGAAGGATCCGGTTTACGTTTTCGGCCTCCCTGGTAAGTTCAGCAGCCCTGTTTTGAAGGCTCCTGGTGATATATAATGCCTCTATCTTTTTTTCAAAAAATAATGCCTGCTGCAGGTAGGTCTGCTGGTTATAGTCCGATGCCGTCTCCCTTATTTTTTCCAGTATTTTCAGAACCTGCAGGTACAGCCCTTTGTTGTACAAGATCCGGGCGTAATCCAGCATTTCGCGAAGTTGGATATCGATATTGTTGTAATTTTTAAGGAATCTGAGGCTCGAAAGAATCTGCTTCTGCAGCAGGGCTTTAGTATTGGACAATTGCAGCTTGCTTACTGATGGCACCTTTTTCAGGAGAACCGTCTCGTCATAATCGGCCATTTTGTCCAGCGCATTGAAGAGTTGCATAGTTTTCAGGCTTTCAGTTCCTGAATTTCTTTTTACAAACAGTTTCAAATTGCGCTTTTCGCTCTTTTCAAGGGATTTGATCAACTGAAACAGGGCATCCGTACTTTTACTGGGCATCGTAAATTTGTCCGATTTTAATCTCTGGTTTTCAATATATTACGACAAATATACGATTTTTATAAGACGTAATTGTATCGGTAAATTAGTTTTACCACAGGTGTGGGAATGCCTAATTTTAGGACCGGAAATAATATTAGCGCATCTTTGTCGGTTAACAGGCCCCGAATTTTCGCAAAAATTTTTAATTTTCAACGATTTAGATATGGCTCAAGATAAGGTCGATATTTTTGATACGACGCTCAGGGACGGGGAACAGGTCCCGGGTTGTAAGTTGAATACAGAAGAAAAAATTAAGCTTGCTTTAAGGCTGGAGGAGTTAGGTGTGGATATTATTGAAGCGGGGTTTCCTGTATCCAGTCCGGGTGATTTCAGGTCAGTACACGAAATTTCCCGGGTTATCAAAAATGCGACCGTGGCGGGGTTAACCCGGGCTGTTGAAAATGATATCCGGGTGGCCGGGGAAGCTTTGAAGCCTGCTGTTCACCCACGGATCCATACGGGAATCGGAGCGTCTGATAATCATATTCATTATAAATTTAATTCAACGCGTGAAGAAGTGCTTCGGCGGGGTGTTGAAGCTGTGAAGATGGCCCGTAACTATGTGGCCGAAGTGGAGTTTTACGCGGAAGACGCCGGCCGTGCCGATCTGGATTTTCTTGCCCGGATGGTGGAGGCCACGATCGATGCGGGTGCCAGGGTAATCAATATTCCTGACACAACCGGTTTTTGCCTTCCTCATCAATACCAGGAAAAGATTGCATTCCTGATGAACAAGGTGCCAAACATTGATAAAGCCATCCTTTCCTGCCACTGTCATAATGACCTGGGACTGGCCACGGCGAACTCCATTGCCGGCGCGATCGCCGGAGCGAGGCAAATCGAATGCACGATTAACGGAATCGGAGAAAGGGCCGGGAACACTTCTTTGGAAGAAGTGGTCATGACCATCAAGAAGCATCCGGAACTGAACTTATATACAGATGTGAAGACCTCCCGCCTGCTGGCCATGAGCCAACTGGTATCTGATACCATGCGGATGGTTGTCCAGCCAAATAAAGCGGTCGTCGGTGACAATGCCTATTCCCATTCGTCCGGTATTCACCAGGATGGATTTCTGAAAGAGGCAACCACTTACGAAATCATAGCGCCGCATGAAGTGGGCGCTGATATGTCGCGGATCGTTCTGACAGCCAGAAGCGGTCGCAGTGCACTGGCCTATCGGTTCAAAAACCTGGGTTACGATTTCGACAGGAACCAGGTGGATATCTTGTATGCGCAGTTCCTCAATATAGCCGATGCTAAAAAGGAAGTGGATGACGGCGATTTGAGGGAACTGGCCGAAAAAGTGATCGTCTCGGCGTGACCCGCCATTGCATCAAATTTAAAAAAAAGATGTGTGAAAATGGTGACAAGCCCGGATTGAATGCAGCCGGCAAGTCAGGACTGTTTTTTTTGATGAGCAAGTATTTTAAATCATAAACTATCAGCTATTACAATATCATATTAAAGAATGTTACGGTACACCAATCCGGAAAATATGAGCTGAATAATATTTCACTCAGGCTAGCGGCTGGCGAACATCTCGCGGTTTTCGGTCCGGGTGGAAGCGGTAAAACCCTTCTAGCCAAAGCCCTGAAGGGATCAGTTTTTCACACAGGGAGTGTGGCTTACAGCCGGAAAGGACAGGTTGGTAAACCCAGGGTAGCGTTAGTGCCCGCCACGCATACACTTAAGAATCTTTCGAATCGTACAGACTTTTATTACCAGCAACGTTTTAACAGTTTTGATGCGGATGATACGATAACCCTGAGGGAGGAATTACTTAAGAAAGGAGCTGAAGAAGAGATTATCAACTGGCTTAATAAGTTTCAACTGCTTCACAGGATCGATTCACCATTGATCCAGCTTTCAAATGGTGAACTGAAAAAGACCCAGTTGATCAGCTATCTGCTTGACCGCCCCGAAGTGCTGATCCTGGATGAGGCGTTCAACGGCCTGGATGCAGAGAGCAGGAAGGTATTGCACCGGGTCATCAATGAACTTGCGGGGAGCGGCGTTACGATCATACTGATCACTGATACCCACGAGCTGCCATCCTGCATCACGCATTTTGCGGAGCTGGGCCTTGGGAAGCTCGTAAATTTCGGACCGATAAGCAGGCTGGGTTACCTGGGCTATCATATCAATACCCGTTTTGGTGAGGCAAGCCCCTCTGTAAGCCAGGCATTTCATATCGGGCCTGTCATTCAGATGATGGGAGTTAACGTTTCTTATGGAAAAAAACGAGTATTGGAGAATATTCACTGGCAGGTGATGCCGGGAGAATGCTGGCTGGTAAAAGGTCCCAATGGCGCGGGGAAATCCACTTTGCTAAGCCTGATCAATGCGGACCACCCACAGGGCTATTCGCAGCCATTAAGTTTATTTGGCAGAAAAAGGGGAACAGGCGAGAGCATCTGGGATATCAAAAAAAAGATCGGATTTGTTTCACCTGAACAACATAGTTTTTTTGATAAGAGCATTACCGTTTTTCAGACCATCGCCTCGGGCTTTTTTGACACGATGGGCTTATATAAAAAGTTAAATCCATTCCAAACTGATAAGGTTAACGAATGGATTCATTATTTTTCGCTCTCGGCAAAGGCCGGTTTGCCGTTGTCCTCGCTTTCTTTCAGTGAGCAACGGTTAGTTTTTATCGCGAGAGCCATGGTAAAGAGTCCGCTGATTCTTGCTATGGATGAACCCTGTCAGGGACTTGATGACTACCAGAGAAGGAAAATAATCGCGCTGGTGGATGAATTATACAAGAAAGCAGGCATGACGCTGCTCTTCATTAGTCATTATGAAGAAGACGTCCCTTCCTGCGTGAAATACGTCCTGGAACTGGAAAATGGCCGGGCGGGGACAAGGATTTTCAGAAGTAAAAAAATCAGAATACTACAAGAATTATAAAATGAACAGCTCAGTAACAAAAAAAATTGCCGTCATTGAAGGTGATGGTATTGGCCCGGAGGTCACCCAGCAGGCCATTAAGGTATTGAATGCGATAAGCGAACAATTTGGTCACCAATTTGAATACACGCAAGTGTTAATGGGAGCATGCGCGATTGATAAGACAGGTGTTCCCTTACCGGATGAAACCATCGAAACCTGTTTGAAAAGCGATGCCGTTTTACTTGGTGCGATCGGCGATCCTAAGTACGACAATGATCCGACGGCAAAAGTAAGACCTGAGCAGGGATTGCTGAAGCTCAGAAAATCACTCGAATTATTTGCCAATATCCGGCCGGTAAATACTTATCCCGCTTTACAACATCTGTCTCCATTAAAACCCAAGAATATGGAGGGCGTGGATTTTATCATTTACAGGGAGCTCACCGGAGGTATTTATTTTGGTAAAAAGGAAACCAGCGCTGATGGCAATCAGGCATCGGACGATTGTGTGTACCACCGCGATGAAATAGAGAGAATTGCGAGGCTGGCCTTTCAGCATGCGGGGAAAAGGAATAAGAAACTGACGCTGGTCGATAAGGCGAATGTACTGGAAACATCGAGGCTGTGGCGAAAGGTGGTTCAGGAAATGGCCTCGGAGTTTCCTGATATCAAAGTGGATTACCTGTTTGTGGACAATGCCGCTATGCAGATCATTGTGAACCCCAAACAATTTGATGTGATGCTCACGGAAAACATGTTTGGCGACATCCTCAGTGATGAGGCCAGTGTTATCAGCGGGTCGTTGGGTATGCTGCCCTCGTCTTCCGTGGGAAGCAAGGTGGCTCTTTTTGAACCTATTCACGGGTCCTACCCCCAGGCAGCCGGTAAGAACATTGCAAACCCGGTTGGTTCTATACTTTCAGCAGCATTGCTGCTGGATCATTTCAACCTCACAGATGAAGCTGCGCTTGTGAGAGAAGGAGTGAGCTGGGCGCTGCAAAGCGGGTTCGTTACGCGTGATATCGACCCGGTGAATTCCTATTCTACCAGTTCCGTTGGCGACCTGGTCAGCGACTTTGTAGCAGGCAGGGTACCCGGGTCCCCCAAGAGCGAGAATATCCTGGCAAGAAAATCAACCATTATCTGATTCATAAATTCCGGGGTGAAAGAATATATCCCGGACCAAATGAAAAAATTCAAAATATGTCTGAAACAAATAAATACAGTAAAACGCTAACACAGGATGAAACCCAGCCGGCGGCACAGGCTATGTATTATGCGATCGGGTTTAAAGATGAGGACTTCAAAAAACCTCAGGTAGGTATCGCCAGTATGGGATGGGATGGTAATCCCTGCAATATGCACCTGAATGATCTGGCTACTGAGGTCAGGAAAAGCGTGAATGACAGCGGATTGGTAGGTTTGCGTTTTTATACCATCGGGGTTAGTGATGGCATCAGTATGGGTACCGATGGCATGCGGTACAGCCTGGTAAGTCGGGAGGTTATTGCGGACAGTATCGAAACGAATGCGGGCGCACAATATTATGACGGACTTATATGTATTCCCGGGTGTGATAAAAATATGCCTGGTTCCCTGATCGCGATGGCCAGGCTGAACAGACCATCCATCATGTTGTATGGCGGAACAATCGCGCCGGGACATTATCACGGGGAAGAACTCAATATAGTATCTGCGTTTGAAGCACTTGGGCAAAAGATTGCGGGCGACCTGAGTGAAGGCGATTTCAGGGGGATTGTAAGGAATGCCTGCCCTGGTGCCGGTGCCTGCGGAGGTATGTACACGGCTAACACCATGGCGAGCGCAATTGAGGCCATGGGGATGAGCCTGCCGAATTCATCGTCGAACCCCGCACTCAGCGCGGACAAACAAAAAGAATGTGAAGCGGTTGGGGAAGCCATGAAAAATCTTTTGGAAAAAGATATCAAGCCCGGGGATATCATGACACGCGAAGCGTTTGAAAACGCGATCACGGTGGTGATCGTCCTGGGAGGCAGCACCAATGCCGTTTTACACCTGATAGCTATGGCTAAAGCGATGGGCGTGGATATCACCATTGATGACTTCCAGCGAATCAGTGATAAAACTCCGGTGCTGGCAGATTTTAAACCCAGCGGTAAGCATCTGATGGCAGACCTGCACCAGCACGGAGGTGTTCCCGCGGTTATGAAATATTTACTTGAAAATAATATGTTGCACGGGCATTGCCTTACGGTGACTGGAAAAACGGTGGCGGAAAATTTACAAAGCGCTCCCGCACTGGATTTCGAAAAGCAGGACATCATTCAGCCGCTCAACAAACCCCTGAAAGCGACCGGACATCTGCAGATTCTTTATGGTAACCTGGCTACCGGGGGAAGTGTGGCGAAGATCAGTGGCAAAGAAGGTGAGAAATTTGAAGGTACAGCCCGCGTATTTGATGGTGAGCATTCGGTAATCAAGGGTATCTCAGAAGGCAGGGTACACGCCGGAGATGTTGTGGTTATCCGGAATATCGGGCCGAAAGGCGCGCCGGGAATGCCTGAAATGCTTAAGCCAACGGGAGCCATCATCGGCGCCGGATTGGGAAAAACAGTCGCGTTGATCACAGATGGCCGTTTTAGCGGCGGGACCCATGGTTTTGTGGTAGGACATATTACACCTGAAGCTGTGGAGGGGGGGCTAATCGGACTGGTTGAGGATAATGATATCATTGAAATTGATGCGACAAAAAATACTATTACGTTAAAAGTACCTGAAGAGGTAATTAATGAACGGAGGAAACAGTGGAAAAAACCGGAGCCAAAAGCTAAGAGCGGGGTATTGTATAAATATTCTCTGCTGGTTCAGGATGCTTCCCACGGATGTGTCACCGACGCCTCAGGCAACTGAGGAACCGTGCTAAGAAAACGGTGACTCAGCCTGCCTCTTAAATCTTTACCGCCGTTGTGTGCACCTGCGGTGACGACGATGGAAGTTGAAGGAGGTATGCGCCTTGGAGGCTTCAGGAAAGATCAATAAACAAATTCAATGTATAATTCAAATAATTAAAAATGGAAACAACGACTATAAAAAAACAAACCGACGCCAGGGAAGAGGCAACCGGTTCAACGCAAACCCAGGAAAAAGAACTAAAATCGCTAAAGGGTAGTGAGGCTGTGATTGAAGCCTTGCTCGCCGAGAAAGTAACTACGATATTCGGATATCCGGGAGGAGCCATCATGCCGATTTATGATGCATTGTATGACTACATGGATAAGGTGAAACATATTCTGGTAAGGCATGAGCAGGGCGCTATTCACGCGGCCCAGGGATTTGCCAGGGCCAGTGGGAAGACCGGTGTGGTTTTCGCGACGAGCGGTCCGGGCGCCACCAACCTGGTTACCGGTCTGGCTGATGCCATGATCGACTCCACCCCATTGGTGTGTATCACGGGGCAGGTTTTCGCACATCTGCTGGGCACAGATGCATTTCAGGAAACAGATGTAATTAACATCACAGCGCCGGTTACCAAATGGAATTACCAGGTTACCAACGCTGAAGAAATTCCGGAAGCACTGGCTAAAGCCTTCTTTATCGCCAAAAGTGGCCGGCCAGGACCAGTGCTGATAGATATAACCAAGAATGCACAGATTCAGGAATTTGAATTCAGTGGATATAAAAAATGCAACCATATCCGCAGTTACCGGCCAAAGCCTTTTGTGCGGAAAGAGTACATCAGGAAAGCTGCGGAGCTGATCAATTCAGCTAAAAAACCGCTCGTGGTTTTCGGGCAGGGCGTTATACTGGGTAAAGCTGAAAAAGAGTTTAAAGCCTTCATTGAAAAAGGAGGACTTCCTGCTGCGTGGACGCTGCTCGGCCTGAGCGCTATTCCTTCCGACCACCCGCTGAACGTGGGTATGCTGGGCATGCACGGAAATTATGGCCCAAATGTACTTACCAACGAATGCGATGTGCTCATTGCTGTGGGTATGCGCTTTGATGACCGTGTAACCGGACGCCTGGACAAATATGCCAAACAGGCCAAGGTGATCCACCTGGATATTGATCCGGCTGAGATCGATAAGAATGTGAAAACGACCGTACCGGTTTGGGGAGATTGCCGGGAAACATTGCCCCTGCTCACCGCGCTGATTGAACAAAAGGACCATAAAGAATGGCTGGCCAAATTTGGCGAGTATGCCAAAGAAGAAGATAAGATTTGTATTCAGCCGGAGATGCATCCCGAGACGGAGGTCATGTCGATGGCGGAGGTGATCGAAGCGATGAATGAACTTACCGGGGGTGAAGCTATCGTGGTTACGGATGTGGGACAACATCAGATGGTTGCCTGTCGCTATGCGAAGTTGAACAATACTAAAAGCAATATTACTTCAGGCGGACTGGGTACCATGGGCTTTGGCTTGCCCGCAGCAGTGGGTGCTTGTTTTGGTGCGCCAGAGAGGCAGGTTATTGCCATTATGGGAGACGGGGGATTCCAGATGACCCTGCAGGAGCTGGGCACCATCATGCAGTTCGATGTACCGGTTAAGATGCTCATCCTGAATAACGAGTTCCTGGGCATGGTGCGGCAGTGGCAACAATTATTCAATGACAGGAGATATTCCTTTGTAAATATTACCAGCCCGGATTTTGTGGCGCTCGCTAAGTCTTATGGAATTGCCGGGAACAGTATCGACAGGCGCGAGACCCTGAAGGAAGCGCTGAAGGCCATGCTGGATCATGAAGGTTCTTATTTGCTGGAAGTGAAGGTTGGAAAAGAAAACAACGTATTTCCTATGGTACCGCAAGGTAGCAGCGTCAGCGAAATCAGATTGAAGTAAATATCTCTAACCATTGAAAAAATAAAAATTAATAAATGAAGCAGGAATATACCCTTACAGTATACGCAGAGAACCATATCGGTTTACTATCGCGTATCGCCATTATCTTTACTAGAAGAAAGATCAATGTGGAAAGTCTCAATACATCTCCCTCGGAAATTGAGGGGATCCATCGGTTTAATATCGTTATCTCTGAAACAGAAGATGTCGTGAAAAAACTTTGCCGGCAGTTAGAAAAACAGGTCGAAGTGCTGAAGGCTTATTACAACGTAGAGGAGGAGATCATCTGGCAGGAGCTGGCGCTGTTCAAAGTGCCCACCCGCGAGGTTACCGAGAAAATGAGTGTGGAACGGATTCTGAGAAAGTATGGAGCACGTGTGGTGGCCATTAGAAAAGATTATACCGTATTTGAATCCACCGGGCACAGAGAGGAAACCAATAAACTGATCGAAGTATTAGGAGGTTATGGCCTGATCGAGTTTGTACGCAGCGGCAGGGTGGCTATCATTAAAGCCAGCGAAGGCTTCCACAAAAAAATCAAGGAATTCGAGTCAAGGCAACCTCATGAGGAAGTTGTGGAAAACGAATTTCTCTCTGAACAGGACCAGGTTTTTTCTATGTAAAGGGTCCCGAGACCAACAGCGTGACCAGGGAAGTCATTTAAAAAGAATTACCAAAAATAGTAATAAGAACAACTGTAATCAATGCGTAACCGCGGATCGCGCGACGATCGTGCAGCACGCAAAAAATCAAAAATCAAAAATGGCAAAATTAAATTTTGGCGGCGTTGAAGAAAACGTTGTAACCAGGGAAGAATTTCCTTTAAGTAAAGCACAGGAAATTTTGAAGAATGAGACAGTGGCTGTCATTGGCTACGGCGTACAGGGTCCGGGTCAGGCGCTGAACCAGAAAGATAACGGAATTAACGTTATCGTAGGTCAGCGTAAAAATTCAAAAACCTGGGAAAAAGCTGTTGCTGACGGCTGGGTACCGGGCCAGACCTTGTTTGAAATTGAAGAAGCGCTCCAACGCGGCACGATCATTTGTTATTTATTGAGCGATGCTGCACAAATTGCACTTTGGCCTACCGTTAAAAAATATCTGACACCGGGCAAGGCACTCTATTTCTCTCACGGCTTTGGAATTACATTCAATGAGCAAACCGGCATCATTCCACCTAAAGACGTGGATGTAGTTCTGGTTGCACCTAAAGGGTCCGGGACATCGCTGCGCAGGATGTTTTTGCAAGGCCGGGGGCTTAACAGCTCCTATGCAATCTACCAGGATGCAACCGGCAAGGCCTTCGATCGCGTGATCGCACTGGGCATCGCCGTAGGAAGTGGGTATCTGTTTGAAACCGATTTCAGAAAAGAAGTGTATAGCGACCTGACCGGCGAGCGCGGCACGTTGATGGGCGCCATCCAGGGAATTTTCGCAGCACAGTATGAAACCCTGCGTTCAAACGGACACAGCCCCTCAGAAGCTTTCAACGAAACCGTTGAAGAACTTACTCAATCGCTGATGCCGCTGGTCGCCGAAAACGGTATGGACTGGATGTACGCAAACTGTTCTACCACAGCGCAGCGGGGGGCGCTGGATTGGTGGAAGCGATTTAAAGACGCCACTCAACCTGTCTTCAATGAACTGTATCAAAGTGTGGCATCCGGAAAAGAAAGCCAACGCTCTATTGATAGCAACTCTCAGCCGGATTACCGGGAGAAACTGGAAAAGGAACTGGCTGAATTGCGGGAAAGCGAAATGTGGCAGGCGGGCAAAACCGTGAGAAGCCTGCGGCCGGAGAACCAGGACGTCTGAGCATTCATTCAAACGCTGAAGAAATGCGAGGCGGTTCGTCTCGCATTTTTGATTTCGGTAAACCAATGCTTCTTTCCTTCCGGCGGAAATAAATCAATCTTGCCGGAACGATTCAGGTGGTCGGCTGTTGAAGTAGAGACGGTCTCTGTGAATAGTTCAGGATTGGCCATTTTTGAAAGGTTGCCAATAGTCCGGAAGTAATTTTCCAAAGCTTCCCAAAGCAGGCGGGGACACCCGGGGGTTGGCTCTGCCGTGTGACAAATAATTATGATTGAAATTGAAACATTAAAACATCAGGATATAGACGTATCCGGTGCTGCAAAGCGACTGGCTAATATTGTTCAGCGGACGCCCCTGCAACTGAACGCTAATTTGTCGCGCAAACATCAGTGTCAGGTATTTCTGAAAAGAGAGGACCTGCAGGTTGTACGTTCCTACAAGATCCGGGGGGCATATAATCTCATCAGTACCCTGCCGGCCGAAAATTTGAGCAACGGCGTGGTTTGCGCCAGCGCCGGTAACCATGCGCAGGGCGTTGCATATAGTTGCCGTGCCCTGAATATCCGCGGTGTGATTTTTATGCCTACCAGCACACCCCGGCAGAAGATCGTCCAAACCCGGATGTTCGGCGGACAAAATATTGATGTTGTACTAACCGGGGATACCTATGACGACTGCGCACAAGCTGCTATTCAATACGCACAGGAACGCGGCATGTCATTTGTGCATCCATTTGATGACCTGAAAATCATAGAAGGCCAGGGAACCGTAGGATTTGAAATCTGGGAAGATCTGAAAGATATTGATTACCTCATTGTACCCATTGGTGGTGGCGGACTGGCGGCCGGAGTGGGCACATTTATTAAATCGGTCAGCCCAAAGACGCAGATCATCGGTGTGGAACCCGAAGGAGCGCCGTCCATGAAAGAAGCCTTTGAAGCGGGGCACCCGGTGGAACTCAGGACCATGGACCGTTTTGTGGATGGGGCGGCAGTAAAAAGAGTAGGAGAGATTACCTACCGGATTTGCAGGGAGGTTTTGAGTGAAGTCGTGCTGGTTCCCGAAGGCAAGATTTGCAGTTCTATTTTAAAAATGTACAATAAGGAGGCTATAGTGGTGGAGCCTGCCGGCGCGCTTTCTACTGCCGCGCTGTATTTCTTAGGAGACAGGATTCGGGGAAAGAACGTGGTTTGCATCGTCAGCGGTAGCAATAACGACATCGACCGGATGCAAGAAATTAAAGAAAGAAGTCTCCAGTATGAAGGCTTCCGCCATTACTTCCTGATCAGTTTTCCACAGCGGCCCGGCGCCCTCAAAGAATTTGTTAACCAGGTACTTGGCCCTGATGACGATATCACCAGGTTTGAGTACATCAAAAAAACGATGAAGGAATATGGCCCGGCGCTTGTGGGTATTGAACTGAAGAACCGGGAAGACTACCCCTCATTGATCCGGCGGATGGAAGAGCGGGGAATCAATTACACGGCATTGAACAAAAATGATACGCTATTCGGATATCTCGTTTAGCCAGGGTGATAGCCTCCGGCCAGATCCGGTGTCACTAGTTTGTAATAAATGGGGGACCCCAACTTCCGGAGGTATTATGGAATTATTGAATTTCAATTATTTATATTAAAAAACCTCTAAAAAGCTTGGAGCAAGTTTGCAGAATGTGTATTTTTTTTAGGAATTTGTTATATATTTGTAAAAGAGGGTAATTTTTTATTACCTTACACTGCTTCGACTGCCCACCCCATTGTGAAAACCTTAAAATTAATTAAATTATAGTAGCGTACTTATGACAGAAAAACAAGGACTATACGACCCTTCATTTGAGCGGGATGCCTGTGGTATTGGATTTGTAGCGAATATCAAGGGTAATAAAAACCATCAAACGATTTCTGATGCCCTTACAATTCTCGAAAACATGGAACACCGGGGAGCCTGTGGATGTGAACCTACCACAGGTGATGGCGCCGGTATCATGATTCAGATTCCGCATGAGTTTTTTTACGATGAATGTCTTCAGCTGGAGATCACGCTGCCCGACGCCGAGCAATATGCCGTGGGCATGATATTTTTTCCCAAAGAGATCAGATTAAGGGAAGAATGCCGCGATATTTTAAGCCGCGCCGCTGATAAAATGGGTATGAAAGTACTTGGCTGGAGGAATGTTCCTTCCAGGAGCCAGGGCATCGGACCTTCTGCCCTTAGTGTGGAGCCCGACATTGAACAGGTGTTCATTGAACGACCGGCAAATATTACAGACGCTGACGAGTTTGAAAGAAAATTATTTGTCCTCCGTAAATACGTTACGCATATTACCAGTGCGGCTGTAAAGAAAGATCCCATCGGATTTTATGTAGCTTCACTATCCTGCCGTACCATCATTTACAAAGGCCAGCTCACGAGCATGCAGGTGCGTGAGTATTATACAGATTTGTCAGACAAGAGGGTGGTAAGTGCATTCGGACTTATTCATTCCAGGTTTGCCACCAATACCTTCCCTTCGTGGAAACTGGCCCAGCCTTTCCGTTTTATTGCCCACAACGGGGAAATTAATACACTACAGGGAAATCTAAACTGGTTGCGCTCGGGTGAGTCAAGTTTTGAATCGCCTTTGTTTACCAGGGAGGAAATGGATATGCTTGTTCCCATCGTGAGTAACGTAAAAAGTGACTCCGCATGTCTGGACAACATGATAGAACTCCTGTCTCTGGCAGGCAGATCCCTGCCGCATGTGATGATGATGCTGATCCCTGAAGCCTGGGATGGCAATGAGGACATGGATCCGGCTAAAAAAGCTTTTTACGAGTTTCACGCCTCGCTGATGGAGCCTTGGGACGGACCGGCTTCTATTTCATTTACCGACGGAAAAATAATCGGAGCAACGCTCGACCGGAATGGTTTAAGACCTTCGCGTTATTGTGTAACAAGGGATGATCGTGTGATCATGTCCTCAGAGACGGGCACGCTTCCCGTGGATCAGAGCATGATCCTGGAAAAGGGGAGATTACAGCCGGGTCGGATGTTTGTCGTGGATATGGAGCAGGGTCGCATTATCAGCGATGAAGAGCTGAAACAACAGATTTGCCGGCAAAGACCCTATAGCGACTGGCTGAATAAGCATAAGATCAGGTTAAGTGAGTTGCCCGAGCCCCGTGTCATGTTTACGAATCTGAGTACAGATCAGGTGTTTAAATATCAGAAAGCATTTGGATACACGTCTGAAGACCTTGAGGACTTGCTGATAAAGATGGCCATCGATGCGAAGGAGCCGATAGGAGCGATGGGTACAGACGTACCGCTTGCGGTATTGAGTGATCAGCCCCAGCATTTGAGTTCATACTTCAAACAATTGTTTGCGCAGGTTACCAACCCGCCAATCGACCCCATCAGAGAACGGATGGTGATGTCGCTGGCAACTTTTGTGGGCAATAACGGAAGTCTGCTGATAGAGGAAGAGCTCGACTGCCACGTGGTGGCTCTCAAACAACCGGTTCTCACGAATTACGAGCTGGAAAAATTAAGAAGTATTGATACCGGCAGATTCCAGGCGAAGACCCTGCAATGCTATTTTTTGGCTGATGGCAAACCGGGTTCCCTGGAGAGAGGGGTGGAAAGGATCTGTAAATATTCGGAAGATGCCGTCAACGACGGTTTTGAAGTGATTGTACTGCAGGACAGGGCCATCGACAGTGATCATGCCGCTATCCCCAGCCTGCTGGCTGTGGCAGCCGTACACCATCACCTGATCCGGAAAGGACTGCGCGGGAAAGTGGGGTTGGTCGTAGAAGCCGGCGATGTTTGGGAAGTTCACCATTTTGCCTGTCTCCTTGGGTTTGGCGCAACAGCCATCAACCCGTACCTGGCGTTTTCTTCTATCCGGACGATGAAAGAAAGCGGTAAGATCAATACTGATTTGACTGCGGAGAAGCTGGAGAAAAACTATATCAAAGCCATCAGCGATGGGCTGCTGAAAGTTTTTTCAAAAATGGGAATTTCCACACTCCAGTCTTATCAGGGTGCACAAATTTTTGAGATCATCGGGATCAACCGGGCTGTCGTGGATCGTTATTTTACCGGCACAACCTCCAGGATCGAAGGTATTGGCCTGGATGAGCTGGCACAGGAGAGCCTTGCAAAACACAGGTTTGCCTACAGCAAGAAGGACGTACCCGTGGATTTGTTACCTGCCGGTGGGGTATATCAATGGAAAAGGAAAGGTGAGGCGCACATGTTTAACCCTCAGACCATCCACCTGTTGCAGCATTCGACCAAAATGAACGATTACGGCATGTTTAAGAAATACAGCCGTCTGATCGACGAACAGGGAGAGAAAGCAATTACCCTGAGAAGTCTTTTCGATTTTAAACGCACCCGGCCTTCCATTCCAATTGAGGAAGTGGAACCGGCAGAGAAAATATACAAAAGGTTTGCAACCGGAGCTATGAGTTTTGGTTCCATCAGTTGGGAAGCACATACCACGCTGGCAATCGCCATGAACCGGATCGGCGGCAAAAGCAATACGGGCGAGGGCGGTGAGGACGACCGTCGTTATCAGCCGCTGGAGAATGGGGATAGTATGCGAAGCGCCATCAAACAGGTTGCCAGCGGAAGATTCGGTGTTACGAGCTTGTATCTGACCGAAGCCGATGAGTTGCAGATCAAAATGGCCCAGGGTGCCAAGCCCGGCGAAGGCGGTCAGCTACCTGGTCACAAAGTAGATGATTGGATCGGTAGGACGCGGCATTCCACGCCTGGCGTGGGTTTGATCTCACCGCCTCCCCATCACGATATCTACTCCATTGAAGACCTTGCACAATTGATTTTTGACCTTAAGAATGCCAACCGGCACGCGAGGATCAATGTGAAACTGGTGAGCAAGGCAGGTGTTGGAACGATAGCTGCCGGCGTAACCAAAGCAAAGGCTGATGTAGTGCTGATCTCCGGCTATGACGGAGGAACAGGCGCATCACCGGTGAGCTCGATCCGACATGCAGGTCTGCCCTGGGAAATGGGATTGGCTGAAGCTCATCAGACCCTGGTGAAGAATAAATTAAGAAGCCGCGTGGTTTTGCAAACCGACGGGCAACTTCGTTCGGGCAGGGATATTATGATCGCGGCTTTGCTGGGCGCCGAAGAATGGGGAATAGCCACGGCGGCCCTGATCGTGGAAGGGTGCATCATGATGCGTAAATGCCACCTGAATACCTGTCCCGTGGGTGTGGCCACTCAGAATCCGGAACTCAGAAAGAGATTTACCGGTCAGGTGGACCATGTAGTGAATTTCTTTAAGTTCATTACCCAGGAGCTGAGGGAATGGATGGCAGAACTTGGATTCAGGACAGTAGATGAAATGATCGGGCAAACCAGTGAACTTAAAATGAGAGACGGTATTGATCACTGGAAATATAAAAACCTCGATCTCTCACCGATCCTTTACCAGGAGAAGGAGGAGGCAGGGGTTGGACTCTACTGTAGTGAAGAGCAGGACCACCTGATGCAAAATATCCTGGACTGGCGCTTCCTGGAAGCAGCCAGGCCCGCACTGGAACGCGGCGAGAAAGTAAAGGCAACTTTTGATATACTCAATACAGACCGTACCGCCGGCACCGTCCTGTCGCACGAACTGACAAAGATCTACCGTGGCGAGGGCCTGCCGGATGATACGATCCACCTCAAACTGAATGGTACAGCCGGTCAGAGTTTCGGGGCATTCTGTAACAAGGGTATCACGCTAGAGCTGGAGGGCGATGCCAATGATTATTTTGGAAAGGGGCTAAGTGGTGCACGTCTGGTCACTTACCCGGCTAAAAACGCCGGATTTGTTCCGGAAGAAAATAGCATCATTGGCAATGTGGCGTTTTACGGGGCAACCAGCGGGGAATCCTTTATCAGAGGCAAGGCTGGCGAAAGGTTCGCCGTCAGAAACTCAGGCGCCAACGTTTTAGTGGAAGGCGTTGGGGACCACGGTTGTGAGTACATGACGGGCGGTAAAGTCGTGATACTGGGCGATACCGGCAGAAACTTCGCTGCGGGAATGAGTGGCGGGATAGCCTATGTGTATGATGTGAAACAGCAGTTCGCAAATAACTGCAATATGGAAATGGTTGAATTGGATCCTTTGGACGAGGCGGATACACGTTTCCTTCACGAAATGATTTCAAAGCATTTCGAATATACGGAAAGTACCGTTGCCCGTTTCCTGCTGGAGGACTTTGATAATCAGATCAAAAATTTTGTCAAGGTATTTCCCAGAGATTACAAACGGATCCTGCTGGCGAAGAAAGAGGCGCAGACAGCCGTTTGATAAACGGTTTTGCGTGGGAAGGTGAACGGAAAATCACACGGGGTGAACAGGGCAGGTAAAAGCGCCGTGTAGTTTTTTTGGAAGAAAAAATAAAAACAAATACTCAAAAATTCAAATCTAAAGATGGGGAAACCTACAGGCTTTTTAGAATTTAACAGGGAAACACCGGAAAGAAAGCCGGTGGAGGAAAGATTAAAGGATTATCGCGAGTTTGTTGGCTTGTTACCGGAACAAAAATTGAACCAGCAGGCGGCAAGGTGTATGGATTGCGGCGTGCCTTTTTGTCAAAGCGGATGCCCGCTGGGAAATGTCATACCCGAGTTTAATGACGCCATATATCGTAAGGATTATCTGGAGGCCTATAAAATTTTGACGTCAACGAACAATTTCCCCGAATTCACGGGGCGCATTTGTCCCGCTCCCTGTGAGAGCGCCTGTGTGCTGGGGATCAATCAGCCACCGGTGACAATCGAAGAGATTGAAAAACACATCATCGAAATAGCTTTTGAAAAAGGTTTTGTCGAAAGGAAAGCGCCCAATATACGCACCGGCAAGAAAGTTGCCGTTATAGGCAGCGGCCCGGCAGGCATGGCAGCCGCTGTACAACTGAATTATGCGGGTCACCTGGTAACGGTATTTGAAAGGGATGAACAGCCCGGTGGGTTGCTGAGGTACGGCATCCCGGATTTCAAACTGGAGAAATGGGTGGTTGAGAGACGAATAGACGTGATGAAAGACGAAGGTATTATTTTTAAATGCCACGCTAATGTGGGTGTTAATGTAAATATTCATGATATCCTCCGGCAATTTGATGCCGTGGTTTTAACAGGGGGCAGTACAACGCCACGGAACCTTCCGATTCCTGGGCGTGACCTGAATGGGGTGCATTACGCCATGGACTTTTTAAAACAGAATAATAAACGGGTAGCCGGCCTGGATTTTCTCGCTCATAAGGATATTGAAAGTAATATACTTGACGAAGAGCTGCTGGCAACCGGTAAAAATGTTGTGGTGATCGGAGGTGGTGACACCGGCAGCGACTGCGTAGGCACCAGCAACCGTCATGGCGCGGCATCGGTCACCCAGTTTGAATTGATGCCTATTCCACCAAAAGAAAGAACTGATTTGATGCCCTGGCCTACCTATCCGATGTTATTGAAAACAACTTCCAGTCATGAAGAGGGGGCTAAACGTCATTGGAGCATTGCGACCAAAGAATTTGTAGGCGATGAAAATGGCAACCTGAAAGCGTTGAAGATCGTGGATCTTGCGTGGACTCCCGCCAAGCCTGGGCAACCAGCCAGGTTCACCGAAGTGGCAGGCAGCGAAAAAGAAATTCCCTGTGAGCTGGCATTGTTAGCGATGGGATTTTTGCATCCCCAACATGAAGGAATGCTAGAGCAATTAGGCATAGAATTCGATGGTCGGGGAAATGTACTGGCGTCCGAGACTGATTACCGGACGGCCATCAAGAAAGTATTTGCTGCCGGAGATATGCGCCGCGGGCAGAGTCTGGTTGTTTGGGCGATCAGTGAGGGGAGGGAATGCGCAAGGCAGGTTGATGAATACCTGATGGGAAGTTCTCTTTTGGAAAAGAAAGAAGCATCCATCATGATGTCCTTCAAATAATTTAATTACCGGAGGTTTGCAAAATTCTCCGGATAGTTACAATATTCAAGGCGGAGTTTCGAAATGGTTGTTCTGTCTGCAGATCTTAAATGATCAAGAGTGCATCGCCATAGCTAAAGAAGCGGTATTTATCTTTGATGGCTTTTTTATAGGCTTCCATCGCCAGTTCGTAACCTGCAAAAGCACAGGTCATGATCATCAGGCTGGTCTTGGGTAAATGAAAATTGGTCACCAGCGAATCCGCAATATTAAACTCGTACGGTGGATGAATGAAAATGTTCGTCCAGCCCTCTGCAGGTTTTAAATACTGCTGGGCAGTAAAAGAGGATTCCATGGCCCGCATGGTGGTTGTTCCGATTGAACAGATCCGGTTATTATTCTCTTTGGCACGGTTTACAATTTTGCAGGCATTTTCATCTATCCGGAAATATTCGGCGTCCATCTTGTGTTTGCTCAGGTCTTCCACTTCTATCGGGCGGAAAGTTCCGAGACCGGTATGGAGGGTGATTTCTGCAAAGCGAATCCCCTTAATCTCCAGTCTTTTTATCAGTTCGCGGCTGAAATGAAGGCCAGCAGTCGGAGCTGCTACGGCTCCTTCGAACTTCGCATAAACCGTCTGGTAACGCTCCTTGTCTTCTTCGTCGGGCTTGCGCTTAATATATTTTGGAAGAGGCGTTTCGCCGAGTGCTTCCAGCCTGGTTCTGAATTCTTCTTCAGGACCGTCCCATAAAAAACGGATTGTCCTGCCGCGGCTGGTTGTGTTGTCGATAACTTCGGCTACCAGCTCTTCATTTTCACCAAAATATAATTTATTGCCCACCCGTATTTTCCTGGCGGGGTCAACGATCACGTCCCAGAGTTTATTGGGTTTATTAAGTTCCCGGAGCAGGAATACTTCTATTTTGGCGCCGGTCTTCTCTTTCCTGCCGTACATGCGGGCAGGGAACACTTTGGTGTTATTGACTACAAACACATCCTTGTCATCGAAATACTCGAGGATATCCCGGAAATGTTTATTCTCCATTTGCCCGGTATGACGGTGAACCACCATCATGCGGGAATCTTCACGCTTTTTAGCAGGTGTTTGAGCTATTAGGTTAAGCGGCAGATCAAATTGAAATTGTGAGAGCTTCATTCAGAAACAGATTTAATTGTCAGTTACAATCAAAACAAGTGAAGCGGGGATGTAGCATTGAAAATCTATGGGTATAGCACTTTCAGCCTGTCGGTCCCCGGTCTTACGGCACCGGTTTTCGATTTTGGGTGCAAAAGTACTACAATTTTGGGGAGTAACCAAATTTAAATTATTGTATGATGCTGGTATCATTTTGATTAGAGGGAAAAAGTTTTTGAAATTCAGATTGATATATCGTTCGTCGCACAGGCAGGTTCAGGTCTTGGGGATCGCGGCAATCAGTTTTTTCGTATAGTCTCTAACCGGTTTCTCGTAAATCTGGTCTGCCGGTCCGGACTCTTCAATCTCCCCTTTATTCATCACCAGGATCCGGTCGCTGAAATAGCGGACTACAGAAAGGTCATGGCTGATGAACACAATAGTGAAGCCAAACTCCTTTTTCAGGTCATTCAGCAGGTTCAGTACCTGGGCCTGCACGCTCACGTCAAGCGCCGAGACCGACTCATCACAGATGATAAACGATGGTTGCAAAGCGAGGGCCCTGGCGATAACGATACGTTGTCTTTGTCCGCCACTGAATTCGTGCGGATACCGGTGGTAATGCCCTGCTTCCAATCCCACTTTCTCCAGCAGTTCAATGACCCGCTGCCTCCGCTCCCCGGCACCCGTTATTAGTTGGTGGACTTTTAGCGGCTCTTCAATAGCGTACCCGATCTTTTTTCGTGGGTTCAGCGATGAGTAGGGATCCTGGAACACGATCTGGAGTTGCTTTCTGAGAGCCCGGAGTTCGTTGGAAGTGTACAGATCCAGATCTGTCTGTCTGAAATAGATCTTCCCTTCGGTTACTGGTATCAGTTTTAGCAAGGCCCTCCCCAAGGTAGTCTTTCCGCAGCCGCTTTCGCCGACTATACCCAGCGTCTCGTTTCGAAAGACGTCAAAACTGACTTTGTTCACCGCTTTCGTGTAAGTAAGGGTCTTGCCCAGCCAATTTTTCTTATTGGGAAAGGTTACTGAAAGATTTTTCACCCGAATCAATGGTTCGGTATCTGCGGTTTCCGTTTCAGGTCCGGATGTTGGGGTCGAAAGTTTCATCTTTTTACCAGAACCATTCAGGAAATCGGATACTACCGGCAATCTATCGCCTCTTCTGTGATTTGCGGGGCGACAAGCAAGCAAGGCGCGCGTATATGGGTGTACCGGCGACCGAAAGAGCTCTGATACTACGCCTGATTCTACTATACCGCCCTGAAACATGACCAGGGCACGATCCGCAATTTCTGCTACCACGCCAAGATCGTGGGTGATGAAGATAACACCCATCCCTGTTTCACGCTGCAGGGTTTTTATTAGTTGCAGAATATTTTTCTGAACAGTCACATCCAGTGCGGTGGTTGGCTCATCGCAGATCAGAATACGAGGCCGGCAGCACATGGCCATGGCGATCATAACCCGTTGTTTTTGCCCGCCGCTTAATTGATGGGGAAACCGGCTGCAGACACCTACGGGATCCGGGAGGTCCACCCGCTCAAACCAATAGATGGTTTCTTTCAGGGCTTCTTCTTTTGAGATTTTCTTGTGCGCCCGCAACACCTCCATAACCTGTTCGCCGCAAGTATATACCGGATTCAGCGAGGTCATGGGTTCCTGAAAGACCATTGAAATGCTATGACCCCTGATGGTCCGCAGCGAGTCCCGATCCAATGTAAGTAAGTCTACCGGTGCCTTTCCCGGGTCTGAAAAAATGATCTGGCCCGATTCCATTTGAGCGGGCGGCGAGGGTAGTAACCGGAGGATAGAGAGTGCCGTCACTGATTTTCCCGAACCCGATTCGCCTACGAGCGCTACAATTTCTCCCGTGTTCACTTCAAAAGAAACATTTTTCACCGCGCGGTGAATTCCATCCCCGGACTGAAAATTCACTGAGAGGTTACTAATTGAGAGGACCGGCTGTGGCATTATTGAATAACTTGAATATATAGCTTTTTGCCAGGAGTGGGATAATAGGCCTTGCAAACAACGCAATTATCCGGGCTGATGGGCTGAATGAGTTTGAAATAAAAAGTGTCTCCTTCTTTCAGTTCGCGGGGCAGGTCGCATGAATTGGATACACCAAAAGCGTTGCGATAGGTTTTCCGGGTAACCGGATCTGTCCAGCTCGCCTCTACGAGGTTGGGATCAATATCGCCTTCCAGCACCGAAAAAGTGTAGTTAGCACAAATAGCTTTTATTTCGAACCTAGCCTTATACGTATTTCCTTCTGCAACAGGTACCTGTGACCGGGAGCACCCGGCCAGAAAAAGGATGACCAACAATAGCAGGGGAAAGATCGACATGCATTTTTTCATAACCTAACCATTTTACAACAAAGATGTCAGATTTAGAATACAAGATGTCTGACTGTCTGTTTGTTTTCAATAAGTTGTTTCAGCGATTCGATGCCAATATGTAAATGATTTTCTACATATTTCTCAGTCACAACCTTGTCGCTCTCCGCTGTTTTCACTCCTTCGGGAATCATGGGCTGATCGCTTACCAGCAGGAGGGCGCCCGTTGGCATTTTATTGTAGAAGCCCACGGCGAAGATAGTGGCTGTCTCCATATCCACCGCGTAGGCCCGGATTTTCTGGAGGTAAGATTTAAATGCCGTGTCATGCTCCCAAACCCTCCGGTTTGTGGTATATACCGTGCCGGTCCAGTAATCCGTATGTGCCTCACGAATGGCTGTGCTCACTGCTTTCTGCAAAGCAAAAGCAGGGAGTGCAGGAACCTCAGGCGGGAAATAATCGTTGGACGTACCTTCTCCACGTATAGCCGCGATGGGCAGGATAAGATCCCCTACCTTATTTCTTTTTTTTAATCCGCCGCATTTACCCAGGAACAAAACGGCCTTGGGTGAGATGGCCACCAGCAAATCCATAATCGTTGCGGCTGTGGGACTTCCCATGCCAAAATTGATAATCGAAATATTCCCCGCGGTAGCGCATTGCATGGGTTTATCTTCACCAACAACAGGCACATCATGCCAATGGGCAAATAACCTCACGTAATGGTCAAAATTCGTCAGCAGGATATATTTCCCGAAATTGTCCAGGCTCTCACCCGTATAACGGGGCAGCCAGTTCTTAACTATTTCTTCTCTGGTCTTCATATCTTTCAGTCAATCCGTTTATTTGTCCGCCCGCGTGCCGCAAAAATCGATCGCGAGTTAAATATTTCACTAGTCATTCAACGATAATAACAACTTCCCAATTGTCTTTAGGAGACAGACCTATACACCCGGCTGCAAAACCTGATTTCAGCCGGCGGAAAATCCGGCTTCCACAGCATCGCCGTTCACTATTGCTAAATTAACCATTATTTTTGAGCTGGTGATTGAAATACAGTATCCTGAACCTTTGTTTAATGTGCAGCAGCGCGAAGGACAGCTTTATATCCTGGACCCGCTCCGGAAAAAATGGCTGCTTTTGCGGGATGAGGAATGGGTGAGGCAGAATTTTCTGCAGTACCTGATTCAGGTGATGCTTTATCCTAAACCCCTGATTGCACAGGAAAAGGTGGTCATGTTGGGCAGCCTTAAAAAGCGATTTGATATTCTCGTATTCGATCGAACACATCATCCCTGGATGCTGGTGGAATGCAAGGCCCGGGAGGTAACCATCAGTGAACAGACTATCGACCAGATATTACGTTATCATATTCCGTTACCAGCGAAATACCTGGTCGTAACCAATGGTGATACGACATTCGGATGGGAAAAAGTCGACAACAAATTTTTGGAAATTGGTAAACTACCTGAATTTATCACTCACCTGTAATTCCCTGATGCCGGTCGTGTAAACGTAAAATCCTTCCCCGCTCTTCACTCCCAATCTCCCGGAATTCACCATATTGACCAGCAGGGGGCTGGGCGCATACCTGGGGTTACCAAATCCGCGTTGTAAAACCTGTAGAATAGATAAGCAGACATCCAGCCCTATAAAATCGGCCAATTGAAGCGGACCCATCGGATGACCCATACCGGTTTTCATAATCGTATCGATGGCTTCCACGCCAGCGACTCCTTCGTGAAGCGCACAGACCCCCTCATTGATCATCGGCATTAAAATCCGGTTAGCGACGAATCCCGGGTAATCATTAGCCAGCGCCGGGATCTTTCCGAGTTTTTTAGCCAGTTCCATGATCGTTCCGGTGACGTAAGGGTCTGTTGAAAACCCGTTAATGACCTCTACCAGCTTCATGACCGGCACGGGGTTCATAAAATGCATCCCAATCACCTGTTTTGGCCTGGCGGTTGCAGCGGCAATGAGCGTTATGGAAATCGAAGAGGTATTCGTGGCCAGGATGCAATCCTGAGGTGCAGCCTGATCCAATTGCTTAAATATTTTCAATTTTTGCGTTTCCTCCTCAATGGCTGCTTCCACCACGAGGTGCGCATCGGAGACTGATCTTTCGAGGTCGGTGGTGGTAGTAATGTTTCCGGCTGCTGCCAATTTTTGGTCTTGTGACAATATTCCTTTGCTCACCTGGCGGTCCATGTTACGGTCGATGACCTGCATCGCCTTTTCGAGCTGCTGTGGTGAGAGGTCCATCAGCGATACCATGAAGCCTTGCTGGGCAAAAACATGCGCGATCCCATTCCCCATGGTTCCGGCGCCAATCACGGATACGTTTTTTATCATGGAACAAATGTATTAAAACGGGGTATATTTATACTGGTAATTAACTTTGCAGTGAATAATCATCTATGCGAAAGAGTGTTTCAAACATCCTGTTTCTTCTGATTCTCCTGGTAGCGGTAGTTTACCTGTACCGCAGTTTTGTGCGACCCGGGAAAAAGGGTATCGCGCCGCAAACTGAAAGTCGCGCCAACCAGGTTCGCGGTAACGAAGTGGCCGACTCAGCGCCCGGAGACATTGAAGCGCTGACACGGGAAGCCGTGGTTGTGCCCTATGTAAAGCAGCACAACAGGTTGCCCTACTATTATGTGAGCAAACGGGAAGCCCGGCAAAAAGGCTGGATCGCCTCGGCCGGAAATTTGTGTGATGTATTGCCTGGTCATGCAATTGGAGGTGATGTATTTACCAACCGCGAAAGAAGCCTGCCCTCCGGACCGGGAAGGAAATGGTTTGAGGCCGATATTAATTTCAGGTGTGGCAGGAGAACCACTGACCGGCTGATATACTCCAATGACAGCCTGGTTTACGTGACCTACGACCATTATAAAACCTTTCAGCAAAGATAAAACTTGCGGGAAGTTATCCGACAGACTGATCATCAATCAAGGAATTCCATGAAAATATCAATCTTTGACTTCGACCTGATCGCTTCAATGGACGATTTTTACGAGCAGAGTGCCGAAGAATGGAAACTTCCGCCGGAATTTGGCAGGAACCTGGATGCGCTGTGGGATGTTGTCACCGGTGACCTGGAAATGCCCGTCGATATTCAATTCCGAAATCTGTCACCTGGCAAGCTGAAAACTTTTGAACAACTGATCAGACTTTTCAAGGATGCTGAAGCAGAGATGGATGGGGATCTCCACTTTTCCATTTTCCTCAAAATGAGATAATACAGGATTGGGGAACTATCCCGGTTTGCTTCAAATACTCCCGGCGATTTAATTGTTTTTGAAATCACCCCGCTTCCAGGCTTGAATGAATTCGCCCCAGGCCGCGGGATTAAAAATATTCATCGGGGGGATCTGGCCCTGATATCTGGCACGTTGGTACATTTTATTAAACTGCAGATTAGCCGCTTCACCGCCATCACCGGGCGTGGTACGGAGCAGTCGTTTCCTGGTTTCGGGGCTGTTATTTTTCCGGATGATCTCCATTTCGTCATCGGCGACACGGGTATTCACAAAATCACGGGCAAATTGTTCCCGCGTAGGTCTGGGTTTGATGATGGCCACGGGCAGGTAGGCTGTATCCCTCACCATCAACTGCACGATGCTGTATTGGCTCCCTTCCAGGTTTCGCGGAACCTGGGTGATCTTGGGTTTGTAACTAACGTGGGAAAATTCGATGCGGTCTCCTTTCAACACGGCTATGGAAAATACGCCATCTTTGTTTGTGATGGTACCCCGGTGAGTGCCTTTGATAACTACGCTTACATTGGGAATTCCATCCAGGCTGTCTGCCGTCATCACAATACCGAAAAGCTGGACCACCGAGTCGCGCGCCTTTTCAAATTGCGCGCTTGCCCCCAACGGTAATAAGGAAAATAGGATGATAGTACACGATAGAATTTTCTTCACGGCGCCAAAATTAAGTACTCAATCCAAATTAAGACAACAAAAACGGCCGGGGGATGTTTAACTTTGTAATTCGACATTGAATTTAACATAAGCTTAGATAATGACAAAAGAAAGAGTATTAGAGGCACTGAGTACTGTTCAGGAACCCGATTTAGGCAAGGATATCGTGACCTTGAATATGGTTAAGGATTTGGCGATAGAAAAATATTACGTTTCTTTCAATATTGAATTAACTACACCCGCTTGTCCGTTAAAGGACAAAATGAAAAATGATTGTATCCGGGCGATCAAAGAAATGGTGAACCCCGATGCTGTGGTAAAGGTAGGCTTTAACAGCAATACCACAACCAGCCGGCAACCAAGGGAGGCAGTGCTGCCTGGGGTGAAAAACATTATTGCTGTGTTCAGCGGAAAAGGCGGGGTTGGAAAAAGTACGGTTGCCGCGAATCTGGCCCTGGCGCTCTCCCAGAGCGGAGCCAGCGTCGGGTTGATGGATGCCGATATTTACGGGCCCAGTGTGCCGATCATGTTTGGTGTAAGGGGTGAAAGGCCGATGATGCGTGAGACCAACGGAAAGCCGCTAATTGTTCCGCTTGAACGATTCGGCATTAAGCTCCTGAGTATCGGTCTGCTGGTTGATGAAAACAAAGCCGTGGTATGGCGGGGACCGATGGCCAGCAGTGCCATCAGGCAGTTTATTTCCGATGTTGACTGGGGTGATCTGGATTACCTGATCGTTGATATGCCCCCGGGAACCGGCGATATTCATCTGACGATGGTGCAGACTGTCCGGGTTACGGGTGCAGTCATCGTAACCACGCCCCAGGATGTAGCTTTGGCTGACGCCAAAAAGGGTATTGCGATGTTTGGCCAGGCACAACTGAACACGCCAATTATTGGACTGGTCGAAAATATGAGCTATTTCACACCAGCCGAACTGCCGGAAAACAAGTATTATATTTTTGGCAGGGAAGGAGGGCGCAGGCTCGCTGACGAGTATGAAATACCGTTCCTCGGGGAAATTCCTTTGGTTCAGGGTATCCGGGAGGGAGGCGATATAGGGGTGCCCGTTATGATGGGAGATGACCAGGTTACCCGCGATGCATTCCTCAAATTTGCGGGCGAAGTGGCCAGGTTCGTTTCAGTTAATAATGCACGGAACTAACCGTAGCCTTTTTTCTGCGAGCTATTTATATGGGTGAAGTGCCGCATTCATCACAATCCCAGCACGTCTTTCATCGTAAATAGCCCTTTTTTATCCCTGATATAAGCCGCACCCAATAAAGCGCCGGCGGCGAAACCCTTGCGGCTGTGCGCGGTGTGGGTGATCGTGATATCATCGATTTCGGACTTGTAGTAGATACTGTGCGTGCCTGGGGCCGGATCGATCCGTTTACTTTCGATAAGCAGTTCGTCGTCAGCGGGTTTAACGTCATTCACCCATTTCTTCTTTTCGGTATAAACTTCCATGACCTGTTCTGCGAGTGTGATGGCGGTGCCGCTGGGCGCGTCGAGTTTTGCAGTATGATGAATTTCTTCCAGGCTGACTTTATAATCAGGATAGGGATGCATCAGTACCGCGAGTTTCCGGTTTAATTCAAAGAAAAGGTTGACCCCAATACTGAAGTTGCTGGCATACAACAGTGTGCCCTGATTCTCATTGCAGATCTTTTGGGCTTCATCTAACCGGTCAAGCCAGCCCGTTGACCCGCTCACTACCGGAATACCAAACTGAAGCAATTTTATAATATTATCAAAAGCTGTATGAGGCCCGGTAAATTCTATGGCCACATCAGCCCGTGCTACATTTTCCGCTGTGAATTCCTCCCGATTGGTGACATCAATCTTTAAAACGACCTTGTGCCCTTGCTGAAGGGCAATTTCTTCAATGGCTTTACCCATTTTCCCATATCCAATTAGCGCTATGTTCATTCGTATTTATTTTCTAATTTATTTTAATCCTACGACCAGGCTTAATCCGTTCGTATTTGCCAGGCTGCTATGGCCTGGCTTCACACGCAGACTCAGGTTGGGCGAGATGTCAAAACCGCTCAGATGCGCGTCCACCGATGCCTCCACTACATTCAACGCCCAGGCAATCAGGAAGTAAAGCCCCGCGTAATCCACTTCACGCCTGGTTTTATCACGGGCAAACTGCAGGGCTTCTACCCGATCCAGGACGGGCTGCAACTGTTTATATACTTTTGAAAAGTTTGCCGAATCCTTGTTGTAAGCTACCGTATAGGCAAAGCGGTAACGGTGGTACCACTGCAGATTATACAGGAAGTACCAGCCCGTGGTGCCCATTACAGCATAAACCACGGGTATTTTCCAATATTTATGGTTATAGGCCTGACCGAGGCCCGGCAATATCGCAGAGCGTATTGCGGCGCCCCGGGGAGTCCGTTCTTTGTGTCTTTTTTGTGGCAGGCTATCCGCTGCCGGTGAAGTTGGGTGAAGCAAAGCTCCGGGTACAGTGGTATCTTTCAGAACCAGGGAATCTTTTACCTGGGCTGTCAATGTAATTTGGCTGAACACGCATAACAGGAAAAAAATCAGATAATTATTCCTCGGGAATACCATAGCGCAAATAAAAAGCTTATTAGTCTACTGTCACGTTAAAGTTCTGCAACAGTTTATTCAGTTCTTCCAGTGAATAATAATCAAAAGAAATCTGACCGTTACCCTTCGGGCTGTGTTTGAGTTTTACTCTTGTGTCGAACCTGGAGGCCAGTTTGTCTTCAATTCGCTGAAAAGCGGCAGGAAGTCCCCTTTTTTGGGATTGTTGCTGTCCACCCGGTTGCTTGTAGGTGCTTCTGACAAGCGCTTCAGTCTGGCGTACTGAGAGGTCTTTTTCCCGGATCTCTTTAAAAATGAACAACTGCCGTTCCACCGTGTCTACGTTAATGAGCGCGCGGGCGTGACCCATGCTGATGGTTCCCGAACGCACAGCCAGTTGGATATCAGGTGGTAATTTGAGCAGTCGGATGAAATTAGCAACCGTGCTCCGGTCCTTTCCCATTCTTTCGGCTACTTTTTCCTGCGTGTATTCGAGTTCGTCCATCATCCGCTTATAACTGAGCGCTACTTCCATTGCATTCAGGTTCTCGCGTTGCAGGTTTTCCAGCAATGCAAGTTCCAGCAACTGGCTGTCATTGGCGGTGCGGATATAGGCAGGGATATCGGTCAGTCCAGCTTTCCTGGCAGCGCGCAGCCGCCTTTCTCCCGAAATCAGCCGGAACTTTCCATCGGGTTTTTTAGTAACGGTAACAGGTTGAATAATATCATGAAGCCTTACAGACTGAGCCAGCTCGTCTAAAGCCACCTCATCAAAATCACTCCTGGGTTGCCGCGGATTATGTTCGATGTCGTCCAGTGGAATTCTTGTGATATGGGTGACGCTTTCAATAACCGTTTTCTTCAACTCCCCGGTTCCGCTTTTTAATTCAGCGTCTATACTTCCCAGCAGGGAACGGATCCCCTTTCCCAGCGCGTCTTTATTTGGTTTTTGTGTAGCCATAATTTTTTGTTTATTCCGGGCTTTATCCAATCCTGATACGGTGAAACAGACTTTTTTTATATTCATTCAGGAGGTTGACACCGTACCCAAAACCCGCTGATATTCACCAAATGGTGATTTTTTCCGAAGTCCTGCAAATTATTCTATGATCTTTTCGTCATTCCGAATTTTTGTCATATTGTTCTTTTGCAGGATCTCTTTTGCCAGGTTCAGATAATTCAGGGCGCCCTTACTATTGGCATCATACAGCAGGGCCGGTTTTCCAAAACTAGGTGCTTCACTCAGTTTTGAATTCCTGTGTATGATCGTGTCAAAAACTATATCTTCAAAATGGCGGCGCACTTCACTGACTACCTGGTTACAAAGACGAAGTCGGCTGTCATACATGGTCATCAGGATGCCTTCTATCTGCAGTGCCGTATTAAGCCGGCTCTGGACTATTTTAATCGTGTTCAGTAATTTCCCCAGGCCCTCCAGTGCAAAAAATTCACATTGGACCGGAACGGCCACTGAATCGGCAGCAGATAAAGCATTCACCGTGATCAACCCCAGCGAAGGAGAACAGTCTATAATGATAAAATCATATAAGTCCCTGACATCTTCAAAGATGTTCTTCAGAACCATTTCCCGGTTGGGGTAATTGATCATTTCAATTTCAGCGCCCACCAGGTCAATATGAGACGGAATGACATCCAGGTTAGGAATCTCGGTTTTGAGAATCACTTCTTTGGCACGGGTCTGGTTTGTCATGCAATCGTAGAGGCTATGGGTAATATTATGAAGGTCGAAGCCAACCCCGGTCGTGCTGTTTGCCTGAGGATCAGCATCCACCAGCAGCGTTCGGTATTCCAGGACTGCGAAGCTGGCCGCCAGGTTGATGGCCGTGGTGGTTTTGCCAACCCCGCCTTTTTGGTTAGCTACGCCTATAATTTTGCTCATAACATAATTCTTGTTCAGTCTTCTAAACTAAATGATGCCGATTCTGTTTTTAAAGCAAATGTAAAGTATTCTGATTCTAAAAACGGATAAACGCGGAATTCGTTCCGATTCTAAAGAATTAGTAAATTTGTACATTGTATAAGTCCTGAAAATATGCGGCATTTTTCGTTTTGGTGGATCATTCTGGGAGTGATGTTGCTGGTGGACATCTATGTTTTCTTTGCGACCAGGTACTTGTTTAACCAGGAACATTCCAGGGGGCGAATGTTATACACTTTGCTTTACTGGCTGGTGACTGCGGTTGCCATGGTATTGGTTATCCTGTTGCCCTACCTGCAATTTCAACGACAAAATGGTATCATACGCAGCACGCTCTTTGCCCTGGTGTTTGCGCTTTATTTTGGAAAAATTATAGCGGTCTTTTTCTTTTTTACAGATGATCTGCGCAGGATGGGGCAGTGGGTGTTTTTAAAGATATTTCGGGGCAGACCGGTAGTTGCAGGTCCGGCCGGGGTTGAAGGTGACGGCATTTCAAGGTCTGCCTTCCTTACCTGGGTGGGAATGATCGCAGGTGGCAGCCTTTTCACCACCTTCGTGTATGGTCTGAGCAATAAGTACAATTATCAGGTGAGGAGAGTCAGGCTTCATTACCCGAACCTGCCCGCTTCTTTTAAGGGGATCAGGATCGCACATATTTCTGATATTCATAGTGGTAGTTTTACTAATAAGTCAGCAGTAAACAAAGGGATAGATAAGATCCTGCATGAAAAGCCTGATCTGATCCTTTTCACCGGTGATCTGGTCAATAACCGGGCGGATGAGATGGACGACTTTAAGGATATCTTCAGCAGGGTACAGGCGCCAATGGGCGTATTTTCGATCCTTGGGAACCATGATTACGGCGATTATTCTTCCTGGGAGACCCGAGAAGCAAAAAAAGCAAATCTCGAAAAGCTTAAATCCGTACATGGTGAGTTGGGCTGGCGTCTGATGCTGGACGAGCACCTGCCACTGCGCCGCGGAGATGATGAGATTGGTCTGGTTGGCGTTCAGAATATCAGCGGCCGCTCAGGTTTTCACAGTTACGGGAGCTTGTCAAAGGCCATGAACGGCGCAGGTAATTATCCGTTTAGAATCCTGATGAGCCATGATCCGTCACACTGGGATCAGGAAGTTAACACAAAATATAAGGATATAGATCTCACTTTAAGCGGGCATACCCATGGGATGCAATTCGGGGTGGAGATTCCCGGATTCCGCTGGAGTCCGGTGCAGTACGTTTATAAGCGCTGGGCCGGATTGTATGAAGTGGGCCATCAGAAACTTTACGTGAACCGGGGGTTCGGGTTTATCGGCTATCCCGGGCGTGTGGGTATCCTCCCGGAAATAACTTTGATTGAATTAGTTTAACTGATCCTTTTGTTTTCCTACTTTTGGGATTCGCTTTCTGGCCTGGTTTTGGCGAAAGCTACAAAGTAGTCAAATTATTATCCTAAATATTCTGTTATGCGTAAATTAAGATTCATATTGATTTTTGGCTTTATTTTATTGGTTCTCAATGCACAGGCACAGTTCAGTGTAGGTGTGAAAGCGGGTACTAATATCTCCAAAATAACCGGTAAGTCGTTCAACGATGAATTCCGGTACAACTACCTCCTCGGTGCTTTCGCAGAGATCGGATTGGGGGAAGTAATCAGTCTGAACCCTGAACTATTATTCAACCAATCCTCCTCAACACTTGATAGTAGCGGTTTTAAGAGCGTTTACCAAAATATTGGTATCAATAATTCACAAACCCGTGCCAGACTGAATTACCTATCCATACCCTTGCTGGCGAATATCAAACTGGGCGGACCGCTTCAGTTGGAGGTGGGGCCACAATACAGCATCCTGATGAGTTCAGACAAAAAATTCCTGGACAACGCCCACGATGCCTTTAAGGGCGGCGATTTTTCGATGGTCGGGGGTGTAAAACTTAAATTCAGCAAATTCAGGCTGGGTGGCAGGTATGTGATCGGCCTGGATAATATCAGCAACCTGGGTTCGCAGGATAAGTGGAAGAACCAGGCTATTCAGCTCAGCGCCGGACTGGCTCTGTTTTGATCTGCATTTCGCGCAGCAAACGGAGAAAGCTGAAACAACAACATTACTTCATCGTTTGGATTCCGCAGATCATGGCGTGATACGATTTCCAGGGTGGATCGCGCACTGACTGCGGATTTTTGTTATAGATAATCGGCGATATAGCATTCCTTTTAGCGTTATTCCCGCCTTATTAGCATATTTGTTCCTGACAAAAGCCTTATTGAAGGTCAGCTTTTCTGTAATATTGCCGATGGCACCATAATTGCCAAAAGCATATTGCACAAAAATTTTGAGCTGTCCGGCTCAGGCCGTGACAGTTTGTCTTATATTTAGAGAAAGATGAAAATAGATAAGGTGTATTTTGGACCTGAGGATGAAATGGATTTTATACCAATAATTCCGCTTAACGAGAGTGATACCGATGAACTTCCGGATAAGATCCCGGATGAGCTGGCCCTGTTACCCTTGCGAAACACTGTCCTGTTCCCCGGCGTAGTGTTACCCATCACGGTGGGGAGGGATAAAAGCATCCAGGCAGTAAATGATGCCTACAGTGGCGAGAAGCTGATCGGCGTGATCGCCCAGAAAGACAGCAATATAGAAACGCCTCAACCGGGAGATCTTGAGTCAGTAGGTACCATTGCCCGAATTGTCAAGCTGATCAAAATGCCGGACGGCGGAACTACGGTGATCATCCAGGGCCGGAACAAGTTTCAGGTTAATACCATCACGACTTCCGAACCCTATTTCAAAGCAAAGGTGTCCCTGATCGAAGATATACCGGCTCCTTCCGACAATGAATTTGAGGCGCATATTTCTAATATCAAGGATCTGGCTACAAATATCATTCAGCAGTCTCCAAACCTTCCGTCCGAGGCTACGCTGATCCTGAAGAACATTGAGAAACCCTCTTTCCTCATCCATTTCGTAAGCAGCAACCTGAATACAACCATCCAGGATAAACAAAGGCTGCTGGAGTTGAGAGATGTCCGCGAAAGGGCGGTCAGCCTCCTTGCACTTTTGCAGAAGGAATTGCAATTTGTGCAGTTGAAAAACAAGGTAACCGATAAAACCCGCACAGAACTCGACAAACAACAACGCGAATACTTCCTGCAACAGCAGCTCAAAAGTATCCGGGAAGAGCTTGGCGGTGATGGCAATAGCCAGGAGATCAAGGAACTGCAGAAAAAGGCCGAACTCAAGAAATGGCCCGCTTCCGCGAAGCAGGCTTTTGATAAGGGCATCGAAAAGCTGGAAAGAATGCATCCCAGTACGCCGGATTATTCCGTGATTTATAACCATGTCGACTTCATGCTCGAACTCCCCTGGGGTACTTATACGGAGGATCATTATGACCTTCTGGAGGCGCGGAGGACGCTGGATAAAGACCATTATGGGATGGCGAAAATTAAAGAGCGTATCCTGGAATACCTGGCCGTTCTGAAGCTTAAGGGCGATATGAAGAGTCCCATATTGTGTTTCCTGGGTCCCCCCGGTATCGGGAAGACGTCGCTTGGGAAAAGCATTGCGGGGGCTCTGGGTCGAAAGTACATCAGGCTCAGCCTGGGAGGTATTCATGACGAAAGTGAGATCAGGGGACACCGGAAAACCTATATCGGCGCAATGCCAGGGCGTATTTTGCAATCGCTGCGAAAAGCTAATAGCAGCAACCCGGTGATTGTGCTGGATGAAATAGATAAAGTGGGCAACGATTTCAGGGGCGATCCCGCCAGTGCACTGTTGGAAGTATTGGACCCCGAACAGAATAACAATTTTTACGATAACTACCTGGAACTGGAGTATGACCTGAGCAAAGTGATGTTTATCGCAACGGCCAATACCCTCCAGACCATACAACCCGCTCTTCGCGACCGGCTGGAGATCATTGACCTGACCGGTTACGCCATCGAAGAAAAGATTGAAATAGCAAAAAGGCACCTTGTCCCCAAACAAAAGGAGCTGCACGGACTAAAAAAGAATTCGTTCCGGATCAGCGACAAGACATTGCAAAAGTTAATCACCGATTATACCCGCGAAAGCGGTGTCCGCGAACTCGACCGGCAACTTGCGGCAATCATGCGGCATCAGGCCAAACGGCTGGCGATGAACGAAGGTCTGGATCCGTCATTGAGCCCCGATGATCTGGCCGTAGTTCTGGGTAAACCTAAATACAGCAACGACCTTTATAAAACGGTGAATATGGCTGGTGTGGCTGTGGGTCTGGCCTGGACCTACGTTGGAGGCGATATCCTTTTCATTGAAACCATCCTGAGTGACGGCAAAGGTGATCTTAGCCTCACGGGTAACCTGGGCAATGTGATGAAGGAAAGTGCTACGACGGCCCTGTCTTATCTGAAGTCAAATGCATCTAAATACGGGATTGACCCGGTTCTTTTTCAAAAGAAGAATATTCATATTCATGTACCCGAAGGTGCGACGCCAAAGGACGGTCCCAGCGCGGGTATTACGATGATGAGCTCTATCACGTCGGCGCTGACCGGAAGACGAATCAAACCCTACCTGGCTATGACCGGCGAGATAACGCTTCGCGGTCGGGTTCTGCCTGTCGGAGGTATTAAAGAAAAAATTCTGGCAGCCAGAAGAGCAGGATTGAAAGAGATCATTCTCTGTAAGCAGAACGACAAAGATGTTGCTGAAGTGGAGCCTGCTTTCATCAAAGGCCTGAATTTTCATTATGTAGAAAAGATGGAAGAAGTGCTGAAAATAGCGCTTGAAGTGGAAGTTAAAGCTTAACGGGAGAACGGGAGAGGAACGCCAAAAAGGTTGCATCTTCTATCGCGGAATTGAATAAGCGATCCTTTTGGCGATTCGCCGGATGCGACCGGACCCTTATAAAGATCGGTTTACCGGCAATAAATCCCCGTCTGCCGGTTGATGCTTCCTCCCAATATTTCCATATTTATACCTTTGGTTCCTTTAACTTCACAGCAGGAAAAGATGGCTGCTTTTCTCAGAAAATATTTGGAGCCGATAATCTGGTTGAGCGCTTTGGTTTGTTTGTTTTTGATGAACGGATCGGAATCTGAATTTTCTCTATGTCCATGGAAGACATTTTTTTCGAGCGATTGCCCCGGCTGTGGCCTGGGACACTCGATTCATTATGCGCTTCACCTCGATTACAGATCGGCCGTGCAGGCCCATATCCTAGGTATCCCGGCCACCTTGATTTTGCTGTACCAGAGCGGTAAGTCTTTCTACATTATTCATAAAAACAGCAACAATGGACCAACAAAGAATTTTAATGATGTTTCCGGATATGGACTCAGAAGAGCTTTACACAATTCAGGCTTTGATGAAGAACATGAACAGTGATCAGGAAAATACATTTCTGGCAATATATAAGGGCCGCCGGAGGGATCGCCAGCTCATGGTCATCCTGTGTATTCTGGGTTACTTTGGAATTGCCGGAATCCACCGGCTCCTCATGGGCGACATTCTCCTGGGTATCCTGTATATTTTCACCGTAGGCCTGTGTTTCATCGGTACTACTGTTGATCTGGTCAATATCAACCAGTTGACAATCCGTTACAATACCGGCCAGGCTAATGAAAGTGCAAAACTGGTCTGGTCAATTAACCAGGGTCATTAAAGCTATGCCTAAGGTTTTGGTCTGTAAAACCCGATAGAAATTCCGGCGTAAAAATTCCGACGGGGGGCTGCATTGAAATATCTTCCACCTGCGGCGTTAATATCATTTCCAAGGCTATAGATTTCATCCAGAAGATTATCAGCCCCTGCGTACAGGTTGAGATTTACTTTCGACAGTGAAAACTTCCGGCCGGTTCTGAAGCCCAGCAGGTGGTAAGCACTGGATGTAGCGGTATTCGCATCGTTCATAAAAATACGACTGGCGCCGAAATAGGATCCGTTTATGTACCAACCTCCGCGAAAAAAAAGATCTCCATTAAGTGAAAATGTTTGTTCAGGTATGCCGGGAACTTGTTTGCCCGAATAGTCCTTGCCGTCCTTTTCAAACTGTTTGTAGAGAAAATGGCTATAGGTATAGCCGGCTTTGAAGTACATATGATCTATCACCAGGTTAGGCGAGATTGGCACATAAAGATAAGAAGACAAAAGCTCAATCCCAGATTGGTTAATTTTTCCCGCATTGGTGAAAAAATCAGCCCCTGCAGCATCTCTCCGTTGTACGAGCGCCTGGTTCATAGTGAACTGAAAGCCCGTAGCCTCAAACAATAACTTCTTTCGCAGGAGGAATTGCCTGGCCGTCAGCTCATAATTGTATCCATGTTCAGCCCGCAATCCGGTTTCAATAATTCCGGTAGATGGCAGTAGCTCCGCAATAGTTGGCGGAGAAAAACCCCGGGAAACAGTAGCCAGTAAGGATAGATCATTTTGGAACTTTTTGAGGATCGAAAATCTCGGCGCCAGTTCGTTATAATAAGAGAAAGTCTGGCTGCGCACAGGATAACTGTTGAGTCTCGTAAACCGGAGCTTGTTATTATTCAGGCTGATACCACCCGTGAAAAGAAGGCTATTACCTGCCGCCCCAAGTGTTGCCTGGGTAAAAATGCTGTAAACGAATGACTCGATATCATCATCGGTTCGGAGACTGTCAGGCGAACCATTCCGGTTTTTCGCGACCTGGGTATTGAAATAGCCCTGTTGAAACTCAAGACCTGCGGTCCAGCGCAGGGAAAGTTTTTCTCTATTTCCCGTTTCGAAATTGAAAACGGACCTTCCTCCAAAATGAGGTTCATTCCTCCTTTCAAAATTCCGGATAGCGCTGTTTTTTACCTGTGCAAAAGCTCCATAGACCGAAGTGCGGTTCTCCAACCATTTTGTGATTTGATTGCGATAGCTCAGGCCCGTCAGAAAGGTTTTCTGAAAGATAGAGGCCCTGGCATCCTTTGCCGATGGAAAGGTCCCGACTGCAGGGCGGGCGGCACGAGGATCCCTTTCAAACTCACTCCTGGTGAGCGCGCCGGGAGTTTGGTAATACATATCCGTGTAAAGAAGCGAAGCCGTCAGTTCCTCCCTATCCGAAAGTTTCATCCGGCCCGTCCAGGAAAAATTGTCCCGCCGCATCTGCGTTTGCTCCCGGTATCCGCTTGAAGTTGTATGCGCAAAACTCAGGGTATGGTCAGAACGCTCACCACCCGTAACCGCCGTTGCCAGCAGGTTTCGGAGGTTATAGCTGCCCGTCAGGTACTCGAGACCAACTCCATGTCGGCGAGCAGTATCGTTGTTCAAGATGATCAATCCCCCGGTCCCCGCGCCATACAGACTTGAAGCGGGACCTTTGAAGACTTCCACACTAGTGAAATTATTGGTCGCCATCTGGTTGAAATAGGTGTTGCCCCCCGGATCGGTGAGTGGAATATCGTTCCAGTAGATTTTTACGTTTCTAACGCCGAAAGGCGACCTGAGGGAGCTCCCACGAATATTGATCCGGTAGCTTCCTGGCGAACGTTCCTCCATCCTGGCGCCGGGAACAGTATTGAAATCCCGTAAAATAGAAACCCTGTTTCCCGGGCCGGTAGGCCTGATCACGCTGACCAGGGCCGTCGTCATTCCACCCTCTTTGTGATCAAAAGCCTTTACCGTAACGCCTTCCAGGGTTTTCACTGTGTCTTCTTCCAATACCTGCGCCGAAATTTTAGTGAAGGGCAATGTTGCGCAGAGCATGAACAAGGAAAGAATCCAGATATCTTTCGAATCAATCATAGAACCCAAATATATTACCTGTCTGGCGAATTTTGTTTTCTGCTCTCATAAAATCGCATCATTTGCTTACTTTGTACCCTTGTTTGAGTATCCATAACAGATCATGCAACGAACTATTTCCATCAGTCTGAAATCCGGAGAAGCGGCCGATGAGCAGCGCATTATTCAGGAAATCGCCTCAGCATTGTCGGTGAATCCGGAGGAAGTAAGCGGTTATACCGTGCTGAAACGTTCGATAGACGCCCGTTCGCGCCAACCGTTGATCAGGCTTTCCCTCCTGGCTTACGTGGATGAACCTGCTCTGCCCAGGCAGTTGATGCCATTTGAATTTAAAGATGTACATGCAGCAAAAAAGAGCGTGGTAATTGTTGGTGCGGGTCCCGCGGGATTGTTCGCGGCCCTGCAATTAATTGAAACGGGGATCAGGCCGGTCATACTGGAAAGGGGTTCAGATGTCAAGAGCAGACGTCGCGATCTGGCAGCGATTAACAAACAGGGGGTGGTCAATCCGGAAAGCAATTATTGTTTTGGAGAAGGTGGCGCCGGCACCTACAGCGATGGAAAGTTATACACCCGGAGTCACAAAAGGGGCGATGTGGAGCGGATCCTGCAAATATTTCATTTTTTTGGCGCAGACGAAAAGATCTTGTACGAGTCGCACCCGCATATTGGAACCAATAAGCTGCCAAAAATCATTACAAATATGCGCGAGCAGATCCTGGCCTGTGGCGGGGAAGTCCATTTCAACCAAAAGGTTGTGGATCTGATTGCAGACAGCGATCGGATCAAGGGGGTAAAAACAGCCGACGGAACTACGTTTGAAGCTGATGCCTATATACTGGCAACTGGTCATTCAGCAAGAGATATTTATTATTTATTACATGCGAAAGGGATTCATCTGGAGTCAAAACCCTTTGCGCTTGGGGTAAGGGCAGAACATCCACAGGAACTGATCGACAAAGCCCAGTACCGTTGCGACGTGCGCGACCCATTTCTTCCCCCCGCTTCTTACAGTTTAGTGGAGCAGGTGGGGGGACTGGGTGTTTTTTCTTTTTGTATGTGTCCGGGCGGCATCATTGCCCCCGCAGCGACCAGTCCCGGTGAAATCGTCGTGAATGGTTGGTCGCCCAGCAAGCGAAATAATCCATATGCGAATTCGGGGATTGTGGTACAGGTCAGGGAGGAGGATGTCCGGTCAACCAGCTTTGCTAATGAAATTTCCGCCCGAAGTGGTCCGGATGCCTTATTTATGCTCGATTTTCAGCAATGGGTTGAGCAACGCGCATTTAAGGAAGGAGGTGGAGGGTTGGTAGCTCCAGCTCAGCGAATGGTGGATTTTTGTAATAATAAGGTGTCCCCCGATTTGCCGGGATGTTCCTATTTACCCGGGATTCATTCATCGGATCTGCGGGAAGTGCTACCCGGATTTATACATCAGGCCCTGCAGAAAGCCTTTGTGGCCTTCGGAAGGAAGATGCGCGGGTATTACAGTAATGAAGCGGTATTAGTGGCCACGGAATCGAGAACATCGTCACCTATCAGGATTCCCAGGGATACGGAGACGCGCAGCCATCCAGGGTTCAGGAATTTGTATCCTTGTGGTGAAGGTGCCGGGTATGCAGGTGGCATTGTGAGTGCGGCCATGGACGGAGAAAGGACGGCGAAAACTATTACGTCTCTTTGGACCTGATCAGTCTATTGATCGCCTGGCGTAGATTGCAGGCTGGTAAGCCATTTTTTCGCTACCAGGTGATTTTTGCGAAACGCCCGTCTTTCCCTTTTAAATTGATTTTTTTCCTTCCGACTAACTTTAGTCTGATTGAGATCCGGTCTTCCCGCATCCACCCATGCCGTATACCAAAAATCGGCAATAGCATTTGCTGAGGCGATTAGCTGGGTATTGATGGATGGGCCGATCGCTTTGTAATAATCGGCCGCGAATGCCTGTGAATAAAACCGTCTGTTACGACCCCAGCGGACCTGCCACCTGTATTTCGTAGTTTCGGTGAAACGTTTGGAGACCTCCTTTTCGGCAGCGAGCATTCCGGGTAACAACGAATGGGTATGTTCCAGGATCTGCCAGATGGCCTCCTGCGGAGACTGCAAGTAACGGGCCTTGTGGCGGCTCTGTAGGGTGAATTGAGAGAGTTTCAGTTCGGGAACCGATGTCTCCCAAAGATCGTGAATACCAAGCTGATTGGTTAGTTGTCCATCGTAATTCAGGGAAGTATGCAGTGGAACATGCGCGTCGCTGATGTAGTGACCGATATCAGCCGCATAAAACAGGATGCTGTCTGCATCCCGGTTCCGAAAGGCCCGTGTAAGTTTTTCCTGCGTGGCTATCACCGTGTAGGGCAGGGTCCCGTATTTTTTCAAGGTGTCCTCACTGTATTTCTTGACAGCATCAGTCCATGCATGAGGTACGGTACGGAATGGATTCTCATCGTAGTATTCCATGTCCATGAAGTGCTTATTGCCTTCTGTAGAATCGGTGTTGCGTCTGTTATCCGGACGTGGCGCGTTCTCAATCAGGTAATCTTTGTGTCTGAAAAAAAATCGGTCCAATTTTTTTGGCAATGCGTAAATGGCCAGTTGATTAACGGTCCGGTGGACGAGAAATCCCCAGCTGCTCAGTGTCAGGATCAGGCCAACAAAGAAAAATACCCTGGCAATTTTCCAGTTCATAGGCTTTAAAATTTCTGCAAATTTGAGCGAAAAAATCTTAAACGGTATGAAAAAAAGTATGGGCGTCACTATGCCTACGAAGAAGCGGGTAAGTTCAGGGACAAGAGTTATATTTGGATTCTAATTCAACCAATATGTCAATATTACAACTGCAGAACCTAAAAAAGTATTTCGATTCGCAGAAAGCTGTTGACGATGTGAGTCTGGGCATTGATCAGGGTCAGATTTTTGGGTTGTTGGGACCCAATGGCGCGGGCAAGACCACACTCATCCGTATGATTACGGGGATTTTTTATCCGGATGCCGGATCTATAATATTTGATGGCAAACCCTTTAATGCCGACCGCGACATCCCAAAGATCGGATATATGCCGGAGGAGCGTGGTCTGTATAAGAAGATGAAGATCGGAGAGCAGGCGTTGTATCTTGCCAGGTTGAAGGGCTTAGACAAGCGGGAAGCGGTTCAGCGCATTCGCACCTGGTTTCAGAAACTGGATATGGAGTCCTGGTGGAATAAAAGAGTCGAAGATCTTTCGAAAGGGATGCAGCAGAAACTGCAATTTGTGACTACGGTTTTGCATCATCCCAGTCTGGTTATTCTGGATGAGCCGTTTAGCGGACTTGATCCGGTCAATTCTAATTTGATCAAAGACGAGATCTATCAATTGGCAAAGCAGGGGGCCACTATCATTTTCAGCACCCACCAGATGGAACAGGTCGAAGAAATTTGCGATCATATTGTACTGATCAATAAAGGCAAGAAGATTTTAGATGGAACGCTTGCCCAGGTAAAACAGGACTTTAAAGAGGATCTGTATCGCATCCGGTTTGAAAAGGATATTTCAGCACCCGAACTTGAAACCAACCTGTTTTCTATCAAGTCATCCGGCGCTAAGGAACTGGTTATCCAGCGCCAGGAGCAAAGGACCAACAATGAGATCCTGCAATATTTTTTAGATAAAGGATTTCCTGTGGAATCGTTCAACGAAATTCTGCCGTCGTTAAATGATATTTTTATCCGCCAGGTGGAGGGCACACCGCTCGCCCGCAGGTTCGAAACCCTTTCTGCATGAACAGACTAGTATGCTTCAAAATCGTTAAATGAACAAGATCCTTCTAATTATTGAAAGAGAGTTTCTGACCCGCGTTCGGAAAAGAAGTTTTATTATAACAACGCTTTTGTTTCCTTTGCTCTACCTGGGTTTGATATTCGGAACGGCATATATCGGAGAAAAATCTTCCACCCGATTCAAAATTGCGGTCATTGATTCCTCAGGTAAATTTACCGCAGCCCGCCTTGAATCTGCGAACCATACAGACAAATCCAGTACGCTGGAATTGGTGCATGAAGCACCAGCAAAACTCGCAGCTAATTTTGAAGAAAGGGGATATGACGGGTATATTGTCATTCCCGAAAATACGATGATCGCCCGGTCTCCCGATCATATTGTCATCAGATCAAACCGGACTTTGGGCACGGCTTCTACCGTCCAGGCTAAACTCAATATGATCTGGAATGAAATTAAGTATGAAGAGCTGGGTATTGACAGCACCAAAAAGGCGCTGCTCAACGAGAGCCGGCTGAACGTGCAGGCGGAAAACATGAAGGACAAGAGTGCCAATGCAAACGTTGCCCTGGTGATAGGTTATGTATCAGGCTTCCTGATATATTTCATTTTGATTATTTACGGTTCGCAGGTGATGATGGGCGTTATGGAGGAGAAGACCAGCCGCATTGCCGAGATTATGGTATCTTCTGTCAAACCTTTTCAACTGATGTTAGGTAAGATCATCGGCATTGCCCTGGTGGCCCTTACTCAGTTTCTACTGTGGGTAGTTTTCATTTTTATTATTTATAATATCACGAAATCAGGGGCCGGCAGTAATCCCGCGATGAATGAAGTGGTGGGGAAGGTGCAGGACGTATTTACCAGCGTCAACATTTCTATGTTGCTGTTTATGTTTATCTTTTACTTCCTGGGGGGATTCTTTTTTTATGCTTCGTTGTATGCGGCCATTGGTAGTGCAGTGAATGAAGATATGCGTGAGGCACAGTCGCTCAGTTTTCCAATAACCATGATCATTATTTTCGCCATATTCATCCTGACCATCGCCATGCGGGAGCCCACCAGTGCTGTAGCCATTTGGGGCAGCATCATTCCCCTGACTTCGCCAATTGTGATGATGGCGAGGATCCCTTACGGGATTCCGGGTACGGTAACTTACTGGGAATTAGGATTGAGCATGGTATTACTGGTGGCCGGTTTTCTATTTATGGCCTGGTTTGCGGGGAAGATTTACCGCACGGGTATCCTGATGTACGGGAAAAAACCAACCTGGAAAGAAATGATCAGGTGGGCGTTCAGAAAGTAATCGGACTAAGGAGGCAGACTACCGGGAATGTGCTGATCGGCTCCAATCTGCGCTCCTGGCGAACATGTTCAGGTTTCAACGTATCAAATTCACTCCTATGAATAGACAAACGATCTTACTGTCACTATTTGTATTAATTACACTGGCTGCCTGTCACGGAAACAGGGAGCACAAAGAAGATAATCCTGAGGGAAGCGATTCCGCAATCGACCATCCTGCTGCCGTCACAGACGGGAGTTTTTATTCAAGATATGAAGGTGCGATTGGGGGAAAACCTGTGGTCATGCATATTTCAAAATTTTCCGATGAGATCAGTGCCAATTATAACCATGATGGTCAGGTTGGGTATACGCTGTTGTACCGCGACAGGGATACCGTTTTGCTCCGCGACAGCATTTCGTTATTTGAGGTCTCCGATTACGGGGGAGGGGATGCAGCGCTGCAGCCTGATCCGCGATGGCATGTGTTGGTCACAGCAGAGACCGTGCAAGGTGAGCGGATTAGTGGCGATAGAAAGAACAGGTACAGGATCGATCTGAAAAAGAGCTTCCCTCCGCGTTCTTCAGCATTTGATGTAATCGGCTTTCAAAATATCTATCGTTTCACCGGTTTAAAAAATGAAACCCCTGAGGCCAGGACCTCAGTCATGATGTTGGAGCCCTCATTGAGGGATGTCGACGGGCAATGGTTTAACCGGATAGTGAACAGTACTGTGTTTGGAGCGGGTTATGAATCATTGAATGTCACGCAGGTAGTAAAGAAATGGGGAACAGCGTTTATAGACAGTTATCGAGATGAGATGGACAGCCTGAAACCCTTGCTGCTGGCGGATACAGCGTCTCATCACGTGTTGAACTACGAGCAGATTATGAATACGAATCTAACCTATAATAATAACGGATATGTGGTGCTGCAGGTGATGGGATATGCCTACCAGGGTGGCGCCCACGGAATGTACGGTACCACGATGATTTGTTTTGATATGCAGGAAAAAAAGAAGATGGAACTGGCGGATATCGTGACTGCGGATTCACTGACGCTGAAGAGCCTGCTGGAGAAGCACTTCCGGATACAGCGAAATCTTCGGCCGCAGGAGTCACTAAATAGTACCCTGTTTGAGAATGACTTGCCGCCAAACCGGAATTTTTATTTTACACAAAAAGGGCTCGGGTTCAGTTATCAGCCCTATGAAGTGGCGGCCTATGCCTTCGGCGAAATAAGGGTGGTCATCCCCTACACCGATCTGAAACAATGGTTGAATCCGGTGTTCAGGAAAAGGATGAATCTCAGGTGACAGAAGAATTGATAGAAATTCAAATCATATATGACGTATTTAATATCTAACGTTTGATGTCGCCGCATCCGTCCGCCGCATCGGACGCATCGTTCGGGTGGGCAGGCCCGCCACAGGTGGGTAGAGTCTTGCGTCTAACCTTACATTCTCACCATTTAGAGATATTTCAGGTCCGTTTTTGGCGTAAGTGCCAGCAACGTCTCATACATCAGGCGGATCGTGTTTTCAACATCGTCCTTGTGTAGTATTTCCACCGTCGTGTGCATGTATCTCAGCGGTATTGAAATCAATACTGACGGGCATCCGTCGTTGGCGTAGGCGAAAGAATCCGTATCCGTGCCTGTGCTGCGACTCAAGGCGCGCCATTGTACGGGGATCTTTTTCTCCTCAGCGATCTTTTCTACAAATCCCAGGAGTTTATTATGAACGGCCGGGGCGTAGGCTAGCGAGGGGCCTTTTCCACACCAGATATCCCCTTCAATATTTTTATTGATCATAGGGGTGTTGGTATCATGGGTTACGTCGGTCACGATGGCTACATCAGGCTTAATGCGCCGGGCGATCATCTCCGCACCACGTAGTCCGATTTCTTCCTGGACAGCATTCACGATATACAAGCTGTAAGGCAATTTTTTCTTGTTCTCTTTTAATAGTCTGGCGACCTCAGCAATCATGAACCCGCCGACGCGGTTGTCGAAGGCGCGGCCAACCCAATGGTCATAGGATAATTCATCGAAACCATCCTGATAGGTAACCACTGCGCCGATATGGATGCCGAGTTTTTCAATCTCTTCTGCCGACCTCGCACCGCAATCCAACCAGATCGTCTCTGGTTTTGGCTGATTATCGTTTTTATCTCCTACGCGCGTATGGATGGCCGGCCAGCCAAAGACGGCTTTCACTGTTCCTTTTTTCCCATGGATATTCACCCGCAGCCCAGGTGCGATCTGATGATCGCTGCCTCCATTGCGTTTCACATATATCAACCCCTCCTTGGTAATATAATTCACAAACCAACTGATCTCATCGGCATGGGCTTCGATCACCACTTTAAAGGGTTTACCTGGCTGGATAACACCGACGGCAGTACCATAGGGATCAACGAACTGCTCATCGATAAATGGCGACAGGTACTCCAGCCAGAGCTTTTGCCCCCAGGTCTCGAAACCGACCGGGGAAGCATTATTGATGTAATTCCTCAAAAAGGACAATGAAGTTGCGGTTGTCAGTGTTTTTGGATGAGTTGTTGTCTTTTTGGCAGGTGCTGATTTAGCCATTTGTATAACGTATTTGAATTGTGAATAAACCGGTCCTGAAAAATGGACGTCATTTTACAATAAAGACCTGGTCTCAAATGTAAGAAAAAAGTTCAAGCATGCCGGGCAAAGCCCCGGGATTGGGTATTATTTGAGCTAATCGTCACCTGTTTGCGTATAAACGCAGCTTTTGAGTACTTCAAATCGTCTAACTTAAAATATCAAACTAATATGAAAAAGTCAGTCAGCATACAGCTCTTGTTATTAGGTGTGCTGTTTTTTACTGGGTCGAAGGTTGAGGCCCAGTGGGGACGTCCGATATGGGGCGACAGGTATCAACGCGGGATGGTATACCGAAGCAGGCCAAGGGTATCGGTTGGAATAGGCGCCTTTGGGGGCTTTGGGTTATATCCTGGCTATTGGGGTTTATCGGTAGGCCCGGGAATGGGGGTATCTGTTGGAATGAATTTTCCGGGTGTAGGTATTCGCATGAATATGCTACCTCCAGGTTACCAGCGTATGGATTTTGGAGGAGTTCCTTATTATTATTACGATGACGCTTACTATCGGCGACTTGAAAGGGGTGGCTATGTATCGGTAGCCCCGCCTTTGGGAGCAACAGTGAGGAGGCTGCCCAGCGGCGTAAGAGAATTGGATATCGATGGCGAGGTTTATTATGAACGCGGCGGTACCTATTTCAGGGAAGAAACCGCAGGTGACGGGGCGTTGGTCTACCGGGTAGTAGGTGTCCGGGGCAGGCTTGATACCGGATCAGGGCGCTCGGGTGGATATTCAGGAGATGACCCGGTGTACAATGATTCCGGTCGAAATTATCCTCCGGTTAACGATCAGTATACTCCATTAGAGGATCAAAAGAGTGAGACAGCGACCGGTGATGATTATAATACGGGTCCACAGGTAGGAGACCGTTTTGATCAGTTACCCCGCAACAGCCGGGCTATTTCGGTGGATGGCGCCAAACAATTTGTATCGCCGGGTGGAACTTACTACAAAGAGGTTCGGGAGGAAGGAAAGACCGTCTATGAGGTTGTGAGAACGCGCTGATAAGCAGATTTTTCGGTTGATTCCGGTCAGTGCCGCCTGTTTGCAACGTTCTGCAAAAAAGAAAGAGGCTGAAGTATTTTCAGCCTCTTTTAGTTACATCAGTATTTTGTTACTAATTAGTTTCCACTTTCAAATCCATTGGGTTTTAACAATGGGTTGGCATCGATAGCCTGTGGAGGAATGGGGAATATAGTTTTGTCTTTTCCATCCGCGGGTTTATCCCACCATTCTTCACCAAAACGATTCCAGCGAACAAGGTCGGTTCTCCTGTGACGCTCTCCGAGAAATTCGCGACCAAGCTCGTTTACAAACTCCTTATCGGTAAGCTTGGAAATATTGGCCACATAGCTTTCGTCAGGCCAGCTGGCATCGTCGAAATTTCTTTTCTTCACGGCGTCGATCAGTTGGGCCGCTCCGGCTTTATCGCCTGCGCGGAATTTACATTCGGCCAACGCGTAGTAAATTTCTGCCAGCCTGATCTCGGGTGCTGAATTCGATTGGAAAAGACCTGCAGGCCGTGGAAGCCAGGGGAATTTCAGGAGTCGTACTCCAGAGTTTTCTTCGCCAGTGGCAACGTGTGAACCTTCGGACCAGCGCCCACCGGGCTTTTCGGAGAATCTTCCTACCTGGTCAACAAATTTTAATGGTTTACCATTATACTCCTCGGTACCATTGAGGATCCTTGTGCTGTCATAACCATATCCCTTAGTCTGGTCATAATAGTACATCTGTCCAACGATAAAGAATCCTTCATAATTGCCGGTAGCGGAAGTGGTTCTGAACGTTTGTTTTCTTTTGTCTGTAGCGGCGTATTTCTCATAAGGTCCTCCAAGCTGATAGTTGTACAGGTTTCCATCAAGGTCTCTGGATGGTGATAAATGGATACCGTTCCATCCGCCCCAGTCGTTGCCCAGTGCATACCTCATTTGATAGTGAGAGAAAGCGTTATACATCCATCCGAAATTGTATACATCCAGTTTGTGAGGAAACTCAAAAAGGTTTTCAGGGGAACGATAGCCGTTAACCCCGGAACGGAAGGGTCCGCGATAATCCCGATCGATGGAATAAGTGCCGTATTTTCCATTGATGATATCCTGCGCAACAGCAGCACATTCAGTGTACATGGGTTTGCCAATCCATTTTTCGGCATTCAGGTACAGGCGTACCAGCAATGCTGCCGCACTTCCCTGATCCCAGCGACCGAGTTTTCCGTTCTTCGGAAGGTCCGGAATTGCTGTTTTGATTTCCTTTTCGATAAAGCTGAAAACTTCCTGTGGTGTGGATTGCGGTTTTGCTTCGCCCGCCTTTTCAACAATGGGCACATTTCTGAAGAAATCCAGCAGGAAAATGTAAAACCAGCTCTTCAGGGTGTTTAGCTCGGCCTGATGTTGTTTCTGATCGTTTGCAGTCATACCAAACTTCGTATAGTCGAGTTTTGCCAGGTCACCGCCAATAACAACACACTGCATGATTCCCTGCCAGGGTCCTATCCAACCTCCATAAATTTGCCCTTGTCTGTCATTCCATGTGTGACCGTGTAATTTAATCCAGTTGCCACCATCGTATCCGTGACGTCCTTTTTGAGTCCAGGTAAACTGATCTGCAGTTAGTTCCTGTAGGTACCACCTGTCACCATCCCAGCCACACCAATGGCCGTGTTCGTAGGGCCTGAGCAGGGCCGCCTGGACTGCGCTTTTGTCTGTATAATAACCATCTGCCGGCAAATCGCTGAACATCTCCTCAGTCAATTTGGTGCAGGAGGAAATTGCCATTACAAACAATGACAATGCGAATATTAAAAATTTATAGTTCTTCATAATAATATCGGATTAGAGATTAAAAATTTAATTGAACACCGAAAGTGTAAGTTCTGGTAACGGGATAAAGATCTAACTTGTTTACTCCGGGTTCGAGTCCTGTTGTCTGAACCGCTGCAGGATCAAGTCCCGTAAATTTGGTGAGGGTAAATACGTTCCTTACGTTTCCATAGAACCTCATGCTGTTCAATTTAAACTTGTTCATTTTTTTCGTCCATCCCAGGGTCAGGTTATCCAGCCTCAGGTAGTTTCCGTTCTCCAGAAAATAATCGGTGATCACTTTGCCCGATTTAATATGACCATTTCTGGTGTAAGCGTCCTGCAGGAGATTTACACCAGGTTCGGCAGCCAAACCAAAATACATTTGGTACAGGTTCAGGATCTGGTAGCCAAATTTGCCCTTGAAGAAAAGAGACAGGTCGAAGCCTTTGTAGTTAAGATCGTGGCCCCATCCCAATTCGACTTTGGGTACACCATTTCCCGTGGTCACTTTATCGTTGTCTCCGGCCTTGTTGGTCGCGTTTATTTTTTCATCTGTCAATTTTCCATCTTTAACAGCGTAGACCAGGATGTTACCCTTATCGTCTACACCCGCATACTTGAATCCCCAGAAATCGCCTACATACGAACCTTCCTGGTAGCGGAACGCTGGCCCAGGATTACCAGGTGAAGGCAGGTAGTAATAGTAGCGTTTGTCTGCCTTAAATTTTTCATTTGAGAACTTGGTCAGTTGTGAACGTGTATAGGATCCTGCGAAGTTGGTCGAATACTGAAGCGCATCGGTTGCGATTACTTTCCAGTTGAGGGTTAGTTCGAAACCTTTGTTAAGTTGATCGCCCACGTTCACGTACATACGGTCGTGCAGGTACGGTGGTACGGGAACCAAATAGTCGTTAATCAGATCGCTGCCTTTTCTGTGGAACCAGTCGAAGCTTCCTGACAACCTATAATCGAAGAGTGAGAAATCAACACCGAGGTCGTAGGCATGTTGTTTTTCCCACCTGAGGTCGGGATTGGGATTTGGAGAACCGGGTCCGTATACCCTGATCCACTGACCTGCGTCATTCAGATACCTGCCATAAGGTGAGTATTTAGCCAAAGAGGAGTATCTGTCAAATCCAGAGCGGCCGGTAATACCATAAGAAAAGCGCAGTTTAAGATCATTGATCGCTGAAATGGATTTGATAGCGTCCAGGTTTGAGATTCTCCATGCTGCTGAAGCGGATGGGAAGAAACCCCATTTGTTATTGGGACCGAATTTGGTATTCCCTTCATACCTGCCTGAAATGGTCAGGAAATAGGTTTCGTTGTAATTATACATTGCCCTGGCCAGGAAGGCGATGGTTTTTTCTTTGCTCCTGTTGGAGTAGATGATATCTGAGGCGTTGAAGACCTGACCGTTGTTCCAATCACCGGTCCCGATATTATTCCATTCAAAATAATCATTTGGAAAACGCCTGTTTTGCATTTGATCTCTGAAATAGTTGAGTTCGTTATAGCTGTAACCACCCACTGCTTTGATGTCATGCTTGTTTATTTTTTTAGCATAGTTGCCCAGCCATTCCAGGGTATAATCCCTCCATTGCTCATTGTTGATTCTGGCGAAACCAATGTAACCGCCGTTTACAGAGTTTTCATAATCGGCTGTTTCATACCTAAGCGCTTTTCGGGTATGTCCCTGTCTGGACAACCTCAGTTCTGTATTCAAATCACGGGTCAGGTTAAGTTTGAAGTTCAGGTTGATCACATCGTACTGCTGTTCGGCTCCATCTTTGCGGGTCAACAGCCTTTGCACGGGATTGTAAGTGTCATAGCCCTGTAATGTATTATACTTAAGAGGGTTAGTCGGGCTCATCAGTGGAATGGTAGGATTGAGTCTGACAGCTTGTTTGAAAGCGTCATAATCGGTAAAGTCTTCATTTGCAAATCTGTAAGACATGTCACCACCGATTTCCAAAATACCGTCCAATGCTTTTTGGAGGAAATTAGCTCTCAGTCCATATTCTCTCCTGTCGGTTGCTATGTCAATACCCTGTTTCCGACGGTAGTTTCCGGCAACGCGGAACATTGAATTCTCGCTTCCTCCGCTGGCTGCCAGGTAATGGTTGTAGCCAATGTTATTATCCCTGATCAACAGATCATACCAGTTCGTTGATGAACCAAAGTCCTTATCTCTCTTGTGTTCCAGGAATTGTGCAGGTGAAAGTATATTTGGACGTTTGGCTACCACGTCATGATCCAGCCAACCATCATAATTCAGTTTTACCTGACCTCCTTTTCCTTTTTTGGTGGTAACCAGGATTACGCCGTTAGCGCCTCTCGTACCGTAGATTGATGCGGATGCGGCGTCTTTGAGGACTGAGTAAGATTCAATATCCTGTGGCGTCAGGTTTCTCAGATCACCACCGGGCATCCCGTCGATAACGATGAGCGGACCGTTTCCGGCTCTGAATGAACCTGCTCCTCTAACCTGTAGTTCGGGTGCTGCGTTCGGATCGGCTACTGACCGTCCGGAAACTGCGAGACCGGCAACTTTCCCATCGATCTGCTGCATCGGGCTGTTAAATGCACCCTGCAGAAAATCCTTGCTGTTGACGTTGGAGATAGATGCGGTCAGGTCCTGTTTACGGGCCGTTCCGTATCCGATAACCACGACTTCATCCAGGTTGGTAGATTTGGAGGTCAACACAATTGGACCCAGGTTGCTCCTGTTGTTCACGGGGACTTCCACGGTGTTATATCCTATTGATGTAACCGAAAGGACTGCGTGTCCGCTGGCGACATTCAAACTGAATTCTCCGATTTCATTGGAGCTTACAGCGTTCGCCGTGCCTTTTTCCTGAATGGTTGCCCCAGCGATAGGGTTGCCTTTATCATCCATAACCTTACCGGTTACCTGGAAGACTGTTTTAAAAACTGTAAGTTCGTCTTTGCCGGGAAAAGGTCCTGTTCCCGAAGCAAAAAGCGAAGCACCTACTAACATACTGGCGAAAAATAGAATCGTCGCCCTGTACGGCAGCGTTGCACGCTTTAGTGCAAGCAAACTTGTTTTTTTCTTGTTTTCTTTCATGACAGAATTGTTTTTTGTGTAATAGTGTGTAAAGCAAAAAGTGCAACAGTTGGGCCAACGGGAACGAGATAAGTAGCCTGTCCAGCAAGCATTTAAGTGTTGCGTGTACAATTTTTGGTTTGGAACTGACTTGGCCGATTCATTCTCATGGCTAATGATCGTTTCGAAGTCTGGTTCAGTTTAAAGTTTTATTTCGATCTCTTAACGTTATACGAATTTGACAATGATCTCTATTAATCTCTGAGGAACTTCGGGATCCATAATTTATTCACCTGCCCCGTTTGCTATAATTTCATACCGTTTTTGCAAAAATCAAACTGAAGCATTCTTGACGTTTAGTCTATGCTAAAACGTTTTAGCTCATGTTTGACCAATAAATCGCTTTTCATTTTTCATCATGTAAGCGAGTCCCTTACTTAATCAAAAGATTCTGGCCCAAAATTAAAGGCAATTTTAGAATAAAGAAAATTATTTTTTTATTGCCTTACTGATACGCTGCCGGAGAAAAAACTCCTGTACGCACCAGCGCCAGGGCATCACAGCGATAATTCTGTTAGTGCAGGAACAATAGCGTTTTTTGTTCAGTCCCGGTAACTTTTATCTACCGGTCGCGTTTAGTACAAAAAAAGAGACTGAATTATTTTCTGTTTCTGTTACTGTTAGCGACAAAAATATCTTGTTACTTACTAATTTCCTCTCTCAAATCGATTAGGTTTTAAGAGCGGGTTGGCATCGATAGCCTGCGTAGAATGGAGTATACGGTTTTGACTTTCGCAACATTGGATTTAATCCGAATAACATCCATTTAATTAATACGTCATTTATTTTTTGGTAGAATTTCTCTCAATCAGTTTAGGAGAAACTAAAAAAGTCTCGTTCTTGGGGGAATTCACCGGTTGGTGAGAAAATTTACCTTCGATTCTTTCGAAAAGAATCCCGACCGAAATGTTTACAATCTGTTCAAGCGGCTGATCAATAACGGTGATTCCGGGCTGATAAAGGCGAAATAGCTCGTGATCATCAAAACAAATCACACCAATATCATCAGGTATCCGCAGATTTAGCAAACCCAGGCATTCCAGTCCCGCTATTCCCAGATAGTTGGTTCCGAAGAAAATCGCATCCGGCCGGTACTGTTGAATTGCGTGCTGCATCTTCTGTAATACCTGGTCTCTGGGTTCCTGAAACTTTACTTTCAGAATCTTTGCGGGGTAACCGGCAGCTTTCATGGAATTCAAATAACCCGCCTCTCTTTTTTTAATCTGCACCAAATTGAGCTGCACCGAGACAAAAAGGACCCTCTGATACCCACATTGAAACAGGTGATCCATACCCAGCTTAATACCCGCAAGGTTGTCGACCAGCACGCCGGGCACATCCAAACTCCTGAAATTCCGGTCGATGAATACAACCGGTAAATTTTTGCTCAGTAAGAAACGGATTGAATCCTGGATTCCGTCTACCGGAACGATCAGGAAACCGTCGACCAGCCCGTTTGCGAGGTTTTCAATGAGCCTGATCGTGTTGTCACGGTCGTTGTTTGTGCTGGAGCAGACCAACTGGTAGCCCTTCTCCCGGACAACACCTTCAACAATATGAGTGATGGTTGAAAAAAAATGGTTCGAAATATCTTCTACTATCAGGGCAAGGACCCTGGTCCTGCCGGATTTCAGTCCCTTTGCCACAGAATGTGGACCATAACGCATATGCTGCGCAATGGCGGCGACTTTCCTGATCAATGCATCACTTAAACGCATTTCCTTTCCGCGGCCGTTTAAAATGAGGGATACCGTTGTTACGGACACTCCTGCCTTATTGGCAACATCTTTTAAACGCACATTTTTCACGCCGGGTAGTTCAGGTATGTTTGATTTTGTTCTTATAAAATAGACAGACTTCTCTGAGCCCGCATATTTCACATTTCGGAGTGCGCGCCAGACAGATGTACCTTCCGTGGAGAATCAACCAGTGGTGAGCTTTGTGGATCAGATTACCTGGAATATTTTTCACCAGTTCTTTTTCTACCGCCAGCGGTGTACGGGCCCCTGCAGATACAAGCCCGATGCGTTTACTAACTCTGAAGACATGGGTATCCACAGCCATATTCGGTTGTTTTTCGACAACCGATGTGATGACGTTCGCTGTCTTCCTGCCTACACCCGGCAGCGTCATCAGTTGATTAACGGTCATGGGAATTTCACCGCCGAAATCGCTAACGACTTTACCGGCCATGCCTATCAGATGCTTGGTTTTGTTATTGGGGTAGGAAATACTGCGGATCAGCTGAAAGAGATCTTCCGTTTTGGCCACACTAAGGGCTTTTACGTCGGGGTATTTTTCAAAAATCTGTGGGGTCGTCTGGTTCACCCGTTTGTCTGTGCATTGGGCCGAAAGTATAACCGCCACAAGCAACTGGTAGGGATTATCATACACCAGTTCAGTCTCAGGTTCAGGGGCATGCTTTGTAAAATAGTCTATAACAAAACGATATCGTTCTTTTCTGGTCATTTCTACCGCAGTTGAAACAAATATACTTTTAATGGTTCAAATTGCATGGCGCCCATTAAAAAAACCGGCAATCCGCTTCGCGGCTGCCGGTTTTCAGCAATTTAATATTGTAATTATTTCGCCTCTTCTTTATGCGCGTTGTCTTCAGTCAGAAATATATCCTCGTTTGCCCTTTTCATCAGATATTTTTCCCTGGCCAGTTTTTCAATCAGGGCCGGGTCTGTCTGGAGGTTCTTTTTAATCTTCTGTAACTCGGATAATTCCCGGGTATAATAATCCTTACTGGACTCCAGCTCTTTTAGTTCCTTCCGTCTCTCCATATTGGTGATGAGGTCATTCTTATCAAGGAATACCATGACCACCACAAATATGGCGGAAGCAATAAAGAACTTGTTGGTCAAAAACCGGCCAATTTTGCTCAGTGCGCGCCTCCTTGCCACAGGTTTTTGTCGCGGCAACTGTTGTTCTTCTCTGACAAAATCTACAAATTTTTCCATATTGAAAAGATTAAATCCGGTCTGTAAAAAATCCTATACTTTCAAACTCCGCGCGGTTGTCACTTGTTAAACCGCCAGTCAATCAGCTCAGGAACCTGATCTTTCCATGGGGATATACCGCGCTTTCGCCCAGCAATTCCTCGATTCGGATCAATTGGTTGTACTTGGCGATCCGATCGGTCCGGCTGGCTGAACCCGTCTTGATCTGACCACAATTCAGGGCTACTGCCAGGTCGGCGATAGTCGTATCTTCGGTCTCGCCGCTACGATGACTCATAATCGTGTTGTATCCATTGGTCTGTGCCAAAGTCACCGCGTTGATCGTCTCGGTAACCGTTCCGATCTGGTTTACCTTTACGAGAAGTGCGTTAGCAACTCCTTTATCAATTCCTTGTTGAAGACGCTCCACGTTAGTAACAAACAGGTCGTCGCCCACGAGCTGACATTTCTTGCCGATCGCTTCGGTGAGCATGGCCCATCCTTTCCAGTCGTCTTCGGCCATGCCGTCCTCGATTGAAACGATTGGGTATTTTTTCACCCAGGTTTCCCAGTATTTTACCAGTTCTTCGCTGCTCATGGCTTTGCCACTGCTTTTGTGGAACACATATTTTTTCTTTTTGGCATCCCAAAGCTCGCTGTTAGCTGCATCCATCGCAATCACGATTTCAGAACCGGTCTTGTATCCCGCGGCAGTAATCGCTTCGAGTACCGTTTCAATCGCTTCTTCATTGCTTTGAATATTGGGTGCAAAACCGCCTTCGTCACCCACATTGGTGCTAAATCCTTTTTTCTTCAGTACATTTTTCAGCGCATGGAAAATTTCCACTCCCCAGCGGAGGCCGTCACTGAATGTTGTGGCGCCTACCGGCATAATCATAAACTCCTGAAAATCGATCTTATTATCCGCATGAGCACCGCCGTTGAGGATGTTCATCATCGGGATGGGTAAAGTCTTGGCATTGGTGCCCCCTACATAACGATACAAAGGCAGACCGGCTTCTTCAGCCGCAGCCTTGGCTACCGCCATACTTACTGCCAGCAGGGCATTGGCGCCCAGTTTGGCTTTGTTGGGTGTACCATCCAGTTCAATCATCAGTTGGTCAATGCCTGTTTGGTCAGCTACATCATACCCGATCAGCGCGGGCATAATGACCTCGTTCACGTTTTTAACTGCTTTTAGCGTACCCTTCCCCAAATATTTTTTCTTGTCTCCGTCTCTCAGTTCAACAGCTTCATGTATGCCGGTGCTGGCACCACTGGGAACGGCTGCACGTCCCAATATGCCTTCATCCGTAACTACGTCAACCTCCACGGTCGGATTGCCACGACTGTCCAGAATCTGTCTTGCAAAGACATCAGAAATGTAACTCATGCGAATAGTTTTATGTTAGTTTAATTAAAATGCCTTATTTGGTGACGCAAGTTAAACAATCGGCTGCGGAAAGCGGAATTTTTAGGGAAATTTTATAGCACAGATGTGGAAAAGCTCCCGCTGTTTCAGCGGGGAAACGCGATACCCGCGTCACGGATCTGGTGTTACACGGAGATAGTCCCTTTACTGTTGATTGTAGGTGAAATCGATACTTCCGGCCTCCGGATCACAGGTCGTCATAAAGATAAAGCGGATCGATCTGGCTGATATCGGGTTTTATTTCACAAAGGGTATTAATAACGCCATTACTGAGTCCGTAGACCCAGCCGTGCAGGTGTGGCGCCTGCCTTTCCTGCCAGGCTTTTTGTATAATGGAGGTCTTAGAAAGTTTTTGAACCTGTTCAATGACATTCAGCTCCACCAGCCTGTCTGCGCGTTTATTCTCATCCGCAATAGCTTCCAGTTCTTCACGATTATGAAATTGAACATCTTTAATATAGCGGAGCCACATATTGAGCACCTGGTTAAAATCGTGGTTGCTCATTGCAGCTTTAATACCGCCGCACCCGTAATGGCCACAGACGATAATATGCCGGATCTTTAAATGTACTACTGCGTATTCCAAAACACTAAACAGGTTGACATCCGTGTAATCCACGACGTTGGCAATATTCCGGTGGACGAAGATCTCGCCGGGGTTTGTTCCTGTGATTTCAGTTGCAGGAACCCGGCTGTCACTGCACCCGATCCATAAGAACTCAGGATGCTGAATATGTTCCAAACGGCTGAAGTATTCGGGGTCGAGGGAGAGTTTTCGCGCTGCCCAGTCCCGGTTCGACTGTAATAATTTTTCGTAGGATTTCATTCGTGGTAAGTTCCGGGTTGATTTAGCTCCCCGTTAAGTAAAAGTAAGGGTAAATGAAGAAGACGCAGAAAAAATCCTGATCATGACGGTATTTTCAGGTAGATAACGTCGATAGTCTAAAGTCTGACTTTCTATGGTCCGGCGCCCGGAATTCACAACTTATTTGAGATTAAATTGTCATATTTAAATGGGTGTATTAAAGCAGATGGCGGAATACCTTTGGTTGCGAAAAAAAGATTCCAATCGCCCCAGGAGTTCTTGGGTGGGTTATATGCATGGGATCAACAGGATCAGCATCATCTTATTCATCCTTTCGCTGATCATCATTGTTATTAAGCTGCTTCGACACTAATTGCAGGATCTTAGCCGCCGCTTTTTCAGAGGCGCTGCCTGAAAATGAAAGCAGGTCCTTCAGTTGCTTATAATCATCTGACAAGGTTTCTTTCCGATTTTCATCATATAACAAAGATCGCAGCTCGCGAACGAGGTTTCCCACGCTCATTTCACCCTGGATCAGTTCCTTCACGACTTCCCGATCCATAATCAAATTGACCAGTGAAATATATTTAATGCTGATGACCTGCTTCGCTATCAGGTAACTGATCGATGATCCTTTGTAGCAAACCACTTCCGGAACGCCAAACAAGGCGGTTTCGAGCGTTGCTGTCCCTGAAGTGACCAACGCGGCAGTTGCCTGCATCAACAAATCGTAGGTCCGGTTATTCACAACGGAGACATGGGGATAGTTGGCAGTGAACCGATGGTAATAAGAAGCGTCCAAAGAGGGCGCCCGTGCGATCACGAAATGAAAAGAAGGAAACTTCAGGCTGGCCTCAAGCATCACGGGCAGTTTCCGCTCAATTTCCTGTTTCCTGCTGCCGGGGAGCAGGGCTATCACCGGTTTGTTTTTTGCCGCACCGCGAATTTCGTCAATGGCCGACTCTTTGACCGGCTCCGATTTCTTTTTTTCGATTTCTTCAATTAAAGGGTGCCCGACATAAGTGACCTCCCAATTCCATTTATTTTTGAAATAATCTTTTTCAAAGGGCAGTATGACAAGCATCTCATCAATGCATTTCTTCATCATCTTAACCCTTCCCTCTTTCCAGGCCCAGACCTGTGGTGCAATATAGTAGGCAACTTTGATGCCCTGTTTCTTTGCCCAGGAAGCGATGCGCAGGTTAAAGCCGGGATAATCAATCAGGACCAGTACATCAGGTTTGAACGCGAGGATATCTCTCTTACAAAAACTGAGATTTTGCAGGATAGTACGCAGGTTTAGCACGACCTCCGCGAAGCCCATGAAAGCCAGGTCCCGGTAATGTTTCACGAGTTCAGCTCCCGCATCTGCCATCCGGTCACCCCCCCAGCATCTGATCGTAGCGGTGTTGTCCAGTTTTCGAATGGCACGGATCAGGTTGGACCCATGCAGATCGCCGGATGCTTCGCCCGCAATCAGGTAGTAACGGGTACTGCCCTGCCCGAGGTTTGAGGAACTTTGTTCTTCCCGGATGTTCGGATTCATGTCCAGCCTGTTTATTTGTCTGCTGTTTTATTTGTGCGAGTTTTCGTTTGCCGCTGTTTTGTAACCCCGTTTGTACCCCAGGTTTTCTCCAGTCTCTTTTTTACTTCGTAGGAGGTGAGGTCAAACTCAACCGGGACCACACTCACGTAATCATTTGCCAGTGCCCACACATCGGTATCTTTTGATGTGTCAAAATTGACGAAATCGCCCGTCAGCCAATAGTAATTCAGGCCGGTCGGATCCTTACGTCTCAGGAATTTCTCTTTATACTTGGCATAGGCCTGTTTACAGATCTTGTATCCCCTGATATCTTCCAGGGGAAGTTTTGGAATATTGACATTCAGCAGCAGGTGCGGATTTCCCTTTTCTTTCAGCAGTTTTTCAACAATCAGGCGTGCATAATATTTAGCAGCGGAGAAATCAGCATCGATGCGAGAATCCAGCAAAGAGAAACCTGCGGCAGGAATGCTTTCGATAGCGGCCTCCATGGCTGCCGACATCGTACCAGAATAAATAACGTTAATGCTATGGTTGGCTCCATGGTTGATGCCACTGATGCAGATATCCGGTTTTCCATGCAAAACCTTATCCACAGCCAGTTTTACGCAATCTACCGGCGTACCCGAACAGGAATAGGTTTCTGCACCCTCATACAGATCTATTTTTACAAGTCGCAGCGGATGTCCGATTGTGATGGCGTGCCCCATTCCAGATTGCGGCTTATCGGGCGCCACCACAACGATTTTTCCAAGTCCCTGCACGGCTTCTACAAGATTGCGGATGCCGGGTGCAGACACGCCGTCATCGTTGGTGACCAGGATAATGGGCTCTGTTGTCTTAACTTTTTTTCGTACTGCCATGCGGCAAATGTAAATCATATCCCGCAGGCCATAAATAATTCAATCACATTCCACCCAAATACCTGTCGGATGCAGGTTTCAGGCTGGAGTTACGGTCTGATTTTCCTAATCCTGCAGCAGGATCGAACTCGATTGATGGGTGAGTTTTCCACCAGCGGCCAACAAAATCCGGCGTGGCATCAGCATATAATTTGCCCCGCCCAACCGGCAAAAGCTATAATTTTGCCGCCTGCCACAACAATTAATTAATTTTGAAGATGCACAACGTTGATTTTTTAGTGATCGGTACCGGAATAGCTGGTCTGACCTACGCCTGGAAAATGGCGGGTCGATATCCGGAAAAAAAAATCCTGATCCTGACCAAGGCTACCGCAGATGAAACAAATACCAAGTACGCCCAGGGCGGTGTGGCTGTGGTGAGCGATACCGTAAACGACAGTTTTGATAAACATATCGAAGATACGCTGATCGCCGGCGACGGACTTTGCGATCAGAAAATTGTGGAGATTGTTGTCAGGGACGGGCCAGACCGGATCCATGAACTCATTGAACTAGGTGCTAGTTTTGACAAGGAGGCTGATGGCGATTATAAACTGGGTAGGGAAGGCGGGCACAGTGAATTCAGGATCATGCACCACAAAGATATCACCGGCTGGGAGATTGAGCGGGCCTTGCTGGATGCTGTTTCAAAGGTTCCGAATATCGAGATTTCAAAAAACCGGTTTGTGATTGATTTAATCACCCAGCATCACCTGGGTTACCTGGTTACCAAATCCACGCCGGACATTGAATGTTACGGTGTCTATGTGCTTAACCTGGATACGAACGAAACGGAAACCATACTTTCTGATCATACCTACCTGGCCACCGGAGGAAACGGGCAGGTGTACCGGAACACCACAAATCCGGGTGTCGCAACGGGAGATGGGCTGGCGATGGCTTACCGTGCAAAGGGAAGGATCGAAAATATGGAGTTTATCCAGTTTCACCCGACAGCACTTCACGAACCGGGCCTGACGGGGCAGGCCTTCCTGATCACGGAAGCGGTCAGAGGAGATGGAGGTATCCTTCGAAACAAAGACGGGGAAGCTTTTATGGAGCGATACGACCCGCGAAAAGACCTGGCCCCCAGGGATATTGTAGCACGTGCTATGGATAATGAATTAAAGGTGTCGGGTGACGACCATCTGTGGCTCGACTGCCGTCATTTTGAAGTGGAGAAATTTGTGGAGCATTTTCCCAATATTTATGAGAAGTGCAAAAGTATTGGCATTGATATTCATACCCAGATGATACCCGTTGCTCCGGCTGCCCATTATAGTTGTGGTGGCGTGAAAGTGGACGAATGGGGGAGGACTTCTATCCGGAACCTCTACGCGGTTGGCGAGTGCGCGTGCACAGGGTTACATGGTGCCAACCGGCTGGCCAGTAATTCGCTGCTGGAGGCGATGGTATTTGGTCATCGTTGTTTTGAATACGTTTCCGGTATTGTGGATTCGGGGCAAATGCACAGTTCCTACCGGGACTCCGCTACGATCCCATCCTGGAATGCCAAAGGCACTTCACACCCCCGTGAAATGATCGTGATCACGCAAAGCCTGAAAGAGCTCAGATCTGTGATGAGCGATTATGTGGGGATCGTGCGAAATAATTACAGGCTTCAAAGGGCATCCAGGCGGATCGATATGCTTTGGGAGGAAACAGAACAACTCTACCGAAGCAGTAAGTTGTCACCACAGTTGCTTGAACTCAGAAACATGATCACCGTTGGATATCTCATCATCAAAGGAGCCAGTTTCCGGAAGGAAAGCCGCGGTTTGAATTTCAATACTGACTATCCCGAAAAGAGCAAGCTGACACAAGATATCGTATTATAAATAAAACAGCAGCCGATGCCGGATTCCGGCGTGTATTTGAGATATGTACTATCTTCTTTATTCATTGTTATACCTGGTATCACTGTTACCGCTGAGGGTGTTGTACGTCCTTTCCGATGCCATCTACTTCCTGGTCTATTATGTAGCAGGCTACAGGAAGGGGGTTGTGATGCAGAACCTGGCTATCGCGTTTCCGGATTCTTCCGCGGGCGAACGGAAAAAGATTGCCCGCGAATTCTATCGCCGGTTTATCGATTCACTGATAGAAAGCCTTAAGCTGCTATCCGCGGACGCCAGTTTCTTTGAAAAGCGATTCCAGGGAAACTGGGAGGTTGTGGATCGTTTTTATGATGAAGGCCGCGCGGTGCAGTTGCACCTGGGGCATACGTTCAACTGGGAGTGGGGGAACGCTGTTCTCACCAAAAAAATCAGGTATCCATTTTTGGGCGTGTATATGCCACTAAAGAATAGAGCCATCGATCGGTTATTCCTGAAAATGCGATCCCGGCATGGCAGTATTTTGCTGAGTGCGCAAAACATGGCCAGGGAGTTTGCCCCTTACCGTGGAACGAAGTATTGCCTGGGTTTAGTGGCAGACCAGAATCCGGGGTACAACCTGCATTTGGCGAAGTGGTTCACCTTTTTCAACAGGCGGACAGCGTTTACAGTCAGCCCGGCTAAGAACGCGATCCGGAATGATACGGTGGTGATATTTGCCGCCATTCGCAGGCCCAGAAGAGGATATTATGAGGTTAGCTTTGAAGTGGGAGAAGAAAATCCATCGAGCAGTAACGAGGATCAATTGACCCTGAAGTTCGTCAGGTACCTGGAGCAGGTGATCATCCGGGATCCTTCCATGTGGCTTTGGAGCCATCGTCGGTGGAAACACGAGTGGGAAGATGGCCTGCACTTTGTAGCCTGACAGAAAATTCTACCGCTCCGATCCTGATATAAAGATTATCCGGGTGAGGCGAGGCCAGACCTGACTCAGGGGATGCAGGATATGGGCATCGTTTGTTACGTGAATTATTCCTGAGCTTTTGCCTGTTAACGCATGCTTTCTAGCGTCTTATTCCCTATCTTTGCGGCCGGCAGGTCTCATACGACCAGCTCCTACTGAACCTCCCCAGGGTCGGAAGGCAGCAAGGATAGGTGGTTGTAGCGGTGCGATGTGAGTAGCCTGCCTTTTTTTTATTTATACCGGTATTTTCATTGGATTGTAGAGCCTTTTAACTGGACCGGGACGGACGCCGGCAGCATCGTAAACCCATCATATTTGTGTAAACCTATTGTAACCATCAGAACTGAATTTTAGACTTTTGAAAACAAGAAGGCGGGCAAAAACGTTAATTTTCAAAACAAAGACTGATTATAATATGAAATTTTTCATCGACACAGCAAATCTGGCACAGATCCAGGAAGCCTACGAAATGGGAATTCTGGATGGCGTAACCACGAATCCAACGCTGATGGCCAAAGAAGGGATCAAAGGTAAACCAGCCGTCATGCAGCATTACAAGACCATTTGTGAAATGGTCAAAGGAGGAGATATCAGTGCCGAAGTGACCACCACTGATTTTGATAGCATTATTAAGGAAGGCCAGGAATTAGCGGCGATTCATCCGCAGATTGTCGTAAAAGTACCCATGATCAAAGATGGTGTTAAAGCCATCAAGTGGTTTACCGATCATGGCATCAGTACCAATTGTACCCTGGTCTTCAGCGCGGGACAAGCCATTCTTTGTGCCAAAGCCGGTGCAAAGTATGTGTCTCCTTTTATCGGAAGAATTGATGACAGTGGTTGGGACGGCGTTCAGTTGGTTGAGCAGATTGTGCACATCTACAATGTACAGGGTTTTGAAACGCAGGTTCTGGCTGCATCTATCCGCAATCCGAATCACATCATCCGTTGTGCGGAGGCTGGCGCCAATGTATGTACCAGCCCGCTGGAATCGATCCTGGGTCTGTTAAAACATCCGTTGACTGATATCGGTTTGGCCAAATTCATGGAGGACGCCAAAAAATTCCATTAGCAGATCTGCCGGATTACCCTGCGCATATCATTGATGTAATAATCCCCAGCAATGAATGTATCTGCCTTTATTGCCAACCGGATTGCCTTTAACCGCCAGCACTCCTTTTCGCGGTTTATTATCAGGCTCACGCTGGCTGCAACAATCATCAGCGTGGCCGTGATGATTATTACGCTTGCTTTTGCGAATGGATTTCAGCAAAAAGTGAGCGAGAAGGTCTTTAGTTTTTGGGGGCACATCCGGTTGCAGGAAATGCAACCCTATCAGTCGGTGATCTCAGAGGAGATGCCGATCAATGCCAACGATACGATTGTCCGTTTAATCCGGCAAATACCTGAAGTGCAAAGTATCAGTCCCTTTGCAACCCGTTATGCCATTCTCAAAACCCGCGATGATCTGGAAGGGGTACTTGTCAAGGGGCTTGATAGTACTTACTCTTTTAGTCACCTGAAAGATTTTTTGGTGGAGGGTGTCCCGCCGGTTTTCAATGACAGCTCTTACAGCCGTGAGGTTATGATCTCCAAATATATCGCCGGCCAAATGAAGCTCAAAGTCAATGACAGGGTACTGATTTATTTTGTACGGCCAGACGGCAGCCTGCGACCCGACCGCCTCAGGATTACAGGACTTTTTAAGACAGGTATTGAAGAATACGATAAGACCTTCGCTTTGGGCGATATCAGGCTGATCCGCAGGCTGAATGATTGGCAGCCCGATCAGGTGGGAGGGTATGAAATTTTTTTAAAGGACTACCATAAAATAGATCAGATCACCGATCAGATATTCAACCTGCCTGGGATGCCCTCGGGATGGGCTCCGCAGAGTATCAAGAAGATTACACCAAATATTTTCGACTGGCTAAATATGCAGGACGTTACCCGGAATGTTCTGATGGCCATAATGGTTATTGTGGCGCTGATCAACCTGATAACCTGTCTGATCATCCTTGTCTTGGAAAGGGTGAGAATGATTGGGGTGTTAAAAGCTGTAGGCGCGACGGACTGGGCCGTTCAGCGAATATTTTTGCGGCATAGCCTGATCATTACATTGACCGGAATTATTGCCGGTGCCGCGCTGGGCTTGGCCGTCCTGTGGTTACAGGTAAAAACCGGATTTATAAAACTTAATGAGGAGGCTTATTATCTTGATCGGGCGGCCGTTCATATAACCACTTCTGAGGTGCTTTTAATTTGTACCAGCACATTTGTGGTCTGCCTGCTTGTATTACTGATCCCTACATATATCGTAAAGAAAGTTCAGCCTGTAAAAGCGATTCATTTCCGTTGACGACGCTCATGGGGTCAGGTGCGAAAGTATAATGCCCGTGGCAACCGCCGCATTGAGAGATTCCGCAGCGCCATATTTTTCGATGGTGATCATCTTGCGCGCCAGTTTTGACACTGCCGCGCTTATTCCCTTAGACTCATTTCCAATGACGAGGATTCCTTTTTCAAGGCTTCCGGCGGATTTGAGAGGAACACCCTGGAGACCCGCCACGTAAATGGGGATTGTTTCCAGCGCTCCGAGAAACTCTGCTAATTTCGTGTAATGCATTTCAACCCTGAAGGTGCTCCCCATAGCTGATTGTACCACTTTAGCATTATACTGATCTGCACAGTCCTCGCTGCAAATAATTTGAGGAACTCCAAACCAGTCCGCGATGCGAATGATTGTTCCGAAGTTACCCGGGTCCTGAATGCAATCCAGCGCCAGCACCCAATTATGCAGGTTCACACGAAAAATATCCTTCCACGGTTTTTCCACCAATGCTACTACCTGATTGGGCGTTTTTAGCATTGAAATACGCTGCAATTCAATTTCTGTGACTTCAGTTCCGATGGAAGGAGGCAATAAACGCGCATGCTCCTGTATCCAGGAATGCAGCGCATACAGTTTTTTAACAGGTGTCCCAGGTGTTTTTAGGGCCTCTTCCACTATTTTTGGCCCTTCAATAAGGTATATATTTTCAAGATCCCTGAATTTTTTTTGGGATAAACTTTGAATATATTTGATTTCGGATTTACTGAGCATGGTAGACTGTAAATATAAAGCATTGAAGCAGCCTGGAAACTTTCACAAAAATATATTTCTTATCCTAACCGTCGCGATGGCGACCTTCCTTTTGCATTCCTGTAAAATTGGAACGGTAGTCAAGAAATATCCGGAGGGGCCGTTTATTTTCAAAACGACCTTAAAAGTTACAGATAAGCGAATCAGCAAATCTGAAAAGAACCGACTGGAAGATGGATTGCGCAGTCAATTAGACGATAGCCTGCAATCCCGTGAAGTGGATAAGGTATTCTATGCAACGATCAAAAACCCGCCCCGGCTGGATAGCGCCGCTATTGGAAAATCTTTGCAGTTCATGCATTATTACCTGAATGCCCAGGGCTATTTTGCGGATTCGATGAGTTTTACCACGCGCATCAAACCGGTGGGGGATCAGCAGCGTACTTTCGTGGATTTCGACATTCTTCCCGGTCCCATTACCAGGATCGACTCACTTAGTTATACGCTCCGAGACAGCAACCTGCAGGAGATAACAAAAGCGCACCCGAAAGATGTGCTCGTCAGGAAAGGTGATCCTTTTGCGCAATCGCCCATTTCTTCTGAAATGGACCGTTTGGTTGAGTTATATCACAATAACGGATACCAGCAGTTTTCCAGGAACCAGCTTTTTGCGCTTTGGGACACGCTGGATCTGAGTATGCTGCAGCTCACCCTCGACCCGCTGGAACAGGCTGAGCAACTGGAGCGGCTCCGGCAGCGGCGCCATAATCCGACGGCCAATCTGGATATCCGGTTACGGCCGGTTACAGATAGTAGCACGATCAGGCAGTATTATGTGGGCAAGGTGCTCGTTTACCCCGATGCGACTGCCGACACGACGGGACGCAAAAGACTTGAAACCACTATGGGTAATGTGACGGTTGTTCAGCATTACAAAAAATTCAAACCGAAGATCTTTCCGCCGGTGATCTACCTGAAGCCAGGCGAATTGTACAGGCAGAGTCGCTATTTGCGTACGCTGAACCGGCTAAACAATATGGGGAGCTGGCGACTGGTAGATATTCAACAGATTCCCAGGGAAAAACAGGATACGGTCGATTTTATTGCCCGTTTGTCTCCGGCTAAACTTTATAGTTTTACAACGAACCTGGAAGGAAGTTTCAGCCAAAGCGTCATTTCTGGCAATTTTGTCGGGTTAGGCGTCAATGTCGGTCTCCAGAACAGGAACTTCCTCAAAGGGGCCAATCTCCTGTCCACCAACCTTAGGTATGGTGTGGAGCTGGGTCAGCTTAGTGCCGCGCAGTTTATACAAACGCAGCAGGTCAGTCTGAGTAACTCGGTGATGTATCCCCGGTTTATATTTCCGGGCGCATCGGGATTTAAGAATAATTTCAGGGGCAATACCACATCCATTTTAACGCTCAATGGTGCCAATACCGAAAGACGCACTTTGTTTAACCTGACCAGCCTAAACAGTTCCTGGGGATACGAATTTACCTGGCGGGGACCGGATTACACATCTACTAACCGTAGTTTTACGTTAGGCATTAAGATTCCCAATATTGAATATTCCTATCTGGTCAAGCGGCAGGGGTTGTTGGATATGATCGAAAAAAATCCTGCTGTTGCGAATGTATTCTCAGATGGTCTGATCGCCTCGAATATCATCAATTTTACGATGCCGTGGACCAAAAAGAACAGCCGGACTACGCAGGTGCTTCGTTCCAACCTGGAGTATTCCGGGTTGCTGGCGGGTTTGATCCGCAATAAATTCCTGGATGATCAGCTTTATCGTTTTGCCAAGCTCGATCTGGAATATGCACGGATGGTAAAATGGACCCGCACTTCACTCGTATTGCGGGGCTTTGGTGGCTTGGGTTACGAGTTTGAAAGTACCCGCAATCCGGCTAAGCGTGACAAGCTGCCTTTTTTCAAACAGTATTACAGCGGGGGTCCCAACAGTATGCGGGCCTGGCAGTTACGCAGACTGGGTCCTGGTTCCACTGTTAAGGCTTTCACCGGGGAGCTGAGTGTTCCTGACCGGTTTGGCGATGTACAACTGGAGGGCAATATTGAGTATCGTGTGCCTCTTATCCGCCTTGCTGGCATTCCCATAAATGGAGCGATATTCACCGATGTGGGCAATGTGTGGTATTTAAAGGAGCAGGCGGGTCGTCATGATGAAGTATTCAATATATCCCGACTGGGAACCGACCTCGCCATTGGCAGCGGCGCCGGTGCGCGTATTGATTTTGGATTTTTTGTAATTCGTCTGGATTGGGGGTATAAAGTGAAGGACCCCAGCCCGAATCCGCAGAATATGAGTTATCAGAATAAATACTTTGCTTATCCGTTCTTCAAGGGAAGTCAGTTGCAGCTGGGTATTGGGTATCCGTTTATTTTCTGAGGGATCTGTTCCGGTTTATTTGGGTTAATTTAAATTCCCGAAATCGACTCGCTTATATTTTTTTTGTAAAAACAACTGAAATAACAATTTTAAATGCGTTATAATTAGTATAGATATGTCTAATATCTAATGTCTAGCGTCTAACGTCTAATATCTAGTCTCTCTCCTTAACGGCATTTGCAAATTCTTCAATACTAAGTGCGTTTTTCAGTTGAAAATCGCCGATTCGGGTTCTGCAGAGGCTGCTGAGATAGGCGCCGCAGCCGAGAAGTTTACCAAAATCATTGGCCAGGCTGCGGATATAGGTGCCGGTGCTGCACACAACCCTGAAAGGTACGCCTGGTAGCATGGAGCCATCTACTTCGAATTCGGAGATGGTAACAGGCCTGGGTTCCAGCTCCACCTCGATGCCCTTGCGAGCTAGTTCATACACCCTCTTACCATCTTTTTTTATGGCCGAATGGATGGGCGGTACCTGGCTGATGGCACCCGTTAATGCAGTTGCGGCTTTTAGGAGGTCTTCCTGGTGAAGGTGTTCAAATGGTTTGAAATTTACCGGTTCACTTTCGAGGTCATAAGTGGGGGTGATAGCGCCCAGGGTAAAACTGCCGGTGTATTCTTTTTCTTTAGCCATTAATTCGTTTATTTTTTTGGTGAACCGGCCGGTGCAAACGATCAGCAGTCCCGAAGCCAGGGGATCCAACGTGCCGGCGTGACCCACTTTTTTGATCCTGACGAGGTTCCGGATCTTCCGGACCACGTCGAATGAGGTCCAGCCTATTGGTTTATCAATCAGCAAAACTGCTCCTTCTTCAAAATCAGCCTTTATGATATCCTCTATTGTCATGGCCGCAAAAATAAATGCATTTATTGCTAGTCGGCTTCAAATGAGCATAACAAAGTTTTTAACAGGGAGATTGACAACATGCGGATAGCCATGGTATGGGCAACTGGGCCGACACGGTCCCCTTTGCCAGAAGGATTGGCGACATGCAGATCGCTCCGAATTAGCGACTGAAAAGATGGAGAACAGGCCGGATTTATCCCTGTGGTGGGGCCATTACATTCGGTAAGTACCTGAATCTGGTTAATTTTGGGCCATGAATCATTTTTCTGAATGGCAGGATACCATTGTGGCATTGGCTACGCCGCCGGGGGTTGGGGCTATCGGTGTTATTCGTTTGAGCGGGGAGGATGCGATCGCCATTGCTGGCAGGCTGTTCAAAGGGAAAAAGCTGGAAGACCAGCCTTCGCATAGTGTTCATTTTGGCACTATCCGCTCATCAGACGATACTTCCGGGCAAAAGGGCGAAGCGCTGGATGAGGTGTTGATTACTCTGTTCAGGGCGCCCCATTCCTATACCGGGGAGAACGTGGTAGAGATTTCCTGTCATGGTTCTCCCTATGTGCAGCAACGGATCATTGAAGCCTGTACTGCTGGTGGAGCCCGCCTGGCGAAGCCCGGCGAGTTTACCCAGCGAGCGTTCCTCAATGGTAAGATGGATCTGGCCCAGGCCGAGGCCGTCGCGGATCTGATCGCCGCCAATACCCGGGCCGCGCAGGTTACAGCATTCCGACAATTGCGGGGCGGATTTTCGGGTGATTTGAAACAATTGAGGGAGGAGCTGATACACTTTGCGGCACTGATGGAACTGGAGCTGGATTTCTCGGATGAGGATGTGGAGTTTGCAGACAGGGCGCAGTTCCGGGAGTTGATTGCCCGACTAAAGTCGCAGGTGAACAAACTGATCGAATCTTTTAGTCTGGGCAATGCCATTCGTCATGGCGTGAGTGTAGCCATCATTGGTAAGCCGAATGCCGGCAAGAGTACACTATTGAACGCCTTGCTCAATGAAGAACGTGCCATAGTAAGTGAGATTGCTGGGACCACCCGGGATACGATTGAGGAGACTTTGGTTATTGATGGTGTGTTATTCCGGCTGATTGATACGGCGGGTATCCGGGAGCACAGCACCGACACCATTGAGAACCTGGGTATTGAAAGGAGCCGTCAGAACGCGGAAAAAGCCAATATCATTTTGCATCTGGTGGACCTGACCGATGAGGAGGAGCAGCATTTTGAATGGTTGAAGCAGTATGCAGGCAAGACGGTGCAGGTCTTTAATAAAATAGATCTGGTTTCGGCAGACGACGAACTTGCTGAAAACCCTTTTGCAATTGGGTTATCTGCGAAAAACAAAACCGGCATTGAGGATTTGAAGAAAATGATTTTTCGCAAGGCGATTGGAGAAAGCGTTAATACGGGCAACACCCTCGTCACCAATGCCCGTCACCTGGAGGCTCTTCAGAAAACTGCACGCAGCCTGGAAGCAGTTGAAGAAGGGATGACGCACAAGTTGACCGGCGATCTCCTGACGATAGATATCCGTCGTGCTTTGCATTACCTGGGCGAGATAACCGGCCAGGTGGAAGTAGACAGGGATATCCTGGGAACGATATTCGGGAAGTTTTGTATTGGGAAGTAGGTGATACTAGCTAGCGTATAACAACGGGGTGACTCAAATATATCTGGAAGAATGTGTATTTTCATACTTCCTCAGCGTTGCGGGAACGGCGTGAAGAGAAAACGATACAGGTTCATATAAAATTTAAGCGACCATCCAATAGAGATGCTGCGGATTTTTTTTAAACTAGCGATATGCAAATCATACAAGCCATACAGAACAGGATTTACGAAATCAGGGGTGAAAGGGTTATGCTGGATTTTGACCTGGCTGCCCTATACGAAGTAGAAACCAAGGTTTTCAACCAGGCCGTAAAGAGAAATATCAAGCGCTTCCCCGTTGATTTTATGTTTCGGCTTACAAGCGACGAATGGGAAGATGTCAGGTGTGAACGTGAATCTCTGTTTAAACAGCACGAACCTTTAAGGTCACAAATTGTGACCTTAAAGGTTGGCAGGGGCCAACACACAAAATATCTGCCTTTCGCTTTTACAGAGCAGGGCGTAGCTATGCTCAGCGGTGTTTTAAACAGCGACCGGGCCATAAATATGAACATTGCCATCATGCGGGCGTTTGTCGAAATACGCCGGGTGCTATTGCAGCAAACGGATATGAAGGAGCAGTTGCGTTTGATACAGGAACATATAACCGAGCACGACGTTCAGTTAAGTCAGATTTATGACAGCATAGAGAATTTGTTAGATGAAAAAGCAGCGGGGCGAAAATGGGAAAACAGGGAGAGGATAGGGTTCAATCGGAATAGTTCAGATGGCGGTTCGTAGGTGTGCATGTAGGATTTGGAAATGTGCGACCATGTTTTTTTCTGTGCGGTTGGTTAATAGGCAAAAGGTCCTCAGGCTACCCAACCTACAGCCAGGAGATTCCTTGAATTCGGATTAAAACTTGCCTACCAGTGGGTTTACAACTTAATTTGGATAAATCACAATGAGGGATATTTACCTAATTCTGTCATCCAATGTTTTTGTGGTGTTTGATAGTCTTTTTGTCCCTTACTTTTATATAACCAGTCCATAAAAATATCCTCATGAGCGGCTGTGTCGATTTGATCATAATCAGCGAAGTGCAAATTATACGATGTCACTTGCAAGATCATTTGATTGATGTGCGCCAGCATGGATTTACTATTGGTTTTACCTACCATATAATCTGAGGCATAGAGCATTTCATTTTCTATGAACTTCGTTGGAAATCCGTGCCGATGCAATAAATGCTTTAGTTGGTCGCGAAATTTATCGATGGTCGATGCTATAGTTTTTCCTTTTACCACCACCGTCAGTAATGAAGGTTGATGTATGTAAAGCAATAGCATTTTGCCAGTGAAACCGCTTCTGCACAATACCGCATACCAGTTATGCAAGTGTTGGCCGGGGGCGGGCTCACTCACATACAGTACAGGTTTAATCCTGCTGGTGTTTAATAATTTTTGTGTTGCGTGAAAATGTAACATGCTGTATTTCTTTTAGTAGTCCGGTTTGGGGTATCAAAGCAAGAATCTGATGGCGGCCAATTCGTTGCCGATTTGCTGCACCCCTTTCAGTATTCTTTGGGTTTGAGTAGGCGAAGGTTTTTTATTGCCTTTGATGTATTGGGCTAAAAGGCTTTGATTCATGCCGATTCTTTCTGAGAAGGCCTTTGCATTGATGACCTTGTAAAATTCAAAAAACTGGGGCAAATCCAAAGTGATTTTCAAGTCCTTTTCGGTTACAGATTTGCCGTCCTTTTCAAAGTACAAATTAAGGGCCTCAATGCTTTTCTTTTTCAGGGCATCCAAAGTTTTGCCCACTGTATAAACAGGGTATTTTTCAGCATAAGCTGAATAGCCGGTCTTAGTTTTTTCTATGATCACCTCAATTTTCATAACACCTCGTTTCTATTTGATTCCTGTGTCTCTTTTAATTTTCTTTTCCAGCCCTTTGCCCACTTCGTGGCTACCGTGAAGGGGCCAAACGATCTGACCCTTTTTTTGCGGGATGCTCCATTATCTGGTGGCTGCCTGTTTGTTTTACAACAAACCAACCGTCGTTTTTAAGCAACCTTACCAGTTCACTGGATTTCATCTTTCAAAGGTAATAAAATTATTACTTCTCTCAGAGTTTTTAATAGACAGTCGGCCAAGTTCGTATGTTTTGAACTTTTTAGTGAGTGCAAGGAAAGATTGCCGACCGGAGCCAAATCAGGCCAGTTGCAGGGCCGGATTTTTCCAATCTATCGATATGTTGGCCATACAAACCAGTCAGAACAGGGTTTTGAAATCAGTCGCAAAAGGATTACTTTAGATTTTGATCTGGCTGCCCTTTTCGAAGTTGAAACCAAGGGTTTCAACCCGGCCGTAAAGAGAAATATCAGACCTTTTCCGACTGTTTTTATGGTTTGCTTTAACAGGCAGGAGTGGAAAGAGGTCAAATTTCTCGCATCGACACAAGTTATAGATATAGGTAGTATTACAACGAACTGGTCACAATTTGTGACCAGTTCACAGAGGCACGACTAGCAATCGAGCCGGATTTAAAGCGGCTTTGAAACCCACAAAAAAGCAGATGACGAGTGCCAGCCTTTCGGATAAATTATGAATCACGTAGTGTGAAAAATAAAAAAGGACTGTTTGTCAATCAAATAGTTGGCATAATTTACTTCAAATAGTCAATCTATACGTTTACTAGATTAGTAAAAAAGTAAATAAATAAATTTACAAAATGATTGACTATGTCAAATAATAACTTTACTTTTGTCTTATTAGGGTCAATGTATAACTTTACATTATGGGCAAAGAATCGCTTCGACTGCAACAACTAAACGACAAAATGTTACGCTTTGTTTCGCTTAAGCGGGTGGCCGTACCACCTACGGGGTGGATAAAAGCCATCCGTACCGCTGTTGGTATGTCGATGCAGCAATTGGGCAATAAACTCTCGATCTCCAAACAGGCCGTTCTTGATATGGAAAAGCGGGAAAAGGAAGGTTCCATTACTCTCAAGTCGCTCCGGGAAGTAGCCCGGGTTATGGATATGCAATTGGTGTATGGTTTTGTACCCATTGATGGATCACTGGATGCACTTATTGAGAAACGGGCAAGGGTACTGGCTACTGAAATCGTTATGCGTACCGCGACAACCATGAAACTCGAAGATCAGGCCAATTCAAAAAAGCGCATTAGAAAGGCTATTGAAGAAAGGACCGCATCAATTAAGAATGAAATTCCTAAGATCTTATGGGATTAGACTTGGAATACGTTTATGGTCAGACACCCTTGGACGAAGACGAGAAAGAAGGTCTTCTCATTCCTACCATAGCAACCCGGGGAGAGTTAGACGAGTTTGAGCAGCAGAACATTGAACGGGCCGTGCAATGGACGCTGGGGCGTTCATTTAAACCGGCGGTGGTCTTCACGGAAGATTTTGTCCGCACGGTGCATAAACGCATGTATGCCGATGTATGGGGGTGGGCTGGTGACTTTCGTAAGACCAATAAGAACATTGGCGTAGACAAATGGCAAATACCCACGGCGCTAAAATACCTGCTGGATGATACATTATATTGGCACGAAAACGATATTTATCTACCTGATGAAATGGCCATACGGTTTAAGCACCGCATGGTAAGTATTCATTGCTTTCCTAATGGCAACGGGCGACACAGCCGACTAATGGCCGATATTGTTGTCGGAAACCTACACAAGATTCCGGTATTCAGTTGGGGCTCGGACAATCTATCCAACGAGGGCGATGTTCGGGCCGCATATTTAAAAGCGTTGAAGCAGGCAGACCAGGGCAACTTTGGCCTGCTCTTGGCTTTCGCCCGATCATGAAATAACATCCAATCAATTTTCATTCGCTTCCTCGGAGACTTTTGTGTACCATTTGTTTTGGTCTAAAGGGAATCATCTTGTCGGTCCAACGAGGATCGGCTTCTTTTTAAGGTCTGTCTGGTATTTCAACGCAAGAAGACCACAGGTTAGTCGTTTTTGTAGGCCGAAGAGCCGCACAGCTTATGTTTCTACTGAATTGTACGTAAAATTTAATGAGTGAAAAACTATCAAAGTGTTGGTTTGAGGATCCACGAAAAGGGGATAGCTTGTGCAAACGGTTGAATCTTTGATCAGATATTTTTCTGTTATTACACCGTAACTTAGCACATGGCCAGACAACGGGTTTGGGTGGGCTTGGTGTTTGCCGGTGCCCGGGTTAAAAGTATCAACGCGCTGCTGGTATATATGGATCATTTCATCATTTATGAATGTTTTATTGGGAAGCGAAGCACGGAAAAATGTTCTTATACACGCGAACGTTCTTGTGAAGTTCTGTCTGACAAAATCATTAACCGCCAAAGGCGGTGAACCAAAAATATACGGATGAAAAAATTAATGCTACTAACGGTTTTTACGGTCATTCTTTTGGCCGTGCGCGCACAGCGCGAAAAGTTTAACGAGGATTGGTTGTTCAGGGTTGACAACGCGAATAACTGGGACGAGCAAACCATCATCAAGCGAAAACCGGTGCCGGTGACTTTACCGCACGACTGGAGTATTGAACAGCCTTTTGATAAATTCAGCCCCAGCGGCAACGGGGGCGCATCGCTACGGGGCGGGCTTGGGCTGTATGAGAAAAAATTTACCCTCAGCAACCAGGATAAAGACAAAAAGATCTTTATCGTTTTCGACGGTGTGTATATGAACAGTACTGTCATCATCAACGGGCACACGCTCGGCAACCGGCCTTCGGGATATATTTCCTTTGAATATGACATGACCCCATTTCTTAAATTCAATGGTGAAGAAAACCTGCTGACGGTCAGGGTAGAGAACAAACAACCCAATTCCCGCTGGTATAGCGGCAGCGGCATTTACAGAAACGTCTGGCTGGACAAACGGGGCACCGTTTACATAAAAAACTGGGGGACTTTTATCACTACTCCGGTGGTTAATAAGGATAGGGCCGTTGTGGATATCAAGACCCAGGTGGTTTCAACCAGCCGGCAACAAAACACCCTGCTGAAAACAACCCTGTTCGGGCCCGATGGCAGCAGACTGCAGGTGTTTACCGATACGATCGGCAGCCAGAAAGGTACGCAGCAGGTTGAGAGACAGCTAACAGTCGATAAACCACAATTATGGAGCACAACAGATCCGAAGCTCTATACAGCGGTCTCCGAAATAATGATCAATGGCGAGCTTCAGCATACCTACACCACAAAATTTGGGATCCGGACTTTTCAGTTTGATCAAAAGACTGGATTTTCACTCAATGGTGAGAAAATAAAGATCGTTGGCGCCTGCATGCATCATGACCTGGGATCCCTGGGGTCGGCTATCAACATACGGGCTATGGAACGCCAACTAATGACTTTGAAAAGTATGGGCATAAATGGTATCCGGACTTCCCACAATCCGCCTGCACCTGAATGGCTGGATCTCTGCGACAGTTTGGGATTGCTGGTGATGGACGAGGCCTTCGACGTATGGTCAGAAATAAAGACAGGCACACCCTTTAACTATAATCTCTATTTTGATGCCTGGCACGAGAAAGACTTGTCAGATCAAATCCTGAGAGATCGGAACCATCCATCCATTATCTTGTGGAGCATTGGCAATGAAATTCCCGAGCAATATGGGAAGGATGCCGACACCATTGGCAGAACGATCGCACGAAACCTCGTAAACATCATCAAGCGCTATGATCAAACCAGGCCGGTTACCGCGGCTATGAACTTCGCAAATAACGAAAATAACCTGTTTCTTTCGGGGGCGCTCGATGTTATTGGAGTAAATTATCACCATAAGCAATGGCAGGACCTTGGGACCAAACTTTTCGCCGGAAACAAACCCTTTATCCTGGCGGAAGACGTATCTGCACTCGCAACGAGGGGTGTTTATGACATGCCTTCGGATAGCATACGCCGCTGGGCAGGATTTAGGGAAACAAAGCCTGGTGGAAATAAAGATTTCACTTGCTCGGCTTACGAAAACTGCTCGGCCCCCTGGGCTTCTACCAACGAAGAAGCACTAAAGCTTTTTCTGAAATACCCCTACCTGAGCGGAATGTATTTATGGACCGGTTTCGATTACCTGGGTGAGCCTACACCATACCCGTTCCCGGCACGCAGCTCTTATTTTGGTATTGTTGACCTGGCGGGCTTTCCCAAAGATGCTTATTACTTATACAAAAGTATTTTTACAAAAGATAATGTTTTGCATATCCTGCCGCATTGGAACTGGACAAAAGGTCAAAAGATAGATGTGCATGTTTATTTTAATAATGCGGATCAGGTGGAGTTGTTCCTGAACGGGAAGTCACTCGGTAAAAAATCAAAGGTCGGGGATGATCTTTTTATCCGGTTTAACGGCATCACTTACCAACCCGGCACGTTGAAAGCTGTATCTACACGGAAAGGAAGGAAAGTGATGGAGTCGGTAGTCAGAACTGCCGGTGAGGCATACCAGGTCGTCGCTGAGGTAGATAGAAAACAGATTAAGGCTGACGGGGAGGACCTCTGTTTTGTGAAGGTCTCGATTCTGGATAGGCAGGGCAACCTGGTGCCGCGCGCTAATAACAAACTAGACTTTGAAATTTCAGGGGCTGGGGCCATTGCTGCCTTAGACAACGGTTACCAGGCCGATCTGGAGCCATTTTCCAATAAGAAATACAGAAATGCATACAACGGTTTGGCATTGGGTATCGTGCGACCGATGAAAGAAAAAGGTGAAATCATGCTCCGGGTCAATGCTGATGGATTGAAGGGGACGACTGTAAAGATTAATGCGGAGTAAAGAAAATTAAACGGAACAAAGAAATTGAATGTTATGACGGTGAAAGCTAATGGAAAATTATTGATTATTGTATTGTGTTTATTTATTATTTTTCCTATTATTCTCCATGGGCAGAGCCTGGCAAAACTCAATGAATTCGACAGGATATTCACAACTTACCCATTCTCAGATCCCAATCCAGTTCCGTCGTTCGCGAAAATCTACCCTTATTTCAGATTCGATGGGTTTGCGACAAAAGCCATCAATCGAAATTGGAAAGTAGTGCATCTTGAAAATGACTATATTAGTGTAGAGATCATGCCGGAAATTGGCGGTAAGGTCTGGTCAGCCTACGACAAAATCCATAAAAAGTATTTCATATATTATAATCAGGCGGTTAAGTTCAGGGACGTAGCAATGCGCGGTCCATGGACAAGCGGTGGGATTGAATTCAATTACGGTATCATAGGCCACACGCCAAATACAGCTACGCCTGTTGACTATATCACACGCACAAACGGTGATGGTAGCGTAAGCTGTATTATCGGTACCCTTGATTTGTTAACCCGGACAAGATGGAGCGTGGAGATCCGGCTGGAGAAGGACAAGTCGTATTTCACAACCCGGTCGTTTTGGTATAACGCAACCGACCTGGAGCAGCCATATTACCAATGGACGAACGCAGCGGTTTACGCGCACAAGGATCTTCAACTGATCTATCCGGGAGACGTTGCCTTAAGCCACAACGGGACGGTGCTGCCCTGGCCTTACGATTCCGCAGCAAAAAAGCAGGTATCCGACTGGCGGGAGAACGACTATGGCGGATCTAAATCATTCCATATTTATGGAAGCGGGAAATCTTACTTTGGCGCCTACTGGAAGGATCAGGATTTTGGGATGATGCATTACGTGACCAGAGATGATAAACCCGGCAGAAAAATGTTTACGTGGGCTTTGAGTGATCAGGGCGATATTTGGAAAGACCTGCTGACGGACAAAGACGGGCAGTACGTGGAAATGCAGAGTGGCAGACTGTTCAACCAGAATTCTGTCCAGAGCAGCTTGACACCCTTTAAACAAATTCGTTTTAGTCCTAAGGGTAGCGATACCTGGATCGAGTACTGGAGTCCGTTCAGCGGGACCGGCGGCGTGACCGATGCTAACGAGACCGGCATTATTTCATTTAAAAACGATGAGCTTAGCATTTCATCAAATTTGTTTATTAGAGATACGTTGTATTTGCAGGATTCGCTTGGAAATATAATCTTCCGGAGGATTGTACAGTTAAAACCACTACAGACTATCTCTCTGAAACTGAATCTAAACGCCGGATTAATGCGGGGCGCAACAATAAGTTTGGCCGATGCCCGATGGACTCTGGGGAAAGAGTCATTGAGTCGCCCTGATGAAAGTCCAGCAAATTTTGACTGGAGCTCAGTACAGGGATTATTTATTTACGCGAGGGATCTTGCCGGACTCAGGAACTATCCGGAGTCAGAAATCTATCTGCGAAAATGTCTGGAGAGAGATCATTATTTTGTTCCTGCATTATCATTGCTGTCGCAATTGCAATATGAAAAAATGAACTACGACTCTGCGTTTCATTTTGCGCGTTTGGCCCTTAGCGTTGATACCTATGACCCGCAAGCCAATTATTACTATGCACTGGCTGCATTCAAACTGGAAAAAAAATCCGATGCGTTGGATGGTATGGAGATTGCTGCTTTATCCACGTCCTTCCGATCGGCAGCTTATACGGGAATCAGCAGAATTTATCTACGTGATAATAATTTGCAGAAAGCGTTTGACTATGCAAAAAAGTCGATGGTTAATAACACTGCTAATATGGAAGGCTTGCAACTTCAATTTCTGGTAAACCGCCTGCGCGGAAAGGGCAATCGGGAGCTGGAAAATGAAATCAGATACCTTGAGCCACTCAATGCGTTCCTCTCCTTTGAACGATACTTCAAAGAAGATCACAAAGGAAAATTAGGTTCTTCTATACCCGTATTCAGGAATGAATTTCCGGAACAAACATTTCTGGAGATGGCTATTTGGTATGCAGGCCTGGGCAGAACGGAAGATGCAAAATCAGTTCTAAAACTGGCGCCTGAGCATCCTATGAAATATTACTGGCTTGCATGGTTGAGCGGGAACAGCCAGGACGAGCAGGTCTATATGCATCGAGCCATTGCTATGCCGGCAGATTTTGTATTTCCGTTCCGGGGAGAATCCAAGCCTGTTCTTGAATGGGCTTGTTCCAAAAGCGGAGACTGGAAATCTGTATATTATTTGTCTTTACTACATCTTTCTAAAAATAACAGGAGTCAGGCGGAACATTTACTGGAAGCCATCAAAGAGGAAACCGGTTTTGCGCCGTTTTACCTTACCCGGGCATCTTTGCATTCGGATTCAGCTATCGTATTGGCTGATTTGAAACGGGCAGAGAAAGTTGGCAACCATGACTGGCGGTATGCATATGCACTTGCCGAATTTTATCTGAATCATTATAATTACGCAGAAGCCCGCAGGACCATTGAACCCTATTATGTTCAGTATCCCGAACACTACATACCGGCCATGTTATACGTAAAAACGTTATTGAGACTTGATGATAATAGAAAAGCTGATAGTGTTCTATCCAGACTTACAATTCTCCCGTTTGAGGGCGCCGGGGAAGGAAGGAGGCTTTACCAGGAAACGAAACTGAGAATGGCTTTGGCCAGCCTGAAAGATGGCGAAAATGAATCTGCCTTGAAATATGTGGAAGAATCCAGGAAATGGCCGCATAGCATGGGTGCCGGGAAGCCTTATGATGACCTGGTTGATGAGAGGGCGGAGGATTACCTGCAAGCGACCATACTAGAGAGGTCAGGTAAAAAAGATGCGGCAATGAATTTCTTTAATAAGATAGCTGGTTCAAATAAGGATCCGTATTCAAATAATGCGCTCCTGCAAATACTTTCTTTGATTAAACTGGGTAAGTCACAGCAAGCGGGTGAACTATGGAATAAATGGAAAGGAAATCCGGGGAACCAAAGTTTTATGCAGGCCGCGGAAAATTTCATCAGTCAGTATGAGAAGAAATCGGATCAAATCGATTACAGCCGGTTTGACCGGTTTTTAAAAATGATTTCTTCTTCAAAAGACCAACGTTTGTTTTAATTAAGTAATATGAAAAAATTTAAGTTAGTATTGATTTGGGTCCTGTTTTTAACGACGGGCAGCTATGCACAGAACCTGGAATTTCACCAGGTGGACCCCTTGTATAAAGTTTTTAAAGAAAGAACCTGGTATCCCGAATCGAGAGATACGCTGCGGGCTGCCGCCGGCGAAACCGTGTCGGTCCAATTGGTCGTAAAAGCATTGAGACCTATAAAAGGCCTTTCAGTTTTACGTGCAGATGCTACAAATGGCAGGATATCCCTTTCGGCGCGGAAAGGTTGGGTGACCTATGTACCGGTGGACAGGAGTTATTATCCTGCATCCCGGGATATTATCCGTTCGGTATCGGGCTATTTTCCTGATCCTATTGTAGATGATACCACGTTGAATCTTGCAGCAGGAGAAGTGAACCCCTTGTGGATTTCAGTTCCAGTTCCAGTAACCGCGCCAGCCGGCATTTATAAAGGAAAAGTGACGTTGACCGGATTGGTGCAGGGTAAAAAGGAGTTGTTCTCCGGAGAGTTTAATATCAAAGTATATCCTGTAACGGTTTCTGAGACTTCCCTGTGGATCACGAATTGGTCGGCACATTTCAGCCCGTTAATGCTTGAGTACCTCAACAGGGGGAAGAAGGTAGATATCTATTCGCCTCTGTACTGGGAGTTGTTGAAAGTACACGCGGACATGATGGCTTCCCATAATCAGAATATACATCGTATATATGCTGCATGGAATACGAAATTTACTTTCAAGGACGGTAAGTATGGATTTGATTTCAGCAATTTTGATAAAGAAGCGGAGATCTTCGAAAAAGCTGGAGCACTGAAGAGAATTGAGGGCGGGCACCTTGCCTGGAGATCCGGAGCCTGGGATGATCCGTTCTTTGTTGAAGTCCCGCTACCCGATGACGAAAACAGCCGGAAGCTGCGCCAGGCGCCCAATCCATCGGCCTTATTGTGCGGGATGCGTTCTGTATTGCTCCCGGTAAATGACGAACGGACAAAAAATTTCCTAAGCCAATTTTTACCGGCATTGAAGGATCATCTGGAAAAACGGGGATGGTTGCATAAATATCTTCAACATATCGCTGATGAACCAACTTCAAAGAATGCCGCCTCTTATGTAAAAATCAGCAGTTATGTAAAAAAATATCTCCCAGGCGTGAAAATAATGGATGCCGTGATGACATCCGGTGAACTCAAGGACGGAGTGGATGTCTGGGTACCCGTGCTGAGTGTTTTTCACAAAGACTATCCATTCTACGAGGGGCTCAGGAAGTCGGGCAAGGAGATCTGGTTTTATACCTGCGTGGAACCGCGGGGAAATTATGCCAATCGCTTCATTGAGCTCCCGTTGATTCAGACAAGATATCTGCACTGGATCAATTTTAAATATGGTGCCACGGGGTATTTGCACTGGGGTCTCAACTACTGGGGCAGCCCCGATCCATTGAGGGATAACGCTTCCCGTGACCGGGGTAAACTGCCCGCGGGAGATGCATGGATCGTATATCCCGGATACAAAAAACTTTATACTTCGATACGCTTTGAGACGATGAGAGACGGTATCTATGATTATGAATTGCTCAAAATGCTCGAACGGAAAGACTCTGTCAAATCAAAGCAAATCATAAATGATCTGATCCGCAATTTTGATGACTATGACAACAGCGTATTATATTTCCGGAAAATCCGCAAGGAAATTCTTGAGCTTCTAAGCCGTTAAACTGAAAGAGATAACTCCGGACTAAACTTTGCATCATTGAATCAACAGCGATAGTAGAGGTCAAGGTTTATTATCGGAGAAGCTGCGAAAAAAAGAGCATAAAGTTTTTCGGGCAGATTTGCAATTATGCAGGATTTCCTAATTTTAGGGAAGATGGCACTACAAAAAAGGATATCCGGCAAAAAAGCAATCGATAACACGGGGCTAAACACCTCCACAGAGGCTAAATACGCGAGGTTTGTAAATAAAGACGGGACGGCCAATATTGTAACCAGGGGGACCGCTTTTTTCAACAAATTCGGAGTCTATAACTTCTTGATCAATCTTTCGAGTTGGAAGTTTGCCGTGTTGATCCTGGCATTTTACACGCTGATAAACCTACTGTTTGCGGTCATTTATTATTTATTTTGCCTTCCATATTTACGGGGTATCGAAATCGGCAGTCCGATTGAGACCTTTGAAGAGGTTTATTTTTTCAGCTCCCAGACCTTGACCACGGTCGGTTATGGCCGGATCAGCCCCTCGGGATTTTTTACCAACACCATTGCTTCATTTGAAGCACTTACCGGTATCCTCACCCTGGCCATCATCACAGGCCTGCTCTATGGCCGGTTTGGCAGGCCCAAGGCCTATATTCGCTTCAGTACACACGCACTCATTGCTCCATTCAGGCAGGGAAAGGCCATGATGTTTCGGGTTGCGCCCATTAAGAATGCGACGCTGAGCGAGGTAAACATCAAAATGGCTGCGAGTATGATGGTAGAGGAAAACGGAAAGATGATCAATAAGTATTTTGACCTGCCCCTTCAGTTTGATACCATCAACACCTTATATATTTCCTGGACCGTAGTACATCCGATTGATGAAAATAGTCCGATCAATAACCTGACCTCAAGCGATCTGAGAGATGCCGATTTTGAATTGGTCATCTACCTGAAAGCATTTGATGAGGATTATTCAAGTACAGTCATCGCAAGGACCAGCTATACCTGGGATGAAATTGTTAATGGTGCAAAGTTTGTCCCGGTGTTTTTTGATTCCCCTGAAGGCAAGGGCACCATTGTTGATTTACGAAAGTTGAATCAGTTTGTTCCTTTCGAATCAGTAAAGATCTGAAGCAGTAGACTAAATATAATTTTTAGGACTATATTTTGATTTCGAAAAGATCTCTCTTTTGTTATCTCCCTTTTAATGCAGACAAATACCGGTCCAGGTAAGCTTCTTTCTCTTTGCTTTTGTATTGCTGGATATACCTGGGATGATCCAGGATGACAATATTCTCAAAAAATTTTTTCTTCTTGTTCACCTTAAGGATAAACTCCGCATTTTTTTTGCCCAGCACATAGACTTCAGAAGTGTCCAGACCCAGAGAAATATGTTTGTTCAGCGAATCGATCATAAAAGATTCCGTCATGGCCATCAGCTCACGATCATCGTAATAGTTGGCGTTTACCCATTTCCCGTCTCCGTTCTGGCGGATGATGGCTAGCGGAAAAGGTGAGTTGATATAAAAGCGGCCAAAGAATTTCCTGACGCCGCCAAATCTTTCAATCACTTCATAAACAAAAACAGATGAGGGCTCATGGGAATAGGCGCTGCTCATTTTTATCCCGCAAACTGCATCCAGTCGCTTTGTATCGGTAAAAGGAACACCGGTTAGCCCTGCGCCCCAACGACCGGGATTAATACCGATGATAAAACGACGCTTTTTCTCGTCATTGTAAAACTTTTTATAAAACTGCTGCATGACCTGCATGGTCTCCGGATTGCTGCGAAACGGATTAAGCACATCGAAACCGGCAGGCAGACTACCCTCATAATGCAAGTTCTGATTGAACGTTATAACTCTATCTGAAAAACTCATGGTAATAAGGTCATAACAAAAAATCCGCTTCCTGGTTCATAAACGACTCCCGAAATCATTGGATCAGCAGGTTAAAACTTCCCCTAAGCATCGATCCAGCCTGGAAAAGGGCTTTTCGTCTGCGGTAGAATTTTGGCGGCGGCTCGGTAGTGGGTGTTCAGGTATTTCTAATAAAATGTGATAAATCTTGAAATTTTCGTAAAGAAATCACTTTGGTTTGAATCGATTTGACTGAATTCCCTAAATTAGCAAAATATTGCCAATAGCAAAACAAGATTCCGGCCAGTATAAAGATTTTTAAATAACAAAAGCCATAGACACGGATGCCCAAAAGTTTCAGGACCCAGGCAGCGCATGACGAGTACGTTGCCCGGCGCAAGAAGAATAGTACAATCTGGAGTGTGATCACTGCATCTTCTCTGGGAACCTTAATTGAGTGGTATGATTTTTATATTTTTGGGAGCCTCGCCGCTGTACTGGCTACTAAATTTTTCCCTTCTGAAAATCCTACTGCTGCTTTTTTATCAACGCTAGCCACCTTCGCAGCCGGGTTTGTTGTCCGACCGTTCGGGGCTCTATTTTTTGGTAGGCTGGGAGATATGATTGGCCGTAAATATACATTTCTAGTTACCCTGCTGATCATGGGCGGATCTACTTTTCTTATCGGTTGCGTACCCGGCTATCAGACAATCGGCTATGCAGCTCCCATATTAGTCCTGTTGTTGCGGCTGCTTCAGGGACTGGCTTTGGGTGGTGAATACGGCGGCGCCGCTACTTATGTCGCTGAGTACGCGGAGCCGGGACGGCGTGGATTCTGGACATCGTGGATTCAAACGACCGCTACCGCCGGTTTGTTTGTGTCTCTGATCGTGATCTTAGTGACCAAATCGTCACTCACGCCCGAAGAATTTGACAAATGGGGCTGGCGAGTGCCGTTCTGGATATCGATCCTGATGGTGGGTGTATCCTATGTGATTCGGAAAAATATGAAAGAATCGCCCTTATTTGCCAAAGCAAAGAAGGAAGGAAAAACCTCTTCAAATCCACTCAAGGAGAGTTTCGGGAACAGGTACAACCTGAAATACGTGCTGCTTGCGCTTTTTGGAGCGGTTATGGGTCAGGGCGTTATTTGGTACACCGGGCAGTTCTATGCCATCAGCTTTATGCAAAAGGTGATGCAGGTTGACAGTGCACAGGTTGATGCGCTAATGGCAATAGCCCTTTTTGTTGCTACCCCTGGCTTCGTGCTATTTGGCTGGCTTTCGGATAAATGGGGCCGGAAAAGTATCATGCTAGCCGGTATGCTTTTGGCAGTACTTGCTTACCGGCCGATCTATGACCAGATGTTTCAATTGTCGAACCTCTCCGAAAAGCAGGTGGCTGCCAATGGGATAGAGGAGAAGCGGAACGGATTTGAAAACGAGGAAATTCGGGGCGACAGCACCATTACTTTTTCCAGGATCCTGACTTTTACCGATGGAACGGTTAGCCGGACCGACAGCGTGGTTCACAGGAGTCTGCAGCCACAAATGGCTAGCCCGCCCGCGGTGGTTTCTAAAAAAATTATCCTCAATAGTCCGGATAAATGGACCCTGGCTTTCCTGGTATTTATCCAGGTATTATTTGTGACGATGGTGTATGGCCCCATCGCAGCATTCCTGGTGGAAATGTTCCCGGTCAGGATACGCTATACATCGATGTCGCTTCCTTATCATGTTGGTAATGGCATTTTTGGAGGGTTACTCCCGGCCGTGGCCACCTATCTGGTAACCAATGGGAAGGCAAGCGGCCATAGTCACTGGTACCTCGAAGGACTTTGGTATCCAATTGTGGTGGCGTCGGTATGTTTTATTATCGGACTGATTTACCTCGATGGAAAAAACAGGGAACCGAGGGAGCTCTGAATGGTCTCTGGCAGTTAGCTTAAAAAAAATAAATTAAAAATTCTAAATATTGATTATGGATATCATTAAGAAATTCTTAGGTGCGATCTGGCTATTGCTATCAGTCGTTACCGCCTATTTCTGCATTTTTGTTTTTGGCGTACCCAAGCTGTTAACGGGCAAACAGGAAGACCTGGTGTTTGGTCTCATCATCCTGGTTATACTTACGCCCATTATCGTGGGTGGCCTTGCGATGTTCGGATACTTTGCCGTGAAAGGTGAATACAGCAGTCATCATAAATAGCAAATATCTACTGACTGACAGATCAGTGTAGATGCGCATTTTGAAGAAATTTTTTATTAACAGGAGTAATAGATTGTTTTGTTTTATATTTATCCCTCCTGAAGTTATTGCAAATCAAATTAACCCTTAAAGTAGTGATCAAATGAAGAACTATGTGATCGAGTCGCTTCCTGACTATTTCAAACAGTATAAAAAGTCGATCAAAAACCCAAAGAAATTCTGGGATAAGGTGGCGGATGAGAATTTTGTCTGGTATCAGCGCTGGGAGAAAGTGGTGAACTATGATATGCGCGAGGCTAAAATTGAATGGTTCGTTAATGCCAAAATGAATATCACCAAAAATTGTATTGACAGGCATCTTGCGCCCAGAGGAACCAAGCCCGCAATTATTTGGGAGCCGAATGATCCGAACGAAGAAGCCCAGACCATTACTTACCAGGAATTGTATGACAGGGTTGGAAAAATGTCTAACGTCCTGCGCGACCAGGGCGTGAAGAAAGGCGACCGGGTTACTATTTATCTGCCGATGATTCCTGAACTGCCCGTTGTCATGCTGGCTTGTGCCCGTATCGGCGCTATCCATTCCGTGGTGTTTGCAGGTTTTTCATCGAATGCACTGTCCACCCGGATTAACGACAGCGAAAGCAAGGTTGTGATCACTGCAGATGGCAGTTACCGCGGTAATAAAGTGCTGGAACTAAAAGCGATTGTGGATGAGGCGCTGAATAAATGCCCTGTAGTCGAAAAGGTGCTGGTAGTAAAGCGTACCCATAGCGATATAAAAATGAAAGAAGGCCGGGACATCTGGTTGCAACCGTTACTGAACAACGCACCAGTTGATAATATCCCCACTATTATGGATGCGGAAGATCCTTTATTTATCCTATATACATCAGGTTCCACGGGTAAACCAAAAGGGATGCTCCATACCTGCGCGGGATACATGGTATTTACTGCATATACGTTCAAAAACGTTTTTAACTACCAGGAAAATGATATTTATTGGTGCACGGCTGATATTGGCTGGATCACCGGTCATTCCTATATCCTGTACGGACCGCTGGCAAACGGCGCTACAACCCTGATGTTCGAGGGGATACCTACTTATCCGGAACCTGACCGCTTTTGGCAGGTCATCGAAAAGCATAAAGTCTCGCAGTTTTATACGGCACCCACTGCCATCAGGGCACTCGCAAAAGAAAGTACATCCTGGGTGGAGAAGCACGATCTCTCTTCACTGCGCGTGATCGGGTCTGTTGGCGAACCGATTAATGAAGAGGCCTGGCACTGGTATAATGATCAGGTGGGTAAAAAGAAATGCCCTGTCGTTGATACCTGGTGGCAAACCGAAACGGGAGGCATTATGATATCTCCGCTTCCGTTTGTAACGCCTACTAAACCCACTTATGCCACCTTGCCACTGCCCGGTATTCAACCGGTCTTGATGGATGAAAAGCGAAATGAGATCACTGCTAATCAGGTTGATGGCAATCTTTGTATCCGTTTTCCGTGGCCTGGTATCGCGAGAAGTATCTGGGGCGATCATCAACGCTATAAGGATACCTATTTCAGTTCATTCCCGGGCAAGTATTTTACGGGAGACGGAGCCTTACGCGACGAAGTGGGCTATTACCGGATCACCGGCAGGGTGGATGATATCATCATTGTGTCCGGGCACAACCTGGGGACAGCTCCTATTGAGGATACCATCAATGAGCACCCGGCAGTTGCGGAAAGCGCCATTGTAGGATATCCGCATGATATTAAGGGAAATGCGCTGTACGGCTTCGTGATCCTGAAGGAAAGAGGGGAGACGCGGGACAGGGAGAACCTCCGAAAAGAAATAAATCAACTGATTACCGACCAGATCGGGCCGATCGCCAAATTGGAAAAGATCCAGTTTGTACCGGGATTGCCCAAGACACGCAGTGGCAAGATCATGCGGCGGATACTCAGGAAAATCGCGGAAGGCAATTTTACTGATTTTGGTGATACCACTACATTGCTCGATCCGGAAGTGGTGGAAGAAATTAAGAATAACAGGATTCCGTAGTTAATCCGGGAGGTTGGAAGACTTGTTACCCTTCAGGAAATCCTTGAGTCCATGGCCCATGATCTCCTTCCATCCAGCCTCGAAATTTTGCGGGGTGAAAGCAGGCCCCAGATCTGCAAAGGCTTCCAACCCCTCATGGGTGAGCCTGACCTGGGTATTGTCACCATCAGGCGATAATTTCCAGGTAACCATTGTGATCCCATCCCCAAGTTCGGGATAAGTCCAGGTATGCTGCAGTTTTTGCAGGGGAATGATTTCTTTGATGGTACACTGGTGATGGAATTGCCGGGCGTCGCCAGGTTCATAGAAGTTGAAAACAGCGCCAACGCGAAGTTCAAAATCAGGGATATCGAAATACCATTTTTTTATTGTGTCTTTATCAGTTAACGCCTGCCATACTTTTTCGACAGGTACATGGTAAAGTTCTTCTCGTACATAGTTCTCCGGGTGCATATACTATCATTTAAAAATTAAAGTCGTTCACATGCCGGGTCCAGTTTAGTTTCTAATTTCCAGGCTGGGATTCAAGACCTATTTCCCTGGCCTTCGCGATCAGAAATGTTTTTGAATCTTCGTAAGTGTTTGGAATATCTCCATCCAGGATCGCGTCTTTCAGTGCTTCTTTCAAAAGACCAACGGGTCGGGAAGGTTTCAGGTTAAACATCTCCATAATTTGCACGCCATCGATCGGTGGTTGCCAGTTCCGGATATGATCTTTCTCTTCCACTTCGCGGCAACGCTCCCTGACGAGCTGGAAGTTCTCAAGATAACGCTTAACCCTTTGTCTGTTCTTGCTGGTAATATCCGCCTCACAAAGCATCATCAGTGCTTCAAAATCTTCACCGGCATCAAACAGTAAACGGCGAATAGCAGAATCCGTAATGTTTTCTTTGGTCAGACTGATAGGGCGGAGGTGCAGCTCCACCAGCTTTTTGACCTGCCGCATTTTTTCGTTTTGCGGCAACCGAAGCCTGGCAAATATACCCGGGACCATCTTTCCACCCACTACTTCATGACCGTGAAATGTCCATCCGTGCCCCTTTTCAAATTTCTTGGTCGCGGGTTTCCCGATGTCATGGAGAATGGCCGCCCATCGGATCCAGAGGTCATCGGTGTTCATTGAAATATTATCCAGCACTTGCAGGGTATGGTAGAAATTATCTTTGTGACCCAACCCGTCGATATACACTGCTCCCGCCAGCGCTGCCATTTTGGGGAATATGATTTTCAGTACGCCGGTCTTAAACAGCAGGTCAAAGCCGATAGATGGTTTTTCTGCCAGGATAATTTTATTCAGTTCATCAGTGATCCTTTCCTGTGAGATGATTTGAATCCGCTCCGCGTTTCGACTGATCGATTGCAGGGTCTCGTCGGCGATCGTAAAACCCAATTGTGTCGCAAAGCGGATGGCGCGCATCATACGCAACGGATCGTCACTGAAGGTTTGGTCGGGTTCCAGCGGCGTAATGATAAGCTTTTCTTCGAGATGCCGGAGACCGTCAAACGGATCGTTCAGCTTACCGAAATCTTTTTTATTCAGGCTGATTGCCATTGCGTTGATTGTGAAGTCCCTCCGTTTCTGATCGTCTTCAAGGCTCCCTGGCTCAACCTGGGGTTTACGACTGTCCTGTTGGTAACTTTCCTTCCTCGCCCCCACGAATTCGAGGTCAAAACCGGCCGTATGTAAATGCGCAGTACCGAAATTTTTGAAATAATTGACAGCAGGCACCGGATTCATTTTTTCTGCCACCGCTTTGGCGAGGCGGATCCCGTCGGCGTCACAAACGATATCGGCATCCCTGGTGGGCCGGTTCAATATTTTATCGCGCACAAATCCGCCAATCAGATAACATTCCATGCCGAGGCTTTCAGCGGCATCCGTCACTGTTTCCAACAATTTTTTCTCGACTGGGGTCAATTCAATTTCCATCAGCCGTCAAAGATAAATATTTTGTCCGGGGCTGGAGATTCAGGGCCGGATAATGATGATCTCTCCGTTTTTCCATCGGATGATGGGCGAGGACTTATGCGGCGTTTCATCGTCCTGTCGGTACGAAACAACATAATCAACCCCCAACCTGATCTGATCGCTTACCGACTTAAAATTGGCCGGCGTGGCCGCACCGGAAATATTGGCGGAGGTGGATACGATTGGTTTCCCAAAGCGTTTCAGTAGACTCCTGCAGAATGTATCCCTGCAGATTCTGATCGCAATGCTTCCGTCCTGTGCCGTCAGGTTCTCGGCAAAACCGATCCCCTGGTCATAAATAACGGTGGTGGGTTTTTGTACAGTTGACAGGTAGTCGAACAGGCTCAAATCGGCTTCGGAGGTGTACTTCATGATTTCCAGCTCGTCGGCAACTAATACAATGAGCGCCTTGCTGTCGGCCCGTTCTTTAAGGGTATACACTTTTTCAACAGCATCCGTACGCGTTGCATCACAGCCTAATCCCCATACGGTGTCTGTGGGGTACAGGATAACCCCACCCCTGTTGAGGATATTAATACAATGCCTTATGTCTTCTTCAAAAATGTTCATAGCGTTGTTTTAAACAAAAAATGGCAGACGCCCTCCGTAACTCACGCCCCTGCGACTGTTTCATACATCTTCATCACTGCACCGACGTAGGTCTCAGGCAGAAATTTTTTTACCTGTTCAAAGCCAAGTTGTGTCATGTGTTCCGCCAGTACCGGGTCGCCAACTATTTTCCGGAACCCCTCCGCCATTTCAGATGGATTTTCAGGATTCACATAAAACGCCGCCTTGCCGCCCACCTCAGGCAGGCAGGAGCTGTTGGAAGTGATTACGGGGGCGCCACCCGCCATGGCTTCCACGATTGGAATACCGAATCCTTCGTAAAAGGAAGGGTAGATCATGGCAGTGGCCATTTGGTAAATGGCAGGGAAATCCTCCCGGAGTACAACCGGTGAATGCCCAGCCCCGGAGAGGCTTTCGGAGAGAAATAAGATACTGTTTTCCATTTGGTTTTCCCCGATAAATTGCTTAACTTTATCTTTATACCTTTTGCCGTCTCCCACCACCACCAGGGGGATATTAATTTCACCCTGTATCATCTTCATCGCCCGGCAAATATTGAGGAGGTTCTTTCTCTCAATGATGCTCCCCACATGCAGAAAATAGGCAGGCGGAAGCTGATACTTTTCGCGGATATTTTCTTTCTCAGCCCGGCTTTGCAGCTTTGAAAAAACAGGGTCGAAACTTTGATAGATCACTTCAATTCTTTCGGGGTCAACCCCATACTTTTCAATAATATGTTTTTTAGTTTCCTGGCTGATAGCCATGATCCGGGTTGCATTTTTGCAGGCATATCTCGATTTGCTTCTGTATATTTTCACATCCAGCGGTTTATATTGCTCTGGATAAATCTCTGGAAATAAATCGTGCATGGTCACGATGGATGGAATACCCGTTGCAGGCATCCCCCGGGGTATCTCATGGCTTAAACCATGGTACAGGTCCAGTCCGAGTTTTTTAATGTCTCGGGTCGAGCATTTGCTGCGCCAGAGGCTGCTCAGCATGCCGGTTAAATACGGGGGCGGCAGTATTTCAGAAAGGGATGCGCCGGATGCGTTGAAAAGATTACCCGGTTTGGGATTGAACAGATAATACTGGTTATCCGGATAGTTATCTACGAGCAACTGGATGAGCACCCGGCTGAAAACGCCCAGCCCGGTGTGATTATGGAATGCTCTCTTTGCATCAAACCCGATCTTCATCCGGCAAAGATATAGGGGTTTGAGGCTGGATCGCTAACAGGTATTCTGTGGATCTGTTTTTCTAACATGGCCGGAAAGCGTCGGTTATGCTGGATCCCGATGAGCAATTTCTATTATCTTTGAGGCCTTTAAAAATTAAATATGAAGGAACTGATTGAAGCGGCCTGGGCTGACAGAGATTTATTGAAAGATAAAAAATACGGCGATGCCGTTCATGAAGTTATTGCCGCACTGGATCACGGGAAACTTAGGGTGGCGGAGAAAAACGGTAATAAATGGATCGTTAATGAATGGGTGAAGCAGGCCATTCTGATGTATTTTGCTATCCAGCCGATGAAGACCTGGGACCTAGATCCGTTTGAATTTTACGATAAGATGTTGTTGAAAAAGAACTACCAGGAACAAGGCGTCAGGGCTGTGCCTCACGCGGTGGCCCGTTATGGGTCTTTTCTTGGGAGGAATGTTGTGCTGATGCCGTCTTATGTGAATATCGGCGCCTACGTAGATGAGGGGACCATGGTGGATACCTGGGCCACAGTGGGAAGTTGCGCGCAAATCGGCAAGGGTGTGCACCTGAGCGGAGGCGTAGGTATTGGAGGGGTTCTGGAACCCCTGCAGGCCAGTCCGGTGATTATTGAAGATGGATGTTTTCTGGGAAGCCGTTCTATCGTTGTCGAGGGAGTGATCGTTGAAAAAGAAGCTGTACTTGGGGCCAATGTCGTATTGACGAAAAGTACCCGCATTATCGATGTGAGTGGTTCAGTTCCCATCGAAAGCAAGGGCAGGGTGCCGGCCCGGAGCGTAGTGATACCGGGAACCTATGCGAAAAAATTTCCGGCCGGTGAATTTCACGTGACCTGCGCACTGATCATCGGTAAGAGAAAAGCCAGTACCGACCTCAAAACAAGTCTGAACGATGCACTCCGCGCATTTAATGTAAGCGTCTGATCTTCAGCCTTAGACGGTGCGGTGGGGCTGGGACCGAAGGTCAGCGCGCATTTTGAAGTCCGTGGGTTGCAGGAATTTGTATTAATATATTATTGAATACATTTAGATTGATGCTTTACAGATAAAGCCAGTTTTAAAAACGCCATGTCATTTTCCGCGATCGTTTATAAATCAACCGGTAGCTGGTATACCGTAAAAGATGCAAAAGGGGTGTTTTATAATGCCCGTATCAAAGGCGTTTTCAAAATAGACGAAATCACCAGTACCAATCCAGTTGCAGTTGGTGACGAAGTAATGGTGGAACTGGAGGACGAAAAAGGATCTACTGCCATTATCACGGAGATTTTACCCCGCCGGAATTATATCAACCGTCAATCCCCCCGTTTAAAACATCAGCAGCACATCATTGCAGCAAATCTGGATCAATCGGTACTTGTTGCCACTCCCCGGGAGCCGCGTACTTCAACGGGGTTTATCGACAGGTTCCTGGTCGTGTGTGAAATGTATCATGTGCCGGCAATACTGGTGTTTAATAAAACGGATCTGTACGGAAAAAAAGAGTGGCAGAAACTGGAAGCTACCAGGAAAATTTATGAAACGATAGGTTACGGGACCCTCACGACCAGCGTTATTCGGGATGAAGGTCTGGCGGAACTCTCCGACCGCCTGGCTGGCAAAACCACCTTGTTCAGCGGCCATAGCGGCGTTGGGAAATCGTCCCTTTTAAATAAACTGATTCCCGGCCTTGAGCTCAAGACCCAGGAGCTTAGCGGCTGGAGCGGAAAGGGTCAGCACACGACAACATTTGCCACGATGTATGACCTCTCAGCGGGAGGCCGGATCATCGATACACCGGGCATACGCGAGCTTGCCATCACGTCGCTCGAGAAAGAAGAACTTTCGCATTATTTCCCGGAGATGCGCGAGCGCCTGCAGGACTGCCAGTATAACAACTGTGTACACGTGAATGAACCAAACTGTGCGGTCAAGAAGGCGGTGGAAAATGGTGATATATCGGAAGAACGATATATAAATTATCTGAATATTTTGAATAGTCTGGGTGAAGGTCTGCCCAGATACGGATAATTTTAGAACCTCAGCACCGGCTCAGGGAAGTGCCTGTGATGGGGCGGCAAATTAAATCAGCGATCATGGAATTTGGCATCATTACGGTACCGGCAGCACCGGTAAGGAAGAAGCCCGATCACCGGCAGGAAATGGTGAATCAATTGCTTTTTGGCGAAGCTTTTGAAATAATTGAAAGCCGTCAAAAGTCCTGGTATAGGGTCAAAAGCCTCTACGACGGTTATTCGGGCTGGATCACCCATCATCTTTTTACGTCAGTGAATAAGTTAGAAGCTCAGTCATCCAACGGGTTGTTTGCTGGGGATTACCTGAACAGGATACTGCTGAATGATGTACCTGCTTATATCCCGATGGGTTCTTTTCTACCTGGTTTTGACGGTACCTGGGGTAAGGCGGGAGATTCCAAATATCAATTTCAGGGAGACGTCGTGAATCCTGCCGAAAGCACCGCTCCAAAATCAAACATGGTTGAGTCGATGGCCATTAGCTGGCTGAATGCGCCTTATTTGTGGGGAGGTAGAACGATTCTTGGTGTCGATTGCAGCGGCTTTGCCCAGACTGTTTTTAAAATGGCCGGAGTGCCACTGCCCCGGGATGCCTGGCAACAGGCCCTTCAGGGAACCGCGGTAAAGAAATTAGCCCTTTCTCAAAAAGGTGACCTGGCTTTTTTTGATGATAAAGATGAAATCGTTCATGTGGGAATATTGCTGGGCACCGACCGGATCATTCACGCATCAGGAAAAGTCAGAATTGATCTACTGGATAAGGAAGGTATCACTAACGCTGAAACCGGCAAGAGAACGCACAAGCTGAATTCCATCAGGAGGTTTTGGTAGAAGGGAGGGTCAGTCTGAATTCCCATAAATACTTTGTTTCGAAAAACCGAACGGCACCGCATAATTGTCGACAACCCTCAACCTGATCAATAGGGTTAGCACCAGTTGCTTTGACTGCGACAGGGTTTGCCAACTCAGCGAGGCGGGGCTCACCAGGGCGAGTTTATTATAATAGGTACGGACTTCGCCATCCTGCACATTTTTCACGCCACGCAAGCTACTCGCTTCCACGTCGGGCAGGTCTCGCTTCAGTTTTCTGGCGAGTGTATTATATTCTTTTTCCAGTGCTTTCCTGATGGCAGGATTATCCTGACAATACACGATAATCTGGTAGTTGTAGAAAGTCAGATATTGAGGCTGATTCTTTCTGTCTTTCATAGAAAACTCATCTTCCGCGAAAAGGATCTCAACCTTTGTTGCCGGAAAATTAAAAGGGTTAAACACTTTGTACTCGCCGGTCAGGATGTACATGGTGCTGTCTGTTTTCAGGGTCTCCTTCTTATTCAGCAGATCAGGATCGGTGCGCAAGGTCTCCAGAAACGCCGGGAAGGGTCCTCCGATCGGATTGACCCTGAATTGTGATTTCAGAATCCTGGAAAGTTGAAACTGCCCGAAAACGATAGAACAGGCCAATAAACTGCCAGTTAATAACAGGATATTTTTGAAGTTTCCGGGCACGTTGTAACTGATTAAGTGTTGATGCTATCGCTGAAAATTTTCCTTGTACAGGTCGATCGCTTCCGTAATAACAGTAAGTGCGGTAGCCCTGTCCTGGAAAGTATCAATTTCAACTTTCTTGCTTTCGAGAACTTTATACTGTTCGAAAAAATTGCGCAACTCCAGCAGGAAGTGTTGTGGTAATTCATCGATATGATCGTAGTGATTCACGGATGGATCATCCTGGGCAACCGCAATGATCTTATCATCATATTCTCCGCTGTCGATCATCTGCATGTTACCGATCACTTTTGCGCGTACCAGGCAAAATGACCGGATAGCCTGTGAACAAAGGACCAGGATATCAAGAGGGTCATGATCATGTCCCAGCGTTTGTGGAATGAATCCATAATTGACAGGGTAGTGAAACGATGAATATATCACACGGTCGAGCTTCAGTAGTCCGGTTTGTTTGTCGATTTCATATTTTGACCTTGAACCCTCCGGGATTTCTATAATTGTATTCACTATCTCCGGTGCATTGGGACCGTAGTGTACCCCGTGCCACGGGTGATTGACTGTTATCATGTGTATTTTAGTTTTTGTCCGGAGTCGATTTTATTCATTTCGACTCGCGGAGGATATTTGAACAATAATTCACGGACAGACCTTGTATTCTGTCAGACCCGCGATCACCTGCATCTTTTTCCGCTTTTAGCTGATTGACTTACCGGGGAGCGGAGTTTTCCAGGGAATCGATACGGGGATATGCCTGATCGTGATCAAAGAGATACTTAAAATCCACCAGCCACTTACCATCCTTTCGCACGATTTTTAATGTGTCTTTATTATCAGCATGAAAGGAATTTGAGTAAATGATGATGCTGGTACTGTCATTAACGAGTTTCCTGCTATGTATTTTAACGGTGGCATCCCACAGTCCCTGACGTTCGTCGGGAGTGAGCCTCATCCGCGATACAGCTTCCAGATGCTGGTCGTTGACAGAATCATGCAGCATATAGTTTCCGGCCAGATCATATTTTCCTTTTAAAGCTGCCTGAACAAACCCGATGGCGACATTCAGGTCATTGTCACTGTCGGCCTCTCCGGAGCTGTTGTCTTCATCCGGTGAATTACAGGATGCCAACCATAAGAGGGAGAGGAATAGGAAAGTATAAAACCTTTTCATCCGTAATTTTTTTAGTTCACCGCCTTTGGCGGTTAGGAATTTTATCGGATGGAACTCCGCATATACATCCCCTCTGTAAGAATAATTAACGAGGCTTCGGTTCATCCGTAATTTTTTTAGTTCACCGCCTTTGGCGGGCATGCCTGCAAAATAAAAACTTTATAACCGATTATTCAGATTTATGTTTTTCCAGGTTTTTTTGGATTTCTTCAACCTTACCAGGATCCATATTTCTGAGAATGCTATCGGCCAGTTCCATCGAATGTTGAATATCCTGGGGGTTCAGGTTGTGGGTGCTGTCCATAATCAAGTCGGCATCATTTTTGGGTTTATGCCGGCCCAAAGCAGCCAGGTTTTCCAATGTTAACGCAACTTTCCAGTTTTCTCCTGTTTTGATGAGCTTGAATTGTGTCAGAACCCTTTTCTCCGATTTCAGCCGCACCGGGATTGTAGCCGTATTCCCTGAAATTAGCGCTTCGCCCACTTCAAGGTTGCTAAACACTTTTGTACTATCTGTTGCAGATCCCCGATCTCTTAATTTCTCCGACCATTCCATTCCTCTCCTGATCATGTCAATCAGGTGCCGGCTATCTTCCGTGGTGAGCCTGGCAGCTCCATTCAGATCGTTTTTTGAAAGCGATTCAATGAACGAGTTAAAAACGGCGTTGGGACCATGCGGCCCCGACGACCGGCAGGCCGCAAAGAAAAGGGTTATAAGCAGAATCAGGCAACAAAGGTTTGAAGTGCTTTTCTTCATCAAAATTCTTTTATCTAATACAAATTTAAGGATTGTTCTATTCAGGACGTTAGTCACTTTTTCAACGAGTGTTCCATCTGGATTTGCCGTGCAAGAAACTTTACGCCGGTTCAGAAATGACCAGCAGTATAGCCGCGGCGCGAACCGGAAGCCATTAGTCGGGGACGTTCGGCCGACAGTGAAGCTAACCGAATAGCGGGTTTCAGGTATTACTGTCGGGCCTGTAATGCTGGTCCCGATTACCTGTATTAGAATTTTCTGTATTGCGTTCGTGTTCCGCGTGGTAGGCTTTGATGATTGCCTTCACCAACCGGTGGCGTACCACGTCTTCTTCATCCAGTTCAACGTGACCTATACCCTGTATATTCTGGAGGATACGAACGGCAGTCTGAAGGCCGCTCCGCTGGTTCCGGGGCAGATCAATCTGGGTCAGGTCGCCCGTAATAATCGCTTTGGCGTTTGCGCCAATCCGAGTCAGGAACATTTTTATCTGGAGATCGGTGGCATTCTGCGCTTCGTCCAGGATAATAAAGGCATTGTCGAGCGTGCGGCCGCGCATATAGGCCAGTGGTGCAATTTCAATAGCCCGCGTGGTCATATAATAACCGAGTTTATCCGCAGGAATCATATCATCCAGCGCATCATATAAGGGCCTCAGGTATGGGTCGATCTTTTCTTTCAGGTCACCCGGTAAAAACCCGAGGCTTTCTCCGGCTTCGACGGCGGGACGGGTGAGGATGATTTTTTTTACCTGTTTATTCTTCAAAGCTCTAACTGCAAGGGCAACGGCAGTATAGGTTTTGCCGGTCCCTGCCGGGCCGATCGCAAATACGATGTCATTTTTTTCGGCTTCCTGCACCAGTCTTTTCTGGTTGGCGGTCCGGGCTCTGACCGACTTTCCGTTTGGCCCGAACACCAGCACATCATTGGGATGGCGCTCAACGAAATTGTCAATCGATTCCGCATCATCGCCACCCAGAATCTGGTCAAAATAATTCTCACTCATGTGACCATTTCGCTCGATGTAGGAGATGACCAGGTTGATTTTCTCTGTAGCCGCCTGAATCTGTTCGGGGGACCCACTCAGTTTTATCTGTTTACCTCTCGATAAGATTTTCAGGAGAGGGAATTTTTTTTTCAGGATGTCCAGCTTCCCGTTGTTTACGCCAAAAAACTCAATGGGATTTACGGTTTCAAGGTTAATAATTGTCTCGGTCAATTCAGCATTTTTTATGAATATGCGTGGCCGGCAAAGGGCGAACCGGGATATAGCTCATCATCTGTATAATTTAGTTTACAAATGCCTGCCCTTCTAATTCAAATTTATTCAGGAAAACCCTGACACTGAAATAATTTTTATTCACAGGTGTGGATTTTCAGGGCCTGGAAATTATAATTTAACATTTGCCTGCTTAAGTTTTGAGATTGCTTGCGAAGGGTCATTCGCCTTAAATATTGTAGTGCCGGCGACAAGAACATCGGCGCCTACTTCCAGGATCGCGGCGGCGTTTAACAATGTCACACCCCCGTCGACGACTATTTGCGTACGCAGATTTCTCTCCCGGATCATTTTTTTCAGTTCCCTGATCTTTTGAATACTATGCGTGATAAACTGCTGTCCGCCAAACCCAGGGTTTACACTCATGATCAGCACGATATCTAAATCATGCAATATATCTGCGAGTAACGCTACAGGTGTATGTGGATTCAATGCAACACCTGCTTTCATACCCAACGACCTGATCTGCTCCACGTTGCGGTGAAGGTGGGGGCAGGCTTCGAAATGTACGGTCAGGTGATCCGCACCTGCATTCCGGAAAGCTTCAGCGTAATTTCCCGGCTCTTCGATCATCAGGTGTACATCACAGGGTTTTTGGGCAATTTTTTTAACAAATTCAACCATCATCGGCCCAAAGCTGATATTAGGAACAAAACGCCCGTCCATAATATCCAGGTGAAACCAGTCTGCATCACTATTGTTAACCAAATCACATTCCTCCTGCAATCTCAGGAAGTCCGCAGCCAGCAGCGAAGGAGCGATCAATGCCATTGCTCAGAATTTAGCGCAAATTAAGCCAAATTCCCTGAAATCCCTATATTCGCAAACATCAACAAAACCAATTAATTTAATTAACATGGAGACAGCTCTTCTTCATACCCACAGCTTCCTGCGCTGGGTGATCCTGTTTTTATTGCTATTAGCCATTTTCAAAAGCCTTGGAGGGGGGAACAAACCATTTACCGCCGGACACCGGAGAACTGGATTGTTTCTGATGATCGCCTGTGACATCATGCTGCTGATAGGACTTTATCAATGGTTTACGGGGCAATATGGTCTGTATCTTTTTCAGCACTTTGGAATGGCAGAAATCATGAAGACTCCCGTGTACCGATTTTTCGCGGTTGAGCATATCAGCATGATGACCCTGGCTATTATCCTCGTTCATATTGGAAAATCCTACGCGAAGAAAAATATATCCGATCGGAAAAAGCATCGCAAAACAGTACTTTTTTATGTACTGGCATTGATCATTATACTGGCAGCCATTCCATGGCCCTTCCGTGAAATCGGACAAGGGCGCGGTTGGGTTTGAGCAACGAGGCTTCATTCCAGCAATAGTTTTTAATTGTTGATTCCGGTTCGCCTGATTGACCGGTTAAGGGAAGTGCCTGCTTATTTTTTACCGAGTTCGATGACCTCACAATCCCGGATGTCATTTCCATCGATGGTAAACCGAATCAGGGTTCTGACTTTATGCCAGCCCTGGCGGCCGCATGCACCGGGATTCATGTGCAGGCATTGAAGTTGTTCATCGTAAATGATCTTCAGAATATGTGAATGCCCGCTAATAAATAGTTGTGGTTTTTCAACGATCAGTTGTCGTTTGGTTTCTCTGTTATAGTTGGGAGGATAACCTCCGATGTGTTTCATCATCACCTTGATCCCCTCACAGTTGAAAAGGTTGACCTCGGGGAAGATGTTCCGGACCGCCTGGGCATCTATGTTTCCGTATACACCTCGTAAGGGTTTAAAGGCCTGCAGTCGCTCTACCAGTGACAAATCCCCAAAATCACCGGCATGCCATAGTTCATCGCAATCTTTAAAGTGAACAAAGATTTTTTCGTCTAAAAAGCCATGTGTATCTGATAGCAGTCCAATCCGCAACATCCCTTTTTGATTTTAAATTTGAGATAAAAATATTATTTGTGCTTCATTGATTCAAATCAAAGTGGTCTTCGTAACTTTAACCTAACCATAAAACGTTATTTTATGCAACTTACAGACCTTAAAACGGGCGACTGGGTGAAACTAAATGATGAAGGGGTGGAGCGAGAGGGTACTGTTTTGCGGGTTAGTCTCGAAGAACACGAAGTATGTGTTGACAATGGCATCCAGGAATTCTGGTACCACATCGATCAGGTGTCGGGTCTGCCGGTTGATGAAAACCAGTTGCTCAGGCTGGGTTTTACTAAAATGGAGGCAGAAAATGGGGTTAAGTATGGAAAAGGCGCCTTTAGGTTATGGGCGCCAACCGATTTTTCGATGGTAGAAACCTGGTACCGCGAAGATCATCGCCAGTTCGACCGGCCGTTGATGGTTCATGAACTTCAGAATATTTTTGAACAGATGACAAAAATGCCACTGAATTCCTGAGGTTCAACGGATTCCCGGAAGAAAACAGCCGGTGACATGCGGGGTAATCACCATAACGGAACAAAAACCCATCGGGTTGCTTGATTGTATGCGTATATAGCTGATAATCAACAATATACAAGATAATTAGTACTTTTGATCTGTTGCCGGGACAAAAAAGCACCCGAACGGATCTATAATTAATAAAAACTTCGTATCTTTGCACCCCAAAAATTTTTATGGCCAAACAACCATTGATTAAACAGGATGGAGTGATTCTGGAAGCGTTATCTAATGCGATGTTCAGGGTGAAATTGGAGAACGGTCATGAGATTTTGGCGACTATTTCGGGTAAGATGCGAATGCACTACATCCGTATTTTGCCTGGTGACAGGGTGGGGTTGGAGATAAGCCCTTATGACCTGTCGAGGGGAAGGATCAATTTCAGGTATAAAAATTAGCTTTCCGCGAATTATTGAACTTTTTTTAAAAATAAGAATATGAAAGTAAGAGCATCCATTAAGAAACGCAGCGCAGAGTGCAAAATTGTACGCCGCAAAGGGAAGCTTTATGTAATTAACAAAAAAAATCCCCGCTTTAAGCAAAGGCAGGGATAGTTCCGGATCGGCTTGGTTTTACCCTGAATATGGGTGAAATGGGGCGCTCTTCACAAACTGTAAGATCTTAAAAGTAAATATCAAAATCTAAATTATCATATGGCTCGTATTGCCGGTGTTGACTTACCAAAAAATAAAAGAGGCGAAATTGGACTGACCTATATTTATGGGATCGGTCCCTCTACGGCAAAGTATATTCTTGACAAGAATAATATTGACCGTAATAAGAAGGTACATGAGTGGGATGATGCGGATCTGAATGCTATCCGCCAAACCATCACGGAAGAGTTGAAAGTGGAAGGCCAGTTGCGCAGTGAAGTACAAATGAATATCAAGCGACTGCTGGATATTGCCTGCTATCGTGGTTTGCGCCACAGAAAAGGACTTCCTGTTCGTGGACAACGCACCAAGACCAACAGTCGCACCCGCAAAGGAAAACGGAAGACAGTTGCTGGTAAGAAGAAAGCAGCTAAGAAATAAGATCTGGCTGTTTGGCCTCCGCCGTTATATGCGAGGGTGGAACAACCGGATTTGCACCAGTTTTTTCCGGACCAACTGCGGATTCCAGGTGCAGGCGGAGAGTTGGTTTGGGTTTCGCAATTTGCGAAATGAATTATTAAATTAAAAGATTACCTGAATTTCTCATGGCAAAAGCACAATTAAGCGCAAAGGCCGCGGCTAAAAAAAGAATTGTAAAAGTAGACGCATACGGCGACGCGCACATTTCAGCAACATTCAACAACATTATCATCAGCCTGACCAACAAAAGCGGTCAGGTGATCAGCTGGAGCAGCGCCGGCAAGATGGGGTTCCGCGGTAGCAAGAAGAACACACCGTACGCAGCACAGATGGCAGCCGCAGATGCAGCCAAAGTGGCTTACGACGCTGGTTTGAAGAGAGTTGATGTATACGTTAAGGGTCCGGGATCCGGCAGGGAAGGCGCTATTCGCTCGCTTTCTCAATCTGGTATTGAGATCGTGATGATCAAAGACGTTACCCCGCTGCCGCATAACGGCTGCCGCCCACCCAAGAAACGCAGGGTATAAGTCCTGTTGCTCTTCCGTTGGGAAGACACTTAGATCTTTCAAAGTATGCCAGGAGGAGAGCCCGAGTCGTTTACAGCACCGGGTTTCAACGAATGGCAGACATATAGCCAAATGGCTTTTCATTTTTAATAAAGGGTACCCAATTAATTTTTTCCAAAGCTTTTTATGGATTGGCGTACCGGTTTTTAAAAAAGCTTAAATGAAAGTATAGTATGGCACGTTACAATGGTCCAAAGACCAAAATCTCCCGTATTTTCGGAGAGCCTATTTTAGGAAATGGTAAATGGTTGGGTAAGAACAGCAACCCGCCCGGTATGCACGGCGAAAAGCGCAAGAGAAAAACACTCGGGGAATATGCGCTTCAGCTTCGTGAAAAACAAAAAGCAAAGTATACCTACGGTATCCTGGAAAAACAATTCCGCAAGACTTTTGAAGAAGCAAACCGCCGCAAGGGCGTTACCGGTGAAAACCTGATTAAATTACTGGAATCCCGGCTGGATAATACAGTCTTCCGTATGGGATTCGCGCCAAGCCGTCCGGCAGCGCGCCAATTGGTAAGCCACAAACACATCGAAGTGAATGGAGAGGTCGTGAATATCCCTTCTTATCAGTTAACGAACGGGGATGTTGTCACCCTGAAAGAGAAGAGTAAATCCAATACATCCATCACCAGCCAGGTACGGGCAAAAAACCCGAAATTCAACTGGCTCGATTTCAATGAAACTGAGTTTACCGGTACTTTCATCACCTTCCCGCAAAGGGAAAGCGTTCCGGAAAATATCAAGGAACAGTTGATCGTGGAATTGTACAGTAAGTAATTTTTTGGGTGAGCGCTACCGGCGCTGACCCTTTATCATTTAATACTAATCTACATATGGCAATTTTAAATTTCCAGCAGCCCGACAAGATTATACTGCAGAAAGCTTCTGATTTTGAGGCTCAGTTTGAGTTCAAACCTCTGGAGCCGGGTTACGGTGTAACCATCGGAAATGCCCTGCGCAGGGTATTGTTAAGCTCCCTGGAAGGATATGCAATTACAGGCGTTAAGATCGAGGGTGTCGATCACGAGTTCGCAACGATCAAAGGAATCAGCGAAGACGTTGTGGAAATCATCCTGAATCTGAAACAGGTACGCTTTAAGAAAAAAGTTGATCACGAAATAGCAGGTGAGAAAATCTCTATTTCTGTAAAAAACAAAACAGAATTCACCGCCGCAATGATCGGCGATGCGACCCCTTCATTCCAGATCATGAATCCTGAATTAGTGATCTGTACACTGGATGCAACCGCTAAACTGGACGTTGAATTAACCATCGGGAAAGGACGCGGCTATGTACCTGCGGAAGAAAACAAAGTAAAAGATGCTCCGGTAGGTCTGATAGCCGTGGATGCGATCTACACTCCAATTAAGAACGTAAAATACAGTATCGAAAATACGCGTGTTGAACAGCGGACCGACTACGAAAAGCTGATCATGGACGTTGTTACCGATGGAACTATTCATCCCGAAGAAGCGGTAAAGCAGGCAAGCCGTATCCTCATTCAGCATCTCATGATTATCACCGATGAGAATATCACGTTCGATAACAAGGAAGAGAAGAAAGAAGATATGGTGGACGAACAAACCCTACAGCTTCGCAAGGTTTTGAAAACCCCACTGGAAGACCTGGATCTTTCTGTAAGGGCGTTTAACTGCCTGAAGGCTGCGAAAATCAATTCACTGAGTGAACTGGTGCAGTACGAGCAGGAAGATCTGATGAAGTTCAGAAACTTCGGACAGAAATCCCTTTCCGAAATCGAGCAGGTGCTGATAGAAAGAGGTCTGGGCTTTGGTATGGACCTGCAAAGACTGGGTATTGAAAAAGACGAGAACTGATAGTTCAGTCTGAGGATATAAAAACCAAAAATTATATATATCGTAAGTAGATTGTAATTCCTGACACGGTACAATCGAATTTTTTAACCGGATTTGCGTTTGTAAGAAAGCAGACAAAAATCTAAAATTAATAAGTCATGCGTCACGGAGACAAAATCAAAAATCTTAGCCGGACCAAAGCGCACAGGGATGCGTTGCTGGGAAATCTTTCCAGCCAGTTGATCAAGCATAAGCGTATCGTAACCACGCTCGCCAAAGCAAAGGCCCTGCGTGTGTTTGTCGAACCGCTGATCACAAAAAGTAAAGATAACACAACGCACCAGCGCAGAATTGTATTCAGCCATTTGCAGGATAAAGAAGCAGTTACTGTACTGTTTAACGAGGTGGCCACTAAGGTGGCGGGCCGTCCCGGTGGATATACCCGAATAATTAAATTGGGGACCAGGCCGGGGGATGCCGCTGAGAAAGCCCTGATTGAACTGGTGGATTACAATGAAATTTATGGCAAGGGTGTTGGCGATGCCAAGGCCGGTAAACGCAGTCGTCGTCGTAGTGGTAGCCGTAAGAAATCTGAAACAGAAGGAACCGTAAGTGAAGCAACTCCGGTTGCCCAGGAAGCACAGGTTGTAGCGGATGAGGCAGCAAAATCAGAGAAGGTAGCACCTGCCGCTGAAAAGACTGACACTGAAGGTGGAGAAAAAAACAGTTAGCCGACGCCGGGCGTTGCGAACAGTGTAATGAGAAATTTACCTGGTCAGTAACGAGAAAACCGGCCGAAGAAAATTAGGATAATGCCCCGCAATTGCGGGGCATTTTTTTGGAGACTGCAAAAAAAGCAGCACCTGTCGCGAAAAAATATTATCTTGAACCGCATTGCCTGCCGGAAAGTTGAAACAAAACAAAAACGGGTTTAAAAAATGGATATTGTCGCAAGCAGGAGCTTATATCATTTTAAAAGCGAAGTAGGCACGAGATTTCAGTTATACAGCAGTCTCTTTACCTCTTTGCCCTTTCACAGGATAGAGAAGACGGGAATTCTTCTCTCCCTGTTCCTGAATGAATGTGAAGAAGGATACCAGCGCCAACTCAGCCCGGAAGAAATTGTGGAGGAATTTTTTAACGCACATACTAATTACCAGGACGAGAAGGGAAAGTTGGATCTGCTTTTCAGGTTTATTCAATACGTAGAGAGGCAGGTAGTTTTGTTTGATGCACTCGAAGACGCTTCTTTTAAAGCCACGCACGATGTCAACGGAGCAGGTACGCTCAAACATCTGTTGTCTGAGATAACACAGCAGGATATCGCGGCAAAATTGAAAAACGTATTAAATACGTTCTCTATACGATTGGTGCTGACCGCTCACCCCACCCAGTTTTACCCGGGTTCGGTATTGGGTATAATCCACGACCTGAGCCGGTCCCTGGTCAGAAATGATGCAATCGAAATCAACAAGTTGCTACAGCAACTTGGGAAGACTCCTTTTTTTAAGAAGAAGCAACCTTCGCCCTATGATGAAGCTGTCAGTCTGATCTGGTACCTTGAGAACGTGTTCTACCAGGCGGCAGGCCGCATTATTGATACGATCAAAGCGCAGCTCCCATCGGTATTACCGGAAAATAAATCCATCCTGCAGATGGGATTCTGGCCTGGTGGGGACAGGGATGGGAATCCGTTTGTAACCAGCGAAATTACCCTTCAGGTTGCGGGAGCACTTCGTTCGGCTATTCTGAAATGTTATTACCTGGATGTCAGGAGACTAAAGAGGCGCCTGACTTTTGACGGTGTGGAAGTACTATTGCAGGAGCTTGAGCAAAAAATTTATGATAACCTGTTTATCCCTGGGGCAGACACAGGTTTATCAGCCGGTGAGATCAGAAACATCCTTGAAGAGATCAGAGCCATTCTTATTGAAAGACATAATGGTCTTTTCATATACATGGTGGAAAGCCTGATCAATAAAGTGGACGTGTTTGGGTTGCATTTTGCTGCGCTCGACATCAGGCAGGATAGCTCGATACACCAGAAATTATTTAAAAAGTTAGCCGCGTCAGATGCGGGTATACTGCCTGCGAATTACGATGATTTAGATGAACATCATAAGATCCAGGCCCTGCTCCACATTCAGGCCGGTCTGCCCGTTTCTTTTCCGGACGATCCCATTGCTGAGGACACTATCCAATCTGTGGCTATAATCCAGAGAATACAGGAGACTAACGGTGAGGCCGGCTGTAACAGGTATATCATCAGCCAGTGCAATAGTATCCTGAATATGGTAGAAGTATTTACGCTCTTTAAACTGGCCGGGGTACCCCCGGAAGAAGTGAAGGTAGATATTGTACCGCTGTTCGAAACCATTGATGACCTTCAGAACGCTCCGGGGATCATGCGCGAGCTGTACAGTCTGCCTTTTTACCGGGATCACCTGAAACGGAGGGGACAAATCCAAACCATCATGCTCGGTTTCAGTGATGGCACAAAAGACGGTGGATACCTGATGGCTAACTGGAGTATTTACAGGGCTAAGGAAGAGCTTACACGGGTTTCCAGGCATTACCAAATTGACGTGGCATTTTTTGATGGCAGGGGAGGTCCCCCATCAAGAGGAGGCGGAAAAACGCACAAGTTTTACGCGTCGATGGGAAATAATATTTCCAACAAAGAAATACAACTGACGATCCAGGGGCAGACCGTGAGTGCAAATTTCGGAGTGATTGATTCGGCGCAGTTCAATATGGAGCAATTGCTTACAGCCGGCATCACCAACCAATTGTTTGCAGATAAACATCCGTCTTTTCCCGGGCAGGATGAACAATTGTTGCAGGAGTTCTCATCTTATGGTTATGATCATTACAAAAAGTTGCGTGACCATCCTGAGCTCGCTAATTACCTGTACGAGATCAGCCCGGTCATGTATTACAGCGATACAAATATCGCGAGTCGCCCCGCAAAAAGGGCGAGCTCAGCTCACACGGTTTCCCTGAAGGGCTTGCGTGCGATCCCGTTTGCGGGAGCATGGAGCCAGCTAAAACAGAATGTGCCGGGATTCTTTGGCGTGGGAACTGCGCTGAGGCAAATGGAATACATCGGTAAGTTTGACGCACTAAAGAAACTCTATCACGGATCGCAGTTCCTTAAGACATTATTGGATAATTGCGAGATGGCCATGTCTAAATCCTTTTTTCCATTGACATCCCATCTAAAGAATGATCAGCAGTTCGGACCAATCTGGCAAATGATTTATGATGAGTTTCAGCTCACTGAAAAGTATCTGCTTAAATTATCGGGAAAGCCTTATTTAATGGCCGATTACCCGGTTGAAAAACTTTCGATCGAAATGCGGGAGAGAATCGTCCTGCCGCTTACCACTATTCAGCAGTATGCGCTGGCTAAGATCAGGGCTGAAGAACATTCGGGGGCTACAACAGACGGGTTGAAAGAGATTTACCGGAAACTGGTGGTTAGATGCTCCTTTGGTATTATCAATGCCGGGCGTAATTCAGCGTGATCAAAGAAGAAAATTGTTTGGTGGAATAGTGCCTCGTGTTTCCGGGCGGTTAACGGCCCAACCAGGCCCTTGGATCTACATTTCTGTCCTCAATCATCAAAAGGAAATCCAGCTTGCCATTACCCGTTTCCTCGTCGGCGCCCACTCTCCCGAGAGTCTGACCTCTGGCAACAACAGCGCCCTTGCTTACGTTTACGGAAGACAGGTTACTGTAGGCTGTGAAATACTTTCCATGTCTGAGAACGACAAATGACATGCCCCCAACACTTGAAATGGTGGCTACTTCACCGTCAAAAACAGCGCGAACCGGGGATCCGACCGCCGCGGAATAAGTCACGCCGGGATTATCTCCTACAATATCGGGCCCAAGCCCTTCAATCCGGTAACGTCCGAATCCAAGGGTAATTACGCCATCTACGGGCGCCTGAAGCGTACCTCGGTGAGCAGCGAAGCTGTTGTTTACGGATACGTCGACCGGTTTATAATTCAGGTATCCTCCCGTTGGCTTGCTCGTGGCTACCGGTTCTGGCCGCGCGACTTCGGCGGCGCCCGCTGGATTTTCCACACGGATCGGATTTGCCCTGGCCGTAAGTGAACGACTTGTTCCGGTTGGGACAGTCCTCGTATTCAGCGTCGGCCCACTGGTTACCTTACCCGGTTTTGGGAGATTAGTCGTTTTTATCTCAGCCCCTTCACCTGCTCCTTCGGTCACCGCGGGCGTTTCGGGTGCACGTGCAATATCTTTTTCCCTGGCGTTCGTCAGCGCCTTCCGTTCAGCTTCCCTTTGTTGGTTTGCCAGGGCTTCGGCGCGGGCCCTGGTCTCCGCGGCAGCTCGTTTTTTAGCGTCTTCCCTGACTAACCGCTGAGCTTCCGCCAGTTCCTTCCGGATGACCGATTTTATGCTGCTGTTTAATTCACTATCCCTGTGCTTTTTTTTCGCAAACTGTTTCTGCAGATCGCTGGTTTGTGATTTTAACTGTGTGATAACTGAATCTTTTTCCCGTTTTTGGTGCTCTAGTACGGTATACTCATCAGACCTGTTGACCAATGCTTTTTGTTTTCCGTCTTTCAGCTTTAATTGCCGATCGTAGCGGCTGGCGATCAGATCGCGGGTTTTGTTGATGTCACTGATTTGATTTTGCCGGTAATCGCGATAGCTTTTTAAGTAAGCAATCCTTTTTATCGCGTCATTGAAACTGCCTGCCGAAAATATGAAGTTGAGGTAATCATAGTTACTCCGGTTTTTGTAGGCATAAACCACCGTCCGCGCATAATGCGTTCTGAGCGTGTCGAGCTGGTTCTTCAGTGTTCTGATTTCAAGGGCACTATAATAAATATCATCATCAAGCAGGTGAATTTCTTTGCCGATATTGTTGATGTATTTCTCCTGCAAATCAATCTTTTTGTTCAGGGATGCCAACTGCGAAATGTTGACCCGCGTTTGACCTTTCACCGCCTTGAGGGCAACCTGGATCTCATTCATTTCCCTTTGGATTTGAGCGCGCTCGTTAACCATGGACGACTTATCGCTGCTTTTTTGTGCTGTTGCAGCTACCTGAATTCCGGTCAGCAACACTCCGAAAATAATATGTTTTACGCTAAACATGCAGAATATTGATTGAGGTCAGAGTCATTTATTTACTTTACCTTGAATCCTTTGGGGATAGCGAACGGCGTTGATATTTCATGATTAAAATTATATTTACCAAAACGTAACTGAATAGTGATGTTTTTCTTGTATTTGATCAGGATATTTCGCAGCGTTGAAAAAGAAGCGTTTCCTTCCGGATGATAATCACTATAACTTAATTCTGCTGATCTCTTCCTTGACGAGTCAATAGCGGCCAGTTTACTGAAAGTAGGAAGCAGGCCGGGGTTCGTGACGAGGAGCTGGTTACTGATTCCGCGATCTTCGCTACTGATTAGCCATCCCTGCTCATTCCGGATAACATGGCTGCTGTCAATATTGATGAACACGGGATTGCCAACCAAAAGATCCTGCATGGAATTCAGATCAAGCGGCAGCCCCAACTGATCCTGCAGGTAGGAAATGCTCCGCTGAATGTATTCCCTGTTCAGCCGGTTAATGATCTTAACTGAGTCGCGCGTGATTATACCTCTCATGCCTTCAATTCCCAGCGGACCGGTGGCTGAAAACCATATGATACTGTCGCGCAGCATGTTCACCTTAATATCGAAATTATTCTTTTTGCCTCCGTCCTGGGCGAAATCAACTTCAGCCCTTCCGGAAAAGGTCTGATACTTTACGCGGTTCAGTCCCGAGAGATCCGGCGCGGTAACAACCGAATCCACGGGTGGCTTAGCCGTCACTGTATCCTTAGGTGGCCCTGATACCGGTTGTTGAATTTTCTTCGCAGCTCTGCAGGACACCAGTATCAGCGCGGCCATACTCAGATATAATATCTTCTTCATTTCTCCAATGTTAAAAACCAGCATAACTAAACGACCGTGCCTGATTATTCGGTGCCGGTATGACCAAAACCGCCGGTATTTCTTTTTGTTTCTTTTAACGCTTCAACGGCTTTCCATTGTACTTTTTCTACTTTTTGAATCACCATTTGCGCGATCCTGTCTCCATCGGTTACAGACTGATTTTCGTTGGAAAGATTGATCAGGATGATCCTGATCTCTCCCCGGTAGTCTGCATCAATGGTCCCCGGAGTATTCAGGCAGGTGAGCCCCTGTTTCAGGGCCAGTCCGCTCCGCGGGCGTATCTGAGCCTCATAGCCTTCGGGCAGTTCAATGAACAGCCCGGTTGGAATGAGTATTCTCTCCAGGGGCTTGAGTCTAACCGTTTCTTTCAAAGACGCTTTTAGATCCATACCCGATGCACCCGTGGTCGCATAAGCGGGCAAAGGATGCGCCGAGTGATTGACAATTTTTACTTCCAGAAAAGGCATCGTGGCAAAGATAATTCCTTCATATCAAAGCCGGAACCTTTGGTACACGAAAAAGGACAGGCGGTTACCGGGAAGACGAGGTCAGCTTCCACATGGGATTGGGAGTGAATTTTAAGCTTTTTGTAACAGGGCTGTTGCAGAGGCCATCAGGCCTTCTTGCCGTCCAATTGAGCCAAGCAGTTCGGCGGTTGTAGCCTTAATGGAAATATCCCCGGTGTCCAGTCCCGTTACCTGTGCAATAGCGGCCCGCATGGCCTGTACATAGTTTTTTATTTTGGGTTCCTGCAAGACAACCGTGGAATCGATATTAACGATCTGATAGCCTTTTTCTCTGATCATGGTCACACATCGCTCCAGCAGGATTTTGCTGTCGATATCTTTATATTGTGGGTCTGTATTTGGAAAATGAATGCCGATATCCCCCAGGCCCAGGGCACCAAGCAGGGCATCGCAAATGGCATGCAATAATACGTCTGCGTCGCTGTGCCCCACTGCCCCTTTGTGATGTGGGATCTTTACTCCGCCGATCCAAAGATCACGCCCTTCGGCCAACTGGTGAAAATCAATACCCGAACCAATTCTGTACGACATGAGTTTTTTTGTAAAAATAGCGGAACGGAGGGTATAGAAGATAACTTTTTCAAAAAACAACCAGATAGTTATTTTTGTCGAATGAATGTCCCGGAATTGTACAACATCTTTCTCAAAAACCCGTCCGTACAGACCGATACCCGGAAATTGAAACGGGGTGATCTGTTTTTTGCACTGAATGGTGATAATTTCAACGGTAACAGGTTTGCACAACAGGCCGTTGATGCAGGCGCCGCCTGGGCGGTTATCGACGAGAAGGAATATGAAATACCCGGGAAGACCCTGCTTGTTGAAGATGTGCTGACAGCCTTGCAGGAACTAGCCGGATATCACCGTAGACAGTTTAATATACCTTTTATTGCCATCACGGGAAGCAATGGCAAGACAACAACCAAAGAGCTGATTCATGCGGTACTAAGCCGGGCATTTACCGTCTACACGACTGAGGGTAATCTGAATAATCATATCGGCGTGCCGCTTACCGTTTTGAAAATCAGACAGGATGCAGAAATCGCCGTTATTGAAATGGGAGCCAATCATCTGCACGAAATTGAAAGTTATTGCAGGATAGCTGATCCTACCCACGGGTTGATCACCAATTGCGGAAAGGCGCACCTGGAGGGGTTTGGCAGTATCGAGGGTGTCAGGAAGGCCAAGGGCGAACTCTACGACCATCTGAGGGAACGGGGCGATGGTACGGCCTGGGTTATGTGGGACTATGATTATCTGCGTGAAATGAGCCGTGGGATCCATCGGATACTGACCTATGGTACGCATGATGCATCGGTGACGGGAACAGTGACAGAAAGTGCTCCTTTCCTAAAAATCAGCGTACAAATCGGGCAGGGGCTTGTACCCATAGACACCCGTCTGGTTGGCGCCTATAATCTCCCCAACGTGCTGGCAGCGATAGCCGTAGGCATTGAAATGGGTGTGCCATTCGATCAGATCAAAGATGCCATTGAAAAATTTATTCCATCCAACAGCAGATCACAACTGATTGAAAGGGGGACCAATACTTTCATTCTGGATGCTTATAATGCCAATCCGACCAGCATGAAAGAAGCGGTGGAGAATTTTGCGGGCATCGCACAACCCCGTAAAGTGCTGATGCTGGGCGCTATGGCTGAAATGGGTTCCGAGACCGTTAAGGAGCATGAAAACCTTGTTAAGCTGATCGAAAAATTTTCCTGGACCGACGTGGTTCTTGTCGGTCTGCCTTTTGAACCTTTTAAAGACAAGTATCGTTATTTTGAAGATAGCGAAACGGCAGGGAAGTGGTTTCGGCAGCAGAATTTTGAACACACCTGGTTTCTCGTGAAAGGAAGCCGGACTACGGCTATGGAAAAAATTCCGGACCTGGGTGGGATCGCCTAATTTTGAAAAATTAATTATTCGCAAATTGAGTGTTGAAAAATCAGCCGGAAATTATCTGGCTTCAGTGGTAGCCTGCAGGTGCCCAAGATGCAGGGAGGGAAAACTATTCGCCCGACCGTATCGTTTTGGATTCAGACATGTCCTGGACATGAATAAGACCTGTCCGGTTTGTGGTCAGCCTACAGAAATTGAAGTGGGTTTTTATTATGGCACGAGCTATGTAAGTTATGCTTTATCTGTTGCCATCAGTGTTGCCAGCGCCGTTGCATGGTGGGTGATCATCGGTTTTTCTGCCCATGACAACCGGTTCCTTTACTGGATATTTACCAATGCAGTGCTCTTAGTGGTCCTTCAGCCTTATTTGATGAGGCTTTCCCGCAGTGTGTGGATCTCCTGGTTTGTGAGGTTCGATCCATACTGGAATGAAAACAATCCGGCCGACGTTTCGGAACGACTGAATGACGATCAGGGCAATAACTGGTGAAGTGCAGGCTGAGGCTGTCTCAGTAGGTGGACCACAGCTCCTTGATGATGATGAATATGCCCATCAACAGGATAAACCAGCCGAATAAGGGTTTCATCTTCTTGCCATCAATCCGTTTGGAGATGGCCATACCGATAAACATGCCGACAATGGCGGCCCCCGACACTTTCGCTAGCAGGATCTTGTCGAACTGAACCCTGTTTATCACATCACCCAGGAAACCGATCAGGGAATTGACCGTAATAATGAATAAGGAAGTGGCAATCGCAAACCTGAGGTCCATCTTCCCATAAAACAGCAGTGCCGGCACGATCAGGAATCCTCCTCCCGCGCCCAGGAAGCCCGTGATAACGCCAACGATCAAACCGATGATTGCAAGCCGGAATGGTGAGGCGACTCCTGTTTCGGTTGTTTCCCTTCGCCGGATCATCGAAACGGCCGCTGCGATCATCAGGATGGAAAACACCACCATGATCAGTATGTGTTTGGTCAGGGTAAAATTGCCGGCGCTGAAAAGGACTTCGGGTATCGCTGGTAAGAGATATTTCCGGGTAAGCAAGAGTGTCACTAACGAAGGGGCGGCAAAGATCAGCGCCTCCTTCAGTTTGAGGTTGCCCAGCCTGTGATGCCGGAAAGACGCGATGGAGGAAGTAATACCCACGATGAACAGGGAGTGCGTGGTGGCGTTTTCAGGTGTGACTTTAAACAAGTAAACCAGAATCGGCACAGCCAGAATGGAGCCCCCACTGCCGATTAAACCGAGAGAAATGCCAATGAGTAACGATATGAAGTATCCAATGATTTCCAACAGAATTTATTTTTAAGTGACCCGAAGTAAGGGAGCAAAGAAACTAAATCCCCGTTTATAATTCGTGATTTTAGTTACACATGAGGGGCGGAGAATCTGAACCTGACAACATCGAAAATAAAAACCAGAAAGCCAGGTCATGGGACCCCGACCGGGTAACATCAACCCCAATTACCTCGGTTTAAACTGGGCGGGAAACAGGTTCCGGAACCTGGAAAAAATATTTTTGCAATCGGTTACAATTGTCGAAAGTTGTTATAACTTTGTTAAGGATCAGTTTGCGGGAAAGCAATTATCTTGAGACCTGAGTTAAGCCATATGTGTTGGTTCTTGCTGTTCCCTTTCGATTTCTCGTTTGCTATTTCCTATTGTATTATATAATCATTCAATCATGCATTATGAGTAAACCTAGATTCTTGCAATTAATGATGCTGGTTCTCCTGATGTTACTTGTTTCTCCGGAGCTATTCGCTCAGGGCCGGACAGTGGCCGGGGTGATCCAGGATCAGAACGGTTACCCGTTGCCCAACGCAACGGTAACAGTGAAAAATACCCGGCTGGCCACCAGCACCAATCCGAACGGAAGGTTTAGTATTCAGGTCCCAGCCGGTGCAACCACGCTGGTGATCACCTATGTGGGGGCCAAACCGAAAGAGATCTCGATTATGGACAGATCTGAAATTACTGAATCGATTGATGTTTCCGATAACAGGATGAGCGAGGTGGTTGTAATCGGATACGGATTAGCCAGAAAGGCAAACCTCACGACGGCCCAAACATCGGTTTCAGCCGCCGCCATTGACAAGACGGTCAACACCACCATCGAGCAGGCTATTCAGGGACGGGCAGCCGGTGTATATGTCACGCAAAATTCAGGACAACCCGGTGGTGGCATTTCGATAAATATCAGGGGTATCAGCTCGCTGAATGCCACACAGCCGCTCTATGTGATAGACGGTGTTCAAATCCAGGCCAGCTCAGATGTTTCGTATGGTTCGTCCAGTTCATCAAACCCCCTGTCTGGTTTGAACCCTTCGGATATCGATGACATCCAGATCCTGCAAGGACCATCGGCCACGGCAATCTATGGCTCCAGGGCCACAAACGGAGTAGTGCTGATCACCACAAAACGCGGGAAGGCGGGCGATGTTAAAATCAATTATATCTATCAATACAGTCTCCAAACACCACCCGAAAATCTGCCGGTCATGAACCTGAGGGAGTATGCTCAGATGGTAAAAGAATATCATGCCGTTGCGGGAGGAGCTACGCCCGGAGAATTCCTGGATCCCTCTTTACTGGGTGAGGGTACGAACTGGCAAAAAGAGTTGTTCAATAATGCAGCGATGAACAAACATCAACTTAACCTAAGCGGCGGTTCCGAAAATACTACGTATTATCTTTCAGGAGAATATCTGAAGCAGGAAGGTGTAGCCGAAGGATCTGGTTTCAAACGTTACGGATTCCGGCTAAACCTCGACAATAAGCCGAGGAAATGGGCAACTCTCGGAGCAAATCTCAGTTATAACCAAACCAATGAAAAACTTACGTCCACCAATTATGGAGACGCCCAAAGCCCACTTATTGCTAACGCGCTTAGACTAACCCCTCAAATCCCTGTAACCAACCTGGACGGTTCCTGGGGGGGAAGTGACCCCGTTAATGGTGCGAATCAGTTTGCTCCCATCAATCCCATAGCGCTCGCAAACCTGATTACCAATAACAATATGAAAAGACAGTTCCTGGGCGGCGTTAACCTGGCGATAAATATATTTAAAGGTCTGGTCTTTCGAACCTCATTTAACGGTAATGTCGGAAATGGACTCTCTACCTATTATACACCCACCTATAAGATTGATCAATGGCATTACAATACCCTGTCTTCGCTGCAAAGCGGAACTTATTCCAGTTGGTACTGGAACTGGAATGAGCTGTTGGAATACACCCGTCAGATAAACAAACACAATATTCACCTGATGGTGAGCCACGAGGCCCAGGAAAGCGAATGGAAGGCCCTTTCCGCGGGCAGGACGGGATTCCTGACCAATGATATCTTTGATGTGAATGCAGGTAATCCCACTTCAGCCACCAACGGAGGTGGCACTTACCCCTGGTCCATGGAGTCCTATCTGGGAAGGCTGAATTACAATTACGATAACCGTTACCTGGTCACGGCCACTTTCCGCAGGGACGGATCGCCTTACTTCGGCGCCGATAATCGATGGGGTAATTTCCCCTCGGTATCCGCAGCCTGGCGGGTAAATAATGAAAAGTTTTTCAATGTGCCCTTCATTAGCGATTTGAAACTGAGGTATGAAACCGGGGTAACCGGTAACCAGGGCTCGGGTTCAGGTATCTACGCACCGCTCTCCACCGGCGCGACACCCTGGGGAACGGGACTGCGCCCTTCAACTTTCACGAACCCAAAATTGAAATGGGAGCAAACCCAGACCAACAACTTCGGTCTGAACCTCGGACTGCTTCAGAACAAAATCACCCTTGAAGCAGACTACTATGTGAAATCAACCGACAATCTGATCATGCCCGCAAGCCTTCCCTGGTATATGGGAACGAACGGAAGTCCCGGCTCTGTAGGCGCTCCGCTGGTTAACGCCGGATCGCTGGAAACAAAAGGCTGGAACTTCACCATTACCACCAATATCATCGATAAAAAAGATTTCAGGTGGCAGTCTAACCTGAACCTTTCCCATTTTAAAAGTATCATAACATCCCTCAATTCCGAAAACGCATTTATAGACCGGACTTCCTGGTGGATGAATAACTGGACGCAACGTGCGGCCATCGGAAAGGAACCCTGGCTTTTCAGAGGGTATATTGTTGAGGGTATTTTCAAATCAGTAGATGAAGTAAATAACAGTCCGGTACCGGTGGATAACAGCGGTAAACGCAGGCCCACGGATCCACAGACCGGAATATGGGTGGGAGATGTGAAGTATAAAGATATCAGCGGACCAAAAGGAACACCCGATGGTATCATTGATGTAAATGACATGACATTCATTGGTAACCCCTGGCCGAAAGTCAGCGGAGGCTTCACCAATACTTTCAGTTATAAGAGTATCGATTTGAGTGTGCTGATTACCGGCGCTTATGGCAATGATGTGTACAATTATATAGCCGCCGAGGCCAGTAACCCCAATAATATCAACCTCAGCAGAAATTTATTGAAGGATGCCATGGATTATGCTAAAGTCATTACAGATCCCAACGGAAAGGTCGTGCTGTCAAATCCCGAAACGACCATTCCGCGGATGTCCAGTAACCAGATTGCTAATGACAATAATTACGGCCGGATTAACAGCAGGTTTGTGGAAGACGGATCCTATCTCCGGGTCAAGAATATTTCACTTTCGTATAGCATCCCGGCGAAACTGCTGGGTTACACAAAAGTGATCCGGAGTTTAAGGGCAACTATCGGTGCACAGAACTTGTTCACGATTACAAAGTACAAGGGATATGACCCCGAGATCGGTGCCTATGTGGGCACCGGCTCAAGTGGCTCTAATCAGGCAACCGGTATTGATTTTGGGCGGTATCCGCTGACACCGATGTACACAGCAACCCTAAGTGTTAATTTCTAAACATATTGAATATGAAAAACTATTTATCCGTAAGATATATTTTCCTGTTCCTCCTGCTTCCCGGGTTGTTCGGATGCAAGAAGAGCTTTTTGGAAAAACCACCTTTAAGCTCTGTGGTTGACGCTAATTTTTATAAGACAGATGAGCAGGTGATGGCCGGTACAGCGCTGCTATATAGCGAAGTCTGGTTTGACTACAACGATAAAGCCATGTACAACCTGGGCGACTTTCGCGGCGGCACCGCATTTTCCGCCTGGAACGACCGCGGTAATGTCATGTTCAATACAACGGGGGATAACGGCGAGAACGGCGCCTCCTGGCGGGCGTTTTACAATGTTGTTGGACAGTCTAATCTCTTTCTGTACAACATTGCGAGGTACGGTGGAAGCGCCGTATCGCCACAGGTAAAAAAGACAGCTATCGCCGAAGCCAGGTATATGAGGGCGCTGGCCTATCGTTTCCTGGTGATGAACTGGGGACCTGTTCCGGTCATCGAAAACAATTTTGACCATCTGTTTGACTCCTCTATAACCAGGAATACTATTCCCAGTGTATGGCGCTTTATTACCAGGGAGATGAAGGCTGCCGCTACTGATCTGCCGGAGACGGCGCCGCAGCCGGGCAGGCTGACCAAATGGTCTGCTGAAGGTATGCTGGCCAGGTTCTATCTGACACGCGCCGGCGTTGAATCCAGCGGCGGTTCAAGGAGGCAGGAGTTTTTGGACAGCGCGAAATATTATGCCCAACGAGTGATAAATAATAGTGGAAAGACACTGTTGAGCAGCTATGAAACCCTCTTCAAATACCCGTATAATAATAACAATGAATCACTGTTTGAACTGCAGTGGGTTTTTTCCGGATCTAATGTATGGGGTACCAATAACAGCATGCCTGAATACCTGGCTTATAATCCGGATATCTCTTTTGGCGGATGGGGAGGTGATAAGGGTGCTACCTGGTGGATGATCAAACAGTATGACGGATTTAATCAGCAACCCGATGGCACACTGAAAGGCAGGACCCTGGATCAACGGCTTCATGCGACCTTTATGCTTCCCGGGTTTTACTATCCGGAAATTACAAAGGTATCAGATAAGACAAAACTCGTCTTTCCGTATACCGGATTTAACCAGAGCGCTTCTAATAGTAATAATTTCCTGTCTATTAAGAAGTATGTCATTGGTTCACCTATTGATTTGGCGGGCATTGCATCACAGCAACACTATCCCAATCATACTTATATGATGCGGTTGGCGGAGATGTTTCTGATTTACGCTGAGGCTGCGGTTGGTAATAGTGCCTCAACTTCAGACGCGACGGCCATTGATTATTTTAACCGCGTGCATACCCGGGCTGGCCTGCCCGCCTGGATTGTATCCGGAGCTAACGCCAATGGACCGCTGACACTGGATGCAATTTTCTCCGAACGGTTTAAGGAGTTCGCCATGGAAGGTATGGCCTGGTATGATTTGGTCAGTCTGCATTACTGGAACCCGGCAAAGGCATTCAGCATCCTGAACAGTCAGGATCGGGGCCTGTTTTTTACACAACCTGATCAGATGCCAAACCCAACACAGTGGACTTTCACCAAAACATCCTGGTTCAATGAACGGATGATCAACGCCAACGAGGGAAACTTCCTGTTGCCTATTCCAAATGTGGAACTAGGTCAGGCGCCAAATTTGAAGAAAGCACCTGTGGAATACCCATAGGAATTTGCGCAAAAGAAACTGTTTAAATTATATCAACATTTAAACTACTAAAAGATGAAATCAATCAATAAATATTTGCTGATTTTTCTGGTTGCGGTGGTGACCATTCTTTCGATGGTTTCCTGTAAGAAGGAGACTTCCGGAGGTACACCTACCGTAAGTTATGTTAGGGTAACCAATCCCGAGGCTTCCGACTCATTGCTTTCGGGAGCGGGCCAGGGCAGGCTTATCGCCATTGTAGGCGACAATTTGGAGGATGCCATTGCCATTTGGTTCAATGATCAGAAATCGAGGCTGACACCGACCTATATCAGCAGGAATTCGATCCTGGTATCGGTACCCAGTCAGATTCCGCAGACTATCACAAATCAAATGAAGATAGTTTTCAAAAGCGGGTATGAGTTGTTATACAATTTCAGGGTAGAGATCAGTAAACCGTTGCTGAGCAGTATGGATTGTGAGTTTGTAAACGATGGAAGCATCGCTACATTCAGGGGAAATTATTTCTATGCTCCGGTAACGGTTACTTTTACCGGAGGTAAAACCGCTGAGATTGTCTCAGTGAAAGATCAGGAGTTACAGGTGAAGATACCCGCCGGGGTGCCGGCCGGGCAAATCACAGTGAAAACCAATTTTGGGGAAACTAAATCAGATTTTGTATTCAGAGACCCGCGTAATCATTTCATCGACAGTGATCCATATGAAGGATGGTGGAACGCCAGCTATGTGGTCAGCAACCCCGGCCCTTCAGATCCTCCCCTGATCAGCGGGAACTATATACGTTTCACCAAAAAAGTAGGTTCCTGGAGCTGGAACGAATTAGCCGGCGGGCCCGCTTCATCCATGCCCCAGCACAGTAAAAATATTCCTGATGCAGCTATTCTGAAGCCGGAGGATTATTACCTCAAGTTTGAAGTGAATACGCTCAAGCCATATAACGGGAACGTAGTAAAGATAAATTGTTGCCTCAGCGCGGAAGATAATAATGGATACAAATGGCAGCCGCCCTTTGACACTCAGGGACAATGGATGACAGTTGTTATTCCACTGACTGAAGTGTTTGCGGAGTATACGCCCAAACCTACAGTCAATCCCAACGGTTACTGGAGCCGGATTTTGATCGGTCACGCCTCTGGGGGATGGGATGCGGATATCTGCTTCGATAATTTCAGGGTGGTTCCAAAAACTATTAAATAGATTCAAATCTGACAGATTATGAAAAATATTTTCAAAGTATCTTTTCTGCTGATCTGCGTTCTGCTGATACTGACCGTGTCTATGACTTCATGCTCAAAGAACGATAACGGTGTAGCGAGTGGAAAAGTAGAATTACTCAGCTATGGTCCTGCCGGCGTTTTTCACGGCGATAGCATAAAGATTATCGGCAGGAACCTGGATCAGGTAACAGAGCTGACACTTGGAGGCGTGAAGATCCCAAAATCAGCTTTCGTCCTGCAACGATCAGATCTGATTGTCGTTCTTGTTCCGAAAGAAGCCGTCAGGGGAAAATTGATTTTAAAATCACCAAGCGGTGATATTGAATCAAAGGCGATGATTGATTTTAATGTACCTGTGAAAATCACCGGCATGCCTTCAACCGTTCGCCCCGGGCAGGCTATAACCTTGCAAGGGTCATTCCTGAACTGGATCACATCGATCCTTATTCCCTCAGACAGCCTGGTGACAAAGTTTACGTCGGCATCGCTTAGCCAGTTAGTTTTCACCGTCCCTATGACGGCTCAAACGGGGAAGTGGATCTTTTCGATCAGCGGTACCGAACCCAAACAATTCTCCACAGAATCGGTGATTCAGGTCACCCTTCCTTCAATAGCATCCGCAACGCCGGATCCGGTCAGGCCCGAAGCCAATATTACCATCGCAGGCAGTGACCTGGATCTGGTGAAAGAGATCAAATTGCCGGGAGTCTCCAGGGCTATCTCAACGTTCGTATCCAGATCCGCGACACAGATCGTGCTGAAGGTACCTCCCGAAGCGAAAGCGGGCAAGATCACGCTGGTTGCGTATTCGGGTGTGAGTGTGATCTCCTCATTTGACATGCACGTACTGTTGCCGGGAATTGAAGGGTTTTCACCAAATCCGGCCGATCGCGAAACTAATCTTACAATCACCGGGACCGACCTGGATCTTGTCAAAGGTGTAAAATTAAATGGCGCTTCCAGTATCATTACCACTTTTGTCAGCCAATCGGAAACTCAGCTCGTTGTCAAAATACCGAGAGAAGCCGTATCCGGCGTGGTTGGTTTGGTTGCCAGTTCGGGCGTTGTGGTTGAGTCTGCTGCCACACTTCGTATTTCCGGCGATCTGCCGCCGCTGCCCGATTTTACGTTGCCGATTTATACAGATGCGCTGCAGAACGGATTTCAAAACTGGTCCTGGGCAACCAACGACTTCAATAGTTCGACGGTGGTACGGCAAGGTACACGAAGCATCTTTGCCACTTATGGTTCGGGCGGTTACGAGGGAATTACTTTCCATAATAATGCGGGGGTTGCCACCACGGGTTTGACCACCCTTGAATTCTCCGTATATGGCACACCAGGGACAGGTGGAAAATTATTGAACCTCGTTATCAATGGCGACTGGTCGCACGCCTACAAGTCACCCCCAATTGTTGAAGGTGAGTGGACGAGAGTCATCTTCCAACTGTCGGCTATCGGATCGCCAAATCCGCTGAAGGAGGTTGTCTTGCAGTCAAATGGATGGTCAGGGTCCATTTATATTGATGAAGTGGGGTTGAGGTAGAGTCGCAAAAGGCGTTTTCATGTGGGAGTTACGTTAGCTGGACCGCATCAAGGCACCTGCGATAGGATTTTTTATGGGCGACTGGCAAGAGAAGGAATTTTACGCTGCGGGTAACCTATTATCCGGTGGAGCCGCTGACATAGGTATCCTGTTCCATCCGGATCGACTGGGGTAAAGGGATTGTTCCTGGGCCTCAGCGGTTTTTGCAGTCATAGAAAAAAGATAATAAATAATCTTTAGGGCATTAATTATAAACTAAATATAATATATGATTAGGGCAGGTAGTATTGTATTCCTGATATTGATCTTCTGGTTTGGTTCTGCTGCAAATGCACAACCGGCTAATTACCGGTTTCTGGACCAGGGAGTAGAAATAAATCCAACAGAAATCGTAACGGGGGAGCGGATGATAGTCCGGGTCACTTTCATGTCTGCCAATGTCGCCCGCGTTACAGTCTTGCCCGCAAAAGATCAACTTCAGCGGGAAAGTCTCTCTGTAATTGCCACTCCGCTACAGGTCCAGGTTGACAAAAAAGTGGAGGCAGGAAGGGCAGTACTGAGCTCTGATCGCATTAAAATATTCGTGGATCTGAAATCGGGTGGCGTTTCCTTTGCTGGACCAGATGGAAGATCCATGCTCGTTGAGGGGACAAATGGAGGCAGGATAATAGAGCCTGCGGTGTTCGCAGGTGAGCCATTTCTTAAAGTTAAACAAATTTTTCGGATAAACAAGGGCGAAGCATTCTACGGACTGGGACAGCACCAGGAGGATATTTGGGACTACCGCAACCGGCAGGTGATCTTTTTCCAGAATAACACGGAAGTGGCGGTGCCCTTTTTAGTGTCCTCCGGAAATTATGGGATCCTCTGGGATAATTATTCTTACGGAAAGGCCGGGGATACCCGTGATTTTCTGCCAATTTCCCATCTGAAATTATTTGATAAAAAAGGTGAGGAAGGTTGGCTGACCGCAAGTTTTGTCAATGATCGTAAGAAACCTGGTGTGGAGACTTTTGAAAAGGCACAGTCGGAGATCTCATATTCCTGGTTGGGAGATAGCAGGGTCAAACTACCCGGGAATTTCACTCCGGCACAGGGGTCCGTTACCTGGGAAGGTTCACTGTCGAGTGACATTGAGGGACTTCACACGTTAAAAGTAAAGTACGCTGGATACTGTAAAATTTGGCTGGATGGACGCCTGATTTTTGACAGATGGCGAGAGGCATGGAACCCTGGTTCGGGGATAGTAGAGATGAATATCGGGAAAAATAGAAAGTACGCTTTCAAAATGGAATGGATCCCGAATGGCAGTGAATCATACCTTGATCTGGGGTATCTCCCCCCGTTGCCAAAAGAAGATGAAAATTTATTTGCTTTTGAATCTGAGGCCGCCCGCAAGATCGATTATTATTTTGTTTACGGAAAGAATTTAGATGAGGTTATTTCCGGTTATCGTTTTCTGACGGGCAAAGCGGTTATGCCACCTCGCTGGGCGATGGGCTTCTGGCAAAGCCGCGAGCGCTACAAAACACAAGAGGAATTATTGAACACGGTTGCGGAGTTCAGAAAGCGGCATATACCCCTGGACAATATAGTACAGGACTGGTCGTACTGGAAGGAAGATCAGTGGGGCAGCCAGGAATTTGATCCGGTGCGTTTTCCCGATCCGGATAAGATGATCGCTGAAGTACATGATAAGTTCAAAGCGCAGTTCATGATTTCTGTCTGGCCGAAATTCTACGAAGGGATCGATACTTATAAAACGTTTAATGAAAAGGGATGGTTGTATAAACGGAATATTGCTGACCGTCAGCGGGATTGGATCGGAAAAGGATATATATCTACCTTTTATGATGCATTTAGTAAAGATGCGCGCGAGGCATTCTGGAAGCTGATACATGATAAGCTCTCCCTGAAAGGTGTAGATGCCTGGTGGATGGATGCCAGTGAACCCGATATTCTCTCCAATGTCTCGCCGCAGTACCGGAAATTGGAGATAACGCCGACTGCCTTAGGTGCTGCTGCTGAGTTTCTGAACGCGTATCCCCTGCAGAATGCGAAGGGCATTTATGAAGGACAGCGAAAATCGGATCCCGACCGGCGGGTTTTTTTGCTGACGCGTTCCGGGTTCGCCGGGTCCCAGCGATATGCTGCCACGATCTGGAGCGGTGATATCGCCGCTAGGTGGGAGGACATGAAGGCCCAGATCAGTGCGGGACTTAATTTCTCCATGTCAGGCTTACCCTACTGGACCATGGATATCGGCGGGTTTGCCGTTGAGCGGCGGTATGAGCGACCGGAACCCAAAGATCTGGAGGAATGGCGGGAGCTCCAGACGCGATGGTTCCAGTTCGGCGCCTTTGCTCCGCTGTTCAGATCACATGGGCAATTCCCTTACCGGGAGATTTACAATATTGCACCCGAAGGACATCCCGCCTATCAGAGTATGCTGTACTACAACAAACTCCGGTACAGGCTTATGCCTTATATATATTCACTATGTGGTGATATATATTATCACGACTACACCATGATGAGAGGCCTGGTGATGGATTTTCCTAAAGACCCGCGAGCCTTGTCAGTGAGCGATCAGTACATGTTTGGCCCATCCCTGCTCGTCAGCCCGGTTTATAGTTACAAGGCAACTTTCAGAAACCTGTATCTGCCCTCCGGACAGGGATGGTATGACCTGTATGACGGCAGGTATCATGCAGGCGGACAGTTGATTCAAGCAGACGCACCCTACCAGCGGATGCCGGTGTTTGTAAAAGAAGGCTCTATCCTGGCCGTCGGCCCTGAACTGCAATATGTCGCGGAAAAACCTGCCGATCCCATTACGCTTTGTATCTACGGTGGCAGAGATGCCCATTTTTCCCTGTATGAAGATGAAGGGCTGAATTACAATTACGAAAAAGGTGCCTTTGCACGCATACTCATCAGCTATGATAACAAATCCAGCACTGTCACGATCGAGAAGCGGGTCGGTAGCTTCCCCCGAATGTTAAGTGAAAGAACGTTTTACCTGAGGCTTATCGACAAAAACCATCCCTCTGGTATTGATAACGGGAATCCACAAAAAATAGTGAAGTATAATGGGAGCAGGATAGTCATACAACTTTGACTTCTGTTGTGTCAGCCGGCTTATTGCTGTACCCAGACCTAAGCACTAAATTTTTCGATAGTTTTGGCTATTCATTTTAAAAGCTTTAGAAGAGTAGCCGGTTTGTTATCTTTATAAGAGCTTTTGCTTCTGAACTAAGTTTGTATTCGGGACTGTGGTCTATTTTCAAAACAAAAAACATGCATTTGAGAGCGATTAAATTTTTAGGTCTTGTCATTTTTCAATTATTGCTGGTCAGTATGGCATCAGGACAGGAAACCATCCTGCGGTATTTGTCAGGGAAAGACAAGGATCATACGGTAAACTGGGATTTTTGGTGCAGTTCAGGGATGAACAGCAACAAATGGGGTAAGATTGCCGTGCCTTCCAATTGGGAACTTCAGGGTTACGGTACTTACAATTATGGGAGAGATGTGGTCAACCCCGAAGAACATGGCATTTATAAATATTCGTTTGATGTTCCTGCTTCGTGGAAAGATAAAAAAGTCTTTATCGTCTTTGAAGCATCGATGACAGATACCCGGGTACTAATTAATGATGTCCAAGCCGGACCCATCCACCAGGGTGCATTTTATGAATTTGAATACGATATCTCTAAACTGCTGACTTACGGGGCATCGAACAAATTGCAAGTAGAGGTTAAAAAAAAATCAGCTAATGAATCCATTAACAGGGCGGAGAGGCAAAGTGATTTCTGGATATTTGGCGGCATCTTCCGGCCTGTCTATCTGAAAATATTACCAGCCACATTCATCGAACGCGTTGCGATCGATGCGAAAGCTGATGGTCAGTTTACGATGGACGTCTTCACGCAGAATGGCCGCAGGAATCAATCGGTTGAGGCTGAAATAACCGACCTGAAAGGAAAGCAGGTAGGCTTCATTCAGGCCACACCCATCTCTGACAAATTAACTTTAAGTACACGTTGCAACGGCGTGAACGCATGGAATCCTGAGCAGCCCTATCTGTACCAGGTACAGGTGACCATGAGGGAAGGGAAGAAAATCATACACCGTTATCATCAGCGGTTTGGATTCAGAACGGTGGAAGTCAGGAAGGGCGATGGTATTTATGTAAATGGTACGCGCGTTATTTTCAAAGGGGTGAATCGTCACAGCACCTGGCCTGAATCCGGCAAGACCCTCAGCCGGGAAATTCACCTCCAGGATATCAGGCTCATGAAGGAGATGAATATGAATGCTGGGCGGATGAGCCATTATCCGCCCGACAAGGAGTTTCTGGATCTTTGTGATTCTCTGGGTTTGTTTGTACTGGATGAACTTACAGGCTGGCAGAAAGCCTATGATACCGTAACCGCCAGGAGACTTGTGCGCGAGTTAGTGGTCAGGGATGTAAATCACCCATCTATTGTGCTATGGGCGAATGGAAATGAAGGCGGGTGGAACCGGGCCGTGGATAATGATTTCCGGCTCTACGATCCGCAGGACCGCTTGGTCTATCATCCCTGGGAACGATTCAATGGTGTCAACACAAAGCATTATCCTGTTTACGATTACGTGGTGAAAGAAAAAGAATCGGGCGATATTTTCTTTCCCACCGAGTTCATGCATGGGCTGTTTGATGGTGGACATGGCGCTGCGTTGAAAGATTTTTGGGCGGAGATGATGAAGAATCCCCGCAGTGCAGGAGGTTTTCTTTGGTGTTTTCATGATGAAGGGGTCCGCCGACGGGATCTGCACGACAGTATTGATGTAGTCGGCAATTTTGCGCCGGATGGTATTCTGGGACCGCACCGGGAGAAAGAAGCCAGTTTTTTTGCCATTAAAGATATCTGGAGCCCCGTATCCATTTCGTTGGATAGTATTGATATTCATTTTACTGGAAGTGTGCCTGTCACCAATAACTATTTGTACACGAACCTGAACACGGTCCGTTTCAAATGGGAGTGGCTGAAATTTCCTGGTCCGTATCAGAAAGTTCCGGATCCGGCCGTGCTCAAGGCCGGAACTGCCAAAGGTCTGCAGGCAAAGCCTGGTGGGAGGGCCATGCTAAGTATTTCTGCGGGCAAAGCTCTTTTGGAGCGGGCTGACGCACTTCGGCTGACCGCTTTTAACGCAAAAAATGAGACGATCAATACCTGGAGTTGGCCGGTTAAGAACAACCGAAGCATTAATGACGAGAGGTATTCATCACTTAATGGTGAGAAATTATCTATAGCTGATTACGACGGCCTGTTTAAAGTCACCTGTGACGGGGTTGAATACAATTTCGATAAAAGCACAGGATTTCTTAAGCAAGTGAGCTACAAGGGAGCTATAATTTCTCTGCATGATGGCCCGGCCCTCGCCGGCTGCGATCTGCCGCTACAGAATTTTACGACCGTCTCTGATAAGGGCGTACAGCATATTTATACTTCCTACAGGAATGACAGTTGCCGGCTGGATAATCATTGGGTGTTTGCTCCGGGTAAGATGCCCCAATTACAATACAATTATTCGTTGAAACCCGTGGCAGACTATTCGGGTATTACTTTTAAATACCCCGAAGAAAAGATCAGGAGTATGAAATGGTTAGGGAGAGGGCCTTACCGCGTTTGGAAGAACAGACAGGAAGGTATGCAATGGGGTGTATGGGAAAAGGAGTATAACAATACCATTACTGGTGAATCCTGGATATATCCCGAGTTTAAAGGCTGGCACGCGCAGGTGGCCTGGGTCACAGTCAATAACAGTGAATCGCCTTTTACCATTTACACCGGAAAAGACCTGCCTTACTTCCAGATGCTTCAGCCTGCTCCCCCGGTTGCGGCACGAAATAATCACACGGCACCGCCATTCCCGGGCAATGCAATCGGAATATTCAACCAGGTAAGCCCCATCGGAACCAAGTTTCAGGATGCGGCGCTGTTGGGACCGCAAAGTCAGAAGAACCATAATCCGGCAGGCAGTACTTATTTGGGAACCTTGTGGTTTGATTTTAAGGTGAAGTAACAATGGCGCTTTTACCGGCAGCTTTTGTTAAAGTGATCAACCTACTAAATGAACGTGATGGCAAAGAAATCTTTTTTACTCACATTAAGCCTTTTGGCAGTTGGGGTGGCTGTTTTGTCTCAGCCTCCACTCCGGTTGGTAGATTCAAAAGCTACACGGGAGACCAGGAACCTGTATCAAAACCTGCACCGGTTAGCTGAGAGTCATATTTTATTCGGACACCAGCATGCCACGGAGTACGGCCATGGATGGTCGGGAGACAAAGACAGAAGCGATGTCAAATCCGTGACCGGATCGAACCCGGCAGTTATCGGCGTTGATTTTGCAGGGCTTTCAGGCCAACCGACCTCGGAGATTGAAAAAGAAAAAGCCAGGTTGCGGAAAATCATTGCTGATACCTATGATCGTGGGGGAATCACAACCGTGTCCTGGCATTTCAATAACCCGGTATCAGGCGGTGGTTTTTACTGGAAGGATAGTGTGTCGGCGCCCGCGGTAAAATATATTATACCGGGAGGTACCGCGCATCAGCCATACAAGGAAATATTGAAACAGATTGGGAGCCTGGTAAATTCAGTCAGGGGCCGTGATGGTGCAAAAGTTCCGATGATCTTCCGACCCTACCACGAATTTGACGGCGATTGGTTTTGGTGGGGACGGAGCCATTCCACCACGGAAGAATTCAAAAAATTGTGGCGGTTCACGGTTTCTTACCTGCGTGACTCATTGAAGATACATAATTTCATCTATGCGTTTTCGCCCGATAATCTTTTTACTACGGAAGCCCAATACCTGGAGCGCTATCCGGGAGATGAATGGGTGGACATGGTGGGTGTAGATAATTATGGCGACTTTGGACGCTACGGGAAATATAATCTGGAAGCCGGTTTTCAGAAATTAAAGATTGTCTCGGCGTATGCACAAAAAACGGGTAAGCTGGCTGCTTTTACGGAGACTGGTCTCGAATCGATCCCTGATCGCAACTGGTGGACGGAAAGTCTGCTAAAAACTTTGAAGCGCGAGAACCTAAAATTGTCCTATGTGCTCGTCTGGCGGAATGATACTCATAGTCCGACTCATTTTTACGCGGCTTTCCCGGGGCACGCATCGGTAGGGGATTTTCTGAAATTTTATGATGATGATTATACCATTTTCGAAAAAGATCTTATAAACACAGACCTTTATGGCAAATCGCACCGGGTTATGAATCCAGTAAACAAACACGGATCACTGAAAGTACAGCATGGTAAGCTGGTCGACAAACACGGGCAGCTAGTCGCCCTCAGAGGTATGAGTTTCGGCTGGCATAACTGGTGGCCCCGGTTTTACAATGCCGGTGCTGTTCATGAATTGGTCACGAAATGGAACTGTACGGTACTGCGTGCAGCAATGGGCGTAGATCCTAAAGACGGTTACATTCAAAGCCCGGATAATTCAGTCAGGCTTGTGAAGCAGGTTGTGGATGCATGTATCAAGGAAGGTGTCTATGTGATCATCGACTGGCACAGTCATAATATCCGCACTGCAGAAGCCAAACAGTTTTTTGAGTTGATGGCGAGGACCTATGGTCGATATCCGAACGTGATCTATGAGATTTTCAATGAGCCGGTTCGCCAATCCTGGGACAGTCTGAAAATGTATTCGGAAGAGATCATCCGGACCATCCGGAAATATGATCCGGACAATATTATTTTGGTGGGATCCCCGCATTGGGATCAGGATATTCATATAGTTGCAGATGATCCTTTGACAGGGTTCAACAACCTCATGTACACGATGCATTTTTATGCTGCCACGCATAAACAGTCCTTGCGTGATCGCACAGACTATGCACTGGGTAAGGGTTTGCCAATTTTTGTTTCTGAATGTGCCGGAATGGAAGCCACCGGGAATGGACCCATCAATCATGAGGAATGGAATCGCTGGGTGAGGTGGATGGATGAGCGGGACCTGAGTTGGGTAGCCTGGTCTGTTGCAGATAAAGATGAGACTTGTTCAATTTTATTGAAGACAGCGGGATCTGAGGGAGGCTGGAATGAGGCGGATTTGAAGGAATGGGGAAAGATGACCCGGAAATATCTAAATAAGTACGGAAATAGCGATGTTGAAATATATGTAAAATAAGTAAATCATTAGGTTAATGCCTGAAAAAGGTGGATGCTTTGTAAATAATTTTTTTGAAAAATTCGGGAACACAAGCATAAAACTATTTATCGCATGTTACAGAAAAAGAGAAATAGAAATGGGATCCCCGGGGTTGCCATTTTTCGACTGTTATTGCTGGTTTCAATGCCGTTATTTTTGATGCCGGCCTCGGGAATAGCGTCCGGTATTGAATTGCGGGATCAAAAGTTGCTTGTAGTCTTTGACGCTGAAACCGGTGCGTTGACACGACTGGAAAATCTGCAAACCGGTTGGGTCATCAACAGCAGAGCATCATTAGGCATTTCATTCAGGATGCATGCGCCCCTGCCTGATCGCCGTTTTAATTACATTTACGGGCAGAAGCAACATGCTGTAGTTAACAAAATATCAGACAGCCAGATCCATTTCGAATGGCGCAATTTGAAAAGTGAGAACGGAGGTGTTCTGCCCTTGATATTTAGCGCAACGGTAACCTTAACTGATGGAAGACTCAACTTTGAAAGTAAGCTGATCAATAATTCTGCGCTTACGGTGGAAACGATTGATTATCCTTATTTGGGAGATCTGAAATCACCTGCAAAAAATATTTCCCTGAATGCCCGTACCATGTGGTATGGCGGATTGGAAAGCGAAGAAATTTATCCAAACTTCGACAATCGCAAGGGGTACTGGGGTGTTTTCAATCCCACAAAAACAAAGGGTTCACATCGGAGCCTGTACTGTTTGTTGCAATCATCAGCTAACCAGGGGCTGTATGTTGGTGTGCAGGAGCCGAAGCAACGCTACTATGTGGAATATACCTGGGAACAGCACCCGGCAAATATTAATTCAGTAAACGGTCTAGTCCCTCAGTCTGATGAGATCAGCGGGTTGACAGTAAATACTGAGTTTCGCCTGTGTCATTTTGTATTTGCTGCGCCCCATTCAACAACGGAACTGATACCCATCCTGTTTACTCCATACAATGGTGACTGGCAGGCTGGGGTGGATGTATACAAGGAATGGAGAAAGACCTGGTTTAGGAAACCCAATACGCCGGCGTGGGTAAAGGATGTAAATTCATGGATGCAGTTGCAGATCAATTCACCTGAAGACGACTGGCGTGTTTCTTTTAAAGACCTCTATAAATATGGAAAAGAATGTGCAGAGAATGGCGTTACAGGTATCCAGCTTGTTGGTTGGAATAAATTGGGACAGGACGGCAACGACCCTTCGCAGGACTTCGAAGATCATTTGGGAACCTGGGACGATTTGCGTGATGTGATCAGAAAGATCGAAGACCTCGGCGTTCATATGATCTTGTTCGGTAAAATAAACTGGGCGGACAAAACAACGTCAGCGTACAAAAAAGAATGGTATAAATATGAAGTTAAAGATCCGTATGGGATACCTTATGAGCAGGGGGGCTACAGCTATTACACACCTACCCAGTTGGCTGGCATTAATAATCACCGGCGCGCTATTATGGACTTCAATGCGCCGGGTTATCAGGACGCCATCGCCAGGGAGTTCAGGAAAGTACTTGATCTAAACCCTTCGGGATGGCTGTTCGATGAGAATTGCCACCACGGACCGGCATTGTATAATTTCGCGAAGGACCATGGATATGCTGCTCCGGGATATGTTTATGGAGGCGATATGCCATTAGCGTCAAAGCTGAATGAGATGGCCTTCAGGAAAAATCCAAATTTTTTATTTGCAGGAGAAGGTCACATGGATTGGTTGTTTCAGCAATACCAATGTTCGTATTTCAGAATCGGGCTCAACGCAACGCCGGTGGATCGTTATATCGACTCTGAGGCGCCATTGGTGGTAGCAGTTACCGGGGTCGACGACCGGGAAAAACTGAATCTTATTTTGATGGACAGATACATTATTAGTTATGAACCCTATAATTTCAAAGGGCATATAACTGACTTTCCGCTGACGCTTGCCTATGGGAAAAAAATTGATGCGCTGAGAAAAAAGTATAAAGACTGGGTTTGGCATGCGGCATTTAACGATGTTCTCGGCGCCAGCGTAAGTTCCGATGGCCCTCACAAGTATGCTGTTTTCCTGAATAGCGCCGGTAAGAAAGCTGTAGTAGTAGGTAATTTTGGAAGAGAGAAGAGTATACATGCCCGTGTCCGGCTGGATGGAAGGGAGCATGCGCAGTTTGACGTAGTGACACCCGAAAACCTCAATCCCTTCCTGAATGAGGGAGAGATCGACATTCCAGCTCGTTCAGTAGTTGTAATGATGGAAAAGTAAAATGATTTGTGGAGTGTTTTGTGTTCACTTTGAAAATTTGTAGGAAAGCAAGATGAATGACGGAGCAAACATTATTGACAGGGAACGGCTTTTAAAAAAAGCAACAGAGGCCGGCGTGCTTTGGGACATGGTTGTGATTGGAGGCGGGGCGAGTGGTCTGGGAACTGCGCTTGAAGCAGCAACACGCGGCTACAAAACGCTGTTGGTAGAGCAGGCCGATTTTGCAAGCGGAACTTCCAGCAGGAGTACCAAACTGGTACATGGAGGCGTACGTTACCTGGCCCAGGGGAATATTGCACTCGTACGCGAAGCCAGTGTAGAACGAGGCTTGCTTAAACAAAATGCTCCCCATCTGGTGAAAAATCAGACGTTTATTGTCCCGGTGTATACAGTGTGGGAAAAGTTCAAATATACCGTTGGCTTAAAACTCTACGATTGGATCGCCGGCCGTTTATCATTGGGCCCTTCCGTATTTATTTCCAGGAAAGAAGCGATGGACGCTCTTCCGGAATTGCGGTCCAAAGGATTGCTGGGCGGCGTATTGTACCACGATGGTCAGTTTGATGACTCGAGGCTGGCGCTCAACCTGGCTCAAACGATCCTGGAGCAGGGCGGACTCGCCATTAATTATTTAGCGGTTACAGGACTGGAAAAGAGTGAAGATGGTAAAATTACAGGGGTGAGTTTAAGAGATGCAATGCGAGGTACAAGCCACCAGATAATGACCAAAGTAGTTGTGAATGCCACCGGCGTGTTCGCAGATGAGATATTGAAAATGGACAATCCCGCAGCTCCAAAAAGCATTGTGGCGAGTCAGGGTATCCACCTGGTTCTGGGAAGGGAATTTTTTTCTTCAACGCATGCGTTAATGATTCCCCGGACCAGCGATGGAAGAGTGCTGTTTGCAGTCCCCTGGCACAAAGAAATCGTTGTGGGCACTACGGATACGCCGGTGCGGGACATTACCATGGAACCGCGGCCACTGGAGGAAGAAATTAATTTCATTCTAAATACCGCCGGGGCATATCTGAATAAACAGCCAACGCGCAAAGATGTGCTTAGCGTATTCGCAGGACTACGCCCTTTGGCAGCTCCCAGAGAAGGAAAGGAAAAAACGAAAGAAATATCCCGCAGCCATAAAATAATTGCATCGCCGGCGGGATTGTTTACCATGATCGGCGGCAAATGGACCACATACCGGAAAATGGGCGAGGATATGATAAACCTCATTGAGAAAAAAATGGACTGGCCTCCAACAAATTCAAGGACAGTTCGTCTGCCGATTCATGGTTATACGAAGGGAACAGATTGGGACGATCCTTTTTATTTTTATGGGAGCGATGCGAAGTGTTTAAAAGAAAGAAGCAATGGAACCTGGATTAGCGAAAAGTTGAGTATCAATGAAGCGCAGGTCCGGTGGGCAGTTACGCATGAAATGGCCCTGACGGTGGAAGATGTATTGGCAAGAAGAACAAGAGCATTGTTTCTGGATGCAGCAGAGTGTATGAGGATCGCAGAACCGGTCGCGGAGATCATGATGCGGGAGCTTCATCAAAACGAGGTATGGAAGCAACAGCAGCTACAGGCTCTTGGGGCGCTTGCGCGGCAATACGTTATATAAAAGGATAAGATAGTGTGACTGCAGATGAGAATTGCACAAATAGTGTCGATAGCGAAATTTATAGGAAATAAGCCGGTGATCTCTATCACAAAAACGGAGAAGGAATGATGGTGTGCTTTATTTAGAAAGCTAATTGTGCACCTGGTTCTTGCCGTTAAACCCCGAATATTTGCCCTTGGTCCTTGAAGCACGCACTTGTCAATCCGGTTTTATATCTTATTCAGGATACTTTCCTAATTGATAGGTATTTCAGTTTTTTGTAGTATATTGCTCGGTCCAAATCTTGTATTGTTATTTTCGACAAAACTCTAATGTGTGAAGGCCATGAAAAGACGACATCTTGTAACCATTAAGGATATAGCGAGGGAGTTGCGGATATCGACGGCAACGGTATCACGCGCGTTCCGCGATACTTTTGATGTAAGCGCAGAAACGAGGGAAAAGGTATTGAACAAAGGAAAAGAATTGAATTACCGGCCTAACTTCAATGCCAGAGGCCTGGTCAACAATAGGTCGCACAACATCGCTATCATTCTGCCTACGATTACCAACTACTATTTTTCTACTGTAATTACCGGCATTCAGACGATCGCCTATGAAAGCGATTACAATATTATCCTTTATGTCACGGGCGAATCGAAAGACCGCGAGATTTTGATAGCCCAAACCTTATCTTTAAGTTCTATCGATGGCTTACTGGTATGTGTCACCTCTGAATCTGACCATTGCGATCACCTCCGAGAGGTGATGGACAGCGGTGTGCCAATGGTATTTTTTGACCGCGCGGCCGAAATGGAAAACACCTCTCGGGTGACTCAGAATGATTTTGAAGGTGGCTTTATGGCGGTAGAGCATCTTGTTAGCCAGGGATACAAGAAGATAGCACATATCGGCGGACCGGCGGGTTTGTCTTTTTCCAGGGAGCGGCTGAACGGATATCTGGCAGCTTTAAAGAAATATAAACTTGCATTCTCCGATGACTGGATTATCCAGTCCGAATTTTCGCAACTGAGCGGCCAGCAGGATACAGAGCAGTTGCTGCGGAACAAAAAAAACAGGCCCGATGCTATTTTTGCCGTTAACGACCGGAAGGCAATTGGTGCTATGCTAGCCTTAAAGGAAGCGGGCATACAAATCGGTAAAGATATAGGTGTGGTGGGCTTTACGAACGACCCGATGTCCGCCATCATTTCGCCGGGGCTTACCACCGTAGAAGAGCCTGCACTTGAAGTAGGGAAGCAAAGTTGTGAACTACTACTCAAACATATTTCAAAAAGAAATTTCCAGGCCAGAAACGTCGTTTTAAATGGAAAACTAATCGTAAGGGAATCGACTACAAGATGAAGGGGATGAGTATGGCGTGTACCTTGCGCGCAGGGGCGGCTCATGGATTTTACACACCGTCCGGACGTGAACCAAACGCGTTGAAAACTTATGTGATAGCCGTCAAATCTAAATCGCAGATACATCGTTGTTTTTATGCATAGGAGGGCCCAGCCAGATCTTCAGACGCTATTATCGGAAACGTTATCGGTGTTTTTTCCAGCTTCCACTGTCCCATTTATTAGTTTTAGATAATTATTGATACCAAATTAGTTCAGCTAAAACTCTTCAAAAATGCATCAGGAGAAAAAATTCAGAGTAGTTCTAGGGCTCGCCATATTCTTATTTCTCTGTTTCCTGTTCGGACCCACTGTTCAGGCTCAGGAAGCCAAGAATATCAGGGGAGAAGTAAAGAACGAAGCTAGTCAGCCTTTAACGGGCACTACCATCGCCATTAAAAACGGGAACGTTCGGGTTTTGACCGCGAAAGATGGAACTTATAGCTTGCACGCGGCAACAGGCGATACAATCGTCTATTCAAATGTGGGGTACGAGACTGTAGAAAGAATCGTTGGCGATGCCTCAGTAATAAATATTGTACTGAGAGAAAATGCCACCGAACTGAGCAACGTGGTTGTAACAGCGCTCGGTATTAAAAGGCAGGCGCAGTCTTTGACCTACTCCACTCATCAGCTCAACGGAAATGAAATTACGGCTGTGCAGGATCCCGGCGGTAATATTATGAATAGTTTGAGCGGGAAGGTGGCCAATATGGTCGTTACACCTGCGGCTTCCGGGCCCGGAGGTGCAGCGCGGGTGATACTTAGAGGGAACCGGTCCATCAACGGAAATAATAACGCTCTGATTGTAGTGGATGGCGTGCCGATAGATAATTCTATGAGTTGGGAGCCCAATAGTGGCGGTTCTGCAAACACACTGGGGACGCAGGCAAAAGGGATTGGCAGTAGCTATGCCGGAATGGACGGAGCTTCCAGTGTTAATCCGGAAGACGTGGAAACGATCACTGTCCTAAAAGGACCGGCAGCAGCGGCTTTGTACGGAAGCCGCGCGGCAAACGGAGCACTTATCATCACTACAAAGAGCGGCAAAGCTGGGAAAACTACCATAAACTATAACGGAGGTGCTTCCGTTGACCTCCCATATTTCTTAAATACATTTCAGAATGAATATGGAGCGGGAAATGGTGGAAACGCGGGTACCAGTGCTGCCCAGAGCTGGGGAGCAAAGGCTAAAACCTATCCTGACAATGTAAAGAGTTTCTATCGAAATGGCTTTTTGGCGAACAACTATGTGGATGTCTCCGGTGGCTCAGAAAAGATGCGCGCTTTTGCATCCTACGCCCGAAATAACACAAATGGAATTGTCCCCGAGAATTCTATGACCCGCGACAATTTCAATTTGAGGGTGTCGGGGAGGATCTTACCCCGACTTACGATGGATGCGAAGATCACCTACCTGAATCAGTCGATAGATCATCTCCCCAGGCTCGGCGACCAGGGTATTCATAATGAAGTATACATTATGCCGAGGGATCTCAGCACCGACGCGCTGAAAAATTTTGAGAAAACGGACCCGGCTACAGGGCAGCCCTTGCCGATATATTGGACAAATTCGTCAATTTTTCAGAACCCTTACTGGGATGTGTACCGGATGAATGTTACAGAAAACCGCGATCGCATCCTGTTGTTAGGTTCGTTAAAATATGAACTTACCGACTGGCTCAACTTTCAGGCGCGATATAGCCTGGACAAGGATGATGATCTGCTTACCGGATCTTACCATAATGGTACGGTGCTAGCACCTTTCAACCCCCCTGGTGGGCGGTACCAGGAATCAGCGATAAGCCGCTGGGAGCGGAATGTGGACTTCCTATTTTCGGGTAATAATAAGATTGCAGACAATCTAAGTGTCGGTTACAACCTGGGCGGCGCAATTCTGGACCAGAGAGGGGGAAGCAAATCCACGCTCGCCAATGGCCTGAATGTGATCAATAAATTTTCTTTTGATTTTGCAACCGCCCTTTCCGGGACTACCGTACCTTTTAAGAAGGAGATACAGTCACTTTATGGAAATGTGCTATTCAACTTCAAGGATTACCTGTATCTGGACGGCAGCGTGAGAAACGATTGGTCAAGCACGCTTCCCGCACCGTACAGCTACTCATATCCTTCGGTCGGGTTGGCTGCTGTAATTAGTGAGATGACCAGACTTCCGTTGTGGATAACATTTGGTAAGGTAAGGGTAGCTTATACCAATGTTGGTAACGATGCGGATCCATACCGTACTACGCAACTTTATCTTTACAGTGCAGGGGCAGGAAGCGGATTTATTTCGCGGGATGCCACAAAAAGCATTACCGACCTGAAGCCCGAAAAGACGAGGTCTATTGAAGCAGGCATTGAGTGGCGATTCTTCAATAACCGGCTCGGTATTGATGCCACCTTTTACAAGACGAACACAGTTAACCAATTGGTGCTCATAGGTCTTCCCGCGGCCAGCGGATTCAGCAACCAGTACGTCAATGTGGGTAATATCCGAAATGCTGGATTTGAAGCGCATGTATCGACTATACCGGTCAGTACACCAGTTTTTAAATGGACTTCCAATATAAATTTTGCACTCAATAGGAACAAGATATTATCATTGAAAGAAGGGATTACTTCAACCGTTTTAGCAGCGTCAACGAATTTTGGGCAATTGATTATAGCGCCGGGCGGGTCATATGGAGATATTTACGGATATGGATGGGCGAAAAACACGACGGGTAAATATCTGATATCTGCAGCTGGATTGCCGGTGGCAACTCCTGCAAAGGATCAGAAGCTGGGCAATTTTAACCCTGATTATACCGTTGGGTGGAGTAATACGCTGAGCTATAAAAGATTGAATCTGGGTTTCCAGGTTGATGGAAGAGTCGGGGGTATCATCATGTCGGGCACCGATGCAATAATGGCTTTCTATGGCGTAAGTGACTACACAACAAAGTTCAGAGACGGTGGTCTGGTACTGGATGGGGTATTGGCCGACGGCAGCCCTAACTCCACGGCCATTAACGCGGAAAAGTTATGGACGACACTGAGTGCCGGCGGTCGTAATACAGGTTATGATCAGTTCTTTGCATTTGACGCGACCAATTTCCGTTTAAGGGAATTGTCCGTTGGATATACGTTTAAACTGAATCCGGGATTCGTTAAAGACGTCCGTTTGTCGCTCAGCGGCAGAAATTTATTGTTCCTGTACCGGGGTAAATCGAAATTGGATATCCCAGGAATCGGCCGGCGGACTTTGCCAGTTGATCCCGAAGCTGCCATCGGAACGAGTAATTACCAGGGCATCGAATCGGGACTGCCTCCTGCAGTTCGCAGCATTGGAATAAATCTTCACCTTTCCATCTAAATCTAATTTGCATCATTATGAAATACAAAAACATATATCCGATATTACTATTTATGGGACTGGCATTCTCATTGCTATCCTGTACGAAGAATTTCGATAAGATCAATACAAATCCTAGTGCGCTTGCTTCAGTGGGCAAGCTAGAGTTTGGATACATGTTCACCCGCGCAGAGTCTGGCGCATGTATGAACCAGGGATATTATCAAACCGTACAGAATCTTTACACAGATCTGTACGCCCAGTATTTTTCTTTAAATACGACCAGTTTTTCCACTGACCGGTATGTGATGAACGACGGGTGGCTGGGGCGGCTTGGCGTAGTGACTTATGTATTCGCTATGCCCAATCTGAAAACGATCATGGATAATACCGATCCCAATTCGGGGGAATATGCGCTGGCCAATATCTTATGGGTGTATGCGTTTCATCATCTGACTGAGTATTTTGGTCCGGTTGCTTATTTACAGGCTGGCGAGTCCTCAGCATCGATTCCTTACAATTCGGAAAAGGAAATTTATCTGGATTTTTTTAAGAGGCTGGGCACCTCCGCTACAACGCTGAAAAATTTAAATCAGCCGAATGTCTTTGGAAAATTTGACATTATCTACGGCGGCAATGTACAGCAATGGATACGCTTTGCCAATTCCCTACGTTTAAGGCTGGCTTTGCGAATTTCAAATGTGTTGCCAGATCAGGCCAAACAGGAGGCGGAAGCGGCAGTAGCAGGCGGCGTTATGACTGATGTAAGCCATTCAGCGTGGATAGCAAAATCATTGAACGGCAACGATGGGAATGGACTGGCGCGTATTGCCAGTTTTAATGAATTCAATATGAGTTCGACGATGGCCTCTTATCTCAAAGGGTACAATGATCCGAGACTCTCTGTGTATTTTCAACCGGCAGTTGGCAACGGAAAATTCAAAAGCATCCGGAACGGAACTCCCGCAGCAGATCTGAATAATCCTGTAAATAAAAATAAGCAGGTGTCAAATCTCGGGACGTACTGGGTTACCTGGAGCGGTACAGCCTGGAGTCCGAACCTAACCGCGAATCAACCTGTCATGTATGCGGCTGAGTCTTATTTTCTCAGGGCAGAAGGTGCTTTGAACGGATGGAAAATGGGTACTGAAACCGCGCAGCAACTTTATGAAAAAGGCATTGAGGTGTCAATGAGACAATGGAATATCACAGACCCCGCAATAATCGGCAGTTATCAGCAATCGACCGCCGTGCCGGTAGCTCCGGATGATTTTGCCAAGTCACCGGCTGTATCGGATATCCCTGTGAAATGGAGTAGTACAACGGATGTTCAACGCGCACAGGTGGGCACACAAAAATGGCTGGCAATCTTCCCTGATGGTTTTGAAGGCTGGGCTGAGTTCAGGAGGAGCGGATATCCGAAAATGTATCCGGTCATTCAGTCGGACAATGCAGATCTGCCGGCAGGAACTTTTATTCAACGGCTTCCCTACGCATCGTCGGAAAGATCAACCAATGCCGTTGAGTTAGATAAGGGAATTAAGTTGCTCGGCGGACCTGACAAAGTCTCAACTAAACTCTGGTTTGCAAAATAATTTTCTGAGAGCTTAGTACAATCGGCGAGGTCTCTGATAAATATTTATACATTCATAGTCAATAAACCGCCACTATTGAGTAAGATATTATTTTTCTGTTTACTGAGCGCGATGTCGAATTTTTATCGCGTAGGTGCAGACAGAGCTGTGCCCGAAAGTCACCTGGATACTCTCCCCAGAGTGTCCTTTACAGAGAAAGCCGATGTGATAGCCCGGTCGTTGGAAAAAGACGCCGCTGTTAATTTTGACCTGAGAAAACTCTCATCAGATAAACCGGGGTGGGAATTGCAAAAGCGCGAGTTGCGCAGGCGGATCTGGAAAGCCGCCGGGGTAACTGTAGATCATAGCCTGCCACTGGATTATCGGGAAACAGGGATGATAAAACTGAACGGTTATACAATCAAAAAAATATATTTTCAAACCAGGACAGGTGTGTATGCTACAGCAAACCTCTATGTACCTGATGGCAAGGGGCCATTTCCTGCGGTGATAAATATGCATGGGCACTGGGCTGAGGGAAAAGCAGCGGAGTCGGTGCAGTCATGCGCACACGAACTCGCGCTCAATGGTTATGTTTGTTTGAACATCGACGCCTGGGGGAGCGGGGAGCGCACGACCAATCACGGCGTTCACGAATACCATGGATCCAATCTTGGCGCCTCTTTAATCAATGTGGGTGAAACCCTGCTCGGCGCCCAACTAGCCGATAATATGCGCGGCGTGGACTTATTGTGTTCATTGCCTTATGTGGATAAGAACCGTATTGGAGCTACCGGCGCCAGTGGTGGCGGTAATCAAACTATGTGGCTTTCTGCCATGGATGACCGGATTAAGGCTAGTATGCCCGTAGTAAGCGTGGGGACCTTTCAGGCTTATATCATGGCTTCTAACTGTGTCTGTGAGATGTTGCCGACAGGACTAACTTTCGCGGAAGAAGCGGGCGTGCTGTCGTTGATGGCCCCCCGCGCTTTGATGATTGCCAGCGCATTGCAGGACAAAAATAAAGCGTTTTTTCCCAGTGAGATGTTACGGAGTTTTACGCACATTAAACCCATATATGAACTGTATGGTAAATCTGAAAATATAGCATACCGCCTATTTGACACGCCCCATGGCTACTGGCCGGAAATGCGGGAAGCGCTTCTGGGATGGTTTGCTTTACATCTGAAAGGGGAGGGTGATGGTAGTCCGCGAAAAGAAATTCCTTTTCAATTGCTGACTGAGGAACAGCTTATGGTCTTCAAGAAGGGCGAAAGAGCCCCACTTGTGGTCAGCACCGTTGCATACTGCAAAAAGAAAGGCGCCCTGGAATCCCTGAAATGGGAAGGACTCCGGACCATCGATAAAAAAGAAAAAAGGAATAAGCTAAAGGATATCGTCTTGTATGAAAAAGATGACTTGCGGATTGCTCACCCGGTAAAGAAGAACGATTCTATTGAAAATACGATACTGGAGACGGAGGATAAGCAATTGATACCGCTCACGATATTTAACGCGAAGGATAAGAAGCGAGCCCTGGCGCTGGTTTTATTCACCGATGAGGCTGATCAGACTTACCGCAATGCCGTGATAAGCAGTTATAAGCGAAGAAATTATATTGTTGTGGCAGCGGATTTATGGGGTCTGGGCACCAACAATTCTCCACAAGCAAAAGTGACCGACGGAAGTCTTCCTTCCTTCCATACACTTGCACGGGCTAATCTCTGGCTGGGACACAGTGTGCAGGGCAGGTGGGCCGACCAGATCCGGTTGATCCTTGAATATACGAAACAACGTTTTTCTCCAGGTTCCGTTACGGTGGATGCTGTACGCGAGACAAACATTGCATCTTTGATAGCTGCTAATCTTTTTAACAACATAGATACCTGTGTACTGCGCAGTTGCCCGCTAAGCTACGCGGTGGGCGACCGAGCCGGAATGGATTTTTTTAATATGTCTGTCCATCTGCCGGGCATTATTCCCTGGGGTGATATACCGTTGCTGACAGCGATGAGTGGATGCAAACTGGTCGAATTCCGAAATCCGGTCTCTTTATCCGGCAAAATGGCCGATGCCACGAAGCAAAAGTATTTTGAAGAAAAGGTAAGAGATGCAATGAAGAAGGCGGGAACAGTAGGCTCGATACGATTTACAAATAATGAAAACTTATGACGATGACAAACAAGCGTAGAGACTTCCTTAAAAAGACCGGACTATTCGGAGCCTGGCTCACCAGTGCTCTAATGCCCGGTTCCAGGGCTTTCGCGGGATCAGTTGATGATTATTTTTCTGCAAAGAAAAATGCGGACCTGTCTGACCCCGGTAAACAGATATTTAATATGTGCGGATACAGGGCGCCGAAGATAAAGACTGTCAGAATAGGATTTGTAGGTTTGGGCAACAGGGGTGCCGCGGCGGTGCCGCGCATAAATTTTGTCGAAGGTATTTCGATTAATGCTCTTTGCGATATACGCCCCCAAAGGGTGCAGTTGGCGAAGGACAGCATCAAAAATTCTCCGTATAAACCCGCTTTGTATTCAGGTAAAGAAGATGCCTGGAAAGAGTTGTGCGAGCGGGATGATATTGATGTTGTTTACATTGCTACTCCCTGGAAACTGCATGTGCCCATCGCTACCTATGCAATGAAACATGGCAAACACGTAGCGCTGGAGGTTGGCATGGCAGAGTCGCTCGAAGAATGTTGGGAGCTGGTACATGCTTCAGAAACAAATAAGCGGCACTGTATCTTTCTTGAGAATTGTTGCTACGATTTTTTCGAATTGCTCACCTTCAATATGGCGCGGCAGGGCTATTTCGGCGATATTATTCATTGTGAAGGAGCCTATATGCACACCAATGTAGCCAGTCTCTTCGATAAAAAGGCCAGGTACGATCTGTGGAGGCTGAAGGAGAATATAAATCGTAACGGTAATCTGTATCCCACCCATGGAGTAGGGCCTATTGCTCAGGTATTGAATATAAACCGGGGGGACAAAATGGATTTCATGGTTTCGATGAGTAGCAATGATTTTACCATGAAAGAGTTAGAGAAACAATCCTCTGAAAAAGACCCGGATACCTTCAAACCGCTCCTCCACGCGAAGTTCAGAGGTAATATGAATACCTCGGTTATAAAAACCCGGCTTGGCCGAACCATTATGCTACAGCATGATATCAGCTCGCCCCGGGTATATTCCCGCATTCATTTGATCAGCGGAACAAAGGGCAGCGCTCTGAAATATCCGCTTCCGGGAAGGATTGCCAAAAGTCATGAAAGCTGGTTGTCGGACGACGAGATGAAAAAGGTGGAAGAATTATATACACTTCCAATTGTAAAAAGGTTGGGGGAGATGGCGAGGCAGATTGGCGGGCATGGCGGAATGGACTTTCTGATGGACTGGAGATGGATCGACAACCTGCACAATGGGCTGCCCATGGATTGTGACGTTTACGATGCGGCATTATGGACTTCTGTTTCGCCGTTAAGCGAATGGTCAGTTGCACACGGATCGGCTCCGGTGAAAGTTCCCGACTTTACCAGAGGCGCGTGGAAAACCAACAAACCAGTCGATTACTCTATTGATCATGGAAATCTGACTCCAGTAAAAAAATAGTTAATGTCAGGTAGTGCTCTTCAGGCAGCTGTCGGAATAAATATAAAAACAAGTGAATCTTTTTAAAAAATTGAATTTAAGACAAATGAAAATCAGTGTTCAGGAGGATCCCATTAAATTAGGGGAAGAAGCAGGTAAAAAGGCCGCGGAACTAATCCGCGCGGCAATCAGTGAAAATGGCTCCGCGGCAATAATTCTCGCTACCGGATCCAGTCAGTTCGAAACGATCGAGCAATTGATTAGAGAGGAAAATATAGATTGGGGGGCGGTTACGATGTTTCATCTTGATGAGTATATAGGGCTCCCCCTATCTCACAAAGCCAGTTTCAGAAGGTACCTGAAGGAGCGGTTTGTAGATAAGGTACCTGCGTTAAAGGCCGTACATTTCATCAATGGCGAAGCAGAGCCGGAAGGAGAGTGCAAACGTCTGGAATTGTTAATTCGGAAATCGCCTGTGGATGTTGCCTTGGTGGGAATAGGAGAGAACGGTCATCTTGCTTTCAACGATCCCCCCGCAGATTTTGATACAGAAAGGGCCTATCTCGTCGCAGACCTGGACACAGACTGCCGCCTTCAGCAGGTGCACGAGGGCTGGTTCTCCGAAGTGAACCAAGTACCCCCGCAAGCTATAAGTATGTCGGTTAGACAGATCATGCGGTCGAAACATATCATCTGTTCAGTACCCGATTCCAGAAAGGCCATGGCTGTCAAAAATACTATTGAGCAGAAGGTGAGTAATCTATACCCTGCGAGTATTCTGCAGGAACATCCGGATTGTTACCTGTATTTGGAGACAGCCTCGGCAAGTCTGTTAGCAAAGGGAATCTGAAAAAAGCCGAGCAAATGAAACAGTCGAAGAAAGCTGCGGCAGTAGATGCCGGTTCTCTGTCACGAAGGCAGATAATCCTTTCCCTTATCCTGATCGGGACACTCTTTTTTATTTTTGGATTCGTTTCCTGGGTAAATGCCATTTTGATTCCTTACTTTAAAATAGCCTGTGAGCTTACTCATTTCGAATCTTACCTCGTGGCATTTGCTTTTTATATTGCCTATCTGGTGATGTCAGTGCCTTCCTCTTACCTGTTAAAGAGAGTAGGATTTAAAAAAGGAATCATGTTGGGGTTTTGGGTAATGGCCATCGGCACCCTGCTCTTTATCCCGGCGGCATATTTACGTACCTACGGTATTTTTCTTGCGGGACTTTTTACTATCGGTATGGGGCTGGCTGTTTTGCAGACCGCTGCCAACCCGTATGTCACCATACTAGGGCCTATAGAAAGTGCTGCCCGCCGTATCAGTATTATGGGTGTGTTTAATAAGGGCGCCGGCATCATAGCCCCGTTGCTGCTGGCCGCGGTTATACTCAGACCAAACGACAGCGAAGTTTTTAAAACGCTGGAGCATATTTCTGTAGTGGAGAAAAATGTCATTTTAGACGAACTGATTCGCAGAGTAATTTTACCCTACGGCATATTAACCTGTATTCTGGTGGTCCTTGGGTTGATCGTCCACTTTTCCCCCTTACCTGAAATAGATACCGAGACGGAGACCGGGGAAGTATTGCAGGCAAATGCCGGTAAAAAGAGTATTTTCGATTTTCCCTATCTCATACTGGGTGCGCTGGCCATTTTTCTGCATGTGGGCACGCAGGTGATAGCAATTGATACGATCATCGGATATGCAGATTCCATGGGAATCGGTTTGGTCGACGCAAAGGTTTTTCCTTCTTTTACTTTGGCAGCTACTATATGTGGCTATTTGCTGGGTATTGTTATTATACCCAAATACGTGTCACAGCTAACAATGCTGAAAGTTTGTACGATACTGGGCCTGACCCTGTCATTACTGATTCTTTTCGTTGATGGCGAGGTGAGTTTGTTTGGTTTTCATACCCATATTTCCATTTGGTTCGTGGTGCTGCTCGGATTTGCCAATTCGCTGGTTTGGGCGGGCATCTGGCCGCTGGCGCTGAAGGGTCTCGGAAGATTTACTAAATTAGGCGCTTCAATTTTAATCATGGGATTATGCGGCAATGCTATATTACCGCTTATTTATGGTAAATTGGCGGACATTTATACCGTGCGGACTGCCTATATTGTGTTGGCGCCCTGTTATATATATTTAATTTTTTATGCTATGAAAGGACACAGGATTGTTCGCTGGTCCATACTAAATAAATCGTCATGAGCAGAAGAATAAAATTTGTGAATGGAAAGATCATTACAACCCACAGGATTATGCCGCGGGGAAGTCTGCTGGTTGAAGACGGCAGGATCACCGGGATCAGTGAGGGGACCCTTTCCGCTGCGGCAGATACCACCATTGATGTTGAAGGTAACTACATCTCACCCGGTTTTATTGATATCCATATTCATGGCGGTGGGGGAAGTGATTTCATGGACGGAACAACGGAAGACTTTTTAAAGATCGCCGAAACACATAGCCGGTTTGGAACCACTGCCATGGTGCCAACAACCCTTACTTCGGAAAAGGAAAATCTATTACATATTTTAAATACTTACAGGAAAGCGGTGCCGCTGAATCACAACGGAGCGCGCTTTTTAGGAATGCATATCGAAGGGCCTTATTTCGCGCTGAGCCAGAAGGGAGCACAGGACCCGCGTTATATTCGCAATCCTGACAGGGATGAATATTCGGAAATTGTTGAAAAAGCCGGCGATATCATTGCACGCTGGAGTGCAGCCCCTGAGTTGGAAGGTGCGCTGGAATTTGGCCGGTATCTGCGAAGTAAAAATATTCTTGCCGCCATCGCCCATACTGACGCCCTGTATGATGATGTGGTGAAAGCCTTTGAAAGCGGATATACCCTGGCTACCCATTTTTATTCGGCTATGTCAGGAGTCACCCGTCGCAATGCATTTCGTTATGCCGGTGTGGTTGAGAGCGTTTACCTGATGGATGAGATAAACGTGGAGATGATCGCGGATGGCGCTCATTTGCCGGTGCCGCTTTTACAGCTTATCCATAAAGTCAAAGGCCCCGGCAGGACGGCGCTGATAACCGACGCGATGCGTGCGGCTGGAACAAATGATACTGAAAGTATTCTGGGACCAAAAGACAATGGGCTTCCGGTGATTATAGAAGATGGTGTGGCTAAATTGCCCGACCGGGCTTCATTTGCCGGCAGCATAGCCACCACTGACCGACTGGTCCGGACGATGGTCGCAAAAGCAGGTATCTCTCTGGTGGAAGCAATACGCATGATCAGCTTAACGCCAGCAGGAATTATGGGAATGGCGGGTAGTACCGGCTCCCTCAGCCCAGGCAAGGACGCCGATGTCGTTATATTTGATAATGATATTCGTGTGCTTGCAACGATGGTGAAGGGAAACATAGTATTTAATAAAATGCAATAAGAATTTTTGCATTAAAGCATCATTTAAATATCAATAAACCAAAATGAATCAGAGCCCCATATCTGGCCGGTTACAATCCCTGGACGCCCTCCGCGGATTCGACATGCTTTGGATCATTTCGGGGGAAGGAATAGTGCATGGTGCAGCAGCAGCGACGGACTGGTCATTTATAGGATGGATGAGTGCGCAACTGCACCACACCGTCTGGAATGGCTTCACCTTTTACGATCTGATATTCCCCCTTTTTATTTTTATTGCTGGTGTGTCTATGCCATTTTCATTCGGAAAGAAACTTGCAGGTGGCGTTGAAGACAGAAAAAGGGAGAAAAAGAAGATATACAGATCTCTGATAAAGAGGACGGTGATACTCATCCTGCTAGGTATGGTGGTGAACAAGGCGCAGCGTTTTCTTGGGTACGATACCTTCCGCGTTGCCAGCGTGTTGGGAAGAATAGCGCTGTCCTGTTTCTTTGCCGCGGTCATTTTTCTGAATTGTTCTCTTCGGAAACAGATGATGTGGTTTGCCTTGTTATTGCTGGGTTACTGGGCTGCAATGACGCTGATTCCGGTGCCTGGTTTCGGAGCGGGAGTCCTTACTCCAGAGGGGAATCTCGCCGGTTACATCGATCGGAGATTTTTGCCAGGACAGGTGCTTAGGAAGGTCTATGACCCCGAAGGCATTTTGTCAACTGTACCCGCAATTGGGTCTGCCCTACTGGGGATTTTTGTAGGCCAGTTCCTGCGAAATTATTTTCAGGATATGAGCAGGCTACGCAAAGGCTTTGCCTTGCTGCTCGCAGGGGTCATCTTTATCGGCATCGGTCTGCTGTGGGACCTGGTTTTCCCAATAAATAAAAATATGTGGACCAGTTCCTTTGTGATGTTTACCGGGGGATTGAGTTGTCTGTTGCTGGGCGTTTTTTACCTGATAATAGATGTATGGAACTTCAGGACGTGGAGCCTGCCGTTGGTTTGGATTGGCACGAATTCGATTTTGATTTATATGCTTTCCCACGGAGTCATTGATTTTGCACATACCTCCAGCTTTTTGTTTGGGGGACTCATTCATTTTACACCAGAGCCCTGGCATAACTTCTGGTTATTTGCCGGAGTACTTTTAATACAATTAATTTTTTTGAAATTCCTGTACGTAAAGAAGTTATTTTGGAAGATTTAAACGGTACAGCAAGTTCACAGGAATAGTTGTTTCCCTTTATTTTTCGATCTTGAAATATGAGAGACGCCAGTGACATACATGGCCGGATAAAATACCCCTATAGCTCTCTTCCTAACGATTGACCGGCTCCCGCAACAAAAGCCACATTGCGTTTCAAAATAGGAGATGACTGGTAAGCGTAGAAATAGATGGACTAACTAACAATTGCCGGGATTTGTTTTGCCAGTTAAATTAATTTTCTATTTTCGATGCAGGAGGCGGATGAAGAGTCCGGCTATTCGGCGGGTTACTTAGCAAACGAATACTCAATCTATAAATATACAAAAAGTTTGTTGCATGCCAAAATTTGTTTTATCCCTGGATCAGGGTACCACCAGCTCCCGGGCGATTGTATTTGACAAGACAGGAAATATTGTCGCTGTTGCTCAAAAAGAATTTACCCAGATCTTTCCGCAGCCCGGATGGGTGGAGCATGATGCGAATGAGATCTGGTCTACTCAGTTGGGAGTGGCTGCAGAGGCGATCGCGAAAGCAGGATTAAACGCGGGCGATATCGCTTCCATCGGAATTACCAATCAACGGGAAACGACGGTCCTGTGGGATCGCAGTACAGGACAACCGGTGTACAATGCCATTGTATGGCAGGACCGTAGAACGGCCGGTTATTGCGACTGGCTAAAGCAGGAAGGTTATGCGGATCAGATACGCACTAAGACCGGTCTAATAGCTGATGCTTATTTTTCGGCTACGAAGATCCGGTGGATTTTGGAGAACATCGAAGGAGCCAGGAGCAAGGCAGAGAACGGGATGCTTTGTTTTGGTACCGTAGATTCCTGGCTGTTATGGAAGCTCACCAACGGACAAGTGCATGCCACAGACGTAAGCAACGCCTCACGTACGATGGCCTACAATATTCATAGTCTTCAATGGGATGAAGAATTACTCGCTTTGTATGAAATTCCTAAGATCATGATGCCGGAGGTTCGCTCCAGCAGCGAGGTATATGGACACACCACGATGCTGTTAAATGGGGCCACGATTCCCGTTAGCGGCATTGCTGGTGATCAGCAGTCAGCATTATTTGGCCAGATGTGCACGCAACCTGGTATGGTAAAAAACACTTACGGGACGGGTTGTTTTATGCTGATGAATACCGGAGCGCAACCGGTTCCTTCGCGAAACAACCTGCTTACTACCATTGCCTGGAAGATCAATAACGAAGTAAGTTATGCTCTGGAAGGGAGCGTTTTTATTGCGGGCGCAGTGGTTCAATGGCTGCGCGATGGGCTCAGGCTAATTCAGAAATCGGCCGATATCGAAACCTTAGTGGCGACGGAGCCAGATAACGGTGGTGTGTATATGGTGCCTGCGTTTACCGGTCTTGGTGCGCCGTACTGGAATCAACATGCCAGGGGAATGATTACTGGTCTTACACGAGGCAGTTCTGATGGACATGTCGCACGCGCTGCTGTGGAAAGTATCGCCTACCAAAGCATGGATGTTCTACAAGCCATGGAGGCGGATGCCGGCATCACGATCAAAGAAGTGCGGGTAGATGGCGGCGCTACAGTCAACGATTACCTCATGCAGTTCCAGGCTGGCCTGTTACAAACGGATGTAGTGAGACCACAGATCACCGAAACTACGGCACTAGGTGCAGCATATCTGAGTGGTCTGGCCGTTGGCTTCTGGAAAAATGTTGAAGAAGTGAGACAATATTGGCAGTCCAATAAGATATTTACCCCCGGTATGAGTGATGATAAGAGAACAGAACTTATCCGGGGCTGGAAGCGTGCGGTGAGAGCCGCTCAGGTCTGGGCGGAGGAGGCCTGATGGCACAGTTGCCGAGGCAAAAGTCATTCAGTCACCCGGGACATGATCACTTGCTTAGTCAAGGGAGCGATGCTCCGGGAATTCGTTAGCTCCTGGTCTCTATGCCAAGCAGAGAAGCAAGGATAATCGCGTAGGATAAATCTTCCCGCCAGCAATTTTTAAAAATTATTCCGGGTCAAAGTGCTGTTAAATTCCAGCGGGATATTAATTTTAGGGGCTAAAAAAACTACAGCAGTTTTTGAGGATAACAGAACTACTGGCTTACGTGTAAATTTTTCAAACAAAATTCTTATGAATATTTTTACGGGTGAACTCATTGGAACATTTCTATTGATCCTGTTAGGAAATGGCGTGGTAGCCAATGTTGTATTGAACAAAACAAAGGGTAATAACAGTGGCTGGATAGTGATCGTTCTAGGTTGGGCTATGGCTGTGTTTGTTGGCGTGTTTGCGGCCTCAAAGGCCAGTGGAGCCCATTTGAATCCCGCCGTGACCCTTGCGCTGGCTTATTTAGGGAAAATACCTGTTGCTGCAATACCAGACTACCTGGGCGGCCAGATTGTGGGTGCCGCATTAGGACAGGTGGTAGTATGGATGACGTACCGGCAGCATTACCTGAGTACGGACGATACTTCGTTAAAAAAAGCTACGTTTTGCACTGCCCCGGCCATCCGAAGTGGCATTCAGAATATGCTTTCAGAGGCTATTGGTACGTTTGTGCTGATCATTGGAGTTTTATTTATTATAGCGCCGGCAAACAGTTTGGGTGCGCTGGACGCGTTACCAGTCGCCTTTATCGTGCTGGCCATTGGTTTGAGTCTGGGTGGCCCAACCGGATATGCCATTAATCCCGTGCGGGATTTTGTTCCAAGGTTGTTATATGCGGTCCTCCCTACGGGCAAGAAAGAACCTGTCGACTGGGCCTATGCCTGGGTACCTGTTGTAGGTCCGCTGGCAGGCGCATTGTTGGCCGCCGTGGTGTTTCAGCAACTGAATTGATAAGGAGACGCTAGTTAATAGATATAGTTACTACCGCCCGAGCGTACAAATTTGGTACGGGCAGGGGAGGGGATATTAGATATATAATATTCAGTAGTCACGTTCTTTCAGTACCGATTTTCCTATAATGGTAGAATCCCGCCAGCACAAGAATACAGACGATTAGCATGCAGAGCTTCCGCCGGTAATGAGTCGTAAACGGGTCATACCTGTCGTGTCCCGTTGCTGTAAATTCTTGATTGCAATCCAACTATTTTCGCGATATTAGCAACCCCCTGGTTTTGGAGATCAGAAGAGAGCGTGGGAATAAACCGGCCACGGAAGGTTTACGGTTTTATGATCTGGTCAGTTGGAAAAAAAGTAAACTTCTGGAAAAATGTCGAAGATGAAGCAAATAATCACGTTGATTATGGCTCTGGTTTCTGTAGCCGCACTGGATGCACAGGAACTGAAAGTGGCAACTTTTAACTTGCGAATGGAGACACCCAGCGATTCGGGGAATTTGTGGAAGGACAGGGTGGCTCCGGTTTCGAACCTCATCAGGTATCACGATTTTGATGTATTCGGAACGCAGGAAGGTTTCAAAAACCAACTGGAAGATATTCGCAGAAATTTGCCCGGGTATGACTATTATGGAAAAGGGCGTGATGATGGCAAAGACAAGGGGGAGCATTCCGCAGTCTTTTTCAAAAAGGATAAGTATGCGCTTCTTCGATCCGGCGACTTCTGGCTTTCAGAAACTCCTGACAAACCAGGCAAGGGATGGGATGCCAAATGTTGTAACCGGATCTGTTCCTGGGTACAATTGGAGGACCGCGCCACAGGAAAACGATTTTATTTCTTTAACGTCCATTTTGATCATGAGGGAAAAATTGCCAGGGAGGAAAGCGCGAAGCTGATCATCCGTGAGATGCGGCGAATCGCGCAAGGGGGGAATGCGATCCTGACAGGAGATTTTAATGCAGATCGCAATTCGGTTCCCTATAAGATAATTTCAGGCAGTGGGTATTTAAGAGACAGCTACGGAGATGTTAAGTCTCCATACGAGAATAACGGATCTTTTAACGGTTTTGGAAAGGCGCTGAATAGCAACGGCGTGATTGATCATATATTCATTACCAAGAACGGCAAGGCAGGCAAATGGGCGATCCTGACAGATACGTATCGGGGGAAGTTTCCGTCGGATCATTTCCCGGTGGAAGCTACGGTTAGATTTTAATCGACAAATAAGCCGCGAATTGATATGTTAGCATATAGCGAATTCATAGAGCTCAGAGACAAGTTGGTGAATGGCGAAATTGGATTGGAAGTTGCCAAAGCACGATATTGGAAGAATTTTGAAGAAGGCATTTTTACTTTATTTAGACGACAATGTCAAATATCTTTCCTTTGAGGACACAATTACTGCCTATAAAAAATGTGCATCGTACTTGGATTTATACAATATGGAATTGTGCCCAAAATGTCAAGAATATTACAAAGGCATTCAATATCCCACTTGTATTCAATGTTTGCCCGAAGAGAAGCGAAAAACAGTATTAAAAAAATATTGAATTCGGGAAAGAGATGCGAACAATGCATAAGAAATATGGTATTGACTAGATAAAATTGAATTTTGGAGATTCAATAAAGGACCTATCCCAAAAATTGTATTGAAACATGGCAGGGCGACTAGTATATATTTTCAGCTTTTGAAACCTAATCGATTTCGGTCCTGGCACTGTGACGATGCGGATAATGGCAAACGCTATGACACACGAATATTCAAATATTGCAATATCGCTTTTGCAAGGGTGATTGCTTAAAGATTTAGCATTCTTTCGCTTGTTTTCTTATATTTGGCACTATCAGAATAATTAAACTGGTATCATTGAAAGTGGGGTTACAGCGATTGGGAAAGGCATACGACGAAGAGGGAGACAGAAACGATTTTGCGTCAATTCATACTCGTCCTGAATTTAGACGCGGCTAGGTTAAGGATTATGGAAAATGGCAAGGACGATTCTAAGCGGTTACAGGTCCTCCTCTTTATACAGTTGGTGCCGGCTGATGAGACTGAAATGCGGATTGTTTGGCTTTTCAAAAGGTTAATGACGTGCTTAAACGCGAAAAATTGGCTGATGACGTGATAAGCTTGGCGTTGAAAATTTAAAACAGATATGCGTTAATAATCTTCGAAAAAAGTGGGGAAAGTCACACAAGGACAGATTATGTATACAGCATAAACTTTACAGAATCAATGAGGTATATAAATATCGGAAGAATTAACGCATATTATTTGGAAACAATATCCCAAAATCCGTATTTTGCAAACAATAATACCTGCCACGCCTCTTCACAATGCGCAACCGGGCAGGTTTTCGCTTTTTTGGGGTTATCCGCTCACTTTAGATTCCAAGAGAGATGAACTACAGTAAACCCCCGATTTCGATTGCCGACCAAATTAATAAGTTGAAGGGAAGAGGTATGGTGATAGACGATGTTTCAAGTGCAACTTCATATTTATCCAATATCAGTTATTACCGTCTTCGCGCATATACATTTCCGTTCCAAGACAATGACGATCCTGCACACCCTTTTATTTTCCCAGTAAGTTTTGAGCAAATTATCAGCCTCTATGTTTTTGACAGAAAATTAAGGTTGCTGTTATTTGATGCTATTGAAAAAATTGAAATTTCAATGCGAACCGAAATTATCTATCAATGGGCGCTAAACAATGGCAGTCATTGGCATTTGGATGAATCACTTTGTAGAGATGCTGTAGGATACCTAAAGAACAAAACGAGGCTGAGCCAGGAAATTAGTAGAAGCGAGGAAACATTTATTAAACATTACACGACAAAATATACAAATCCTACAGACCCGCCGAGTTGGATGAGTTTGGAAGTGACGAGTTTTGGATTGCTTTCCCTCATTTTTATGAACCTAAGAAAGGGTCCTGAGAAAAAGGCCGTAACAAAGTACTACGGCTTGAAGGATGTGCGTATTTTGGAAAGTTGGATGCATTCGCTAAGCAACATCAGGAATGTATGTGCCCACCACAGCCGCTTATGGAACAGAAGATTCACGGCGCATATTAAACTGCCAGCTCAAACAGAGTTTACATTCATTAATAATAAAAAAATTTTGCCTTATAAGATCTATGCCGCCATTTGCTGCATACAATACCTGCTGAACATCATCAGCCCTGGCTGCGGTTTCAAGGATCGTTTGCAGTCGCTAATGAAAAGTTGCCCTCTGGCGCAAGAAAAGGAGATGGGCTTCCCAACTGATTGGCAAAACGAATCCTTATGGCAAAATCAAACGACACGAACCCAGACAAAAAAAGTAGCTAAAAAATAATTAAGGATATTATCAATTAGAACAACACCGTTCAGTGCAGATAAATCATCTCTATGATCGAAAACAGAAAAGGTAGCAATTTAGCTACCTTTTCTACTATCTTTTCTTATAACCGATTGATTATCAGCTACAATTGCGGAGACTAAGGGATTCGAACCCTTGATACCCTTTAGAGGTATACACACTTTCCAGGCGTGCCTCTTCAACCGCTCGAGCAAGTCTCCCGAAATCGGGCTGCAAAGGTAGGGCTTCACACCCTATAACCCGAATAATTTTTTGGCGTTCCGACTGGTAATTTCAGCAATTTCCGCTTCGGTTAATTGCTTGATCTCCGCCAGTTTCCCGGCCACCTTCGGAAGATAAGAAGGCTCGTTTCTTTTACCGCGATATGGAACCGGCGCCAAATACGGAGCATCAGTCTCCAGTACGACCTGATCCAGCGGAAGATCCCTCATCACTTCATCTAACCCCGATTTTTTGAACGTCAGCACTCCGCCGATTCCCAGATAAAACCCCAGATTCAGGATCTTCAATGCCTGCTCCCTGCTCCCGCCAAAACAATGGAAAACCCCGGTAAGTCCGCGCTGTACCTTTTTTTCAACCATCTGAATACAATCATCCGTCGATTCCCTGCTGTGGATCACCACCGGGACAGCATAGCGAATCGCTAACTCCATCTGGTATTCAAAGGCCTCCACCTGTTCCTCCTTGTAACTCAGATCCCAATAGTAGTCAAGCCCCGTCTCACCCACCGCAACAAATTTTCGTTCCTCAAAATACCTGTCCAGCACCGCCAGCTCCTTCCTGAACGCTGCTTTCACCGACGTGGGATGCAGCCCCATCATACTTAATACCCTATCGGGATACTTCGTTTCCACATCAATCATGTCGCCATGCGTTGCTGAATCTATCGCCGGCATCAGAATTTTATCCAGGTTCTGCTGCCAGGCCCTGTCCAGTACCGCAGGCAGGTCATGGGCGAACTCATTCAAATAAATATGCGCATGCGTGTCGATATACATCCCAATCGGTTTAAAAAGGTTTATATTGAATTAACTATTTTTTGTGATTCCCTGTAAAATAATTTAACTTCATCTCCAAGTTTTCATAGGGTACGGATTAAAAATCGGGCTTGAGTCTACACTCAGGCCCTCCTTAATTAATTCATCAACATGCCCGGCGCATATCATTCACCCCCGCCGGAATTAACTCAGGACCTCCTTGCTTCAAGATCTGCAACGCAGATCGGCTCAAACCGGAATCCAGCACGGCTAAAATGCTCCAACACCCCTGGTAAAGCTACCCGCAGGTTTGGAAACGATTTAATACTATCGTGAAACACAATGATTGAGCCCGGCACGGCGTGACGGATAACAAGATCCCTGCATTCAGACGGAGCTCTCTCTGCATCAAAATCACCGCTAAGCACATCCCACATGACTATATGAAAAGGTGAGACCTCCGCAACCCGATTTCTGAGTGACGCAGCCTGCCGACTGGTGATCCTGCCGTATGGCGGCCTGAACAACCGGGATGGAATATAACCCCCGGCCTGAAAAACGTTGTTAATATAAGCTTCCTTGTCCGTCTTCCAGCCGTTCAGGTGGTTGTGAGTATGATTGCCTAACGTGTGCCCCCGCTCAACCAGACTGCTCAGGATCCCGGGCTCCCGCATCGCATTCTCGCCTACACAGAAAAATGTGGCTCTGGCATCGTATTGCCTCAACAACTCCATGACGAAAGGTGTAATTTCCGGATGCGGGCCATCGTCAAACGTCAAATAAAGCACTTTTTCCCCGGTACCCAGGTCCCAGGTATAGTTACGATACAATTTTTTTAGCCAAAATGGCGTTTTAGTAAAATACATCAGGAGTAAATGAGATTGGCTAAATTAATGGTATTTGAAGATTTGACTATCACAAATAAACCGAATTATACGGAGAATGTCATGTATTAACTTGATCCTGTTTGTATTACATAAATACGTCCAGCAAAATTTTGGAAAATAGTGACGCAAAATTTAAGAAATAAATTTGTGGAATTTCAATAAATTGTCATCTAATTAAAAAAATTATCTAATTTTCGGGCCCAATCGTAGGAAATGCCTTTAAAATCTACAGAGGATTATGAGAGGAAACGCAACAGGCAGGTTGCGGGAATGAAGTCCATGCTGGACTATGTGATGGGATTGATCATTCTCCTGATTGGCTTGTTTTTGTTTTTTCGAAATATGGCTGAACTACCTTTGAATAAGCGATTTCCACCCGATTACCTGGATAAGGTATTTGGAACAGTTTGCGTTGTGTACGGTGGATGGCGAATTTATAGAGGGTATAAGAAAAATTATTTTAAATAAATATGTTTAGGGAGAGATTGACGGCGGGATTGGTATTCCTGCTCGTGTTTGTTTTTTCCTGTAAATCAACTAAGGAAAAAGATGCAGAGCGACCGGATACCCCCGTGAGGGGAACTATAACCGTCAGCGCGGATGAATCTTTCAAACCTATCGTAGATGCTCTGGTACAGGTATATGAGTCAAATGAGCCCGGAACCAAGATCAACGTGCAGTACAAACCCGAGGCAGACTGCGTCCGGGATCTGTGGAATGACAGCATCAGGATGGTGATTTCCACCATTCAGTTGACTGAACCTGAAAAAAGGGGACTGGCAGATTCGCTCAAAGTAGTGGTCACCCAGTTGCCCGTGGCCCGCGATGCCATTGCGGTCATCGTAAATCCCGCTTCAGCAGATTCGGTTTTTACCATGAACGAAATCAGGAATATCCTGACGGGAAACCATTCCGGAAGGAAATATCCGGTATTTGACGGTGTAAAAGCCACCAGTACGGTACGGTATATCGTCGATTCTGTATTGCATGGTGCGCCACTCTCCAGAGAAGCCTACGCTGCCAGGACCAGCGATTCGGTAATTCACTGGGTCGCCGGCCATCCGGATGCCGTGGGATTCATCGGAGTGAGCTGGGTAGGTAATCAGGACGATCGTGAACAATTAAGTTTTTTAAAAAAAGTTAAAATTGCTCACCTTGAAAGCAACGCCTCACCTGGAAAATATATCTTACCTGTGCAGGCGAATATTTATACAAAAGAATACCCTATGACCAGAGATCTGGGCTATATATTGAAAGAAGGATACCGGGGATTAGGAACCGGTTTTGCCGATTTTATGAGCGGTGAAATCGGACAACTGATCTTCAAACGCGCTTACCTCATGCCGGGCAGAAGGAGCTTCAAAATAAGACCCATAAGTTTGAACGAAGAATAAATGTTAAATATTAACCTTTTAACTAATTTTACTTTCACAAAAACTATAAACTGAAAAAAATGATCAAAAAAACAATCCAATTAATGGCGGCTGGGTTATTGTTGGGGGTGGGTGTGTACGCGCAATCCATCCAGGAAGGGATCAGGGCGCTTAATTCGGATCGGCTCACCGACGCTACCGCAATTTTGCAAAAGTTAGGAGATAATCCCGAAGCTCAATACTGGATGGTCAGGGTGCTGTTACAGGAAAAGAAAGTATCCGACGCCCGTAATTTACTGCAAAAAAGTTCTGCAGCTCACCCCGATGACGCAATGCTGATCGCCCAAAAAGGTGAAATGGCACTGATGGATAATAAAGTAAATGAAGCAAAACAGTTTTTCGAACAAGCCGTCACAGCCAGCAAAGCAAAAAAAGCAGATGAAGCATCTATCTTAAATGCAGTCGGCAGGGCTATCGTTGCAACATATCCCGTTTATAAAAACGGAGATCTGAATTATGCCATTCAACAACTGGAATCTGCTGCTTCTATCATAAAAGCACAGAAGGAAAAGAATCGTGATACCTGGAAACTTTCAGACATTTATACGAATCTGGGAGATGCTTACCGGATGGCTAAACCCGGGGAAGGAAGCCTGGCATTTGCACAATACCAGAATGCAGTAGCCGCCAACCCCAGTTGCGCAAAGGCAAACTTCAGGATGTCGCAAATATTCAAATCACAACGTAACTACGACCTGCAGCAGGAATACCTGAATAAGGCGATCACCGCGAATCCCACATACCTGCCGGCTTATTATTCACTCTACGAATACAAACTGGGCACACACGATTATGAAGCAGCCCAGCAAATCGCCACGAAAATTGTGCAAAACTCACCCGGAGATCCGAACAATGAGTATTTTTCTGCACAGACTTATTTCGTGAATAAACAATATGACCAGGCAATTGCTTCTGCAAAGAAAGTGATCGCAACCGCGAAAGACCATGCAACTCCCCTGGCTTACAAAGTAATTGCCTATAGCCTGCTGGAAAAGAAAGACACCGCAGCGGCAATTCCCTATGTAGATGACTACTTCAAGAAACAAGACAGGGAAAGCTTATCCCCGAAAGACTATACGCTGAAGGCCATGGCCTATTCTACGACCCCGGGGAAAGAATCTGTCGTGTTCCAGACCTACTTGGACGGACTTAAAGCGGACACTGTTCTGGCAAACAAAATTGAATTACTGGAAGAAGGAGGAAAGTATTTTGGTTCTAAAGGACAATATAATCTGCAGGGTGATCTGCTGAGTAAGCTCCTGGAGATCAAACCGGCTGATAAGATTACTATTAATGACTTCTTTAACGCCGGATATTTCGGATATTATCGCGCGGGTAGTTATGAAAAAGCCTGGAAAGTATTCGATGCCATGCGGAACAAATACCCCGCTCAGAATTATGGCTACCTTTGGGCATTTAACAGCAGCAAGATCTTTGATTCAACGAACGCGAAGGGCGTCTTGCTGAACGATGGCGAAAAGCTGATCGTTTTCTCTCAGACAGACACGGCAAAAGACGCAAAGGCTAATTTGTACAATGCGGCCTATACGCTGGCTATGTATTACGCCAATACAAAAAAAGACTACCCCAGCAGCGTTAAATATTTTCAATCGGCGTATAACGCTTCTGACAACGCTGATGTAAAACGTCAGTTGGGAGATATTATCAAACAACTCGGAGGCACTGTTCCTGGCAGCGGGACCTCAGGCCCAACTTCCAGCGTTTCCAGAGAAGCTACAAAACCGAAAGGAGGTAAATAACCCCTTCTGAAAAAATAATACCCTTAGAAAACTGTCCGTAATTTTTTGCGGGCAGTTTTTTTATGACTAAATCCCGATTATTTATTGGGAGTACCTTATTTTTGCCTATCTCCTGAAAAATGATTACCTTATTAACAACCAACCCGAATGATGCCGCCAGTTTCATACCTGTCGGACTGCAAATCTTGTTCGCCGTAGGATTGATTATTCTATTGGTGGTAGTTTCACATTTGTTGGGACCCAGACGGGCGACCGAAGAAAAGCTGGAAAATTTTGCCAGCGGAATTGCCTCGCATGGTGACGCCCGGCAACCCGTGGCGGTGAAATATTTTCTGACGGCTATTCTGTTTGTGCTTTTTGATGTGGAAGTCATTTTTTTCTACCCCTATGCAGTGAATTTCAGAGAATTGGGCTGGGGAGGCTTTCTGGCTGTGTTAATGTTCGTCGGCTTTTTCGTGTGCGGGTTTATCTATATCATTGGCAAGGGAGCATTAAAATGGGAGGATTAGAACATTTGTTGTTTACAGATTGTTTACTAGTTGGCCCTCGTGGACTCGAACGAAAGTAAACTGTAAATAACCACAAATTATGCAATTATGCGTCCTGTATCATACAATATAAAAGTAAAAAAGCTCGAAAATGATATCAGCATAGTTGATATGCCGGATGGATATCAGGGACAGGGCTTTTTTGCAACCAGTATGGATGCTGTGATTGGGTTGGCCCGGAAGAACTCCCTCTGGCCGCTACCATTTGCAACCTCCTGCTGTGGCATCGAATATATGGCTACCATGGCTGCTCATTATGACATTGGGCGATTTGGCAGCGAGCGTGTAGGTTTTTCACCCCGCCAGTGTGATCTGCTCATGGTCATCGGAACCATTGCGAAAAAAATGGGACCTGTCGTGAAGCAGGTCTATCTGCAAATGGCTGAACCCAGGTGGGTGATGGCAGTCGGCGCCTGCGCCAGCACGGGAGGTATTTTTGATACCTACAGCGTGTTGCAGGGGATAGACCAGGTTGTGCCTGTAGACGTTTATGTTCCGGGATGCCCGCCCCGGCCGGAAGGAATTCTGGACGGTCTGATGCGTATTCAGGATCTGGTGGGCAGGGAAAGTCTGAGGCGGCGTAACAGTCCGCATTATAAAGCCCTGCTGGAAAGCTATGGTATCCAGTAGCCGTTAAACATTGGATACCGGAACATGGCAGTATCCGGCAACATAGGACCATGGGTTGGGATCAATTAAATTCGTTTTAAGTTATGGGTTTGACCAACGAAATCATCATACAAAAACTGGCTGATAAATTTGGCGACCAGGTTTCGGGTTTTGAAGAAACCTATGGTATGCTGGCCTTTACCGCGCCCAAAGAGCTGAATCTGAAGGTACTGAACTTCCTTATCGACGATGAGGAACTGGGATTCACCTTTCTAACCGATCTGTGCGGCGCACATTTCCCGGATCGCAAAGGTGCCGAACTGGAAGTGGTGTACCACCTGCACAACCTTAAAGAAAATCGGAGACTTCGTTTTAAGATTGAAATGAATATCGCCCAGCCGGAAGTGTACACGGCTACGGGGCTGTTTTCTGCAGCCAACTGGATGGAAAGGGAAACCTACGATTTTTTTGGGATCCGGTTTGTTGGGCATCCCAACCTCAAAAGAATTTTGAATGTGGAGGAAATGGACTATTTTCCCATGCGAAAAGAGTATCCGCTGGAAGACCAGAGCCGTGCAGATATAGATGATGAAATGTTTGGACGAGAGACCGTTGAAGCACTCAGGCTGAAAGAGAATACCTGAGCCGGGTCTGGTCCGGACCTGAAAAAGTTCAGGTTTACATAAAAAGAAACAGCCTGTTCAGGGCAAAGCATTTTGTCAAAACCGGCTGAGCAGTTATAGAGAATCGGCTAGATGATTTTCAGCGGGTTATTGTATTACCAGATAATATAAACAGCACAAAACAACGTGTCAGATATACATCAAAATATTAATTTACCGGTAGGTTCTATTGAAAAGCAAACAACAACATTGAACCTCGGGCCTACACACCCGGCAACCCACGGTGTTTTTCAGAATATTCTAGAACTTGACGGTGAGAAAATTGTGAGTGCCGAATCAACAGTAGGCTATATACACCGCGCCTTTGAGAAGATCGCCGAACGCAGACCGCTCTATCAGATTACGCCGCTTACTGACAGGCTCAATTACTGCTCAGCACCCATAAATAATTTGGGATGGCACCTGACCTGCGAGAAACTGCTGGGTATTAAAACACCAAAGCGCGTGGATTACCTCCGCGTCATTATTATGGAACTGGCAAGGATCGCTGATCACCTGATTTGCAGTTCCATCATGGGCGTTGACGCCGGAGCATACACCGGCTTCCTCTATGTTATGGAGTACAGAGAACTGATCTATGAAATTTGGGAAGAGGTTTGCGGATCCAGACTGACCACCAATATCGGTAGGATTGGTGGATTTGAGCGCGATTTCAACGACATTGCATTTCAGAAACTTGATAGATTTTTAAAAGAATATCCTGCTGTCCTGGAAGAGTTTGAGAACCTGTTTACCAGGAACCGCATTTTTATGGACCGTACCATGGGCATAGGTGCTATTTCTGCCGAGAGAGCATTGAACTACGGATTTACAGGACCCAACCTGCGGGCAGCCGGCGTGGATTATGATGTGCGCGTAGCTACGCCGTACAGCCGGTATGATGAGTTTGATTTTGAAATTCCTGTTGGCTCCACAGGCGATGCTTACGACCGGTACCAGGTCCGCAATGCCGAGATGTGGCAAAGCCTGAAGATCATTGAACAGGCTCTGCGGAAAGTGAATGACCTCAAAGGAGAAGAGGCTACAAAATATCATGCCGATGCGCCTGAATATTATTTGCCTGAGAAGCAAGCTGTTTACACGAAAATGGAAGAACTGATCTGGCATTTCAAGATCATCATGGGTGAGATCAATATGCCGAAAGGTGAAGTGTACAATTCCGTTGAAGGCGCAAACGGGGAACTGGGGTTCTATTTTATCAGCGATGGGGGACGTACACCCTACAGGTTGCATTTCAGAAGACCCTGCTTTATTTATTATCAGGCGTATGAAGAACTGATAAAGGGGTCAATGCTGAGCGATGCCATTATCGCTATGTCATCGTTGAACCTGATAGCGGGCGAGATGGACGCGTAATTGTAAAAAATAAATCAGTATTAGCATATTTAACAGATAAATGACACAATTTTCACAGCAGAAACTAGAAGAAGTAAAGAAGATAGTCGGGCGTTATCCTCAGGGTAAACAAAAAAGCGCTCTTCTTGGCGTATTGCATATGGCTCAGGATGAATTTGGCTGGTTGAGCACAGAAACGATGGATTACGTGGCTTCGCTTCTGGACCTGGAACCGATTGAAGTGTATGAAGTTGCCACATTTTACAACATGTACCACCTGAAGCCTGTGGGGCAATATGTGTTTGAAGTATGCCATACCGGCCCCTGCATGCTGAAAGGAAGTGATGAAATTATCAATTATATAAAAGAAAAATTAAATATAAATCCCGGAGAGACAACGGCTGATGGTAAGTTTACCCTTAAAACGGTGGAATGCCTGGGCGCCTGCGGGTATGCACCAATGATGCAACTTGGAAAGACTTACAAGGAGCATCTGACAAAAGAAAAAATTGATCAGATCATCACCGCGTGCCGGGTTAATGACATCTGACGGGTGACAAAGAATTGATGAGCAAAAAAAATCAACTCCCCTGAAGGGGATCGGAAAATATGGGCAGAAAATTATTATTGGAAAAAATTCACGTGGAGGGAATCCGGTACTTCGACACCTACCGAAGAGAAGGCGGTTACCGGAGCGTTGAAAAAGCGCTGAAGACCATGTCGCCCGATGACGTGACCGAGGAAGTGAAGAAAAGTGGATTAAGGGGCCGGGGTGGCGCCGGATTTCCGACTGGAATGAAATGGAGTTTCCTGGCAAAACCGGAAGGAGTGCCGCGTTACCTAGTTGCGAACGCAGATGAAAGCGAACCTGGTACTTTCAAAGACAGGTACCTGATGGAATTTATTCCCCATAGCCTTATTGAGGGGATGATTGTTGCATCTTACGCCCTGGGCAGTAATGTCTCCTACATCTATATTCGAGGGGAGTACGCATGGATCGTGGATATCCTGGAACAGGCTATTGAAGAGGCCCGCCAGAACGGTTTCCTGGGTAAAAATATACTGGGTAGCGGGTTTGATTGTGAAATATATGTCCATCGCGGTGCCGGCGCTTATATCTGTGGTGAGGAGACCGCCTTACTCGAATCCCTGGAGGGGAAACGCGGTAACCCCAGGATCAAACCGCCCTTTCCCGCGCTGAAAGGTGTCTGGGATTGTCCCACTGTGGTCAACAATGTGGAGACCATCGCTTCCGTAGTTCCTATTATCAATGAAGGAGCCGACGAATACATGAAGATCGGCGTGGGCAGATCGGTTGGAACCAAACTGATTTCCGCTTGCGGGAATATCAACAAGCCCGGAGTTTACGAGATTGATATGACCATCTCGGTGGAAGAATTTATTTATAGCGAAGAATGGTGTGGTGGTATAGCAAACGGTAAAAGGCTAAAGGCCTGCATCCCGGGTGGTGCATCCGTCCCGATACTGCCCGCAAACCTCCTGCTGAAAACCGCCAAGGGCGACCAGCGTTTCATGAACTATGAAAGCCTGGCAGACGGCGGCTTCCAAACCGGAACGATGATGGGAAGCGGCGGATTTATCGTTTTAGACGAAGATCAGTGCGTGGTAAAACATACCTATACGATATCGAGGTTTTTCCGCCACGAAAGTTGCGGTCAATGCTCTCCCTGCCGGGAAGGTACAGGCTGGCTTGAAAAATTAATTCTACGAATCGAAAAGGGACAAGGGAAGCTGAGTGATATAGATTTACTGTGGGATATCCAGGACAATATAGAAGGAAACACGATCTGCCCGCTTGGTGATGCAGCCGCCTGGCCGGTTGCCGCAGCCATCCGGCATTTCAGAGATGAGTTTGAATGGCATATTACTCACCCGGAAGAAGCACAGATCAGAAATTTTGGGTTGGCTCATTATGCTGAACCCTGGAAAATGGCGGAAGCGGCGGCGGTATAAGGACCCGGGAATGGCTGCAACATGCATTCCACGTCGTTATACTTTCCGCAAAAACAAATTGGCAGGCAACCAGTGGCTTAAAGAGCGGGCCTGCATGAACTGGGTAATAAAAGCCAGGGAGGAACTGATAACAGAACCCGGAACCAAAGGAGAAATCGCCGGGTGAATTTGAGAAATTAGAAATAATGGCAGACGAAATAAAACAAAACGCGCCGGCAAAACTCAAGGTAACTATCGACAATATTACGCTTGAAGTAGACCCTGGTACTACAATACTACAGGCAGCAAGAATGGTTGGGGGCGAAGTTACACCCCCGGCGATGTGTTTCTATACCCCGTTGAAAGGTAGTGGCGGAAAGTGCCGTACCTGCCTGGTTGAGGTGAGCAAGGGATCCGACAGAGATCCCAGGCCCATGCCGAAACTGGTAGCAAGTTGCCGGACAGGCGTGATGGATGGGATGGAAGTTAAAAATATCACCAGTCAGAGAGTTTTAAAAGCCCGTCACGGTGTGGTGGAATTTTTGCTGATCAATCACCCGTTGGATTGCCCGGTCTGCGACCAGGCCGGCGAGTGTGATCTCCAGGACCTGAGTTACGCTCATGGATCGGAAGCATCCAGGTACGAGTTTAAGAAAAGAACTTTCATTAAACACGATCTGGGAAAATACATCCAGTTGCATATGACGCGGTGTATTATGTGTTACCGCTGTGTAATTTTGGCCGACCAGATAACCGGGCAACGCCAGCATGGCGTCCTGGACAGAGGCGACCGCTCAGAAATTGCTACTTACATAGAAAAATCACTGGAGAATGAATTTATCGGTAATGTGATCGATGTATGCCCCGTGGGAGCGCTCACAGATAAAACATTCCGGTTTAAGAACCGCGTGTGGTTTACCAGACCTGAAGACGCGCACCGCGACTGCCCCACCTGCTGCGGAAAAGTTACTTTGTGGAAAAGAGGAGATGAAGTGATGCGTGTTACTGCGCGCAAAGATCAATGGGGAGAAACCCAGGTTTACGAAAATGGCGAACCTGGCTGGATCTGCAATGAATGCCGTTTCGAGAAGAAAGATACACGGGATTGGGTGATTGAAGGGCCGATGAAAGTACCCCGCTACTCAGTGAAGGGTGCCAATCATTATGAGGTGCTGGATCTGCCGGAGGAAACCATCGCTAAAGTGATGGGGGGGAGACAGCCTAAGCTACTGATGCCCATACATTCGATCAGTGATGTGAATGATCCCAATATTGACCTCAGCAAGATCCCTGGCCCCGCAACCAGCGATGTGTTTAACCATAAACAAATTGAAGAAAAGAAAGATTAAACCCGAAAATCTATGTTTTTACTGGCAATCGACTGGTGGTTTATATTGGAAAAGCTGATTTTGATCACGCTGATCATCGTCCTTGCGATGTTTGTCGCCATGTACGCCACTTATGTGGAGCGTAAGGTAGCCGGCTTCATGCAAGACCGGCTGGGACCCGACAGGGCGGGACCCTGGGGTATTTTTCAGCCTTTGGCAGATGGTGGAAAATTATTTTTTAAAGAAGAAATTATTCCCCTGGCTTCTGCCAAAAACCTGTTTGTGATCGGTCCCATGCTGGCCATGGTCACAGCTTTGATCACCAGCGCAGTTATTCCCTGGGGGTCACCTATTACTGTCAACGGTAAACAGATCCCCCTCCAGGTGGCCGACGTCAATATCGGTATTCTTTACATATTCGCCGTGGTTAGTCTTGGGGTTTATGGTATCCTCATTGGCGGATGGGCTTCCAATAACAAGTTTTCACTGATCGCCGCAGTCAGGGGTGCATCCCAGATGATCTCTTATGAACTGGCGATGGGGCTGGCGTTGATTGCCGTTCTGATGACCAGTGGCTCCCTTCAGATGAGTCATATTGTGGATAGCCAGCTTGGAGGCGCGATGGGTGACCTGGCGAGCTGGAATATCTGGAAGCAACCGCTGGGTTTTCTGGTGTTTTTCATTTGTGCCATGGCAGAATGTAACCGTACGCCATTTGATCTCCCGGAAGCTGAAAATGAACTGAACTTTGGGTATCACCAGGAGTATTCCAGTATGAAACTGGGCTTTTATCTGTTTGCGGAATATATTAATATGTTCATGAGCGGGGTTATTATGGCAACCCTGTTTTGGGGAGGATATGATATCCCATTTGTAAACGAAGCCAAACTGGCCGCCAGCATCGGTCCAAACTGGGTGTCGTTCCTGGGTTTCCTCTCCCTGATGATAAAAGCCGGTTTTTCGATGTTCGTGTTCATGTGGATCAGGTGGACGATCCCCAGGTTCAGGTTTGACCAGCTGATGAAGCTGGGTTGGAAGAAATTGGTCCCGCTGGCTTTGCTGAACCTGCTCCTGACGGCCGTGTTGATTCTTTGGCTGGCCAACTAAAATGGGATTCAGGAAGTTCTTTCAACTGATTTTCCCGGTAAATGTAGAAGAGAAGTCCGGGAAATAAACATCAGGTATGTGAAACAACGCATAAAAAATATGCGGGTGAAAATCTGATGTCTAAACTTATATTTGCGAAATAGAAAACAGTTTTTGCAGCGAATGAGTGCATATTTAACAAATAGAGCAAAACCGATTGACCGAAGCCCGATGAATTGGGTGGAGCGGTTATATCTGTGGAATATATTGAAGGGGATGGCTATTACTTTGAAACATTTTTTCTCAAAAAAAGCTACCATCCGCTTTCCAGAAGAAACCAGGTCCTTCCCCAAGGTATTTCGGGGCCTGCATATTTTGAACCGCGATGAGGAAGGCAGAGAAAGATGCACGGCCTGCGGACTTTGCGCCGTGGCTTGCCCCGCCGAAGCCATCACCATGGAGGCTGCAGAAAGGAAGCCGGGGGAAGAGCACTTGTACCGCGAAGAGAAATACGCTGCCAGGTACGAAATTAATATGCTGAGGTGTATATTTTGCGGGTTCTGTGAGGAGGCCTGTCCCAAGGACGCTATTTATTTATCCCAGACCTTCATGCCAGCGAATTATCACCGTAAAGGGTTTATTTATAAAAAAGAGGACCTGCTGATTCCGAATCCGCTGACGGAGCCTGAGGCTTACCAAAAAGCACTCGGGACCATCAATAGGCCTGCAAATAATACCACAAAAGAATAATACTAGGGGAATGGGCATCACACAAATATTATTTTGGATACTAACTGCTTCGACGCTGTTGAGCGCCATCCTGGTCGTTACCAGCAAGAATCCGATACATAGCATCCTTTGGCTGGTGGTCACTTTTTTTTCGATTTCCGGGCATTATATCCTGTTGAATGCCCAGTTCCTGGCCATTGTAAATATTATCGTATATGCCGGAGCCATTATGGTTCTGTTTCTCTTCGTGATCATGCTGATGAACCTGAATAAAGTGACTTCACCACTGAAGAACCGATGGCTTCAGTTGGTAGGCGGACTTTCTGCAGGTTGTTTATTGCTGGTGCTGGTGGCAGCATTGAGGCACACCGAGATTTCTAAAAATATTGCTGAAGTAAATACCGGAGATATCGGACTGATCCGGAACCTTGGTAAAGAGCTGTTCACTACTTTCGTTGTTCCGTTTGAAATCAGCAGTATATTGTTCCTGAGCGCCATGGTAGGCGCAGTGGTGATCGGCAAACGTGATTAACCGGCTATTTTTTGAATCCGGCCCGCAGGATTGACTGCACCGGGAAGACTTTAATATATATAGGGATATGCCCATTAATTATTATATCGCTCTGGCTTTTAGCCTGTTTGCAATCGGAGTAGTGGGGGTGCTCACCCGGCGCAACGCTATCATTATTTTCATGTGCGTAGAAATTATGCTGAATGCGGTGAACCTGCTGCTGGTTGCATTCAGTAAGATGCACCATGTTGCCAAGGGAGCCCAGGCCGTTGCGGGGACAGATGGACAACTCTTTGTATTTTTTATCATGGTGGTTGCTGCTGCTGAAGTAAGTGTGGGTCTTGCCATCATCGTGATGCTGTACAGGAACATTCATTCAGTGGATATTAATTTCCTGAACAGGCTCAAACACTAAAGGAACATTTTTACCAGATCATGATAGTAAACCGGAACAGGCTAAGACATGTGAAGACGGGAACCGGAATAGAAAAATAACAATTTAAAGATTAGATGAAAGCCTTTTTATTAATTATTGTTTTATCCCCTTTTGCAGGTTTTTTGATTAATGGCCTGTTCAGAAGGCATTTGTCAAAATCTCTGATTGGTATTTTAGGATCGCTGACCGTTTTGGTGTCCTTTACCCTGAGCATTCTGGCTTTCCTGGATGTGAAAGCCGGGCAGGGCGGTGTTGTGCACTATTTTAATCTGCTACAAGTCGGTACCCTGAAAATCCCGTTTGCTTTCCAGATCGACCAGCTTTCGGCACTTTTTTTACTGATTATTACCGGTGTAGGTTTTCTGATACACGTGTATTCGACTTCCTATATGCGTGATGAACCGCAGGAACATTTTGGAAGATATTTCTCTTACCTTAATTTATTTATCTTTTCAATGCTCCTGCTGGTTCTGGGAAATAATTTTTTCGTTCTTTTCATGGGTTGGGAAGGGGTTGGACTTTGTTCCTACCTGCTCATCGGTTTTTGGTTTAAGAACCCCGAGTTCAACAAGGCAGCCGACAAGGCATTTATTATGAACAGGATCGGCGATATGGCTTTCCTCCTGGCACTTTTCCTGTTGATTTCGAAAGTAGGAACGCTCAATTTTGTGGAAGTGTTCCAACCGGCGGCGCTGGCCAAATTGACAACCTCCGAAGTTACCGCCATCACCTTATTATTGACGTTGGGAGCGACGGCAAAGAGCGCGCAGATTCCACTGTACACCTGGTTGCCCGATGCGATGGCGGGACCTACCCCGGTCTCAGCCCTCATTCATGCCGCAACGATGGTGACAGCAGGTATTTACCTGATTGCCCGCAGCAATATTCTGTTTACTATGGCTCCGTTTACCCAGAACCTGATAGCTGTTTTGGGATTGGCTACTGCCCTGCTAGCGGCCTCAATCGCTTTAAAGCAGAATGATATTAAAAAAGTGCTGGCCTACTCAACGGTTAGCCAGCTCGGTTTTATGTTTCTGGCTTTGGGAAGTGGTGCCTACGTCGCAGCGGTCTTCCATGTAATGACCCACGCGTTTTTCAAGGCCCTGCTGTTCCTGGGAAGTGGAAGTGTGATCCACGCCATGTCTGGCGAACAGGATATCCGTAAAATGGGAGGGCTCGGTAAATACATGAGAATTACCGAGATCACTTTTCTGTTGGGCTGTTTTGCCATTGCAGGTATCCCTGGTTTTTCAGGATTCTTCTCCAAAGACGAAATATTGGCAGCCGCTTTCGGTAAATCGCCGCTACTGTATGTGCTGGCGCTCTTTGCCGCTTTGCTCACTGCCTGGTATATGTTCAGATTGTATGCCACAACCTTCAGGGGAAAATTTCGGGGTACCGCCGAACAACAGCATCATCTGCACGAAAGTCCGGCGGCGATTACAATCCCACTGATCTTACTCGCCATATTGTCCGTAGTCGGTGGTTTTGTGGGAATCCCGGCGTTCATGGCAAAAGGTGCGCATGTGTTGAGCGATTTCCTGAGCCCGGTTTTCGCAGCCTCCAACGCCAAAACTCTACCGCAAGAGATTTCGCATGGTACCGAATGGACGCTTGCTATCGTTACAGCCGTGCTGGTAATCGCTGTAGTGGGTTACGCCTGGAAGCGCTTCAGTCAGAAACCAGAGCTGGAGAATGCCACAGGGTTTGGAAAAATATTGGAAAACAAATGGTATGTGGATGAATTATATGATACCATTATTGTTCGCCCGATGAAATCTTTTGGGGATTTCCTGAGCAATACATTTGATACAAGAGTGATAGACGGAATCGTGAATGGTGCCGGAAGATTGGTGCAATACGGGAGCAGACAGTTGCGTTGGCTGCAGAATGGACAAACGGGGGTTTACATTCTTTTGATGGTGCTGGCTATGCTGGCTGTGTTTGTCCTGCAGTTCTATATAAGGAAATAATAGGAGCTTACGGCGGCATGAAGTTATGCGGGGCCCGGAAGCCAAAACTCCGGCAGTGGTGGAGAGTAAGTATGAATCGGATTTAAAGTTGAAAAACTATATATTGAAAATATTATGATCGCGTTGTTGTTGATACTGGTTCCCTTACTGGGTGGTCTGATAACATTCTTTATCAGGGAGGAACGGGCTGCCAGAATATGGTCGCTGGTATTTGCTTTGGTGGCACTGGTGGTGGCTATTCTGGGACTGACCATTTTTGCCGCACCACAATACCTGACTTTCCGGGCAGAGTGGATGCCAGGTCTCGGCAGTAGTTTTTCAATCAGGGCTGATGGTATGGGTGTGATGCTGAGTTTACTGACAACGCTGACATTCCCTATTATTTTTATTTCAACCTGGTCCACGCCATATTCAAAAGCCTGGAATTTTTTCGGACTGATGCTATTATCTGAAGCCGGGCTGCTCGGCGTGTTTCTGGCTATGGACGCCCTGTTATTTTATTTTGCCTGGGAACTGGCATTGATCCCGGTGTATTTTCTCTGTTCACAATGGGGTGGTGAAAGGCGCATTGCGGTTACTTTTAAGTTTTTCATCTACACGTTTTTGGGGTCGCTGTTGATGCTGGTGGCCATTATCTATATTTACACCCAAACTCCCGAAAGGTCATTTGATATCAGTGCATTTTATGCAACGGCATTACCTTACAAGGAACAAAGCTGGCTGTTCTGGCTGATGTTCGCAGCCTTCGCGGTGAAGATGCCTGTTTTTCCCCTGCACACCTGGCAGCCGGATACCTATGAGGTGGCCCCCACAGCAGTGACCATGGTACTGAGTGCGATAATGGTGAAAATGGGTGTTCTGGGCATGTTGCGCTGGCTGCTGCCTGTTTTGCCGCTTTCTTCCTATGCCTGGGGCGACACCGTTTCCACACTGGCTGTAATCGGAATTGTTTATGCATCGCTGATCGCTTTCCGGCAAAACGACCTGAAGCGGTTGGTGGCCTATTCGTCGATCGCGCACATGGGGCTGATGGTCGTGGCCGTTCTTGCCGAAACCCAGCAGTCGGTGCAGGGCACGATGTTTCAGATGTTTGTACACGGCATCAATATACTGGGAATGTGGGTAGTGGTCGAATTCATCGAAAGAAAATACGGCACGCGGAAGATTTCTGATCTGGGTGGCGTTGCGCAAAAATCACCCGCACTGGCCATCGCATTTATGGTCATCATGCTGGGAAATATTGCGCTTCCTTTGACCGATGCCTTTGTGGGTGAGTTTTTGATGTTGTCAGGGATTCTCGTTTCAAAGATCACCGCATACGGCGTAACATTCACAGCAGTGGCCGCGCTTGGCGTTGTTCTTGGCCCGGTTTATTATTTCCGGATGACCCGCAAAGTCTTTATGGGACCCACGAATGAATTGACGGAAAGGGGTTCGGATATTGGTTCAGGCGAAAAACTGATCCTGGGTGTTATTGTCGTACTGATTCTATTCCTGGGAATCTATCCCCATCCTTTACTGGAACTGGTTGATGGTGTATCAAAGGTCATCCTGAAAGATTCAGATGTTCTTCATTTATTAAAGAAGTAGTTACTTAAGCAGATTTACCTTAGCATACTGATATGAACGCATTATTATTATCGGCAATTTTTGGAGTGGTCATGATGTTATTGGGCATCGGCGTTAAGAAGCAGGCTGTTGTCAGAAACGTGGCCATCGCCGGCATGGCCCTTTTGTTAATAGTCAACTGGATGGAAAAAGCGGGGACTCATTTTTTCCATTTCAATGTTACCGCTTTTATGGTTTTTGACGGATTTGCCCTTACGTTCAATGCGATCGTGATTTTTTCAACGCTGGTTTTCTTTCTGGTTGCGGGGCGGGATATGGAGCGCGCTGGTAAGTACTATCCTGATTATTTTGCGCTGATCTTTTTCATTCTTTGTGGAATTTTTATTACGACCTCCTTTACTTCGCTCCTGACTCTTTTCCTGGGAATAGAGATCATTTCGATACCATTATATATACTGACAGGCGCCGATAAAAGAAATTTAAAAAGCAATGAAGCATCACTCAAGTATTTCCTGATGGGTTCGTTTTCAACGGGTATCATGCTGATGGGAATCACCCTGATTTATGGATCTCAGGCTACTTTTAGTGTGGAACATTTTAATTTTGCAGGATTTGGCAATTCCAGACTGGTCATTACCGGCATGTTGTTTCTGCTGTTCGCGGTGAGCTTTAAAGCTTCGGTTGCCCCGTTTCATTTCTGGGCGCCCGATGTTTATGACGGTGCCCCCACTGCGTTTACATCATTCATGGCTACGGTTGTCAAAGTAGGCGTGTTTGCGGGATTTGTGCGCTTGTTCAACGACAGTTTCTTCCTGCTCAAACCAACCTGGCAAGTGTGGGTGGCAATATTTATTGTGTTAACCCTGCTGATCGGAAATGTCACGGCTGTTTTCCAGCAAAGCGTGAAAAGAATGCTTGCGTATTCAAGCGTCTCCCACGCCGGATTCATGCTGTTTGCGATTTTCGCGCTCAATAGCACGGGTTACGAGGGGCTGCTGATCTACGGCCTGGTGTATTCGATGGCTACGATCGCGCTGTTTGCCGTACTCGCCAAAATGAAGGACTATACTTATGAAGGTTTCAACGGGCTGGCCAGACACCGGCCTGAGCTCGCCCTGATCACAGCTATCTGCCTGTTTTCTCTGGCAGGTATTCCGCTGACGGGTGGATTTCTGGCGAAATTTTATATGCTCAGGGCAGCTATACAAACCGGTCATTACCTGTGGCTGGTGATTTTTGCCGTAGTCATGGCAGCGGTTGGCGTTTACTATTATTTCAGGGTCATACAGGCTATGTATTTTAAGGACGGCCCCGATCCGGAAATAAAAGTCTCACCTATGGAAATCTGGGCCCTGCGCGCCATTTGTGTCATCCTTATCCTAATGGGTCTGTTCCCACAGCTCCTGCTCAACTGGTATTATTTCTGATAAAAAAAATTTTATAGTCCCGCTGAGTTGATGCCTTATCAGTAACTTGCAACTGTGAAATTCAGGGATATTTTTTCTCTTGCCTTACGTACAGTTTCCGGAAATAAACTGAGGAGCGGCATAACCATTGCAATTATTGCGTTTGGCATCATGGCCTTGGTTGGAATCATTACCGCGATTAAGGCGATGAATCAGAAATTTACGGAAAGCTTTGCCAGCATGGGTGCAAATGCTTTTACTATTCGATTCAAAGAAAGTAATGTTCGTTTTGGACACGGCGAGGGAGGTCGCGATCTTACCGTGTCAAAAAAAGGAATGAAAGAGAAGAAGTCTAATCTCAATCGCTTTATCACCAGAAAAGAGGCGGAATATTTCGTTAGCAATTATAATTTTGAAGGCGCCGTCAAAAGCCTGTCTATATTCGGCAGGAACAATAATATCGTTTCTTTCGGGGAAAAGAAAACCAGCCCTAACGTCATGATTTTCGGCGGTGATGAAAATTACCTCGAATTGAACGGTTATAACCTGATCGGCGGGAGAAACCTGACACTTCCTGAAGTGAAAAGTGGTCAGAATTATTGCATTTTAGGATACAGTATCGCTGAGAAATTCTTTGGAGCAGGCGCGGAAAAAGCTGTAAACCAGGTGGTCAGAATAAATAATCTGCCCTATAAGGTATTGGGAGTTCTTGAAAGCCGGGGATCAACCTTTGGATTTAACCGAGATAATATGGTGATTACCAGCTACCGGAATCTGGAGAAAACAATGCCTGGTCTGAACAATTCCTTTGTGATCGCAGTAAAAGTGGCGGATATCAGCCTCATGAACCAGGCGATGGGAGAGGCAGAGGGACTTTTCAGAAACGTGCGTAAGATTAATATTACGGAGACCAGCAACTTTACGATGGACAGGAGTGACGCAATGGTGGAAAGAGCTATGAACAGCCTCAGGTTCCTGACCATTTCTGCTACGGTCATCGGGCTTATTACGCTGATCGGCGCTGCTATTGGACTCATGAATATCATGCTGGTTTCGGTCGCGGAGCGTACCAAGGAAGTCGGGCTAGTAAAAGCTATAGGGGGCAAAAGACGGGCTGTGCAAAGGCAATTCCTGCTGGAATCTATTATAATTAGTATTTTTGGAGCTTTATTTGGTATCGTTTTGGGAATCATTGTGGGTAATGCATTTTCAATCATCCTGAAAACAGGATTTGTAGTGCCGTGGGGCTGGATCATGTATGGAATAATCATTTGTACGGTGGTAGGCCTGGCCGCCGGGCTCTACCCCGCAGTAAAGGCCGGTAAACTAAATCCTATTGATGCCCTTCGCTATGAGTAACAGGGAATGAAGAAGTTACGAAGCCGGCAGCATCCTGAGAACAGTAGATTTTTTATTGAGTATTTTCGGAATAAAAGAACATTAAAACTGCTCAAAACCCCGGTAAACGGGAGTTTTTTTTGACAGATGACAAAAAAACCAATAATTTTACCGGTCGAAAAAAAAAACTAACTAAAAGATTTGTTTGTTCATTTTTTTTGTTAGAATTGCGCAGCGATTTTTCATCTTTCATATTAAAAAAATTAAAACCTAAGATCATGGCTGAGACAAATCAAGCTAAACCAGCAAAGGCTACAACTGCTACAACTTCCGTACAACCTAAAAAAAGCGGTAATTCAATTTCATGGCTGGCTCCTATTTTGTGTATTATTGCGGGGTACATCATTTGGCGTTATTGGATTGGTGGTTCTTCAGGATTCGATTCTCCCGATCCAGCCGGTGGATTCTGGCCAAACCAGAAAGGCCCCAAAGATCAATTCCACAGGATTTATGAAGGAGGTATCATTGTACCTCTGCTGATTGGTATGTTGTTAATGACATTCGTATTTGCTATCGAAAGATTCCTGACGATCAACCGGGCGTTGGGCAAAGGAAACAACAGCAATTTTGTTCGCAAAATACAATACCATCTGGCTAATAAAAATATTGACGCTGCTTTGAGCGAGTGTGACAAACAAAAAGGCTCTGTTGCTAACGTAATGAAAGCAGGATTGCGTCGTTACAACGAAATGATCACAGAACCCAACCTAACAACTGATCAGAAAGTTCTGGCCATTCAAAAAGAAGTGGAAGAAGCTACTGCACTGGAACTTCCAATGCTTCAGAAGAACCTGGTATTCCTTTCCACAATCGTTTCCACCGGTACGCTGATCGCCCTTTTGGGTACAGTAATGGGGATGATCCGTTCGTTTGCTAACCTGGGTTCAGAAGGCGGTGGAAACTCTTCTGAACTGGCTGTAGGTATCTCCGAGGCCCTGTATAACACGGCGCTTGGTATCGGTACATCTGCGATAGCACTTATTTTCTATAACATGCTTACCACAAGGATTGATAGTATTACTTATGGTATCGATGAATCTGGTTTCACTTTGACCCAATCATTTGCTTCTCAGTATAAATAATTTTATACAGCAGGCAAATTGTTTATGGAAAATTGGAACTTATTCGTCTCATAAATAAAATTATCAGTTATGCCAAAAGTTCAAGTTGCAAAGAAGGAAACGGTGACGGATATGACGCCGTTTGTGGATATCGGTTTCCTTATTCTTGCGTTTTTCATCATGGCAACCAAGTTTAAACCGTCTGAACCGGTACCTATTAATACGCCTAACTCAGTGTCTTCCCAGCCATTACCGGACAACAATGCGGTTATGGTAAGTATCGACAAGGATAATAAGGTGTATTTCTCTATTATGTCCAAAAAAGATCCTAAAAAGGCAACGGACCTGATAGTAGCGGCTTCAACAGCGAGGGGAATTCCTCTCACTGCCGCCGATGTGGCCAGTTATCGCGATGGAGATATGATCGGTATGCCTTTTTCCAAGCTGAAATCGTTTTTTGCGCTGCCTCACGACCAGCAGCTCAAAACCAGGTTGGATGGTATCCCTACAACAGACTCCACAACAGCGGAATTGGTTTACTGGATAGGTGCCGCAAAACAGGTTTTTGCAGGTGAACCCCTGAAGTACCTCATCAAAGGTGATGCAGTTTCGAAATTTCCGACCTTCAAGGCGGTCGTGGATGCATTTAAGAAGAATGATGAGCAAAAGTACAACCTGGTTACAACGCCTGAAGAAGCTCCCCAGGGTAGCGCATTGTACCTGGAAAGGCTGCAGGGTAAACCTAAGGGAAAATAATTTAGTAAATAATTAAAATTATACGACTATGGCAAGTATGGATACTGGTGGTGGCGATGGTGGACACAAAAAAGGGCCAGGCGTAAAAAAAGCGAAAAAACTCAATACGCGGGTGGATATGACCCCATTTGTTGATATTGCGTTTCTTTTGATTACGTTCTTCATTTTTACGGCCACTATGAGTGCGCCTACCACGATGGATCTCAATATGCCCAAGGATACGGACAAGAAAGACCAGGAAACTAAGGTAAAACAATCAGGTGCACTGAATATTTTGTTGGGGAAATCCAATACCGTCTTCTATTATGAAGGTGAACTGGCACCGGACGGGTCTAACTTCAAATCCGCGACCTTTAAGGAAATCCGGAATGAAATTATCAAAAAGAAAAAAGAGGTGGTAGATAAGTATGTTACAGATCCTGCATGCGAAGCTGACGCTAAGGCAAAGGGCAAGTCTATCGATGATTGCAAACAAAAAGACTTCTTTGTGATCATTAAACCCACCGATGACGCAGAATACAAGAATGTTGTGGATATCCTGGATGAAATGACCATTAATAAGGTAGCCCGTTACGCCCTGGTGGTGCCCGCCGAAAGCGAACTTCAACTGGTAAAAGCAACGGAGCAGGCCAGCGGTATTAAATAAAGGCGTTTGAGCGAAAATATTTTATGCAAATCTGACGAATCAGCGTCTTAATATTAATAAACAAATCGATAAAATGGATCCCAATAAAATTTTAAAAACCGATTTTCTGGACCTTCTTTTTGAAGGCCGGAATAAGGAATATGGGGCATACGATCTGCGTAAGACTTATAATCGCAGGATGTGGATGGCACTGGGAATAACAGCACTGATCTTTGCAGTTGTAGCCGGACTGTCCCTTGCCAAGAGTTCATTGGACAAGAATAAAACGGAGAAATTCAAGATATCTGAGGTAACAATTCAGGATATCCAACAAGAAAAGAAAAAGGAAGAAGCGCCACCGCCTCCGCCTCCGCCACCTCCCAAGACAGAACCGCCACCCAAGATTGAAATGAAGGCATTTACTCCTCCAAAAGTGGTTAAAGATGAGGAAGTTAAGCAACCGCCACCTGCAGTGGAAGAACTGAAGGAAACGAAGATCGGGACGATCAACCAGGAAGGGGTGAAAGACGTAGGTATCGTAACGCCGCCTGCTGCCATTGATGCCGGTAAGGGTATCGTGGAAGTAAAGAAACCTGAACCCGAGCCCGATATTTTTACGAAAGTTGAAATTGACGCATCCTATCCCGGCGGGACCGGCGCCTGGAGGAACTTTTTGGAAAGGAACCTGAGGGCAGACGTGGCAACTGAGAATGGGGCTTCCCCCGGAACTTATACCGTAGTGATCCAATTTGTGGTGGATAAAGAAGGAAATGTGAGTGATGTTAAACCCATTACCAGTGTAGGTTATGGCATGGAGCAGGAAGCAGTAAGGGTGTTGAAAAAATCAGGTAAGTGGAAACCGGCCATCCAAAACGGACGGGAAGTGAAGGCTTACCGTAAACAACCGATTACTTTCCAAATTCAGGAAGGATAACTCTCTCAAGCTGTGAATCTTAATTTTATCCCCGGAAATTCCGGGGATTTTTTTGTTGGAGATCTAACTAGAAATTTTTGACGGAGTGATTAATCATAATCTACTTTCACACCCCAGGAAGGCTGTGCTGAAAGATACTCTACCAGCTCAGGATTCATGGCGAATCCTTTACCTCTTGAAATCAGATCAACATCCAGACCCTCTTGCTCATCATTAATCTGCAATTTGAGTTGCGTATCACCACGATGAGTTCGCAAATTATTCAGTAAAAAGCCGAGTACATCTTCATTGATCCAGGACGCCAGCATTCGCAAGGTGAGTTTCCTGGTAAGATTAAGCAATATGCTTTCAGCAAGGAACAGATTTGAAACCCTGAAATCGAGGCCTTCCCGGTTATATCTGGGTCTGAAATAACCCGATATAAACAGTACACTACCGGGAACAAGGAGTGCATCATATTTCATGTAGTCTTCAGAAAATAGCGCAAATTCCATCTTGCCAGAATAATCCTCGATCGTAAAAATGCCGAATTTATTACCATTCTTACCAATTTTGTGATTGGCTTCGGTCACAAGCCCAATGATCCTGAAAATTGCATTGGCATTCAGCTTTTCGGGTTCCTCCTCTTTGCATTCATTCAGGTATTGAATACGCGCAATACCATAGTTTTCCATCTCAAAACGATAATTATCCAGTGGATGGCCACTGATATAGATACCCGTCACTTCCTTTTCGTATTCCAGTTGGGTTAGCAGGGGCCAGGGCGGACAATCAGGTAGCTTGGGTACCTGAATTTCCATCGCTTCTGAAAGATCGCCAAAAAGCGTATGGCTGTTGTTCTGGTTGCGGGATTGCTCCATTTGACCGTACTTGATGATCTTTTCCAGTCCGTTGCTGCTTTCCCCCGGGGCCGTATTGAAATAATGTGCCCGATGGAAATCAGTAAAGCAGTCAAATGCCCCGGCATAAACCAGGCTTTCCAGCGTCTTTTTGTTTACCGTGCGCTGATTTACCCGTTTTATTAAGTCAAATACAGAACTAAATGCGCCTTTGCCATTTCTTTCTTCTATGATATTTTCAATGGCAGCCTCACCCACACCTTTCAGACCGCCCAGGCCAAAACGGATCTCTCCTTTTTTGTTAACCGCAAAACCTTTTTGTGATTCGTTAATGTCGGGCCCCAGGACGTTGATACCCATACGCTTACACTCTTCCATAAAAAAAGTAATCTTGTCGAGGCTACCCGCATTATTGAGTACGGCAGCCATAAATTCGCTGGGATAGTGGGCCTTCAGGTATGCTGTCTGGTAGGCAACAAAGGCATAACAGGTAGAGTGTGATTTATTAAAAGCATATTGAGCGAAAGACTCCCAGTCAGACCAGATCTTTTCCAGTACATCGGCAGGATGATTGTTCTTTCCAGCTCCTTCGATAAACTGTTTTTTCATCTTGTCCAGGACGGATTTCTGCTTCTTACCCATTGCTTTACGCAACACGTCTGCATCGCCCTTACTGAATCCCGCCAGTTTCTGACTCAGTAGCATCACTTGTTCCTGGTAAACGGTGATTCCGTAAGTTTCTTCCAGGTATTCTGCCATCTCTTTGAGATCGTAGCTGACTTCCTCCCGGCCATGTTTCCGGTCGATGTAATTAGGGATATAAGCCATGGGACCCGGCCTGTACAACGCATTCATGGCGATCAGGTCGTCAAACCGGTCGGGTTTCAGCTCTCGCAGGTATTTCTGCATTCCGGCGCTTTCAAACTGGAAAGTACCATTGGTCTCGCCACGCTGGTAGAGCCGGTAAGTCTGGGGGTCATCCAGCGGTATCTGGTCGATATCAATTTTCTCACCGTGTAGCTGTTCAATCAGTTCCAGCGCATTTTTGATGATTGATAGCGTTTTGAGCCCCAGAAAATCCATCTTTATAACGCCGGCCTCTTCGATCACACTGCCCTCAATTTGGGTAACCCAGAGGCTGGAATCTTTTGAAGTGGCCACCGGAAGAAGTTCTGTAAGATCCCTCGGTGCGATGATAATGCCCGCCGCGTGAATTCCGGTATTACGAACAGAACCCTCCAGAATTTCGGCTTCATGTAACACGGTGGAAGAAAGGCCATCGCCGGAATAAATCTCCCTGATTTTCCGTACGCTCTCCAGATCATCCGACCCAAGACCTTCTTTTTCAATTAGTGAGACCTCACCTGCTTTCGGCTGCATTGGGGCATGCAGCACCCGTTTGAGGGAAATTCCCGGTCGATCGGGAACCAGTTTTGCCAGGCCGTTGGCTTCGGGTAATGGCAGATCCATCACCCTGGCTACGTCTTTAATACTCATTTTCGCGGCCATCGTGCCATAAGTAATGATTTGCGCCACCTGGTTCTTCCCGTATTTTTCAACCACATAATCGATTACTTTCTGGCGCCCCTCATCGTCAAAATCCGTATCGATATCAGGCATAGATTTCCGGTCGGGATTCAGGAAGCGCTCAAACAGAAGATTGTATTTTATGGGGTCGATATTTGTGATGCCAACGCAGTAAGCTACCACAGAGCCGGCTGCCGATCCCCTGCCGGGGCCAATAAAAACCTGATTATCCCTGCCTGCTTTGATAAAATCCGCAACAATCAGGAAATATCCGGCGAATCCCATAGTTTTTATAGTAAATAACTCAAAATCAATACGTTCTTTGATCTCGTCAGTAATTATGCCGTATCTTTTTTGTGCGCCTTCATAGGTGATATGTTTTAAGTACTCCCACTGGTTGAGTGAATCTGCGGATATCACCCCTTTTTCGGTTTTTTCACCCGACTGGTGAATAATGAATTCGGCGGGTACGGGGAAATTAGGAAGGAGGATGTCTCTTTTTAGGTTCAGCAATTCAATCTTGTCAACGATTGCGTTGGTATTGTCGATGGCCTCGGGCAGGTCTTCAAACAACTTTGACATCTCGTTGGTGGTCTTGAAATAGAACTGGTCATTCGCAAAAGCGAACCGCATGTTTTTCATCTGTACATCATCATCCGAAAAATCGCCGCGGTAAGCGGGAGTAGATTGCTTCTCACCGGTATTGATACAAAGCAGGATGTCATGGGCGTTGAAATCTTCCTGTTCCACGTAATGGGAGTCATTGCTGGCAATAACCGGCACCTTGTATTTCGCGGCAAATTTCAATAAAACCTTGTTAACTCGATCCTGATCGGGAATGCCATGTCTTTGCAGTTCGATATAAAAATCTTCGCCAAATAAGTCGAGCCACCACTTAAACTCAGCTTCAGCTTCTGCCTCGCCTTTTTTTAGGATGGCTTTGGGTACGGAAGCGCCGAGGCAGCAGGTGGTGGCAATTAATCCCTCGTGGTACTGCAAAATCAGGCTCTTGTCGATCCGTGGAAATTTGCTGTACATACCTTCAATGAATCCCAGGGAAGTCAGTTTTGTCAGGTTGCGATAACCCTGATCATTTTTGGCCAGCAGGATCTGGTGATACCGGATGTCTTTGACATCTTTTGTGAAAACCTTGCGGGTACGGTCTTCCACCAGGTAGAATTCACAGCCCACTACAGGCTTTACTTTAGGTTTACCATGCTCGTCAAGATTTTTATAGGCCTCGGCTACAAACTGAAATACGCCAAACATGTTACCGTGATCACTGATTGCCAGCGCGGGCATACCATCCTTTATGGCCTTTTTATATAAAGAATTGATGGGTGCGGCCCCGTCGAGTAGTGAATACTGGGTGTGAACATGCAGATGGGAGAATTTCATAGTGCTAATTTGAGCAAAAATTCCGACTTGAAGCCGGTCTGACTATTGAAATATTATCCACCACTGGGGTCAGGAGTATGGAAAGGCTGGTTTTGAATCAGTTAGAAAAAGTCGCGGCTAAACGCCAGGATTGTATTTGAGATTCCCGAATTCTATCATGCCCAAAATGAAAAACGTAGAAACTGACAAAAATCACATTTTTTATAAGTGACTATATATCAGTCAGCTATATACAGTAGTAGAAAAAATTCTTTAAATCGGGCAATATTATTTCCAAATACCCGTTTATGGAATTATGTGACTTTACCGCAACACATGGGAATCGCGGTAATCTGGAAAAAGAATCTGACTTATGCTGAAATTATACGTGTACAGTGCATTGTCTTTGGTTTTACTAGCAAGTTGCTCGGGTACAGCTAAAATAACAAATCAGTTTTTTAATTTTCGTTCGGGAAATGAGGGAACCAGGGGAACCGTGCATGGTCCGAAGGTATCTGAGGATCTTGATTTGGGGTTGATGACGGTTGCAGGACAGCATTCCAAAGAGGGAAACCGGATTACTCAGATGACAAAAACCATGAAATCCGGGAACGTTGCAAATCTTCAGACAAACAAGCTGGAGCTAAAAGAGATTAAGGATTTTTCTGATTTTCAAGCTTCGAACCTGCAAATCAAATATGCTGCTTTACTGAATATTGTGCCTGTACTTCTGTCTAATTCCACCTTGCTGAGAAGTATCGATTACTGGTATGGCACCCGCTACCGTTACGGTGGCACCGGCAAAAGGGGAATTGATTGCAGCGCTTTCACGATGAAGTTGTTCGAATCGGCATTTGAAACCGATCTGCCCAGGACGGCCAGGCAGCAGTACTACAGTAGCAAGCGCATTCCGGTTTCTGAACTAACTGAAGGGGATCTTGTGTTTTTCAACACCCGGGGAGGAGTTTCCCATGTAGGAGTTTATCTAAAAAATAATAAGTTTGTGCATTCTTCAGTTGGCCGGGGTGTTTGCATCAGCGACCTCGCCGAGACTTATTATAAGTCGCGCTACATTGGCGCCGGAAGGATTGAACACGTGGCGATTGACCAGGATAGTGCGAATTAATTTTTCCTTCCCATTAATTTTTTCTGAATCCAAGTTTGTTTGTGAGGGTTTTCAATACCGGAGCAAGATCGGGCGTAAGTTTCAGAAAGTACACACCTGCCCAAAACACTACCACTACAAAAGAGCTTCTGATCACCATTCCTGGTATCCCCATCATTTTATCAAATAATATCCAGGTGACGGCAGACACGAGAGCTGCCAGCAACACGGTGTGCAGAGATTTTTTTGTAAAGGGAAACAGCCTGAATTTTTTCCAAAGAAAACCAATCCGGATGGCATTGTATATGGTGATTGAAATCAGGTTTGCGATGGCCGGCCCCATAATGTCAAACTGTTTGGTCAGTAAATAGTTCAGGGGAAGCATGAAGACCAGCAGGATAAGTCCGCTTCCAAGTTCAAACTTCCAAAAGTTAGACGTACCTATGATTTCTCTGTTTACGCCGGTTCCAAGATCTATTACCCGTGTTATACCCAGGAGTAAAAAGGCGGAAAATCCTTCCAGGTAGACGCTGTTGATCCCAAAACCGGTAATGGCTTGCTTGTAATTCAGGGCAATCAGGAGGAAAATAAAGCAGGCAAAGATCAGGAGATTGATAGACGAGCGCTGGTAGATAGTCCGGATGGCATCCAGCTTCTTGTCTTTCCAGGCCTGGGACAGGTGGGGGATAGCTGCTGCGGTTATGCCTCGTTGCGGCGCCTGAATGACTCCGGTTAGTAGTTGAGCAAACCCAAAAATGGCTCCCTTCGCCAGCCCGTTTTTCAACACCGATAGGATGACCATCTGATCAAAGATCTGGGAGAGGGTGAATACAACACCCGCGCTGTAAACGAAACCGCAAAAGCGCCGGATCAGGCCAAAAAAACGTTTAGTGACTTTACTGATGCGGAAAGTAAACTTTGCCTGCCCCGTGAAAACCAAATAGAGTAATAAGGTGATGGCAATTCCGGGGTAGGTGAATGCATACAGTTTTATGAAAAGGTCGAAATTCGGAATGATTCCCAAAATAAACAGGACGATGAGAATGGTGGTTAATAGTCGCCATTGAACCTCTTTTAGAAAATTGGTTAGGATAGATTTGTGCAAACTCCAGGCCCATGCTTCCAGGATATTGAAGATGCTGTATCCAAAGGCCAGGGGATAAACCCAGTAGTAATAGTTTACAAACAGCCGGGAGTTAGCGCTGTATTTTCTTACCACCAGGCTCTCGAAGGTTATGCCGAAAAAAGTAACCAGTGCAAAACCTGCAATACCGGTCACCAGGGCTAGGGTAAGCATATCATTGTGTTCCGGGTCGAGGTGTGCTTTGTAGTAAGGGTAGAATTTGTAGATATAAGAGGGCATGGCCATGGTAGAGAGCGACGCTAACAGCAACGAAACAGCAATAAACACGCTTGTTAACCCGTATTCTTCAGGTGAGAAAAGTCCCTCTTTGGTGAAAAAATAGGTATTCAGTAAACCAACTGCAAATCCTGAGTAGATCACGATGGAAGAAATAATACTATGTCGCCTGATGGTTTTACTCATATTGTAATCCGGCCACCGATTTTCGTGTTTCCTTCAGGTGCCGTTGTCTGTTGAACCAGGTTATCCGGTTTTCTTTACGTTGATATAAAAATTGGGATCTATACCGGGGAATTCAGCTCCTGCATCTTTTAATATCATCTTTTTAAATACGCCGGTTGGGTGGATCCAACGACCGTTCCTGCATTTTACCGGCATGTCGAAACCCTCAACGCATCCCGTCCAGCGGTACCAGATCACGCGGCCTTCCTGCTTATATTCCAACACAGGGATTTGCGTAGTGCGAAGATACTGTTCAAAAACTTTCCCAAGGTTCCTGCCTGATCTTTTGAGGATATATCCTTCTATATCGGCCGCGTTTACTGAGCGGTGATAGAAAGTCCGGTTTAATCCCTTTAGTATATCTCTGAAGAGTACGTCGTTATTCATTAACTGACGAAGGATGTGAATGAAATTGGCGCCCTTGTCATAAATATCGCCACCATCTTTGTTTACCCCGTACGGCCCGGTTAGGGGTATCCGATTGGTGATATTCTTTCGTTGACCGCGGACATATTCTTCTGCTGCCTTCAGGCCATGGCGGCACTGCACAAAAAGGGTCTCGGCATAAGTCGTGAAGCTTTCCTGGATCCACATATCTGCAGCATCGGCGGCGGTGATGCTGTTGCCAAACCATTCATGGGCACTTTCATGTACAATGATGAAATCCCAGTCCATACCCCATCCGCTTCCACTTCTGTCGGTACCCAGGTATCCGTTCAGATATTTGTTGCCATAAGCCACTGCACTTTGATGTTCCATGCCCAGGTAAGGAGCATCGACCAGCTTGTATCCATCTTCATAAAATGGGTATGGTCCCAGCCATCCTTCAAAGCAATGCAGCATGGGTTTGACCACCTCAAAATGTTTTTTTGCTTTTGCCAGATTGTAATCGAGCACCCAGTAATTCAGGTCGAGTTTCCCGCGCACCCCTTTCAATGTATCAGAAAAATTTACATATTTACCGATGTACGGGACGATCAGGTAAGTGTTTATGGGGTTTTCAACTTCCCATCTCCAGGTCATCGTACCATCGTGATTGTCTGTTTTATTTCTCAGGCGGCCGTTACCAACGGCTGTAAGGTTGTCCGGCGCCGTAATGGTAAGGCTTGCCCCTTTATCGGGCTTATCACTCTGATGGTCCTTGCAGGGATACCAGACACTGGCCCCAAGTCCCTCGCAGGCGACAGTGGCCCAGGGGCGCCCAAGCGAATCCCGGGTCCATACCCATCCGCCGTTCCAGGGTGCATTCACAGCCGGTTTTGGGTTGCCTTTAAAATATACCCTGATTCGCTGATCTGGTTTGTTTGCGGGTATCGAAGGTATTTTAAGCCAGTAGACATTTCCATCTCTCTCAAACGGAATAGCTTTTCCCCTCCCTGAAGCGATCAAATGAACTGAATCAATTTCCATCGGGTGCTGAAGATCTATTTGCATAACCGGGTCTTTCGGGAATCTGGTTACGCTAAAAGAGATATCGGTATATCCGCGTAAGAATTTTTTTTGGATATTTACATCAATGTTCAGATCATACCGGGTGACGTCCCACCAATCACGTCCGGGTCCGATACTCCCTCTCAGTGTATCCTGCCTGGTAAATGTTTTTTCACCACGTGGTGACTGGGCATTCAAGGTTATACCCGTGAATGCAGAAATCACAAAAAAGAATGGTAAAAGCCGGAAGAATGATCTCATAATGCCTGTTTGATGCATTTTGCACCAGTTTGTAAATTTAAAGTTTGATGATGAAATATCGGGTTCAATATTTTTTCGATTTTTTGCTTTTTTCAGTCCTTGTCGTCCTTGTGCCTGCTTGCGGCGTTAGGCAGGATAAAGATAAAAGGATATTCCGGTACAATGAATACACCGGAATAGCTTCCCTGGATCCCGCATTTGCCAAGAACCAGTCTACCATCTGGCCCGCGCATCAACTGTTTAATACGCTCGTGGAGATTGATGAAAAGCTGAATATCAGGCCTGGTCTGGCTAAAGCCTGGTCCGTTTCAGAAGATAAATTGACCTACACTTTTCACTTGCGCGGGGATGTATATTTTCATTCCGACCCTTCATTTCCAAATGGCCGGGGCAGGAAGATGGTAGCCTCCGATGTGGTGTATAGCCTGAGCCGTATCCTTGACCCTGCCGTAGCCAGTCCCGGCGCCTGGATTTTTAACGGGAAGGTAGACACCCTGCAGCCTTTCACAGCGGTGGACGACACCACTTTTCAGCTCAAACTGCTCCGGCCTTACCAGCCCATTCTGGGGATTTTATCGATGCAGTATTGTTCTGTAGTGGCGCCTGAAGCGGTGAGAAAATACGGTGCTGATTTCAGGCGGCACCCAGTGGGTACCGGTCCTTTCCGGTTTACAGCCTGGGAAGAAGGACAGGCACTTATTCTTACACGAAACGACCACTACTTCGAGAGGGACAGCGCGGGGAACCGGTTGCCTTATCTTGACGGGATCAAGGTCAGTTTTTTCGACAGCCGGGCAACGGAGTTCCTATTGTTCAGACAAAAGCAACTGGATTTCATCAATGAGCTGGACCCCAGTTTTAAAGATGAAATGCTTACCAAGCGAGGCGTTCTGCGCCGCGAGTGGGAGGGAAGGGTGGTATTACAGACGCACCCCTACCTGAATATTGAGTACATCGGTATTTTGATGGATACGGCTAATCCTCTTGTGAAAAATTCACCATTGAGGCTTAGAAAAATCCGGCAGGCTATCAATTACGGATTCGATCGCCGCAAAATGATCCTGTACCTGCGGAATTCGTTGTCGACGCCTGCGGAGTCCGGTTTCATCCCGAAGGGGATGCCGGGGTTCAATGATACACTTGTGAGAGGCTATACCTATGATCCTGCGAAGGCACTGCAATTGCTGAAAGAAGCTGGATTTCCTGATGGGCAGGGACTGCCTCCGCTGGTACTACTGACCGTTTCGGTGTATGCAGATTTTGGGAATTTTATCGCACGGCAATTATCGGAAATTGGCATTCCGATGCGTGTTGAGGTGGTACAGAAATCTTTGTTATTTGAAATGACAGCCAGTTCGAGGGCCGCCCTGTTTCGGGGAGGATGGATTGCTGACTATCCGGATGCAGAAAATTATCTGTCGGTATTCTACTCTAAAAATCCGGCCCCGCCCAATTACACACGTTATAAAAATCCTGAATTTGACCAATTGTTTGAGCGGGCTATTGCGGAGACCAACGATTCGGTTCGTTATGAACTGTATCGCAAGGCGGATCAAATGGTCATCCGGGATGCGCCAGTGGTGCCGCTTTGGTACGATAAGGTGATCCGGCTGGTGCAACCCAACGTCCGTGGTTTTGAACCCAATGCCCTGAATTTGCTGGAACTGAGGAGGACGAGAAACTAGTATATGGATACTAGTTATTACCCGCCCGAACGTACCGCTCGGTACGGGCGGGGACTTTAGATATATAAATATAAAAGGGCTGGACAATACAGCCCGGGGAAAAATTAACTCTTTCCGAAAATATTTTGGACTGCTCCTTCGAGCATCGGAAATTTCTCCACCACAAAGGATTTGATGGTCTCAATAGCTTTTTTAGCCTGTTCTTCCGTCAGGCCGGCTTCGGCCACAAGTTTGTCTAATAACTCGGTCATGAGATCTGAAGTTTTTGGGTGTATAGAAAAATGGAATTAGGGATGTAAATAAAAACAGACTCCGAAAACGGCTTGCTGAAGTTCATACTGCGGGCTCTTTCATCAGGCTGCTTTTACCAGGCCCATCTTGCTCTTGTCGAACTTGCGCTGCGCGTAGTCTTTTGTAAGGGTGAAGGTGGTCTCTGAGGAAGAGGGAAGTTCAAACATAGCATCCGTCAGGATACTTTCTGCGATCGACCGGAGTCCGCGTGCACCAAGCTTGTATTCAACTGCTTTTTCTACCATGAAGTCATACACGTCTTCTTCAACCTTCAGTTCAATACCTTCCAGCTCAAACAGTTTCCGGTATTGTTTCATCAGCGCGTTCTTCGGTTTGGTAAGAATATCGCGCAAGGCGTCCGCATCCAGTGGGTCGAGATGAGTAACCACAGGCAGGCGACCCAGCAGTTCCGGAATAAGGCCGAAACTTCTCAAATCCTGTGCATTGACATATTTGAGCAGGTTCTTTTTCATGTCGTCCTGCTGGTCTTTGTCCACGTTGAAACCAATGGTATTGGTCTGAACTCGCCGGGCAATGAGTTTATCGACACCATCAAAAGCGCCTCCACAGATGAATAAAATATTATTTGTATTTATCTTAATTAGTTTCTGATCGGGGTGCTTTCTGCCTCCCTGCGGCGGAACCAGCACATCGGTACCTTCCAGTAATTTTAGCAATCCCTGTTGCACACCTTCGCCACTGACATCTCGGGTAATGCTTGGATTATCGCTCTTCCGGGCAATTTTATCAATTTCATCAATGTAAACGATCCCCCTTTCTGCCGCTTCAATATTATAATTGCAAACCTGCAGGAGACGGGTCAGGATACTTTCTACGTCTTCGCCCACATAACCTGCTTCGGTGAAAACGGTTGCATCTACGATAGCAAACGGGACATTCAGCATCCTTGCTATGCTTCGTGCCAGGAGCGTTTTACCTGTTCCGGTTTCACCAACCATAATGATATTGCTTTTTTCGATATCAATATCATTATATCCTTCAATTTCCTTACTCTTTTGTTTGAGTCTTTTGTAGTGATTATAGACGGCAACAGCCAACACTTTCTTGGCGTCATGCTGCCCAATGACATAATCGTCCAGAAAAGATTTGATCTCTATCGGCTTTTTGATATTCAGTGAAAAAGAAGTGGCCGCGCCGCTATTCGACTTTTGGTGTAATTCCTGGTTGATGATCTCCTGAGCATGCTCCACACAATTCTCACAGATATGGCCATCCTGGCCGGCGATCAGTATTTCTACTTCATCCCTGCTGCGTCCACAAAACGAACAATGTAATACGGTTCCCGGCATAAATTCTTAAATAGTTACTGATTGCAAAGTTATATAAACAGGGCCAATCCCTGCACTTTTTCCCTTAACGGAATGGTAAAATGGGCGTTTGTCTTACAGTTTATTAATCACCTGGTCCACGATGCCATATTCAATCGCTTCTTCAGCATTCATCCAGTAATCCCGGTCGAAGTCATGCATGATCTCCTCAACTTTTTTGCCGCAGTTTTCGGCCAGGATCTTTGCTCCGATTGCTTTTACCCTTTGGGTTTGCCTGGCCTGGATCTCCAGGTCACTACTCACCCCGCGAATATAACCCCCGAGTGAAGGCTGATGGATCATCACTTCTCCGTGCGGATAGATGAGACGTTTTCCCTTCTTACCGCCGCTCAGCAAGATGCTCCCCATCGATGCTGCCAGCCCCATACAAATGGTGCTCACCGGACTTTTGATCATTTGCATCGTATCGTAAATCACCATGCCACTGGTCACCACACCACCGGGACTGTTTATATAAAATTTGATTTCTTTACCGGATTGATCAGCGTCCAGCAGCAGTAACTTGGTGGTTATCTCCCTGGCGCTTTTGTCGTCAACAACGCCCCAGAGATAGACAGCCCTGTTCTCAAAAAATAATTTCTCCAGACGTTTATTAAACATCTGCAGTTCATCACGTTTGTCTTTTTCATCCGCCTGGGGCTCGGGTTCATCCTCATCGTCGAAAAGTGGTCCGAGCGGTCGTTTCCAGTTATTGTATTGATTCGATATGATCATGTTTTTGTTTTTAAAGGTTGGGTTAATCTGCTTGCTGTGCCTTTATTTCTGCTTTTTAGGATTGATCAACAGTACTTCATCAATCAAACCATATTCCCGGGCTTCGGGACCTGTCATCCAATGGTCGCGTTGAAAATCCGCTTCAATTTGTTCGATGGGTTTGCCCGAATGATCATGAACGATCTGGTACAGGTCGTTCTTAAGCTTGCGGATCTCATTGACAGTAATTTCAATATCGCTAGCCTGACCGCCAATGGCGCCACTTGGCTGATGCATCATGATCCGTGCATGTTTTAATGCCGCACGTTTTCCTTTAGTGCCGGCAGTCAGCAGTACACAGGCCATAGAAGCTGCCATGCCTGTACAAATTGTAGCTACATTAGGAGTAACATATTGCATCGTATCATACAGGCCCAGACCAGCGTACACACTGCCACCGGGGCTGTTGATATACATGTTGATATCGCGTGTGCGATCAGTACTGTCCAGGAAAAGTAACTGGGCAGTGACAATATTAGCTACTTCGTCATTGATGGGGTAGCCCAAAAAAATGATCCGGTCCATCATCAGGCGGCTGTAAACGTCCATCACGGCCACATTCATCGGCCGCTCCTCAATGATGTTCGGCGTTAGACTCGTTACCATGTAACGGTTATAACTGTCAAGGGTATTGCTGGATAACCCTCTTTCTTTAACCGCGTATTTTTCAAATTCTGATTTAAAACTCATAATACTAAAATTCTGAATGCCTAATTAATAAATGTGAAAGCCAGCTAAAAATACTCAAATATCTTTCCATTTACAAAATAGCATGAAATTTTGTCAACTTGGCATAAAATCCAAGGCGCAATGACCTCAACCTGAACAAAAACGGGCGCGCAGGTCCTGATTTTGACGGCGAAGCAGGGCCTCTAAAGCCTGCAAAAAAAATCCGCCGGGAGGCGGATCAATATAATTTTGGTGACTGAATAGCATTCGGTCATTCCAAGGCTAATGGTGGTGGTGGTGATGGTGTTCACTCACCATCTTCGTGAAATCTTCCTGGCTGATGGGTTTCTCAACAGGCTTCACTTTAGTTTCAGCCCAAGCCAGCACTTTTTCGGTATTGAGGCGGAAGACGGTATCTTCCACGAATCTCCGGTCCTTCATCATCCGGGTCACGTAGTCATTAACCCATGGCTGATTCAGGGTTTCAGGGTCATTGGTGCCCAGGTATCCCACTAATTGCTGCCTGGCAAAATCGGCTATTTCGTCAGGGGTCACTTCAAGTCCGTTTTCCCTGAGGATTTTCTCCTGGATCATATTCCATTTCATTTGCTTCAAAAAGTCGGGCATTTCCTCTTTGAGCTGCTCTTCGGTTTTTGGAGCCGGTCCACCCTCTTTACCCTGGTTCTGTGAAGCCAGCCATTTCAGCAGGAATGCTTCCGGAAACTCAACGGTGGTATGATCAACCAGTTCATGGAAGATCTGATCGTGGATCTGATTACGGCTTTCAGCCTGCCATTGTTTTCCAATTTGCTCCCGCACCTTGTTTCTGAATTCCTCTTCTATCGTTACTGATTCTCCAGGGAATAATTGCTCAAAAAAATCTTCTTTTAGCTCTCTTTTTTCCAATAGGCCCACTTTGGTAATGTCCAGCCTAAAAGTCTTTTCGCGCGACGCAGCGTCCTCCTTATCCAGACCCAGATCACCCGCTACAAATTCGAATTCTTTGTCTTCAAAAGCGTCTCCCAGTTTAAACTGGATGCTATCACCTGTTTTCTTTCCTTCCAGATCTTTTTTCGCTTGCCCGGTAAAATATTTCAGGAGTAGTGAGTTGTCTTTCACAATGCCTTCTTCTTTTTCTGCACCTGTTTCATCTAATTCCTTAAAAACTACATTAAGTACGTTTTCATCGTTATCGATGATATCACGGTCAACCACGTTACCAAACCTGTTTTGCAGCCTGCTCACTTCCTCATTGACCATGTCGTCGGTAATTTCAACCTGATAACTGGTTATGTGCGCTTTTTCCGGATCGGGGAGCTCGAATTCGGGTCTCAGCCCAATCTCAAATTCAAAACGGTACTCTCCGGGATTGTTTACATCAAATTCTGCCAGGCTTTTGTCCATCGGCAGAGGTTGTCCCAGGTGCTCCAGTTTCTCGGAATCCAGGTAGTTGAACAGTTCGCGGTCGACAGAGCGAAGTATCTCGTCGGTGAACAGTGAAGGGCCGTACATTTTTTTGATCATCCCCGCTGGCACTTTACCCGGGCGGAAGCCAGGAATATTCGCTTTTTTGCTGTAATCCCTGAGTGATTTTTCAAACGAGGGCATATAATCTTCTTTTGCCAGGTTCACACTGATTTTTTCATGTAAAAGGCCGAGATTTTCTTTGGTAATTGTAGCCATAAAAAAAATTAAGGTTTGAAGCGCCAGGTTTGAAGTTTCAGTCAGATTTGAATTGGTCGAAATATTCCGATAGAAACCAGGACATCTTCCTCAGTTCAAATGCTTTACCTCAAACGCGTTAACGATACTGTCCGGATGAAGGGACTCGAACCCCCACACCTTGCGGCATCAGATCCTAAGTCTGACGTGTCTACCAATTCCACCACATCCGGGTAATTCCCGAACCCGAAAAATAATGTTCCGGCAGGAATTAAAACAGGGCTGCAAAGGTAGTGGTAAAATTGATAAAATCGCCTATTTTTAGCGGATTATCTGTTCTTTGGGCAGAGTTCGATGCAAAAAACGAAAAAAATCGTAATTTTAGGGTATCGCTGACAGAAAATTCCTTTTAATTATAAAGGTTTGTTAACACTTGTATATTGCCTTTAGAGCTGAAGGAATCGTCTTAATGTGAAGAGACCGGGAGAACGTAATGAAAACAATAGAGCAAAAACCTAAATATAGTCTGGATGAAGAGCAGGAGAAGAAACTGATTATCAGGGAATATCGTTCCCTGCTGAGGGTGCTGAAGGATAAAATCAAGCCGGGTGACAAAGAGATTTTGCGTCATGCTTTTGAAACGGCAGCCGAAGCACACCGCACGATGCGCAGAAAAAGCGGCGAACCTTATATTCTGCATCCAATTGCCGTGGCAAAGATCTGCGTGGAAGAAATCGGGCTGGGGGTCCGGTCTACCGTAGCAGCCCTTTTGCACGACACGGTTGAGGATACTGATATTACCCTACAGGATGTGGAACGCGAATTCGGGTCTGAGATCGCCAAGATCGTTGACGGACTCACCAAGATTTCTAATGTGATGGATGTCAACGCCTCCAAACAGGCGGAAAATTTCAGGAAAATTCTGCTGACGCTGACAGATGACCCCCGGGTGATCCTGATCAAGCTGGCCGACAGACTCAACAACATGCGTACCCTGGAGAGCATGAAACGGGAGAATCAATTAAAAATTTCCTCGGAGACCGTGTATGTTTTCGCACCGCTGGCGCACAGGCTGGGACTTTATAATATCAAAACAGAGCTGGAAGACCTGGCGATGAAGTACCTGGAGCCTGAAATGTACCGGGAAATTGCCCGGAAGCTCGCTGAGACCAAGCGCGATCGGACCCGGTATATCAATGAGTTCATCAAACCAATCCGTGAAAAACTGGAGAAAAATCATTTCAAATTTGAAATCCAGGGGCGTTCCAAAAACATCCATTCCATCTGGAATAAGATGAAAAAAAAGGAAGTAGGTTTTGAAGAAGTGTACGATCTGTTCGCAATCCGGATTATCCTGGACTCTCCGCCCGAAAAGGAAAAAGAGGAGTGTTGGAAGGTTTATTCGCTGATCACGGATGAATATACCCCCTCTATCGAAAGGTTGCGCGACTGGGTAAGCAACCCGAAAGCCAATGGTTATGAAGCATTGCATACGACAGTGATGGGTCCCAGGGGTAAATGGGTGGAAGTACAGATCCGTACCCGGAGGATGAATGAAATTGCCGAGAAAGGTCTGGCTGCTCACTGGAAATACAAAGAAGGTGCTCATTCTGAAAACCGATTCGACAAATGGTTTCAGCAGATCAGGGAGGCGCTGTATCATCAGGATGCCGACAGTGTTAATTTCCTGCAGGATTTTAAAACCAGTTTCCTGGCAGACGAGATCTTCGTATATACACCAAGAGGTGATATTAAAATGTTACCAGTGGGAAGTACTGCGCTCGATTTCGCTTTTTCCATTCACACCGCAGTGGGGTCGAAAACCATCGGAGCCAAAGTAAACCACAAACTGGTGCCCATTAGTTATAAGCTGAAAACGGGGGACCAGGTGGAGATCCTCACCAGTAATAAGCAGACGCCTTCTGAGGACTGGCTGAGCTTTGTGGTGACGGCCAAAGCTAAAGCCAAGGTGAAGGACGCGCTGAAGGAAGAAAAAAAAGAAAGTGGCCGATGAGGGTAAGTACACACTGCAACGGAAACTTGAAGGCATTGGCGCCGCCATGCAGCAATATAATATTGATGAACTGGTACACTATTATAAACTCAATTCCAACCTCGATCTTTTCTACCAGATCGCCGTCAAAAACATTGACCTTAAGGAGCTGAAAGAGTTTAAAGTAATTGGCGACAGGATTGAGCTGCCGAAGCCGGTAAAAGTCGTGAATGAGAACCGGATCGAAAGCCACAGTGCCCAGACAGCGCCTGCGAAGCCTCATGATGGGGAACTGATTATTTTCGGAGAGCGCGGCGATCAGATCATGTACACGCTGGCGAATTGTTGCAAACCTATTCCCGGTGATGATGTGTTTGGATTTATTACCACAGGAAAAGGGTTGACGATTCACCGGACTAATTGTCCGAACGCTCCCAGGCTGCTGGCTAATTACGGGCACCGGATCGTAAAGACAAAATGGGCTAAGAATAAGGAAATATCTTTCCTCACCGGTATCCGGATCGTGGGTCTTGATGATGTGGGTATCGTCAGCAAAATCACCAGCCTGATCTCATCGGATCTCAAAATAAATATATCGGCCCTCACTATTGAAGCCAGTGATGGTCTTTTTGAGGGAAACATTAAAGTGTTTGTACATGATAAAGAGGAACTGGATAACCTCGTCAACAGCCTGAAAAAAATCGATGGCATTGAGGCGGTTGACCGGTATGATGCTGAAGATGTCCCGAGTGCCGGTGCGCAGAGTACCGGTTGAAGCGATCGGGGATCCCCACGCTTCACCCCAACTAATTAGAATTGTTTTCATGCCGCCGTAGGCCTACTTTTGCAGCAAAACCACAGACAACAAACAAAAATGATAGATGTAATTCTCGGACTGCAATGGGGTGATGAAGGCAAGGGGAAAATTGTTGATTATTTTGCCAGAAACTATGATGTAGTCGCACGTTTCCAGGGCGGACCAAACGCAGGACATACCCTCTACAGAGACGGACAGAAATTAGTACTTCACCAGATCCCTTCCGGTATTTTTTATCCAAATACCCTCAACCTGATCGGCAACGGCGTTGTGCTCGACCCGGTATCGCTGAAAAAAGAATGTGATAAAGTTTCATCCTTCGGCGTAGACCTGAAAAAAAATCTCTTTATTTCAGAAAGAACCAACCTGATCGTTCCTACGCACCGCGCACTGGATAAGGCATCTGAAATCGCAAAAGGAAAAGAGAAGATCGGTTCAACCCTAAAGGGTATTGGGCCGGCTTACATGGATAAGACGGGAAGGAATGCACTGCGCGTTGGAGATATACTATCACCGGATTTTCAGGACGCTTATGAAAAGCTAAAAAATAAACATCGGGCCATCCTCGATGGGTATGGATTCCATGAAGACATGCAGGCAGATGAACAGGAATTTCGGGAAGCCATTGCGTTTCTGCGAGAGTTGAATATAGTAAAAGGTGAATATTTTATTAATAAACAGTTAGCGCAGGGAAAGAAAATATTAGCTGAAGGCGCGCAGGGAAGCATGCTCGATATTGATTTTGGGACGTTTCCGTTTGTAACTTCTTCCAATACAATTTCTGCAGGCGTATGCAGCGGACTGGGTGTGGCACCAAGGTATGTGGGAGAAGTGATCGGCATTACCAAAGCCTATTGTACACGCGTGGGCAGCGGGCCATTCCCTACAGAACTGGAGAATGAAGACGGGCAACGACTTCGTGATATCGGTGCAGAATACGGCGCTACAACAGGGAGACCAAGAAGATGCGGATGGATTGATCTGGTGGCTTTGCGTTACGCGTGTATGATAAATGGTGTGACGCAGATTGTTATGACTAAAGCAGATGTACTCGATCATTTTGAACGTCTGGAAGTATGCGTGGCATACGAACACGATGGCCAGAAGATCGATGAGATACCACTTCGCCTGGATCAGAAAGACTATATACCGCAGTATCAGGAATTTGAAGGGTGGTATGCACCAACCAGCGCTACCAGGACTTTTGACGAGCTGCCGGAAAAAATGAAAACTTATATCAATTTTATCGGTAAGTATCTGAATGTGAACGTAAAATATATTTCAAACGGCCCCGAGCGGGAGCAGATAATAACGGTTTAATTTTTTGAGAAAATATAATTATATATTTGGTGTTTTAAAAACTAAGGATAAAATTTACAGTCAAATTTATTAGATCATGGCAAAATCGAATAAATCAAAAACACCAACGAATAAGGCCCGTGAATCCGGTGAAAAGGAAGAGCCAATACCATCTGAAGCGAATTCTGAGCTGAATGAATCTGACGCGCAGGGAGATGATATTTTGGATGATGATCCCGATATAAAAAAAAGCGGTAAATCAGTTTCAAAAAAATCTAGATATGATGTAGAGGAAGATAGTGATGAGGATCTGGACGAAGTGGAAGATGAATGGGAAAAAGTAGAGGAAGAAGAAGATTGGGATAAGGACTTTGAAGAATTTGACATGCCGAAATCAAAGAGCAAAGCTTCAAAAGGCAATAAGTCTGATGACGAAGAAGTTGATGAATTCAAAGTAGACGACGAGTTTGATTTCTTTGGAGATGACGATGCTGAATTTGGAGAAGATGAGGACGATTTTTAACCATTCCACAGTTGTTTAGTAAAAGGCATCATAGCTTTTCCCTGCTGAATACAGAAGACATAAAAACTAAGGTGTTGAATTGGCTGGAGAAGTTCAACACTTTTTGCTTTTTAGACAGTAACAGCTATGAGTCGAGGGAAGCGAACTACGACCTGTTGGTCGGAGCCGGTTGCAAAAGATTTTTTGAGTCGTCGGCTCAGGATGCATTGGACGGTTTTCAGGAACTGCTTGATAAAGGTTATGGCTGGTTGTTTGGTCATTTAGGTTACGAATTGCACACCAGGGACAGGTGTCCCGGGCGGTCCCGACCTGATCCACTTGGTTTCCCGGATCTGTATTTTTTTGAACCTGAAATTGTGCTGGAGCTACGGGGAAATGAACTGACTATTCACGCGGAGAATCCGCAGGAAATCTTCCATGAAATTGAACTCAGCATTCGCAGGCATTCGGTGGAGGGAGATCGTCTCCAGGCGGAAATCCGGAGCGGAATAACCAAAGACCGCTATCTGGAAATTATTCGGAAGCTACAGGGTCACCTGCATCGGGGAGATTGTTACGAAATCAATTTTTGCGTAGAATTCTTTGCTGATGAAGTCCGGATAGATCCCTTTACGCTTTTCAGGAAACTGACCCAGGTATCACCGAATCCTTTTTCGGGGTTTTACAGGGTAGGGGATAAGTGGCTGCTTTGCGCGAGCCCTGAAAGATTTCTGCAAAAAAAAGAGAATCGACTTATTAGTCAGCCTATCAAAGGTACGCTGCCCCGTGAGCAACATGGGGGGGCGGGAGAAGAAAAGGAAAGGGAGAAGCTCAGTTCCAGTGTTAAGGACCGGTCCGAAAATGTGATGGTCGTAGATCTGGTCAGGAACGATCTTTCGCAGGTCTGCAGTGAGGGCACCGTGAAGGTGGACGAGTTGTTTGGTATTTACAGTTTCCCGCAGGTGCACCAGATGATTTCCACGGTGAGCGGTGAGCTCGCGGACGGTATTCAGTTTTCAGAAATTATACACGCCACATTTCCCATGGGCTCCATGACCGGAGCGCCAAAGCGCAGGGTGATGGAATTAATTGACCGGTACGAAATGGCGAAGCGGGGATTGTTCTCCGGGGCCGTTGGCTACCTGGATCCTGCCGGTGATTTCGATTTCAATGTGGTGATCAGAAGTCTGATGTATAATTCAGCCAACGGGTACCTGTCATTTCAGGCGGGTTCCGGCATTACTATTTATAGCGATGCAGAAAAGGAATGGGAGGAGTGCCTGGTAAAAGCCTCCGCGATCCGGTCTATCCTGGGTTTTCCGGATTGATGTGTTCCTGCCCCCAACGAAAAGTTTTAATATCAAAGCCTGCCAGATCTAATACACGGTGTACGACGGTATCGGCAGCTTCTTCCAGTGTTGCCGGTTTGCTATAAAAGGAAGGTGTAGCAGGGCAGATGATGCCTCCGGCTAATGTAATGGTTTCCATATTCCTGATCTGGATCAGGTTGTAAGGAGTTTCCCGGACCACGCAGATCAGTTTTCTCCTTTCTTTTAGGATTACATCGGCCGACCTGGAGATCAGGTCATTGGAAAGCCCTCCGGCAATCCGGCCAAGAGTTCCCATGGAACAGGGAACAATGATCATGGTGCCAAACTGTCCGCTGCCGGAAGCAAAAGGGGCTGAAAAATCATTTTTGTCGTAATAAGAAATATTGTTGAAATCAGGGAAATCGGTCCCCATTTCCACCCGCCATACTTCACGGGCGTTGTCGGTGACAACTACTGCGAGTTCTCTCCATTGGGTTCTGACCTGCAGCAGACTAAGTATCAGCCTATTCGCATAAATTGAACCGCTCGCACCTGTGATTGTGATCAAAATTTTTTTGTTCATGTGTTGATATTAATGTTTTCAATGGTCACATACCTGCCTACCTTCGGCGGGTAAGCCGGCAGGCAGCCTGCTTTGTGGCAGTTGGGCCTACTTAGTGGTGGGCTGGTCTGCTGACCGAAGTTAGGCGGAAATCCGCTGAAACCAGCTCTTTACTACAGGCTATCTGAAACTAAGCCGGGGGGAGGCGTACCGGTCTGTATAATAATACTTTAACCGATTAAAAATAGGAAATAGCGGTGGGAAGGCGATTAAAAACGCCCTTTATTTTCTAAAGAAATGTGAATTTTGGGGGATTGAGAAAATTTTTCTTGGCATTTAACATTTATTTATTTATTTTTGTATTAGAATTTTCATAGGATAAGGTTTAATGGTTAATGGTTTTTGATGAAGTCCCCATCACCTCAAGTGTTGGGGATTTTTGTTTGTGAAAACTTTGGGACCCGTCACTCATAAAACGGCTAAATCCGAGATTGTAGGATGCTTTTAAGGTGTGAATCAGTGAGTTTTGCTAGTTTATCTTAATTTAACAAATTGCTTTGGCCATGATACCTGGAACTTTTGTAAATGCCTTATAATCAATAGTATACATATGTATATCCTGTTTTAAAGACCCCGGAACTGCGATGAACTTGGTTTTGAAACAAGGATTTTTGGGTGCAATTTTGTGGTGTTAATGCGAAATCAACCAGCCCAGGAGTAAACTACGGGCAGACAAAAACCCAGAAGGCCGGGAAGAAAAATGAGACCGGATGAATTAAGAAAAGATATCAAATCAACTAGACATAAAGGTATTAAATCGACAAAACAAAGAGGCAAATATTAATTAAAAAACAAAAATGAAGACTATGAAAAAAGTAATGTTGAACACGAAGATTGGCGCAATGGTTTTGGCTGCGCTGTTTTCAACAGGCGTAACCACCCAGGTTTTGGCAAATGACAGTCATGATCAACCCGCTGAATTGAAGTATGTAGGCGACGTAAATGATCGTCCCGTGTACAGGCTGGCTCTGAAAAATGATGCAAATACTACTTATTTTGTATCTGTCAGGGATGGCGATGGCAGCGTGTTGTACCGTGAGAAGTTACAGGGTACAAACATCGTTCGTAATTATCAGTTCGCTGATATGCCCCTGGAGGCTTACAATCTGACCTTTGAAGTGAGCAATGCTAAGGGTAGTGTAGTAGATGTGTACAGCATCAGCAAATCGAAAAAGATTTTCGATCAGGTTGATGTGACAAAGGTGAAATAATCGGCTAGTAAACCATGATCTTCAAAGGCTCCGCAGTGCGGGGCTTTTTGGTTTTCGGGGGGTAAGGAATTGTTGCTAAGGATGCAGCTCCCATTGTGATCTGAAAGTCGTTAAGTCAAATTAGTCTGGGGTTCCGGCTTGTCTTTATTCAATGACGAATGTTCGATTACGAATTAAGAATGTTTCTTATAAGTGTATGTTCCCAATTCCAAAAAAAATAGAGTATGCCATCCAAACCTTGGAAGACATACTCCACGAATTCTTAAAATTATTTAATCGCCTCAACCAATAGTATACACAATATTCCTATATATGTATAAAATCTAATATATGGCGTCTAAAGTCTCTCTTCAGCTCGCGACCTTCTCGTGCTTTTCGGCCATATCGGGGATCTCTGCTACTTTATATTCACCCTTGTCAAGTTTTCTCTTAACGGCAGTAAAGGCTTCCAGTGTAGCCTGAATATCTTCATCGGTATGAGAAGCCGTCGGGATCAGCCGGTAGATTATATGTCCTTTTGGAATTACAGGATATACCACAATGGAGCAGAAGACTCTGTAATTTTCCCGCAGATCCATAACCATTGCAGTTGCTTCTTCAACACCACCCTTCATATATACCGGAGTAACTACGGAGTTGGTGGTACCGATATCAAAACCTCTTTCCTTCAGGCCCTGTTGCAGTTTCCGCGCATTTTCCCAAAGCTTACTTCTTAATTCCGGTTGTGTCTTCAGTAATTCAAGTCTTTTTAGATTACCAATAACCAAAGGCATAGGAAGACTCTTTGCAAAAATCTGGCTCCTGATATTATATCGTATATAATCAACAATCTTATGGTCACCCGCTACAAAAGCACCGATGGATGCCATCGATTTTGCAAACGTAGAAAAGTACAAGTCAATTTTGTCCTGAACACCCTGTTCTTCGCCGGCGCCCGCGCCAGTCTTTCCGAGGGTCCCGAAACCATGTGCATCATCCACCAGCAACCTGAAGCTGTACTTATCTTTCAATGCCACGATCTCCTTTAGTTTGCCCTGGTCCCCGGCCATACCAAACACACCTTCGGTGATAACCAGGATGCCGCCTGACTTCTGCCGCTCGATCAATGAAGCAGCACGCTCAATTTGCTTTTCAAAATCTTCCATATCGTTATGTTTATATACATAACGATGACCGGGGTGAAGCCGGAGGCCATCAATAATGCAGGCGTGGCTTTCAGCATCATAAACGATCACATCGTGACGGCTGCATAAAACATCAATAATACTCACCATACCCTGGTAGCCATAATTCAGCAGGGCTACATCTTCTTTACCTTCAAATTCGGCCAGCTCGGCCTCCAGTTGTTCGTGCAAATTGCTGTTACCGCTCATCATCCTGGCGCCCATCGGCAGTGCGAGTCCATATTGCGCGGCAGCGTCGGCATCGGCCTTTCTTACCTCTGGATGATTGGCAAGCCCCAGGTAGTTATTCAGGCTCCATACAATTACGTCGTTACCTCTGAATTTCATTCTGCTGCCAATTTCTCCTTCCAGTTTCGGAAAGGCAAAATACCCGTGTGCACGGTCACGGTGCTGGCCTATCGGCCCATAATTTTTTAAAAGTCGGTCAAATATATCTGCCATAAAATGATTTTCTGCATGTTAGTTAAAATCACCTGCAAAGATACGATCCATGACGGAATTCACGGATTTTTTCCATTTTAACCACAAGGTGTAGCGTAGTTGAGTCTATCTGATTCACGTATCTATATATTTCGTATCTTTATCTGTTCTGCGCTTTACGTTCGATGGTGATGACTATTCCAGATGATCGGGCCTAAGGCAATATACGGTTAACGCCGCCCTGGCAACCCGGAAAATGTCTGGTGTATGCATGTCAGAAAACAATCGCTTCGGTGTGAATTTCCTACCTTTAGAAAACTAATCCATATACCGATGTCCGACCCGGAAACAATCAATGTTCATATTCAATTTTTTCAACGTTTGAGGCCTGTTCACCGGTTCATCATCGCCTTTGTTGCCGCTGTTGTCATATTTTACCTGCTGCCAGCAGGTCTTTCTTTGTTGTTAAAGCTGCTGGTCGCCTGGCTGGGCTTTTCCGTCACTTACCTGGTGGTATGCTGGATCGTTATTAACTCCATGCAGGTAGCGGAAATTAAGAAAACTGCTGCTCGCGAGGATGGCAGCAAAATATATGTTTTCACCATGATCCTGGTGGCGTCGTTCGCGTGTATGTTTGCCGTTTTATTGCTAATCATGTCCGGAAAAGATCATGGAGCAGGACGTTTCCTGGCAGTATCAGCCGCCATTCTTGCGATGATGCTCTCGTGGACCCTGGTTCATACTTTGTTTACTTTTCATTATGCACATATCTATTATTTGGCACTGGTCAAAGGCGCGGGGCTACGTTTCCCGGGCCGCGAAGAACCCGATTACCTGGATTTTGCTTACTTCTCTTTTGGGATCGGCTGTACTTTTCAGGTTGCCGATGTAGAGATTACCCACCGCGATTTTCGCAGGCTGGTACTGGCACATAGCGTGCTGTCATTTGCTCTCAACACTTTTGTTGTAGCGCTGACCATCAATATCATTGCGGGCCTTACAAACTAATGGCCGGCGGTTCCCGGTAGCCATGGTTTTTCATTCATCAGAATCGATAGATCTGCGCAAAGATTGGCAAAAAATTTGCGGCATATCCCAACAAGAAAGCAGTCTGAGACGAGTTGCTTTGAACTAATCAAAGTTCAGGGTGACTAAAAACTTCAGACGGAAAGAAGATAAAGCTGCGCGGGGAGATGAAAGAAAAGTAGCATTGAATCATGGGTAAACGAATGAAAAACATAAAAAGAGATCATTGGATAAAACGAAGACTGAAAATCTGGTTGCCCCTCAGTCTTTTTATTCTCACAAACTTATTAACGATAGTTGCGAGGGCCCAGGATAGTCTCTCAGAAATGGACAATTCTTTCAAAAACAACTCCGGGAAATTCATCGCGTCGCCCTGGGTATGGGTCGTAGGCGGATCTATGTTGGTCCTGATACTTATAACTTTCATACGCAGCAGCAGTAACAAGGGTCACTAACGGGCACCTGCTTTTCTTTATACAAATTGTGTGATAAGTATTCGTCCTCCGCTGATATTTCAGGTCGGCGTATCAGATCCATTTGTTGGGAGAGCTTTTTGTTGCCCTGTCAGGAAAAAAACTTTCTGAAAGGACGATCTCCTTTCACTGATTCTCAGGAAAAAAATGAAGCGAATTGCTCAGATTACCAGATGGCCCAATTTTGCATCCCAATAGAACGTCTTTTCAGGGATGATCCGGATCAGCGCGATAAAAGGATCTTCAGTACCCTTCGGAATCCAGGCTTTAACAGAATGGGCGGCTTTGTTCTCGATAATCTTACGGTCATTGTACACATAGGCACTACCATACACGGTAAGATACTGGTTTGCTTTGTGGTTCGAGAACAGCAACTGTACCTTGTCATCCATTTTTACATCAACATTCTTATCACTGACATCGGAGCTCAGAAACCAGATATCGCCCTGATCGTCTATCTCCTGAATCAGCATCGGCCGGGTTGCAAAAGGCTGCTCCTCCAGTTTGGTGCAAAACATGCAGACTTTTATATTCTCAGCAACCATCCTTAGTTTCTCAATAGCTTCCTTCCCGTTCAAATTCAGAATTTCTGGCATAAAATAGCGTTTTGATAAGCAAAGTTATCACAATTCAGGATTCTGTTAGATGAAACTTTCCCGTGGCATTTGAAAAAAAACATTGGAAATTCATTTTTTGATCTTAATTTTGCGGCGTAACCACTTTAAACTGTAATAAAGGGACCATTGCGTATTATAACCTGCAGAAATACTAAAGTAAACGAGTAGACTGAGTTCACAAACGAGTAGATTGAGTTCCATATTCCTGTTGGTTTTCCTCTGGTTTTTTTGCGGAGATTGAGCAATATCCCTCAAATAACAACTATGAAAAAAAGACTGTTAGCCGGGTTAGGAACCCTTTGTGTGATCTTTTTCTTTTTTGGGATCAGCGTAATGAACCTGTCAGGGCGCGCTGTTTCTAGTTCACCGCCTGTTATCAGTACGCACCCGAATAGCCTGTTCATTTCATCTTTGGAATCATTTGGCTGGGTTGTGGGTTCCCTGTACGTCCTGATCCTGATTTATTCCTTGATTTTTCACCATCGAAGGAAAAAATCCAATGAAGTACTGACCGAGGATCGACTCTGACGCGTCCCCTTACCGGTTGTTTAAGAAAGTTCAGCGATTAAAGCGAGTTGAGATATAGCAGTATCTCCGGGGCACGGGTATGTTTTTAGACGGAAGCACTTGCCACCGATATTCCGGAAAATAAATTTCATGGCTGATAACACGCCACCTGGATTAGAAACCAGATCCATTTGTAGCGTATTAAATCAGACTTAAAAATAACGATCCCTGAATTCTATTCGGATAGTTGCCGTAAGTTTACAAAAACTATAAATCCCGGTAACCTTGACCGATATCAAAAAAACATCCGGTTATGAATTGATCGCTGACTGGCTGAGATCAACGGGATATTCACCTTTCCACTTTCAGGAAGAAGCCTGGCAGAGATACCAGGACGGGTATTCGGGAATGATCCTGGCGCCCACAGGTTTTGGAAAAACATTTTCCGTATTTCTGGCTGTCCTGATACATTACCTGAACCATCCGCAGGAATACGACAAAGGATTAAAACTGCTTTGGATCACACCCCTACGGTCCCTTGCAAAAGATCTGGCCAGGGCAATGAGCGATGCGCTGGAACAAATAGGCTTAGACTGGGAGGTAGGAGTCCGCAACGGGGACACGCCAGCGAAAGAAAGACAGCGGCAAAAAAAGCAGATGCCGGATATTCTGATTATTACACCGGAAAGTCTGCACCTGCTGTTTGCCCAAAAGGATAACTCCCGATATTTCAGGAACCTGCGTTGTGTGGCCGTAGATGAGTGGCACGAATTGATCGGCAGCAAAAGAGGTGTGCTGACTGAACTGGCATTAGCCAGGCTGCGCCATATTTCCCCGGCGTTGAGGGTATGGGGTATTTCGGCAACGATTGGTAATGTGGAGACAGCCTTTGAAGTACTGATACCCGATAAGATTACACCAAGAGCACTGGTCAGGGCCCGGGAAAAGAAAAAAACGAAGATTATCCCGGTTTTTCCGGATAAAATGGAAATCCTGCCCTGGGCAGGTCACCTGGGAACTAAAATGGCCGACCGCCTGATCCCCATCATCCAGGAAAGTAAAACAACCCTTATTTTTACCAATACCCGAGGACAGAGTGAAATATGGTACCAGGTATTGTTGAATGTATGTCCCGACCTTGCCGGTCAGTTAGCCATACATCACGGTTCGGTGGATGCAGAGCTTCGCGTCTGGATAGAAGACATGCTGCATAGTGGGGTACTAAAGGCGGTGATCTGCACTTCTTCGCTGGACCTGGGGGTAGATTTCAAACCGGTTGATAGCGTTATTCAAATAGGGTCTCCCAAGGGAGTCGCTCGTTTTTTGCAGCGTGCCGGCCGAAGTGGTCATTCGCCATTTGAAACCTCCAGGATTTACTTTCTGCCCACACATTCACTGGAACTGCTTGAGGTCGCTGCTCTGAAAGAGGCGGCCCGCCTGAATATCATAGAAGACCGGGTGCCGCTTGTCCTGCCCTTCGACACCCTTGTGCAATACCTGGTTACACTGGCCGTTGGTGAGGGCTTTCGGGAGGAAGAAATCTGGCGCGAAGTTAAAGGGACCTATGCTTTTGGTGAAATGAACCGGGATGAGTGGAACTGGGCGCTCCGTTTTATCACCATAGGTGGTGAGGTACTCCAGGCGTATCCCGATTTTCAGAAGGTTATTGTGGAAGAAGGTATCTACCGGGTGATAAATCGCCGGATCGCTATGACACACCGTATGAATCTGGGTGTTATTGTCAGCGATCCAATGCTGAAAGTGAAGTTCATGACTGGCGGGTACCTGGGGATGGTAGAAGAATATTTTATCAGCCGCCTGAAACCAGGTGATAATTTTGGCCTTGCCGGGAAAGTGGTTGAGTTCATCATGATCAGGGATATGACGGTGATTGTTCGCCCCTCACGCGCGAAGAAAGCCATCACGCCGAGTTGGATGGGTGGAAGGATGCCCCTTTCTTCCAACCTTAGCGCAATGCTGAGGTATGAACTGAGTCAGGCTTCCCAATCGACAGATGCGGGTCCGGAGTTGAAAAAATTGTCTGGATTATTTGAAGAACAGAAAAGATATTCTCGTATTCCTGAGGAAAATGAGTTTCTGGTGGAGCAGATCATATCCAGAGAAGGCTACCATTTGTATATGTATCCTTTTGAAGGAAGGGCTGTACACGAGGTTATGGCGGCTTTGGTTGCTTACCGGTTCAGCCGTTTTCGGCCCATAACCTTTTCAATGGCTATGAATGATTACGGTTTTGAATTGTTGAGTGATCAGCCTGTTTCGATGGATATCACCATGCTCAGGGATCTATTGTCCGTCGAAAATCTGACTGCTGATATTGCCAAAAGTATTAATGCAACTGAAATGGCCGGTCGTAAGTTTCGGGATATCGCTGTTATTGCGGGGTTGGTGATCCGGAATTTTCAGGGTACCTTCAAAGCTGATAAAAACCTGCAATCATCTGCCGGAATTATTTACAGGATTTTTGAGCAGTATGATCCTTCAAACCTCTTGCTACGGCAGGCATATGACGAAGTGTTTTTTCATCAGTTGGAAGAGCCGAGACTCATCGCAGCACTGCAACGAATCAGTCAGAGCAGGCTTATCCTGACAAATCCACCTTTTTTCACGCCATTAAGTTTCCCGATCATGGTGGACGGCCTCAGGCAGGACCTTAGCAGCGAAGCATTGGAGAACAGGATCAAAAAAATAAAGGATGAAGCAGGGAGAGATACTGGAAAATAGATATGGAGCAGGTTAAAGAGATCATGTGCGGAGGCGAGGTAGTTGTGCTATCATCGCATAGAGGGCTTTACTGGCCTAAAAGGAAAATGCTGGTCCTGGCTGATTTGCATTTGGGAAAAGCGGCCTATTTCCAAAAAAACGGTATACAGGTCTCTTCGGAGGTGATGATGGATGACCTGAAGAGGCTGACCTTGCTCATTGATCAATTTAATCCCGATAGCCTGCTGGTGGCGGGTGATATGTTTCACCACGAAGTTAATGGTGATTTTAAACAGTTCATCACCTGGCGTAGGCGCATCAGTTCTGTCCGCATCTGCCTGGTGCCCGGTAACCATGACAAACTTCAGGCAGCAGATTTGAATCGTTTGGAAATTGAACTCCTGTCGCGGGAATGCCGAATTGATTCATTTTTGTTCACACATGAAATGGGAGATCCCGACCCGGGACTGTTCACCATTTCAGGCCATATTCACCCTGGCTTCAGGATTGAAGGTCGACCTCGTCAAGCACTGCGACTTCCCTGTTTTGTCGTTACCGAAAGCTACCTGTACATGCCTGCGTTCAGTCATTTTACCGGGCTGAGCACAAAATATTCTCATATCGGAAACGAAAAGATTTTTGTCACGACAGGAAACGCTATTCTGGAATGTTGATACTAACGCGTAAATTTTTAGCACCCATGCCGCGGTGTGAAAACGGGCGTTGACTGGCTTAAACGGGGAAACGAGGTTCTACTGACAGCGATTGAAACCGACTTTTTTATTTCAGACGGTATTTCTTCTGAACCCTGGGGTTGTTGATCATATTATCCAATTCTCCTTCGGGAATTTTTTCTGCCGAATCGGTTGGAACTTCACTCAGTTGAATCTTTGTCTGTCGGAGCTCTTTTTTCAGGGTCTCCGTCTTTTGCACAATTAGCGGATCTCTGTCGCCCGACAGGCGGTTGTCATACTGTACGTATTCGAGGCGCTTGTAAGTGCTTCTCAAAAGTGAAGCCTGGTTCTGTTCGACATTTTTATTGGGTGCCGCAGCTTCTTTCACGGGTAAGAGAATGATTCCGGCGCTGGGAAGAATTTTCGCTGCATTTTTATTGGTGGTCGTTGTGGACACGACCGTCCCGGTAACCGTTGAAGTTGCTGAAGTTATATCAAAAGTAGAGCGGTACGACTTGGTTCTTCTTACTTTCTTATCTAGCAGGAAAAATGTGTATTTGAGGTCCTTGGTCCATTTCCGCATCAGGCTATCGGCTTCTTTATAATCGGCCGTTGCAATGTCGTAATTGAGGGCATCCTTTACAATGACTTTTACTATGGCCGTATCGGAGAAATTAAATTTGGTGGTGCCGATGAAAAACAGTTTGATGATTTTCACTTTCGCCGAATCCTTTTCATTGACGAAGTCGTAAGGCGGAATCCATTCAAAGGTATCATCGCAAGTTTTGGGAATCTTAAAATTACTGATTGAAATATCGCTGGTAAAAAGAATTCTGTCGATAGGGAAATTTCCTGATCCGCACATAACATTGAAGTACAGTTTATTGCCCTCTTCAATCGTCACCGGGCTCACCACGCTGGGTTTCAGCCGGGGAAGAATGACATCTGTGTTGTAAAATGTAATGGTAAAGGAGGTATCCACCTTTTCATGTGGATTGAAGAGATTTTGTACACCAACGCTCACGGGGTAGTTGACATCATAGTTTAGTCTGCCCGACATGAACAGGGCTTTGTTAGATTTGAAGGAAAGGGTCCCGTTGTCTTTGTCGATCCTTAAACCGGCAGGTGCATTTTTCAGGTACCAATAGTACTTTTTGGGGTCTTTATTGATCTGGAGCCGGTAGGTCAGGCTGGAATCCACGTGCAGAGAAAAGAACGGGTTCAGGTTGATAATTCTCAAAGAAGTATCCACCGGATGCAGGGAGAATGACTGGCCCGGATCCGACAAATGGATACTATCTCTTTTTTCCTGTGAGAAACCAGTAAATGCTGTACTGGAAATCAGGAAAATAAGTAGAAAAATTTTTCGCATAATGTTAAAACCCTGGTAAGTGTCGCAAAAGTAAATATTAGACGCTAGTTTGCTTCAAAAGGTTTCAAATCAAAATTAAACAAAAAAGCCCATTGTAGAAACAACAGGCCCTAAACCAAAACTAACTGCTTATGAGAAAAACTTGCTTACAGTATTTCTATATCCTTGGACGTCGTTTTAGACGCTTCCTTTTTGTTAAGGGTTACCTTTAAGATTCCATTAACATATTGGGCCGCTATTTTTTCGCTGTCGATCTTTTCATCGAGTGTAAAACTTCTCTTGAAAGACTTAGCATGAAATTCTTTCACAATGCTCTTGCCATTTTCAGACGTTTCTTCTTGCTTCTTTTCTGCGGAGATGGTTAACAGGGTATTATCCAGGTGGATCTTAAAGTCCTGCTTTTCAAATCCGGGAGCCACAATCTCCAGCTCATATAAGTCATCTTTTTCGATAATGTTCACCGGCGCAAAGCCGCCTGACCGCGTACGGCTCAGGTTGTGTTTCAAAAACGAAGGCGTCTCGGTCAGAAAATCATCCATCAGGTTGCTCAGGCTCCGATCAAAAGGAGCCACATTGAATTTTAAATTTGTCATGGTAAATTACTTTGTCGTTTTTAAATTTATTTCAGTGAAAGAACATCAAATCCGGTTCCTAATGCCCTCACCCGGTAAAAATCGCAGTTTTGATATACCTAATATGTCATAATGGCATTATGGAAAGGTTTTAAATGTCAATATGTCGGTTTGTTTTGAGTTTAGGGGCTCACTGCGGATTTGCTTAAGTCGCGATCAGATGTTTTTGCAAGGGGCTCAAGGTTTAATAAGTTCTTTCTTTTTAATTGAACTTTTACGTTATTTTGATGTTCTTTATCCAACAATTAAAACGACTAAAAATATGTACCCACAGGAAATAGTGATCCCCATGAAGGAGGAACTGACTGACAATGGTTTTGAGGAATTATTGACCCCCGAAGCCGTGGAGACCAGCCTGGCTCAAAAAGGCACAAATTTAATGGTGATAAATTCAGTTTGCGGATGTTCGGCAGGTACTGCCAGGCCTGGCGTGCTGATAGCAGTTGCTAATGCAGAAAAAAAGCCCGACCAGCTGACAACGAGTTTTGCGGGGTTTGATATGGACGCAGTTAAGAAGGTAAGGGAACATCTGTTACCTTATCCGCCATCATCGCCTTCCATCGCGCTGTTTAAGGATGGCAGGCTGGTGCATTTTGTAGAGAGGCACATGATTGAGGGCCGCTCCGCGCAAATGATCGCCCAAAACCTGATCGCCGCTTTTGACGAATATTGTTAAGCTGCCAGGAACTTTAACGGGAATCAAAAAATGGGGGCGGAAATTTTGTTGCCGCCTGTTGCATTCTTATCCTGTTAATTTATAGGGTCTTTTCCGTAATATTGCCAAACAAAATGAACGGATAAGCATGTACCCCAACCTGTACTATGTTTTCAAAGACTTCTTCGGGGTCGATTGGAAATTTTTGCATTTTATTAATTCTTTCGGCTTTTTCGTAGCCATCGCCTTTATCCTGGCCTCCTTTCTTTTGGCCGCAGAACTGAGAAGGCTGGGCAGAGAAGGCCGTCTGAGCCCGGTGGAGGAGAAGATCAGCGTTGGTAAACCGGCATCGACCGGAGAACTGCTCCTGAATTTTTTCCTTGGATTTCTGCTGGGGTACAAGATCCTTGGCCTCATCTTCCTGGATGATAAACTGGCTGTGAACCCTCAGGAGTATATTTTCTCCGGGCAGGGGAACTGGCCCGCCGGTATAGTGCTGGGCCTTTTATTTGCGTGGTTTCGCTGGCGCGAGAAGAACAAACAGAAACTGGCAAAACCTGAAACCCGCACCATCCGTGTGTGGCCGCACGACCGAGTGGGGGAGATAACCATGGTCGCGCTGGTGGCCGGTATTGTAGGCGCAAAGATTTTTGACACCTTCGAGAATTGGGATAGCTTTCTGAAAGATCCATCGTCAATTTTTTCTGCATCGGGATTAACTTTTTACGGAGGACTGATCTTTGCGGGGATTGCCCTTTGGTGGTATTGCCGGAAGCATAAGATCAATTTCTGGCATTTTACCGATGTCCTGGGGCCCATCATGATGATGGCTTATGCAGTGGGCCGGATCGGCTGTCAGGTATCTGGGGATGGCGACTGGGGGATATACAATTCGGCCTTTAAGACCACCGCTTCAGGTGGAATCGCACCAGGAACAATGGCCGACTATAACCAGGCGCTGATGGAAAATGCGGCTTTTTTTGCCAGTCATGAATCACCGCACGCCTTTTTCCCCAAACCGGGATGGCTCAGTTTCCTTCCGGACTGGTTTTTCGGGTATGATTTCCCGCACAACGTAAACGAAGCGGGCGTTGCACTTTCAGGCTGTACCGGTCAATACTGCAACCATCTGCCCGTTCCGGTATTTCCTACATCGCTCTACGAAATCATCGTTTGCCTGATTCTGTTTGGCATATTATGGCTCATGCGCAAAAAAATTAAAATACCCGGAGTGCTTTTCGGCATATACCTTGTTTTCAATGGACTGGAAAGATTTTGGATTGAAAAAATAAGGGTGAATGTGAAGATGAATTTTCTGGGCATGCACATTACACAGGCCGAATTAATATCCTTTGGATTGATCCTTTTGGGGATAGGTCTGATCCTGTACGCAAGGAAGAACAACCGGAAGCTTGCCCCATCGGCCATTTGAAAACTTTTTTGCGGCATACTTGTTGGAATAAGCAGGGCAAGAAAAAGCCAGGTTTGAACAAAATTTGGCGTATCTTTGCACGTTCTTAAAAAAATGGGTGCTTAATTTGTGCGAGAGTGCAGCGTTTGGCCCTAAAAGAACGTCTATAAGAAATAGATTCCACTCAATACTAGAATAATATATGCGTCAGCTAAAAATTGCTACTCAAATCACAAACAGGGATTCCCAGGCGGTTGAAAAATACCTCCAGGAAATCTCGAAGATTTCTATGATCACACCCGAGGAAGAGACCACACTCGCCCAACGTATCAAAATGGGCGATCAGCGTGCGCTGGATAAGTTGGTTCAGGCCAACCTCAGGTTTGTCGTGTCTGTGGCAAAGCAATACCAGCACCAGGGTTTGTCACTCAGTGATCTGATCAATGAGGGCAATCTGGGTCTGATCAAAGCGGCGCAAAGGTTTGACGAAACCAAAGGGTTTAAATTTATTTCCTACGCTGTGTGGTGGATCAGGCAATCTATCCTGCAGGCTTTGGCCGAACAGGGCAGGTTGGTCCGTTTGCCGCAAAATAAGATCGGCACCTATAATAAGGCCAATAAAGCTTACATGGCGTTTGAACAGGAGCACGAGCGGGAGCCATCGACCGAAGAGCTTTCCGAGCTGCTGGAAATGAGCGAAACTGAGATCAATAACATTTTCCAGAGTAATACCCGGCACACATCCCTGGATGCGCCCGTGCATGAAGCTGAAGACGTGGCGATGGGCGATTTGCTGGAAGGGGGCTCTGATACCGACGATGATGTGATGAAAGATTCACTTCGCAATGAGATTCGCCGCGTACTAAAGTCTCTGTCACCCCGCGAAGCCGAAATCGTGAACGCCTATTTTGGACTGGATGGTGAAAATGGCGTTACCATCGAGCAGATCGGTCAAAAATATGATCTTACCAAAGAGCGGATCCGTCAGATAAAAGAGAGAGCGATCAAGCGCCTGCAAAAGGCCAGGTATAGCAGCGCCCTGAAATCTTATCTTGGATAATTATTAGTTGCCTTACGATCAAAATAGCGAGAACTCCGGCATTAAGCCGGAGTTCTCGCGTTATGGCTTTTGCATTCACTGAAACCTGCGTTCCGAATTGCAGCCCAACGAGACATCCCCCGAATGAAAAATAAGTGTAACTTGTAACCTGGATTTCTTGCCGTTCATTCAATGCACGTAAACATGCGAAGATTTTTAAACAGTTTCGGTTTTGCACTCAAGGGACTGCAAACCATTGCTACTAGCGAACAAAACTTTAGGATCCATCTGGTGATGGCCGCCGTCGCGATCACCCTCTGTTATGTACTTGATGTCCGGACAATTGAAATGCTCATTGTGGTGATATTTATCTGCCTCGTCATCGCCCTGGAAATGATCAATACTGCTATCGAAACGCTTTGTGATACGGTCGCCCCTGCCAAACAGGATGCCATAAAAAGGGTCAAAGACATCAGTGCCGGCGCAGTGCTGGTCGCATCAATTGGTGCCTTTGTGGCCGGGATGGTGATTTTTTTGCCAAAAATTATTGAAAGAGTAAGCGGATGAAGTGCCAGGGAGCGAAACTAGTCACAGACCTACTGCTAAAACGGCTGCCTCAGCGAATTTGCACTGAAAATTCAACCGGTGGTGCGTTTTAAGTTCCCGGGAAGCCGGCTGGTCCTGTTGGAAACGGCAGCATATCGGCTTTAGCAATTCAGGATGCCGGCCAACAGCGGAAGGCTCAGGCGAGGATCCGTTTATCAGCATTGCCGAAATTTATGGTTATGGGAACTGAGTGATCCCCGGTATAAAACTACGAAGCGCCTACACCTTGACGACTTTGCCTGCTGTTGTATCTTTGTCCTAAACGAAATGGGCAATGGCAGGGATTTTATTGATTGAAGACGACCCGAGAATTGCAGCCCTTACAAAAGAAGGGCTGGAAGAACAGGGATTTGAAGTGGTGCTGGCGAGTGAAGGGGAAACAGGGAAGCAACTGGCAATTGATCAACCTTTCGATTTAATTATCACCGACATCATATTGCCTGGCATCAACGGAATTGATCTGTGCAAAGAGATCAGGAGCATGAAACCTGATGTGCCCATTATTATGCTGACTGCACTGGGAACCACCAACGAAAAAATTGAAGGTTTTGACGCGGGCGCCGACGACTATTTAGTAAAACCATTCGAGCTTAGGGAGCTGGTCGCCCGAATACGGGCGCTCCTGAAACGTGCCGCCAATAACATCGGCAGCCAGGGTTTCCTGCTTACCTATGAAGATATTGAAATGAACCAGCACACCAAGATCGTGAAAAGAGGCAACCGGGAAATTGACCTTACGCCCAAAGAGCTGAAGCTCCTGGAATACATGCTGCGAAACCCTGAGCGGGTGCTCAGCCGGGCTGAGATCGCAGAGAACGTTTGGGAAACAACCTTTGATACCGGTACCAATTTTATCGACGTGTATATCAATTACCTGAGAAAGAAAATAGAAAAAGATTTCCCGGTGAAGCTTATTCATACCAGACCTGGTATGGGCTTTATTCTTAAAAAAGGATAATTATGCAAATAAGGATCAGGCTCACACTTCTATTCACTTTATTGGTGGCAGCGCTGCTTTCGGCATTTGCATTGATGATCTATATCACTTCCGCCGAAATTCGGGAAGACGAATATTTTAAACGGCTGAAGCTGCAGGCAACAACAAAAGCCAACCTGTTATTCGATTCAAAAATTGCCCCCAATGTCTTGCAACTCATTTACAAAAAAACACCCACTTTCCTGTTCCATGAAGAGGTGGCTATTTATGACACCTCATTCGATTTATTGTACCATGACGCTGTGGATATTGATAAGGTTAAAGAAACCAAAAGCATGATCAACCGGGTTGTGGCACAGAAAGAAATTCAATTCTACCAGGGAAAGATGCAGGTCGTTGGTTTCTTGTATAACCACCATAATGAGGATTTTGTTATCACCGCTGCAGCCGTCGATGAATATGGCTATGCCAAGCTCGCTTCTTTAAGAAATACGCTTATTGTCGCGTTGATCGTGGCCGTAGCCATTACTTTTTTTGTCGGGAGGTTTCTGGCCAGCCAGTCACTCAGACCCGTTTCTGCCATCGTTAATAAAGTCAAAAAGATAACAGCCACCAACCTTGATTTAAGAATTGATGAAGGCAACCGGAAAGATGAAATGGCTGCACTGGCTATCACATTTAATGAAATGCTGAACCGGCTCGAAAATTCATTTGACGTGCAAAAGCAATTTGTCTCGAATATCTCGCACGAATTAAGAACACCGCTTGCGGCGATGCTTGCAGAGCTTCAGCTGATCGCTTTAAAAGACCGCCCTCTGGATGAATATAAACAAACCAACCAGCACCTGATTTACGATGTCCAAAAGCTCATCCGGCTTTCGAACAGCTTGTTAGACTTCGCAAAAGCGCATTACGATCAAACTGAAATCGCATTCAAAAAAATACGGCTAGATGAGGTGCTGCTGGATGCCCGGAACGATGTGCTCCACGTCCAGCCGAACAATAAGGTCAACATTGATTTTGATAAAGAAATTGAAAACGATGACTTTATCTCTGTGCAGGGGAATGAATACCTGCTGAGAACAGCCTTCATTAATCTCATGGAAAACGGCTGTAAGTTCTCGCCCGACGGACAAAGTACAGTGACGATTTCCTATACGAACGACCAGGTCCTGTTGCAATTTTCAGATAATGGCATAGGAATTTCACCCGAAGATCTTCAGCATATTTTTACGCCATTTTACCGCGGAAAAAATAAAACGTTTGTAAGCGGCAATGGGATTGGGTTGGCCCTGGTGCAAAGGATCATACAGCTACACGGCGGCGCCATTCACGTGTCTTCAGACGTTGACAAAGGTACGGTGTTCAGCATCGGTCTGCCCCAGTTTACATAAGCCTCCGCAAGTGACGGAACGCAACTTCTAATGATTTTCTAATAATATTCTAAGAGCTTTCTAACCGGCTTTTCCCCTCGGTGGTTCTACCTTCGCCGTGCGTTCAAAAAAGAATGCTTAAACAATTAAAAGACAAACATGGACACGTATCCGGTCAGTCAACCCAATTATTAACTTCCCCGCTTTACAAAGGAAGGCTTTGATGGCTTCCCCGTAACGAGGGGATAAAATCAAAGTCTTATGTTCAGCATTATTACTCTTCTCGGAAAACTAAACACGCGTATTCCCTGCGCCTGGAATTTGCCCGGCGTAACTATGCCCTCCTGTGATTCATTTAGCGCAGAAAAAAGGATTTTCAAAGCCGCATGTATCAAGGCAGAAAAAAACCGCAATAAAAATTATTACCGGGATTTAAGAAGGCTAAAAAAATATCACCTCCTTTAGCGAATCTATTCGTTAGCCAGGTCAGCTTACATGAGAATTTAAAATTGTTATATTTAAAAAGACCCTCAATGGTTTTTGATAAAAAAAGATCCATACCCTTAAAACTATGCTGGCTTCAGCTTTTAACAATACTTATAGTATTGGTCTCCTGTAATCGCGAGAGTAAGCCGGGAGCTGCAGCTTTTCTTTCAGTTTTCGGAGATACAATCACCGTAGCAGCCCACTCGGAGTTAGCTGGGAAACTCAAAACAACCGCGATTGAGAATGGAACCTGTGCACACCAGGTTACAACTGCTGGGGTCATCAGGGCAATCCCAACCCGCTTTGCGGAAATCGCATCGCCGTTCAAAGGACGCATTACAAAATCATTTTTGCACCTGGGTATGAAAACGGTTCCGGGAACCCCCTTGTTTGAAATCAGGTCGGCGGACTTTATGGAGGCCCAAAAACATTTCATGCAAGCAAAATCACAGATGGATTTGGCAGGAAAAAATTTAAGCCGTCAACAAGATCTGGTCAGGAACGGGGTAGGCACCCAAAAAGATCTGGAAGAGGCACAAGCCACACACAGCGTTGCAAAGAACGAATACGAAAACGCACAGGCAGCGATGAAGATATTCAATTCAAATGGCCAGTCACCGGCATTGGGTCGCCCGCTAATAGTACGGGCGCCGATTGCAGGTGAGATTGTGGAAAATAAAGTAGTCCTTGGGCAGTACCTGAAAGAGGATGCTTTGTCTGTAGCCATCGTTGCAGATCTGTCGCAGGTGTGGATCGTTGGCCAGGTAAAAGAAAAAGATATCCGCTTTGTGGAAACGAACGACCCCTGCACTATTGAAGTGGTCGCATTCCCGGGCGATAGAATCCAGGCTAAAGTAGCGCACATTGAAGGACTGCTGAATGAAGAAACCCATACAGCGAATGTCCTGACCGTTGCAGAAAATTCAAAACGCCGGTTGAAACCCGGCATGTATGCCACCATCTATTTCACCGGCAAACCCATGTCCTGCATCGAGGTGCCGGCAAAAGCCTTATTCCAGATGAAAGATGATGCCTTTGTTTTCCTGGTAGCCGGACCGGGGAAATACATCCGACGGAAAGTGCAGACAGATGGTACCAACGGCGATAAAGTGGTGGTTACCTCCGGACTGAAAGCCGGAGATGCAATTATCACTGAAGGTGGAATTTATTTGCTACAAGCCAACTAAAAGCTTCGGGAGATATGCAAAAACTTATTTACACTGCTATCCATAAGCGATGGCTGTTCTTTACACTGTTCTTATTATTAGGGATTTTTGGTTATTATTCCTGGAAGCAATTGTCAATAGAAGCCTACCCGGATATTGCCGACGTTACCTCCCAGATTGTTACCCAAGTGCCCGGCCTGGCGGCAGAAGAAATGGAACAACAAATTACCATCCCCATTGAACGCGCTGTGAATGGGATGCCGGGCATGCACGTGATGCGTAGCAAGAGCACTTTCGGGCTTTCCATGATCACCATCGTGTTTGAAGATGGTATTGATGATTACTGGGCCCGCCAAAGAATCACCGAAAGGCTGGGCGATGTGGAATTGCCTTATGGCGCCAAACCTGGTCTGGACCCTCTTACCTCTCCCACAGGCGAAATCTTCCGTTATATCATTGAAAGCAAGGATCATGACCTGCGGAGTTTGACCGACCTGCAAAACTGGACTATTATTCCTCGGATCAAGCAAGTGCCGGGGATAGCTGACGTTACCAATTTTGGGGGAGTTACATCACAATACCAGATTGAAGTAGATCCCGCGCGGCTTGAGCAATTCCAGGTGTCCTTGAAAAACATCCGGGAAGCGGTGCAGAGCAATAACGCCAATGCCGGCGGTAGCGTATTGACGACCGGTGATCTGGGTTATGTGATCCGGGGTATTGGGCTGGTAAAAAGCCTGGAGACACTTGGAGATGTTGTAGTGAAATCTGAAAAAGGGGTGGCGGTATTCTTAAAAGACCTTGGTGTTATCAGGTATGGTCATCTTGAACGAAAGGGGATTCTCGGATATACAGATGGAGAGGTAAATCACAGCGATGGGATTGCAGGTATTGTTTTGCTGCTAAAAGGTCAGAATCCTTCCGTAGTATTGAAAGGGGTTCATCAAGCTGTTGATGATCTGAATCAAAACATACTCCCCCCGGGTGTAAAGATTCGTGCTTACCTGGACCGGACTTCCCTGGTGAATACCACATTGCACACGGTATCAAAAACCTTACTGGAAGGGATGGGCCTGGTGATTATCGTGCTGATTATCTTCCTGGGGAGCTGGCGTGGGGCGCTCATTGTAGCGATCACTGTTCCGCTTGCCCTGCTGGTGGCATTTATCCTGATGCACTTTACTAATGTGCCGGCCAATTTACTTTCAATGGGAGCTATTGATTTTGGCATCATCGTGGACGGCGCCATCGTGATGATGGAGACGATATTGAAACGCAGAGAGAAATACCCCGATGCTATTCTGGAAGAAAAATCCATCGCAGAAAAAGCAATAGAAGTTGGGAAACCCATATTGTTTTCCACGATCATTATCATCACGGCTTATCTTCCTTTGTTTTCTTTTGAGCGGGTTGAGAAGAAACTGTTCACGCCAATGGCGTTCACCGTTGGTTACGCATTGCTGGGAGCGCTGGCCGTTGCACTACTCCTGATACCCGGGCTCTCATTTGCGGTATATAAAAAGCCAGGGAAAATTTATCATAACAAATGGTTGGAGCAACTTACCCATTTATATGAAAGTCGATTAAAAAAATTCATGAACCGTCCCCGGAGGGTTTGGGTGCCCCTGGCTATTGTAATGCTGGGAGCCGTGGTGCTCTCGGTTACGGTGGGAAAGGATTTCCTGCCGCCGTTGGACGAAGGTTCTATTTGGTTGCAGGTGCAACTGCCTCCGGGTATTTCTTTGGAGAAATCAAAAGAAATGAGTGATACGCTGCGCCTGCGAACGCTAAAACACCCGGAAGTTACCTATGTGATGGTGCAGGCCGGACGAAATGATGATGGGACTGACCCCTGGACGGCTTCTCATTTTGAATGTAGCGTAGGTCTGAAACCTTATAAGGAATGGAAGAACGGACGCACCAAAAATGACCTCATCAATGACCTGGCCAAAGAATACGCATCCATGCCCGGGTATACCGTTGGTTTCAGCCAACCAATGATCGACGGGGTTATGGATAAAATTGCAGGGGCGCATAGTGAGCTGGTGGTAAAGATTTTCGGGAATGATTTTGGCGAGACCCGCAGAATTGCAGAGGACGTGGCGAATACCCTTAAAACGGTGAAAGGGGCCGCAGATGTGGCGATTGACCAGGAGCCGCCCTTGCCACAGCTACAAATTACGGTAAACCGGGATGCCATGGCGCGTTACGCCCTTAATATTGAGGACGTGAGTGAGCTGGTAGAGATTGCGATTGGCGGGAAAGCCATCGCTCAGGTGTTTGAGAACGATAAGGTGTACGATGTGATTGCCCGCTATAAAGAAGATAGCCGCAACACCCCGGATAAGATCGCCAATCTCATGCTCACCTCACAAACAGGCGCCCATATCCCCTTATCGCAAATAGCCGAGGTAAAAAAAGCTACCGGCGAAAGTACCATTACCCGTGAAATGAACCACCGCCACCTGACGGTGAAACTCAACCTGAGGGGAACCGACCTGACGGCATTCTTAAAAGAATCGCAACAGCGGATAGAAAAAAATGTGAAATACGATCACGCAAAATACCATATCCGGTGGGGTGGTCAATTTGAAAACCAAAAAAGAGCTTATGCTAAACTTGCCTTTATCGTTCCGATGGCACTCGCCATTATGTTTCTGTTACTGTATGGCGCCTTTGGGAAATTCCGGCAGGCTGGACTGATCCTCACCATCGTGCCATTGGCGCTCTTTGGTGGGATGCTGGCGCTGAATATCCGCGGTATGACCCTCAACGTATCTTCCGCTGTCGGGTTTATTGCCCTGTTTGGCGTGGCTATTCAAAATGGGGTTATTCTGATTGCTCATATTAATGAGCTTAGAAAAAAAGGGTATGAACTATTACAAGCGGTTGTAGAGGGAACCAGGCACCGGTTCCGCCCGGTGCTGATGACGGCCACCGTAGCTGCTCTCGGTCTTCTTCCGGCTTCGCTGGCCACCGGTATTGGCAGCGACGTGCAACGCCCGCTGGCTACCGTCATAGTTTACGGACTGATTGTTGCCACCGCAATCACCTTGTTTGTTCTTCCGGCACTGTATTACCTCATTGAAAATAAATGGGGGCGGAATGATTATATCACCAAATAATCTTATTCAAATGTACAGGATCACATGGTTACTTTCACTCTGTATGGGCTTTATGCTGACTAAAAACTCAATCGCGCAAAGAATGCCCCTTTCCGATAAGAAACAACTTTCTCTAAGCCAATTCCTCCAATTGGTCGCCGAAAAAAACCAAAGATATGCTGCGGAAAAATTTAATGTCCCCATTGCTGAGGCCATTACGGAAAGTGCAAAGGTCTTTCCGGATCCCTCTTTTTCTCTGAATGGCCACGACAATCAACACTCGAAACTGCACCTGGGGCGGGGTTGGGATGCTGGCCTGGGCGCTACCATTGAACTGGGTGGCAAAAGAAAGGCAAGGATGGGGCTTGCAAAAAGCCAGGAGGAACTCAGCAGGACATTGTTAGCGGATTATTTCAGGAATTTGCGGGCGGAGGCAGCCATCGCTTACTACGAGGCCACTCGGCAATACTTCCTTTTGAAAGTGCAGCGGGACTCTTACCAGTCCATGAAACAACTTGCTGCTGCCGATTCTATTCGATATAAATTGGGGGCTATTACAGAAATGGATGCGCGTCAATCCAGGCTGGAAGCTGAAAACCTTGGCATAGATCTTTTGCAATACTCGGCAGACTGGGAAAATGCACTGGTGCAGCTCAACTATTACGCCGGTGTTAAAGGAATGGACGCGCTCATAAGTCCCCTGAATCAGGTTGAAAACCCGGACCGGGATTTTGACCCTGCGACGCTGATTGCTACTGCGCGGATTCAAAGGGCCGATGTGGTTGCGGCGCGCAACAACCAGGCGGTAAGCCGGAATGAGTTGGCGCTGGTGAAGGCCAACCGGGCGATCGACCTGGGTGTAAACGCCGGCGTTACATTGAACGGGGCATCCACAAATGAGGAAGCGCCCACACCCTATTACAGGGCTATCAGCGCCGGGATTTCAGTTCCAATAAAGTTTTCCAACAGGAATAAGGGCACGCTCAATGCTGCCGGTTACGCTATTATGCAGGCGGATATGCATTATGAGGCTGTGTTGCATCAGATTGAAACCGAAGTGACCCAGGCCTGGTTTAGCTACACGGCGTCCGCAAAACAAGTGGGTATTTATAAAACGGGTACCTTAGCCGAAGCCAGTAAAATATTGGAAGGTAAGATCTATTGCTATAAACGGGGCGAAACCTCCCTGTTGGAGGTATTGAATGCACAGCGCACTTATAACGATGTTCAGCAGAATTACTACCAGGCTCTGTACAACTTTGCTGTTACATTGGTAAGGTTGGAGCTGGCGGCGGGAATCTGGGATATTAAGTAAGGTGGCGGACTCTGGGACGACTAAGACAAAAGCAGCTACACGTCGATAGTTAAATTGGTGAGAGCAAGGCGTATACCTTCAATGCTATCGCTGTTGGTTACCTTTGCCGGTGTTTTCAGGTCATTCGCCGATATTCTGGCCGATACGGGGTCCGAAAGTTGTGATCAATCTGAACATTGTTTATAAATTTGTGAATTAAACCTAAAATCAAAAACTATGAAAGGATTAACGCTGATTATCGTTATAGCACTGGTCGTGGTAGGCTTTATGGGCTGCAGCGGTTATAACTCCCTGGTTAAAGAAGACGAGAACGTAAAGAAAGCCTGGAATAACGTCCAGAGCGAGTACCAGAAACGAAATGACCTGGTGGGTAACCTGGTCAATACCGTGAAGGGCGCTGCAAAATTTGAACAGGAGACCCTGACCCGAGTTATTGAAGCGCGTAGTAAGGCCACTTCAGTGAATGTTAACGCAGAAAATCTGACGCCGGAGGCCATTAACAAGTTTCAGGCCGCACAGGGCGAGATGAGCAGTGCACTAAGCCGCCTCTTAGCCGTAGTCGAAAACTATCCCGACTTGAAAGCCAATCAGAATTACCTGCAATTGCAGGGTCAATTGGAAGGTATTGAAAATGATATACGTTCTTCCCGTCAACAGTTCAATGCATCCGTTAATACCTTTAATACCAAGGTCCGCTCATTTCCAATGAATATACTGGGGGGAATGTTCGGATTTAAAGCCCGCGAAGGGTTTAAAGCGGAACCGGGTGCGGAGACAGCTCCTAAAGTGCAGTTCTGATCAGGCTGTATTTCCTGTTCTTTAAAGGGGATAATCACGAAAAGATAAATAACATCACTATATGGTGAAAAAAAACAGACTCGGGTTTATTGGGGTTTCCTTATTGGTGCTGGCAGGCTTGTACACCCTGGTATCCTATAACGGTCTGGTTGGGAAAGATGAAAAAGTGAAACAGATGTGGAGTGAAGTCCAGACGGTTTACCAGCGCAGGCTGGACCTCACCCAAAACCTGGTGAATGTAGTTAAAGGCGTTTCAGATTTTGAGCAGAGCACACTTACAGCAATCGCTGAAGCCCGGAGTCGCGCACAACGAAGTGCGGGAGGCGGACTGTCTGCCGAAAATTATAACGCTCAGGTTCAGGCGCAGGACAACCTGGGTGCCGCGTCCAACCGGCTGATCGCCGTGATCGAGAAGTATCCTACCCTGAAAGGCACAGATGCTTACCGGGGTTTGCAAACACAGTTGGAAGGCAATGAGCGCCGGATCAAAGTGGCCAGGAATGATTTTAATGCGTCAGTGGCGGACTATAATAAATCCGTCCGGACGTTTCCCAAAAGCCTGGTTGCAGGAATTTTCGGGTTTAAAGAAAAAACCGGCTTCCAGGCCGTTCCGGGCAGTGAAAAAAGTGTTGAAATAAAATTCTGACCAATGGCATTCTTTAGATTTCGAAAACCAGGGCCGGGCTTACTTAGTAAGTCGGAACAAGAAGAGATCGTCCAGGCGATTCGTGACGCCGAAAGCCGGACCAGCGGCGAGATCAGGGTCTTCATTGAAAGGAAATGCAAACATATCGATCCCCTGGAACGGGCTGCAGAAGTGTTTTTTAATTTGAAGATGGATCAGACCGCCAACCGCAATGGGGTGCTCTTGTATATGGCTGTCAGAGATCGTCAACTGGCCATCTTTGGAGACGAAGGCATTTACCAGAAAACCGGCAAAGCTTACTGGGAAAATCTGGTCCGACATATTCTGCAGCATTTCAACAATAAAAACTTTGCCGCAGGACTAACCAGTTATGTCCGCCAGATCGGAGAAGGCCTTCATCAGTATTTTCCATACGACAAGGACACCGATCAAAATGAATTGCCCGATGATATTGTATTCGGATAAGCACCGGGCCGCACTTCTGCAACCGACTGCCGGCAGGGTGGAACTTGATTAAATATTTATTTATTTTGAAAACAATTTTACTTTGGAATAGAATCAGCGTTTACTCACGACCATGGGGTTGGCTTCTTATGCTGTTTTTGTTTCCTCTTTGCCAAATAGCTGCAGCCCAGACAGATGCCGGTATTCCTCCCGCACCGAATCCTCCCCGGTTGGTCAATGATTTCACCGGAACAGTATTATCACCCTACCAGGTAACGGCGCTTGAACATAAGCTGGTTGCCTACGATGATAGCACCAGCAACCAGATTGCCGTCGTGATCGTGGATCAGTTACAAGGCTATTCTATTGATGATTATGCCATCGCGCTTGGAAGAAAATGGGGTGTGGGCGGACAAAAGCAATTCAGCAATGGCGTGGTGATCCTGGTAAATACTGCGACGAAAGGTGGCAAACGAGGCGTATTTATTGCAACGGGCTACGGCCTTGAGGGAGCCGTCACAGATCTCATAGCGGGTGAAATAATTCAAAATAACCTGATCCCGAATTTTAAAACCGGAGATTATTACCGGGGGCTGGATGAGGCAACGGACAATATTATCAAGGCCGCTGCAGGCAGGTATAAGGCTCCTGAGGCTTATCATCGTAAAGGTAAAGGTCTGGGTACCCTATCCATCATCCTGATCATGATCATTGTATTCGTGATTATTTCATTTACAAACAGGAATGGCGGGGGCGGTTATGTTTCCCGGCGAGGGTACTCGGATAATTGGGGCAGGGGAGGCGTGCCCTGGATATTCCCCGGCGGATTTGGTGGCGGCGATAGAGGAGGTGGCGGCTTCGGCGGTGGTGGAGGAGGCTTCGGTGGGTTCGGTGGCGGCGGCTTTGGCGGAGGTGGCGCTGGCGGGAGCTGGTGATTAGCCCTTAACCGTGTGCCTGGCCGGACAGAGATCTGTTCAATTTGGATGTGAATAGAATTCCGGTGTTTCAAAATTCCAAGATACCCAGTTTTGTTAGGGTTTAGTCAGACCGTGGACCGGTCTGGCCAGAAGCCCTGTTGCTGTAAGATGATATAATTATACTTTTTTGTATATGTTTTGCCCGGAAGTAAAATAGAAGCGCTCCCCGAGCATCCCCTACGAAGCTTGCAACAAATCCCTAAATTCTCCCGTCCTACAAGGGAATAGGTTAAATTATTCTATTTTTGTTGTTCTGGACAAATACAAATATCATGAGTAAGCGCTTTTTGCTGACATTCTTTATTATACTGGCTGGACTAGTCACTTTCGGACAATATGATGCAAAATATTTTGTTTACCTACAAACCGAACCGGCACAGCCCTTTTATATCCGGATCAATCAGCAAACCATTAGTGCAAATACTTCCGGGTACCTGATTTTACCGCAATTGAAGGATGGGAATTATAAGCTGATTGTGGGTTTCCCTCAAAATAAATATCCGGAGCTGACTTTTAATTTCAGGATCGATTCGAAGGACAAAGGATATCTGATTAAGAATTTTGGAGATGAAGGCTGGGGGCTTTTTGATCTCCAGACCATGGCGGTGGAAAAACCCATTCCCGCCGGAGCCGCGGACCATGCGGTAGCCCAGGCACCGGTTCAGAAGCAGGAACCGATAAAGAAGGAGCCCGAAACGGTCATGAAAGAAAATGTATCAGATTTTACCAAAGTATTGTCTAAGGCGGCCAATGATCCCGGGTTGTTAGAAAAACCAAAAGAGGAGCCGCCGAAGGTTGTCAGTCAGCCTCAGCCGGTAGCAACACCTGCAACACCTGTCCAGGAAAAACCTTTACCCGAGTCCCGGGCCAAAGAAACTGTGGTACATGCGGATGCAACGGATTCTGCCAAATCCGCACAGGCGCATATACCGCCAACTGCCGCTAAAGCAAACGAATCTGAGCAATTGCCGAAGGTGGTTCCGGCAAAAGAGTCTGCCATTCAGAAAGTAACCCAGGCGGAGAGTGAGGCTGGTCTGACTGCCGTTTATGAGGACAAGACGGACAATGGCAAGACTGAGGCAGTAACCATATTTATTCCATCAGAAACAAAATTGGCACAACAGAAACCCGCCGCTGAGCAGTCCGTTGTGGTACAGGCTCCGTCGGTAGTACCGAAAAAGCCGGCTGAAAAGGCGACAGAACAACCGGTTGAAAAGAAGACACAGGTGGAGGAGGAAAAGCCATTGAACCCTGTTCAGTCCGAAAAAGGAACGGAAGAAGTGACTGCGGCTAACACCAACCCGGCTGGTACCTGTAAATCCGTGGCAGACGAT